>CAWGIP010000014.1:0-143684 GCA_963822675.1 uncultured Pseudomonadota bacterium | reverse complement strand
GATTTGCTCTTCCTTCCATGGCTTCGACTTCCTGCACCGCGAACGCCGCTTCCACCATCTCGGCTAATGCCCCGCGCCCCTGCAGAAACCCGCAGGTCGATCCCGAGACGCATGCCCCGGCGAAGGCAAGGACGAACCACGGGCTGCGCCTTTCCAGCGGGTTCACCGGCCCTCAATCCCGACAATTCGGATTCCAGGGCAATAACCGGAGTTTCGCTTGCGTTCCCGCGGCCTACTTCTCGCGCCAGACCCAGCGGACATGCCGTCATCCGCAGGCTCTCCCGCAACGGCAGCAAGAAGGAATTCATCATGGCTAAGGAACAGGACAACAAGATCATCGTAGGCCGATGGTTCAAAGAGTTCTGGGGCAACCCATGGAACCCGAATATCGTCGACGAGCTCGCCGCTCCCGACATGCTCCTGCAATACTCGTTGCACGCGCCGCGCCGCGGTCGTGAGGACGTGAAGGCATTCATGACTGGGTTCCGCGAGGCGTTCCCCGATCTCAATTTCGAGGGTGCGGCCGACCTCATCGCCGAGGGCGACTTCGTGGTCGGCCGTTGGCAGGGCGGCGGCACCCACACCGGCCCCGCCTTCAGCGATTTTCTCATCGGCTCCCTTCCGGCGGCCTCCGGCCGGAAGATGCAGTTTACCGGAACGACCGTGCTTCGTGTCGAGAACGGCAAGATCGCAGAAGAAATGGGTCTGGACGATGGGGTGACCGCGCTACAGCAGCTTGGCCTCATGCGCGCGGCCTGATCGAACCCAACGGGCACCAGAAATGACCGGACCGGGGGTCGCCCCCCGGTCCGGTTCATTGCTAGCTAGCGGCCCGTCCTCTGGCTTCCGAGACCATTCAATCACGATCACCCGAGGAGAAAGTCAATGAGTACGTACCTGCTGATTCATGGTTCGTGGCACGGAGCATGGTGCTGGTACAAGATCACCGCCCGTCTCGAAGCGGCCGGCCATACGGTCATCGTTCCCGATCTGCCTAGCCACGGGCGCGATTGGACACCGCCGGGTCAGCTCACGATGCAGGACTACGTGGACACTGTCACACGGATCCTGGACGCGGCGGCGGAGCCGGTGGTGCTCGTTGTGCATAGTCGTAACGGAATCGTTGCGGCTCAGGCTGCCGAGGCACGACCGGAGCGGATACGGACGCTCGTCTATCTGGCCTCCTATCTCCCTCCCATCGGTGACACCGCTCCGCTGGCTCAGAGCAGGGGCGAAGGCCAGTGGGCTCACGACCCCGGACTCGCTGCTCTGGGCGAAGCAGAGTGTCGACGTCAACCGCGAGGCAGGGTGGGACATGCTGCAGCGTACGGCATTTCGCGAAGCGCTTTACGCGGACTGCTCCGACGAGGACGTGGCGCTCTCGTATGCTCTGCTCACACCGGAACCGCGCGGCCCGCACTCTCCGACCGAGACGCCGATCCGGACGACGCCTGAGAATTTCGGCCGGATTCGGAGATTCTACATTGAATTGACCCAAGATCGTGCCGTCTCTTGGGGAGCCCAGAAGCGGATGTACCAGGCCACTCCATGTGAGCGCGTCCTCACGATAGATGCCAGTCATTCCGCCTACTTCTCGCAGCCGGATCAGTTGACGAAACAGATCCTGATCGCCGTTGGCGACTGGACACGATGACCCGGGAATAGCGGCGCCGTGCGGCACTCGGGTCGCCCGAATTGACCGACGCGCAGGTTGCCCGCGCGCGGTATGGCGCCGCACTGGACGGTCGAGGCGGGCCTCGCGACCTGGCACGACCAGAGTGGCGGATCGAATCGAACTGCACTGCTCCATTCGGGAGGCGTGGCTACTCGACAGCGCGGGTGTGACGCGGCTGCGCTGAGTGGCAAGCTGTTCGATTTCCGCCGCTCCAGCCCCATCTGAATTTGAAAGCAAGAGCCGGAGTGTCGGCGGCGCCAAGGCACGGCATCCTGGCGGCAGATGAAGGAACTCGGGAAGGAACAATGATGAGCACGTTCGTTGCAGGTAGAGCGGGGACGGCGACCGAGTTGGACCCGCGCTGGACCCGTGTCGTTGCACGCGACAACTTGGCGGACGGGACGTTCTGGTACTCGGTGGCGACGACGGGCATCTACTGCAGGCCGTCCTGCCCGTCGCGGACAGCAAACCCCAAGAACGTGCGCTTCCACGACAGCCCTGCAGACGCGGAGGCCGCCGGCTTTCGGGCATGCATGCGCTGCAAACCCGACCAGCCTTCCTCCGACGTTCAGAACGCCGAGACGGTCGCGCGCATCTGCCGCTTGATCGAGCAGGCCGAAGAGGCCCCGCCGCTCGCGGAGCTGGCCGAGGCGGCGGGCCTCAGCCCGGGCTATTTCCACCGCGTGTTCAAGGCGGTCACGGGTGTGACGCCGAAGGATTATGCCGCCGCTCATCGTGCCGACAAGGTTCGTGACGAACTCGGCCGAAGCAGCACGGTGACCGAGGCGATCTATGGTGCCGGCTTCAACTCGAGCGGCCGCTTCTACGAGAAGTCGGGCGAGATCCTCGGCATGACCCCCACCGACTACCGCGCCGGCGGCGCCAATGCCGCCATCCGCTTCGCGATCGGTGAGTGCTCGCTGGGCTCGATCCTGGTGGCGAAGAGCGAGAAGGGCGTCTGCGCGATCCTGATCGGCGACGATCCGGAGGCCCTGGTCCATGATCTGCAGGACCGTTTCCCGCGCGCCCGACTGATCGGGGGCGATGCCGATTTCGAGACGCTGGTGGCGCAGGTGGTCGGCTTCGTCGAGGCGCCGGGGATCGGGCTCGACCTGCCGCTCGACGTGCGCGGCACCGCATTCCAGCAGCGCGTCTGGGCCGCGCTTCGCGACATCCCGGCGGGCACGACCGTCACCTATTCCGACATCGCCAGGACGATCGGCGTGCCGAAGGCGGTGCGCGCGGTGGCGGGCGCCTGCGCGGCCAACGCGCTGGCGGTGGCGATCCCTTGCCACCGGGTCGTCAAGACCGATGGCGCGCTCTCCGGTTATCGCTGGGGAATCGAGCGCAAACGCACGCTGATCGATCGTGAGGCCAAGGCGGCCTGAACGCTCTCCGCTGCGATCGGCTGCGCGGCGACCGCCCTTGGGACGCCGCCGAGTATCTGCCCCGCTTTCCCGATTTGAAAGCAAGGCACGGAGTGCGGCCCATCCGACGCGATACGAGAGTGCGTCCTGACAGGAAAGAAGGACAGCATCATGAACGCAATCACCAATTGCCCGGAAACTCCGGCGGAAGACATCCGCTTTGGGTTCGGGAAGTTCTCGTTCGGCACCGTGCTGGTCGCGGCCAGCGGCACGGGCGTCGCGGCCATCCTGATGGGCAACGACCGCGACGCGCTCCGCCGCAACCTGGCCGACGCCTTCCCCCACGCGCAACTCGGCTCGAATGAGGCAGGGCTTGAGGGGATGGTTGCGCAAGTCGTCACCTTCCTCGATGCGCCACACAAAGGGTTGGACTTGTCGCTCGACATTCGCGGCTCGGCTCTGGAACAGGCCGTCTGGCAGGCTTTGCGCGACGTTCCGGCCGGGCAGACCGCCACCTATGGCCAGATCGCCAAGGCGTTGCCGCTTCCTGCCACCGCGCAAGATGTCGGCGCGGCCTGCGCCGCCAACGTGCTCGCGGTCGCGATCCCCTGCCACCGGGTCGTCAAGGCCGACGGGTCGATCTCGGGCTACCGCTGGGGCGTGCAGCGCAAGAGGAAGCTGATCAACCGGGAGGGCGTGGCATGAGCACTGCAACGAAATCTCGCAACGTGAACGATTGCGCGGAGACGATCGACTGGTCGGTCGTCTCGCCGATCTCGACGCACAGGGTTGGGTTGGGCGGTCATGCCGAAACTGCTTTCCGCGAAGGAGTGCGACGCGATCGCGGGCCTCTATGACAGGAGCGACGGCTTCCGCATTCGCCAGTCTCGCTCGACCAAGCGTGCTGCTGTCGGCCGCGTTTTATCAGGCCCGACATTGTCCATCGGGTCCAATCCAGACTTTTACACCTCAATAGATCGTCGGCACGGCCTGAGATATCGCGCCGATCCCCGTAAATCGCGCCGGCGTGCACGCAGAAGCTGCCACAGCAGCAATGTCACTGCCAGCCGGGCCCGCTCCGCGCGCCGGAACAGCTCCGCAGAGCGATGTTCGAGCGCGGCGATTCGCCCGCCTCCAGTCGCTCGGCCAGCGCTTGGCGTGTGCGGTGGTGACATCGGGTGTCTGGATGGGAGCGGGTAAGGGCGCGGCGGGTCCCGCTTTGCGTGCCCGAAACATGATCATTCCTACGGGCAGGAAAGCGGGATATCTCGATGAGCAGTCCCACCCTAAGATCGAACGACTGGCGCGACGCGCCGAACGCAAGATGCAGGACAACCGCGATCAGAAGGGGTCAGCGGCGGCTCGGTGGCTGGTCAATCGCCTCACGGCGATTGGGCGTGCTCCTGACAGTCGGCCGGATCGCGGCGCCATACCGGCCAGTCCGGCGGCGCTGATGACGGGAGATGATTGCGCGGCGCTCTCCGAGCACCGGAACGAAATTTGGATGATGCTGCGCGCGGCCGCATAAAAGCTCTGTAGCAAGCCGCACGAACTCTGTGACAGAGGTGCATGCCCCTTTTCACTGGTCGGGGACATCAGCTTCCCAATCGACCTGTGGGCCGCGATCGAGGAAGCGGTGCGAGCGATACTCGACCCGCCGGTGGCCGCGACGAGCGGGCGCAGTCGGCCGGCAAGGCGGCGGCGCGAATAGGCGGAACCATCCGGGGCTCGCCGCCCAGCAGATTGCCGTACGCGAACGGCGAACGCGGCCCATCGCCATCTTTTGCAACGTAGCGCGCGACGTAGCGTGCGGCGCAACAAGTGCCGCGCGCGTGACCGCCATTTTGCCTTGGAGCGCCCCTACAGGGCGGGCCGGCGCGGGTGATGCATAAGGGGGCGAGGCGGGCGGCGAGGCGCCCTGTTGCCAGCGTTTATCCTCGGGGGGTCGCCCCCTTTGGATGGATTGATCAAGGGTCGGCGAGGCGTCGGCTGGATGGCGCGTCGCAGTGGGTGCCTTTTCGCTTCCGACCCGGCGGCTTTCGTGCCGGCCAGGCGATGGGGAATTAGGGCGCGGGAAAAACCTTCTTCGTTTCAACAGCAATGTTTTTGGGAAAGCTGTGTTTCGGGACTCGCGCTTTTGCAAAAGCCACTCGGCGTAGAGGCTGCCGGGAGCCGCTAAATCGGGGGTTTTTCCCTCCCTTAAAAAAGGAACGGGAAAAATCGCGGGCTTTGCCGCATCGAGCGGTCCTCTTCGGGCTCCCGCAGAGCCTTGCAGAAACGAAGCCTTTTCTGCTAGGGTAGTTAACCCGGCGCCGATGCTTGAGGTTCAAGCCGTTGTGGTGCTGCCTGATGCGCCAGGTTTTTTGCAAGGGGGCTGCGCTGGCCCTCGCCTTCCGGCCGCCACATTCAGCCGCCCAAAATTTTTGCGCCCAAAGCGACAGTTCCCTTCCGGATTGAACTATCAACAACCAGCTGCGCGGCTTCGCGATCGAAGCCGGTGGGCGCAGTAGGGCCGAAGTCGATCAGGAAAATCCGAAGCGCTTCCCCCCTCGGCTGTGAAGACTGCTTCATCCACTTCGAGAAATCATCCCGATGAAACGGTAATTGCACGTTGCTGATATAGCGCGGCGCTGCAGCGTCCCCTAGAATGATCGAACGCGCAGACCTTACGTCGCTTGCCGCTCCTGCCGCTGCCCCGGCTACTCCTAATGCAGTCGGCGGCATCCACGAGTGAAACCTCGCTACGCCAGAGATAGCGCGGTCTGCCTGATAGGCTTGGACCACGTCGCGGATGGCAGTTTGCTCGCCGAATCAGATCGAGGGTTGCCCTGACCTGCCACCGCGCCCACCGCTGCGCAGGGTCTGTCGTCGCCGGCCCGCTTGTCGGCTTGGCGCGACGACGGCTAAGCCGGTCGCGTTGTCGGCTGCGTCATGCGGGCAATGGACCAGACGAAGGCGGCCAGTTCGCGTGCGATCGCCACAACGACGATGTTTTGCGGTTTGCCAGTGCGCTGCAGGCGACGATAGCGGGCCATAATCGGGTCTGTGCCTTCCAGGCGATCGCTCGGATCGCCTCCGGCAGGCTCGCATTGCGCCGGGTGATGTCCTCGCCCATGCGCCGGTAGGCGATAGGTCCAGGCGCTCTCGACCAGCACTCGGCGAGCCCGTGCATTGCCGGCCTTGGTGATGTTGCCTCGCGCAACCTTACGTCCTGAGGAATGTTCCTTGGGCACCAGTCCGAGCCAAGCCATCAGCTGTCGCGGCGATGCGAACCGACCAAAGTCGCCGATCTCGGCCACGAGCGTTACGGCCGCCAACGTTGCGACCCCGCGTAAGGCTTGGATGGCTGCGACCACGGGGGCAAGCGACCAGGCAGGCAGGAACTGGCGGATCGCGTCCTCCAGCCGATCTTGCCGGGCGCCGGCGACTTCGATGCGCTGGATCAATTCGTCAAACACGACCTGCTCGGCTGGGTGGGCGAAACTCTGCCGGGCAAGCCAGCTCCGGTGCCAGCGTCCAGTGTTTCCGCCCCGTGAGGTACTCGAGCTGCGGCTCGGGCTTTCGGACGAACGGCATTCATTCCGCGGCGGCGCTGGACACTGGGGGAGCTGCGGGGCGACAATCCTGACGCCGCGGAGAAAATTACCATGAGCGGAACAGCATCGGAGCACCAAGGCGGCTGTCATTGCGGCAATCTGCGGGTCCGACTGCGCCTCAGCCGCGCGCCGCGGAATCGCCGCTTCGCTCTTGCGCCTGCTCGTTCTGTCGCAGCCACGCGACCCGCACCGTTTCCGATACAAACGGCCTGTTCGAAATCTGGGCCGACGACTGGGGGCTCGTTGAGCGGTACCGGTTCGGCTCGCGTACGGCCGACTATATAGTTTGCAAGCATTGCGGGGTGTATGTCGGTGCGTTGTGCGAGACCAGCGTCGGGCTGCGCGCCGTCGTCAACGTGAACAGCTTGCGTGATCGTGCCCTGTTCACCCAGCCACCAGCCGCGCCGGATTACGAGGGAGAGACAACCGAAGCCCGTTTGACCCGGCGCTCGGTGAACTGGATGCCTGCCATTTGCACGCGCGAGATTGAGGGGCAAAAAACAAGTTCACTCGGCCAGCCTAATACATTGGCCCATGGCGAAAAGCAGGCGCCTCGACAATCATAGCTACGTAAGTAGCGCAAGGAATTCCCGTGCTTTATCCGCGTCGAGTGAACCTTCCAGCACTGGATTTGCAAGCTGACAGATAATATCCGAAATCACGTCTTTTTGGCTTTCCGGGTAGTCCACGTCCTCGCGCACCTCGATCAAATCGGCCCAGTCCTCCACCGCTGTCGCTGGTATCAAGCCGTTCAGGAATTTCTGGAGCACCGCGGCCAGCTCGTTTGCACTGAGTTCGACCGGCTCGCCGCCATAGTCAAATCCGAATGCGGCAAGTTCCTGCCTAAGTTGCGGTAAGGGGCGCGACAGCGGCGTGAAATGCGCTTGCCCTATATCCTCTTGGACCTGGCCGGTTTACCCGCCAACTGGCGGAGAACCTAACCCGGCCTCCCGGGATCGTCGATACCGTTACAGCTTCGCGGGCATTCTTCGGGATCTCGCCCCTGAACCGGCGCAAACTTTCCGTTTGAGAAGGGTTAAGATCGGGCGAAGTCAACTCCTCACCTGGTATTTCCGGTACTTCTGCGGCCCTCGGTCCGCCTCACCCCCGCCGTCCGACACCCCGATGACGAAAGGGCAGCGCCTCGGCGACATGCGCGCGCCCGACCACCTGGGCACCCGCCAGATCGGCGATCGTGCGTGCAACGCGCAGGATGCGCGTGTAGCCGCGTGGCGACAGGCGCAGCTTTTCCATCGCCTGTTCGGCGAGAGTCTGTGCCTCGGTCGCAAGAGCGACGTCGCGACTGTCCACCTCGGCGTTGTTGGCCGGCCCGTCCTTGCCGTATCGGGCGCGCTGCGCCGCACGTGCGCGCGCCACGCGCCCAGCCACGGCCTCGCTCGGTTCCCCCGCGGGCGCACGGGCCAGTTCGGCGGCGGTTGCGGGTTGCACCTCCACGGTCAAATCAACGCGGTCGAGCACCGGGCCGCTGATCCGGTTCTGGTAGTCCTCGGCGCAGCGCGGCGCGCGCCCGCATTCTCGCGCTCCGTCTCCGGCATAGCCGCAGCGGCATGGATTTATCGCCGCCACGAGTTGAAACCGCGCAGGATATTTCACGTGCGCCGAAGCCCGCGCGACCGTCGTGCGCCCGGACTTCATGGGCTGGCGCAACGCCTCCAGTGCCTGTTTCGGAAACTCCGGCAACTCGTCCAGGAACAGCACGCCCCGATGCGCGAGGCTCACCTCGCCCGGCCGGGCGCGATGCCCGCCGCCCGTCAGCGCCGCCTGAGATGCGGAATGGTGCGGCTCCCGATAGGGCGGGCGCATGACCAGCCGGCCGCAATCGAGCAGGCCCGCGACGCTGTGGATCATGCTGACCTCCAGCGCCTCGTGCGGCGTGAGGTCCGGCAGCAGCCCCGGCATCGCGCGGCCAGCATGGACTTGCCCGCCCCCGGCGGACCGATCAGCAGCAGATTATGCCCGCCCGCCGCCGCGATCTCCAGCGCGCGCTTGGCGGTCTCCATACCCTTGACGTCGCTGAGGTCCGGTCCCCTTCGGCGGCTCAGCGACCCCGGCCGGCTCCGGCGGGGTCAGCACCTGCGCGCCGCGGAAATGGTTGATCAGGGACAGCAGATCGGGCGCGGCCAGCACTTCGATTTTGCCCGCCCAGGCGGCCTCCCCGCCTTGCGAGGCCGTGCAGACCAGCCCGAGCCCGCGCGCCGAGGCGGCGATCGCGGCCGGCAGCACTCCGGCCACGGGATGCAACGTGCCGTCCAGATGCAGTTCGCCAAGCGCGGCGAACCCGTCTGCTTCCTCGCGCGGCAGCACGTCCATTGCCGCGAGCACGCCGAGCGCGATCGGCAGGTCGAAATGACTGCCCTCTTTCAAGAGATCGGCCGGGGCCAGATTGATCAGGATGCGCCGGGGCGGCAGGCCCAGCCCCATCGCCGCGAGCGCGGCGCGCACCCGCTCGCGCGCCTCGCCCACCGCCTTGTCGGGCAAGCCGACGACGAGGAAGCTCGGAACGCCCGAGGCGATCTGCACCTGCACCTCGACCGGAACCGCCTCGATTCCGGAAAAGGCGAAGGTCCGGACCCGGGCGATGGCGGGGGCGACTTGGACATTCACCGAACCAGTCTAGCCGGCAAGTGTGAACCGGACGTAACCATCCACGGCACGGCGCCTCTGCGGAGAGCGATGCGTCTTCCGCTTGCTCTTGGCGGGGCGCGGCAGGATGATATTCATGTGACTGGTTGAGTGTGCGCATCCGTGAACGTCCTCGCACCACCCAAGGCTCGGCTTGCGATCGAGGTCGTTCATGATCTGGTCTGCCCGTGGTGCTACCTGGGCGTACGACGATTGACGCGCACCATGCGGCGCCGGCCCGATCTGCTGTTCGAGGTCGCGTGGCGGCCGTTCCTGCTCAACCCGGACATGCCGCGGGGCGGAATGGCGCGGCCGGATTATGTGGTGCGGAAATTCGGCGGGGAGGACCGCGCCCGCCGTCTCTACGCGTCCATCACCGAGATCGGACGCGCCGAGGGCTTGCAGTTCCGCTTCGAACGGATCCGGCGCACCCCCTCCAGCCTGGACGCGCATCGGCTCGTTGGCTTCGCCGCCCGACAGGGTCGTGCCGACGCAGTCGTCGAATCGCTGTTCTCGGCGCATTTCACCGATGGGCGCGATATCGGGGATTGCTCGGTGCTGGCGGCGATCGGCGCCTCCTGCGGGCTCGATGTTGGCGCGGTGTGCCGTCTGCTCGCCACAGACCATGGTGTGGACGCGATCCACGCCGAAAACCTTCGCGCGCATCGGCTCGGCATCAACGGCGTGCCCTGCTTCGTCGTGGCCGGCCGCCACGCTATAGCCGGCGCGCAGGAGCCGGAAGTGATCGAGCGCTTGCTCGACGTCGCGGCGGTGGATGCACAGGAGCCGTGACCCCGTTCGCCGCCTTCCGCTCAGATTATGGGTGAACGAAAGCGGCTACTTCCGGCGCAATCGTCGTGCGTTGGCGGTTGCGCCGCGGTGCCAAGGCGCCAGCAGCTCGGCCATGTCCAGCGTCACCCAGGGCTGCGCAAGCAAGGCCGCCGAGCGCTGGCATGCGACCGCCTTCTCCAGCACCATCCGATAGCATTCGGCGGTCGAACACGTTCCTTGCGCGATCATCAGGCTGCGGTGGCCGATCGTTTCCCAGGAGGCAAGCGCCAGTTCCGCCATCATCAGCGGAAGCGGAAGCGGGGTCGGAGCCGGGCGAGTTCGTTTCGTCATACCCTGGAGGTGGCGTCCATATCCGCAGCCGGCAAGACGAATGACGGTCATGTCAGCAACGCGACGCAAAGGCGGATTGACGCGGCATGCGCGCGCCCCACGTCCCACCTGACGGCGGAGGGGGCGGCAAGCGGCAATAAGTCATCTGGTTCTGACTGTTCTTGGTCCGGACCGACCCGGGCTGGTTCGCTTGGTCTCCGAACAAATCGCCTCGGTCGGCGGGAACTGGCTGGAGAGCCGCATGGCGCGGCTTGCCGGCCAGTTCGCCGGGATCGCGCTGGTTGACGTGCCGGACGAGCAGACCGGGACGCTGGCAACCCGCCTCCAGGCCCTTGCTTCGGACGGTCTGGAGATCGCGGTCCGGCCTACCTCCGCAGCGCCCGTCAGCACGCACCGTATGCTGCGCGTCGAGGCGATCGGTCACGACCGGCCAGGGATCGTGCGCGAGATGACGCGCGTTCTGGCCGAGCATGGGATCAATATCGAGGAGTTCGAGACCCGCGTCTCCAGCGCGTCCTTCTCCGCGGAACAGATGTTCCACGCCAGGGCGCGGCTGGCGGTGCCCGATCACGTCTCGGATGACCGGCTCCGCGCCGCGCTGGAACGGCTCGGCAACGAGATGATGGTGGACGTTACGCTCGAGCCGCCGGGCGACTGAGGCCTCCCGGCGGCCCGCTTGCCTCACTCTGCAATCGGCGCTGCGCTTAGCCTACAGCAATCCGTCGCGGCTGGACTTCCTTTAGCTTGGGCAGGGTCAGGGTCAGAACCCCGTCCTCCATCTGCGCGCTGATCTGGTCCCGATCGACCTTGTTCGAAATGGCGAACGACCGCGTGTAGTGGCCCACATTGTACTCGGTATAGACAGGCTCCATGCCTTCGTATTTCGAAAAATCGATACGCCCCTCCACGCGGAGCACATCGTTCTCCAAGGAAACGTTCACGTCTTTGCGCTCAACTCCCGGCATTTCCATCACCAGCGTCAGTGCCTGGTCGGTCTCGTGGATGTCGGTGAACGGGATATAAAAGCGGCCGGGAACCGTTTTCTCTTCCTTGGTCACCAGCTCCTGCTTTTCGCGTACCGCCAAATCCTGCGACGCAGTCATCCTATCCTCCATTCCCGAATTCATTCCCCGCGTTCATGGCTCACCCGATCCTGATCGAGCGCGGCTTGTCCTTTTCGGCGCGCCCTAACGACAGCGCCAGAATGCCGTCACGACACTCGGCTCTGACGCTATCGGGATCAATTTGGATCGGCACCGTCACGGCGCGATCGAAGCGGCCCGACAGTCGCTCACGCCGATGCAGAGCGGCCTTCTCGGGATAGCTCACGGATTTGCTGCCCGAGATTCGGATCGTGTTGTCCTTCACTTGAACCTCGAGGTCGGTTTTGCGGACCCCGGGCACCTCGGCAATGATGATGAAGTCGTCGCCCTTGCGGAACACGTTGAAGCGGCGGGTGGGCGCCGCTGCCACTCGGCCCGGAATCGAGCCAGTCGCTCGCCCGGAAGGCGTCCAGCGCCCGTTGCAGGCCCAGCAAGGTGTCGAACGGATCGGGAAACAATGCCATATCTCACCCTCCTTGCTTGTGAAGGGCCAGAAAGCGCCGAAAGTTACCGATCACCCAGCCAGTGCGGGCCCGACCGTTCCGGTAACGGCTTAGCACTCTCTGACCTCGAGTGCCAGGCGAGTTAGGAACCGGAACGGCTTTGATCAAGAGGGCCGGACCAGATCAACCAGGGTTATCGCCGCCGCGCATCTCGCGGGGCCACCGTCGCCAGATGAGCGAGCTCACAGCGCGGAAGCCGGCGGAAAGCGCGGTGCCCGCTTCTCCAGATGCGAGGCGAGCCCCTCGGCCGCCTCCGGCCCGCCGAAGCCCAGCATTTCCAGAGCGAGCGACGTGTCGAAGGTCGGCCCCATCTGGCGCAGCCAGTTGTTCAAGGCGTATTTCGTCCAGCGGATCGCGCTTTGCGCGCCTTCGGCCAGCCGTGCGGCCATTTCGACCGATTTGGCGTCCAGTTCGGAGTCCTCGACGGCGAGCGAGATCAGGCCCATGCGCTCGGCCTCCGCGCCGCGCACCGTCTCGCACAGAAGCAGGTAGTATTTGGCTTTCGCGAGACCGCACAGCAGCGGCCAGATGATCACCGCATGATCGCCCGCGGTCACGCCGAGGCGGGTGTGCCCGTCGATGATCCGGCAGTCGTGCGTGGCGATCGAAATGTCCGCAAGTAGTCCGCAGACCAGACCGGCGCCTACCGCCACGCCCGCGCATGGCGCTCACTACCGGTTTCGAGCAGTTGACGATGTTATAAACGATGTCGCGCGCCTCCTTCCAAGTGCGCGCGCGTGTCTCGAAGTCGGCGATCACCTCGCGGATCATGCCGAAATCGCCGCCGGCCGAGAACGTTGAGCCGGCACCGGTAATGATCGCGGCGTTCACCTCCGGGTCCGCGTCGATGTCCCGCCAGACCTGCACCAGTTCGGCGTGCATTACCGCATCGGCGCTGTTCATCCGTCCATTGTCCATCGTCACCCGCAGCACCTTCTGATGCGGGCGGTCGAAGCGCAGCCGCTGATAGCGTTCGTAACGGTCTGCCATCGCACGCTCCCTGTCGTTGCCCCGGCCTAGCCTAGCAGACGGCGGCCGTAGCTCAATTGCCTGCCCTCTCGGGCGGCATTTCAGTTTGAGTTCCCGCATCGGTCATTTCGCGGATATCGAACCGACTGATCAGGCCGTCCTCTATTCGAAAGATATGGCCGACCATCCTGTCGGATAGCAGATTGCCCTTAAGATCGCGCACTATCTGACGAACCTCCACCTCGGTCGTCCCATCTTTGCCGGGCGA
This sequence comes from uncultured Pseudomonadota bacterium, assembly GCA_963822675.1. GTDB lineage: Bacteria > Pseudomonadota > Alphaproteobacteria > Acetobacterales > Acetobacteraceae > CAWGIP01. The sequence continues at coordinate 130,438 of CAWGIP010000014.1, read as the reverse complement.
GTATCCGGTCGGCTCGACATGCGGGTCGATCAGCGCCCATTGTCGCGTCCAGTAGTTGCGAACGCTATCATGTCCGTGGACATACCCTCCGTCCATTCCGTTGGCCCATGTGACGGCCGGGTGCATTGCCGCCAGGACCGCTTCCATGTCGCGGGCATTGAACCGGTCGTAGAGATGTATGAGGAGTTCTCGGTCGCTCGGCATTGACACACTCCCGCTTTACTACCCGAGCCGGCGCCGACGGCGCGGCAGTTCGAGCCCGCGCGCTTCCGTGTATTCGGGCACGGCGAAGAACACCCAGACCCAGTTCAGCGCCAGCAGCGCCGCCGTGACGACGAACACGAAACGTATGCCGATGGCGGCGGCCACGCCTCCGCCGGTCAGCGGCCCGAACGAGTTGCCGAGGAACGTGGCCGAGGCGGTCATGCCATAGACAGTGCCGCGATCGCTGCGCGCGACCATCCGCCCGACCAGCGCGTTGGCCGTGGGCAGGATGCCGCCGATGAAGCAGCCAACTCCGAAGCGTTCCGCGACAAAAGCCCAGTAGCTATGCGCGAAGGCTTGCGGCAGGCTCGTCAGCGCCGCGCCCATCAGGCAGATCAGCAGCACGCGGCGATAGCCGATCACGTCGCTGCGCTTGCCGAGAAAGGGCGAAGCCAGCAGGTCGGCGACGCCCGTCAACGAGAAGGCAATCCCGGCCAAAGTCGCGACTGCCGGCGTGTTGCCCACAAGCTCCTGCACGTACAGCGTCACCACGGGCTGCACCGTGCGGACGCCGAACTGCGCCAGCAGCAGGACGAAGAACAGCGGCAGCAGCCCGGCCGACCGGGTCAGCATGAGCAAACTTCGCGGCCATCGAGCGCTGGCTTCGGCCGCGCTTGGGCGGCGTAAACCGCTCGTCGACGAAGAACCACACGAGCGCCATCGCAATGAATGTGATGACGGCCGTGGCATAGAACGGCACGCGATAGCTGCCGGACAGGTCGGAAACGATACCGCCTACGACCGGGCCCGACCAACCCGCCGACGAGCTGGCCGGTGCTGAGCCAGCCGAGCGCATAGCCGAGCCGCCCCTCCGGCACCTGGCTCGCGACCAAGGCAATCGCGGCGGCCGAGAACCCGGCAAAGGCGCCCATCAGCGCCCGCATGGCAAAGAACTGCCAGACCGTGATCGAGACCCCCATCAGCGCCGTGAACAGGCCGATCGCGAAACTCGAGCGCAGCAGCATGAGCTTGCGCCCCTTGCGGTCGGAAAGCCGGCCCCAGAGCGGCGAGGCGAAGGCGGCGACGAACGAAGTCGTGCCGTTCAGGATTCCGGCCCAGAGATCAATCCGGCTTGGCTGGCTGACGCCCAGTTCCGGCAGGAACAACGGCAGGATGGGGCTCAGGATGGTGAAGGACAGCGTCATGACGAACTGGATGCCCACCATCGCCCAAAGCGTTCGCTGCCAGTTCGGAGGCGCTGCGGGGTCGGAGAGCGCGGTCGGCCCGACGCACCGGCAGGGTGCGTTCCTCGTCCATCGTGCCTTTGAGTGTTGCCCAGAACCCGCCAGGTCGGATGCGCCGCGGCTGACATTCGCCCACCCGCACCCGATGTAAAGCTTCGCCGAATGAACGATTTGGCGAAGGCGCCGCTTTGCTTGATTGCGACGCGGGCCGGCCTGTAGGGTGCAGCCGTCACTCAGGAACACAGCATGAACGATCTGTTCGGTCCCGCGCGCGGCAAGCAGCCCGGGCGGGAGGCGGAGGGCTACTCCGCCCGGGACATCGAGGTTCTGGAGGGGCTGGAGCCCGTCCGCCGGCGGCCGGGCATGTATATCGGCGGAACGGACGAGCCGGCGCTGCACCACCTCGCAGCCGAGATCCTCGACAATGCGATGGACGAGGCCGTCGCCGGTCACGCAAGCTTCATCGAGGTGGGGCTGGAGAAGCAGAACTGGCTGACGATCCGCGACAATGGCCGCGGAATCCCGGTTGACCCGCATCCCAAGTTCAAAACCCTCAGCGCGTTGGAAGTGATCCTGACCACCTTGCATTCGGGCGGGAAGTTCGGCGGCAAAGTCGTATGCGACCTCGGGCGGGCTGCACGGCGTCGGCAGTTCGGTGGTCGAACGCGCTTTCCGAACAGATGCAAGTGGAGGTCGCGCGGGAGCGCATCCTCTGGCGTCAGAGCTATCAGCGCGGCAAGCCCACCACGAAGCTGGTCAATGCCGGGCCGGTCCACAATCGTCGCGGAACGACGATCCGGTTCCGCCCCGATCCGCAGATTTTCGGCACCATGTCATTCAGCCCGGCGCGCCTGTATCGGCTGTGCCGCTCCAAAGCCTATTTGTTCCGCGGCGTGCAAATCCGCTGGTCCTGCGATCCTGCACTGCTGAACGGCAAGGACGCGATCCCGGCAGAAGCGGTTCTGCACTTTCCCGGCGGACTGCGCGACAGTCTGGACGAGGACACGGCGGGCGTCGCGCGCGTCCTGGCGCAACCCTGGGCCGGCGAGGCGGAGCTTCCGTCCGGCCCGGACGGCGCCACGACGGGCCGCGTCGAATGGGCCTGCGTGTGGCTGGAAGAGGGCGACGGGTTCCTGCACTCCTACTGCAACACCGTGCCCACCCGCTCTTGGCGGCACGCATGAGGCCGGGTTTCGCGCCGCTTTGGTCAAGGGGCTGCGCGCCTGGGGCGAGCACCGCAGCAACAAGCGCGCGGCTGCCATAGTGGCCGAGGATCTGCTCGTGCCGCTGGCGGCGAAGCTGTCCCTGTTTATTCGCGACCCGCATTTCCAGGGCCAGACCAAGGAGAAGCTGACCAGCGCCGAAGCCGCTCGGCTCGTCGAATCGGCCTTGCGCGACCGGTTCGATCATTGGCTCGCGGGCGATCCGGCCCAGGCAGACAATTTCTTGGCCTTCGTAACCGACCGGGCCGAGGAGCGGCTGCGCCGCAAGGACAGAAGCGATACGCCGCGCAAATCAGCAACGCGGCGGCTGCGCCTGCCCGGCAAGCTCGCCGACTGCACGCGCGAGAACGCGGGCGAGACCGAGGTGTTTCTGGTGGAAGGCGACAGCGCCGGTGGCTCCGCCAAGCAGGCGCGCAACCGCGAGACCCAGGCGGTGCTGCCGTTACGCGGCAAGATCCTGAACGTCGCCTCGGCCTCGGCCGACAAGTTGCGGCAGAACCAGGAACTCAAGGATCTGATCGAGGCGCTCGGGCTGTGGCGTGGGCGATCGGTTCGATCGCAACAAGCTGCGCTACGGACGCATCATTATCATGACGGACGCGGATGTGGACGGCGCGCATATCGCCTCGCTGCTGATGACGTTCTTCTATCGCGAATTGCCCGAACTGGTGCGCCACGGGCACGTGTACCTGGCGCAGCCGCCGCTGTATCGGCTGACCCAGGGCGCGAAATCCGTCTATGCGATGGACGACGCCGACCGCGAGCGGAAGGTCAAATCGGAGTTCAAGGCCGGAGCCAAGGTGGAGGTGAGCCGGTTCAAGGGGCTGGGCGAAATGCCGCCGGCCCAGCTTAAGGAAACCACGATGGACCCGGCCCGCCGCACCTTGCTAAAAGTGGTAGCCCCACCCGAGGAGCGGGCGAGGACGAGCGAATTGGTGGAAAGCTTGATGGGACGTCGGCCGGAATTACGGTTTCAGTTCATCCAGGAACGGGCGAGGACGGTGGAGGAACTGGATGTTTGAGATCGTGCCGGCATTTTTCACTTGACACAGCGCGAAAAGCCGTACTGGCGGGTGAATAGCCCTGCCGTCTGCGAAGCCTTAAGTTCCACTTAGGGTAGTTCCCCGCGGGGAACATAGCAGCGGTGGGGCGCGCTCTATCTCTTGCGTTTCCCGACCCGATCAGCTCATGGCTGTCCGATAGCGGAATAAAGCATGCTCATGCCGGCATGGGTGCTGCCATCGATGCATAACGTCGCCCTGGATTCCTGTGGAAATGCCAATATTGAAGTTTGGATAGATATCTCTGATCAGAGGTTGATGTTTCCGTGACCTCGGCCTTTGCACGAGTTCGTTTGCCTCGCTTTACTGCTTCCTTGGGGCTTCGGTTTATCTTTGTCGTTCGTTTGAATTGCATACTTCCCAATTTGACATCGTCATTGCGGAATCAGTGCTGATTGGATCTTGAGACCGTCACTGTATCGATCTTCATGCGAGTTGAGTTTCGCGACGCCGCAATTTGGCCTGCGCAGTTAGGCCCGTTTGAATATCCCCTAAATTTTTTGCACGTTCCTTTGTATCGCGGCAATTGGTCGAGCCGCCGCCGCATGCCAAGCGAGGAAATTGGTGGGGGTGTGCATCGAGACCAGAAGCATCGTCTGATCAATAGAAATATGAGGGTGAAAAGAAGCCCTCTTCCGTTTTTCGGCGGTATTGCCGCTTGAGGACTTAAATATTCTGTGTAAACATTATCCGTGTCTTGGTCCTCCCGCTCTTGAGACTGAAGAAGCATTCCATAAGTCTATTGTCTTGTAATTCTCAGTTACCTTCTGCCACTTAACTTCAGAGCCAAAGTTCAGTTCTGCCATCCGGCGTGTAAGCTTAGCTGTTGCAACGTCGATGTCATCGGATGAGATGAGAGCGCCTCCGTAGAAGTTGGAGAAGTGAGCGCCCCGCGGAACCAGTTATCCAGTAGATTATCCTTTGTTGGCACTGCGGGCTCCCTTGAAAGATAGTCTCAACCCTTTGGCTTGCCCCTCCATCTTGTCTGTGTCTTGATGAGGCAGCCATTCGGCACCCCACATAATGCCTCGTCGCGGCGGTTGGCAATGTCCTGGTCTCGGCTGTCTTAGCTTCGGCACGGCGCCGCCCCATGAGTGATCCCGAAGAAATTCGCTATCCAGTTATCCCAGCCCGTATTAATTGGGCCTCGCCCAGATGAATCGCTTTATCGCGCCGGATAGGACGGGTCGCTGCCGTGGGCTAAATTTGCGCCGCCTAGGCCGGGCTGGACTCACCCCCGTCCCTCCTATAAACACCCGCGCTTCACCCGGAACGCGGGAGGTGCGCGTCACGCTGGCATGTGCCGGCGGCGCGCGCCGTTGGCACCGCGGTCCCTCGGTTTCGAAAGGACGACCTTGGGATGGCCAAGAAGATCGTGGGCTATATCAAGCTGCAAATCCCGGCCGGGAAGGCGAACCCGTCGCCGCCGGTTGGTCCCGCGCTTGGCCAGCGCGGCCTGAACATCATGCAATTCGTCAAGGACTTCAACGCGCAGACGCAGAGCATGGAGCCGGGCATGCCGATTCCGGTGGTGATCACGGCCTATGCGGATCGGACCTACAGCTTCATCATGAAGACCCCGCCCAACACGTATTTCCTCAAGAAGGCGGCGGGGCTGGACAAGGGTTCGACGGCCCCCGGTAAGACCGGCCCGGTCGGGCAAGTCACCACCGCGCAGCTGCGGGAGATCGCCGAGCAGAAAATGAAGGATATGAACGCGAGCGATGTCGAGGCGGCGATGCGCATGCTGGTCGGGTCGGCACGGTCGATGGGCCTCATGGTGGTAGAGGGCGAGCCGTGAAGATCGGAAAACGTCTCAAAGCTGCCTATGCGGCGTTCGATGGCTCCAAATCCTACGCGCTGCCGGAGGCGATCCGGCTCGTCAAGCAGAACGCGCGCGCTAAGTTTGATGAAACGGTGGAGATGTCGATGAATCTCGGCATCGACCCGCGCCACGCGGACCAGATGGTGCGCGGACTGATCTCCCTGCCGAATGGCACCGGCAAAACCGTCCGCGTCGGCGTGTTCGCGCGCGGGCCGAAGGCCGAGGAAGCCACGGCGGCCGGCGCCGACGTGGTGGGCGCCGAGGATTTGGCGGAGAAGGTGCAGGCTGGCGAAATCAACTTCGATCGCTGCATCGCCACGCCCGACATGATGGGTGTCGTCGGCCGTTTGGGCAAAATCCTCGGCCCGCGCGGACTGATGCCGAATCCCCGGCTCGGCACGGTTACGATGGACGTGCGCGGGGCGGTAACGGCGGCCAAGGGCGGGCAGGTGGAGTTCCGTGCCGAAAAGGCGGGACTGATCCATGCCGGCATCGGCAAGGCGAGTTTCGAGGAGCAGCAACTTCTGGAGAACGCAAAGGCCCTGGCCGATGCGATCATCAAGGCTAAGCCCTCGGGTGCGAAGGGAACCTACGTTCAGCGCGTGTCGCTGAGTTCCACGATGGGACCGGGCGTGCGCGTAGACGTAACCAGCATCAGCTAACACGAGATACGCCCTCGCTCACAAAGAGCGCGGGCGGGCAGGACGTAAGGGCCCGAGACGGGCATAAGCGTCCGAACCTGTCCGAGACCGCGCGTCCTTCCGGGCCAACTCGGGGATAATGGGCCTCGGCCCGCGCACGGGAGACGGGGTACCGAGGCGACACGCCTTGGTGGTTCCGGCTTGCGGGATTCCTGCCACGGCAACGGGGCGGGGGCTCCGGACAGGCGAACCGAGCAAACCCGGCTTGGCGCGGTCCACACGCGCCCGGCCCGATACAGGAGACGACAATGGACCGCGAACAGAAGCGGGAATTCGTCGCCGGGCTCGCTCAGGTGTTCGCCGAGACGTCGATGGTCGTGGTGACCCGCAACCAGGGTCTTACCGTGGCCGAGGCGACGGATCTGCGCCGCCGGATGCGGGCTGCGGGGGCAACCTTCAAGGTCGCGAAGAACCGGCTGGCCACGCGCGCCTTGGACGGAACGCCGTTCGAGGCGCTGAAGCCGCTGCTCACCGGACCCACCGCGCTTGCCTGGTCCCGGGACCCGGTGGCGGTGGCCAAGACGGCCGTGGACTACAGCCGGACGAACGACCGCCTGGTGGTGGTCGGCGGTGCGCTCGGCACCCGTACGCTGAGCCCCGATGGGGTCCGGTCGTTGGCGGAGCTGCCGAGCCGGGAAGATCCTTCGCGGTCGGCTGCTGGGCATGATCGGCACACCGGCGACAAGGGTGGCCGGCGTGCTGCAGGGCTCAGCTGGACAACTCGCCCGGGTCTTCGGGGCCTATGCCCGCGCCAGCGAACAACCGGCGGCGTGAGAAAAAGCCCCACGATACCGCAGTGTAGCAGAACGGCGTCCGATTCGGCTTGAACGGAACCAGACAAGGCTTAGATTAGGGGTCACACGAAAATGGCAGACTTGCAGAAGCTGGTTGACGAGCTCTCCGGCCTCACGGTGTTGGAGGCGGCGGAGCTCTCGAAGCTGCTGGAGGATAAGTGGGGCGTTTCTGCCGCCGCGCCGGCGGCTGTTGCCGCCGCGCCTGCGGCAGGGGCCGCCCCCGCAGCAGCGCCGGCGGAAGAACAAACGGAGTTCACCGTCATCCTGGCCAAGACGGGCGACAAGAAGATCAACGTGATCAAGGAAATCCGCACGATCACTGGGCTTGGCCTGAAAGAGGCCAAGGATTTGGTGGAAGGCGCGCCCAAGACCGTCAAGGAAAGCGTAAGCAAGGACGAGGCGGCCAAGATCCGCAAGATGCTGGAGGACCAAGGCGCCGCGGTCGAGGTCAAATAAGGAGGGTTGGGCTGTATCCGCATCTGCCGCCTTCGGGCGGCATGGCTGCAGGACCGGGTCGGGCCACAAGGCCACCACGGGCGGGGACGACTTGTTCCCGCCCGCAAAAGCCGTTTCCGGCCGGGAAAGGCCCCCGGCAGCGTACCGATACGCAGGTGGATGTCGGACGCGAATCACATCGAGGTCAATGAGCGAAAAGCCCTAGGGAGGACACGCAATAGCCCCGGCGGCCAGGGGCACTCCAGGCAATGGCCGCAGGTGAATCGTGGCGTGGCGCCCGGCATTTCGCCGGGCAACTGAGCAAGCAGGACAGTCGATGAACGCGATCTTGAGGTCGGTGACAAGGCACAAGCGCATCCGCCGCAACTTCGGGCGGATTCCCGAGGTGGCGCCGATGCCCAATCTAATCGACGTGCAGCGGGCTAGCTACGAGGCGTTTCTGCAGATGAACGTGCGCCCGGACAGCCGCACGAACACGGGTTTGCAGGAAGTGTTCCGGTCGGTGTTCCCGATCGACGACTTCGCCGGCCGTGGCCGGCTTGAATTCGTCTATTACGAACTGGAAGAGCCGAAATACGACGTCGAGGAGTGCATCCAGCGTGGCATGACCTATGCCGCGCCGCTCAAGGTCATCCTGCGCCTGATCGTCTGGGATGTAGACGAGGACACCGGCGCCCGCTCGATCCGCGACATCAAGGAGCAGCCCGTCTATATGGGCGACATGCCGCTGATGACGGACAACGGCACGTTCATTATTAACGGCACCGAGCGCGTGATCGTCAGCCAGATGCACCGCTCGCCGGGTGTGTTCTTCGACCACGACAAGGGCAAGACTCACTCCTCGGGCAAGTATCTGTTCGCCGCTCGAATAATCCCTTATCGGGGCTCCTGGCTCGATTTCGAGTTCGACGCCAAGGACTTGGTTTACGTGCGCATCGACCGCAAGCGCAAGCTGCCGGTCACGACGCTGCTCTATGCGCTCCCGAGTGCTGCGACCGAGCAGCTTCGGGCGGCGCGCGCGGCCAAGGGTGAGACCTTAGAACTCGGCGAGATCGCCGGCATGGACGCCGAGGAGATCTTGCGCTTCTTCTACGGCCAGGTCGTGTTCGACCGCACGCCGAAGGGTTGGGCGCGACCGTTCGATCCCGATGCGTTCCGCGGCTTGAAGCTGCTGGAGCCGCTCGTTGATGCCGCCACCGGCGAAGTTGTGGCCGATGCGGACGCAAAGCTGACGGCGCGGCAGGCGCGCAAGATCTTCGAGACGACAAAGGAAGTGCTGGTCGGCCGTGCCGACTTGCTGGGCCGCTTCGTGGCCGAGGATCTGGTTAATACGGAGACCGGCGAGATCTATGCCGAAGCCGGCGAGGAGCTGGTCGAGGCCCGGCTCGCGGCATTGGAGGACGCGGGCATCACGCGCCTGCCCACGCTCGCCATCGACCAGTCTAACGGGCCCTGGATTCGCAATACGCTGTCGGTTGACAAGAATTCCAACCGCGACGACGCGCTGATTGACGTTTATCGCGTAATGCGCCCCGGCGAGCCGCCGACGCCGGAGACGGCCGAAGCGTTGTTCCGCGGCCTGTTCTTCGATCCGGACCGTTACGATCTGTCGGCGGTCGGGCGTGTGAAGATGAACATGCGGCTTGGCTTCAGCCTCGATGAAGTGTCCGATGCCGTGCGCGTGCTGCGCAAGGAAGACCTGCTGCGCACCGTCAAGGTGCTGTGTGAGCTGAAGGATGGCCGCGGGCAGATCGACGACATCGACAATCTGGGCAATCGGCGCGTCCGCTCGGTGGGCGAGCTGATGGAGAACCAGTACCGTATCGGCCTGCTGCGCATGGAACGCGCGATCCGCGAGCGCATGGGCTCGGTGGATATCGACACCGTGATGCCGCACGACCTGATCAACGCCAAGCCGGCGGCGGCGGCAGTGCGTGAGTTCTTCGGCTCCTCGCAATTGTCGCAGTTCATGGACCAGACGAATCCGCTGAGCGAAGTGACGCACAAGCGGCGTCTGTCGGCGCTGGGTCCGGGCGGCCTGACGCGCGAACGCGCCGGCTTCGAGGTGCGCGACGTGCATCCGACCCATTACGGCCGGATCTGCCCGATCGAGACCCCGGAAGGCCCCAATATTGGCCTGATCAACTCGCTCGCCACCTACGCCAAGGTCAATAAATACGGCTTCATCGAGACGCCGTACATGCTGGTCAGCGACGGTGTAGTGCAGCCCAAGCCGCGCTACCTTTCGGCAATGGAGGAAGAGCGGTTGGTGGTGGCGCAAGCCGATGCGTCGCTCGACGGCAAAGGCCGCTTCACCGAAGACCTGATCTCCGTACGCAAGCAGGGCGACTTCCGGCTGGTGCCGCCAGAGCAGGTCACGGCGATCGACGTCTCGCCCAAGCAGCTGGTCTCGGTGGCTGCGGCGCTGATCCCGTTCCTGGAGAACGACGACGCCAATCGCGCGCTGATGGGCTCGAACATGCAGCGCCAGGCGGTGCCGCTGATCCAGGCGGATGCGCCGCTGGTAGGCACCGGCATGGAAGAGGCGGTGGCGCGCGACTCGGGTGCCACCATCGTGGCGCGCCGGCCCGGCATCGTCGATCAGATCGACGGGGCGCGCATCGTGGTGCGCGCCATCAACGAGGATGCCACGACGAAAGGCGTGGACATTTACCGGCTGCGCAAGTTCATGCGCTCCAATCAGTCCACCTGCATCAACCAGCGTCCGCTGGTGAAGGTGGGCGACCGCGTCGCCGAGCACGAGATCATCGCCGACGGACCTTCGACCGAACTCGGTGAGCTGGCGCTCGGACGGAATATCCTGTGCGCCTTCATGCCGTGGAACGGCTACAACTTCGAGGATTCGATCCTGATTTCGGAGCGGATCGCGCGCGATGACGTGTTCACCTCGATTTATATCGAGGAATTCGAGGTAATGGCGCGTGATACCAAGCTGGGCCAGGAGGAAATCACGCGCGATATCCCCAATGTGGGCGAGGAGGCGCTGAAGAATCTCGATGAGGCCGGCATCGTCTATATCGGCGCCGAGGTGAACCCTGGCGACATACTGGTGGGCAAGGTGACGCCCAAGGGCGAGAGCCCGATGACCCCTGAGGAAAAGCTACTCCGTGCGATCTTCGGCGAAAAAGCCTCAGACGTGCGTGACACCTCGCTGAAGCTGCCGCCCGGCGTGACCGGCACCGTAGTTGACGTACGGGTGTTCAGCCGCCGCGGTGTCGATAAAGACGAGCGCGCCATGGCGATCGAGCGCGCCGAGATCGAACGGCTTGCCAAGGACCGCGACGACGAAAAGGCGATCCAGGAACGTTCGTTCCTCAACCGGCTGCGCGAGCGGCTGCTGGGGCGGAAGGCCGGCGGAGGGTTCAAGGGCATCAAGGCCGGCACCGTCATCACCGAGGACATCCTGGCCGAGCATCCGCGCGGTGCCTGGCGGCACATCGTCGTGCAAGACGACACGGCGATGACGGAGATCGAGACATTGCGGCGCGAATACGATGCCGCAGTGGCACGGTTGCAGGCGCGTTTCGACAGCAAGGTGGAGAAGCTGCAACGCGGCGACGAGCTGCCGCCCGGCGTCATGAAGATGGTCAAGGTCTTCATCGCCGTGAAGCGCAAGTTGCAGCCGGGCGACAAGATGGCCGGCCGGCACGGCAACAAGGGCGTCGTGTCGCGCGTCGTGCCGGTCGAAGATATGCCGTTCCTGGAGGACGGTACGCCGGTCGATATCGTGCTCAACCCGCTCGGCGTGCCGAGCCGGATGAATGTGGGGCAGATCCTGGAAACGCATCTGGGCTGGGCCTGCGCCACTCTGGGCCGGCAAATCGGCGAACTGGTCGACGAGTATCAGCGCACCGGTGCCCGCCGTCAGGAGTTGCTGGACAAGTTGCACGAGGCTGTATGGCGAGGCCGTGTTCCGCGACCAGATCGCCAATCTGGATACGGAGCAACTGGTCGAGCTGTGCGGCAATCTTCGCAAAGGTGTGCCGATCGCGACGCCCGTGTTCGACGGCGCGCGCCTGTCCGACATCGAGGGTCTGCTCGCGCGCGCCGGTCTGGACGCGTCCGGGCAGGTCACGCTGGTGGACGGGCGCACCGGCGAGGCGTTCGGGCGCAAGGTGACGGTGGGCTATATCTACATGCTGAAGCTGCACCATCTGGTGGACGACAAGATCCACGCCCGCTCCATCGGCCCGTACAGCCTGGTCACGCAGCAGCCGCTGGGCGGCAAGGCGCAGTTCGGCGGGCAGCGCTTCGGCGAGATGGAGGTCTGGGCGCTGGAGGCGTACGGCTCCGCCTACACGTTGCAGGAAATGCTCACGGTCAAGTCGGACGACGTGTCCGGGCGAACCAAGGTCTATGAGGCGATCGTGCGCGAGCAGGATACGTTCGAAGCCGGCATCCCGGAGAGCTTCAACGTGCTGGTCAAGGAGCTGAAATCGCTTGGCCTGAACGTCGAGATGGACCAGCGCGCCGCTTGAGCGATCGGTGATCGGTGGCCAGTGATCAGTCGCCGTTCAGGACTGACCGTTGCTGCCGATCACTCATCACCGATTGCTGATCACTGACGATCACTGACCACCCTAAGGGTGAGACACGCATGAATGAACTGATGAAGATTTTGGGTCAGACCGGTCAGGCACTGACCTTCGACCAGATCAAGATCCAGATTGCCAGCCCCGAGCAGATCCGCAGCTGGTCGTATGGCGAGATCAAGAAGCCGGAGACCATCAACTACCGCACCTTCAAGCCGGAGCGGGATGGGCTGTTCTGCGCGCGCATCTTCGGTCCGATCAAGGACTACGAGTGCCTGTGCGGCAAATACAAGCGGATGAAGTTCCGCGGCATCATTTGCGAGAAATGCGGCGTCGAGGTGACGCTGGCCAAGGTGCGGCGCGAGCGTATGGGGCATATCGAGCTTGCCTCGCCGGTCGCACATATCTGGTTCATGAAATCGCTGCCGAGCCGGATCGGCCTGATGGTCGATCTCACGCTCAAGGAACTTGAGAAGATTCTCTACTTCGAGAGTTACGTGGTGCTGGAGCCCGGCACCACGGACCTCAAGCTGCATCAGCTGCTCAACGAAGAGCAGCTGATGGCCAAGCAGGACGAATTCGGTGATGAGAGCTTCGAGGTCGGCATCGGCGCCGAGGCAATCAAGAAGGTGCTTTCGCGTATCGACCTTGATTCGGAAAAGACCCGCCTGCGCCAGGAGCTGAAGGAGACCAACAGCGAGGCCAAGCGCAAGAAGCTGGTGAAGCGGCTGAAGCTGATCGAGTCCTTTGCCGAATCCGGCTCCCGCCCGGATTGGATGATTCTGGACGTGGTGCCGGTGATCCCGCCGGAGCTGCGTCCTCTCGTGCCGCTGGACGGCGGGCGGTTCGCGACATCGGACCTGAATGACCTGTATCGCCGCGTGATCAACCGCAACAACCGTCTGAAGCGGCTGATCGAGCTGCGCGCGCCGGACATCATCGTGCGCAACGAGAAGCGCATGCTTCAGGAAAGCGTGGACGCGCTGTTCGACAACGGCCGCCGCGGGCGCGCCATTACGGGTGCCAACAAGCGGCCGCTGAAGTCGCTGTCCGACATGTTGAAGGGCAAGCAGGGGCGGTTCCGCCAGAACCTGCTGGGCAAGCGCGTCGATTATTCGGGCCGTTCGGTGATCGTGGTCGGGCCCGAGCTGAAGCTGCACCAGTGCGGCTTGCCGAAGAAGATGGCGCTCGAACTGTTCAAGCCGTTCATTTACGCGAAGCTGGAGAAATACGGTCACGCCACCACCATCAAGGCGGCCAAACGGATGGTGGAGAAGGAGCGCCCCGAGGTCTGGGACATCCTGGAGGAGGTGATCCGCGAACATCCGGTGCTGCTGAACCGCGCTCCGACCTTGCACCGTTTGGGCATCCAGGCATTCGAGCCGGTGCTGATCGAAGGCAAGGCGATCCAGCTGCATCCGCTGGTTTGCACCGCCTTCAATGCCGACTTCGACGGCGACCAAATGGCCGCGCACGTCCCGCTCAGCCTGGAGGCGCAGCTGGAAGCGCGCGTACTGATGATGTCGACCAACAACATCCTCAGCCCGGCGAACGGCAAACCGATCATCGTGCCAAGTCAGGACATCGTGCTGGGCCTCTATTACCTCTCACTGGAGACGGCCGAATATCGCGCGGTCGCGGACAAGGACGCGCCCGCCTACGGCACGCCCGGCGAAATCGAGCACGCGCTGTTTTCCCGCGCAATCGGGCTGCACGACAAGATCAAGGCCCGCTGGGAGACGATCGACGCCAACGGCAACACGGTGCGAGAGATCGTGCTGACCACGCCGGGGCGCATGATGATGGGGCAGATCCTGCCCAAGCATCCGAATGTGCCTTTCACGTTGGTGAACCGACAGCTCACGAAGAAGAACATCTCCGACGTGATCGATGCCGTCTATCGCCATTGCGGCCAGAAAGAGTGCGTGATCTTCGCCGACCGGCTGATGGGGCTGGGCTTCGGCCAGGCTGCGCGGGCCGGTATTTCCTTCGGCAAGGACGACCTGATCATCCCGGTCGAAAAGGACGGGCTGATCCGCCGAACGCAAGCCGAAGTGAAGGAGTTCGAGCAGCAGTACCAGGAAGGCCTGATCACCGCCGGCGAGCGCTACAACAAGGTGGTCGATGCCTGGTCGCGCTGCACGGACGAGGTCGCCTCGGCGATGATGCAGGAGATCAGCCGCCAGGAGGTGGGCGCCGTCACCAACTCGGTGTGGATGATGAGCCATTCGGGCGCACGCGGCAGCCCGGCGCAGATGCGCCAGCTGGCTGGCATGCGCGGCTTGATGGCAAAACCCTCGGGCGAGATCATCGAGCAGCCCATTATCTCCAACTTCAAAGAGGGGCTGTCGGTGCTGGAGTATTTCAACTCCACGCACGGTGCCCGCAAGGGCCTGGCGGATACCGCGCTCAAGACCGCGAACTCGGGCTATCTCACGCGCCGCCTGGTGGACGTTGCGCAGGACTGCATTATCGTCGAGGAGGATTGCGGCACCGATCGCGGCCTGACCGTCCGTGCCGTCATGGATGGCGGCGAGGTCGTCTCAGGCCTCGCCGAGCGCATCCTGGGTCGCACTTCGGCCGAGGACGTGCTCGATCCTAGCTCGGGCGAGGTGCTTGTTCCGCAGAACACATTGATTGAGGAGGTGGAGGCCGACCTGATCGAGCGGGCGGGTGTCGAGGCGGTTAAAATTCGCTCCGTGCTGACCTGCGATTCCAGCATCGGCGTCTGCGCGCATTGCTATGGGCGCGACCTCGCGCGCGGCACGCCGGTGAATATCGGCGAGGCAGTAGGCGTGATCGCGGCGCAGTCGATCGGCGAGCCGGGCACGCAGTTGACGATGCGCACCTTCCATATCGGCGGTGCGGCGCAGCGCGGGCGCCGAGCAGTCCTCGGTCGAGGCCAGCCACGAGGGCACGGTCTCGATCAAGAACCGCAACGTCGTGCTCAACAGCCAGGGCACGCCGATCGTGATGTCGCGCAACTGCGAGATCGTGCTGGCCGACGAAAAGGCCCGCGAGCGGGCCCGGTTCCGCGTGCCCTATGGGGCGCGGCTGCTGATCGACGAGGGCCAGCAGGTCGCGCGCGGACAGAAGCTTGCCGAGTGGGATCCGTACACCTTGCCGATCATCACCGAGCGCGCGGGCAAAGTGGAGTATATCGACCTGATCGAAGGCATCACCCTGGTCGAGCGCATGGACGACGTGACCGGCCTGACCTCCAAGGTGGTGGTGGACTACAAGCAGGGCGCGAAGAGCGTCGATTTGCGCCCGCGCCTTCAGCTCAAGGACGAATCGGGCGAAGTGGTACGCCTGCCTAACGGCTCGGATGCACGCTACTTCCTGGCACCCGACTCGATCCTGTCGGTGGAGGCCGGCGCGCAGGTCGCGGCCGGTGACGTGCTGGCGCGCATCCCGCGCGAGGGCAGCAAGACCCGCGACATCACCGGCGGTCTGCCGCGCGTGGCGGAGTTGTTCGAGGCACGTCGCCCGAAGGATCACGCGATTATCGCCGAGAACGATGGCCGCGTGGAATTTGGCAAGGACTACAAGGCGAAGCGCCGGATCATCGTGAAGAACGATGAGACCAGCGAGGAAACCGAGTACCTGATCCCGAAGGGCAAGCACGTCTCCGTCCAGGAGGGCGATTTCGTCCGTCGGGGCGACCCGCTGGTGGACGGGCCGCGCGTGCCGCACGACATCCTGAAAGTGCTCGGGGTCGAGGCGCTGTCGGATTACCTGGTGAATGAGATCCAGGACGTCTATAGACTGCAAGGCGTGAAGATCAACGACAAGCATATCGAAGTCATCGTCCGGCAGATGTTGCAGAAGGTCGAGATTCTCGATCCGGGCGATACGACCTTCCTGACCGGCGAGCAGATCGATCGCATCGACTTCGACCGCGAGATGGCGAAGCTCGGTCGCGACGACCGGCCGGCCGTCGCCATGCCGGTGCTGCAAGGCATCACCAAGGCAAGCTTGCAGACCAACAGCTTCATCAGTGCTGCGTCGTTCCAGGAGACGACGCGCGTGCTGACCGAGGCAGCCACGGCGGGCAAGGTCGATAGCCTCACCGGGTTGAAGGAGAACGTAATCGTCGGGCGGCTGATCCCGGCGGGCACGGGAGCGGTGATGAACCGTCTGCGTGCCATCGCCGCCGGCCGAGACCAACGGTTGATGAACATGAACACGCCACAACTTACGGAGGCGAAGGCGGCCGAATAGTCGCGCCGTTTCTCGATCCGCTTCACGAATGGCCGGCAGGCACAGTTACCTGCCGGCCATTTTCTTTTGCGCTGGCGCTTGAGGTGGTTCCCTACACACGACGCGCCGTGCTCATCTTCGGATGGAGGCGGCGGGAGAGGAGAGCAGGGTGGTATCCGTTTGCGACGTTGCCATCATCGGCGCCGGCCCGTATGGGTTGTCGCTTGCCGCGCATCTCGGCGAAAGCGGCATTCCGTTCCGGATCTTCGGCAAGCCGATGCATTTCTGGCAAGCGCACATGCCCGAGGGCATGCAGCTGAAATCGGAAGGATTCGCCTCTTCGCTGGCCGATCCGCACGGGCGCTTCCCTTTGGCCGCGTTCTGCGCCGAACGCGGCATTGCTTATCGCCACGTCGGCCTACCTGTTCCTCTTGAAACCTTTATCGCCTACGGCACGGCCTTCCGGGAACGCTTCGTCCCGGAAGTCGACACCCGCGCGGTCGCGGCGGTGGCGCAGCGCGGCGCGGGTTTCGAATTACGGCTTTCGGACGGGTCCGCTGCCTTGGCGCGACAAGTCGTCGTCGCGGTCGGCGTGGCGTATTTCGCGCATGTTCCACCGGAGCTGGAGAGGTTGCCCGAGAAGCATCTGACCCACAGTTCCGCGCATGCCGCGCTAGACAGGTTCCGCGACAGGCAGGTTGTCGTGATCGGCGCTGGCGCATCTGCGATCGACCTGGCCGCGCTGCTGCACAGGAAGGGCGCGCACGTCGAGCTGGTCGCCCGGCGCGCGCTAATCGATTTCCACGATCCGCCGCGTTCACGCTCTGTCTTCGATCGCATCCGGGCGCCGCGTTCCGGGCTGGGCTTGGGCTGGAAATCGCTTCTCGCGACCGATTTTCCGCTCGCGTTTCACGCTATGCCGGAGCCGTTCCGTCTCCAGGCTGTAAGCCGCCATCTTGGCCCGGCCCCGGGTTGGTTCATGCGCGCGGAGGTTGAGGGCCGCATCCGGTTAACTCTGGGCGCCAGGATAGAGCATTCGTCATTGCGCGGTGAGCGGGTGCTCCTTGAGGTCGCAACGGCCGTGGGCGCCGAGGTACTGGAAGCGGATCACGTCATTGCCGCGACCGGCTTTCGAGTCGATCTGCGCCGTCTGCCTTTCCTCGGCCCGGAAATTATCGATCAGCTACGAATGGTTGAGCAAACGCCGATCCTGTCGTCGCGATTTGAAAGCTCCTTGAAGGGCCTTTATTTTGTCGGACCTGCAGCTGCCAACAGTTTCGGTCCGCTGATGCGGTTCGGTTACGGCGCCGGCTTCGTCTGTCGCCGCTTGGTCCCGTATCTCGCGCGCCAGGTAGCGCGCGCAGGAGCGGCAACGCCTGATATTGCAGGTCACGCCGAAAGGGCAGGATCCGCCGGCGCACTGTCGTGACACGTTGCCGGGGAGGGTCGAGACGTTTCCTTTGGGTCCTGCCAATCCCGGGTTTTTCGTGACCGAACCATCGCCGGGCGGGCCGGTTATTTGTCGACCCATACAGTTCGGCAGCGCAAAGTGCGGGTGACGTTGCTGTTCGTTATCGCTTGGCTGGCACTGTTCGGGCTCTATCTGCTGCGGTGGGCGAGGCACCCTTGCCGGAACTTGTGGCGAGCGGATTGTGCGCAGCCGTAGCGACCGGCTACCACGGTCTCGTGTATCGTCTCGAGGGGCCGCGGTTCCTGTTCAATGTGCCCTGGCTTCCGCTCGCAGGCAGGATCGCCCGGGCGATTGTTCGCGACACGGTGCTTGTGAGCCTTGGCTTGATGCGGATCATCCTCGGTCGTCCCTTGCACGGGGCGTGACTTAGGAGAGTTTCGAGCCAGGCGATGCGACCCCACAGGATGCGGCGCGGCGCGCGTTGGCGGTGTTCGCCGCATCCTTGGCGCCCAATAGCTATGTGCTCGACCTGCCGGAACGGCCGCGCTGCCTGCGCCTTCATCGTTTGGTGCCGTCGCGGCCGAGCGGAGACAAGTTATGGCCGGTGTGAACGCCTGGCTTGCCGCTTCCATCGCCATGCTGCCGGCCTTGCTCTCCCCTTATGGACGGGGCTGCGCGGACCGGTCGCCCATCGGTTCGTGGCTGTCGGATTGCTGTCCACGCTGGCCTCGCTGCTGCTCGTCATGCTGAGCTTCGCCTTCGACCAGCCGTCCTTCCTGGATGTCGGGCTCACGCTCACCCTGCTGTCCTTGCCCGGCACCCTGCTGATCGTGATCTTTGTGGAGCGCTGGCTGTGAGCGCGCTCGCGGTCGCTATATTGCTCGCGATTGCGGTCGCAGCGTCCTGGCTGGGCTGCCTTGGTTTCGCACGCCTCGCCTATGCTTTCGATCGCTTGCACTGCACCACCTTCATCGGCGTGGCGGCCGGATTTCCGGTGCTACTGGCGAGCTTTGCCGAGCGTGGAGCCGACACATCGGTACTGAAGGTGCTGTTGCTGGTCACTTGCGCGCTGCTCAATGGCGCCGCCCTGGCGCACGCCACGGGTCGCGCCTGCTTTATCGTTTCGAAGACGAGGGGGACGCGCCATGAGTTTGCTGCTGGGACTGCTGTTTGGACTCGTCGCGGCGGCCGGCGCGGGTGTGGTGCTCTCCCGCGGATCCCCGCCGGCAGGTGTTCGCGCTGTCGGTGCATGGGCTGATGCTGGCTTTGCTGTTCTTCGCCTTGCAGGCGCCCGATGTTGCCTATGCCGAGGTGGTAGTGGGCACGGTGGCCGTGCCGTTCCTTTACCTCGTGGTGCTCGCGTCCATGCGCAGCGACAGGTCGCGCGAATGAGCCGGCGGGTTCGTATCGCCGTCTTCGTGATTGCCGGGCTGATCGTGGTAGCGGCCATGCCCCGCGTGATCGTTGCGATGCCGCCCTTCGGGGCGCATCCGCTTGCCCTATGGCGATGCAATCAATCACGCCGCGCCCGCCGAGCGGCACGTCACCAACATGGTCGCGGCGGTCAATTTCGACTATCGGGCACTGGATACGCTGGGCGAGGAGTTCATGCTGCTGGCCGCCGTGACCGGGACGGCTGGTTTGCTCCGTGACTTCCGCGAGGAAGAAATGACCGACGAACCTGCCACGGTGCCCGGCCGGCGGGTGCGGCGCCGCAGCGAGGCGGTGGTGCTTATCTCTCGCTTGTTTTCCCCGGTCCTGCTGCTGTTCGGGATCTATGTCGTTCTGCATGGAACGGTGACGCCGGGAGGCGGATTTCAGGGCGGAGTTATCATCGCGTCCGCTCTGATGCTGCTCTATCTGGCCGAAGGCTACCGGGGCTGGCGGCGGTTGATGCACAAATCCGGGGTTGATGCGCTGGAGGGCACGGGGGCAGCAATCTATGTGCTGGCCGGGCTTGCTCCGGTGGTGGCCGGTCTTCCGTTCCTGTCCAACATGCTTCCGCTTGGCTCGTTGCGCGACATGCTTTCGAGCGGATCGATTTGGGTGTTGAACGCCGCAGTGGGGCTCGCAGTGGCCGGCGGATTTAGCGTTCTCTTTGTCGAGTTCCTGAAGGAGACCCGTACCGAGAAGGGGAGGTGCGCGTGACGGACCCGACCGCATGAGGGATTCCGTATGAGCGTGATCCCTTGGATCGCAGCCGCTTGGTTGCTGTCGATTGGACTTTTCGGGGTGGTGACGAGCCGGCACTACGTCCATCTGATCGGCTGTCTCTCGGTCGTGCAGTCTTCGACTTATGTGCTGCTGCTCGCCGTGGGTTATCGCTGGGGCGCGGGCGCACCGATCTTCTACGACCATCCGCCGGGCACTCCGGCGGTTGATCCCGTGCTGCAGGCGCTGGTGCTGACCGATATCGTGGTGGGTGCGACCTCGACCGCGTTGCTGCTGGCGCTTTCATTGCAGGTGCATCGACGCAAGCAACACTGGATCCGGACCGGCTGCGACCGATGCGGCGATGATCGCAGCGCTGCCGTCGCTGCTGGTCGCGGTGCCTCTGGCTGTTGCGGGGGCATTGCTGATTTTCGACCCTGTGCTGCCCGGGCGCCTGCCGGATTGGATCGCGCTTGGCCTGCGCGCTGTTTACGGCTGCGGTTGCGGGAACGCTTGCCCATCAAGTCGCTCTGTCGGGACCGGTTACGGTCTGGTTCGGCGGCTGGATACCCCGTCCCGCGTTGGTGATCGGCATCAGCTTTGTCATCGGGCGTGAGGCGGCTTGGCTCAGCGTATTCATCGCGCTTCTGTTTGCGGTCACTTTCGTCTTCGCCTGGGGCTATTTCGGAGAGGTTCGAACGCAGTTCCACGTGGTGATGCTGGTCTTCATGGCCGCCATGATCGGCTTCGCGTGCACGCACGACTTGTTCGATCTGTTCGTCTGGTTCGAAACCATGAGCGTGGCTGCATTTGCGCTTACCGCGTATGACCTGAATGTCTCGGCGATCGAGGGTGCGCTGACGTTCGCCGTGATCAACAGCCTGGGAAGCTTCATGATGCTCGGCGGCATCGGGCTTTTATATCTCGTCGCTGGTCAGCTTGACTTTGGAGCGCTGGAAAACTCCGTCGCGCATCACGCGGGCAATCCAGCCGCCACCGCCTCGTTTTGTCTGCTCGCGATGGCGCTGATGGTGAAGGGCGCGATCGTGCCGCTACATTTCTGGCTGTCGGACGCGCACGCGGTCGCGCCAAGCCCGGTCTCGGTGATTTTCTCGGGCGTGATGGTGCCGTTGGCATTGTTCGGCCTCGCTCGGCTGATCTGGACCGTCTTTGCCCCGGATTTCCGCCGTGCAGGCGGTGGTTCATTTCCTGCTGCCCGCGCTCGGCACTGCCACGGCGATCATCGGCGGCGCGGGTGCGTGGGGGCAGCGCCATCTGAAACGGCTGCTGGCCTTCTCTACCGTCTCGCACATGGGCCTGTTGCTGATCGCACTGGCCCTGGTAACGCCGCTCGGCCTGGCGGGCTTCTGCGGTTACTTCGTCGGCCACGGGCTGGTAAAGGCGTCGCTGTTCATGCTGGCGGGGATCTGCCTGGCAAATCTTGGCGGGGCGGATGAGATCGCGCTGCGCGGCAAGGGGCGGGAGATGAAGCTCGCCGGCCTGGCCGGCGGCTTGGGCGGGCTGCTGCTGGCCGGGCTGCCCGTCGGCATCATGTCCGTTGGCGCGGATTACATCGACAGTGCCGCGGGGAGCGCGGGGCATTCTTGGATCAAGCTCGGGCTGATCCTGGGCAACGGGCTGACCGGCGCGGCGGTTCTGCGTGCCAGCGGTCGGATATTCCTTGGCCTCGGCCCTGAACCCGGACGCGAAGGCCAGGCACCGTCCGTGCCCGAGGCCGAGCCGGGCAACGTTCGCGTTGGCTGATGCTTACGCCGACACTGGTGCTGCTGGGCACGGCCCTGATGTCCGGCCCGCGGGTCGGTACGGCAGCGCGCG
Source organism: uncultured Pseudomonadota bacterium (assembly GCA_963822675.1). Lineage (GTDB taxonomy): Bacteria > Pseudomonadota > Alphaproteobacteria > Acetobacterales > Acetobacteraceae > CAWGIP01. The sequence continues at coordinate 108,776 of CAWGIP010000014.1, read as the reverse complement.
AAGCGTCGGCCAGTTTTGCGGCTGTAGCAGGTCTTGGGCCGATCGCGGTCCCGCATCCGAGCGACTCTGCTCTTTTTGTGCCCTGGACGTCGGTTTCCGTCGCGCTGAGCGTCGCCGCATTTGCGCTTTGGCGCCATATTCTGCCTACATCGATCGTCCGGGCGATCGACACCGCAACATGGCCGCTGCTCAGCTTGGTGCCGCGCGTGCATACCGGAATCGTCGGCGATTACGTTGCCTGGATTGGCGTCGGCCTGGCGCTGCTGACCGGCGCCTTTACACTCGGCTGAGCCCCGCATGCTGTGAACCGGTCCGGGCAACGGAACCGGTTCGCTTACCGTTGGTCTTGCTTGGGCAATGCAAGCAGGGGCGAGACATGAGCGAGGTACGACCGCTACAGCGTCAGCAGCATCAGCCGGGCAGCGAGCAAGCGATGGAGCCGCGTCCGCAGGCCGAAATGCGCAACTACCGCGGCGCGGGTCGGCTGGACGGCAAGATCGCCCTTATCTCCGGCGGCGATTCCGGCATCGGGCGTGCCGTGGCGATCGGTTTTGCCAAAGAAGGCGCGGATGTCGCAATCACCTATCTGGACGAGCACGAGGATGCGCGCGAGACGGTGCGGCTGATCGAGGCCGAGGGGCGGCGGGCGTTGGCGATCCCGGGCGACGTCGGCAACTCCGATTTCACGCGCGAACTCGTGCGTCAGGTGGTCGCGGCGTTCGGCCGGATCGACATCCTGGTGAACAATGCCGCCGAGCAGCATCTGACTGAGCGGCTTGAGGATTTGACCGATCAGCAGCTGGAGCGGACGTTCCGCACCAATATTTTCGCCCAGTTCTTTCTGACGCGGGCAGCGTTGCCCGAGATGCCGGACGGGTCCGCGGTGATCAACACCTCGTCGGTGACAGCCTATCATGGCAACCCGACGCTGCTCGACTACGCCAGCACGAAGGGCGCGATCGTGGCATTCACCCGCTCGCTTGCCAAGCAGCTCATGAAGCGCCGCATCCGCGTGAACGCGGTTGCTCCGGGGCCAATCTGGACGCCGCTGATCCCGGCCAGCTACCCTGAGGAGAAGACGGCGAAACACGGCACTCAGGCGCCAATGGGACGCGCTGGGCAACCGGATGAAGTGGCGCCAAGTTACATTTTCCTGGCATCCCGTGATGCCGCCTACTTCTCGGGGCAGGTGTTGCATCCGAACGGCGGCGAGGTGGTCAACGGTTAGTTGACGGCGCGGCCGGGTTCGGCTTGCTGGCACGGTGCACTCAGACACGATTTTCGCCGTTGCCTCCGGAGCAGGCCGCGCCGCCATCGCGGTGATGCGCGTCAGCGGCCCTGAAACTGGCAGGATCGTTGCGTCGCTCTGTCGCTCCCTGCCACCACCGCGGCTTGCGTCGCTGCGGCGGCTGCGTGATCGCGACGGGGGGGATCTCGATCGGGCTATTGTCCTCTGGATGCCCGGACCCCGGACCTATACCGGTGAGGACGCTTCCGAGCTGCATCTGCATGGCGGACTCGCTGTCATCGATGCGGTTGCCGATGCGCTTGTGGCGGAAGGCGCGCGACCCGCGGAGCCCGGCGAGTTTACCCGCCGCGCCGTGTTGAATGGCCGGATGGATTTGCTTGAAGCCGAGGCCATCGGCGATCTGATCGAGGCCGAGACTGAAGCACAGCGCGCGCAGGCCCTGCGCCAGCTCGGAGGCGAACTCGGAGCCTTATACGGAGGCTGGTCGGCGCAGATTGCTCCGGTTGATGGCTAATCAGGAGGCGCTGATCGACTTTCCGGACGAGGATTTGCCACCCGAAGTGGATCGCGCGATGTTGGCCGAGTTGAAGGCATTGCATGGCGAAATCCGGGGGCATCTCGATGACGGCCGCCGCGGGGAGCGGCTGCGCGAGGGGCTGGCATTCGCAGTCGTCGGCGCGCCGAATGTTGGAAAATCGTCGCTGATCAACGCTCTTGCCGGTCGCGACGTCGCCATTGTCTCCCCGGTTCCGGGCACCACGCGAGATGCGGTGGAATCGCGCGTTTTGCTGGGAGGTATCCCCGTCACCCTGGTTGACACAGCCGGGCTGCGCGAGACGGCGGATGATGTCGAAGCCGAAGGGGTGCGGCGCGCCCTGACACGCGCGGCCGAGGCGGACCTCGCGGTAGCAGTGGGAGTTGCAGGCGAGGATAGTCCCGAATGCACCGCGAGCCGGACCGTTCGGGTTGCCAACAAATGCGATCTAGGGGGCCTTGCCGGCCCGGGTGTATTGCTGGTCAGCGCCCTGACCGGAACAGGATTGTCCGAACTGCGCGCCGCGCTTGCGGAGGAGGCGCGGGCTTTGACGGCAAGCAGCGGCGCCTCCGGCGCTCACGCGTGCACGGCATCGCGCCGCCCTTCAAGTGGCGCTCGAAAGGCTAGCGGCAGCGATCACGGCACCGTTGGCCGAATTGAGGGCGGAGGATCTGCGCTTGGCGTTGCGAGCCATCGGGCGCGTAACGGGCACGGCGGAGGTCGAAGACGTGCTCGAACTCGATCTTCGCACGTTTCTGCATCGGCAAATAGGGCGAGCCTATTCGGACCCCGTCAGCGCGCAGGCGTGGTCCTGCAGGCTCTCACCATGCGCCAAGTCGCCACGGGCGGGATCGGCATGATCGGCAAGCAGATAAAAACCGGGGCTGCCATCGGGGAACACCGCACCTGCGACGACGAGGGTCTCGTATCCCGGGTTGCGGCGCGCTTCGGGCAGTTCCGCGAGCAGGCGAAAGGGATTTACGCCGTTCAGATCGGCACTGGCAACCTTGCGTGCCAGGTATTGTTGCTCGCCGAGCGGCACGGGAAAGGGCGTCCATTCGCTTCCAATCGCCGCGGCATGCGCTTGCAACTCCGCCCGCACGTCAGGGCGCACACAGTCCACATGGATGTGCAGCTGGTTCTGACTGCGCCCGGTCACGGCGTTAACTGTCAGGGCGATCGCGTCGCGTGGCAATAGCCGACCTATCCGAGCGTCTACAAAGCGACGGGCTTGCCAAGCGTCGCGCCAGTAGTTCGGAACGTTGGCGCTGAGCAACACCGGATCCTCAATGCCCGAAATTCGTGCCGTGGGGATTAGCAGAAATTGGAATCGCCCACGCTTGTCCTTGAGCACCGCGTACCCGTCCCGCGCGTCAACTTCGGAGCAAGGCGCCGGGTTCCCGGACCGCTCCATATTCGGCACGCACTGATCGTGAACAATACGCCAGAGGGCATCCGAATGCTCTGCAGAGATGCACCCCGTGGCTAGATTGGCGAGGAGGAGGGTGGTTGCCGCGATGAAGGACCGTGTTCGGGTTCGCATCCGTAGCTTATAAAGTAACGGGCATCGCCGGAGGGAGAGACGTGCGCTTTTACGACGTGATCGTGGTAGGTGGCGGGCATGCCGGGTGCGAGGCAGCGGCAGCAGCGGCCAGGATGGGCGCCCGCAGCCTGCTACTCACTCATCGTATCGAAACGATCGGCGTCATGTCTTGCAACCCGGCGATTGGCGGCATCGGCAAGGGGCACCTGGTTAGAGAAATCGATGCCCTCGACGGGTTGATGGGGCGCGCTGCGGATTTGGCCGGCATTCATTTCAAGATTCTGAACCGAAGCAAGGGACCGGCGGTGCGTGGACCCCGCGCTCAGGCCGACCGCGCACTCTATCGCCGGGCTATGCAGGCGACTCCTTGCAGGGATCCAAGGGCTGGAGATCAGGCCGGCGGCTGTCGAGGACTTGCAACTGGGCGCGGACGGGCGGCTCTCCGGGGTCGTGTGTGCGGACGGCGACACGTTGCCCTGCGGCGCCGCGGTTTTGACCACGGGGACTTTCCTCCGCGGAGTAATCCACGTCGGCGAGCGGCAAACCCCGGCGGGCCGGGCAGGAGAGGCCCCTTCCGTCGGCCTCGCCGCAACGCTCGGCCGTCTTGGTCTGCCGCTTGGACGCTTGAAAACCGGCACCCCTCCACGGCTCGATAAACGCAGCATTCAATGGGACGAACTGGATCATGATCCCGGCGATTCGGTTCCCGAGCCGTTCAGCACCCTGACAGAGCGCATAGTCAACCCACAGATTTCCTGTAGGCGCACGGCGACCACCGCTGAGACGCACGCGATCATACGGGCGAATTTACACCGGACAGTCGTTTATGGGCCTTCCGGAACGGAAGCGCGGGGCCCTCGCTACTGCCCGTCGGTTGAGGACAAGGTAGTGCGTTTTCCCGAGCGGGACCGTCATCTGATTTTCCTGGAACCGGAAGGGCTTGACGACGAGACGATTTATCCGAACGGCATCTCCACAAGCCTACCGCAGGAAGTTCAGACGGCGATGCTCGCCTCGATCCCGGGCCTTGAGCATGCGCGCATGCTGTCACCCGGCTATGCGATCGAATACGACTTTGTCGACCCACGCGCGCTCGCACCCTCATTGGAATTGCGTGCGGTGCCGGGGCTGTTCCTGGCAGGGCAGATCAATGGCACGACGGGGTACGAGGAAGCTGCGGCCCAGGGTCTGATCGCAGGGCTGAACGCTGCAGCGTGTGCCGGCGGCAGCGCGCCGATGATGCTCGGCAGAGAAGAGGCCTACATTGGCGTTCTGATCGATGATCTGGTAACGCGCGGGGTCGTTGAGCCTTATCGCATGTTTACGTCGCGTTCGGAGTTTCGCCTGAGCTTGCGGGCCGACAACGCCGATTTGAGGCTGACACGCAAGGGAATGGACCAGGGCTGCATTGGAGCCGAACGGGCGATTTGGTTCACACGGCATGAGCGAGCGGTTGCGGCGGCGCTGGAGCGGGCGGGACGCGAGGGCGGGTCGCCAGCGGACTTGAGAAACCGCCACGGCATCGAAGTGCGAGCGGACGGCCGCTGGCGATCCGTGCTCGATTTGCTTGGCCGCGAGCCGGAGCGGGAAGATTTGGTGCAGCAGGCTTTTCCGTGGCTCGAGCAGCTTGATGGACGCGTCCGCGAGCAACTTAGAGTGTCGGCGCAATACGATGGGTATTTGCACCGGCAATCAGCGGATATTCGGGCATTCCAACGAGAAGAGAACTGCTCTCTGTCCGGCGTGGATCTGGCCACGGTGAGCGGGCTCTCGACGGAAGTCAGGAGCGTTCTCGCTCAGCACCGTCCTGCTTCCCTCGGTAGGGCTGCGAGACTACCGGGTGTGACCCCGGCGGCCCTGGCGATACTCGCCGCCCATCTTCGGCGGGGGGACACACACGGGCATCTCAGTCGGCCAACGCTCCCCGTGAAGCATACCTCGGCATGGCTCTGCGTTTCACGTGAAACACAGAGCCGATTGGGCCGCTTCGTCGACCTCGTCCAGAAATGGGGCCGGACTATCAATCTCATTGGTGACCGTGAGCCTGAGGCGATTTGGGATCGCCATGTTTTGGATTCGCTGCAGCTACTCCCACTCATTCCCGCCGATGCGAGATGGGGAGTTGATCTTGGCTCAGGCGCCAGGGTTCCCGGGCCTGTTGCTAGCTTTAGCTACGCAATTACCCTTTCACCTCATTGAAGCGGATCGTCGGAAGGCCGCCTTTCTGCGCGAGGCTGGACGTGTTACCGGCGCGCCGGTCACGGTGACATGCGACGCGGATTGAGCGGACGGTCCTTCCGCCGGCCGGCCTCGTCACTGCGCGCGGCCTCGCCGCCCTACCCCAACTGTTTCGCTTCGCCGAGCCCCTTCCTGGCGCCGGAAGGTGCCTGCCTGTTCCTCAAGGGAGCCGATGTCGAGACCGAATTGACGGAAGCCGCGCTCGAGTGGCAGATGCATGTCGAGCGGTTCCCGAGTTGGACCAGTCCACGCGCGACCGTCCTGCGAATTACCGAGTTGCACCGTGTCGCATCTGTCCCCTGACCGCCGAACCAACCAAGTTGCCCCGCTTGTTATTGCGGTCGCCAACCAAAAGGGCGGCGTCGGCAAGACCACAACAACGGTCAATCTCGGGGCCGCGCTGGCGGCTGCGGGAGAGACCGTGCTGATTGTGGACCTTGATCCGCAAGGAAATGCCTCGACCGGGTTCGGAATCGCACCGGCCGATCGCACGCTCGGTAGTTATTGTGTCCTGCTTCTGCACGCCCCGCCTATCGACGCTGCGCGGCCGACAGTGATTACCAACCTGTCCATCCTGCCGGCTGAACCGGATCTCGCCGGAGCGGAAATAGAACTCGTAGCGATGAGCCGACGGGAATACCGCATGCGCGACGCCCTCACTCCCCTCCGTGCTCCGGGAAATCCCTTCAACTTCATCCTGATCGACTGCCCGCCTAGTCTCGGCCTGCTCACGATCAATGCGCTCGTCGCTGCCGATGCGCTTCTTGTCCCATTGCAATGTGAGTATTACGCGCTCGAAGGCGTGACGGGGCTTGTGCGCACGATCGATGCCGTTCGGAGAGGCCTCAATCCTGGCTTGCGACTACAGGGAATAGTGCTGACGATGTTTGACCGCAGGAACAGCCTATCCGAATTGGTCGCGGCCGACGCGCGCGGCTATTTCGGCGGCGCCGTTTACGAGACGGTCATTCCCCGTAACATCCGCATTACGGAATCGCCAAGTCACGGAAAGCCGGTGCTGACTTACGATAGCCGATCACCCGGCTCACTGGCTTACACGCGGCTCGCCGCGGAGCTACTCGCCCGCGAGCGCGGCAAACAATCGCCAGAAATCGGATCACGCGCATGACGGTAAAGGAGACCGCCCCCCGCCTCGGACGTGGGCTTGCCGCCCTTCTCGGCGACACGGTCAGTCCCGAACCAAGCGCTATCGGGCTGCGCCAAATCCCGCTTGACCTGCTGGACGCGGGGCCGTTTCAGCCGCGCGCTATGCTGGACCAGACTGGGCTTCAGGAACTGGCGGACTCGATCCGCGCCCGCGGCGTGTTACAGCCGCTTCTGGCCCGACACAACCCAGTGACGCCCGGGCGCTTTCAGATCGTCGCCGGCGAGCGGCGCTGGCGTGCCGCCACGTTGGCCGGCTTGCATGAGATCCCGGTCCTGGTGCGAGACCTGGCCGATGCGGACGCGCTAGCGGTCGGTCTCATCGAGAACCTACAGCGGCAGGATCTGAACGCGATCGAAGAGGCCGAAGGCTACAGTCGCCTGCTCGACGAGTTCGGAATGACCCAGGAGGATTTGGCCCGCGGCGTGGGAAAGTCGCGCGCGCACGTAAGCAACACGCTACGGTTGCTCAAATTGCCGGGCGGGGTCCGGGCTGCGCTCACGGATGGGCGAGTCTCCGCTGGCCATGCACGGGCGCTCCTGGCCCACCGGAGCCCGGAGACGGCGCTCCAACAGGTGCTCGCAGCAGGGCTCTCGGTGCGTCAAACAGAAGCACTCGCCGCGCGTGACGCACGGCAAGGCGCCGACCCGGGACCAAGATTCGCGACCCCGACACGCTTGCCCTTGAGCGCGAGCTCTCTGAGCAGATCGGTCTGCGCGTCGAGATAGGCGGCAACCCGAACGCCGGGGTCTTGCGAATTCATTTTCGAAGTCTCGAGCAACTCGACTCGGTGGTAGCCCTCCTCGGCGCTCGCGCGCGCCAGGCTCCCTGACGTCCGGCTCGCGACGACCCCTGGCCGCTCGGCCAGTTGGCGGCGCGCAAGGTCGTGGCCAGTTCTGACGCGCTTGAAAGCCGGAGCAGGATAATGGCCGACCAGACCCTCATCGCCAAGCTTTCCGAAGATATCGCCGACCTGATCGTCAGAGCCGAGCCCGGGGTCGTAGGGTTGCGCAGCAGTCGACGCCATGGTGGCAGCGGGATCGTCTGGCAGTCCGGCGTGATCGTCGCGGCAGACGAAACTGTGCGGGCGGGCGAGAACACTGTCGATGTAACCATGCCCGACGGGACCGAAACCACGGGAACCGTAGCCGGGCGGGATCCGAGCACAGATTTAATCGTGCTCCGCATCGCGCCGGGCGCAGGCGCCGAGCCCACCTCACTAGAGACAACCCCGGCGCGGCGAGGAGCACTCGTTGTCACGCTGGGAAGGCGCGGCGCAGCACCGATCGGCCGGCTGGGAATGATCGCTGAGACAGGCGAGTCCTGGCAAAGCCTGCGGGGCGGTCGGATTGACCGGCTGATCCGCCTCGACACGGCTCTCGACCGGGTCGCCGAAGGCGGCGGGGTATTCGACGCCTCCGGCGCGTTGATCGGTATGGCCGTTTTTGGGCCGCGCGGGCGCGTGATCGTCATTCCGGTTGAGACAATCCGCCGGATCGTCCCGCAAATTCTGACGCGGGGCAGCCCGGGGCGCGGTTATCTCGGGCTAGGTCTGCACTCGGTTCCGGCCAGGGGAGCAAGTCCGGCGGGCGTGATGGTGGTTTCTATCGATCCACACGGACCCGGTGCCTCTGCCGGTGCGTTGCTGGGTGATGTCCTCACGACGTGGGATGGCGCGCCGATCCGGGGCCTTCGCGAAGTCGTTGGGCGGCTCGGCCCGGATGCCATCGGTACCGAAGTCACGCTCGACTTGATCCGCGCTGGCAACGCCACGAGGATGACCGTCCAGATCCGCCGCCGACCCGAGGACTGAGCACGACCGGCGAGACTATTGTGGACAAGCCCCTGGCTGCGGATGGGAAAGCGCGGGTCGCGTTGTTGATCGATGCCCCCGATCTGATGGCACGCATCCGTGCTGCGCTCGACGATGACCCGACAGCGACCATTCGGCATGACCCCCGGGAGCAGGCCGATCTCATCATCGCGGACCGCGACCCCGGCAGCGGCAAGGTGATAGCACTGGTGCAGCCGACGCAAAGCGCGGTTCAATGGAGCGCCGATGTTCGGGCGGCCCTGCCCTCTGACGCGCCGGATACCATGCTTCGGGCGGCCGTACACGCCGTTGCTGCTGGCTTGGCCGTTGTGCCTGCCGCATCGTTTCGCGGCCAGCTCCCCGAGTTGCCATCGCACGCGCTCGCGCCCCGGACCAACGAGCTTACCCCGCGCGAGCGGCAAGTCCTGGAGTTGCTTGTAACGGGCGAGTCCAACAAGCGCATCGCGCGACGGCTCGGGATCTCGGTTCCAACGGTCAAGTTTCACGTCGCCGCCATCTTAACCAAGCTCGGGGCGCACGGCCGGGCCGAAGCGATCGTGATTGCCTTCCGGCGCGGTCTGGTCATGCTCTGAACCGACCCACGTCCATCTCCTATTGGGTCGGAGCGCGCGTTTCCGTACGCGCTCGGCAAGCACGCAAATTTGCCGGCAAGCTCAGGACCCCGCCATCTTTACGAGAGTGATCGCGTAAAACAGCGCTGCCAAGGCAAGCAGGACGATGAGCAATGCCCAATTGCGAACCCGCCTACGGCGGCGGCGCTCGTCGTCCTCCTGCTCCACGAGCGCGCGTCAGACCAAAAAATGGTCCACCGCGAGTGCGGCGAACAAGCCGAATAAGTACATGATCGAGAACTTGAACGCTGCCTTCGCGGGCGCATCGGAGGTCAGGCTTGCCCCACTACCATCTTGCGGATCGCGCAGGACGCGCCAGGCATGGCGCACGATACCGGCTCCGAGTACGAGCGCCGTTGCCCCGTAGATTGGACCGGAAAACCCGAGCGTGCAGGGTGCAAGCGAGACCGGCACGAGCAACAGCGAATAAACCATGATCTGCCGGCGGGTCTCCCTCCGGCCCGCGACAACGGGAAGCATCGGCACCCCCGCGCGCGCATAGTCCTCGCTGGTCCACAAAGCCAAGGACCAGAAATGCGGAGGCGTCCAAAAGAACACGATAGCAAACAGCGTCAGCGGCACCAGTTCCACCGAGCCGGTGACAGCAGCCCAGCCGATCACGGCCGGGAAAGCACCCGCTGCGCCGCCAATAACGATATTCTGCGGCGTGCGCCGTTTCAGCCAAACGGTATAAACGAATACATAAAAAACGATCGACAGCGCCAGCACCGAGGCGGCTGCCGGATTGGTCGCCAGGAACATGACGATCACGGACGCGCAGGCGAGTGTCACGCCATAGCCCAGCGCAGCCTCCGGCGCGATGCGGCCGGCGGGAACCGGGCGGGACCGGGTCCGCCGCATCAACACGTCGATATCCCGATCGTACCACATGTTGATCGCGCCGCACGCGCCCGCGGCAACCGCGATACAGATGACCGCGGTGAGGGCCAAAATCGGATGAAGATGACCCGGAGCGACGATCAGGCCGATAATCCCGGTAAATACGACCAGGGTCATGACCCGCGGCTTCAGCAACGCAATCCAGTCGCGCAGCTCGGATTCGTTCAGCAATACTGCCGAGACCGCCTGGGAGGACAACTCTCTCCTCCCCGACGAGGCGAGGCCGCCTCCGGAAATCCCGGGCGAGCCCGTGCTCATGGAATGCGTGGCAGGACTTCGTACGTATGAAACGGGGGCGGCGACGTCTGCGCCCACTCGAGCGTGGTGGCACCCTCGCCCCAGTAGTTGGGCGCGACCTGCTCCGTCGAGGTAAAGGTCCGATACAGCACGTAGAAGAAGACCAGGAATGCCACGCCGCTAATATAGGCGCCAATCGAGGAGACGAAGTTCCACCCCCAGAACGCCTCCGGGTAGTCCGGATAGCGCCGCGGCATTCCATCAGCGCCCAGGAAGTGTTGCGGGAAGAACGTCAAGTTGACGCCAATAAAGGTCAGCCAGAAATGGACCTTGCCCCAGAACTCAGGATACTGCCGGCCCGACATCTTGCCGATCCAGAAATAAAACCCAGCGAAAATACCGAACACGGCACCGAGCGACAGCACGTAGTGGAAATGTGCCACCACGTAGTAGGTGTTGTGCAGGATTTGGTCGATGCCCGCATTGGCCAGCACCACCCCCGTGACGCCGCCGATCGTGAACACGAAGATGAAGCCGATGGCCCACAGCATCGGGGTGCGAAACTCGATCGACCCGCCCCACATGGTCGCGATCCAGGAGAAGATCTTGATGCCGGTCGGCACCGCAATCACCATCGTGGCGGCCATGAAATAGGCGCGCGTATCCACATCGATGCCTGAGACGAACATGTGGTGCGCCCAGACGACGAAGCCGATCACGCCGATGGCGACCATTGCATAGGCCATTCCCAAATAGCCGAATATGGCTTTCCGGCTAAAGGTCGAGACCACGTGGCTGACGATGCCGAACGCGGGCAGGATCATGATGTATACTTCGGGATGGCCGAAGAACCAGAATAAGTGCTGAAACAGCACCGGGTCGCCGCCGCCCGCCGGATCGAAGAAGGCAGTACCGAAATTGCGGTCGCAAATCACCATCGTGACCGCCCCGGCGAGAACCGGGATAGACAGCAACAGCAGGAACGCCGTGACCAGCATCGCCCAGATGAACAGAGGCATCTTGTGCAGCGTCATGCCCGGGGCGCGCATGTTGAATATTGTCGTAATGAAATTGATCGCGCCAAGCAACGAGCTGATGCCCGCAAGGTGGAGCGCAAAGAGGGTAAAGTCCATTCCCGGTCCGGGTTCATACGTCATCAGCGAAAGCGGCGGATAAAGCGTCCACCCTGTGCCTGATTCGTGCATGATCAGGCCGGTGACGATCAGGCAATACCCCTGGCGGCAGCAGCCAAAAGCTGATATTGTTAAGACGCGGGAAGGCCATGTCGGGCGCGCCGATCATGAGCGGAATGAACCAGTTGCCGAACCCGCCGATCAGCGCCGGCATGACCGCGAAGAAGATCATCAGTAGCCCGTGCGCGGTAACGATCGTGTTCCACTCCTGTCCGGTGCTGACTAAGTGGTTGCCCGGATACATGAGCTGTGCACGCATGATCTCCGACAGGATCGCTCCGGTGGTGGCGCCGACGAGCGCCATGATCAGGTATAGCGTGCCGATGTCCTTGTGGTTGGTGCTGCACAGCCAGCGGACAAAGAAACCCGGCTTGTGATCGTGATGGCCGTGGTCATGGACATGGGTGCTTGCCGACATTTCTCCGCCTCCTTCAGGCGCCGACCTTGATCAACGCCGAATTTCTTGTGCCGTGGCCAAGGCCAGGACCGAACCCGCCCGGTCGCCCGGCTCGGTCGAGCGTTCCGCGTATTGCTTCTGCGCCTTGACGACCCAGGCCTGGAAATCCGGCACGCTGACGCCACGCACGGCGATGGGCATCCGGCTGTGATTAGTGCCGCATATCTGGTTGCATTCGCCATAATAGACGCCGGGCGCATCGATACGAACCCAGGTTTCGATGGTGCGGCCGGGAATAGCGTAGCGCTGCACACCCAGGGCAGGAATAAAGAAACTGTGGATCACGTCCCCGCTGGTCGTGAGTATCCTTATGTCCTTGCCCACAGGCAGGACAAGCTCGTTGTCCACCGCCAGGAGCCGGAGCTGCCCCGGCTTCAACTTATCGTCCGGGATAATATAGCTTGAGAAGTCGAGATTCTTTTGGTCCGGGTAGGTGTATTCCCAGTACCATTGATGACCGGTTGCCTTGATGGTCAGATAAGGGTCTTTTGTTTTATCTTGGTAATAGATAAGCCGGAACGACGGGATTGCGATCAGCACGAGGATCAGGATCGGCAGCACCGTCCAGGCAACTTCGAGCACCGTATGGTGGCTCGCAACCATCGGCACCGGGTTCCGACTGGCGCGGTAGCGCCATATGGCCCAAACCATCAATCCGCCGACGAACGCGCAGATCAGCGCGATGATGATGAACACCATATCATTCAGCGCATTGATCTCGCGCTTCACGGGGCTGTACGCGGTCTGCATCCCGACCGCCCAGGGCGAGGGTGTCTGCGCTCCGGCGGGCCCCGCCAGCAGCAGCACGCTGACCGACACGACCGAAATGCTGAACGCGGCGGCCAGGCGCCGGAGCAAGTCGCTAAGCCGTTGCATGTCCGAATACCGTCCCTTGCGGGCCAGATGCGGCCCGCCACACGCAGCGGGCGTAGCGGACCCAAAGTGTGAGATCAAGCCACCGCGCCGCGATCCGTTCAAACGAGGGCCGCGCGCGAGCCGTCAGTTCGGAAGGTGGACCAGCGTGAACAGGCCGCCCGGAGGCACGGGGCGCAGTGCGGCGCGCGAGTGGTCGTCGGCGCCGAGCAGCGCCGAAATGGCGAAATCGGGATGCCAGCCGAGTGCGCGCGAGGCCGGCGCCATCGCCCACTCGATCCACCAGCGCGGGCCACGATCAGCGGCAAAGTGGTTAACGAACAAGATCTGTCCACCGGGGCGGACGATGCGGCGCATCTCCGCCAGCAGCCGCCGTGGATGCGGCACAACCGAGGCGACGAACATCGCCACCGCTATATCGAACGCGTCGTCCGGGAAATCCGTCGCCTCCGCGTCCAGCTCTCGCAGCACCTCGATATTGGACAGACGCTGCTCGGCGACGCGCCGACGTGCCCGCTCCAGCATTTCGCCGGAGAGATCAATGCCCACGATCTGCTTCTCTGCCCGGTAGTGCGGCAAGGCCAGACCGGTTCCTACGCCTACTTCCAGCACACGTTCGCCCGGCAAATCATTGACCGCCGCAACCGCCCTCCGGCGACCGAAGGCGGAGACGCCGCCGAATAGCGCGTCATAGACGCCAGCCCACCGCCGATAGGCCGCACGCACAGCGTCGGCGTCCATTGCGGCACGCGGTTCCGAGCGGCGTGATTGACCGCGTCTGCCCCTCTCAATCGTGTCACTCATGCGCCAGTATACCCCCTCGCAACCTGCCTAGACGGTCGCGACGGTCTCGGCAACCCGGGCGGCTGGCCTCAGTGATTGGAACCGATTTTAAAAATATAGGCCGGCTGGTCCGTTTGCCCCTGGACCACACCGGCTTGGACCATGTTGGCGATTAGCGGAGAAACGCCTACTCGGTCTGCGACAGGTTGACTGCGGCGATGCGCCCGTTCTGTTGCTGCTCCACCTCGAAGCCGACCTTCTGGCCTTCGTTCAAGGTTCGCAACCCGGCTTTTTGCACCGCACTGATGTGCACAAAGACGTCCTTCCCTCCGGTATCTGGAGCAATGAACCCGTACCCTTTGGTCGGGTTGAACCATTTGACGGTGCCCTGGGGCATCGACCTGCTGCCTTTCTGCATTCCGGCGGCCCGACGATGGGCGGCCGCCCGTTCCCCTCGGCGGGATCGCCGCTTCTGTGTCGGGCGGCTTGCCCGTCGAACCGGAACGATACGCGGCCCGGAGGAGGACGGCAACGAATCTGCAAGAAGGAGCCGGGCGCGGTGTCCCGCAAGCCGCTCGCATCCGACCGAGCGGCGCATGCCCCGGCTGCCGAGCGGAATCCCGAAGGTGTTCAGCCAGCGCGTGTTTCCAAAGTCCAGCCTTCGGGCGCCAAGGATGGGCAAGATACCAGATCCAGGGCGCGTCCCGTCCGGAGCGCAACATCCGCCACTGCCGTGCGATCGGCCGTAATCGCCGCGGCAACGCCGGGTGCTGCTTTCAGCACGAACCGGCAAGCGGGCTCGGCGGCAGCGGCGCGCACGAGTTGCCGCAAAGCCGCGAGCCCCGCGGCGTGCGGCCCCGTCAGCAGCTCATGCAGCGGCGCATGCACGCGCGGGCGCAGGATCTCGGCGAATCCCGAGAGCGCTGAATCCCAAAAACCGTGGGTGCAGCGGGTCATCGGCCAGTGCGGCAACCAGGTCCTGTCCAAGCGCCCCCCGCCGGCGCGGGGAAAGCCCGGCCAGATCGAGCAGGATGGCACCGGAGAGATTGCGCAGCCGGATCTGCCGCGCGATCGCCGGCAAGGCCGCCCGGTTCAGCGCAACCTGTGCCGCTACCTTCGCCACTCTCCCCGCTGTGGCCGCACCGGAATCGAGGTCGATCGCCACCAGGGCGGGCGTCGAATGCACGTGCATCCGCGTACCGCCGGACAGCATAATCGACGGTTCAGCAAGCGCCTCGATCTGCGCCTCAATCGCGTCATCCATGGAGGCCGCGCGCACGGTGACGCTCAGGCCAGGGGTCGCGCGCAACCGGGACGCAAGCGCGGGATCATCCACCAGCACCGGCGCTCCGGGATACAGCTGCACCAGTCGCACAATTGCGCCGGGGCCGCGCCGGATCAACGCGGGCGGCCCGGTGCCGATCAGTGCCCGCTCCTCCTCTGTTAGTTGCCCCGACAGGCGCGGTCCCTTGCCTGCCTGCGGCGCACGGACGACGCGTACGCCGACGCTGGCGCCTTCCGTTGCACCTTGGCCGCCCTGGCTCTCGGGAAGGAACCCTTCGGTTCCAGCCAATGCGACGAAAGCACCTGCCAGGGCCGGAATGCGAGACGTTACGCGCCCGCGATACAGGTCACCAACTCCGCCCGGCACGCCCGGGCGCTCGATTGCATAGTCAATCAGCAGCGCCATCCGCGATTGCCGCGGCGCGAATCTCCCCGGGGCTTGCCGAGGCGACAATGACCAAGTTCACGGAACCGGATAGCCGAGCCCGCGCAGAAGCTGGGCGGTGTCGAACAGCGGCAGGCCGATCACGTTGGAATGGCTGCCCGAAAGGAAGCGGATATGCGCGGCGGCCCGGCCCTGGACAGCGTATCCGCCGGCCTTGCCTTGCCACTCGTTACTTTCGATATAACTCGCGATCTGCGCCTGGCTGAGTCGCGCAAAACCGACCGTGGTCACGACCACCCGCTCCGCGAGCCTCCCGTCCGGCGCACGGACCACGACGGCCGTAATCACCCGGTGCCGCCTGCCGGAGAGCAACGCAAGGCTGCGCGGGCCTGATCGGCGGTCTCCGCCTTTGGCAGAATGCGCCTGCCCACCGCCACCACCGTATCGGCAGCCAACACGAAGCATTCGTGCGCGGACACAGCACCGGCCTTGGCCCTGCCCAGCCGCCTCGCATAATGTCTGGGAATCTCACCTCGCTCGGGACGTTCGTCGACTCCGGGAGGAATGACACGATCCGGCGAAATACCGATTTGAGCGAGCAATTCGAGCCGACGCGGACTTGCCGAGGCAAGCACCAAGCAAGGCCGGCTCACTTGAAGCGGAACGTTATCCGACCCTTGCTCAGGTCATAGGGCGTCATTTCGACATTGACCCGATCCCCGGCGAGCACCCGGATACGGTTCTTGCGCATCTTGCCGCTGGTATGCGCCAGGATCGTATGCTCGTTATCGAGCCTGACGCGGAACATGGCATTGGGCAAAAGCTCCATCACCGTTCCGCTGAATTCGATCATGTCCTCTTTCGACATCCACCCTCGTGCGCTGTGTTGAGGCCGTCGGCAACATGAGGTTCGGCCCGACCCGGGTCAAGCGCGCGTTCAGGACCGTGAACCGGGCGCCTCCCCTCCGTGCTGGCCGAGCCGCAAGGCGACGCTGCGGGCATGGGCTTGCAATCCTTCGGCCTCGGCAAGCGCGACTGCGGCGGGTCCGACAATGGAGAGCGCTGCCCGGTCAGCAGCGACCCAAGTCGTACGCTTCAGGAAATCGAACACCGACAGGCCCGAGGCAAACCGTGCCGTGCGCCCGGTCGGCAAAACATGGTTAGGCCCGGCCACATAATCGCCGACCGCCTCGGGACAGAACGCGCCCAGAAACGCCGCGCCGGCATGGCGGACGCGGCCGAAGATTGCCGCGGGTTCGCGCAGCATGATTTGCAAATGCTCGGGCGCCAGTTGATCCACAAGCCGAACCGCCTCGTCCCAATCGCGGACGGCGATCACCGCGCCGTGCGCCTGCCAGCTCGCCCCCGCAATGCCTGCCCTCGGCAGGGTGGCAAGCTCGGCGGCAACCGCGCGGACGACCGCATCGGCAAAGCCTTGATCATCGGTTATCAGGATCGCCTGCGCCGCCTCGTCATGTTCGGCCTGGGCGAGAAGATCCACCGCAACCAGACGGGGATCATTGTCGGCGTCGGCCAGAATCACGACCTCCGACGGCCCGGCAATGGCGTCGATCCCGACGCGGCCGAAGACCTGGCGCTTGGCCTCCGCCACGTAGGCGTTGCCCGGCCCCACGATGCGATCCACAGGCGGAATCTTGGCCGTACCGTAAGCCAGCGCCGCAATCGCCTGCGCGCCGCCAACGCGGTAAATTTCCTCCACGCCGGCACGGTGCGCGGCGGCGAGCACGAGCGGATTGAGCACGCCATCCGGGCTCGGCACGCACATTGCGATCCGCGCGACCCCGGCCACGCCTGCCGGAATCGCGTTCATCAGCACGGAAGACGGATATGCGGCCTTACCGCCCGGAACGTAATCCCCACGGCATCTAGTGCGCTCCAGCGCATGCCGAGCGTAAGCCCGGCTGCGTCGGTCATATGCAGATCGCGCGGTAGCTGCGCACGATGGAAGGCTTCGATCCGGGTTGCGGCCAAATCGAGCGCTTCCGCCAATTCAGCAGGCACGCGCGCCTGCGCCGCCTCGATCTCGGCCGGCGAAATGCGCAGCCGGTCGGGCGTGAGCGTCAGCCGATCAAAGCGCGCCGCGAAGTCGATCAGCGCGGCGTCCCCCCGCGCGCGCACCTCGGCGATGATGCCAGCCACGTCCTGATCGACGCGCGTGATCGTCTCGCGCCCCTCGGCCAGCAACGCCGCAAAGGCCGCATCGAAATCCGGCTGTGTCGTATCGAGGCGCCTCATCCCTGGCCGGTTGCTGCCCGAAAGCGGGCAATCCAGGCGCCGATTGCCTCGGCGCGGGTCTTCAGGGCGGTGCGATTGACGATCAGGCGGCTGGTGATCGGCGCGATTACTTCGGTCTCCACCAGCCCGTTCGCCTTCAGCGTCGAGCCGGTTTGCACAAGATCGACAATGAGCCGGGAAAGCCCCATACTGGGCGCCAGCTCCATCGCCCCGCTGAGTGCCACGACCTCGGCGTGGATGCCGCGCGAGGCAAAGTGTCGCCGGGCGATGTTCGGAAATTTCGTCGCCACGCGCACCCGCGACCAGCGGGTT
Organism: uncultured Pseudomonadota bacterium; assembly: GCA_963822675.1. Taxonomy (GTDB): domain Bacteria; phylum Pseudomonadota; class Alphaproteobacteria; order Acetobacterales; family Acetobacteraceae; genus CAWGIP01. The sequence continues at coordinate 90,921 of CAWGIP010000014.1, read as the reverse complement.
GGATCGTCCGAGCCTGCGGTCTCGGCTGATTCGGCCACGGAGACGCGGCAGCGACCGATGCCGAGATCGAGCGGGGCGTAAATCTCCGGATAGTCAAACTCCATCAGCACATCGGCGCCACAGATGCCCAGCTGAGCGGCCCCGAAAGCGACGAACGTGGCAACGTCGAACGGGCGTACCCGGATCACGTCGAGCCCCGGCTCGCTGGTCGGGAAACGCAGGCGCCGGCTGGCCTCGTCCGCGTAGTCATCGGCCGGGGTGATGCCCACCTTCGCGAGCAGGGCGCCGCATTCCGCAAGGATGCGACCCTTGGGCAACGCGAGCACGAACGGCGAGGCGGCTTCCGGCTCAAGCGTTGTGGTGCGGAACGGAGCGGTCATGTGCCTTTCCCGGCAGACGCTGCGCCTCTACACCAGTGACGCGCCGGCCGGAAGGCGGGGATCCCGGAAATGGGCGCGGGCAAGTCAGCGGCCGATACCGTTCAGCACAAACCGGGCGAGCGCGCGCCCGATGCAGGCGTGCAGAGCCCGTATTACGCCCGGTCGATCACGGGTATCCGCTTGTTCCAGGTCGATCCCGCCGGTTTCGGCCCAAAACTGCATGAGCGCGAAGCGATGGAACAGAGCCACACCATCCACTGAAGCAACCCGCTCCAGCGCCTGCTCATACGGGTCAAGATCAACATTGGCGCGCAGGAAACGGCTGAATTGCGGGTCGATCAGCACGAGATCGGCGCCCGCGCGTTGCACCGCCTCGGCGCCGGTTGCCAGCGCCTGCTCCACTTCCTCGGGCAGCACGCCGCGAACCGCATCCACGGTGCCCGTCTGCCATAGAACCAGCTTGTAGCCTCCGCCCCGGATGGCACCGAGCAGCGGCACCAGCATTTCGCTGGCTGTCATGCCTCGCCCGCCGCGTACCGTCAGGGAGAAGGGGATATTCGGCAGGGCGAAGCGAAGCCGCTGGAGCATCTCAGCGGGAAACGAACTGCGGCCGTTATCGGCGCCAAATGTTGTCGCGGAGCCGACGGCCAGAACCTCGACAGGTCCGCCCGCCGCGACCGCTTTGGCAAGCGCCGCAAGCGGTTGTCGTGGTTCGGCATAGCCCGGGTCGAGTGGGCACGCGTCAGCCGCCGTGGCGGCCGCCAGCGGCCGAAGCGTGCAAAGCCCGATCAGGATAGGAACGAGCAGCGGCCTCAGCCGGAACATGACGGCTCCGCGTATCAGCCCGAACCGGCTCCGGCAAGGAGACCGCCGGCTGCCCGCGCGGTGCGCGCCCTCGCTCGCCATACCAGGCCGCGATTATGCCGACCGCGACCAGTCCCGCCGCGCCGCCGCCATTGACCAGAAGCTGCATCAACGGCCCCTCATTGTACTCAAGGCCGAGCCGACCGAAGAAGCCGAAGAAAATGCCGGAGCAGAACACGGGCAGCGAATGCTGGCCGATCAGTACAAGGGGCGCTGTCGGTCGCCCACGCAGCCAAGGCGCCTCGCTGGGAATTAGCCGAACGACGCACCAAAGCAGTGCGAAAATCGAGAACAATCGCAACGGGTCGAGCATCGTCTTGTCGACCGACAGCATCCAGTGCGCGACCGCCTGCGGCAATGCGGCTGCTACCACAGGATGGCTCCATACACCGTAGACCATGACGAGACTGCCCACGATCACCGTCCCGGCAAGCCCATCCAGCACCCGGTAAGCCCCGGCGGGTACGCGAACGGGGTGGAACGCGAGCAAGGCGCCGACGACGAACAGCAATTGCCAGGTCAGCGGGTCGAAGAACCAGCCGCCCCCCGTCCAGGAGGGCAGGTTCAGACCCCCCGCGCGCGCGGCGACATAAATGCCGAGCGACAGGCACCCGAGAACCTTCGGCCATCGCAACAACGGCAGCATGGCCGCGAACATGACCAGCAGCACGACATAAAGCGGCAGAATATTCAGCAGACTCGGCTGGTAGCGTAAGGTAAGCGCCTCGAACAGGGCACGATACGGCTCGGTGCCTAAAACGTCGAGATTGCTTTCATCCAGGTAATTGTTGCGGGCGAGCGCGGCCGCCGAGTAACCGATCTGCGCGCTGTACACCACAAACAGGAAGATATGCGCGATATACAGTGTCCAGGCGCGCTTGAGCACATCGGCAGCGGCGTACGGATAACCGTGCCGGCGCATCCCGTTGCCATAGGCGATGCCGGCGCCATAGCCGGCCAGCAGCACGAACACCTCGGTCGCGTCGCACAGCGCCCAGTCGCGCAGGCTGTAATTGGCCAGCACATCACCGGGAATGTGATCAGTGTAGATCCACCAGAGCGCCAAGCCCCGGAAGAAATCCACCCGCAGATCGCGCCCGCCGCTGCGGATCAAAGTCATGCTGCCCTCTTGGCTGCGAGTTTGATCAAGCCGGAACCGCTCGATTCCCGGCTTGCCGGCGCACTGGTTGATCCCGCGCCGCCGGACTGAACGCCCTCGCCCCGGGCGCGGGCCTCAATGGGCCACGGCGCCGATTGTAAGTGGTGGCGTCGGCACTGGCGAAACGCAAGTAACGAAAAGCAAGTCGGATCAGATCAGCCCGGCAGATATTTGCTCGATATCGCTCGCCGCGCCGCTGGTGGGATGGCGGGTCAGCAGCAACGCTTGCCGGCGGATCGCCTCGCGCAGTTTCTCGTCCTGGCGGACGATCCCGGCGAGCGGCGGGCTCCAGCCCAGGAAGGCGGCGCAGGCCCGTTGCAGCGCTGCGTAGGTGCGCGCGGCTTCGGCGCGGCTCGCCGCCTGATTGACGACGATGCGTGCCTCACCTCCGGGGCGGTCCAGCGCGCGCAGCTTCAGCACGGCATAGGCATCCGTCAGGCTGGTCGGGTCGGCGGTCGCCACCACCAACAGCAGATCGGCGAATGCGGCCATGCGTCGTGACACACGCTCCAAGCCCGCGCCCAGGTCGAGCAGGACGGCGTCGTAGTGGGGTGCGAGTGCCTGAAGGCTCGCCAACAGCTGTTCCAGCACAGGCGGTTCGATTGCCGACAGGGCGCCCGAGCCGGAACGGCCGGAAAGGATGTCGAACCCGCCCGCCGGGTAAGGCGTGACGCACTCGGCCAGGGTTGCCCAACCCGCTATTACGGCACCCAGATCGCGTTCGGGCGTCAGCCCAAGCTGGACATCAACATTCGCCAAGCCCAGGTCGCCATCAAACAGCAATACCCGATGCCGCCGCGACAGCGCCTGCGCGAGGCTCACGCTCAGCACCGTTTTGCCCACGCCGCCCTTGCCCGAGGCGACCGCGATCAGGCGGCCAGCGCCTCCAGCCGAAAGGTCGGTCAGTGCTGCACTGGGATTCATGCGTTCGGTCCGGGCTTCGCGGGGAATGTTACGGCCATGCGTGCTGCGAGGAGGGCCGGGGTCAGAGGCACCATGCCGTCAGCCGCTCCCGGTCCCACGCCCGCTTCGGCCAGAGCCAGCCTGCCGGCATGCGCGGCCGCCAGCACGCAGCCCAATCGTCGGGCCAGGTCGAGCCGGGTTGCCACCAGCATGGTTGCACCGGCCTCGGCGTAAGCGCAGGCAAGTTCGGCGGATTCCGCGGCGTCCATGCCGGCCGCCAGCACGAGCGCCACGGTCGCTTTCGCGGTGCCGGCAAACGCCATGATCTCATCGCGGTGGCTTGCATCGAACGGGTCCGTTCCCGGCGCATCAATCAGCACCGGCACCCCCGCGGTGCGGGCGAGGGCACGGCCAAGCAGCACCGGATCAACGGCCACGATCAGGTCGATGCCCAAGAGCCGCGTGAACGAGGCGAGCTGCTCGATTGCCCCCGCGCGGCGGCCGTCGGCGGTAATAATCGCCGGGCGCGTGCCGGCCAGCACGAGGCGCGTCGCAAGGCGGACCGCGGTAAGCGTCTTGCCGGAGCCCGGCGCGCCGACCAGGAGCACCGGGCAAGCCCTCAGGGTAAGCGGCAGTGCCGCGAAACCGAGCGCGTTCCGCAGCGCCTCGTCGAGCGCTCCATGCTGCAAGCTCGATTGCACCGCCGGCGGGACGGCGTGGAAGCCGAGCAGCGCGAGCCGCTCGGGATCGGCCGGGGCGGCCGGCGCTGCTGAGAGAGCGGGTGGCGCTTCCTGGTCCGGTTCCAGCGCCGCCGCGACCTCGACACCCCCATCAACGCGCCGCGTGGCGAGGATCAGCGCGTCCGGCCCCAGTTCGGCCCGGACCCGCGCCATCGCCTCCGACACCTGCGCCGCGCGATACAGCTTGAGCCGCATAAGCGGGGATTTACGGGCAAGACGTTACGGGTGGGTGAATGCGGCAAATCGGCGCGGGCTCCTTTGGTTAGGCTCCGATTCTGGGCCACAAGAGTTCGGGCTTGCGAAACTCCCCCCAGCAGTGCCACGTTCAGAAGCATGTCAGACTGCCCAAGCATCACGCAGCCGAAGGAACTCAACCAGCTCGCTGACGCCACGGCTGGCGGGCAGTTAGGCAAGGATCCGACTGCCATCTCCCTTGGTCTTAAGAGCGGCAGTAAAGAACAGTGAGCCTTCCTCCAAAAACCGCCGAGAGATTGCGAAGAAGGCTGCCGCCGCAAGGTGAAATGGATGACGGCTGGTCGCGGTCATGAACCGTTCCGCCATAGCTCTGGCGGCTGACAGCGCAGTCACCTTATCCGGGGGGTCATCAGTCGCAAAGATCTTTCAAAACGAGAACAAGCTCTTTGAGCTTAGCCGTCGGTTCCCGGTGGCGGTCATGCTGTACAATTCCATGGGTCTGTTCCAAATCCCGTGGGAAGTGATCATAAAGGACTTTCGCTACGATGTCGGTGATGAGCCCGCCGACCACATCTTTGGCTGGGCCGAAAAGTTTCGTTCCTATGTTGTGGAACATGCCATCTTTCATCCATCGCCCGAACGGCAGAATGAATTCATCAAGTCACTTCTGAAGACAGAGTTCCAGAAAGTCCTTCAACTTTGGACCGATGAAGCCAAGTCATACCAACCTGCCCGGGCGTTGACTCTCCAGGGATTCCCAGCCGCCTCCGGATGCGATTCGATGCTTGTCGAGGTCGATTCGCATAGGCGAGGCACGGATGGGCACGGCAGTGACGATCACGCGGACGGAGCACTTGGCAGCGGAGTTGCGGGCGATGGCTGGCAAATGCGGTGATGGCGCTCAGGTCCGCAGGCTTTTGGCGCTGGCGATGGTTCTGGAAGGCAGTACCCGCACCGAGGCGGCGGCGCAGAACGGCATGGACCGGCAAACGTTGCGCGACTGGGTGCATCGCTACAATCAGGCCGGGATTGAGGGGCTGAAGTCGCGTCGTAGCCCGGGCCCCACGCCGGCTCTGACGTCGGCACAGATGGCCGAACTGAAGGCGCTGGTCATCAAGGGGCCGGATCTGGAGACGCACAAGGTGGTGCGCTGGCGCTGTCTGGACTTGCGTGCGGAGGTGGCACGCCGCTTCAACGTGACGGTACATGAAAGCACCATCGGCAAGTGGCTACGTCGGCTCGATCTGACCCGGCTCCAACCGCGCCCGTTCCATCCGAAGAAGGATGCCGCGGCCGAGGAGGGCTTAAAAAAAATTTCGCCAGCCTGGTGAAGGCGGCGCTGCCGGCGTCCGCCCTCGGCAAGCCGATCGAGATCTGGTTCCAAGACGAAGCCCGTGTCGGCCAGAAGGGTGGACACGCCTATATCTGGGCGCCGATCGGCGCGCGACCGTTGATGGTCCGCGACAACCGTCATGACTCCGCTTACCTGTTCGGTGCGATCTGCCCGAACCGCGCCATCGGCGCCGCAATCATCATGCCGAGCGTCAACGCCGAGGCGATGACTGAGCACTTGGCTGAAATCAGCACTCAAGTCGCATCCGGGTCTCATGCGGTGCTGGTCTGCGACAGCGCGGGATGGCATCAGCCCGGCGGGCGGCTCGGCGTGCCGGACAACATCACGCTCCTGCCGTTGCCGTCGTATTGCCCGGAACTGAACCCGATGGAGAATGTCTGGGAATACCTGCGCGCCAATCGGCTGTGCGCGTTGGTTTGGGACAGCTACGAGGTCATTGTCGAGGCATGCAACACAGCCTGGCACTTCTTGATCAACGATCCCGAGCGCATTCGCTCGATCGGCACGCGCGAATGGGCGTGTGTCAGTGTCTAGGCGGGTTGGTATAAGGTATAGTGTCTTGAGAAGAGATCCCACCTCGCGCGTGGTATTTGGCCCTTCAGTAGAGCTATTCCGAACAAGATCGTGACCTGAAGAGGACTGCGGACTTCCTGATCTACTCCGCCCTCACCACCGTAGCCCGCCGACCCGACTCGTCATCAGGAATGAGGTAGTCTGGTCCGACAGTGCTCTGAGATCTCTGCAAGTACTTCGCTTCGTCTTTCAGGGTCCGAAAGCCGCACCTCAGAAAGCCCTTCGACAAACCTTGTCGCGTCTTTGTCTGACAGCGCCCCGAGCTCCCAGTGATCCCAGTAATCGGGGTTTAATTATAAATCCCGATTGTACCCCTGCGGCCGCGTGGTTACGACTACTATCAAATCTTCATTCTCCAAATGGACATCGTCCCAAAGTGCGTTGATCGCTTGCAATATGTCGGCCCTATTTCCCGTGGGCGGCACTTCATCCAGACCGTCCAGGATAATGAGTGAGGGACAGGAACCAAGCCAATTCCTGAACTGCTCTGCCGAAATCAGCGTCGGCGAAAGCCGGTAAGTCAATCCGGATTGGGAAGCGTGCTGGGCCTTCGACAAGAAGCTTTTCTTGCCGAGCCCGATCCAAAATCGGCTGGATTAGGTCGCGAATATCCGCTGAAACAGCTATCTCATGACTTTGCAATATCCGTGCGCGAGCCACTTGCGCAAGAAACTGTCCCACCGTGGATTTCCCTTGGCCAGGGCCGCCTCGTCCGACAACTCGGTTTGGAAGAGGCATCGAGTTTATTAAGGCAGGACGAGTTTGAGTTTGCCTCGTCGAGTCTGTATCATATTTGCGTTTACACCGAAGCAGTAGATGCGCAACAACGCCACGTGGGGCGACCTCTTTATCGGAACTTTGCTCGGGCTCCTGAGCTCCACTTGCCACTAAGCCACGCAACAGAGGTGCGTCCTCATCAATATCTTGTTTCTTTGGTTGAGTTCCAATACTCACAGGCAAGTCGATGAAAACGCGATCAAGGTACAGGGGGGTTTCTGTCTCTTGACCAGCGTCTCGGAGACGAACGTCTCGTTCGGCACGAAGATCGCGCGCGAGAGCCAGAGGCAAAACTCGCCTCGGGTCTGATGGACCAAGCTTCTTCAGCAAATACGCCAGAACATCGCTGGGAGTTAGCCAAGCGGAATACGCAGTCCTAACGTTCTCGGCATTTTCTAAAAACGACCGCAGCTCGTCGGCTGCCCAGACGGTCCATCCCTTTAAGCCTAAACTCTTCTGAAATGATTTGAACAACTGCTCTACCTTAGTCTTTCCACCTGATTTGGCTTCCGGAGAAAGGGTGACGTTCGTGGCTGCGATGTATCGTCCTCCGGTTTTCTCAGCTGACGTTTCTCGTCCAAGAACTTCCCTAAATCGTGCTTTAGTTGGTCGACAAGCCAGTTGGCATCCTGAGTGCCGCCCTTGGGCACCTCTCGGCATTTCGCCTGCACAACGACGTAGCCATCCCACCGCTTGGCAGTGCTCGGGTAGGGCACCTTTCCTTCGAATGTAGCCTCACGTCCGCCATCCGGCCCAACACCGAAAATCGCAACGCCTGGACCCGAGGACGTGAACACACAACGCCTGAACCATTCGTTCAAAGGCTTGCGGTGAAAAGTGATTGAATTCGATTCTCACGGCTCCTCCCGATCTCTGAGCCTAGCTACTTTAGCAGCGCAACCAGGCTATAACGCAACTACCTCCTCACTCATCCCGCCGCGGCCGTGCCAGCAGAGCGGCAATCGCCTGCCCCAGCGTCGCGTCGCCCGCCAGCAGGCCGGCTACTGCCCGGCAGATCGGCATGTCCACGGCGCCCGCGCGCGAAATCAGGGCTGGGGCGGTCGCCACGCCTTCGGCTACGCCGGCACGCGCGGCCAGCGCGTCCGGAAAGCGCGCGCCGCGCCCGAGCGCCAACCCGAGGCTGAAATTGCGGCTCGCCGGTCCGGTGCAGGTCAGCAGTAGATCGCCCAGGCCCGAAAGCCCCATCACCGTCTCCATCCGCCCGCCCAGGGCGACAGCGAGACGCGCCAGTTCGGCGAGACCGCGCGTGATCAGCGCGGCGCGGGCGTTCTCGCCCAGGCCCGCGCCGGTCACGGCGCCGGCGGCGATGGCGATGACGTTCTTGGCCGCGCCGCCCACTTGAGCGCCGATCGGATCGTCATTGCCGTAGATGCGAAAACCGGGTGTTGCCAGCATTCCGGTCAGCCGCGCCCGCAGTAACGCGTCGGTGCTTGCAAGCACGGTTGCGGCCGGCTGGCCAGCGGCGATTTCATGGGCGAAGTTCGGACCGGTCAGCACGGCGCGAGGCACGCTCGGGTGAAGTTCCTCCAGCACCTCCAACGGAAACCTTCCTGTGCTCGCCTCCACACCCTTCGCGCAGACGACCAGCGGCGCTGCGGGCGAAAGCCGCGCGGCAATGTCGCGCAGATGCTGCATCGGAACCGCAAGCAGCATGGCGTCGGCGGATCGCGGCCGATCGGCGGTCACGTTGACCGCCTCCGGCACCATGGCACTGGAGAGGCGCGGATTGGCGCGGGTACGAGCGATCTCCTCAGCCCGCGCGGGATCGCGCGCCCACAGGCTGACGGCGCAACCCGACCGTGCCGCCTGGATCGCCAGCGCCGTGCCCCAGGCACCCGCGCCAATCACCGCCACGCTATTCATCGGCCAACCTTAGCAACGCGGCGCCGGCGCCGCTCTCGCCATCGCCGAGCCGCTGCAGCAGCGCTCTCAGGATCGGCTCCGCCTCCCGCTCGAACCGATAGGGCGGGTTGACCAGCAGCATCCCACATCCGTTCAGCCGCGTAGGGTCCAGCGGCGCGCGCAGCCAGAGTTCGGCGGCAAGCACGTCGCGCAAGCGGTTCTCCCGCAGCGCATCGTGGAAGGCCCGCACCGGCGCGCGATGCTTGATCGGATACCAGGCGGCGAACACGCCGGTGCGGAACCGCGCCCACCCGACGCGAAGCCCGTCCGTCACGCGGGCGAATTCGTCCGGGTTTTCGTACGGTGGGTCGATCAGTACCAGCCCTCTGCGCTCCTTGGGCGGTAAAAGCGCCCGCAGCGCCTTCCAACCGTCCCGATGATGGGCCGCAACCTGCCGGTCCCGGGCGAACAGCCGGCGCAATGTCGCATGATCCTCCTCGTGCAACTCGCAGCAAGCCAGCCGGTCCGACGGGCGCAATAAGGCGCGGATCAGCGCAGGCGAGCCCGGATACAGGCCAAGGCGCTGCACCAGCCCCACATACTCGGCCAACGGCTCCGGCGGGTTTGCCAGCAATTGGCCAATCCCGCCGTGCCATTCGCCGGTCTGTGCGGCCGGGCCGCCGGTCAGGTCGTAGCGACCGGCACCCGCATGCGTGTCCAGCACGAAGATTGGCCCGGGCTTGCGCTGCAATGCGCGCAGTAGCCAGACCAGCAGCGCGTGCTTCACGCAGTCGGCGAAGTTCCCGGCATGATAAGCGTGGCGGTAATTCATGGACCCGCATTTGGGGACGATCGCGGGGCCGGGCTCCGTTTACATCGGCGCCCCGTTCAAAAGACGGTCGATCTCAGGGAACAACCTTTGGCACAGTTTCGTCCGCCATTCCCCCTCTGCAGCATCCCTAGCTTTGTCTGGATGGACGGCGCTCATGACAAGCCGTCGGATCTTGTGCGCTAACAATACGACGGCAACGGCAGGAGCGTGATGTTGTCCGGCACGCCGAGCCGCCCGCCGGGCTGATGCCATCCCGCGCTGTCGCAGACCAGCACCGCATGAGACCCGGATGCGACTTGAGTGCTGATTTCAGCCAAGTGCTCAGTCATCGCCTCGGCGTTGACGCTCGGCATGATGATTGCGGCGCCGATGGCGCGGTTCGGGCAGATCGCACCGAACAGGTAAGCGGAATGATGACGGTTGTCGCGGACCATCAACGGTCGCGCGCCGATCGGCGCCCAGATATAGGCGTGTCCACCCTTCTGGCCGACACGGGCTTCGTCTTGGAACCAGATCTCGATCGGCTTGCCGAGGGCGGACGCCGGCAGCGCCGCCTTCACCAGGCTGGCGAAATTTTTTTTAAGCCCTCCTCGGCCGCGGCATCCTTCTTCGGATGGAACGGGCGCGGTTGGAGCCGGGTCAGATCGAGCCGACGTAGCCACTTGCCGATGGTGCTTTCATGTACCGCTCTTCGCCTTCTCGCGACTGCAGCGGCTCCGCAACCTCGGGAGCCACTACGCGCGCCTCTGCCATCGCCAAAGCATCTTCCAACCGTTTCACCTCTCCCCGCAAGGCGACGATGTGTTGCCGCTGCGCCTCGAGTTTGGCGTCAAGATCCTCGTCCCGCGTCGGCCGACGCTGGCTGCGCATGAGTTCGCTCAGCGCGGCGCCCAGGCTACTCCAAGCTTCATGCAGGTTGCTCGTTGGCATGCTTGCGGTTGGCGTTCCAGTCTGCCTTGTACTCCTTATCCTTGGGTGTAACGTCGAGCAGATCGAGGATGGCCATCACCTCGTCCATTGCGTTGCTGATCCGAGTGATGCAGTCGCCCGGCGTAGGGCGCTTCGCGAACAGTGCCATGTTGAGGATCTAGCAGCCCTTCGATCGTAACACATTCGATTTAACCGAACCCGTGTTGCGCATCAGCAAACCCCATGCTAGAGGCCCGCCCGCCAATTCGACCACTCCACACAGTTGTGGAGCCTAAAGGCATAAACGCTTTCCGGGAACGCTTCCTTGGCCACAGGCGGGACGCAATCAGGCACGTCATCCGGCACGACGACCATCGTCTCCGGCGGTGGGCTGGCCGATCGCTACGCGGCGGCGCTCTATTCCTTCGCCGAGGATAACCGCGCACTCGATCAGATCGTAACCGAGATGGACCAGCTCGGCCGCATGATCGACCAGACCGCCGATTTCCGCCGTCTGCTGGAATCACCGCTGATCGACGTGCAGCAGGCCTGCAAGGCCGCGCTCGCGGTGCTGGAACGGGAAGGGTTCGGCAAGCCGGTCCGTGACTTCGTGGGGGTCGTCGCCAGCAACCGGCGCCTGCGCAACCTGCACGCCATCGTTAGCGCGTTTGCGGCGCTGGTGGCCGAGAAACGCGGCGTCATTACCGCCTACGTCGCCTCGGCGCACAAGCTGAACGACGTGCAGCGCCAGCAGCTCCGCGCGCGCCTGATCGAGGCGGGCTATGGCAACGTCAATATCATCGAGCAGGTGGAACCCGATTTGCTGGGCGGTCTGGTCGTGCGCGTTGGCGCGCGGCTCTACGACACGTCGCTGAAGTCCCGGTTGCAGCGCCTGCAATACGCCATGAAGGGAGCCGCCTGATATGGAGATCCGCCCGGCCGAGATCTCGGAGATCCTGAAGAAGCAGATCGCCGCGTTCGATACCGAAGCCAACGTCGCCGAGACCGGTCAGGTGCTGTCGGTGGGCGATGGCATCGCGCGCATCTTCGGGCTGCAAAACGTCATGGCCGGCGAAATGGTGGAGTTCCCGGGGGCCGGCATCCGTGGCATGGCGCTCAATCTTGAGACCGATAATGTCGGCGTGGTGATCTTCGGCGACGACAGGGAAATCCGCGAAGGTGACACCGTCTCCCGTACCGGCTCGATCGTCGAGGTGCCGGTGGGCGATGCTCTGCTCGGGCGCGTGGTCGATGCGCTCGGCAACCCGATCGACGGCAAGGGGCCGATCAACGCCACCGAGCATCGGCGCGTCGAGGTGAAGGCGCCGGGTATCATCCCGCGCCAGTCGGTCAAGGAGCCGATGCAAACCGGGTTGAAGGCGATCGACGCGCTGATCCCGATCGGGCGCGGCCAGCGCGAACTGATCATCGGCGATCGCCAGACAGGCAAGACCGCCGTCATCATCGACACGATCATTAACCAGAAGCGCATCAACGCCTCCGGCGACGAAAAGCGGAAGCTGCATTGCATTTATGTCGCCGTCGGCCAGAAGCGTTCGACGGTAGCGCAGCTTGTGCGCACGCTCGAGGAATATGGCGCGATGGACTACTCCATCGTGGTCGCCGCCACCGCCTCGGACCCTGCGCCGATGCAGTTTCTTGCGCCGTACTCGGGCTGCACGATGGGCGAGTTCTTCCGTGACAACGGGCGCCACGCCGTGATCTTCTACGACGACCTTTCCAAGCAGGCGGTCGCATATCGGCAGATGTCGCTGCTGCTCCGCCGTCCGCCGGGGCGCGAAGCCTATCCGGGCGACGTGTTTTACCTGCATTCGCGGCTGCTGGAACGCGCCGCGAAGATGAGCGACGAGCATGGCGCCGGCAGCCTTACTGCGCTGCCGGTGATCGAAACCCAGGCGGGCGACATCTCGGCCTACATCCCGACCAACGTGATCTCCATCACCGACGGGCAGATCTTCCTGGAAACCGAGCTGTTCTTCCGCGGCATCCGCCCGGCGGTGAACGTCGGCGCCTCGGTCTCTCGTGTGGGTTCGGCGGCGCAAATTAAGGCCATGAAGCAGGTGGCTGGGCGCATCAAGCTGGAGCTGGCGCAATACCGCGAAATGGCGGCCTTCGCGCAGTTCGCCTCTGACCTGGACGCGGCGACGCAATCGCTGCTCGCGCGTGGCGCGCGCCTGACCGAGATCCTGAAGCAGCCGCAGTTCCAGCCGGTTCCGGTGGAGGAACAGGTGGCGGCAATCTTCGCCGGCGTGCGCGGCTATCTGGACAAGATCGACGTCGGCAAGGTCGGAGCCTTCGAGCGCCAATATCTGTCGGAACTGAAGGCGCGCGAGCCCGGAATCCTTGAAACCATCCGCGCCGATGCCGAAATCAAGCCTGAGACCGACAAGAAACTGACCTCGTTTCTGGACAATTTTGCGAGGACGTTCGGTTGACCGGATGCCGCGTTTCGGTGGAGGCAGGACATGCCTAGCCTGAAAGACCTGCGGACGCGCATCAATAGCGTCAAATCGACGCAGAAGATCACCTCGGCCATGAAGATGGTCGCCGCGTCCAAGCTACGGCGCGCGCAGGCCCAGGCGGAAGCTGCACGGCCCTACGCCGAGCGCATGGAGCGCATGCTGGGCGCTCTCGCGGCCTCGGTCGGTGACAGCCCGAACGCGCCGCGCCTGCTGATGGGCACCGGCAAGGACCAGGTGCATCTGCTGGTCCCCGTCACCGCCGATCGCGGCCTGGCCGGCGCGTTCAATTCCAATATCGGGCGGGCCACGCGCACGCTCGCGCGACGGCTGGAAGCCGAGGGGAAGACGGTCAGGATCATGGCCGTCGGCCGCAAGGGGCGCGATTACCTGCGCCGCGAACTGGCGAGCCGGATGGGCGATGACGTCAGTTTCGCCGGCAAGCGGCGGATCGAGTTCAACGACGCCGCCGCGATCGCCAGGCGCATCACAGAAATGGTCGATGCCGGCGAGGTCGATGTCTGCACGATCATCTACAATCGGTTCCGTTCGGTTATTTCGCAGGAAGTCACGGAACAGCAACTGATCCCGGCACCGGTGCCCGAGGGCGGGGCCGACCCGGAAGCGTTGGGCGGGGCGATGTACGATTTCGAGCCCGACGAAGAGACGATCCTGGCCCGGCTTTTGCCGCAGAACCTGGCCATCCAGATCTATCGCGCGCTGCTGGAAAGTGCCGCGGGCGAGCACGGCGCGCGCATGACCGCGATGGACAACGCCACGCGCAACGCCGGCGACATGATCAAGCGCCTGACGCTTAACTACAACCGCGCACGGCAGGCGAATATCACCAAGGAACTGATCGAGATCATCTCGGGCGCCGAAGCGGTCTGAGACGGATAGTTACTGACGATCCCTCCCCTTGCTGGAGGGTCAAAAAACAAAGGAATACCGATGGCAAGGAACATTGTCGGCCGCATCACCCAGGTGTTGGGCGCCGTCGTGGACGTGCAGTTCGAGGGCGACCTGCCGTTCATCCAGAACGCGCTGCACACCAAGGTGCAGGACCGCATGCTGGTTTTGGAAGTCGCGCAGGAGTTGGGCGAGCGCACCGTGCGCTGCATCGCCATGGACAGCACCGACGGCATGGTGCGCGGCCATGAAGTGGTGGACACCGGCGAGCCGATCATGATGCCGGTCGGACCCGAGACGCTCGGGCGCATCATGAACGTGATCGGCGAGCCGGTGGACGAGCGCGGCCCGATAGAGACGAAGCTTCGCTATCCGATCCACCGCGAAGCACCCACCTTCGAGGATCAGGCGACCACCGCCGAGGTGCTCGTGACAGGCATCAAGGTGGTCGATCTGCTGGCGCCGTATCTGAAGGGCGGCAAGGTGGGTCTGTTCGGTGGCGCCGGCGTGGGCAAGACCGTGCTGATCCAGGAGTTGATCAACAACATTGCCAAGGCGCATGGCGGCGTGTCCGTCTTCGCGGGCGTGGGCGAACGCACGCGCGAGGGCAACGACCTCTATCACGAGATGATTGATGCCGGCGTGATCAAGCTGGGCGAGAACACCACCGAAGGCTCCAAGGTAGCGCTGGTCTACGGACAGATGAACGAGCCGCCCGGCGCCCGTGCGCGTGTCGGATTGTCGGGGCTCACGGTCGCGGAATATTTCCGCGACGAGGAAGGCCAGGACGTGCTGTTCTTCGTCGACAATATCTTCCGCTTCACCCAGGCGGGCGCGGAAGTTTCGGCGCTGCTGGGCCGCATTCCTTCGGCAGTCGGCTATCAGCCGACCTTGGCGACCGACATGGGCGCGCTGCAGGAGCGGATCACATCCACCAACAAGGGCTCCATCACCTCGGTGCAGGCGATCTATGTGCCGGCCGACGATCTAACCGATCCGGCACCGGCCACGTCGTTTGCACATCTGGACGCGACCACGGTTCTTTCGCGCCAGATCGCTGAGCTTGGCATCTACCCCGCGGTTGATCCGTTGGATTCCACCTCGCGCTCGCTCGATCCGCGCATCGTCGGCGACGAGCATTATCAAGTGGCGCGCGAAACCCAGCGCATCCTGCAGACCTACAAGAGCTTGCAGGACATCATCGCCATCCTGGGCATGGACGAGCTGTCGGAAGAAGACAAGCTGGTGGTGGCGCGGGCGCGCAAGATCCAGCGGTTCCTGTCGCAACCGTTCCATGTGGCCGAGGTGTTCACCGGCTTCCCCGGCGTGTTCGTCCCGCTGGCTGACACGGTGCGCAGCTTCAAGGCGATCTGCGCCGGCGAATACGACCATTTGCCCGAAGCGGCGTTCTACATGGTGGGCACGATCGAGGAGGCGGTGAAGAAGGCCGAGTCGCTGAAGGCCACCGCCTGAGGCGGGTGGAGCTGCGCAGGGGAGCGGGTATGGGAATCACCCTGGAAATCGTAAGCCCGGAAAAGCTGTTGCTGTCCCGGCCTGTGGACATGGCGGTGATCCCCGCCTCGGAAGGCGATATGGGCGTGCTGGAAGGCCACGCGCCGATGATCGTGATGCTGCGGGGCGGAACGATTTCGCTCTATGACGGCGATCAGGTCACCTCGCGCCTGTTCGTCGCCGGCGGCTTCGCCGAGGTCACGCCCGAGCGCTGCACCGTGCTGGCCGACGAGGCGGTGCCGGTGGAACAGGTCTCCAAGGCTGAAGGCGAACGGCGGCTCGCCGAGGCGGAGGCCGCGTACGAGGCGATCGACAAATCCGACGTGGCCGCGGAGGAGGCGGCGCTCGACCGAGTGCAGGCGGCGCGGGCTATGGTGGAGGCGGCGGAGGGGGGGTAGTGCTCTAGCTTTGGATGGGCGAAAGCGCGGGCAGTGGGCCAAATAGCGACCGGTAAAAGGCCAAAAAATTGCTCAAAGTTCTCATCCGGCATCGGGAACTCTTGTACCGCTTTTTAAATTTCGCTTTCCGAGATCATGCGGACGGCTCGCTTTACTTGGTGTTCGATAGGGAAAACGGGGGAGCTCAGCGCATTGATTGGCTGCCCTTTGGATATTCCAATAATCGTACTTTGGTTAACTCTACCGAAAAGCTTCGCATTTTGTACCATACTAGCGGCCAGGTGCAATTTCACGGAACGTCAGCTCACCCGATCTTTTGTGAACCCATATTTTGTATAACCAAACCGCAGTATCTCGCATGTATTTCGCTACCCAAGCCTGACAGTCCTCACGCCAGCGGCAAACATCGAGAACTTCTCCACCATTGAGCTGCCGCCTGGGATCGACGGCCGCATCAGCTTTCATCTGTTGCTCGTGCCTCCTGGCGCTACGCCTCCTCCCGGCACCCTTGCAGTAATTAACTATGAGAGATGGTTTGGAATAGCGGTCGCATTAGGATCACCACCACCGTTTCCGATTCCAGCTGATCTGGGATCGCAGGTTATCAAAGCGTTCCCGACGCAAGGGATCTACGCTTCGTCTCCATTGACCATAGACCAAAGCCTAATACGCTTCCATCAAAAGCGCGCCAACACACCGGCGTCACTCGTGACTTCGTGGGAGCCAAATGAAGGAGTTTATCGGGTCATCTTTGCGGTGCCTATGCGAACCCGGCCGCGATTTGCGATTTAATTTCAAAACCCTGGTCTGGAGGCATGCGTCATCAAGGCGACTCGCAGCGAAATACGCTTCAAGGTTCGCGGTCCTAGTGGGTACATAAAATCGCATCCCGAACCTATCATTCGCTTTGATCTGAATGCCGAGCTTTGACATCTATTTTTGCGGCGACGGCGGTGCCTCCGCCTGTAGCGCAGCGTTGAATTGGTAGGACCTCAGTCAGATATTCGCTGGCCGGTTTACCAGACCCATTGCGATCGGGCCTTCATCTCTGGGCTTAATACTGAGCCGGCGCAAAATCCGCGTTAAGGGATATTGCGCGACAAAATTAGGCGATCGGAAGGCTTTGGGCCATATCCTGCACCCAAGCGTCATTTCCTTCTGATATACGTTAGCTGCTGTATATCGGAGAGCCCACGTCATGCAAGTCGGAAAATGGGGCAACAGCCTGGCAGTGCGGCTGCCCAGCGCGGTGGTCGAATTGCTAAGCCTCAAGGAAGGCGACGAGATCGAGATCGAAATCGCCGGTGATCGCACCTTCCGCGTGCAACGCGACCGAAGCCGCGAGCAGGCTCTGGCGCGGCTTAAGGCGCTACAACGGCCATTGCCGCCCGGCTTCCGGTTCAGCCGCGACGACGCGAATGAACGCTAAGACGTTTATCGATACCAATGTCCTGATCTGTGCCACAGCGAAGAACGACGAGCGGATGCAAACCGCGCTCGGCCTGCTGTCCGAGGGCGGGATTATCAGCGTGCAGGTGCTCAACGAGTTCGTCAGCGCCGCGCGCCGCAAGCTGAACTGGGCGTGGCCGGAGGTCATGGAAGCCTTAGCGGCGTTCCGCGTCCTGTGCCCCGATGTCCGCCCGATCGACGTAACGACGCACGAAGCGGCGCTGGACGTCGCGCAGCGCGAGCGGTTCCATTTCTACGATTTGCTCATCATCGCAGCGGCGTTGGACGCGGGGTGCTCGATCCTCTTGACCGAGAACTTGCAGCATGGTCGCGTCATCGCCGGAAGGCTGACGGTACGGAACCCGTTCGCGCTGTAGCACCGTGCAATTCATTGGGGGGAACGGTCGATGGACCCTGATCAAGCGGGAAAGGGGCGTCGGTTTCGCGAGCTTCACCGGGGGCCTGGCCCATTCATCATCGCCAATGCCTGGGATGCAGGGTCGGCGCGCCTTCTCGCCGGAATTGGGTTCGCCGCCTTAGCCACGTCAAGCGGCGCTTCTGCCGGCGTGTTGGGGCGCCGCGACGGCCGCGTGACGCGCGACGAGGCATTGGCGCATGCGCGTCTGATCGTCGGCGCCACGGATCTTCCGGTTTCCGCCGATCTGGAGAAAGGCTTCGGTGACTCGCCGAAAATCGCCGCCGAGACGATCCGCCTGGCGGGCGGCGTTGGTCTGGTCGGCGGGTCCATCGAGGACGCGACGGGCGATCCGAATGCGCCGCTGTTCGAACCAAACCATGCGACCGAGCGGGTCGCAGCGGCAGTCGAGGCCGCGCGCGGCTTAGGATTTTCATTCATGCTAACGGCACGGGCGGAGAATTATCTGCGCGGCAGGCCCGACCTGGACGATACGATCCGCCGGTTGCAGGCTTACGCCCGGGCCGGAGCCGACGTGCTGATGGCGCCCGGTCTGCCGGACCTTGATGCGGTCCGCACCGTCTGCGCCTCGGTTTCCCTGCCGTTCAACTTCATGGTTGGCATTCGCGGCAAGTCCTTCTCGGTCGCCGCGCTGGCCGAAGCGGGCGTCCGGCGCATCAGTCTGGCAGGCTCGCTCTGGCGTGCGGCCATGAGCGGTTTGGACGCAGCGGCACGCGAGGTGAGGCAGGATGGAACGTTTACGTATCTGGAGGCAGGGCTCAGCACACCCGAGCTGACCGCCATCATGCGTGACTAGCGACAGCGGTCCGACATCGCTTGTCCTTCCTCGCGACAGCGGCATACTCCGCCCCATGAAACACTGGCGACTCGACGACGTGCCTTGGGACCGGTTCGATCCCGCGAAGCTGGACCCGGCGCTGATCCCGCTGGTCAAGGCGGCGGCGATGGTGGAGCGGAACGGGACCGACTATGCGATCTACCTCAATCGCGTGTTCCACGACGATCCCGATTTAGGCCAAGCCGCCGACTATTGGGCGACAGAGGAAGTGCAGCACGGCGAGGCGTTGGGGCGGTGGGCGATGCTGGCCGATCCGTCCTGGGACTACGCGTCTGCTTTCGCGCGCTACAAATCCGGGTTCCAGCTCCCGCTGGACGCCGAAGCATCGGTGCGGGGCTCGCGCACGGGCGAGCTGATCGCGCGCTGCATGGTAGAAATTGGTACCTCAAGCTACTATTCGGCGCTGGGGGAAGCCGCGACCGAGCCGGTGCTGGCGCAGATCTGCAAGCATATCGCGGCCGACGAGTTTCGGCATTTCAAGCTGTTCTACGACCACATGCGCCGCTATCTGCGGCGGGAGGACATCGGCTTGTTGCGCCGTTTGCGCATCGCCGCCGGGCGGGTGACCGAAAGCGAGGACGACGAGCTAGCCTTCGCCTGGCATTGCGGCAATGAGCCAGCCGGCACGCCATACCTTCATCGCCGGTGCAGCGCCGCCTATCTCTCACGCGCCGCCGGCTACTACCGATTCCGGCATGTGGAGCGCGGGATGGGCATGATGTTCAAAGCGGTGGGATTGCCGCCGCGCGGGCGTCTGTCCGACGCCTCCGCCCGGCTCGCCTGGCGCTTGATCCAGCGCCGGCGACGGCGGTTGACGCTGGTGGCGACTGCGGCCTGAGCGTAGGCTCCTTCATCGGCAATTGTGACTTTGATCCGGCGATGACATGCGCCTATCGTGGCGAGGTAACGGCCGAAGCCACGACCGCATCGTAAGGTTGGGATCGATGCGCAGGCGGATACTGGTGGTTGCCCGAGAGGTGAGCGTGCGAGCCGGTCTCGCGCGCCTGCTGAAAGGTGCCGGCTATAGTGTCGAACTTGCGGAAGACGCCGCGCATGCCCGACGGATCGGCCTTCAGGACTTCGCGCTGTCGGTGATTGGCCCTGACGGTCTCGGACCTGACAGCACCAACCTGATTGCCGAGCTTGACTCCGAGGGAGCCAAATCGCTGCTAATCGCCGACCTGTCGGATGAAGCGGGTCTGCTAGCGCGCATTTCGGACGCGCTACGGCCCGCGGCCGAGACCAACGAACCGGTGCGACTGCTTCGGTTCGTTGAATACGCCCTTGATCTTGCCGGCCACAGCCTGACCAACGCTGCTGGCAAGGACGTTTCGCTCACGCGCAGCGAGTTCAACCTGCTTCGGGAATTCGTGCAACGGCCTGGGCGGGTGTTGTCGCGCGACCAGTTGCTCAATGCGCTCTCCGGGCGCGACGCAGAGGCCTATGATCGCAGCATCGACATGCTGGTGGCGCGCTTACGGCGAAAAATCGAAACTGATCCGCAGCACCCCAGCCTGATCGTCACTGTTCCCGGCAGCGGCTACAAATTCGCCGCCAAAGTGACAGCGGAAACGGCGGCGGAGCCGGCCGCGCCCAAAGCTCGAGCCGCAGCCCGAGACACCGCCGGAACCAAAGCCCGCGCTAGCTTTGCCCGATCGGCCCTCGATTGCCGTCCTGCCGTTCGAGAACATGAGCGGCGATCCGGAGCAGGAGTATTTCGCGGACGGCATGGTGGAGGAGATCACTACCGCGCTCTCGCGCGTGCGCTGGCTGTTCGTTATCGCCCGCAATTCGTCCTTCACCTACAAGGGCCGCGCAGTCGATGTGAAGCAGGTGGGGCGGGAGCTTGGTGTTCACTACGTGTTGGAAGGCAGCGTGCGCAAGTCGGGCGGCAACGTTCGTTTCACGGCGCAGCTGATCGACGCCGCCATGGGCGCGCATCTCTGGGCCGATCGCTTCGGTGGCGATTTGCAGGACGTGTTTGCGTTGCAGGACCTGGTGGCGGGGAGCGTGGCGGCCATCATTGAACCTAAGTTTCGGGGCCGAGATCGAGCGGACCCGGCGGAAGCCAACCGAAAGCCTGGATGCTTATGATCTGTTCCTGCGTGCGCTGGCGAGTGCCAGTCGCATGACGCCGGAGGCAAACCGGGAAGCGCTCGATTTGCTGCACCGGGCGATAGGTCTCGATCCGCAATATGGCCCCGCGTATGGGCTCGCCGCATGGTGTTACATGCACCGGCTGTGCAAGACTGGTTCACAAATGTTCGATAGCGAACGGAACGAGGGAGTTAGGCTGGCGCTACTGCAGCCGAACATGGAAGAAAGGACGCCACGGCTCTATACATGGCAGGAATGGCGCTGGCCCATCTCGACCACCGAGCTCAGCGCCGGCGTTGCCTTGATCGACCGGGCGCTGTCGCTGAATCCGAATTTGGCGCCAGCGTGGATAACGAGTGGCCTGGTACGGGATTCATGGCGAGCACGAGACCGCACTGACGCATCTGTTTCACGCCGCCCGGCTCAATCCGTTAGACCCGTTGTTCCATATGGCTGAAACTTCCATCGGTGCGAACTACTTCTACCTCGACCGCTACGAGGAAGCTTCGCTTTGGCTTGGGCGGGCATTATGCAACAGCCGAATTTCGGCACAGCACTTCGATTGTCCGCCGCCAACAGCGCTTTTGCCGGCGATCTCGCGAAGGCAGAACAGTATGTGGAGCAGATCTGCAAACTGTTCGCGAATTTGCGAGTGTCCGATCTCAAAGCATTTTGCGTCCCGCCGAAGCCCGAGCGACTTGCGAATGTTGATGGACGGCCTACGCAAAGCCGGAATGCCGGAGTAACGAATGCCCTAAGCCGGCGCCACGCCGAATCAGAACGGCAACAATATATCCATCACCTGCTGACCCCACCGCGCTACTGCAAGTCGGTCAATCCCCCTTGCCGCCGTAAGCGATGCGCGCTTCCGCCATGCGGTCGTGCTGCACGGTGTTGTCGCTGGCGATGTCCTCGGGGCGGATCACGCCACTTACCCGCAAATCGCGCAGCTCGTTGTCCACGCGGAACTGCTGATGCGCCAGCACCACCAGATTGCCGTTTGGCAGCACCTGCGTCACCACGCCGGCCAGCCGCAAGGTCACGGTCTCGTTGCGCTGGATCTGCCCGGTGCCGACATTGGTGTTGGTGCTGTTGGTCGTAACCAGCTTCGCCGGATTGATCGGCTTGACGAAGACGTGCTGCATTACGTTTTCCAGGCCGAACAGATTGGGCACGCCCATCGCATCGGAGCTGGTGCGTGTGGCCGTGCTGGAGTTATTCACCTGCGCCGCGTCGGTCATGTTGACCAGCACGGTAACCAGATCGCCCACACGCGCCGCGCGGCGGTCCTTGAAGAAGGCGCGCGAACCTGGGCGCCACAGCGAATCGCCCGCCGGCGGCGGCGGTTCCGGCGCGGGCATGGGCATGCTGACGGGCCGCCATCCCGGAGTCCGCGTCGGGTCGGTGGTCGGGTCCATCGACGGCGGGCGCCCGACATCGGACAGTCGCGACAACGCGCCGCAGCCGCTCAGCGCGAGCAGCGGCAGCAACAGCACAAGCGCGCGTTCCCGCCTCATCGGCCGAACTCCGTCGCGTCTTGCCGTGCCGCGCCGCCGGCCGGCACCAAGGGCAGCGAGGACGGATCGACCCGCACCCGCCCCTCGCCGATCACCTCACCTTCCACGACGGCTTTTGAGATCGGATTGAGCACACGCACCCGATCGCCCATGCCGCCCGATTGCAGCGCGTGTCCAGCGGCGGTCAGCGCGATCCCCGGACTGTCCAGCAGCAGCAGCACCGCAGCATCCTTCCTAACCAGCGCAGGGTGATCGAGCTCGGCCATTTGCAGCGGCCGGCCGGGGGCGGCCTGATGACGAAGCTGAAGCCCCACCACGTCGGCGATCGTTCGCGCCACCCGCCCTTGCAGCTGGTCGGCTGGCAGCTTGGCCATGCGCACATCCTCGGCAACCAGCACCGTGCCCGGCAGCAGGCGCTGCGCCGCGACCGGAACTTCCACGACCGCTTCCGCCCGCCCGGAGACCCGCGTGTCGATCGGGGTGATGCTCGGCCCGGTCAGCGTCAGCACCGCCGTGAACCGGCCCGAGGCCGGATCAAAGTCCATCTGGCTCACCGCCGGTGTGACCGCGGCATCCGCCGGCACGATCGGTGCTGTGAAAGCGGCAAGTTCGATCCGGCAGTCATCCGATGCGCCCGCCGACGCAAGCGCCTGACGCAACGCGCCGAGCGCCAGCTCGCGGTCAAGCGGCCGGCCCGGTCGATCGAGCACGGCGCGATCGCCGCTGGAGATGGGGCGCCAATTGACGTCGAACTCGCGCGCTATCGCTGCGAGCTGGCGGGCTTCCACCACGATCCGCGCGCCGGGTGCGGGGCCGGGCCCCAGCACACGATCCGCGTTGCGGCCGGCGTCGTCGAACAAATCCTTCAGCCGCACCACTTGCACATGCAGCGTCGTCAGCGACCGCAATGTCGCCGCCTGCGCCGGGGCGCAGCAGGCAACCAGCACGGCGGCGCACAGCAATCGTTTCATTCGGTTCACCGCAACTGGCTCAGCGTGGAGAGCATGTCGTCGCTGGTCGTGATCACCCGGCTGTTCATCTCGTAGGCGCGCTGGGCGGTGATCAGGTTGGTGATCTCGGTCACGACGTTGACGTTGGAGGTCTCGACGAAGCCCTGCATCACTGTCCCGAAGCCCGGCGAGGCAGGATTGCCGGTGACGGGATTGCCCGAGGCGGCGGTTTGCAGGAACAGATTGTCGCCCTGCGAGTCCAACCCCGCCTCGTTGGGGAACACGGCAAGCTGCAGCTGGCCCACCGTTTGCGGCGCGGTCTGCCCGGCGATCGTGGCCTGCACCTGGCCCGAGGTGTTGATCGTCACAGCCGTGGCATTGGTCGGGATCTGTACGCCGGGCTGGACCACGTAGCCGTCGGCCGTCACGATCGTCCCATCCGGCGCAAGGCCGAACGTGCCGTCGCGCGTGTAGCCGGTCTCGCCCGATGGCAAGGTGACCTGGAAGTAGCCGTTGCCCTGGATCGCCATATCCAGCGTATTGGAGGTCTGTTGCAGATTGCCCTGCTCGTTGATGCGATAGATCGCGGCGGTCTTGACACCGAGCCCGAGCTGCGCGCCGGAGGGCACGATGGTGCCAGAATCGGAACTGTTAGAGCCGACCCGGCGCAGGTTCTGGTAGATCAGATCCTGGAACTCGGCCCGCGAGCGCTTGAAGCCGGTGGTCGTCATGTTGGCGATGTTGTTGGAAATCACCTCCACATTGGTCTGCTGCGCCTGCATCCCCGTGCCGGCGATGTCGAGTGATCGCATCGATATCTCCTGCTATCGGTGCGCCGCGACGAGCGGCTGGAGCAAGGCGTCGGCCTGGTGCTCGGCGAGCCCCAATCCGGCCAGCAGCGCGAGCATCAGGATCAGGCAGCGGGCAAGCAGTCCGGAACGATGATGCATGGTCATGATACCTGCGGCAGAAGTTTCTCGATGGCGCTTTGCTGGCGATCGGATTCGGCCTGAAGGAACTGGCCGAGGAACTGGAATTGCCGGTAGTCGTCCATCATGCGGTTGAGTTCGAGCACCGGCTGGACGTTGGAGCCTTCCACGGCGCCCTGCACCACGCCCGGCGTGCTGACGGCCGCGGTCGGCGTATCCGCCCGGAACAATGTGCCGCCCTCAGCGGAGAGGCGCATTACGTCCTGCGGGCGCACCACGCCGATCTGCGCGATCTGCCGTTTTCGCTCGACAGCGTGCCGTCGGCAGCCACGGTCAGCTGCGTATCCGCTGGCGAGAGCTGGATCGGGCGGCCGTTGGTGTCCAGCAGCGCCTCGCCCGCCGAATCAGCGATGGTTCCATTGGGCAGCAGACCGAACCGGCCACTGCGGGTTAGCCGCGGCCCGTTCGGCGTGCCCACGGTAAAATAGCCGTCTTTGCTCAGCGCGAGGTCGAGCGGGTTGCCGGTCCGTGACATCGGTCCCGCCGTGCTGTCGCGCCAGGTCGCGCGATCCTGGGTATAGGCAATCACCTGTCCGCCGGGTGGCGAGGCGACATCGCGCTGGCGTTGCAACCAGTCGCTGAACAACATGCGCTCGGCGCGATAACCGGGCGTGTTGGCGTTGGCGACATTGGCGGCCGTCACGTCCATTGCGCGAAGCTGCGCTACGACCCGCGATGCGGCGATGTTGGCGGGAAGATCCATGCGATTTTGTTCCGGCCCGTTGATGCCGGACACGTGGTGGCAAGCGCCGTGCCAGGACCGGACGCCCGCGAAATGGGGGCGAATTGCGGTTGTGATGGTTGCACCCGGCAGCCTTCGCCGAGCCACCTTACTGTTGCCCGGCAACAGACGCCCGGGGGGTGTGCAAGCGGCAAGGTTTCGTTAATCGTTCCCTGCCAGTTTCGCGGCCCTCGGATGCGAGGCGGAAAACGGTGAGCACCGAAAAAGAGGCAGTGGCAACGCGCGAGGACGAAGCAGCAGCGTCGTCGCTGGCAACAAAAGTCGGCAGGCGCAAGCTCATCCTGATCGCCGCGCCCGTACTGCTGTTGCTGCTCGGCGCCGGCAGTTGGGTGAGCGGACTGGCGCAGCACCTGGTCGGCGGCGAAAAGCAAGCCGCCTCGTCGCCAGGCAAACCGGAGCCGCCGGTCTATGTCGATCTTCCGGAAATGGTCGCCAATCTGGACAGCGACCCGCGCCGCCCACGCTATATCAAGCTGCGTGCCCGGATCGAAACCGCACGGCAGGCGGACGCCGCTGCCGTGACCGCTGCGATTCCGCGCCTTGAAGACCTGTTCCAAACCTATCTGCGCGACATGCGTCCCGATGAGCTGCGCGGCTCGGCAGGCACGTATCGGCTCCGTGAGGAGCTCATCGCGCGGGCGAACGTCGCCACCGCGCCGGCCAAAGTGCGCGACGTGTTGTTCGTGCAGTTGCTGGTGCAATGAGCGAAGACCCGGAAGCGCCACGAGAAGACCGGCCGGAACCGACAGAAACGGCCACCAGCCCGGAAGCGTCGCTCCCGGCAAGCGTGCTTAACCAGGCCGAAATTGACAGTCTGCTCGGCTTTGATCGAGGTGCCCGCAATGCGGACGAAAGCTCGGGCATGCAGCGCATTGTCGGCTCGGGCCTCGTCTCGTACGAGCGCCTGCCGATGCTCGAGATCGTCTTCGATCGGCTGGTGCGCATCCTATCCACCAGCCTGCGCAACTTCACCAGCGACAATGTCGAGGTGAGCATCGAGTTTATCCTCTCGCTCCGCTTCGGCGACTATCTCAACTCCATCCCGCTGCCCACCATGCTGGCCGTCTTCAAGGCCGAGGAATGGGACAATTACGGTCTGATAGTCATGGACAGCGCCATGATCTACTCGATCGTCGATGTGCTGCTGGGCGGACGCAGCGGCGCCGTTCCCGCGCGTATCGAGGGCCGACCGTATACGAGCATCGAGCGCACGCTGGTCGAGCGGCTCATTGCTCTGTTGCTGGCGGACCTGTCCATGAGCTTCGACCCGCTTTGCCCGGTTACGTTCCGCTACGAACGGCTGGAAGTGAATCCACGCTTCGCCACGATCAGCCGGTTGTCGAATGCCGCCGTGCTCGCGCGGCTTCGCATCGACATGGAGGATCGCGGCGGACTGATCGAGCTGCTGCTGCCATATGCGACGCTTGAGCCGGTACGCGAGTTGCTGTTGCAGCAGTTCATGGGCGAGAAATTCGGCCGCGACTCAATATGGGAGACGCATCTGGCCGAAGAGCTGTGGAACACCGAAGTCGAGCTTGACGTCGTGCTCGATGAGCAGGTCATGGCGTTAGCGGACGTGATCGCGCTGCGCCCGGGCAGCCGGATCATGCTGGGCGTCTCGCCGGGCGCTCCTGTGCAGCTCCGCTGCGGTACCGCGCCGTTGTTCGAGGCGCGGGTCGGCCGGCGCAAGAACCGGATCGCGGTGCGGATCGAGCGCGAGATCACCCGCTTGCCGGGCGTGGAACACTGACGGGCGCACGCACGACATGGCAAGCTTCGAATTTCTGCTGGAAATTGCACTGGTCGGGCTGCTGGCCGCCACGCTCGTTCATGCCTTACGGCTGGAAAGGGCGCTCGGCGTGCTGAAGCAGGACCGGGCCGCGTTGGAGCACCTCGTCGCCGGCTTCAACGCCAGCACGCGGCAGGCGGAGAATGGTATCGAGCAATTGCGCGAGGCGGCCGACGGTGCCGGCCGACAGGTTGCGCGTCAGGTCGATGCGGCGCGCGCCTTGCAGAGCGACCTCGTGTTCCTGACTGAGCGCGGCGAGCGCGCCGCCGACAGGCTTGATGGAGCTATCCGTGCGGCTCGCCCGCTGCTGGCCGAGCCCGTGCGCGAGACGATCCGCGAACCCGTCGCAGGATGAACCTCGGCTGCGCAGTCAGGCCGAGCGCGACCTGCTGAAGGCACTGAGGATTGTCCGATGAGGATGCGCGCGCCGCGTCTGCTGCCGCCCACAATCGTGGCGATCCTCGCCCTGCTCGCCGTGAAATCGGTGGAACTGGTGCGCGCGGCGGTACCTGCCGCCGCCGACGCGCAAACCCCGCCAACTGCGCCCAAACCGGTCGAGCCCGCGCCACAAGGCGTCGGATTGCCGGCCGGCCCGGCCAACGCCCTGCACAGCCCACCCGCCGCGTCTCCCCAACCCGGCGGCGCCGCTCTCGCCGAGGCGCCGGTGGTCAGCCCGGGCGAACGCAAAGTGCTGCTGGAGCTGCGGGAGCGACGGCGCGAACTGGATTCGCGCGAGGCGGCAATCAACGACCGCGCATCGGTATTGGCAGCGGCGCAGAAGAAGCTCGAACAAAGCGTCGTCGCCATGGAGGGATTGCAAAAGCACCTGGAGCAGCTCGAAGCGGACCGCAAGGAGCGCCAGTCGGAGAGCTGGCAGGGACTCGTTCACTCTATGAGAAGATGAAGGCGCGCGAGGCCGCGCAAATCTTCGATGATTTGGAAACATCCGTTCTGCTGCAAATCGTCGATCGCATGAAAGACAGCAAGGCCGCGCCGATCCTGGCGGCGATGCATCCCGACAAGGCGC
The DNA here is from genome assembly GCA_963822675.1 of uncultured Pseudomonadota bacterium. GTDB lineage: Bacteria > Pseudomonadota > Alphaproteobacteria > Acetobacterales > Acetobacteraceae > CAWGIP01. Next base: position 63,239 of record CAWGIP010000014.1, on the reverse strand, counting down.
GCGAAGTGACCGCGCGGCTTGCCGAAATGCGCACGCATCGCGACAGCGTCGAGGCGGCGAAGTGATGTGCTCCTGCCGCTCATTCCCGCGCAAGCGGGAATCCAGTCGCACTGCGGTAAGGTATGGCAGCCATGCGCAAGCCTGGATCCCCGCCTTCGCGGGGATGAGCGGAAGAGCAGCGGCGCGACAAGCCGCTTTCGCCGTAGTCCTGTCCGGAATGGCATTGACCGCCCAGGCGGGCCAGAAAGTGTCGGTGCTGGTCTCGGAACACGACGGGTTCGGCCAGCTTTTGCTCGCCCTGCCACACCACGCCAATGTCCGCCAGAGCCGGGACGGGGACCGCATCCTGCTGCGGTTCCGCAAGGGCGTGACCCTGCAATTCCCCTCGTCATTGCCGCGCAACGTGCTCGCGATCACCGGCGGCAACGGGGACGCGATCCTCACCGTGGCTCACGGCGCGGGACTAAGACAGACCTGGCGGGGGCACAGGCTGGTGTTGGACGTGCTGGACCCCGTGGCGCCCCAGATAGCCGCAGCGTCCCCGGCCGCAGCCCAGCCCGCAAACGATGCGCCGGCGCCGGCGAGCACAGCCCGGCCGACGACGCAGGCACAGCCGTCCGCGACCCACAAACAAAATGCGCCCGTTCCACCCGCAGCAGCCGCAATTGTAGCCGGTCCCCCAAGCGCTCCCGCGCCGTCGCCACTTTCGGCAGCGACTCCTCCGGAACCGGGGAATCCGTCGGCTCTGACGGTGACGCCCTCCGATACGGAATCGGATCCGGACGCCGCTATCCTTGTGCCGTTCGATGCAAATGTGGGTGCCGCGGCCTTCCAGCGAGGCAGCGAGGCACTGGTGGTGTTCGATGCGCCGCACCCGCTCGATCTGAGAGCCGTGGCAGCAAGCCGCATGTTCGAGGCGGCGCACGCGGAGACGACGCAAGCCGCCACCGTGCTCCGCTTCGTCCCGCCGGTCGGCCGCACTGTCTCGCTTCAGCGAACCGCAGACGGCTGGCGGATCGCCGTCCCGTCCCGGCCAGCGGTGCTGCGCGCCTTGCGACCGGTGGCGGCCGAGGGTCAGGTCGCCCTGCCAGCGACCGCGGCTGCCCATGTTGTGGCCATCGCTGATCCCCGAGGCGGAGGGCGGCTGCTGGTCGGCACCCAGCTGCAAGCCGGTGAGAATATCCCGGTGCAGCGGCGGAGCGCCGAGCTTGCGCTTCTGGCGACGTGGCAAGGCGTCGTGGTCGAAGCGCTCACCGACCGGCTCGAAATGCGGCCCGGCCCGCATGGTTTCGTGCTTTCCGCGCCCGGTACGGGGCTCGCGGTCACGCCTGACTCAGCTTACGCCGAGGCTCTGGACGCGGCCGCTGGCCTGACCCGCCGGTTCGACTTCTCGCCGTTGCCGCCAGCGCTTCTGCTGCGGACACTCGATGAGCAGATTACGGCAGCCGCAGCGGCGCCGCCGTTGGCGCGCGGCGGGCCGCGGCGGATCGTTGCCCAAACCATGATGGCGCTTGGTCTTGAGGCCGAGGCGCAAGCGTTGCTCCAGCTGGCAGCCGCGCAGGATCCGTTGGAAGCCGCAGTCCGTTGACAATATCGCCCTGACCGGGATCGCGGCCCTGTTGGCGGGCCGGCCGGGCGAAGCCGAAGGCCTGCTCGACCCCCGCCTGGAAGGCAGCGACGAAATCACGCTCTGGCGGGGCGTTCGCCTGGCGATGCTACAGGAGGACTCGCAAGCCGCCGCCACGATCTTTGCCGCAACCTCCGCTTTAATCCTGACCTATCCGCCTGCGATGCAGCAGAAGCTGCTACCGCTTGCGCTGGAAACGATGGTCGCGGGCGGCGAGGCCAAGGCGGCCGCGCCGCTCCTGGCGCAGCGACCGAACGACCCGACCTTGGCGCTCGCGCGCGGCATGCTCGCGGAAGCCAACGGAGCCACGGAACTGGCACTGGCCACCTATGACGCGCTCGCCGCCGGTCATGACAGGCTGGCGCGCGCCCGCGCGGCGCCGCGCGCCGTGGCACTTCGCCTCGCCACGGGTCGGCTCACCCCGAAACAGGCGGCGGGTGCTCTGGATTCGCTGCTCTATGCCTGGCGTGGGGACCGGCGGGAGCTTGATTTGCGTGAGCGGGTCGCCGCGCTCCGGGCGCAATCCGGTGCCGTGCGCCAGGCGCTCGCATTGCTCCGCGAGTCCGCCGTGGATTTTCCAGACGACCGCGCCGAGATTCGTGGCCGGATGTCGGCCTTATTCGCGGACTTTCTGCGGGCTGATGCCGCCAAATCGCTGCCCGCCATCGAATTGGTGGCCCTGGTGGACGAGAATGCCGATCTGCTGGCCACGGGACCAGCCGATATTGCGCTCGAGTCCGCACTCGCGGATCGGCTTGTGTCCCTCGATCTGCCACGCCAGGCGGAGCAGGTGCTTGCCAAGGTCGCCGCGGCCGCGCCCGAAGGAGCGGAGCGCGCACGGCTGGGAGCGCGGCTCGCCAGCTTGCGCCTGCGCGAGGGCGACGCGGGCGGGACCCTGAAGGCACTCGCGGATACCGACGGGTCGGCGATACCTTCCGATGTTGCAGAGCAGCGTCTGCTTCTCTTCGCCGAGGCGTCCGCCCGCCAGGGCAAGCGGGATGAGGCGGTCGCGGCCCTTCGACAACTAGACACCCCAGCCGCCCGGGAGGCGCTGGCAGGCATCTTTGAGCTTTCGCAGAACTGGGCGGATGCCGAACGGGCGCTGACGGACTGCATTGCCAAGACCATCCCCCCGTCCGGGATGCTGGACGAAGCCGCCCGCCGCCAGCTGGTCCGTCTCGCCACGGATATCGAGCGCGCCGGCGATGAGCCGGCGATGGCCGCCTTGCGGATGCGTTTCGAGCCGCGGCTGGGCAGTGGCGAGACCGCCGACATGTTCCGGCTTCTGACGGCACGCCCGATCGGCGGCATTGCCGACCTCAAGCGGACCGCGCAGGAAGCCTCCCTCGCCCGCTCCGTCGCCCAAGCGCCGCTTGCCGTGCCACCCGTAACAGCGGACGCACGCTGAACCTGGCTGGTGGGATGCCGCCATGCGCATTTTCGCCGCGCCGCTGGATAAATCCGCTTGCGCCAGCCCCCCCGTTTCCCCATGTTCCGCCGGCTTCTGGCCCCAGGGGGCGCGTACCGCCCAACAGGCCGTCTGCTGGTAGGAAAGGGAATGCCAATGGAGGCACTCATCCCACTGGGGATGGTCTCGGATGATCCGAGCGCGAACCAGGACAATTGCCGCGCGGATACGCAGAAGGACTATTTCGTCGAGAAGGACGGCGTGCGCTTCGCCGGCGCGCATCTGCTGCTGGATCTTTGGGGTGCGCGGAACCTTCGTGATCCCGAACGGATCGAGGCGGCATTGGAGGAAGCGGCGCTGGCCGCAAACGCGACGCTTCTGCACAGCCACTTTCACCAGTTCGGGCCGGATGGCGGCGTGTCCGGCGTGATCGTGCTGGCGGAAAGTCATATCTCGATCCACACTTGGCCCGAGCGCGACTTCGCGGCGGTGGATATTTTCATGTGCGGGGCGTGCGACCCCTATAAGTCGGTGCCGGTGCTGAAGGACGCGTTCCGCCCGACCTCGATTCACCTGAGCGAGCAGCGTCGCGGCCTTCTTGCTTGAGGCCGGCGATGGCTACCGACTGCTGGGTTAATGAGACGCTGTACCCGAGCTGGGGACAGCGTTTCGAGGTGGTGCGGGAACTCGCCCGCGTGCAGAGCCCGTTCCAGGACATCGCCATTTTCGAGAGCCGCACGCATGGGCGGGTGATGCTGTTGGATGGCGTGGTGCAGATCACCGAGGCCGACGAGTTCGTCTATCAGGAAATGATTGCACATGTGCCGTTGCTGGCGCACGGCGCCGCTGAGACGCGTGCTGATCATCGGCGCGGGCGATGGCGGCGTGCTGCGACGCATCTTGCAACACAAGACCGTCAAGCGCGCGGTGATGGTGGAAATCGACGGCGAGGTGATCCGGCTATCCAAGGAATTGCTGCCGAAGATCGGCGGCAGCGCTTGGGAAGATACGCGCGCCGAGGTGATCGTGGGCGACGGCATCGACTACGTGAAGCGGGCGCCGGACGCGCGTTTGACGTGATCATCGTTGATTCCACCGACCCGATCGGCGTCGGCGAGGTGCTGTTCACCGACGAATTCTACGCCAACTGCGCGCGCATCCTGACTGCGCGGGGACTGGTGGTTAACCAGTGCGGCGTGCCGTTCATGCAAGCCGACGAGCTGCGCGAAACCTCGGCGCGTCGGGCCCGATTCTTCCCGCACGTCACCGCCTATGTGGCCGCCGTGCCGACCTACGTTGGCGGGTTCATGACGCTTGGATTTGCGGCGAAGGACGCGGGGCTGGCGCGTGTGCCGGCCGATCAAATCAGGCGCCGGGCGGAGATCGCCGGCGTGCTCGGCACGACCCGATACTGGACGCCGGAAATTCACGCCGGCTCGTTCAACCTGCCGCCTTACGTCGTCGAGCACCTACCGTAGATGCTCAACTGCGGGCCGCGGGATTTCGCCGCTTTGTCTGCAGCGCCGCGATATCGCGCTGATCGCGAATCACGCTATCAAGGGCCTTGATCCAGTCGTCCCAGGTTGCCGGGTCAGCCGGTAACCTAGTCCTTCGTGAGGCTTTGAATATCGCTGAGCACGGCTCGGACACTAGGATCCGATCCGGTTTTGGCCCTGTACGCATCGAGAAACCGCACCATAGCTTCGAATGCGTCCGCCGCTGATACCAGGCGCTCGGCCACTGCGTGAAACTCCTGTCAGAACCCTCGCTGGGTGATAAGCAAGGTGAACGTCCGCGGCTGCAAGTTTACCCCAGCATTTGTGATCCGGCCATTGCGTATCTGGACCCATACCTGCCGACCCGCGGGATCGATCCGGGCAGCCCAGACGTTCCGAACCTGTCCGTGCCGAGAATACTATCCGGATCGTTGGCGACCTCGAGCAGGATTTGTCTGTTCGCGAAGTTATCCGACGCCAAATGGCCGCGCGCATCGCGGAAGATATGCGCCAGCCGGCTTTCATCAAAAGTGACCCGCTCGACGGGACCGGACACGCGACGCTGCCCTTATCGAAAACTCTGCACCAAACTCCCGGCAACCAGCCGCCATCCATCGACCAGAACAAAGAAAATCAGCTTGAATGGCAGCGACACGACGTTCGGCGGCAGCATCATCATGCCCAGGCTCATCAGCACGGTGGCCACCACCATGTCGATCACCAGGAACGGCAGGAACAGCAGGAAACCGATCTCAAACGCCCGGCGCAGTTCGCTTACCATGAAGGCTGGCACCAGGGCACGCCACGGCGCCTGATCGGCGGTTTTGGGCACCGCAAGCCGGCCCACGTCCAGAAACAGTTTCACGTCATCAGGCCGCGCGTTGGCGCTCATGAAGCGATGAAACGGCTCGGCCGCGCGCTCGAGCCCTTCCATCTCGCCGATCCTGCCCTGGCTCATCGGCAGCAGGCCCGCCTGCCAGGATTGTTCCATCACGGGCTGCATGACGAAGAAGGTGAGAAACAGCGCCAAGCCGATCAGCACGGTGTTGGGCGGCGTGCCCTGGGTGCTGAGGGCACTGCGCAGCAGCGAGAGCACGATAACGATGCGGGTAAAGGCCGTCACCATCACCAGCAGGCTCGGCGCGAGGGCAAGCACGGTCAGCAGCGCCGTGATCTGCACCAACCGGCTGGTCGCGCCGGCCTGACCAGCCGCGCCGAGATCGATGCTCACGGATTGCGCGTGCGCGAGCGCCGGCATCGCCAGCAACAGGGCCACGCACCAGGCCGCGCGTCGCATCATACCTGCTGATCCGGTTGGCGCAGCGCCGGATCGTCCAGCCAGCAACTCACCACCAAATCCTGCGCCCCGCCGGTCAGCAGCAACACGCGCCGTCCATTGCACCCGACCAGGGTGAGGCGCCGGCGGTGATCGAGGGCGAGCGTGTCCTGCACCGCCAGAAGTCGCCCGCCGGCGCGCGGGGCGAAGCCGCCCAGCCGCGCGGCGCGTCCGGCGAGCAGAACCAGTACCAGCACAGCCGCGAGCGCGGCGAGCGCGGTCAGGATGGTGGTGGCCGAGACGGGCATGGAGCGGCCTTTTGCCGCATCTTGTTTCGTCCGATGGTCAGGGTGGCGCCGGTGCGGTGATGGAGCCGGCAAGCGCGTCCAGTCCGGCACGGAGCAGGATGAGTTCGGTGCGCAAAGCACGGCCTTGTTCCGCCGGCAGAGCTAACGCCTGCGCGCAGACGGCCCCAACTTGGGCATCCAGCCCGGTGAGGTCGATGGCGCGTCCGGTCTCGGCCAGGGCGCGGGCAAGCATCAGTGTGCGGTCAAGCGAGGCAATCGTATCGCGAACGGTCTCGACCGACGGCCCGGGGAAAGCCAGATGTTCGGCAAGGCCGGATGCCTGAGACCGGAACGGCGCGAAGGGCTTGTCACTCATCAGCCCCAATAAAGCGCGAAGTGGTTAACGACAATTTACCTGCCGGCGCAGGCATCGCATGCGTTAATCCGGCTTTCAGCATTTGCGCGCAAGCTGCCGCTATGGACCCGACGCGCATCGGCCTGTTCGATCTGGCGGAGCAGCGTCTCGCCTGGACCGATCGCCGCCAGGCGCTGCTTGCGCAAAACGTCGCCAATGCGGACACGCCGGGCTGGCGTTCGCGCGACCTGCGCCCCTTCGCCGAAACCCTGAGCGCTATCCCGCCCGTCAGGCTGGCAACGACCGACCCCGGTCATCTGGGCGGCACCGCTGATGCGAGCGCTGCGGAGGCGTCGTGCGACCGATGCCGTGATGGTCTCAGCCGGACGGAAACGCGGTGTCGATGGAAACCGAGTTGACCAAGATTGCCGATACCGCGACGACCCGGGACAGCGTGACTTCGATCTACAAGAAATACATGGCCATGTTTGCGCTCGCGCTCGGACACGGCGCCGGGTGAGGCGAAATCTCCGATGGATGTGACCAAGACACTCGGCATCTCCGCTGCCGCCCTGGATGCGCAGACCATGCGGCTGCGCGTGATCGCGGAAAATCTCGCGAACCAGGACACGACGGGAAGCGGCCCCGGCGTCGCGCCGTATCGGCGCAAGGTCGTCACATTCGAGAACCGGATGGATCAGGCACTCGATGCCGAAACCGTGCGCGTAAAGGAGATCGGCGTGGACAAAAGCGACTTTCCCCAGCGCTACGATCCGGCCAATCCGGCCGCTGACGCGCAGGGTTATGTGAAGCTGCCGAACGTGAACAGCTTCGTTGAAATGATGGACATGCGCGAGGCGGAACGGGCCTACTCGGCAAATCTGCAGGTTATGGAAACCACCCGCGGCATGCTAAGCCGAACGATCGACCTGCTGAAATGACCCCGATCACGACCATCACCGTAACGCCCTCGGCGGCTGCCGACGCCTACAACCGCGTCGAGCAGAGCGATCAGCCGGGTATTGCGCCATCGGAACAGCCGGGCACTGGGTTCGGCGCCATGCTGCAACGCGCGATCGGCGGCGCGATCAATGCCGGGGAGAGCGCCGACGCGCAGGCGATGCAGGCCATCTCCGGCGGCGGCAATCTCACTGAAGTCGTCACCGCTGTCTCGCGTGCCGAACTCGCCCTGCAATCCGCCACCGCGATCCGCGATCGCGTGGTCCAGGCCTATCAGGACATCATGAAGATGCCGATATGATGCCGCACACTCAATCTGCGGGCGCCCAGAACCCCCTCCCCCCGTCCCCCTCCCGCAAGGGGAGGGGGGAAGGCACGTCGCCCGGACTCCCCTCCCCTTGCGGGAGGGGATGGGGGAGGGGTCTGACGGGAAAGCGACGGGCCAGAAGGGGCGGGCCACGGCATGACCGAGGCGGAAGTCGCCGTGTTGATTCGGGAATCGATGCTGGTGGTCCTAAAGCTCGGCGGGCCGCCGCTGGCGCTGGGGCTCATGGTCGGGCTGGCGGTTTCGCTGTTGCAGGCGGTCACGCAAATCCACGAAGCGACCCTGGCTTTCATTCCCAAAATCGCGGCACTCGGTGCGCTATTCGCGCTGCTCGCCCCGTTCATGCTGGCGACACTCACCGCCTACGCCCACACAATGTTCGACCGCATTATCGCCATCGGCGGGTCATGACCGCCGCGGACGCGGCGGTGCTTGCGGCACTGCCCGGTTGGGCCTTCGCCTTCGTGCTTGTACTGGCGCGCGCCGGTAGCGCTATCATGCTGCTCCCCGGCCTCGGCGAATTGGAGCCGCCGGCCATGCTCCGCGCGGGCCTGGCGTTCGGGCTGGCCTTGCTGCTGGTCCCGGTGGTTGCGCCGGACGTGCCGTCGGTACCGGAGACAACGGCGGCAGCGGCGGCGATGGTCGCGGCCGAGGTTCTGACCGGGCTCTGGCTCGGGTGGCTCGCCCGCATCATGGCGCTCGCGCTGCCGGTTGCCGGCCAATTTATGGCCGCCCTATCGGGTCTTTCCGGTCTGCTGCATCCGACAGAAGAACTTGGCCAGCAAACGACAGCTCTGTCACAGCTGTTCGGCTTGGCCGTGCCGGTGATTGTGCTGGCAACCGGCTTGCACGCTCTGCCGATCGCAGCGCTCGCAGGCAGCTACCGGCTGATCCACCCGGGCGCGCTCCTGCCGGCCGGCGGCGGCACCGAGGCGGCGGTTGGCGCGGTCGCGGCGAGCTTTGCCCTGGCTCTGCGGCTGGCGGCGCCGTTCATGATCGCGGGAACCGTCTGGCACGTTGCGGCCGGCCTCCTGGCCCGGCTGGTGCCGCGCGTGCAAGCCTATTTCATTGCCTTGCCGGGACAGATCCTTGGCGGGCTCGTGCTGTTCGCGATCCTGTCGGGAGGGCTGATCGCCGCCTGGCAGGACGGGGTTCGCGCCGCGCTGTTGGATCTGCCGGGCCTGAACTGACCGGGCATGGCCGGCGAAGAGGCAGCCGCCGGCGGCGATCGGACGGAAGCCGCCACCCAACAGCGCCTGCAACGGGCGCGCGAAGCCGGGCAAATCCCGCTCTCGCGCGAGGCAGTCACCTTCGCCGCGCTCGGCGCGGCCACGCTGGCCTTTGCCTGGTCGGCGCCCTCCGGCGGCAGCGCCTTCCTGCATCAGGCGGCGGGCTTGCTGGGGCAGGACAACGACTTCTCGATCACTCCGGCCGAGGCGTTGCGCCGGGCCTGTGTGATCTGGCTTGAAGCCGCCTTACCCATCGTGCTGGCCGCTGCCGCGGGCGGCGCGGCGGCGGTTCTGTTGCAAACCGGATTTCTGCTGAGCGCGGCGCCGCTGCGGCCAAGTTTGCGCGGCTCAACCCCGCCGCCGGCCTACGCCGGCTCGCCGGCCGCGACAATCTGGCCGAGACGGTGCGCTCGATGGCGAAGCTGATCGTCCTCGGCATCGCCATCTGGACCACGCTGCGGCAAGACCTGCCGGCGATCCTGACCGCTTCGCGAACGAATGCAGCCGCGCTGCCGGCGCAGGCGAGCCACGTCGTGCTGCATCTCCTGATCTCGATGGTCGCGGTCCAGGCCATGATCGCGATTTTGGACCTGATCTGGGTCCGCTGGAGCCATGCGCGTGGTCTGCGGATGAGCCGGGCGGAAATCCGCGAGGAGCACAAGCAGACCGAGGGCGATCCGCAGGTCAAGCGGCGGGTACGCCGTATTCAAATCCAGCGCGCCCGAAAGCGCATGCTGGCGGCGGTGCCGAAAGCCACCGTGGTCGTCACCAACCCGACGCATTACGCGGTGGCGCTCGCGTATGACCGGAGCAAGACGGCAGCACCCCGCGTGGTCGCGAAGGGCGTTGATACGCTGGCCGCCCGCATCCGCGACGTGGCCAGGGAACACCAGGTTCCGGTCGTCGCCAACCCGCCTCTCGCGCGCGCGCTTTATACGGTCGAGCTGGATGCGGAGATCCCGCCCGAGCATTATCAGGCAGCGGCCGAAATAATCGCTTATGTCTGGCGGTTGCGCGGACGGATCGGTGCCGCGAGCACCGGAGAACGGCGTTAAACGGTTCAGTACAGGCCCGGGGGGCCGGGCGTCCGGGTAATCAGCCGTAGCGATGCCGCAGGACGGCGACAAGGCGATCCGGTTGCCCTTGTCAGACTCGACTCGGCCCGAACATACTACGAACGAATGGTTAATGCTCACGAATTCGCGAGAGTTGCCGCACTGTTCGCTTGCTTTCGGCGCTCTCCGGCAGGCAATCATTACGCGGCCGGTCTGCCGTGCGGCATGATGGCGGTTACGCCTTGAGGCAAGGATCTTCATGATGGAAAAAGGCAAGGCACTCGACGCCGCAGTGGCGCAGATCGAGCGGGCGTTCGGCAAGGGCTCGATCATGCGCTTGGGCGCGCGCGGGGCCGAGGAGCAGATCGAGGTCATCCCCTCGGGCTCGCTCGGGCTCGATATCGCGCTCGGCATCGGCGGCATGCCGCGCGGACGCATCATCGAGATCTACGGCCCGGAAAGCTCGGGCAAGACGACGCTCGCGCTGCATGCGATCGCCGAGGCGCAGAAGCGCGGCGGCACCTGCGCCTTCATCGATGCCGAGCACGCGCTGGACCCGGTGTATGCGCGCAAGCTGGGCGTGGATGTCGATAATCTGCTTATCAGCCAGCCCGATACCGGCGAGCAGGCGCTGGAGATCGCCGATACGCTGGTCCGGTCGGGCGCGATCGACGTGCTGGTGGTGGACAGCGTCGCCGCCCTGGTGCCGCGTGCCGAACTGGAAGGCGAGATGGGCGACAGCCATATGGGCCTGCACGCGCGGCTGATGAGCCAGGCGCTGCGCAAGCTCACCGGCAGCATCTCGCGCTCCAACACGATGATGATCTTCCTCAACCAGATCCGGTTGAAGATCGGCGTCATGTTCGGCAATCCGGAGACGACGACGGGCGGCAACGCGCTGAAATTCTATGCCTCGATCCGCATGGAGATCCGCCGCATCGGCTCGATCAAGGACCGCGACGAGGTGGTGGGCAACCAAACCCGCGTCAAAGTGGTCAAGAACAAGCTGGCGCCGCCGTTCCGCGAGGTGGAGTTCGACATCATGTTCGGCGAGGGGATCAGCAAGCTGGGCGAGCTGATCGACCTTGGCGTAAAGGCGGGGGTGGTGGAGAAATCGGGCTCCTGGTTCAGCTACGACAGCCAGCGGATCGGCCAGGGACGCGAGAACGCCAAACAATTCCTGCGCGACCACAAGGAGCTGGCTGAGGCGATCGAGCGCAAGATGCGCGAGTGTGCGGGCGTGGTCGCGGGCACGATGGCGGGCATTGCGGAAACGGGCGAGGAGGCCGAGGCCGCTGAGTAGGCGGGCCCCCGCTTCCGCTGCCGCTGGAGCCCGACGACGAGACGCTGATCGCCGCCGCCGCCGATGTGCTGGCGCGGCATTACCGCCCGTTCTGGCACATGATCGCCGCCGCCATCCGCTCGCGCGACGGGCGGATTTGGACCGGCCTCCATCTGGGTGCGACGGTCGGGCGCATGTCGGTCTGCGCCGAGCCGATCGCGCTCGGCCGCGCGCTGCTGGAAGGCGACGGCACGGCGGAGACGATCGTGGCCGTCCGCCATCCGAAGCCCGAGGAGCACGATCGCGCGCTCGCCGTGGTCTCGCCCTGCGGCGCGTGCCGCGAAATGTTCCTGGACCACTGCCCCGACGCGCTCGTGATCGTGCCGGACCCGCTGGCAGCGGGCGGGTTGGTGAAGGTGCCGGCGCGGCTGCTGCTGCCGGAGCCGTATCGGCGGTAGCTGGTGATCATTCCGTCCAAGCCGCCGCCGCGGATGCGTACATCGCAGTGCTATGCCGAGCGCCGGGGTGTACACCTGCGCACCTCGTGCCGCTCCGGATGTACATTCACCGCAAAAACACCCGCCGGGTTGTTGCGTACGCGCCACAAACTCGCTCTTCGCCCTTGGGAGAAAGCAAACCACTCCGAACGACCTCCCCTGCCCTTGCGGGAGGAGAAGCGCACATGGGACGAGCGCAAAATTTCCCCCTCTCCCCCCGCGCTTGCGGGGGAGAGGGAGGGGTGAGGGAGGCGCCGCGTCGCGGCGGAATTTCGGATTTTAGCCGTGCCGCCCTCACCCGCCACGCTTCGCTTCGCGACCCCCGCAAGGGGAGGAGGAGAAGCAAACCACTCCAAACGACTCCCCTCCCCTTGCGGGAGGGGATGGGGGAGGGGTCAAACCAAAGAAGCATTTCTATCACTCGTAACGACTCCAGAGCCCTCCGATGATGCGCGGCAGCCTGCTTACGCGATTCTTCCTTGAAGACGGCATACGCGAGACGGACGCCTGTCGCCGCACGCTCGATCCGGTACATCTGGTGGCGCTGGCCGACGAGCTGCGCGGGCTCTGGGCCGATCTCGGACAAATCGCCCGGCCGTCCAAATCGGAAAACGGAACATGAGTTCATCTAATCCGGTGCTGGAACGCCAGGGTTGGGAATGGATGGAGCCAGCAGGAGCCTGGACGCGGGCGAAAGGACATAGCCGGAGCCAATGCCGCTTGGCCGTGCCCTGTGGAAAGGGATGGCACGGCGGGGACGATCGTCGCCGTCCGCTCCCGAAGCCCAAGGAGCACCACCGCGCTCTTGCGGTGGTCTCGCCGTCCGCGGGGGTGCCGCGAGATGTTCCTGGACCACTGCCCCGACGCACTGGTGATCGTGCCCGACCCGCTGGCGGCCACGGGGCTGGTGAAGGTGCCGGGGCGGCTGCTGTTGCCGGCCTTATCGGCGATGACTGGTTTTGTATTCGCATCGGATTTGCTGGCAATTGCTGGCTTGTTGGGGCATAGGCCGCCGGGCCGACAAGGGATAGCGGATCAACGGTATCGGTGCTCTATGGCCAAGATTATCATTCAGCGAGAGTTCGGTAACTTCGCCGTACTCAGACGCATTGTGATCAATGTCGATGGCAGGAAGTACGCTAAGATTCCGCTGAACGGCAAGGCAGAGTGCATAATTGGTCCACGATCCCACTCTGTTCAAGCTCGGATTGATTGGGTGAAATCCGCTTCCATTCAAGTTGAGGTCAAGGAGGGTGACGTAATCGGCTTCGTTTGCCGCGGCTCGGGTGGCGGGATTTCACTGCACAAAGTTTCGCACTTGTGGGCGCGGCAACCAAAGCCGGCCCGATCAAGATCCTCTGGCCAGAATCGGCAATCTCCAACTGGCACTCGCTCTCAAAAAGACGCCTCTTTCAACGGGCGAGCCGAAGATGAAAAGTTGGCTCAGCACGGAGTTCCGCCACCCGTGGTTGCCCAGCCCGCGCCCTGGAACGTCGTTCTCGAAGTTTCGGCCGATGCTTCGATAGATGAGATCAAAAACGCCTATCGCCGGCGCATCAACTCGTATCATCCCGACAAGGTGGCGACACTCGGAAAGGAGATAAGGGAGGTCGCCGAGCGCAAGTCGAAGGAGATCAACGCCGCTTACAACGCTGCGATGCGGCAGCGCGGAAAACAATGACCTCATTCTTATTGCTATTCCAGTCTGAGATGGTATTATTGTCGCGTGGACGAGAATGGCTTTCAGAAACTTCAAGACGAAGCATCTGCAGCCTGGCTGCAGGTAAGCGGCGCGCTCCATCTCCTGCCAAAGCTCGGTGATTTGCTGGCCATGCTGCCCGGTGTCAGGGTTGCCGAGGCCGCGCGGTGTGTGCGCGCATTGCAATTGCATCTCGAAGAACAGCTTGTCGTTGCGTGTATGGACCAAGTCCAATGTAGACTCGAAGCGAACCCTAATGTCTATATCGAACCCGCACCAGGAGTTGTTCTGACGTCGGCTGATATTGGCCATCTCGCACACAGGCACGGACGGATCACTCGTGTAACTCCTCACGGCGCCGGTCGTATTCTGGCGCTATATGAAGCGGGATGGTTGCCAATGCGCCGGGGAGCCACGGTCCTCGATGCCCCAGACGTTCGTGCCTATGCAGCATCGGCATCGGAGCTGGAGGCACGGGCAGGTATGGAGCGCGCGGACGCAACCGATCGCCGGGCGCGGAAAGCCGCTTCCTTCGACCCGGACAGTGTGGGTGGAGTTTACAGAGGGGAAGCTGGAGGCTGTCTTCACGTCGAATTTTGGGGCCGCGCCGGGTCACAGACGGATGACGATCGGAGGGATCGAAGTTACCCGGCACGTCAGCAAGAAATTGAGTAACAAGTCGTCCGTGAACAATCCGGAAGCAGCTGATCTGGAACGGATTTTTCTGCCTGTTGGGAAATCGCGATTGCCGGGAAACGGCGGGCGAGGCGGGTTTTCTGGCAAATTGATCCGACGCGAAGCGCTGTGATTCGGTTCGCTTGAACCAGCGAACGAGGATCGCATGCGACCGAACGAGCGGCGGGACAGCGGCCAGCATGACCTGTTGCGATCGCGGCTTGACCGGATCGTGGATCCGAAACATCCGCTGGTGCAGCTCGTTGGCAGCGTCGATTGGCGGTTCCTCGAGCAGCGGTTCGGCGCGAGCTACACCGACCGGCCTGGCCGCCCGCCGCTGCCGACCCGGCTGATGGCGGGCCTCGCGATCCTCAAGCACACATACGACCTGTCGGACGAAGTGCTGTGCGAGCGCTGGCTGGAGAACCCCTATTACCAATTGTTCTGCGGTGAGGAATTCTTCCGCCACAGCCTGCCGTTCGATCGTTCGTCGATGACGCGCTGGCGCCAGCGCATGGGCGAGGAGAAGCTGACCGCGCTGCTGCAGGAGAGCCTCTCGCTGGCCAGCCGCAGTGGTGCGGCGAAGCCGGCCGACTTCACCCGCGTCATTGTCGACACCACGGTGCAACCCAAGGCGATCGCGTTCCCGACCGACGCCAGGTTGTTGCATCGTGCCCGCGAGCGGCTGGTGCGTCTGGCACAGAAGCATGGCGTGCGGCTGCGCCAGTCTTATGCACGCATCGGCAAGCTGGCACTGATCCAGCATCAGCGCTACGCGCACGCCAAGCAATTCAAGCGTGCCAACCGGGCGTTGCGAACGCTGCGCACGCAGCTCGGTCGTGTCATCCGCGATATCGGCCGCAAGATCGCCGCGGACGCCGGCCTGCACGAGATCTTCGCTCCGCCCTTGTCGCTTGCCCGGCGGGTGCGCGAGCAGCGCCAGAGGCAGCGTGGCCCAAAAGTCTACAGCCTGCACGCACCCGAGGTGGAATGCATCGGCAAGGGCAAGGCGCACCGGCCCTACGAGTTCGGCGTCAAGGTCTCGTTTGCCACACCGCTGCGGCGATGCAAGGGCGGTCAGTTCGTCGCCCACGTCGCTGCCCTGCCAGGCAATCCGTATGACGGCCACACATTGGCGACAGTCATTCCCGCCATCGAGCAGCAGATCGGCGCCTCGCTGAGGCGCATCATCGCCGACAAAGGATACCGCGGCCACACTGCGCCACCCGGTCCGCGCCGCAGCGTCTACATCTCAGGCCAGAAGCGTGGCGTCACCGCTGTGATCCGCCGTGAGCTGCGACGGCGCGCCGCCATCGAACCGGTGATCGGTCACGTGAAGGCCGAGCACCGAATGGGACGAAATTATCTCGCCGGCCGCGCCGGCGATGCCGCCAACGCCGTCCTCGCAGCGGTCGGATACAACTTCCGCCGTCTGCTCGCATGGCTGGCGGCTTTGTTGTGCCGCCTTTGCCACACCGTCATCGCTACCCGATCCAACTTCCGCCAAAACAACGGCCTTACCAAACTCCGTCAAACCGCCCGATCAGCGTTCTTCACGGGCGACTAACAAGGGTAGATTGAACGGTTGGTACGTCAGCTTCATTTGGACGGAAGCGATGGAAAGCGGCATTTGGTGCCCGACCCATCGACGCGTGCGGTGAGCCGCCACAACGACCCCGCGCGGAACTGGGGTATGAAGCGCGGCGACTAGACTATCGCTAAGATAGCCATGGTTTGGTGCGCTTGGGAAGCAGCTCCACCATTTCGGCCAAGAAACTGCACAGAACCGTCAGAGAATTGTCGCACAACTTGTGCTTTGAAAGCAACTCCGTCGTGGGGTCGTCAGGTCCATTGATGGATCGTCCTGTTCTCCTGGAAAGCTCGACCTTGAGGCGTATGATTTCCTCGGCAAACTTGCGGTTGAACTCTGCTAAGCGCTTCGCACGGTTTTGACGAAGCAACTCTATCCTGTTCTGTTCACATTCCTCTAGCTTTCTTTGCAGAGAGCCTCGCTCACCCTGGTCTAGTGTGTGTCTCTTTTGGCGGCGGAGATCCATCAATTCGCGCCCGCCGAATTCTAAAATTCGCGCCCATTTTCAGCAGTCTCGGTTGCCATGAGTATAAACGAAAACGCTGAAACACGTCCCGCCAGATCGTCGTCCGACAAAATCGATAGTCCACCCTCTTGTTGGTTTGCTTGGATAGCAGCGTTATTGCGCAAGCTTTCGGTCATGACGTCAGGCACTTTAACTCGGTACTTAGGCAACAGAGAGATCATTAGTGACGCCATGACGACAACAAACCACGATATCGGGCTAGTAGCTACAACAACGAGAGGGTACGCAATTAACGGCGAAGTGGTCCTAACCCACGGCCATGCCATCCCAGAGGAGAGCGAAGCTAGCGCGAGAACAAACAATAGCGAAATGAGCGACCAATGCTTCCAGCCGGCTTGGCTCATTGCCGCCACCGCGAACGTGACTGCCAAGCTGACAAAGAAGAGGAAGATCGCGAGGTTGTCGCCTTCCAAGCCGGCCATTTGCGACACCATGCCTCCCCTACAATACTGGGACAACCCAGAATGGCACGCCTATACGCCCCCACTAAATGCTCAAACCGTCGGGGGGATGATCTGGCCGGCAGGTAATCCTGCTCATGATGGCTGATTGCCGTTGCTACATAGTCCCCCAAATTTCTGAGGATGTGGTTCGGAAAAGGCGATCTGCGGGCGCGCTCGCCCGGGCTAGGAAGCCCGGCCCCGGACGAGCCAGCAGTGCTCGGTTACGTCACGCCGGACTTCATCTTCGCCAGCGGCATGCTGCACGCCCCCATGCCGGTGAGCGTGGCGATTGCGTTGCACACGGCGGCGGCCTGCCCGGTACGCCGGGCTCGCCAATGCCGCCCATCGGAGCGGATGCGGCCCTGGCCGGATTGTTGCGCCCCATTGCGGAGATGATTATTCTCGCTGCATGCCAACCCGCACGATCAGCCTCACGCCCGAGCAGGACGCCTTCATCGAAGGCGCCGTGAATGCGGGCGAATATCAGGACGCAAGCGAGGCCGTGCGCGATGCGATTCGCGTGCTCCAACAGCGCCGGCGCGAGGACGAACTGAAACTCCAGGCCCTTCGGATGCAAATCAGGGTTGGCGTGGACTCACTCGAACGCGGCCAGTTCACGGGAAGTCGCCGATGCTGATCTCGAGACTTATCTTGGTAGTTTGACATCAGGAACAGGCGAACCGACACGCTAAAAGGGTGGGACGATTTCGCCTCTCACCGATGGCAGAGGCGGGCCTTGCGCGCATACTTGCAACCAGCATCAGCAATTGGGGATGGGACGGCAAGCGCCGCTACGCCGCGATCCTTGCGGCAGCGACGCGCAAGGTGGCGGCCGATCCGCACGGTTTGGCAACGCAAGATCGGGCGGAATTGCTACCCGGCATCCGAAGCTTTCACCTCCGGCATCCGCGTAAGGGAGCGCGGCAGGTGAGCCGGCCAGTCCACATCCTGTATTACCGCGTGGTTGCGCCGAAACTAATAGAGATTGTGCGCGTGCTGCATGAGCGCATGGAGCCGGACCGCCATGTGCGTGGTTGACCGTGCGCCGCGCGACCTGATCCTTGGCTACATAGCAGCCCTCGCGACGGGCAACCCCGATGCGGCTATGGACCGATAGTTGCTTCCTGGTGCAAAAACGACTATTGCGGCGCCCCGCGCGGGCGATCCGGATGCGGTCGCGGCGCGGCTGCTGTTGCCGGGGCGGAACAAGCGGTAGCTTCTCCGCTAGCCGAAAGCCTCGTGAAATTTGCGGGGGTCCGTATGAACATACATGCCGAAATCTTCGAACAAATTGATGCGGCTTTGGACGGTGGCGCCGCGAAGGACGGGCTCTCAGCCTATGCGGACATACTCCATAAGTTCGAGCGAAAGGCCAAAGCCGATTCGGTAGAGGCGATGCAATATTTATATAGCGCATTTTGCCGCTTTGCAGCACGGCGCTATCTCAATACGCTCGTTGATCGTAACGTAAGCCTTTGGACGTTCAACGATGGGGCAAATGAGTGTCTGTTCGATGAAACCAATGAGCGTGCCATCCTGTTGTATGGATTGACAAGAAGCGTTGCGCCGAATTCGCGAGACGCAAAGTACCACAAGGGTTTCCGGCTATGCCGCGCTCCTTGCAAGCTGCTACGGAACGGTCCGACTGGCCGATCGAGGTCGAATATACCTTGGTGAATGGGCGCCAACAATTCCGGTCGGTGATCTTCTCCAATGTCGGAGAGGCCTTCGACAAGGGACACATGTTGTCTCACGCGCAGGGCGGTATTGAAGGGGGACCGGGTTACTTTCCGCAGGCCCGCTCGGTTAATCAGCGTCGTTCGCTGGCCGGACATTTATGGCGCGACATCGAGACGTATCTCTCCGCAAATTCTTCGCCTGCCTGCATTTGTGCGACTGATCTACCCGCCACAACGCGGGACTAGCGATCCGGTGCCCGTCGTACACGCTGGACGGCGTCAATGACTGGGCCAACCGATTGTGCTCTTGCGCGTCAGCAGGTAACGACGCTTCTGTCGGGCGAAAACGGCGTTCTCGCCGCTACGTCTCGCCGGGCACAAGGACGCGCGGGCCGTTATGACTTGCCCTGCCCAGAAACTCGGCGAGGCACCGGCGATTGATTGCTCGCCGCGCGTTACTCCACACAACCGCCTATACCAAATCAAACAACCCCTCCCCCACAAACCCGCCCTCCCGCACACCGCCGGGACACGCAAAAATCCCACTCCCCACATGCGTCGCGAATTGATTCAGCATGTCCAGCTTCGACATCTTCTCGAAAATCTTCACGAACCCGGTGCGCGGGTCGCGCTGGAAAGCGATGAACAGCAGCCCGGCGTCGTATTCCAGGCCCTGGCGCCAGGGTGGCCAGCGTTCGGCGACCATGCTGAGCCCATCGTTATAAGAATAGCCGCGGCGCAGGATGCGTGCCCCGTCGTTGCTGGACGCCGCGCCCAGCCGGACATGCGCGTTCTCGGCAATAATCGGGTTGCCGTCCTTGTCGTTGGCATCGAGTTCGAGCGGCGCAAACTCGCCTCCGCCCGTCAGCGGCGCACCATCCAGCTTGCGCCGCCCGATCACCTGCTCCTGGAAGTCCAGTTCGGTGCGGTCCCAGTGCTCCAGCGCCAGCCGAATGCGACGCACGACCAGATAGCTGCCGTTCTGCATCCAGCCGGGGCCTTCGCCGCCAACCCAGACCACGTCGTCAAACGTGCCGTTTCCGATCACCTTGCCCCCGGCGCGTTCGGCGGGGTGCGGGCTGCCGGGATTCTGCGTGCCGTCCTTGAAGCCGAGCAAGTTGCGGGGGGTCTCGCCTTCGGGACTGTCGGGTAGGAACCCCGTTTGCAACCATCGCAGCACGGCGACGCCGCGCTTCGCCTCATAGGCCCCGGTCGCGCCTGCGCGTCTTCCGCCATAGCCACTGGCAGCGTCGTCCGGAGCGGCCATGCGGGCCAGCTGGCGTATCGCGTGAAACGCCACGGCGGCATCGTCGGCGCAAGCCTGGATGCAAAGATCACCGCCGCTGCGCTGCTCGTCCAGCTGATCGCCATTAAAGCGCGACAGATCGACCAACGCCGCTGGCCGCTTTGCTTGAAGGCCGAAACGATCCTTGCCGTCCTTTTCGAACAGACCGGGGCCGAAGCCGAAGGTCAGGGTCAAGCGGCTTGCCGCCAAGCCGATGACCTCGCCGCTGTCGCGCGGCGCCAAGGACGGATCGCCCGACAGCGTCTCGGCAGTCTGTCCCGCGGTCAGGCGTGCTGCGGCTTCGGTCCAGGCCCTCAGCAAGTAGACGATTTCCGATGAGCTCTCCGCGACCAGGTCGAAGGACGCGAATACCACATGCGTTTGCTGCGGCGTGGCGATGCCGGCTTGCCGGCGGCCATGAAACGGTATCGCCGCGTCCCGGCCGGTGCCTGTAACTGCTGCACCAATCGCGGGATTGCCCGTCATTTGTGCGTGCCCCGGCCGGGCAAGGGCTGACGCGGCGAGCGCGCTGCCGGCCGCGCCCAAAAACGTGCGTCGCGAGGAGAAGGGGCACCGATTCACGAGCGACCTCCCGGTCAGTGCGCCAGGACGAGGGTGTTCATGTCGTCTTCGACGTAATAAAATCCGTCTCCAGCCGGCGTCATCGCAATCCCGAACAGATCGCCGCTGCCCGGCGGCTGCTGCGCCTTGTCGGCATCGATCCACTGCGCGTATAGCTGCTTGCCTGTCGCAGGATCGATTTCCACCACTTGCCCATTGAGCGCATTGGTCGCTAGCAGATGCCCGTTCGGCGCCGTGCTGAGGGCGAGCGGGCGCTGCAGCAGTCCGTCCTTGGTCACTTCCCGCCCGGTGCCGGCACTGTCGGTCCGAGTCACTGCGTGCGGGATTGCCACAATGCGGTTTCCGATCGCATCGGAAACATAGAGCGTGCCTTCCCCGCTGAGGGCCAATCCGGTCGGGCCGATGATGAACACGCCCTTGTCGACCTGCTCGCCGAAACCGCTCGCAATGACCGTCTCCTTCGTCACCATCGGCGGTTTGCCTGCCGGCAGAGCAAGCTCGATCCGCAGCACGTTGGCCTGCGATACCACCGGCGACTCGGCTTGCGCGGCGCCCACGCCAAACCCCGTGTTGCTGACGAACAACGTCGCCGTTGAGCCATTGTCGATCACCGCCATATTGCCCCATGGCCCGTTGATCCGCGGGCTGGCGATAGTGCCCGCCACCTTGCCCTCGCCGTCGAGAATGATCAGGCAGCCCTGTCCTTTTGTGGCGGTCGTACCGTCGTTGCTGGGCAGGCTGCCGACGATCACCCAACCAGCTCGCAACGCCGTCATTGCGGTGGTCAGCCCGACACCCCCGGGGCAGCCTGG
Source organism: uncultured Pseudomonadota bacterium (assembly GCA_963822675.1). Taxonomy (GTDB): domain Bacteria; phylum Pseudomonadota; class Alphaproteobacteria; order Acetobacterales; family Acetobacteraceae; genus CAWGIP01. Next base: position 42,150 of record CAWGIP010000014.1, on the reverse strand, counting down.
CAAATGCCTTGGGATCTCGGCAAACAGCGACAGTTTTCTGCTGGACGGATTGTAGTCGACGATTGTGGTGCCAAGGCCTTGAAGGTTGTTTTTATCGTTAAAGTTATCCACCAGCACGTCGTTCTTTTGCACCTTGCCGAAGGAGACAGGAGCAACGACGATCGCGTACGGATTTTGATCGCCGTTGTTCGGAACCGTTGACGTCAAGGTCGTATGGTGATGGACGGTCTCCAGAAAGCCGGCCGGCGCGGCGCCCGCGATGCCCGGCATAACCAGCGCCGACAAGACGAGACAGACGCGGCAACCGCGCCGATACGAGCCCGCGCGAACCGGGACGCAACATGTTCGATCCGACGCGGCTGAAGCGTGGTTATGTCTCATTCCCTCTATCTCCGTTGCGCTGCTTCCCGGACGATGTGGAAGCATCAGAAGGTAACAATCGTACGGATCGCCAGCACCAAAGCATTGCCGATGCGCTTGCCCGGCTGGCTCGGATCGGGAATTCCACCACCTGGATTGAAAATATACTGGGCGTCCGGCTGCACCTGCCACCAGGGTGCGACCTGGTATTGGTAAGTCGCCTCGATGAAGGTCTCGATACCCCGGGGCGGGAAGACGTCGCTGCTGACCTTGGCCACGCCAAAGCCGATTCCGGCGGTGTCGTTATCGCGGGTCGGCAAAGGCGCCTTCATTTCGACCCCTCCATTGGCGCTGAATGCGATCAGATTGCGATCCGATGGCGCACCCATCACGCGCAAGAACACGCCCAAAAATTTCGGAGCTTGAGGGTCCGGCCGCCATACCACCTGATCGACGAGACCATAGAAGCTGAAATTGCCATTCTTCAGTCCGGTGACATCGAAACCCTGTTCCGGAAAGGCTCCGGTGTCATACCAGAATCCGAGCTTGTAAGTGCCGGGCAGGCCGGCGGCATGATCGCCATAGCTCATCTGTCCAACAGATGGCTGATTAAGCGCGTACTGTATCTCCCCGATGAACAGAGCGCCGGTAACCAGGTTGAAGTTCACTCCGTACCGCGAGGCACCGCGGAGCTGGCTGTCGTCATCGAACGGGCCGCCGGGCGGGTTATCCTGAAAGACGCCGGCAAGCACCGTGACGGGCCCGCTTGGTTGCGCCCGGAACCGCACGCAATGACGAAAGCGGATAGGTAGGGCCGGCGGCGTAAAGGTTGGCCGATGGCAACATCGGAAAGCCCATCATCGTATTCAGGAAGAAGCCGGAGTAGGTCCTGACAAGGAATTCCTGATCCACGCTTTGCTGGCCGAGCTTTACGTCGATTTTTCCGTCCATGAACGCCTGCTGGAACCAAAGCTCCCACAGCCGCACGGTCGGAGAGGCGACGATGCCGCTGGACGTTTGCAGGGTCTGCAGGTAGCCCTGGCTGAAATTGGGACCGTAGATCCAAAGCCCACTGGCATTGAACGTGCCGCCACCCCAGCCGAACGCTTTTTTGGTATCGACGCTCAGATTGAATATCGTCAGGCCGTCGCCGGTAACGCCGCGCTTGATCCCGCCCGAGGGATTTCCAAACACTTCATTAATGGTCTGCAGTCCGAGGCTGATCCCGTAATTGCCAAGAATGGTGCGTAACCCGTCGATGTCGCCCAGCAAGTTGTTTCGCGACCACAGATTGGTCATGAAGCCCGGCTCCACAGTCACGGTCTCTTGCCCGGGCGCGATCTCCGCGCCAGTCAGTGGCACCCCTTGTGCGTGAGCGCTGACGACCGCAGCCGGCGAGGTCAGCAACAAAACCGCTGCGCCAATTGTCCGAAGGCAGCGGTCGGCCGGATCGACTTGCCCCCGATGGTGGATGCTCACAACCCATTGGCCTCTCTACTGCCCCTGATCGCACACAACGCGATCTGCGAATGGTTCGCATTATCAGTTGGCCCTCGGCCGTGTCAAGCTCGATCCGGACCAACCGGCCCAGTCGGAACGGTTCCGCTGCGGGAGGAAACGAGGGACTTACCCGGAGAAGATCAGATCCTGGCCCGGGTCAGAATAACGCCGTCGCGCTCCAGTGCCGCGACCTCCTCCTCGGTGTAGCCGTGCTGCGCCAGCACCTCGGCGGCGTGCTGGGCGAAGCGAGGAGGGGCAGCACGGGTGCCTCCGGGAGTGCGCGACAGCTTGATCGGCGTTCCAAGACCGCGATACCAGCCAAGTTCCGTCACCATCTGGCGGTGTGCCGTATGCGGTGCGGCGGTTGCCTCGTCCACCGGCAACACTGGCCCCGCTGGCACGCCGGCACGGATCAGTTGCAGTGCGATTGCATGCCCGTCGTGGTCAGCAAAGGCTGCGGTAGATCAGAGGTCAGGGCTGCACGGTTGTTCATCCGGTCCGCCGTTGTTCGCATAGCGCGCATCCTCCGCCATTTCGGGGCGGCCGATCATCTCACATAGCCGGCGAAACTGGCATTGTTGCCAGAAGCAATGAAAATCTCACAGGTACGGGTCGGGATACTTGTCGTAAGGGACCAGATTGGGATGCGGATTGCCGGTGGGCATCGGCCGCCGGCCATTCAGGAAATAATTGGCCGCTTGCGGATGCAGCAGCGACATCCCGCAATCATAGAGCGTCATATCCAGGAATTGGCCGCGACCGGATCTGGCATCGTTCAAGCAATGCCATAAGGATACCAACCGCGGAATAAAGTCCGGTTCCCATATCGACAACTGCGGTGCCAAGCCGCAGCGGCCCGGTGCCGGGCGTCCCATTGACGCTCATCAGTCCCGTCATCGCCTGAAGGATCGCGTCGTAGCCCGGCAATCCTCCCAACGGGCCATCGGCGCCAAACCCGGAAATGCGGCAATGGATCAGGCGCCGGAAATCGCTGCGCAGCACGTCCGAATAGCCAAGTCCCCATTTCTCCATGGAGCCGGGCTTGAAATTCTCGACCAGCACGTCAGCGCCTTCCAGCAGGCGCAGCAGCACCGCTTTGCCTTCCGGTTTGCCGATATCGAGGCCCATCGCGCGCTTGTTGCGGTTGACACCTATGAAGTAGCTGGCGTCGTCCGCGTGAAACGGCGGTCCCCAGTCACGCACCTCGTCGCCCTGGGGTGGCTCGATCTTGATGACATCCGCGCCGTGGTCGGACAGGATCATCGTGCAATAGGGGCCGCCTAGCACACGCGTCAGGTCAATAACCTTGATCCCGGCAAGTGCCCCTGGACCAGCGGCAAGCCCTTTGCCCTCGGGTCTGTCTGTTCCATCCATCACGCGCTCTCTCCTCTACCGCTCCCCAGACGCGACGGCAGAATTCCGGATAGGTTTCCCGCATTTGGTCGTGTACACCGGGCCTCGCAAGGCGGCGAGTTCCTGCTCCGTTGGCAAGGCGTTACGAGCCGCTTCGTCCGGTCATCATAATCGAAACCAGTTGCAGGCGAATGCTCGCGCGTGTTTCGCCGGGGTGCATGGAGCAAGCTCGAAACGCTCGCGGCTGGGGTCGAAGCGAAACATGCACTTCCCCGTCACTAACGCCTGGGCGGTTCCGCGGCGAAATACTCCGGGGGCAGAAATGCCGGGAGCGGATATGATATCTACGCGCGGCACCAACACGCGAGTCGAGTGCTCTTCACGGAACAGAATCGTACGCGGCGTCATGAGATACATGAAGGCCGAGCCGAAACTGCCCGGAAAGCGCGCGTTCTTCCTGGCCATCGCCGGTACCGATCAGGTTGATGTTGGCCCGACCATCGATCTGGCCGCCTCCGAGGAAGAACAGGTCGATACGCCCCTGACCCGTCAGGTCGAACAATTCGCCGTTCCCGCGTGAATGGATTTCCGCTGTGCTTGTGCAGCAGGGACAGGCGAACGGCTATCCAAGCACACTTAGCAACCAGCAGGCGGCGGCGGGTATCGGCTAGCCGCGCCCACGGCGATATGGCGCGCGGGCGGCGCCGCCGGATCAAGGATTAGCCGCGCAAGCGCGGCGGCCATCAGCTCCTCGTATCGGATCATTCGGCGGCCTGCACGCGCGGCGTCAGAATATAACGTGTCAGATAGTCGCGAAATCCATCTTCCGTTCTGGCAAGACGGGCATATTCGGCGATATGGCGCTCGTCGGCCCCGTACTCGCCCAGCAACCCAGTCGGCCAAGCTCCTCGGGGCGCGATCGAGACGGCTTCCACATATACGCCGGAAATCGTTCCCGCAGCGAGACGTCTCATCCTCCAGCAGGTTGGTTTCGGTCAATTCGTTCAACCGTGACCAACACGCTTGGCGGCATGCGCCATCGTGGCAAGTTCGCGATCGGCGTCCGACATAGACGTTGCCATCCGGGTCAGCCATTACGGCATGGAAGGCGGCAATATCCGGCGAAACGCTGGCAGCAGCACGATCGGATCGTGTCCGCTGAGAATGGATTGTCGATCACCTTCCAGTCCGGCCGGTGCGCGAGAAGATCGCTGCCGATAATGCCGCGCAGGGGCATGAACGGCACGCCTTTCTCGGCCGCCTGGAGCATTGTGTGGATTGCCGGGCAGGTCGCATCGGTCAGCGTGATCCGCCCGGCCGCCAATGCTGTCAGGAATCGTGGCGCCTCACCGGCCTCGCCGAACGAAACGGCGGAGCTCTCCAGTTCCTTGGACGCATCCGCGCCGATCAGAAGGTCGGTGGCGTAACCCGAAACCGGCACCCCGAGCAGTCGCAAGTTGCGGCGTCCGGCGCGGACCAATGCGCGGGCGAATTCGCACGGCGCCAGCGAATTGTCCGGCGGCAGCGCGATAAGCGCACCGTCCGGCACCAGGCTGGTCAATTCTTCAATGCTCGCCGGATGCATGTCGGAAACTCCCACTATCCCCGCCGCTCAGACGCTTGCGGGCCACGGACCCGGAACCGCATAGGCTTCGGCTTCTCCCGGCCATGGCGGCATGGTCAGGCCAAGGGCGACCAGCGGCTCCTCCCCATCGTTGCGGAATTGGAAGTGCGTGCCCGTCGGGATGGTAATGCAGAGGCCCGGAACCGCCTGCACAACGTCCTCCTGATCGCCCGTCCTGCGCCATAGCCGGCCGCGTCCGGCGAGGAAATACCAAATCTCCTCCACGCTGTGGTGGGCCACCGGCTTTGAGACGGCTCCCGGCGGCAAGGTAAAGGTCGCCGCGCTGCCCCGGTCCGTCGCACACAGAACCAGCACGGTCGAGCCATCCGGCGCCGACAGAGTGACGGCTTGGCGGACGTGCTGTGTCACGAAAGGCATCGGGCTGGCTCCTCCGGCTGACCAGGCGGTATTCTGCTCTCTGCCCGCCGGCTTGTCGCGATGGGCCTGCGAGCAGAGCAGGGCCGGGCGATCTCGGCTTCGTGAGGCACGCTCATATGGAGCGCCCGGACCCAGTCAGGTAGATTGTTCAGCCATAATGCTGGCCGCACGAACACTTTTGCGCGCAGCCATCGCGCCCTTTCAGGACCGTGTCGCCGCGCGGGCAAACAATATTGCGTTTCTCGGCGTTCTGGCGCTGGTCACTGCCCTGGGCTTGCTGGCTTGGCGGCAGATCGTCGCGACTGAGCAGGCGCGGGTCTGGGTGGAGCAAACGTATCAGGCGCTGAGCGACATCAAGGACGTAGACCTCACCTTTCGCATGGCGGAATCGGGACAGCGCGGCTTTCTGCTGACCGGCGAAGACGCGTTCTCGGCCCCTATCGCAAGGCCCGGGACCGCGTAGCGGCGCTGGAAAACGACCTGAGCCGCCTCACCGCAGACAATGCGCTCGACAATGCGCTCCAGCAGGACACGCTGCGCGACTTGGCGCCGCTGATACAGCGCAAGCTGGACGAGCTTGCGGAGACAATAAGGCTTCGGCGCGCAGGTGCTACGGAGGCGGCAGGCGGCATCGTGCGCAGCGATGTCGGACGCCAGATTATGGACCAGATCGACGCCAAGCTAGCGGCGTTGCGCGCCGAGGAGGATCGGCTGCTTCGCGAAAGGCTGGACTCAGCTGACCGCGCAGCTTCCCTCAGCAAGTGGTTAGCGCTCCTCGCCTCGGGGGTTGCGCTTGTGCTGCTGACCTCCGCGGCGCATTCACTCAGTGCCGCGCGCCAGCAACTTCTGCTCTCGGAACGCGAGCAGCGGGCATTGGCGGCGCAACTCGGCACCTCGCTTGACAGTATCAGCCAGGGCGTCGCTGTCTTCGATTCCGGTCTTTCGCTGGTGCGCTGCAATCCGTGTTTTTCCATTCTGCTCGCGCTGTCGCCGGAGACGATCCGAACCGGAACCCCTTACAGCGTCGTTGCCGGACACCTGGCGGAAGCCGGAATAGGCGGGGACGGCCTGCTGGAGACCGAAGCCCAGATCCGGAATGGCGTGCTGGGCCGCGTGCCGGGCGAGGCCATCATCTACGACCGGACCCGCGCTTCCGACGGACGGAGCTTCGAGCTTCGGCGCACCGCCATGCCCGACGGTGGTTTCGTGCTGACCGTGAGCGACATGACCGAACGCAATCAGAGCGAGGCGATTCTGCGGGAAGCGCAGCGGCTCCAGGCATTCGGGCAATTGACGGGCGGGATCGCCCACGATTTCAACAATCTGCTCTCGGTTATCATCGGTAATCTCGAACTTATGGCGAGCCGGCTTGATCGCAATTCGCCGATGCTGCCCCGGATCGACCGCGTGATGGGCGCGGCAAAGCGGGGGGCCACGCTGACGCAGCAATTGCTGGCGTTCGCTCGCAAGCAACCGCTCGCAGCCGCAGCCTCTCAATTTGTCCGCCATGCTGCCGGATCTGGCGCATCTGCTGGGGCGCACCTTGGGCGAGCATATCGACGTTCGCGTGGTGGATTCCGCGGGATTATGGCCGGCGATGGCGGACGCAGCGCAATTGGAGAGCGCGGTGGTGAATCTCGCGCTGAATGCGCGCGACGCTATGCAGGATGGCGGACGGCTCACCATCGAGGTCGCCAACAAGGTGCTGGACCACGCCTACGCCCGGAGCCATGTCGAGGTCACGGCGGGCGACTACGTGATGGTGGCCGTCTCCGATACCGGCACCGGCATGCCGCCCGAGGTGCTGGCCCGTGTCTTCGAGCCGTTCTTCACTACCAAAGGGGACGGCAAGGGCAGCGGGCTCGGCTTGGCGATGGTGTTTGGTTTCGTCAAACAGTCCGGCGGACATATCAAGATCTACTCGGAACCCGGCGAAGGTACCACCGGTACGGCTTTACCTGCCGCGTGCATCTTGTGCCGACGGCCCGGTTTCGCGACGGAATGGCGCTCCAGCGGTCCTGCCGCACGGCGCGGCAACCCTGCTGATTGTGGAGGACGACACTTCCGTGCGCGAGGTGGCGGGTAACCTGCTGCGTGACCTGGGCTACCTGGTGCACGAGGTCTACGACGGGGCCGAAGCGCTGCGGTTTGTTGAAAACAGGGCCGTTTCGTTGGATCTGGCGCTGATCGATGTCGTCTTGCCGGGCGGAATGAAGGGAAGCGAGGTCGCACGGCGACTGGTGGAAGCCCGGCCCGGGCTACGCATCCTGTTCATGTCGGGCTACACCGAGAACGCGATTGTCCATCAGGGGCGGCTCGATGACGGCGTGCTGCTGATCTCCAAACCTTTCGAGCGCGAACAGCTGGCGCTCAAGGTTGCGGAGGCACTGGGCACCTGCGGAGCTGGACCAGTCCCGACCTGAGTTACCGGGTTTGCAGACGCCGGCAATTCGTCCACTTGACAGGCGCAGTAGTTTGCCACATTTGACTTTATGACGCACTCCTCGAATAGGTAACTTTGGTCGTTTGCCAGGTAGGCTGCAATGCGTGATGGGGCTGCTCTTGTCCGGGTTGCCGAGAACGGTCGTCTCAGCATTCCCGCGAAACAGCGCAAGCTACTGGGGTTGGAGGATGGAGGCGTAGTCGTCGCGAGCGTCGAAGGCGGCGAACTGCGGCTTCGACCGGTCTCACAAGTGTTGTCCGATATTCAGGCAAGGGTGAGACGGTACCTGGCTAACTCAGGTGACAGTGTCAACCGCTTCCTGGAGGATCGCCGGGCGGAAGCGGCGAAGGAGGAAGCTGAAATGGAGGCGCATTTCGGCAATGTCACGGAGCATTCTGGATAGTTCGGCGGTGCTTGCCATTCTGTTCGCCGAACCTGGCGAGCAAACTGCCCGTGCGGCTATCGCGGCCGGCGCCGCTATCTCAGCAGTCAATCTTTCCGAAGTAGCGGCAAGGCTGAGCCGAGACGGAATGCCGGCTACCGAAGTGGCCGAGGCTGTTTCGGCGTTTCCGGTCGAGGTGCTCGATGCCGATCGACAGATCGCAATAGAGGCTGGCAACCTTTATGCAATTACGCGTCAGCTCGGCCTTTCGCTTGGAGATCGGTTCTGCATCGCCACAGCTCTGCGCGAGCGCGCCGCAGTCGTTACAGCGGAGCAGATCTGGAAGAATTTGCCCGAGTTGCTCGATTTGAACGTTCAGCTGATACGCTGATCCGGGCACGCGCAGACGCGCCCTTATACCAGCGGTCCTTTTCGACAACTCATATAAGTCAGCCGATCGAGAAAATGAGTTCATCCGCGGGTCCTCGAGGTTAGCCGCAGCGTTACCGGGCAACGCGTTCGATCTTGCCGCAGGCAATCGGCAATGTGACCTGTAAGGCCCAAGCGAGGCCACGGAGCTAGGGAGCTTGGTGCTCGCAGGGACGCCATGAATGAACACCACGCGTCGGTCGAGATCGAGGTTCCTGTCGCCCAGTGCCTTTGCGAACCCAGCCTCGAGAGCCTTGAGCGAGACTTCTTTCTGGTAATGGTAGGAACCGTCAGCCGAAGCCTTCGGGTAGGTCTCAGCCGGTATATCCATGGCGACCGGGTTGCCGTTGAACGGCACCATCGTTGTGCCGGACATCGGGCCGGTCTCGATCAGGTCGATGATACCGTCGTGGTTGGTGTCGGCCGACGGCGTCGGACAGGTCGCGTTGCGGTTGTCCTTGAAACCGTGAAAGTGTTGCCAGTGCTCGATGTCTGGGGGCGCTCCCTGTACATTGATGCTGATCGTCAACGTGTCTCCCGCGATCGTAAACCGAGCCTCCCCGGTGGTCTGCGCCCCCGTCACTTTGGAATTCATCGGATGAAGCTCGGCGACATAGGTGCTGGTTTCTTGGGCTTGAGCATGGGCCGCCGCCCATGCGATCCCAGCAACCGCAAACGCAATCAGTTTGGTGTTCATCTTAGCGCTCATCGCATACCCCCCGTTCCGACAATCTCGTTATCGAAATCGACGTCCGCCGGGTCCCGCTCGCATTCCAATGCGTACGGCTGGCCCTGAACTTTGCACGTCAACTCATTCTGCTGTCCTCCGGGGGCGGCGAGCGTTGCGAGCCCTTTGCGAGGCGCGGCCCCGTTCCCTTCGTAAATTGCCCGGGCCAGCTATCCGCTGTCTGCTTTCGATTGAGGACGACACCGCGCGCGACTGTGAGGATGGCTCGCTTTCCATTGACAGTAACGCGCGCAGCGGCCCGCGCTTCGCCGTGAGGTCGGCAATGGTGTATCCGTCCAGGGCCCGCAAGAGAGCGGTCAAGGCTTGGTCAAGCGCTTGGCGAAGCGTGCATTCCGGGAGCAGCGCACACGCAGCGTTAACCGGCGCGAAGCACGGCACCAAGGCCATGTCGGATTCGGTGTAGCGAACAACATCACCCAGTACGATTTCCGCGGCCGATCGCGCCAGTCGGAGGCCTCCAGACTTGCCGCGCAACGTTTGGACATATCCGCCCACGCCAAGTCGATACACGACCTTCATGAGATGGTTCTTGGACACCCGGAGGCGACCGGCAACCTCCCCGATTGTCGCTGGCTCAGGATGCTTGAGCGCCAGGCACATCAACAGGCGCAGCGCATAATCTGTGTACACGCTTAGGCGCACACCGGCTCGCTCCTCGGATTTCCACAAAAGCAGTACCACAGGGATTGCTTTCTTGGCAAGGGGCTTTAATATGCACGGCGAATACCTCTTCTGGACGCGAGCTGCCGTGCGCGCAGAGGCGAAACGCTCATCGAATGGATTTGGCTGTCGGCCACAAAGCCCATGCGTTCAGGTACGGGCTGTGCAGGGCTCGCCCATGCGGTTCGTGCGGCCAGGGTACTGCGATGAGGGTGGGTCAGGAGGGTATTTCAGCCCTAAACCGAACGAAGCGCTGGGAGGACCATAGCATGGCTTCGGCGGCAATGGGCCGGCGTTATGTCCCGCCCTTCCTGAGCTTTGGTTTCCGTCCGTTCTTCCTCGCCGCTGCCACGTGGGCTGCGATCGCGCTTACGTTGTGGGTTTGTATGCTGGGTGGCCGACTAAATCTGCCGACCCGGTTTGACCCGGTCGGCTGGCACATCCACGAGATGCTGTTCGGCTTCGTGATGGCGAGCGTGGCCGGATTTCTGCTCACGGCCATTCCCAGCTGGACCGGCAGGCCTCCGGTGAACGGCGGAAGACTGGCGCTGCTCGCCGCTCTCTGGCTGCTGGGCCGTATAGCTTGCCTCGGTTCGCTGGTAGCACCAGCGTGGGTGGCGATTGCCGCCGATCTGTCGTTTCCGACTGTCCTGTTCATCGTGGTGGCGCACGAGATCGTCGCAGCGCGGAACTGGCGCAACCTCGCGATCTTGGTACCGGTCGGCCTCTTTGCCGTGGCGAACCTGATCATGCACTTCGAGGCAATCGGTATCGTGGCGCCTTCGGGGCTCGGCTGGCGGCTAGGTTTGGTCTGTGCGCTCGTGCTTATCTCGGCCATTGCGGGTCGGATTGTACCTGCCTTCACACGGAACTGGCTTCTCAGTCACGGCCACCAGAAGCTTCCTGTTCCTCGCAACTGGGTCGATCGCGCCGCACTTGGCGTCCTCCATGCCGGACTGCTCTGTTGGGCCCTAACTCCCGATCTGCATGCGATCGGCTACCTGCTTATCATCGCGGGGGCTCTCAATGCCTGGCGGCTCGCCCGTTGGCGCGGCGCGGCCACGGTCTCCGAGCCACTGCTGCTGATCCTCCACGTCGGATATGCATGGCTGGCCGTGGGCGTGGCCGCGTTGGGCGTGGCTCTGCTTGTGTCGTCAGTGCCGATCTCCGCGGCAATCCACGCGCTCACCGCGGGCGCCATTGGCACCATGATCCTCGCGGTCATGACCCGCGCCACGTTGGGGCATACCGGGCGGGCATTGATGGCCGATCGGGCAACGGTCGCGATCTATGTGCTTGTTAACCTGGCGGCGCTGTCGCGCATCGGGGCCGCCCGGGCCGGAGTGGCTTTCATGCCGCTCCTCATCGGGTCGAGCACATGCTGGATCGCAGCATTTTGCCTCTTCGACATCGTCTACGGGCGCATGCTGGTGACTTCCGCGAGAGGGCTGGCAGGCGCCCCGGCACAACGGCGTACTACCGGGACTCCAACGGAAGGCGGCGGGATAACACCCGCGCGCTGAAAAGCCGGAGGGCTTGTTGATGACACACGAGTATGACGACGCGGTGACCTACGAGAAGCTCGATGCCGCTGCAAGATTGGTATCTCGCCGAATGCTGGCGGATCGCACGACGTCGGTGCACGACATGGCTGCACGTGTGGTTGCGGAGGTGTTTTGCTTCTGTGTGACTGGCGCCGAGGACGCGGTCGAAGGCAGGCTCTCGAGGATCCATCTGGCGCTGATCGAGGAGGTTATTCAGCGAGCCCGGGTGAACGTGCACGCTGGGCAATCGAAAACGCAATCACCCGATATCGTCGATATCGCATCCGATCAATCCTTCCCCGCGAGCGATCCGCCCGCATGGATTTGGCGTCGCGGGAGCCCCCGGAGCGATGCGGGTACTCACCTAGCCATGGCCCAATGCGTCCGTTTGCAGTTGGCTGCAAGAACCCTCGTCCGGCTGTTGGAATGCCAGCAGTAGGCGGTACCCGCTCCGCTGTTGGAAACTGATGACCAGGAGCCTTCGCGAGATGCCCATGCTTCAGGATTTCCTTTCTCTGCTGATGACGCTCGCCGACACCGGGGAGTGGTGCGCGATAGCGACCGTGGTTGAGACCCGCGGTTCCGCATCGGCCCGCTTGGGCAGCAAGGCGCTCATCGACAGGCACGGCAAGGTTCTGGCCGGCTGGGTTGGGGGCGGCTGCGCGCAATCCACTGTCTGCCATGCGGCTCTAGAATGCCAGCGAGACGGGCAGGCGCGGATCGTCGATCTCAACCTCGACGACGAGGTGCTCGGCACAGGTATGCCGTGTGGAGGCTTTATGCGGGTGTTCGTTGAACCCATGGTCCCAAAACCGAGGCTGTGGATCCTGGGGCATGGGAGAATCGCGGAGTGCCTCTGTCGCCTGGGCGCCCTGCTTGGCTTTGATGTGATCGTCGATGACCCGACGGTTGAACGCGACCAGTATCCCGATGCTACGTGGCTGCTTACGGAAGATCTGGATTATGAGCAGCTGCGGCCTCGTGCCGAAGACTGCGTGGTGATCGCAACCCAGCACAAGGGCGACCACCAGTCGATGCTGCGCGCACTTCGGTCGCCCGCAGGCTACATTGCGCTGATCGCCAGCAAGAAGCGGTCAAAACTTGTGATCGACTATCTCCGGCGGGAGGGCATCCGAGGAGAGGAGCTCGCCCGCGTGTACGCGCCGGCCGGTCTCGACCTCGGTTCCAAGACACCGGAGAGGATTGCTCTCTCCGTCATGAGCGAGATTGTCCTGCTTCGAGATAAAGGTACCGGTGCCCCAATGCGAGACCGGCCGCGAGATCCGATGCGAGAACCGGCCATGGGGGAGATCGCGCACTAACCAGGCTTGCGGCTTTCGACCGAGTTGCGGGAGGAGAGACATGTCAGCAGAAGCTCACGATCACATCGGCCATGGACAACCCAGTCTATGCGCCTGCGTTCGTAACTCGCTGGCTGTTCAGTACCGAACCACAAAGATATCGGAACCCTCTACCTGATCTTTGCCGTGTGCTCAGGCGTCCTGGCCGGTGGGCTGTCGATGCTGATGCGCGCGCAACTGATGTACCCGGGACAGCACATCGTCACAACGGGCCAGGAATGGAACACGATCGTCACGGCGCACGGCCTCATCATGATCTTCTTTACTTTGATGCCGGCGATGATGGGCGGGTTCGGCAACTGGTTCATTCCGTTGATGATCGGCGCGCCCGATATGGCCTTTCCGCGCCTGAACAACATCAGCTTCTGGCTGCTCGTACCCGCGTTGGGTCTGGTTCTGACCGGACTGGCCATGGGCGAATCGGGCACCGGCTGGACGCTCTATCCGCCGCTCTCCAACAGCACCTACGAACCCGGTCCTGGTATGGACTTCACGCTGTTCGCGCTGCACCTGGCCGGGATCAGCTCCTTGCTTGGCGCCATCAATTTCATCACAACTATTTTCAACATGCGCGCACCCGGTATGACGCTGCTAAAGATGCCGCTCTTCGTGTGGTCGGTCCTTGTGACCGCCTTCCTGCTGCTGCTCACCATCCCGGTGTTGGCGGGCGCCATTACCATGCAAATTACCGACCGGGACTTCGGTACGTCGTTCTTCGATCCGGCCGGCGGCGGCGACCCGGTGCTTTATCAGCATCTGTTCTGGTTCTTCGGTCATCCCGAAGTCTACATCATGATCCTGCCGGGATTTGGCATCATCAGCCACGTCGTCTCCACCTTCGCCAGGAAGCCGGTGTTCGGTTATCTCGGCATGGTCTACGCCATGGTGGCGATCGGGGTGATTGGCTCGGCGGTGTGGGCGCACCACATGTTCGTATCCGGCATCGATGTCGATACTCGGGCTTACTTCATGGCGGCCAGCATGGTGATCGCGGTGCCAACGGGGATCAAGGTGTTCTCCTGGATCGCCACGATGTGGGGCGGCTCGATCGAGTTCACAACGCCGATGCTCTGGGCAATCGGGTTTATCTTCGTGTTCACCATTGGTGGCGTGACCGGCGTGGTGCTGGCGAATGCAGGCATCGACCAGATCCTGCACAATACGTATTTCGTCGTGGGGCATTTCCACTATGTATTGAGCCTCGGATCGGTGTTTGCGATCTTTGCCGGATTTTACTTCTGGATTGGCAAGATGTCCGGCCATCAGTATCCCGAGTTTTGGGGCAAGGTGCACTTCTGGGTGACCTTCATAGGGGTGAATTTAGCCTTCTTTCCCATGCATTTTCTGGGCGCAGACGGTATGCCACGCCGCTACCCGGACTATCCCGAAGCGTTCTGGGGCTGGAGTCTTCGTCTCCTCTATCGGCGCTTTCATCAGTGGTTTCGGATTGTTGGTCTTCCTCTATGTGGTCCTCCTGTACCTTCATGTCAAAGGAGCCGGTGGCAGCGAACTACTGGGGAGAGGGGGCGACGACGCTGGAGTGGACGGTGTCGTCGCCACCGCCGTTCCATACTTTCGAGGTGTTGCCGAGGGTCCCATGATGGAACAGGCGGTATGGCCGACGGCGAAGGCTCGATGCTACGGAGGACCGGACGGAGCCAGAGATCGCCCATGCCGTGCGCACGAGCGGCTTCAAAGAACTGCCGGTCCGCTTCATCGTCGCTGCAAGGGTCGCCGACCTGGCGCCATATCACCGCGATCCGTTCGAGCGCCCCTGTTCGCGCGCGAGCAATCCACGAACTGGCGCGGCTCACCGCCGGCGCGACCGTCATGAACGTTGCCGGTGTGACGGCGACTTGTTCGACCAGCGCCGTATCGGCATCTCGCTTATCAAGGGCGCCATCGCGAAACGTGCTTTTCTTTAACCAGATCCTTTGGCCATGGCCTATTCGAAACTCGAGCTCGACATGAAGGCCATCGGGGTCGCGCATAAACGACCGCCCCCGCATGGGCAGTCGCCGCTGCAATCACATGGATCTATGGCCAGCTCGGTTCAGCGTTTCGGCGACGTCATTCGCTTCGGCCCGACGGAACCGCTGCTGCCTGGCGCCGGTGTGCTGATCGCGGTCGCAGATGCGTAAAGAGCGCCGTGCGGAACTGGGCGCTGGAGGCAAAGGTGAGAGATAGTGATCGAGAGCGTCGGGCCGGAGCCGGCGCCGGGCGAGGGGGCATGCACGGGCGAGGGGGCATGCAAATGAGGGATCGACACGGGGGTAGCTTTATACACGCTGCCGAGAGATTATGCACGCCCGTCGACTTGCCCGCACGGTCGAATGTTGTCAGCCGATTGGGACGACAGTATCCACGGTCTGGCAGTCGGTTGATAGTGGTTGCGATAAGAGAGGAGTGATGGACTTATGGATGGATCAGAGCAGCAAGCCGGCGGAGCGTGTTGCACGACTTTAAGGAGCGAAATCGTCGTCGAGGTGCCGAACCTGCGCGTGGTCGAGTGGACGTTAGGCGAGGGGGAGAGCTTGCCGTGGCACCGTCATACTCAGGTAGACAATATATTCTATTGTCTCCAGGGGCTTATTGGCATCGACACTCGCCAGTCCGGGCAGGATCAAGCGATATGTCCTGGCGAGCGATGTGTGGTTCCGGCTAAGATTATTCACCGCGTTCGAAACATTGGCAACGGAATAGGCCGCTTCTTGCTGATCGAAGGGATTGGATATTACGATCATATTCTCGTCGAATGACGGCACGCTCGCTCACGCTTACGCCTCGCCCGCCGTTCCGGCTGGACCTGACGGTATGGACACTCCGCCGCCGCGCAATCAACCAGATCGATCGCTGGGATGGGTTCACATACCGAGATATGGTTCCAGGACGAGGCCAGGGTCGGCCAGAAGGGCGGCCGTGCCTATGTCTGGGCGCCGATCGGTGCGCGGCCGTTGATGGTGCGCGACAACCGCCATGACTCCGCCTATCTGTTCGGTGCGATCTGTCCGCATCGCGCCGTCGGCGCCGCGATCATTATGCCGAACGTCAATGCCGCGGCGATGACCGAGCGGAAATCAGCGCCCAAGTCGCCTCCGGCGCGCATGCCGTGCTGGTTTGCGGCAGTGCGGGATGGCATCAAACCGGCGGCCGGCTCGGCGTGCCGGACAACATCACCCTCCTGCCCTTGCCGTCGTATTCCCCGGAACTGAACCCGATGGAGAATGTCCGGGAATACCTCCGCGCCAATCGGCTCTGTGCCCTGGTGTGGGACAGCTACGAGGCCATCGTCGAGGCGTGCCGCACGCCTGGCATTTCTTCGTCAACGATCCGGAACGCATTCGGTCAATCGGCACCAGGGATTGGGCGTGTGTCAGCCTTTAGGCGGGCTGGTATTATATTACAGGATCAAACGTAATGTTCCGCCAACGGTGCAAACCCGTTGAACCGCTGGCTGGCATAGCTCGCCACATACGCGCCGGTGGACAGCAGCTCCACCCGGTCCCCCGAAGTCAGCTGCCAGTGGCAGGCGATAATTCGCCCTTTCGTACAGCACGTCGGCGCCATCGCAGGTCGGGCCGGCGATCGCGACCGGGCCGGTCCGCTTGCCGTCATGCGGCGTGACGATGCGATACTTGATCGCTTCGCCTTCGGTCTCGGCGAGCCCACCGAAACGGCCGATATCAAGATAAACCCAACGCACCGGATCACCCTGCACGCGGCGGCTCACCAGGACCACTTCGGCGCTGACCACGCCGGCATCGCCCACCAAAAAACGGCCGGGCTCGATCACCATCTCCGGCAAGCGCATTGCCGAAATGCCGCGTCATCGCGCCCATGATCGCCTGCGCCGAACTGGTCGATCTCCGGCACATCGTCGCGATAGCGGGTCGGGAAACCGCCGCCCAGATTGACCATGCGCAGATTGACCCCGGCCTCGGTCAGGTCGGTGAACAGCATCGCCACGCGCCCGATCGCGACCTCGTAAGCGCGGGTCGTGGTCTGCTGGCTGCCGACGTGAAACGAGAGGCCATAGGGATCCAGACCCAATGCGCCCGCGCGCAGCATCAACTCCTTTCCCGTCTCGATGGTGGTGCCGAACTTGCGCGAGAGCGGCCACTCCGCGCCCGTTGTTCTCCACCAGGATGCGGCAATAGACCCGCGCGCCGGGCGCGTGCCGGGCCAGCTTTTCCAATTCTTCTGCGGAATCGAACGCGAACATGCGCACGCCCGCTCGCATGCACGCGCGAATCGCAGAGACCTTCTTGATCGTATTGCCGAAGCTGATCGCCTCGGGCGGCGCACCGGCGTCAAGGCAGGCCTCGACCTCCTCGAAGCTTGCGGCGTCGAAGCTGCTGTCTAGCCGACCAGCCGCTCCAATACCGGACCAGCCGGATTTGCCTTGACTGCGTAATAAATCCGCGCCAAGGGCAACGCGCGACGCAGCGCACGAAAATTCTCCTCGACGCGATCCACGTCGAGCACCAGGCACGGCGTAGCCGGCTTCCGGTCAGCCAGGAATCGGGCGATTTTCGGGGTCATCGCACCGCGCCTCCCTCAGCAAGACGCCCGCCTATTCAGGCGACGGGCGGTGTTGACGAAACGGTCGAACGAACCAGCGACCTAAGCGAGTTGCCAGAACGCTTGACGTCGTTGCGTAACCACGGAGGGCCAGAGGCACGTGCGTTGCTGCGTAGGGGCGGCAGATAAGGTTCCTGCCCCCGGGGTGCAAGCTAAAACGGGGAAAGGTCGGGAAAAAATCCTGCCTCGGGACCTCCTGCCGCGATTGACTCCTTTCACGGCTACGGCAATTCAGGGCTACTGCAATCGGTCGGCCGGCGCCAAACTTCGCGGCATGCGTAGGAACGCTGACCGTTGAACCCGCGGCCGGAAGCTCCGGGTCACGGCCGTGGCGGTAAGCGTCGCCGGCTCCGCTGGCGCGACTGGCGCATCATTGTCACCGAGACCGCTGCCGCGCTGATATCGGACCGTGTGTCTATGGCGGCGGCAGGCAGCGCCTTCTTCGCCACGCTTGCGCTGTTCCCGGCCATCACGACCCTGGTTTCGATGTATGGCCTGTTGTTCACGCGAGAGAGTGTCGAGCCGCAACTCCGCTACCTGCAGGGCATCCTCCCGGCGCCGGCATTCAGCCTGATCGCCGACCGCGTTCATGAGCTTGTCACGCAGCCTCCCGGTCAGCTTGGCATCGGGCTTGCCATCAGCTCCGCGGTCACGTTCTGGAGCGCCTCATCCGGCACCAAATCCGTCCTTACCGCCCTGAATGCCGCGTTCGATGTCGAGGAAAAGCGGAGCTTTCTCGTCTTCCAGGGCGTCGGATTGCTGATGACGCTCTCGGCCATGATCTCGGCGGTGCTGGCCATCGCACTGCTGGTCCTGTTGCCGGCGTTCATCGGCTTCATCGGGCTCCAGTCGGAAGCGGCCGGGCTGATCCACACGGCGGGGCTGGTGGTGATGGTCGGCTTCGTGATTGCCTCGATCCTGGTGCTTTACCGATTTGGTCCGTCGCGCGCCCACAAAGCGGGCCACCGCATGGCCGTCGGAGCTTTGGTGGCGACCGTCCTATGGCTCGTCGCCTCCGGCCTGCTGTCGTTTTACGTTTCGCATCTTTCCACCTTCGGCGCGACCTACGGCTCGATCGGTGCCGTCGTGGGCGTCATGCTGTGGTTCTACGTCACCGTTTACGCCGTGCTGCTCGGCGCGGAGCTCAATTCGCAAATCGAGTTCCGGATTGCCTCCTTCGTGCTGCACGGGCGGGCGCCGGACGCGCCTACGCTGACGCGGCCATGATGCGCAGGCGTGGATCAGTCGGCCACTGCACTCCACGGCCGCGCCCAGCGTCTCCCCGATCGCGCGATGCAGCACCAGGTCGGCATCCGCATCAAGCCCGGTCGGCTCGCGATTGATGATGGCCAAGCGCGGCGCCGTTGCGTTTCGCGAGCTCAGGCAGGCCAGCGGCCGGATAGACCACCAGCGACGAGCCGATCGCCAACATCAGATCGCACGCCAGAGCCTCCTCTTCGGCCCTGCGCATTGCCTCGGCCGGCATCGGCTGCCCGAAGGAAATAGTGGCGGTTTTCACCGGACCGCCGCAGTCGGCGCAGCGTGGGGCCTTGCCGTCCCGCTCGAAGCCGATGCGCAGATCGGCAATCTCGTAGCGGCGTTCGCAATCCAGGCACCTTGCATACGTGGTGTTGCCGTGCAGCTCGATAACGCGCTCGGGTGGAATGCCCGACATCTGGTGCAGGCCGTCTATGTTCTGGGTGATCACGGCGGCAAGCCGGCCCCGGGCAACCAGCCGGGCAAGCGCGCGATGTCCTCGATTGGGGCGCGCTTCGCGCAGGATGGCGTCGCTTTCGAAGCGGCGTCGCCAGCTCTCTTGCCGCGCAGCTTCGGAGCGGAGGAATTCGTCGAAGTAGATCGGCGTCTGTCTGGTCCAGAGCCCGCCGGGGCTGCGGAAGTCGGGAATGCCCGATTCCGTGCTGATCCCGGCGCCGGTAAAGGCGACCGCCCGGCGGGCGCGGGCGATCATGGCCTGAAGTCGTGCGGATTCCATCCTCCACGGCACCAGTTTGCCAAAAGCGGCCGTTCGATTGCCAACCGAGCGCCTTGTGCGACACGCGGGCGCGTGTCTAGAAATCGTCAATGCCCGCTGAGCCCTTGATTGTGGCCCCTAGCCTCCTCGCCGCCGATTTCGGCCGGCTGGACGAGGAAGTGCGGGCGGTGGAGGCCGCCGGGGCCGACTGGCTGCATCTTGATGTGATGGACGGCCATTTCGTGCCGAACATCAGTTTTGGCCCGCTGGTGCTGAAGGCGCTGCGGGCGCGCACGCGCCTGCCGTTCAACGTGCACCTGATGATCGCCCCGGCCGATCCATTTATCCCCGCTTTCGCCGAAGCCGGCGCCGATCACATCCTGGTCCATGCGGAGGCTGGACCGCACCTGCATCGGACGCTGCAACTGATCCGCGCACATGGAAAATCGGCCGGCGTGGTGCTCAATCCGGCGACGCCGACGGAAACCGTTGCGTGGACGCTCGATCTGGTCGACATGATCCTGGTCATGACCGTCAACCCCGGATTTGGCGGGCAGGCGTTCCTGCCCTCGCAGCTTCCGAAAATTGCAGCCCTGCGGCAGATGATCGACGCGCGGACGCGCCCGAATCGCGCCGGGCTCGGTGTCGATGGCGGCGTCGACGCTCGAGACGGCGCGCAGGCGATCGCCGCCGGCGCGGATACGCTGATCGCCGGCAGCGCCGTGTTCGGCGCACCCGGACTACGCGCGGGCGATCGCCGCGCTACGCGCGGCCGGTGCGCACGCATGAGCGGCACCGACCCGCGCCGCTGGCTGCGCGACGCGCGGCGCGTCGTTGGCCCGGCTGCCGATCGCTGCGCATGACGCGCGTGCCCGATGCGCCGGCGCTGCCGATGCGCGATCCCGTGGCCGGGCGATCCGGCACGCGGCGCGCGCCTGCTCAAGGGCGAACTGGAACAAGGCGGCGGCGTGCGTGCGCTGCGCCCACCCGGCGCCTGGGCCGATGCGGGCAGCGGGTCCGAGGTGCTGCGCGCCGCCACGCACGGCTTTACCTGGCTGCGCGATCTGCGCGCGCTCGGCACCGATGCGGCGCGGCTGCGCGCCCGCGCGCTGGTCGCCGAGTGGATCGCCGCGCGCGACCGACCCGCTGGCGCAGCGTTCGGACGTCGCCGGCGCCCGCATCGCCGCCTGGCTCGGCCACTACGATTTCTTCTTCGCCTCCGCCGACGACGTGTTCCGCCAAAGGCTGATGGGGCGGCTGGTCGCCGACGCGCGCAGCCTCTCCGCCGCGTTGCCGGCCGAAGAGGTCGACGCGCGCGCGCTCACGGCGCTGAAGGGTCTGATCGCCGCCGCCGTCGCGCTGCCCGAGCATGCCGGCTTCCTCATCCGCGCGCTGCGGTTTCTGCCGCAGGAAATCGCCCGGCAGGTGCTGCCGGACGGCAGCCACGCCGAGCGGAGCCCGGCGGCGCATCTGGCAGCGCTGCAGGATCTGACGGAAATCCGCGCGCTGCTGCAGGCTGCGCAGGCGCAGCCGCCGGCCGCGCTTGCCGGCGCGATCGAGCGCATGGCGCCGGCGCTGCGTACGCTTGCGCCACGGCGACGGCGGGCTCGCACTGTTCAATGGCAGCAAGGAAGACAACGGGCCGGTGATCGACCTGGTGCTGACCCATGCCGGGCGCGGCGGACGCGGTCCGGCGAGCTTGCCGGAAGGCGGGTTCCAGCGGCTGCAGGCCGGGCGGACGCTGCTGATCGTCGATTGCGGCGCGCCGCCGCCGCCGGGGCTCGATCGCTCCGCGCATGCCGGCACGCTGGTCGATGGAAATGTCGGTCGGGCGGGACCGGCTGATCGTCAATTGCGGCGCCTTTCCCGCCGGCCCGCCGGAATGGCGCGATGCGACGCGCGCTACCGCCGCGCATTCCACCCTGGTGATCGCCGATGTCAACTCCTCCGAGCTGAAGCCGGACGGACTGGGCCGCCGGCCGGTGGCGGTCGAAGCGCAGCGGCAGGAAGCCAATGGCGCGCATTGGCTGGAGGCCAGCCATGACGGCTGGGTAAAGCCGTTCGGCGCGGTGCATCGCCGGCGGCTCTATCGTCGCCGAAAGCGGCGAGGACGTGCGCGGCGAGGACGCGGTGGAAGCGCCGACGCCGCAGCCGTTTACCTTGCGCTTCCATCTCCATCCCACCGTGCAGGCGAGCGTGCAGCAGGATGGCGAGGCGGTGCTGCTGCGCCTGCCCTCGGGCGGCGGCTGGCGGCTGCGCGCCGACGGAGCGCGCACGACGCTGGAAGAAAGCATCTATCTTGGCGGCCCCGAGCCGCGCCGGGCCGAGCAGGTGGTGCTGACCGGCTACGCCGACGGCGCCGCAGCAGGTGAAATGGGCGATCAGCAAGGTCAAAGTAGAGCTGGGCAGGGATTAGCGGGGCCGCGGATGTCGCGCCAGCCCGAAGCCAACCTTGACCCGCGCGCGGGAGGGCCGGCCCAAGCCCGCTGCGAGCGGAGGGTTGAAGGTTGTCGAAGTCACCAACGTCGATTTCTCGCTGCGTCACTTTCTGCTGCCGCTGATGCGCGGCATACGGGCGCGCGGGCATGAGGTGGTGGGCGTCTGCGCCGAGGGGCCGTTGCTGGACGATTGCGCGCGGAAGGTTTTCGCGTGGTCGGCCTGCCCTTCGCGCGGCGCCTTCTCGCGCTCGCGCATCTTCGGTCCTTTCGCGAGCTGGTCGCGCTGTTGCGCACCGAGCAGCCCGATCTGCGTGCACGCGCATATGCCGATCAGCGGGTTTCTGGCGCGGCTTGCCGCACGCGTCGCCGGCGTGCCGCGCATTGCCTATACGTGCCACGGGTTCCTGTTCAACCAGGACGGCCCTGCGCCGCGGCGCGGCTGGGCTCGCTCGCGCATGGAGTGGCTCGGCGGGCGCCTGACCGACATTTTCCTCGCCGTCTCGGCCGAGGAGGCCGAGGACGCCAGGCGGTTGCGGATCAGCCGGCGCCCCGTCGCGGTCGGCAATGGACGCGACCCCGCGATCTTTCACCCGGAGGCAGCGGCACGGGCACGAATACGGGCCGAACTGGGCACGCCTGATAACCGCGTCGTCGTGATCGCCGTCTCCCGTCTGGTGCGCGACAAGGGCTACCCGGAACTGTTGGAGGCGATGCGGGCGCTCCCGGAGGCTGAGCTTTGGGTCGTGGGCGAGCGGCTCGCCTCCGATCGGGGCGACGACATCGACGCGCTGTTCGCCGCCTCCGGCTTGGGTAGCCCGGCTCCGGCGGCTGGGCTATCGGCATGACGTCGCCGCCTTGCTGGCCGCTGCCGATATCTTTGTTTTGCCGAGCTATTTCGAGGCGATGCCCATGACGGTGATCGAGGCGATGCTGACCGGGCTGCCGGTTGTGGCCAGCCGTGTACGTGGGGTGCGCGAGCAGGTTCTGGACGGGGCGACGGGTATTCTGGTGCCGCCGCGCACCGCCGGGCCACTCGCGGATGCGCTGGCACGACTGGCAGGCGATCCCGGATTGCGGGCCGCGATGGGCGCGGCCGGGCGCGAGCGGGCCATGGCGCTATACAACGAATCGATGATCGTCGGCCGCACGCTGGATCTGCTCAGCCTGTAGGGTAGGCTCGCGCTGTTATGGCGTTGTTCGAAATCAGCATCGCCCTGCTCATTTCCGGGGCGGTGGTCGCGGCCTGGGCGCGACGGCTGGGCGCGCCTTACCCGGCCTTTCTCGCCATTGCCGGGGCGGTGCTGGGGCTTGTCCCGGGCACGCCGACGCTCTCGCTGCAACCCGAGTTGGTAATGACGCTCTTCGTGGCGCCGACCCTGCTGGATGCGGCCTACGACGCCTCGCCTCGTGATATGCGCGACAACTGGCTGCCGATCGCTAGCGGCGCCATCGGCGCGGTGGCACTGACCGTTGCCGCAGTCGCGTGGATTGCGAGGGTGTTACGCCCGGACATGCCCTGGCCGGCCGCCATCGCGCTCGGAGCGATCGTCGCTCCTCCGGATGCCTCGGCGGCCACGGCCGTTCTGCGCGCGCTGCGCCCACCGCATCGGGTTTTGGTGATCCTGGAAGGAGAGAGCCTGCTGAATGACGCGACGGCGCTGCTGATTTATCGCGCCGCCCTTATGGCCGTGGTCGGGGCCTGGGCCGGCTGGGGCACGGTTCCCGCGCTGCTGGGCTCGCTGCTCGGCAGCGTCGTCCTGGGCTGTTTGGCGGGCGCTCTCTTCCCGGTGTTGATGTCGCATATCGACGATGTGCCGACCTCGATCGTAACGCAGTTCGCCATGACGTTCGGCCTGTGGATCTTGGCGGACCGGCTTGGCTTGTCGCCCGTGATCACGCTGGTCTGCAACGCCGTCGTGCTGGCGCGAACAGCGCCGATGCGCTCGGATGCGCTGCACCGCATTCCCTCCTACGCAGTGTGGGAAGTCGCAGTGTTCGTGCTGAATGTGCTGGCGTTCATCCTGATCGGCCTGCAACTGCGGCCGATTCTGGCAGGGCTGCACCATACGATCGGTGCGAGCGAGTTCGGCTTCGCCGGCGCCGTGCTCGGAACGACGTTGCTAGTGCGCGTGCTCTCTATGATGAGCCTTAACACCGCCGTGCGGTGGAAGCAGCGGCATTTCGGCGTGCGACTGCGCCGGCCGATGATGCTGCCCACAATAGGATCGGGGTTGCTGATCGCTTGGTGTGGCATGCGCGGAATAGTGACCTTGGCGACTGCGCTCGCGCTGCCGGAGAAATTTCCTTTTCGCGACCTTATCCTCCTCGCGGCGTTCGGCGTCGTGCTCGGCACCTTGGTCATTCAAGGGCTGACTTTGCGGCCGCTGATGCTCGCGCTGCGTCTGACCGACGACGGAACCGTGGACGGAGAGGTACGCCTCGCCCGTGCGCATTCGGCCCGGGCCGCGCTTGAAGTGCTAGCGGACGAAACGGGGCAAGTGGATGGCATACGCCGTTACTACGAAGCCTGGCTGCGCGGTGCGGGGCCGGAGCAGGCAAGTGTCGCTGACGTGCTGCTGGTGGACGCCAGGCGGCGGGTGCTGGCGGCGGAACGGCACGCAATATACGCGCTGCGCTCGCGAGGTGAGATCGGCGATGACGCCTTTCACGTCATTGAGCAAGAACTGGATGCGACCGAACTTTACATCGAGAATCGGCTGGCACGCGGCGGCTGATGCTGACGCTTTCCGTTTGGAGCAGAACGCACCTGATCCCGACTAAGGAGCTTGGTTCCCGTATGACCGATGTCGTCCCGATCCGTCGCGCCCTGATCTCGGTTTCCGATAAATCGGGCCTCGCTCCCTTCGCGCATATGCTGGCGGATCGAGGGGTGGAGATGCTTTCCACCGGAGGCTCGGCCGCAACCTTGCGGGATGCGGGAATAGCGGTGAAGGATGTTTCCGAACACTCCGGCTTTCCGGAAATCCTGGACGGGCGGGTGAAGACTTTGGTGCCGCAAATCCACGGCGGCATCCTGGGTCGGCGCGACCTGCCCGAGCATGTAGCGCAGATGCAGGCGCACGGCATCGTGCCGATCGACCTTGTAGTGGTGAACCTATACCCGTTCGAGGCGACCGTGGCGAAACGCGCATCGTTCGATGAGTGCGTGGAGAACATCGATATCGGCGGACCCGCCCTGATACGCGCCGCAGCCAAGAACCATGAGTTTGTGGCCGTGCTGACTGAGACGGATCATTACGAAGCGCTACTAGATGAACTGACCCGACTGGGCGGGACCACGCTGGCATTGCGCCAGCGTCTGGCGGGCGCGGCCTATGCGCGCACGGCTGCTATGACGCCGCTATCGCCGCTTTTTTCCCTCCCGGCAGGACGAGACATTCCCTCGCCGGCTGACGCTGGCTGGCACGCTGCACCAGACATTGCGCTACGGCGAGAACCCGCACCAATCGGGTGCCTTCTACGTTACGGGAGCGCGCCCGGGCGTGGCGACGGCTCGGCAGGTGCAAGGAAAGGAACTCTCGTACAACAACCTGAACGACACGGACGCAGCGTTCGAGTGCGTGGCCGAGTTCGACAGCCCCGCCGTGGTCATCGTGAAACACGCCAACCCGTGTGGTGTGGCGATCGGCGCCTCGCTGGCGGAATGTTGGGACCGCGCATTGCGCTGCGATCCGGTCTCCGCATTCGGCGGCATCGTCGCGCTGAACCGGACGTTGGACGAGGTGACGGCTGAAAAGATTGCCGCGATTTTCACCGAAGTGATTGTGGCGCCCGATGCGGACGAGAACGCCAAGTTAGTGCTGGCGCGTAGGCGGAATCTCCGCCTTTTGCTCACGGGCGGACTTCCGGACCCGGCGGCGCCGGGACTGACATGCGCAGCTTGGCCGGCGGTTTGCTCGCGCAGACCCGAGACACAGGTCGGATCACGACGGCGGACCTGAAAGTGGTGACCCGGCGGGCGCCTAGTCCGGCCGAGATTGCCGACCTGATTTTCGCCTTTCTGGTCTGCAAACACGTGAAATCAAATGCGATCGTCTATGCGAAGGACGGCGCAACAGTGGGCATCGGCGCGGGGCAGATGAGCCGCGTCGATGCGGCGCGCATGGCGGCCTGGAAGAGCGCCGAGGCGGCGAAACAGGCCGGTCTTCCCGAGCCCATGGCTAAGGGCAGCGTAGTCGCCTCGGACGCGTTCTTCCCGTTCGCCGACGGGCTGGAAGCGGCGGTTGCTGCGGGCGCAACGGCGGTGATCCAGCCCGGCGGCTCGATCCGCGATGCGGAGGTGATCGCGGCGGCTGATGCGGCGGGGGTGGCGATGGTGTTTACGGGGTGCGGCACTTCCGGCACTAGCGGAGAGACCATCGCGCGCGCTCGCCCCCGAAAGGTTTAGCATCCCGCCGCGCCTTTGCAGGCTCCGAATGCGACCGTTACGACGACCGGGGTGGTGGAGCCGTTTACCTCGATGCCGTTGGTGTTCGTTGCCTCAAGCAGGCCGGAAATCACGGCCACTTTCGGGCCGGAAAAGGGCCTCACCGCCGCCGTTCAGGTAGACCAGCTTCTTTGCGGTTTGGTGGTACTGGTTTTCGACCGTGACTTCGCCGATCCCGGGTGGGTCGCCCGAACCGATGAAGTTGAAGCCCTCGGGGTTGGCTGTAGCCCTACCGAGGAAACTGATCGTCTGACCCGAGATGTTCGAAGGAAGCTTGATCTTGACGTAAAGAGAAGGTGGGCTGCCCCCTGCACGTTTATGGTGACGGTACCCTCGCTGCTGTAAAATTGGTATCCTAATTGGTAGACGCCCCAAGCCTTACCGACGTATGTATAGGCAAATTCGTTTTCCCAGTTGGCATCCGGCGGAACTACCGTCCCTGCGGAGTAAAGCCCGAAATTTTGCTGCAGCGAGGTTATCGTCTGACGCCACACCCCAAAGCTTGAATACGGCGTGCCTGTAGAAGGGATAACGCTGCTAGAAAGCGATGTAACTGACGCCGCAGTGGGTGTGGAGAACTCGCCATTGGGTGTGCTTTTTGGAAGCAGGATCTTAACGGTCTCGTTTTCATAAAGTCCGTCCTGGAACCCGGCACCAATAGTGCTCCAGTAGGGCTGAACCCAGAATGGGGCGCCCATTGGATTGAGGACGAACCCTTCGAGACCATAGATTGTAAATTGCTGGGCCTTTGCCGTTCCGGTTAGTGCTGCGAAAGTGGCAAGGGCAAGCAGAGTTTTACGCACGATGTGTCCTCCCGGATTTTGCACGAAGATTGGCGGCTAAGGTTTTCGAAGCTGGGCTCGTTCAGCGTGCGCGCTCGCACGCGCCGGTGACCACCCCCGCCCAAGCCCCTTGATCCCATCAGCTAAGCCTATCGATTTGCCGCGCCGAAGACATTAAGGTGGCCTTCGTTTTCCCTTGCGGTAACCTTTATTTATCTTGTGAAGTGTTTAGTATCGGAGACACAGGTATAAAATGAAATTCGCGTTCGGCGAGCATGTGCTTGATGCGGAACGCCGGGAGTTGTGGCGCCGGGGCGAGCCGGTCGCGCTCGAACCCCAGGTTTTTTTCGATCTGCTCGTTTTTCTGGTGGAAAACCGCGATCGGCTCGTCAGCAAGGACAATCTGATCAAGCATGTCTGGCAGGGACGGGTTGTGTCCGATTCGGCCCTTGCGACCCGCCTCAATGCTGCCCGCAAGGCCGTCGGCGACAGCGGGGCCGCGCAGCTCCTGATACGCACATTTTCGCGCAAGGGCGTCCGGTTCGTGGCCGAGGTCACGGAGCTCAGGGAATCTCCTTATCGGCAGCGGTTTCCACCCCTATGGGGTGCGGAAAGCCGTCAATCGCCGTGCTCCCATTCACGAACATGACTGCCGAGCCGAAATGCGAATATTTCGCAAACGGAATTGCAGAAGAGATAATTTTCGCGCTCTCCCGTTTTCGCTGGCTCGCCGTTGCAGCCCGCCGCTCAAGTTTTGCGTACAACCAAAAAGATCGGGATGTGCGCCAGGTCGGGCGCGAACTCGGGGTCGGCTATGTGCTCGAGGGCTCGGCGCGCAAGGCTGGCCGGCGGGTCCGGATCACGGTGCACCTGGCCGACACGAAAACGGGTATGCAGCTGTGGACCGATCGGTTCGAAGGTCCGCTCGCCGGCGCCTTCGGCCTGCAGGACCGCATTGCTGCCAATGTCGTCGGCGCCATCGAGCCGGAATTGCAAGCCGCCGAGATCGCGCGCTCGGTTACACAGACCCCGGGCGAACTCACGACTTACGATCTCTATCTTCCTCTATCTTCGCGCGCATTCCCTTTACCTTTGCGCGGCGCGGCAAGTGCCTGAGGCGCTTTGTCTGCTCGAGCGGGCGATCGCGCGCGATCCATGCTACGCGCCGGCACTCGCGTGGGCAGCGATTTGTTGTTTTCGGCTCATCAGCGACGGCCGAAGCGCGGATCGCTCCGCCCACCGCCGCAAGGGCGTCGATTTTGCCCGGCGGGCGTTGGAAAACGGAAGCGACGATCCAGGCGTGCTGGCAAATGCCGCCCAGGCGCTGACATATTTCGGCGCAGACAGCCACGCTATGATGGCGTTGGTTGACCGCGCGCTAACCCTCAATCCGAATTTCGCGCGCGGCTGGTTCAGCAGCAGTGCGATTTGTTTATTCGCGGGACAGCCCGAGCTTGCAATCGAGCATGTCAATAGGGCTCTGGAGCTGAGCCCCCGGGCCGTATCGCTCCTTCGCTCGGGCTGATCGGCATGGCGCATTTCCTTAGTCGGCGTTTCGACGAGGCCATGCCAGCGCTGCTGCTCGCAATCGAGGAAGACCCGAGCTACCCGCAGCCGTATCGATACCTCGCGGCCTGTTACTCCCATTCGGGCAGGCTAAGTGAGGCTCGAGCCGTAATTGCCCGTCTGCGCGCCGTCAGCTCGTTCGTGATCCCAGACCCAAGCTACTTGCGCCTGCGTGAGCACCACGAACTATATCTGTCGGGTGTACTTTACGCCCTTGCGGAGTAGTAGCGATCAGTTTGGCGCCGGATCTCCAGCAGCTCGGGGACGAAGCTCCGCACGGGGCGTGCTTGGGGGTCATCGCAGAATTTGTTCCACAGAGTACGCCAGCAGTTCGCTGAACAACCACTTGCGACGTGACGCGAATGATTTCGGTTTCCTCGGCTACAGCGAGCGGGGACGCGATGCGCGGCAAGTTCCGGAACCGATACGGGCTGTTCTCGTATGCTTCGCCGGAGAGCCCCTCACCCAGTATGGGTTATTCCCCATCTCGCGCCGTAGGGCAAAGTTGTCTGAAACTTGGCTACGGAATCGGACGGCCGGTATGGGGCCAAATCAGCCTGCGACGAAACACAAACGCAACTTCCATACCGGGTCTTGCGCGTCGGATTGCGATGGGCCAGACGAGAACGATCCGTTATTCGGTGATGTCGTGTCATGACGCAATTCTGGCTGGTGAAGACTGAGCCGGAGGCTTTCTCCTGGGACCAGCAGGTGCAGGCGGGCGTGGAGCCTTGGACCGGTGTGCGCAATTACATGGCGAAGAACAACCTGAAGTCGATGCACACCGGCGATGAAGCGTTTTTCTACCACTCAGGTGCGACCAAGGAGATCGTTGGCGTCGTTCGGGTTGTGCGCGAAGCCTATCCCGACCCGACGGCCAAAGAGGGCGGTTGGGTTTGCGTCGATGTGCAGGCGGTCGGACCGATGCCGAAACCCGTCACGCTGAGCGCCATCAAGGCCGATCCCGCCTTCGCGGACTTCGTGCTGGTGCGCCAGTCGCGCTTATCGGTGATGCCGCTTCCCCCGGAGCACTGGGAGCGGATCTGCCGGATGGGCGGATGGAAGGGATAGTCGGGCTGCGTACGCTCTGCCGGCTGGATGATCTCCCGGACGGCGAGGCTAAGGGGTTCCCCGCAGCGACGGGCGGCTTCACGGGGCTGTTCGCGATCCGTCAGGGGCGCGTGGTTCGCGTATATGTGAACGCGTGTCCGCATCTCGGCCTGCCGCTTGACTGGGCGCCGGATCGCTTTCTCTCCGTTGATGGAACCCGTATCGTCTGTGCGACGCACGGCGCCGAGTTCCGCATCAGCGACGGGGAATGCCTCGCCGGCCCTTGCTACGGAGATCGGCTGGAACCGGTGACGGTGCGGATCGAGGATGGCGTCGTCTTTGTGCCCGCGGACGCCGGATTGTAGGCTTGGCCGGCAGACAAGGCGAACGAGAAACGGAAGGGAGCAGGCCCGATGCCTGACACGCACCAGCAAGCGGGGCAGTTGATCCCGGTGCGACCGGAGATTGCGGCGAAGGCGCATGTCAATGCCGCCCGGTATCGGGAGATCTACGAGCGGGCAGAGCGGGCGCCGGACGCGTTCTGGGCCGAGCAGGCCAAACGCATTCCGTGGATCACGGCGCCGACCCGGATCAAGGAGACATCCTTCGCGGGCGACGTCTCCATTCGCTGGTTCGCGGACGGAACGCTGAATGCCTCTGCCGCCTGTCTTGATCACCATTTGGACGCGCTCGGCGATCAGACCGCGATCATCTGGGAGGGCGACGATCCCGCCACCAGCCGGCGCATCACTTATCGCGAATTGCACGAACAGGTCTGCCGGCTGGCCAATGCGCTGCGCGCGCTGGGCGCGCGCAAGGGCGACCGGATCACGATTTATCTGCCGATGGTGCCCGAGGCGGCGGTGGCGATGCTCGCCTGCGCGCGGATCGGGGCGATCCATTCCGTGGTGTTCGGCGGCTTCTCGCCCGACAGTCTTGCCAACCGCATTCAGGATTGCGACTTGAACATCCTGATCACCGCCGACGAGGGACGGCGCGGCGGGCGCAAGGTGCCGCTGAAGGTCAATGCCGATGTGGCCCTCACGGCTTGCCCCAGTGTGCAGAGCGTGATTGTGGTGAAAGTCACCGGCAGCCACGTGCCTATGCGCGCCGGGCGTGACCACGATTACGCCGACTTGCTGGCGAAGGCGTCCCCGGATTGTCGGCCCGAGAAGATGGGCGCCGAAGACCCGCTGTTCTTGCTCTACACCTCCGGTAGCACCGGCAAGCCGAAGGGCGTGCTGCACACCACCGGCGGCTATTTGGTCTGGTCCGCCTTCACACATGAATTGGTGTTCGACTACCAACCGGGCGAGATCTACTGGTGCACCGCCGATGTCGGCTGGGTTACCGGTCACACCTACATCGTGTACGGCCCGCTCGCCAATGGTGCCACGACGCTCATATTCGAGGGCATTCCCAACTACCCGGACAGCTCGCGTTTCTGGCAAGTGGTCGACAAGCACAAGGTCAACATCTTCTATACCGCGCCCACCGCGATCCGCGCGCTGATGCGCGATGGCGATGCGCCGGTGCGAAAGACCTCACGCAAAAGCCTGCGCATCCTGGGCAGCGTCGGTGAGCCGATCAATCCCGAAGCCTGGCTCTGGTATTACCGGGTGGTGGGCGAGCAGCGCTGCCCGGTTGTGGACACGTGGTGGCAGACCGAGACGGGCGGCATCCTGATCAGCCCCCTGCCTGGGGCGACCGCGCTGAAACCGGGTTCGGCGACGCTGCCTCTGCCCGGCGTGCAGCCCGTCATTGTCGATGGCGACGGAAACGAATTGCACGGTGCGTGCGAGGGCAATCTCTGCATGAGCGATTCCTGGCCCGGACAGATGCGCACCGTGTTCGGCGACCACGAACGCTTCGTGCAGACCTACTTTTCTACGTTCAAGGGCCTCTATTTTTCCGGTGACGGGGCTCGGCGCGACGCCGATGGCTATTACTGGATCACCGGCCGTGTGGATGACGTGATCAACGTGGCCGGCCACCGCATGGGCACGGCCGAGATTGAGAGTGCCCTGGTTGCGCACGTGAAGGTTGCGGAAGCGGCCGTGGTCGGTTTCCCGCACGACCTCAAGGGACAGGGCATCTACGCCTATGTCACGCTGGTCGCCGGCGAGGAGCCGACCGAGGAACTCCGCAAAGAGCTGATCGTCTGGGTGCGCCAGCAGATCGGCCCCATCGCCGCGCCCGATGCGATCCAGTGGGCGCCCTCGCTGCCGAAGACGCGCAGCGGCAAGATCATGCGCCGCATCCTACGCAAGATCGCCGCCAACGAAACCGATAGCCTGGGCGACACCACGACCCTCGCCGAACCCACCGTGGTTGACCAGCTCGTGGAGAACCGCATGCGATGATCGGCGGACCCGAGGACGTTCACACACCGGCAACCTTGCCCTGGCATCGTGCCGGGCAGGATCGGAGGGCAAGATGAGCGGGGGCAATGGGGTCGACGCCGCCGCAGTCTATGAGTTGCTGCGACAGGTGGCCGACCGGGTGATCGCGCATGACCAGCAATTGGCGGAAATGCGGGTTGAGTTGCGTGCGGTCCGCGCGGACATGAGCGTCGCCCGGGCGGAGCTGCGCGAGATCCGCATGGAAATGGCCGGAATGCGAACGGAAATTCGCGACCTGCGGTTGGATGTCCGCACCTACACCGGCTCGGTATTCGCTCAGGGGGTCAGGATCGAGGCGATTAACGAGCGACCGCGCCGGGTCGAGCGGCATTTAAACCTGGCACCGGGCAAATGATGCTCCGGGCGCGCAGATTGCTTCGCGCAACCGAGGCGAAATCCCGGTTGAGCCCGCACCCCCTCGCGGCACACGCGGCCTGAGGCTGCATGCTATCCGGGCATGAAAGCGCTCTGGCGCATGCCGGCTACGGTGCCGTATTCCTGGCCGTGGGCATCGAGAGCATCGGAATCCCTTTCCCGGGCGAGACTACGCTGATTGCGGCCGCGGCCTATGCCGGGACAACCCACAAGCTGAACATCGCCTACGTGATCGCGGCAGCGGCAGCCGGAGCGATCACGGGTGACAATGTCGGCTTCTGGATCGGACGCGAATTCGGCTTCTGGCTGCTGGTTCGCTTTGGCCACTACATCCGGATTACCGACCGGCGCATCAAGCTCGGACAGTGGATGTTCATGCGGTATGGCGGCGCGGTCGTGTTCTTTGGCCGCTTCGTTGCCGTTCTCCGGGCGCTCGCGGCTTTCCTGGCCGGCGCCAACCGCATGAGTTGGCCGAGATTCCTGATCTATAACGCGGCCGGGGGCATCGCCTGGGCCGGGCTCTACGGTATCGGCGCCTATGAGCTGGGAAAGCAGGTGCACCGGCTGGCGGGGCCGGTGGGCGCGGTGCTGAGCGCAATCGCCATTGTTGCGATTATTGTGGGCTTTCTCTTCCTGCGCCGCAACGAGCAGCGACTGGAGGACGAGGCCGAGCGAGCCCTTCCCGGCCCAATCCGCCAGCCCCGGGCGTCACTGCACTCCCGCTAACCGGCACGGCCCGGGAACTACTCTTCATCAATCTGCAACGAAACCGCCATCGGCGTGCAATGCTAGTCGGGCATGCAGCGCTCGATGGAGTCCGTGATGATCGTACCTGGTTCACGACCTTCCCGGCCGCATGCGCTTCATGGCACGCGCGGTCAAGGGTGCGCCTGGCCTGGCACTTGAGCTGGAGGCACGGGTCCGGCGCCTGCCGGGCATACTATCGGCGCGGGCCAATCCGCTGACTGGCAGCCTCCTGGTGGAACATGACGGCGCGCCGGAGCGACGGAGCAGCGTTTTGGCGGCACTGCACGCGATCGATCGATCCGGGCGCTCACCACAGATCGCACGCGGCCTTTCTGGGGCGGCGGACGCGGTGGTGGGCGAAATCATGGACCGACTCATAGAACGCGCTCTGCACGCCGCCGTGGCGGCCGCGGTATAGACGGGGCGGTATCGGGCCGCGCAAACCAGAACCGCTCGGATTGACGCAGGACCGGCCAAGTTTCAGGCTCCCCCGCAGCGATCAGCGGACAAGCTGACGTAGGGAGGGAATAGCCATGCCGGTACGGCGTTCCGAGGAATTCACTCATTCCGAAGCAAAACTGGATGGCATCAGAATCCATTATGTCCGTGAAGGGCGGGGTCCGCCGCTGCTGCTGATGCATGGATGGCCGGGCTTCTGGTGGGAATGGTACAAGTGTATCGGAACTCTAGCCAACGACTTCGACGTGATCGCGCCGGACATGCGCGGCTTCGGCGATTTGGAAAAGCCGGACCTTTCGGATCTCTCCAAATACCACCTGAACGTGGTGACCGATGACCACGCCAAACTGCTGAAATCCGTCGGGATCGACCGCGCCTATGTGGTCGGGCACGACTATTCGGCGCTGATCATGCACAAATTCGTCCGGCGCTACCGCGACATGGTGATCAAGGGGCTTACCATCGATCCGATCGCGCCTGGTTTCGAGGCCCGGTATCTATCCGTACCGCACTTCCCGGAATCCTGGTATTCGCAGTTCCATCAGCTTGACATGGCGGTGGAGGTCGTCGGCTCCAGCCGCGCGGCAACGAAGGCTTATTTCAAGCACTTTTTGTCCCACTGGTCCTTCAACAAAAACCTGATCACGGACGAGGAGATGGAGATCTACACCGACAACTTCGTCAAACCCGGCAACGTCCAAGGTGGGTTCAATTTCTACCGGGCCAATCTCTCGCTCAGCAGCATCGTCTGGACGGATCTGGATCGAACGATTTCCGACGTGCCGATGACATTCCTGGCCGGTATGGGCGATACCGTTGTGCCGTCGGTCTGGACCGATCTCGTGACCAATTGGTACAACAACTACACGATCGAATACGTGCCGGATGGCGGGCACTTTCTGATGATGGAGAAGCCGGAACTGGTCATTGACCGTATTCGCCGCATGAAGGCGTAGGGTCGCGCGCGATCAGATCTCGGGCGATGGCAATGACACGGTACGCCTCGCTCCAGATGTCGTAATCAACGAGCCGATCCGGTGCCACCCAGGCGGCCTCGGAAACGTCCGACCCGGGCGCCGGCTCGCCCGAGAGCCATGCAGCGGCGAAGTCGATGATCGTGTAGTGATACCGGACCGTGCCGCCCGGATCGCGCCTGATGTTGTCCACGACCGCCGCCAGATGCAGCCGGCCGACCGTGATACCGGTTTCTTCCAGCAACTCGCGCCGGGCCGCCTGTTCGGCGGTTTCGTCCAGCTCCTGAACCCCGCCCGGCAAGGTCCATGTTCCCAACCCGGGCGGCTTGCCGCGCCGGACCAGCAGGACGCGGTCGCCCTTGAGGACCACAATGCCGATCCCGACGATCGGCCGGGTGGGATATTCGCGGTCACTCACTGCGTCGGCACGGTGGAACTCGGCGGCGGAGCTGCCTTTGGCGGTGGCGCCGGAGCTTTTAAAGCATCCAGTGCGGGCACCAGCGCCGCCTCTTTCCACGATCCCAGCTCATAGGACCAGCTAGCCAGGCGTGCGTTCAGCTTTGCGGCCTCAGGCTGCGCCGCCCCGCTACCGGCGGCCATGAACCGCGCCCATAAATCCTTATCGGCGCGCTGTAGTCTGACCGTGACCGCAAGACCATCCGTCGTGGTAAAGACAGACTGCCCGATCGGGGTGCCGGCCGGCTCCTGCGCCGCAGGACGGACATCCTCGAACGAGACCTGCTCCAGTCCCCGCACCAAATCATCGACCTTGGCCTGATCGAGCGGCGGATGCTCGGCCGGCTGCGTGATCGCGAGCTTGCCCTCTTTCCCGGCGAATGACAGCCCGGGCTGTCCGGCACGTTCAACGCCGATTGAGGCAATGCGTGCATGGTCGATATTGACGATCTCGCGCGGTAGCCACTGCATCGGGTCCGTATCGACCTGCAACGGACCGTCGGCCAGCCAGGTGCGCTTCTCGTCGGGACGGCGGACATAGACCTGCTGGCCGGCATCGCCGGAAATCGCGCTGCGACTGTGCCCGACAATCACCGCGGCCATCGTGCCACCGGCATCATCGATCCGAACCAGGCTCCCACCGCTCGCCGGCTTGCCCGGGTCGTCCAATCCAAGCCTGCCGAACTCGGCGGGATCGGAGGTTCGCGGTTCCAACAGCCGCAATTCGGTCAACGCTGTCAGTATCCCGTGCAGCTTGTCCGCTTGCACCGGATAGCCGCCGCGCTCGACCAATCCCCAGGCGCCGTTCTGTTTGCGAATGCTGAGCGCCTTGCCCTGATGCTCGATCTGGATCTGCGTCGCCTCGGCCAGTTTCGGCGCGAGGCCCGGAAACATTAGGCGTCCCGCGTCGATCGTTTGCTGTTCGCCCGGTTGGCTGCGCGGCCCGAAATACCAGCCGGCCGCGAGCACTACGGCGCCGGCAACGACAAGCATGCCGATGGTTCGTGATTTCATGTGTGCAGCATCCAGCCGCGACGGCGCCGTCGCATCAGACCCATCCCGATGGCAATGATCGTCAGCAAAGCCGGAACAGCGGCGATGTCCAGCACGCGAATCACCGTTTCCAGTCGCGAGATGTCGCGATTGAGGTCGAACTGCACGTTACGCAATTGTTTGCGCGTCTGGAGTATATCCGCGCGCGCCTCCTCGATCGCTTGGCTTTGCTGCGATGTAAGCATCGGGCTCGCGGCCTGACCCGACCCGCCGCCGTCGCGCAGGGCTTGCAGCTGCTTCTGCACCTCCTGCAAATGGGCCTGCAATCCCTGCTCGGTCTTGCGGAACTTGGCCTCGGCACCCGCGCGCATCTCGTCGATCCGCACGAACGGCCGCACCGACGTGCCGCGCGCGCGCAGGCCAATCAGCGCATCGCCGCCCGCGAGCGTATCGACAAGGTTGGCGAAGAACGGGCCGTTATCGCTGAACGGATTGGCGATTGTCTGGCCCATGAAGTCCGACTTCTGCACCCAGAAGCGATCCGCGAGGATATCGCTGTCCGCCACGACCACCAGGTTCGCCGGCTGCTTGGTCTGGGCCAGATAGGCCGGAAAATCGGCAGGTCGCGTCTGGCCTTTGGCCAGCGGCGGCGGGCCGGAGAATGCCGAGTGCAGCACGCCGCGAACGCGCGCAGCGATCACGCGGGGCTTACCGTCCGGCTTAAAGTTGGCCAGCACCTTCGCGGGATCGGGTAGTTTGATCTGATCAACCGGGATTACGCCGACCGAGGCATCCGTCGTCAGCAATGGTGTGAAGCTGATCTTCCCCCCGCTTGCAGCGATGGGGGCCCGCTCAATGAAGCCCGGCGAGGCCACCGTGACCTGGTGCAGATCAACGGTTGCTGGATCATCGTGATTAATGCCCGCACCGCTGACCGTGAACCAGGCCGGATAGCTTACCGCCGACTGATCTTCGGGGCCGGCCGCAACCTGCCAGGCGCCATCCAGCTCACCAACGACCTGACCGGGATTGAAGCGAATGCCCCAAGCCTTGAACAATTGCGCCAGGTCCGAGTGCGCGTCGCTTATCGGAATGCCCGAAGGCGTGGGCGTCCCGGCGAGCACTTCGCTCCAGGGATCAACCATCACCATCAGTCGCCCGCCGCGCATCACGAACTGGTCGATGGCGTATAGCGTTGCTTGCGAGAGGTTCTGCGCCTCGGCAACCAGTAACACCTGGATCTTCGGCGGAATTACCTGCACATCCAAGGGCAGGGATTGCACCTTATTGGTCTGTGCGAGCATGACTGCGGACGCGTACCGGTTGGCCCGCGCGCCCTCGCGACATCATCATCTCCCGCTGATCGCCTTGCAGCGGCAACGATGAGATCACGCCGACTTCCGCCCGCTCGGGATTGGACAGATCATAGACCAGCTTCGATAAATCGTATTCCAGGAATCGCTCGCGCGACGGCTGGAAAAACGGGATCGTCCGTTGGTCGTCCAGCATGTTCGTGCCGGCCAGCCCGAAATAAACCTTCTCGCCGCTTTCGTTCAGCGGCACCCCCTGCAGCCCGTAGGCAAGCGCCTGATCCTCCACGTCGCTGAACGGCACCGGATCGAGATACTGCACACGCACCTTGCCGCCCGAGACGGTTGCATATTCCTGCAACATCTCGCGTACATGGTCGGCAAAAGCCGCATACGCCGGGGACGCAGCGCCCAGGCTGCGAGCGTAAAATAGCCGCAGCGTCACCGGCTGCTTGAGACCGCGCAGGATCTTCTTGGTGCTGCCCGACAAGGTGTAAATATGGCTTTGGGTCAGGTCAGCCCGCGCGTTGGCGAGTTGCGTGTCGGTGAACATGTTGATACCGACAACGATGGCGAGCGCCGCCGCGATGCCGATAATGGGATAGAGCGTCTTCAGCCGCATCGGTCAGGCCGCCTTGCGCTGGTCGACGATCACCGCATTCACAAACAACCAGAACGCGATGAAGGTCACAAAAAACACGACGTCGCGCAGGCTGACCACGCCGCGCGTGAAGTCCAGGAAGCGGTCAAGCACGCCAACCCGCCGGGCCACTTCCGCCAGTACCCGGGATGCGGCGGCCCAAAAACTCCGTGACCACCGAGTAGGAACTTACGGCAAAGAGGAAGCAGCCCGACACGCCTAGAACGAAGGCGATGACTTGGTTCTTGGTGGCGGCCGAGGCCGCCGCGCCCACCGCGAGGAAGCTGCCCGCTACCAGCAGCGCGCCCGTGTACCCGGCGGCGATCACGCCATTATCCGGGCTACCGAGCAGGTTGACTGTGACAACGAAAGGAAAGGTCAGCAGCAAGGCCACGGCGCAAAACGCCCAGGCGGCGAGGAATTTGCCGAGCACCGCCTGGCCCTGTGTGACAGGCAGCGACAACAGAACCTCGATCGTGCCCAGCCGCCGCTCTTCCGCCCAGAGCCGCATGGTGATGGCGGGCACGAGCAGCAAGAAAACCCACGGAATGAAGGTAAAGAATGACTCGAGATCGGCTTGCCCGCGCGAGAAAAAGCCGCCGACGTTCAGCGTTAGCGCGCCCTGGATGACCAGGAAGATCACGATGAAAACCGTGGCCACAGGTGTGGCGAAATAGCCGGCAAGCTCCCGGCCGGCGACGGTCAGCGTCGTACGCATGCTCAGGCGACCTCCGCTATTCCCGTTTTCGGTCCCGGCAGAGGACGGCCGCTACCGCGCTCTACCGTCAGCGCGCGGAACACATCATCCAACCGCCCCGCGGGATGCAGGCTGCGCAGCTCGTCGGGTGTGCCATCGGCGACTATGCGACCGGCCGCGATAATGGTCGCGCGCGTGCAGACCGCGTCCACTTCTTCGAGGATGTGCGTGCTGATGATGATGGCTTTCTCGGGGGCCATGCGTTCGATCAGGCCGCGCACCTCGTGCTTCTGGTTCGGGTCGAGCCCGTCGGTCGGCTCGTCGAGCACCAGGACCGGCGGGTCGTGCAGTAATGCCTGCGCCAATCCCACGCGTCGCTTGAAGCCTTTCGACAGCGTCTCGATCGGTTGAGTGCGGCACCGTCTCGAGTTGCGTGAGCGCAATCGCCCCGGGGCAATGCGGTCGCAGCTCGAGACCCGCGGTAGCGGCGCGCCTGCGCGCACAAATCGCGGGAAGCCGATCACCGTCATGTCCGGATAGGCAGGCGCGCCCTCGGGGAGGAAACCACCACCGCGCGGCGTGCGGCGATGCCGTCCTGCTCCACGTCATGACCGCAAATGCTCGCGGTGCCCGACGTAGGGCGGCATGAAGCCGGCCAGCATGCGCATGGTGGTTGACTTGCCGGCGCCGTTCGGGCCGAGAAATCCGAGCACCTGCCCGCGCGGAACGCGGAACGTTACACTGTCCACTGCGGTGAAGCGTCCGAAGCGTTTTGTCAAACAATCAACTCAATGAGCGGCGTTTCGCGATCTGCGGTCACGCTGCGCTTCCCCCTGGGTTCCGACTCGCTTCGGGCAGCGCACATACCTGACCGTGCGCAAGATGCAGACTTCTGCGAGAAGGATTAAGAACGCTTAAGGGACGGGATAGCAGGTTAGCGTTAGACTCGCACGCCCGCCGAGTTGCGTTATGGAAAATTAATCGTAAGCGGCTCAGCGCCCGCCCGGCGTGGCCGACCGACGGCCGCGAGCAGCGCCGGGATGAAAACTCAGAGTATGGACAGCAGGGTGCAGCCGAGGCTGATGAGCAGCAAATCCCCCATGCTGGCGGTCCCGGGATGGTGCGACAAAGCAAGCGAGCCGAACGCGGTGCCAGGCGTCAGCATATAAATCCCGGATCTGGCCCTGGCCGTCGCCGACGCCAGCAGCGCGCGCCGGCCACTCCGCCAATTCATCACGAAATAGATGTTGAACGCGACGCCGACCCCGAGCAGCAGCGGCAGGGCGATGATGTTGGCGTAATTCAGCGGCAGCGGTATCAGCACGATAATCAGCAGCGTCAGCAGCGCGGACAGCAGCAACGGCGCCATCACCAGTGCGGCATCGCGCAGGCTGCGCAGCGCCAACAGCAAAATCGCCGCAATTGCCGCCAGTGCGTAAATCCCGGCATCGCGGAAGGAGGTTACGATGGTGCGGCTGGTGGCTTCGATCGTGACCGCCGGCCCGGCGACGTTGGGGGCGATCTGCGCTCGCCTGGTCGACGAATTCCAACAAGCCGGCAGTGGTGCTGCTGACAGAAATCTTCGGTACAACCTCGAACCTTCGCGCGACCGTCCGGCAGTAAACCAGTCGCGCCGGACCAATCTGCAGAATAGAGTTTGATGTTTAACCGGCTCGGCGCTCAGCGAATCGCGTAGCTGCTGCAATTCGTCGGGAAGGAACCGGGTCAACGCTTCGTTGGTCGCCATCAGCGTGGCGTCCGGAGCCTGAGACAAGGGCTTTGAGAATCCTTCGCTGTCTGGAGCAGCGGGTTGTCAGGCTTCAACGTCGGGAGCGCCGGCTCGATAGAACCCCAAGGCGGTCTTGGCGGCCATGCGAAGCTGCGCCGGGGGTGGCCGGGGCGGCAGCGGGCGGAGCCAACAGCGTCGGCTCCAAAAAATACTGGCATCGAGCAATGATCGCGAGCTTCTTGCTGTTGATCCTCGGGCACGAAACTGTCGATGCTGCGCACGCTCCCGCCGCGTGGGGAGCTTGACGCAATTTCTCCGAGACCAAGGAGGCACGCCGCCGCGACACTCGGCTCCATAACGTCGATCACGTAAGGATTGGTGACCGGCGAACTCATCAGCTTGGCCCAGGGTACGCATCGCTTCCGTGTTCGGGTTTTTCGTGTGCAGCGGGTTGGAATCGAACGCCAGGCCGGGCGAGAGTATCATTCCTACGATGGCGGCGGCACCGAAGGCAAGCAGGATCGGCATGTGCCAGCCCCTGCATTGCCCGGTCGGCGAGCGGGGACCCAGGGGCCGACCAAGCCCTTCTCGCCGAGGCGGGCGGAACAGCGTAACAGCGGCCGGAAGGAACAGGATGGTGCAGACGAAGGCGATGAACATGCCGACGCCGGCGATCAAACCGAGTTCCGCCACCCCCATGAAGTTGGTCGGCACGAAAGCGAGGAACCCGGCTGCCGTCGCACAGGCGGCGACGGGGGTTGTCGCCCGTGCGATGGCGGTTTGGCCAGCGCTGCCGCGGGGTGATTGAACCGTGGCGCCCTCACGGTAACGCACCGAGAACTCGATAGCGAAATCCACCGCGATACCCACGAACAACACGCCGAACCGACCGAAACCAGGTTCAGCGTCCCGACCGCCGCCGACGCGAACAACAGCGTAATCGCCAGCCCG
Organism: uncultured Pseudomonadota bacterium; assembly: GCA_963822675.1. GTDB lineage: Bacteria > Pseudomonadota > Alphaproteobacteria > Acetobacterales > Acetobacteraceae > CAWGIP01. The sequence continues at coordinate 799 of CAWGIP010000014.1, read as the reverse complement.
AGTGCCAGCGTCATTAACATCGGCAGGATCAACCGCCACGTGTGTACAGGCCAGGAACAACCACACAGTGATAGAGCACCAAAGTCCGGCCAGGCCGACCGCAGCGCCTTCGGCGACGGACGAAAATTCCTCGTCGGCCAAGGCCACGTTGCCGGTGATCCGCACCTTGACGTCGCCCGATTGCACGAAGTGAAGGCTTGCCGCCGGCCCGCGTACGGCAGCGGTGGCAGCACCACCCGGTTGCAGCTTGCCGAAATGCAGCACCGGCTGCGCCAGCAAAAGCACGTCCTGGCCCGCCAGATCGGCCAATCCTCCGCCCAGCACGGTTTGCCAGGAGAGGGGCATCGGATGGCCGTCGAGCGCGCTTTCCATCACCCGGTTGAAGCTGCGCAGCACCGGAAAGTAAGGCGCGAGGTCCACCTGGCCCTGCCCGGCGCCCATGCCGATCAGCGCGAGCGCCGTGAACAAACCGCGCGCCGTCGGGTCGGCCACAAGCTGGCCCAGGAACAGCTGGGAATCGATCAGCTTATTGGTCAAGGCCGACAGCTGCTTGGTATCCAGGAAAAGCAGCCCTTCCTTGCGGAAGAAGGGCTCCAAACAGAGAATATTCAAAGCATGAAAATTGGCCTTGTCGGGTCGGAGCTTGGCGGCGAGAGCCTTGGCGGTTGCCTGCGCTTCTTCGCGCTCCTTGGCGGTCACGACGATAACCAGGAGATCGTTGAAAATACGGGGGATCAAAGGTTGAGCTGCATCTGTGCCTGGCGCCAGCTCAGGCTGGAGGAGAACATCTCATCGGTGT
>CAWGIP010000013.1:0-20391 GCA_963822675.1 uncultured Pseudomonadota bacterium | reverse complement strand
GGTAGCTCACCGCGGCTGCCAGTCTTCTGGTTGCACAATGATGTTCGCGTGCCGCGCTAGAAACAGCGCCGCCCGCCATTGCCAGTAGCCCGTGGGCGATCCGGTGTGCCAGAGACCCATGTCCCGCTGTCCGCGCGCTCGGGATAATTTGGATGTGGCGGGAATGGCAAACTTTGCCGCTTCAGAGCACCTGTATCGTAGTTTTTTTGACCCAATTTGGGCGCGCGTTCGGCATGCCAAGCCCAAGCTCGAACAGTGAAGCCCTGATTTCGGCACCGGGAGTGGGTGCGTTATTGATTTGCTTGGGAGACCGTTTGAGCTGAGAATTCGTGTAGTGCTAAATAATGACGGTTGTCTGTCGATTCTGCTTGACGAATCGACGTGGCACCGGCTGCTAATCGTGGCGTGTTTGTCCGCGAGAAGCGCATCAACGGTTACACCTATCTCTACCTCGTCGAGAGCGTGCGCGAGGACGGACGGGCCAAGCAGCGCATCATCAAGAACCTCGGCCGCAGGGAGGTGGTCGTCGCCTCCGGTGAACTCGAACGCCTTGCCGGGTCGGTGGCACGCTACGCCGAGCGAGCGATCGTCCTTTCGCGGCTCGCCACGGGGAGTCCCGATGGGCTCGCCTGCAAACGCATCGGCGCGCCACTGCTGTTTGGCCGTTTGTGGGAGGAGACCGGTTGCCGCGCCGTGCTCGAAGAGACGCTTGCTGCGCGCAGCTTTGAATTCCCGGTCGAACGTGCTGTCTTCGCCAGCGTGCTGCATCGGATCATGATCTCCGGATCAGATCGCGCCTGCGAGAAGTGGATGGCGGATTATGACATTCCCGGCGTCGAAGGCTTGGCTTTGCACGACCTGGACCGCGCCATGGCTTGGCTGGGTGAAGAGCTTGATGCTGATCAGCAGGCTAGCAGCACAGGTGTCGTTCCACGCACGATCAAGGACCTGATAGAAGAACAGCTGTTTGCGCAACGGCGCGATCTGTTCAGTGAGCTGTCCGTGGTGTTCCTCGATACCACGTCTCTGTCGTTCACCGGTGCCGGTGGTGAGACCTTGGGTGAGCGAGGCTACTCCAAGGAACATCGCCCTGACCTGATGCAGATGATCGTGGCGGTGGTGCTCGACGCCGAGGGACGGCCAATTTGCTCGGAGATGTGGCCCGGCAACACGGCGGACGTCACCGTGCTGGTGCCGGTCATCGACCGCCTGCGTTCGCGTTTTGGCATTGGACGGGTCTGCGTCGTCGCCGATCGCGGCATGATCTCGGCGGCAAACATTGCCGCCCTGGAGGAACGCGGGCTGGAATATGTGCTCGGCGTTCGCGAGCGTAACTGACGCCTTGGTGCGCAGCGTCGTGCTGGAGGACACACGGCGATTCACCCCGCTCTGCGTGCAACGCGTCAATGGCAAGAACACCCAGCTCTGGGTCAAAGAGGTCAAGGCGGAGAAACGGCGCTACATCGTCTGCCGCAACGAAGAGGAAGCGGACAAAGATGCTGCCGAGCGCCAGGCTATCGTCACGGCATTGGACCGACAGCTCAGGCGCGGCGACAAGGCCCTGATCGGCAACTCCGCCTACCGCCGTTACCTGCGTACCACCACCGATGGTCGAGCATTCGAGATCGATCCCGGTAGGCTTGCCGATGAAGCACGCTTCGACGGCATCTTTGTCTTGCGCAGCAATGCGCGTATTTCACCGCTGCAAGCGGTGCTACGTTATCGCGACTTGCTGCAAGTGGAAGACCTATTCCGCACGGCCAAAGCGCCGATGCGCACGAGGCCGATCTATCACTCCTCGGACGCCGCCATCCGCGGCCATGTGTTCTGTTCGTTCCTTGCACTCGTCCTGCGCAAGGAATTGGATGAGCGTTGCCGTCGTGCCGAGTTCCGGCCCGAGTGGAGCGATATGCTACGTGACCTCGATCGCCTTCAGGAGGTCGAGATCAGCTCGGACGGAAGCCAAATCGTGCTACGCACGCCAGCAACAGGTGTCATCGGCTCGTTATTCAAAGCCGCCCGCATCGCCCTCCCGGCAAACATCCGCGAACCCGAATCGGCCTGACGCGCCGTTCCCGGTCACCCCGTCGTGGTGCCGTTGTGGTGCTAAGGATGCCGCACGCTCACGTAACCAACTGATTCGCCTCGCTATTTTCAAAATCACTGTTGAAGTTGGGCCAAGCGCGCAAGGCGCCGTGGTGGCTCCATTCCGCGAGGACCAGTGGTCCGATTCGGAGCAGCAGGACCGATTGAGCGCCGCCTCCGCCTTGCAGCCGCGCGAAGTCGCTGCCCAGACCCGGCAAGGCCAGGGCCAAGGCATGCACATTAAGGCCGAGCGCGAGCCAGGCGTCGTCGATCGCGCCTTTCTCCAGGCACCCGGACCAGAACGCCTCACGATACTTCCATTGTTTATCATGGGTCTCGTCGGTGCGCGCGTGATCCGCGATAAGGCCGAAAAATACCTTGAAGCCGAAGCACGCGCCAACCAGCGCCGGATCAGAGCCGATTTGCTTTCCGCGCCCACCCAGCGACCTGGGCGAAGCTGCGGGTTGCCGATGGCCGCTACCAGGAAATCCTTTATCGCTTGTTGCAGGTCCGCGTCCGGCTGTCGGGCGCCATCAAGCCAGGGCTGGCACAGCGCGCGCGCAATCGCCGCCCGAGAATCATCGAACCGCAACTGTTTTCCGTTAACCAGGAATTGGCAGACCCTTGCGGCCTGCTCGGGCGACCTTGCTCCGCGCAACATCGCCGGTGTGCGTGCCAGAAGCTCTGCTTGTACGGCGCGCAAAATAGCAGCTGATGGCCTGCCCCTCCTCCATGAAGCCGGCCTTTTCAAGCACGACAGGAACCGGTTGCGTACCGCCTAAGATAAGCTCGGCCAGCGTCGCCGGCCCGTGTGCGGCGTCGAACAAACGGAATTCGCGCTGCGCCTTGCGCCACGGTTCCAGTTGCGCGTCCGTGCTGTCGTGCAGCAACCTCTGTACGGCGACGCCGGCGGATGAAATTCCTGGCGCGCCGGCAACGAAGTCCCGCAGCCATGCCTCGATCAGATACCGTAAGGTGCGTGGAGAGCGTGACGCCTGGCCGAGAACCAAATCGAGCAGTCCGGGTAAGCCAACGGCCGGCGGCTCCCCGTGCCACAAGATCCAGGGTGCGCGCTTCAATCTCTCGGATCGATGTCTCCCTGCTTTCCGCTGCCCGCCAAAGCCAGGCGCAATCGCCTCCGCACCCCCTCTAGAATTTCCTCTTCCGGCGGGCGGGGCGTCGCTTCGGCCGCACTGATACGCTTAGCATTTTCGCCGTTGGCGGCTCAGACGGCAGACGATGCGGCAAAGCGACGATCGCCGCCTCCAGCCGCATCAAGGCAGCGCCGAAATGGCCGCTCACTTCTCGCCGATCGCCTGTTGGATGTGCTCGCGCAGCCGATTCAATTCGTCGGACGTGCGCGAGGTCAGCACAAAACGAATGTCGATGCGCCGGTTGCGGCGCAAGTCGTCGTCGGTTTCGCCCTGCGCATCCGGCAATGCTCGCCGGTCGCCGTAGCCCGCTTCGCCGAGCAGTTGCAAGCCATCCGGATTGCGGATCGCGTCCTACCCGGCTGATCCCGGCGCAGTTCGGCAAACACCGCGAGCGCTCGCTCGGTCGAGAGTTCATCATTATCGCGGAATTGCGCCACCCCGGTGATCGGCCGACGGTCCGTGTGGCCTTCGATCAGCACCGTTTCCAATGCCGGCACCGATCCCGGGGGACAGGCGGGTGGCGCCTGGTGCTCCGCGTAGCAGGGCAGTGTGTGCGCCAGTACGTCAGCGAGGATCCCGATGGTCCGTGCGCATCGCTGCTGAGCGCGGCGCTGCCCGTGGCAAACAACAGATCGCCGGACAAGCGCAGCACGCCCGAATGCTGATCCACGACTACCTGCACGCCCCGGGCACGCAGTTCCCGGTCCAGGCTGGCTAGCAATCCCTGCCGGGCTTGTTCTCGCTCCTGAACGTCCTGCTCAAGCCGGTCCAGCGCGTCGCGCAGCAGCGCGCGAAGCTGTTGGTTGCGTTCTTGTTGCGTCTCGGCCTCATGGCGCTGGCGGTCGGCTTCCCCGCGCTGACGCTCCGCCTCCATTCGCTGGCGTTCCGTTTCGACCTTTTGCTGCTGAGCCGGGTCAGAAGGCGCTCGTAGCGACTGCGCTCGATGAGTTGATCCTGTTCGGCCTGGTGATAATTCAGCGCGAATACGGTCAGCATGAGCAGGAAACGAACAGATCCCCACCATCAGATCGCTGACCGAGGCGAAATAACCCTCGCCCTCCTCGTCGGCCGGATCACCCAACTGCCTTACCGCGCCCTCGCCTGGACGGGCCGGGGTGGCTGGTAGTCCTCCAGGGTATCTTCAAGCTGTTTGATCGCGGCATGGAGCTGGGTTGCTGCCTTAGCCATGTTCTGATCGGTGCCGGCTACGAACTCGCTGACCCGTTTGGCGAACTCCTGCAGGCCGTTCTGCAGCCGCTCCATGATGCGGGCCAGTTCGCGATCCACGCCGTCAAATCGTTGCGCTGCCGAGGCCAAGCCCTGGCTCAACTCCTGCACGCCCGACTCGGCGGCCTGTAGCCGCTGCGCCGCGCCACCGATCTGTTCGACGGCGGCCGCAATCGCGCGGGACACGTCGTGCAAGAGCTGCACGCTGGCACGCGCGGCCTCGCCGGCGGCACGAAGGTCGGCGGCGCTGCTGGTCAGCGGCGGCGTTGCCTGGCCGACCGCTTGCTGGAGCTCGATGATCCGGCCCGGAAGTTGATTTGCAGCCTCGGTCAGCACGAGGATTTGGCGCGCGAGTGCCGACGTGCGTGCGCCAAGATCAGTACCCGCTCCGCCGAGCGTGGTTCGGAAGTCGGCCAGCATCTCCTGTAAATGCGCTGGCATACCGCCGATCGCCGCGGCAATGCGTTGCACGGGCTTCTTCGGCGCCGCGTTCCAGCGTGGCGCCCGTGCTTGTTCTGATTGCGCCAGCGCGCCGGCGACTTCATCCGCACTCGCCTCGAAACCGGCGGAAGCCGCCTCAATGCGGGCCGCCATATCGCGTCCGGCATTGGCGCCGGCATCGCGCGTCTGCTCCGCGACCTGATGCAGTGTCTGGAGCAGCCCGCCCATCTGCTGCGTCATTCGCGACAGCGCTTCCTCGGCGCCCTCGCCCATACGCCGCGCCATCAGATCGGCGGATTCGGACATGCGTGTGGCCGTGTCGTGCAGGCCCCCGCGCAAATCTTGCAAGCCTTCGCCCAGGGTCGCCAGGCGCTCCGTCATTTCCCGCATCTGATCGCCGGTGCCGCCGTGCAGCTTCTGCAGGAATGCATCCAGCATCTGGCCGACTGCGTCCTGGTTGCGCGTCGCCATGCCGGCGGCAAGTTCTTCCATCGCCCTGGTCAGCGGGCCGATATGATCGCCGAGTCGCTGATCCAAAGCGTTATCCAGCGCCGATCCGATAGAGATTGCCAGGTTATTCGAGAACGTTTCAAGTTGAACGAGTTGACGTTGCGCCAGCTCGTTTGCCTCCTCCTGTGCCGCCGCCGGCGTTCGCAGAGGCATCAGCCTCTCAAGATCCGTCAGAATTGCGCTTAACGCGCGCTCAGCGGGGCAAGGCCCTCTTCCGCCAGAAGATCGCGTAGGCAATTGACAGCGCAAGCCCGACCAGCGATGTAATGAATTTGAAGGAGGCGGTGTCAAGCAATCCCTGAAGCGCGAGATTGCGTTGTGACTGACTGATTCCCTCTGCGACAATCCCGCCAGCCATTCTGAGCGCGACCGCCAAGCCGAAGAACGTAAACAGCAGCCCGGCGCCCACCAGCAGATTTGGCAGTGCCGCGTGATAGCGCTGGTCAAGCCCCACGTCGGCGAATAGGGACAGATTGAACGAGCTATCGGCGTGCGCGGTCGCACGGACGGGGTGTCCGGGCGCAGAAGGAACGATAAGCGTCTCCCGGAACTCGCGCCATCGGGGCCCTATGAAGGGCACATCCAGAAGTTCGGACGAAGCGGATTTAAAATCGCGCGAAAACTGGAGCGCGTCGTTGGCTTGATTGATCCGATCGCGTGCTTTTCTCAAGCTCCTTTTGAGCCTTGTCACCTTCAGCCAAGCAGAAAGGCCCGACCAAATGGCCCAGATCGCTAGCGCTATCCCGATGACCCAGATTGTGACGGGTTTCGCAATAATCGGACCAATGTAATCCATTTCTGGCGGGCTCTCCCTTTCCCGGGAGACTAGCCTTGCCCTCCTTAAGGCACTCTAAACGCAATATCATTGCCGGACCGATCTCGCAGACACTTCCCGGTAGTTCCGTCACGCCCGGGATCAGGCAGACAGAAGCACCACCTCGGGTGGCTCGGGGCCGATCTTGTATGGCAGCGTATGCACGGTTTGCACCTCCAGCGTGACCAACCCCGGCAGGACCGGAATGAGAGACACCGGCAGAGCCGCGTCGCCGTCGGTCCAGCGGAAGCCCGCCTCTGCCGCATGGAACCCCTCGGCCAGCACTGGGGCGTCATGCTCAATGCGCACCTCCACCCCCGACCGGCGCAGTGCGATGCTCTTGATCGCAATGCCCAGCCGACGCTGGTCGCGCCCGCGCCGGATTTCGGCGGGGATGCTGCTGCGCGAAACTAGCCGCAGGCGCGTCGGGCTTGCGTTAAATTCGAACAGGTAGCACCCGTTCTCGACCCCGGTCGGCTCGATCCGACTCCCGTCAATCACCAAATGAAAATCCGGGTCGGTCGTGACCGGACCGGAGCAGCCTGCGCGATCGGATACGCTACGCCAGAGCCGGTCGGCCGCCGGCCCTTCCTTCACAATCGGCGCGCAAGGCGCTTTCGCCTGAGCTCTGTCCGTCCGGTCGCCGCCAATCCCGAGCAGGAACAACGTGCGATTGCCGTCGTCACGGTATGTCTCGGCCGGCGCGCCGTCCGCCACCAGCACGGCGTGGCCTTCCACTTCGATGTGGTAGTATTCGACACTGCGAGCCGCTTCGTCCAGTACCACCGAGCGGCCGTTCAATAGCGTCTCGACCGTCACCAGTACGCCGTCCATAAACAGCGAATGCCCACGCGTCAGACGCAGATCACGTGTCGGTACATTGCCGCCCAGTGCGCCGCGCCGAACGATGATCGGCGTTGCCGCCTCGCGGTTCGCATCGGTGATCCGGGTGCGTCCCCAACCGATCCAGATCACTGGCGTGACCGCGCCGGAAATCGTCACCACCTCCATGCCCGCCCGAATCCGTTCGACGGGCACTTCGCCGTGCGGCGTCAAAATTCTGCGTACCGGCGCAGAAGCATGGGATTCGCCACTGTACATTGGTCCCGCCGGACCCATCGGAGGAGAACCTGAAGACTCGGCCGTAAAGTCTTCATTCGGGTTGAGCTGGAGGGCCGCGCTGTGCGTGTTATCGGTCACCGACAGCACGTTTCCCGCCAGGAGGGCTCCGGTCGTATAGGCGGCCGAGAAGCCACCGAGATCAAGCGTGCCGCCACCCGACAGGCCATCGATCGTTCCGGTAAACTGATTGGGCGTATCGATATGCAGCGTTGCGGTGCCATCCTGCAAATCGAAACTCTCGGCGCCGCCGGTGCCGACCACCTCGACCAGACCGCCGGAGCTTATCAGAAGCGTACCGGCGCTCGTCACGGTTGCCGGATTGAAGATTACCGTCCCGCCGTTCGCGGCGATGGAATCCGACGCGAGCGCGGCCGAACCGCTTTCAAGATCGAACGTCCCGCCGGCCTGCACGGTGAGCGAGGAGGTTGTTTGTTCCGTGAAGGATAAGCCCGAAGCGGCCAGCGAACCGCCGGTTTCAATGGTGATGGCGCCGGTATTGGCGAAGCTGTTCGTGCTGGCTTGGACATCACCCGCCACCACCAGCGAGCCGAGATTGTTGAACGCGCTCGGTCCTCGCGCACCGCGCGGCACTACCGTGGGTGCGGCCAGCGTCATGCCGCCCGCCAGGGATATGGTTCCGAGATTGGAAAAAAGCCACGCGTTGGACTGAAAGCTGCTACCTGCCGCCACCGACAGCGACCCGACATTGGTGAAACGCGCGGCATCGGTCTGTGACGGCCCGCCGACAACCGCGACTACGCCCTGATTGACAAAGCCGCCGCGGGCTCCGAGTTCCACACCACCAGCAGACGTCGTAATAGTCGCCGCTGGGCCGAGCGTGAGTGTCGCCGACGGGCTTCCCGAGGATAGAGTCGCCCCGCCGCCGACGCTGATCGTCACCTGGTCAATCGTCGCACTCTGCGAGATCTGCAAACCCGATCCGAGCCCTTGGACCTGGATCGACCCGCCGCCCGATATCGGACCGCCCACGCTTAGTATTCCCGCGGCGATGTCAATGCTGCCGCTATCCGTGATCGAGCCGATGCTGGTATCGCTCTCCACGGTCGCGCTGGCGCCGGCGAGGATGTTGGCGATGTCGGCCGACCCCGGCGGCCCGCCCGGCGTCCAGTCGGAAGCGGTTGTCCAGTTGTCGCCGCTGCCGCTCGTCCATGTATACGTGGTCAAGTCTGATCCTCCGCCGGGAGCCATTTGGCGGTGCAGACCATTGCATACCGGATACGGAATAATCAAGCGCTTAGAACGAGCAGCGAACCCTGAGCCAGCTCGCGCGTCAACACCCGACGCCTAGCCGAAGGCCGGACCTAGAACAGCGAATACCCGCCGTCGATCACAAACGTGTCGCCGGTGTGATAGGCACTGGCATCGCTCATCAGATAGACCGCGATGCCGCCGAAATCGGCGCCGGCTCCCCAACGGCGCATGGGAATGCGCGGCAGCACGTTGCCATGGAATTTCGGGTTGGCGATCGCGTTGGCCGTCATGTCAGTCTCGATCCAGCCGGGCAGGATTGCATGCGCCCTGACTCGGTGCCGAGCGAACTCCACCGACAGAGCACGGATCATCGAAATCATCCCGCCTTTGGTTGCCGCGTAGTGCTCGCTGCGCGCCGCTCCCTCGATTGCGGCGAGCGATGCGGTGCCCACCAGCACGCCGCCAACGCCGCGCTTGACCAGATGCTGGGCCGCGACCCGAAACGTATGGAACGCCCCGTTCAAATTGACCCGCAGAACGCGGTTCCACTCCGCGGCGCTCATCTCAAGAAAAGATGGCACGCCGCGCCCCGAAACGCCCGCGTTGGCAAAGCATGCATCAACACGGCCCAACGCATCGACGGTTTTGGCGAAGGCGTCTTCGACTTCCCGCTCCTCGCCCACATCGCATCGCAGAGCCAGGATTTTGCGACCGGTCTGCGCAAGCTCTCGACGCGCGGTCTCGTTTTTCGCCTCGTTGGTGCCCCAGATGGCGATATCGGCACCGGCTTCCACCAGCGCCCGTGCCATGCCCAGGCCAATGCCCCCGTTGCCCCCGGTCACAAGCGCCGCACGGCCGGTGAGATCAAATGCTGCGTATGCCATGCCGGGCTCCTCAGGTGTCGAGCCGATAGAACCGCGTCGCGGTACCGTTAAACAGTGCCGCTTTGTCCGCGTCCGACGCGCCCGTCGCCAGACGTTTGAAAGCGTTCCAGCACACGAGGTAACTGTACGAGCCCTTGTCCACCGGGAAATTGCTCTCGAACATACAGCGCTCGGCGCCGAACGCGTCGATGCATGTCTCCATATAAGGCCGCCAGGCAGCAGCAAGCTCCTCGGAGGAGGGCGGATCGTCGGCGGTCTCGAAGCCGAACCCATTAATCCGCATCCCCAGCCCACCAAGCTTCACGAAAACGTTCGGGCACCCTGCGAGTTCGCGAATCGCCGGCCGCCAGGCCGCGAACACCTGCTCGCGGCGGCCGGCGTAGCGTCCGATCCCGAGCGGGCCGCAGACATGGTCGAGAACGATCCGGACCTCCGGCACCGCGCGGGCCAGCGCCGTCAGTTCCGGGATTTGCGGATGATAAAGCCACGCGTCGAAACTCAGCCCGAGCTTGCCGAGCCGTCTCAATCCCTCCCGGAAGGCCGCGTCCTCCATCAGACGTGGCGGCACAGGATAGCCGGGGTGGCGGACAGCGGGCTCGTCATCCCAAGCGGTGATGTGGCGTATGCCACGGAACCGGTTGCCCCCGGCGCGGACATGCGCCTCAAGAATGCCTTCCACGCGCGCCCCGAGACGGAGATCGGCGTGACCGACGATCGCCGCGCAAATTCGCGCCGGTCCATACCGGCCGGAGGCACTCATCGCCGCCACCCCGTTTACGAACTCGGTCTCGCCAACGGGCCGGAATTCCTCAGGACCTGCGGCGCGGTGGAATGCCCGGGCCTGCACGAAACAGGTCGCGACGATGTTGTGGCCCGCCGTCAGATCCTTGAGCAAATCTGGAAGCATGTATCGCCAGTCAGGCCGATCCCAAAGGTGGTGGTGCGGATCGACGATCGGCAACATCGGATCGAGCACCGGCTCCGTGCGCCGCGCGAGCCAGTCCTCGCGGACCGGCAGGTAATGCGAACCGTGAGATGCAGTCGTGCTGGCGGTCATGCGGCGCGTCCTCCTGTCCCGGCAAGGTACCCCGGGCCGGCTGGGATCGCCAAAAACCGCTCAGGTGCCGCTTGATGTGCTGTACGCCGGGCGACAGAGTGCGGCAACGCAGAGGGCCGGAGTATGGATTTCGATCTTTTTGTCATCGGCGGCGGGTCGGCTGGTGTGCGCTGCGCGCGGGTAGCCGCCGGACATGGTGCGCGCGTCGGCATCGCCGAGGGGCGGTTCTGGGGCGGCACCTGCGTCAACGTCGGCTGCGTGCCGAAGAAGTTGCTGGTTCAGGCCGGGGAATATGGCGGCTGGGCCGAGGACGCGCGCGGGTTCGGCTGGCAGATCCAAAAAGGATCGCATGACTGGCCCGCACTGATAGCCGCCAAAGACAGGGAAATCGGGCGCCTCAACAACATCTACCTTCGTTTGCTCGAGCAATGCGGCGCACAGACGTTCGAGGCACGCGCTCGCTTGCTGGACGCCCACACGCTAGAGGTTGGCGGTACCAGGATGACCGCCGAGCGAATCGCAATTGCCACCGGCGGCCACCCCGATCGGCCCGCGATCCGAGGCGCGGCGCTCGGCATCGTCTCGGATGACGCTTTCTTTCTGCCCCGCATGCCGGATCGCATCGCGATCGTAGGCAGCGGCTACATCGCTGTTGAGTTTGCCGGCATTTTCGCAGCACTCGGGGCCGAGGTTGATCTAATCTATCGCCAGCCCCTCCCGCTGCGCGGCTTCGATGCCGATTTGCGCCAGGCATCCGCGGAGGCCCTGGGGCGGCAGGGAATTGCGTTGCATCCGGGCTGCTTACCCGCGCGCCTCGAAGGCGCCGGCGAACAGCGGCTGCTGACGATTAGCGACGGGAGCACGATCCGCACCGATGCGGTGTTCTTTGCCACGGGCCGCAGGCCCGCGACCGAGGGACTCGGTCTCGAAGACGCCGGTATCTCGGTCAATGCTGCCGGCGCGATTCGTGTCAACGAGCATCTGCAGACAAGCCAGCCGCATATTTTCGCCTTGGGCGACGTCACGGACCGGCTCAACCTGACCCCGGTCGCCACCGCCGAAGGGCACGCGCTCGCCGACAGCTTGTTCGGCGGTCGGCCGCGCCGGGTCTCGCTGGAAAACGTGCCGACGGCGGTTTTCTCGACCCCGCCGATCGCCACCGTCGGATTGACCGAGGAGGCTGCGGCGGCGTGTGGGCCGGTTGACATCTATCTCTCTCGCTTCACGCCGATGCGCCACACGCTCTCGGGCCGGTCGCGGGTATCGCTGCTGAAACTGGTTGTGGACCAGGCAAGCCAGCGTGTTCTGGGGGCGCATATGCTGGGCGAGGACGCGCCCGAAATCATGCAGGGCCTGGCCATCGCACTCGTCATGGGGGCGACCAAGGCGGATTTCGATCGCACCATCGGGATTCATCCCACGGCGGCGGAGGAATTCGTCACCATGCGCACGCGCACGCGCACTGCCGGGGTGGCCCGCGCGGCGGAGTAGGGTTCGGTGTTTGCCCGGGAACCTCGCTGAACTTTTCCGGGTCTTTACGTGTCCGTGCTCTTGTCACGGCCTGAAGCGAACTGGCGTGGGACCAAATGGACGCGATCGACCCGATAATTGTGGATGACGACGCATTCGTCGATCGGCTTCGCGCCGGAGATCCTATTGCAGCGTGACGGTGACGAGGCGGCACAATCGGGCATTGTGGCGGCTCGCCCGCGGCATTCTGCAGCACGATGCGGACGCCGAGGACGCCGTTCAGGATGCCTATCTTCGGGCCTTCACGCATTCACGATTTTCGCGGTCAATCCAGTCTGGCGACATGGCTAAGCCGCATCGTCATCAACGAGGCGCTGCGCCGCCTCGGCAAGCGTCGTGCCACAGTTGAGCTAAGTGCCATCGATCACGCTTACGGCACGGAGGCCGCGGCTGATGCGAGGCCCGTCACGCCCAGCCCGGAGGAGCAGGCTGCACGGCGCGAACTGCGTCACATTGTCGAACGCGCGGTGGATGCTCTTCCAACCCCGTTCCGCATCGTCTTCATTTTGCGGGTGATGGAGCGAGCAAGTATCGAGGAGACCGCCGGCACGCTCGGCATTCCAGAAGCCACCGTCAAAACTCGGCCGCATCGTGCCAATCAGATGCTACGGCGACGTCTTGGCTCCGAACTTGCGCTTGTTTTCGACGAGGCGTTTCCGTTCGGTGGCGCACGATGCGAGAAGTTGACCGAGATCGTGCTGGCTCGGCTATGTCCCGATGTCGCCACCTGGCATTGCCGAGTGAACCGCGACTGGCGCTTGGATGTAGTCAGACGAGGCCGTCAGTATGATATTGGAGGCAGTTTCGTCACTGCGTCGTCCGAAGGTTCCATGGGATGACTCCCTTAGATGCTCGTCCGTACTACGAAAAGCTGACGCCGGGTTCGCCCTTTGTGAGCGTAAGACAATTGATCGTTGCATCATGAAGTAGATCCCTGCCGGTATTCGCAGGACGCAGAAAGATGCAGTCATGATGTGAAATGTTGTTGCTGAATAGCAACGCAAATGCGATCATACGCAAAACACGCGGGATTATAGCGGGTTTGGTTGCCCCGATAGTTTGTCTGCCAAGTGGCGACTGAGTGACCGCACCTGCCAGCGCCGGGCGGGCGCCAAGTTTGCACGGGCGGCCGTTAGTTTGCCCGATCCGGGCGGGAGCGAGATGGCCGGTATAGCAACTACGATCAGCAGTCTGTTGAAGGGTCCGTTCGTTCTGATACGGCCCGCGCCCCCGCCGCCACTGCCACCACGACCGGCAGGTCCACCGGGACCGGCGCCTAGGCCGTTGGCGGTGATACCGCATGCGGCTCCGTCATTTACGCTGGCGCTGCCGCCGATTGCCGCGCCAATCAAACCGGCGAATGCTTTAGTCCTACCACTGATCGGCGGCGGCACCGGAGCAGGCGTTATTACAAAACTCCGGATCGATTTCCGGCAGGGATGCCCTCGGGCTCAGCGCCGGCGGCAGCGTCACCAACAACGCGGGCGGATCTATCGTTGGGTACTGGCACGCTCGGAGGTGGACTATCGTCCCGGCAGGCATTTTCATTACGGGCGCCACGGGCACGGTTACGAACAACGGCGCCATTAACGGCGCCGACTACGGCGTGGGATTGGGGCACGGCGGCCGCGTCACCAACACGAGCTCGATGCTGGGCGGCGAAGACGGCGCCATCATCCAGGGCGGCGTGGGAACGATAATCAACTCCGGCAGCCATCATCGCCTCTGTCGACGATGGGGCCGCGCTGTTCTCTGGCGGCAGCGTGACCAACGCCGCGCGAGCTGTCATCTCGGGTGCCGGCACCAACGCCGCCGGCGCTTTGATCACGGGTGGGTCTGGCACGGTTTCGAACAGCGGCAGTATCTCGGCAACCAAGCATCTGGGCATCCTGCTCGCCGCCGGGGGCAACGTACCCAACAGCGCCGGCGCGTCCATTTCCGGCCAGATTGCCGGCGTTTTTGTCAGTAACAAGCCCGGAATCCTCACCAACTCCGGCAGCATCAGCGCTACCGGTGGCGCAGCGCTGGACATCGAAGCCGGCGGTACCGAGACCAATAATCCGACCGGGTCGATCTCGGACAGTTTGTTCGGTATGTTTATTACCGGAGGCGCTGGCTCGGTCAGCAATGCCGGCAGCATCGCTGGCGCGAAATACGACGGTGTAGAACTCGCTTCCGGTGGCAGCCTGACGAATCTTGCGGCGGCCTCGATCGCAGGCCGCAGCAACGGCGTTTATGTCGGCAGCGATCTCACCGGTGGCGGCAACCTGACAAACAATGCGGGCGGGGTGATCTCGGCCGCTGGCTTCGGAGTCGCGGTCTACGGCAGTTCCGGCACCATTACCAACGCCGGCTCCATCTCAGGCGGGCTCAGCGCGGAAGGTTCATGAACTCCGGCGCTGGACCGGCTGGTGGTCGATCCGGGCGCCGTGTTCAACGGCAACGTGTTGGCGGGTCCGGCACGAATACGCTGGAACTCGCTGCCGGCACCGGCGCAATCGGCGGCGTCAATACCGGAACCTTCAGCAACTTCGGTAGCATCGTGATCGATTCCGGCGCGAACTGGAGCCTCTCTGGCACCGACACCGCTCCCACCGTCGTTGATGACGACACCCTCGCCGTCGCCGGCTCGCTTGATCAGCTCGACGCCTCTGCCTCGATGGACGTCGCCGCTGCGCTGGCGACGAAGCCGCAGATCAGCTTCGCCGCGAGCGGCTCCAGCGAGCTGCTGATCGACAATGCCGGCTCCTTCGGCATCAATGTCGGCAGCACTGCCTATGCCGGGCCGCTGCTCGAGAATTTCGGTGCGGGCGACAGCCTCGATCTCAAGAATGTCGCCGCGGCCGGCGCCAGCCTGAACTTCAACACCACGACCGGTCTCCTGCAGATCGCCAATGGCACGACTGCGGAGGCGACGCTCAGCTTCCAGGCATCAAGCCTCGGCAGCGGGTCGTTCCAGATCGCCTCGGATGGTGGTGCGGGCGCCTCGCTGACGCATGTCTGACGACAGAGGGTCCGCTTACTCCCGCTGATTTCGTGATGCGTGCGGCAACCGCCGCCCCGCATGCATCACTGCTCCCCAGCCGGCCAGCGCTGAAATCGATATCCCTCGCTCCATTGCCACGGCCTGCGGTCCGCAGCGGGAACCTTCGGGCTGCAACTTCGGTCGAACGACGCGATTGGACGACGGTCCTCGGGCCGCCGATTACAGGCGCGAACAGATCGCGTGCCAATCGTCAGAGGAGGAGCCATCATGCGAACCATTTTCGCTACGCTGACGCTGCTGACGCTGACCGCCACGTCAACCCTGGCGCAACAGGTCCGGCAAGCCCCGCCCGGGCCCGGATACCAGAAGGTGAGCAAGTTGGTGCCGCTGCCCGACTTCATTCCCGGGCTGGGCACGCTCTATGTCGATCCCAAGACGCTGCCAGCAGGTCCGTTTCTCGCCTATGACCACCAAGGCAGGCTGGTCAGCACGATCTACATGATCCCGATGAAGAGCATGGAAGTACAGGTTAAATTCGCCGATTTGGCCGCGCCCGGCGGCGTGGTGGATCATGTCAATCTTACTTTAACGCCGGGCATCCTGGCGTTCCGGACCCGCATCATCACATCGTGCTTTGGCACGTGCCGGTCCAGCGGGAATCGCGCGTTTTGCGAAATAGGGCCAAAAAGCAAAGGAGCGGATCGTGCGATTGAGGGCCGCGGTGTCCCGACGCGTATGGCTCGGCTTGATGGTCGGGGGCGCAACCAGTGCGGCGGCGCCCGGGCTCGCTGGGGTGCCGATGTCCGGCGAAAGCTGAGCCAAGCGCAAGCCCGCTACCAGACCGTGCCGAACGGCCAGCAGCGCTGCGGCATCTGCCTTCAATTCCGCCCGCCAAATTCGTGTGACCTCGTTGACGGGCCGATCGACCCGACTGGCTGGTGCCAGTTCTTTGCGGCTCGCGACGACGCTCATTGAGCTGATCGCGGTCTGCTCCGGGTCCCGGCATCCCCTGCGAGCGTCCCTGCGCGTCGCGGGATCGCTCGGGCCTGCCACTGCGCTGTCCCTGTGGCGTAACCGCAGAAATTTGGCGATAACAGGCATCAAGGACCGTCTGCCGAGGCGGCGCAGGAGCATGATGATGGACAACACCGCCGGCTGGACCCCGATTCGTGGCGCACGCGCCCCATTCGCCAGGTGCCGGACTATCCCGATCCCGACAGCTCGCCGCCGTCGAGCGTAAGCTCCGCCGCTACCCGCCGCTCGTCTTCGCCGGCGAGGCGCGGCGGCTGAAGGCGAACCTCGCCCTGGCCGCCGAGGGCAAGGCATTCGTGCTCCAAGGTGGGGACTGCGCCGAGAGCTTCTCCGACTTCACCGCCAACATCATTCGCGACACGTTCCGTGTGCTGCTGCAAATGGCAGTCGTGCTCACCTTTGGCGCGAGCGTGCCCGTGGTGAAGATTGGCCGCATGGCGGGGGAGTCGCGAAGCTGTGGAGTTCCGATGAGGAAACCCTGGACGGGGCGACGTTGCCGAGCTACCGGGGCGAAATCGTCAACGGGCTCCGAGTTCAGGCCCGATGCACGCATACCCGATCCCGCGCGCACGGAATCCGGCTAATTCCAATCGGCGAGCACCCTGAATTTGCTGTGAGCGTCTCCTCGGGCGGCTACGCGTATCCAGACGAGGCGCATCGGTGGCACCTGGCACTGTCGAGCGCTGCCGCTCGCCGCGCGCTACGGCGACCTGGCGCAGCGAATTGACGATACGTTCGCGTTTATGGCCGCGGCGGCATGACGAGCGCGACGACACGCGACATGCGGGAAACCGTTTCTACGTGAGCGATGAGGCCCTGCTGGTGATGTACGAGCAAGCGCTGACCGATCGATTCTACGACGGGCGACCGTATCGTGCTGAGCAATTTCCTGTGGGTAGGCGATCGCACACGCGAGGCGAACGGTGGCCATGTGGAGTTCCTACGCGGCGTAAACAATCCGATCGGGCTGGAAGTTCGGCCCTCGATCCAACCGGAACAATTGTTGCGTCTGATCGATACTTTCGACTCCCGACGTATGAACCGCGGCCTCACGTGATCAGCCGTACGGGCGCGGAGAAGGTGGAGAAGATGCTGCCGCCGTCGATCCGGGCCGTTGAACGTGCCGGCCGCAAGGTTGTGTGGCTGTGCGACCCGATGCACGGGAACACGATCTCGACCCGGGCGAAGCTGAAGACATGCAGCTTCGATGCGATCCTCCGGGGTACGAAGCTTCGGCGATATCGATGAGCCGGAGGCCTGGCTGGCGGTGTACATGTGGAAATGACTGGGCAGAACGGCACCGAATGCGTGGGGGAGCCGATCGTCTTACCGAGGCAGACTCGCTGAACGTTACGAAACCTTCTGCGATCGAAGGCTTAATGCCGCACAGTCGTTGGAAATCGCGTTCCTTGTAGCCGAGGAGTTGAAGCGTAGGCGCAACTCGGGGTGTTCTTCGATGGATCCCGTGCGCGCTGACGATGGGGCCGATCGCAGCCCGTTGGTCGCGTGCTGGTGGCCGACATCGCCGCGCGCACCGAGACGACTTTCAACCGTATGAAGCAGGTGGTGGTGAAATTCGGCGACAAGCGCGTGACCTATGCGTGTTTCTGTGTCGCGCGGTGATTTCCGCGCCGCGCTTAACGATCGACGGCTTGAGACGGTTGCGGCGGCTCGCGACGAACGGCTCGAGGTCGATCCGCTTACGAAGAAGGGAGTTGGGTCGGCGCCGGCGAGCCGATTGTCTATATAACCGGCAGTTTCATGCAGCTTTCGGATTTGGAGACGATATGCTTGCAGAAGCTCGGCCCCGCCTGCGTCGCGGCACACAACGCATATCAGATGTGCCTGGAACTACCGTGCGCTGCCTTCCTGGCGATGGAGGCCCGTCATTGCGCCGGGGCCGAAATGCAGGAAATGATGGCCTATGCCGCATCCGTCGGAAGTGCCGCCGCCAAAAGCGAAGGCGCCAAGGGCTTCGTGGGCAACGCCAATGACGGCACCGCCCGTTGGTTCGTAATGCGCACGGCATGGGGACAATGCCGCATTCGCTGATCGGCTACGCCGGCTCTACGCTCCGCGCCGCCGAGATGTTCCATGAGACCTTCCCCGGCGAACCGATGACCGTGCTGGTCGATTATTTTGGACGAGAGATATCCGACGCCCTCGCGGTTTGCGCTCGCTTTCCCGACCTCGCTGCTTCAGGGGAGTTGGGAGTTCGGCTCGATACGCATGGAGGGCGCTTTATCGAGGGTCTCGATCCGGCCGCAAGCTACGCGGTTCTGGAGCGGCACGCCCCCGGCGCCATTCGCCGTTACCGAAGCGATATGGAGCTGCGCTTCCTGGTAGGCACCGGTGTTTCCGCCGCCGCGATCTGGCGCATGCGCGAGGTGCTGGACGAGAAGGGCTTCGAGAAGGTGCGTATTGTGGCCTCCTCCGGTTTCGGCGTGGCGAAATGCCGGGTGATGGCGGACGCCAAGGCACCGATCGACGTGGTCGGCACCGGCAGCTTCATCCCGGAGGCCTGGAACGAGACTTACGCCACGGCCGATATCGTCGGCAGCATTCTGGGTCCCGATGGTCAAGGTCGGACGCGAATTCCTGCTTCGGCGCAACGGCGCGCGCAAACGTCCCGCATGACGGGACCGCATGCCGGCATCCTGGCCGGCACGATCATCACGATCCTGTCGGCATCCGGCTATTTCGGAGTGCTGGGTCTCATGGCGGTCGAATCCGCCTGCATCCCGATCCCTTCGGAAATCATTCTGCCGTTTGCCGGGTATCTGGTTTCTACCGGACGGCTAAACCTGCTTCTGGTCGCCACAATCGGGGCGCTGGGGTGCAATCTGGGTTCCACGATCGCCTACTACGTCGGCTATTTCGGCGGCCGCCCGGCCGTGCGGCGCTGGGGCAAATACGTGCTGCTGACCGAGGATGATCTCGGGCATGCAGACCGGTTCTTTGGCCGTCTCGGCGGGTTGGCCGTTCTTATCGGGCGATTGTTGCCGGTGATCCGGACCTTCATCGCCCTGCCCGCCGGCATCGCCCGCATGCCGATGCGGCGTTTTCAGATCTACACATTCATCGGCTCCTGGCCCTGGTGCCTTGGCCTTGCCTATGCCGGGATGCGGCTCGGGGAGGCCTGGGCATCGAGCCCGCGTCTGAACGCGGCATTCCACTATTTTGACTATGCGATCGCCGTGCTGGCGGTACTGTTCATAGGGCGGTTTGTTTTGGCACGGTGGAAATGAGGACTCATTCTCTTGTGCACGCCACTTTATCAGAATCGCTGGATGGTCTTCACCGTAGTTGGGCTATAACTCTATCGGGGTTCTCACAGGCGGAGAGCATCCCATCATACCAGATCGAGAGGGGGGTATTTGCATCGATGCAAACTTCGAATTCCTTAGCCGCCCTCAAAGCTTTCACTGCGCTAAGAACACTGAATCCCATCCAACGCATTGAGCTCGGTCCGGTCCGAAACGTGTGAACTAAATTTTCGATCATTGGGCCATGCTCTCTCAACTCTCCCAAGTGAGCGCCGCACATCGTCATCGCGGTGTCCTTCGCGTGCCCAATGATCACAACTCGACAGCGTCGCGAAATCTCGGAATCCCTCGAACGAAATGTTAAGATGCATATCGCCAAATCCATAACCTGCGAAAAGGACCGCATCGCAGCCAGCAACCAAGCGGTCAAGCTCCGAATAGTAGGTTCGAAAGGGTCTCCTTAGAAGCTGCATTGTCTTTCCATATCCGGCAACAATTGTTGAAGTCGGGAAATCGGCACCCTCTGGGCCACGGCGTGTGCTTCTTCCGTGGGAGTTTGGGTTGAAGTGAGCTTTCAGATCCGGTTTCCAATGGATTTCGTGGAGATCGCCGGTTTCTCCCATGCGCATGTCAAAATGTACCTGAACCGTGCAGATGAAGCATGCAAGGCCAGTCCTTGCGGCTAAATATGCGACTCTGAGAAAAACGTCCACTTGACACGTCGAAGCCGATCTCAATGCCGGGGAAGGCGCGGTACATGAGATTGTCATAGTTGAGAGTAACCACCGCAATGTCGAATTCAGTTTGCAGTGCTGTGATGAGTGCTCTAAGCTTTTCGAACGGTTCTTTGTTGTCCTGTTCGCTCAATTTACAGCGATTGCGAAGTTCTGAGAGTAAAGCGTCAACAAGCATGCTCCCAAAATTGTGAAGCTGATACTGATCGACAGCCTGCCGCTCCTCTCCAAAGAAACGAAAATCTGGTAGATTTTGAGGCTGCAACAGTGCTCCTACTGCTGATGTGGACATGCCAGCAGGAAAGGCCGCGGCGATTTCAAAGATGCTGTGTAATAT
>CAWGIP010000012.1:0-107231 GCA_963822675.1 uncultured Pseudomonadota bacterium | reverse complement strand
TAAGCTCGCATAGCAGGTTAGATCGGTTAGAGCGGCGCCGCCCAGGAGGCGGCAAACCGGTGCATTGGCAGCTTTGCCGGCGATATCCCAAAGCGCGATGTCGATTGCCGAGATCCCATACATTAAGGCCCCGCCGCGTCCGAAAACGTGCAGCTTCTTTTGGACTTCGAGCATGAGGGGCACAATCTGCGTTGCATCCCGGCCGATACAGAGCGGTGCGATGAGCTCGTCGATCGCTAATTTGGTTGACCTGACCGCCCGAAAGCCGAACGCCTCGCCCCAGCCTTCCAATCCCTGATCAGTTGTAACCTTGACGAGCAGTAAGTCTGCTGCGGGCAGATCCTTATCACCCCAGACAGCCGCATCGGACCTGGTGCCCGGTTTCATCGGAATGCGGAGTGGAAAGCACTCGATCTTTTCGATGATCATCTTGAGCTCACCAATTCCGGTTGGCTTGACTAATGCCCCGCGCTCTTGCCGCCGCCGACAAGCGTCGCCGATCCGTGATGTTGCTCTCGCGGATCATCGTGCGGATCCAAATATTCGAGGCCCAGTGGTCCGCTGGCCGTTACTTGGGTCACGTATTCACCGGACTTCGCCCAGTGAAAGTGCCATGTATCGCCGGGTAAAACGATGACACTGCCCGGCGGGTACGCCTCCACTCTGTCGCCGTCGAACCGTTCGCCTAGCCCGATATAGAACACGCCGGACATCACGGTATAGATACGGTCTTCCGGGTGCTTGTGCGGCATCAGTTTCACATCCGCGGGCACTTTGACCCGAATCACGTAAGGGCCGGGCTCCGCGGGTTCACCAATGACGACGGCGAGCCGGACCGAAGGCGGAAAGGCCGAAAACGGCTTCCATTCGATGTCTTCAGGCAGAATTGATTTGAACACAGACTGGCCCGGGTAGTGACTGCGAACCATTGCAGTGCTCCGCCTTCTGGATCAGCATCGCGTCCAGGGTTTATAGTCACATTGGGGACTTTCGAGGCTGGACTGTTCTCCTCGACTCCTCCTCGCCGGTCGCGCGAAAGTCGTGCCTTCCACGTTCCGTATGTTTTGTGAGCTATGTCAGCGCGGATCCGCCGATGCCAAAGCCCTGGTCCTTCGGCTCAGGCGTAACCTGCAGTTTCGGCTGCAAGCGCCGTCGTTGTCAATACCGCAGCCTGGAGCTGAAACGCAAGCGCCATGGTGAAGCATCCTATGAGCAGCGGGCGCTAGCACGTTGAATTTGGGCTACCGCTGCTTCGGCTCGAGCGAAGGTGATCTTTTCACCAGACGTCGAAAGCTAAAGAAAGCGGAGGCCCTCGGTCTACACGCCACCTTCCAAGGTACCCTGAACCTGAAACACGTCGCGCCGGAAGGCCAGCCATCGCTTAACATGGGAACCATCAAAGACCGGTTTCGTTGACACCGACCCGGCGCCGCACATCGGCAGCGGGAGCGAATACGCATGATCAACCCGAAGGCTCGACCGTGCGAGGACGCAGTTATCCTTTCAGTGCGCGGGCCGCCCAACTGCACCCGGCAACAGCAGCACTGGGTACTCGCGGCGACAGTTCTTGGCTCGACCATGGCCTATGTCGACAAGTCCGTCGTCAATGTAGCCTTGCCGGTGATCGAAACCGATCTCGGTACAACGCTGGCGGCGATGCAATGGGTCGTCAACGCCTACACGCTTTGCATGGCCGCCCTCCTGCTCACAGGCGGCACCGCCGGTGACCGGTTTGGCCGTCGCGCGGTCTTGGTGACCGGCATTGCGCTCTTTGCCATCGCCTCGATCGCCTGCGGATTCGCGCCGGGCACCGCGCCGTTGATTGCAGCACGTGCCGTTCAGGGGATTGGTGCCGCACTGCTCATTCCCTCTTCCCTTGCGATCATCGGCGCCGCCTTCGACAAACGAGAGCGTGGCAAGGCGATCGGGATCTGGTCGGGATTTGCCGCGATCGCCACCGGGATCGGGCCGCTGCTCGGTGGCTGGCTAGTGGATCACTGGTCGTGGCGCGTGATCTTCCTGATTAACCCGGTTCTCGCGGTGCCCACCCTCTGGATCATCTGGCGGCATGTGCCCGAAAGCCGGGACTCCGCCTCGCAAGGCGGCCTCGACTGGCGGGGAGCAGCACTGGCGCTGGGCGGCCTCGGCCCTTCTGGTCTACGGCCTGATCGCCGCCTACGGCCGCGGATGGCACGATTCAGCTGTGCTCGGATCGCTGACGAGCGGTACAATCCTGCTGGTCGCTTTCATTTGGCAGGAGGGGCGCAGCCCCGCACCGATGGTGCCACTCGGCTGGTTCACGTCGCGCACTTTCACCGGCGTCAATTTGCTCACGTTGCTGCTGTACGGCGCTCTCGGTGGCGCCTTCTTCTTTCTGCCGTTCGCCCTCATCCAGGCGCATGGCTATTCGGCGACGACCGCCGGTGCCGCCTTCCTGCCCTTCACCATCGTTCTCGGCTTGCTGTCTCGCTGGTCCGGGGGCCTGCTCGACCGTTTCGGTGCACATTGGCCATTGACCGCCGGCCCCATCGTCGCGGCCCTCGGCCTCGCGCTGCTGGCCTTGCCTGATAGCCACAGCGGTTATTGGACCACCTTTGTCGTGCCCATGACAACTTTGGGTCTCGGCATGGCGGTGACGGTAGCGCCGCTCACGACGACCGTCATCAACGCGGTCGACCCGAGCCAGACCGGCACGGCCTCCGGGATCAACAACGCCGTCGCGTCGACGGCAAGTTTGTTAGTGATTGCGGTGCTCGGCACTTTTGCGACCGGGCTCTACGATCGTTCCCTGGATCGGCATCTCGCGAATGCGGGGACATCCCTGGAGGTAAGGGCTGCCTTGGATCATGTCCGCGGCGGGCTCATCGGGTTGGGGTTGCCCATAGCTGTCCCAGCCAATGCCCGGCAGATCGTTCAGGCTGTCATCGCGGATTCCCTTATTGATACCATACGCCTGATAATGGTGATTACGGCAGGGATGGCTCTTGCAGGTGCGCTCTGCGCCGCCCTCCTGATCCGACCGCAAGGTGGGAACGGCAGACCGCCCACCGCCCGCACACTGCCCGGCAAAGGTCAGGCGAAGTTTGATTAGATATAATACAACACACACTTGTCGACAGAAGCTCGCCGAGCTGCGCTGAATGGGTGGAGGGCGGAAGGCACGTGGCCGGCGACCCCCGACATTTGCCCTGAACGAGTGGTTGAAGCGAAGAGCTTTCAACCTGGCCCGAGAACCCGGACATAATCCCGAACCGCCGCGGCGAAGCCGGTTTCCAGCGCATCCGCCGTCAATTCGTGACCGATCGACGCTTCGGCCAGGAACGGAATGCGCGCGATCAAGGGCGGGATGTTTCGCAGATTAAGGTCATGCCCGGCATTGACCACCAGCCCGCGCGCCCGCGCCGCCTCGGCCGGTGCCGCGCAGGCGTCGAGCAGCCCGGCGACATCGCCCGCACGGAACGCGGCGGCGTAGTTGCCAGTGTAAATCTCGACGCCGTCCGCGCCGGATGCGCGACCCGTGTTCGGGCACCGCTCGGGTCCGGGTCGATGAACAGGATCACCCGTGCGCCCAGTGCTCGAGCGCTGCAATCGCCTCGCGCGCGACCGCCATTTGCGCCGGATCGAGATCCCAGCCCTTGTCGGAGGTCAGCACGTCCGGGCGCGTCGGGTACCAGCGTGCACTGCTCGGGCCGCCCTTCGCGGGCGATCTCCAGCAGGCGATCATCGGGATAGCCTTCGATGTTCAGTTCGATCGCGGGACGCCGGGGCGCCAGCAGCGCCGTAGCGTGCGGCACGTCGGTGCGCCGCGCATGTCGCTCGTCGGGGCGGGGATGCAGCGTGATCCCCTCGTGCCCCGGCGTCTATCGCGGGCCGCGCGAACCGGAGCATGTCCGGCACGCCGGTACGGCGCGAATTGCGCAGCAGCGCGATCTTGTTGAGGTTGACCGAAGCCGGGCCATTGAATCCGGTCGGCGCTGCTGCGCATCGCGCGTTCATGGCGCGAACCCCTCCGCCGGTCCATCGGGATGGTTCCAGACGGCACCGACCACGGCGAGGAAATCCGCGCCCGGCCTCGACCAGCGGCGCGCAATTTCGCCGCGTGATCCCGCCGATCGCACAGCAGGGAATTCCATCAGCTCCGACCACCACCGCAGGATCGACGGATCGGCCAGCTGCGTCACCTCCTTGGTGCCCGAGGGTAGAAGGCGCCGAAGGCGACGTAGTCGGCGCCGTCCTCGCCAGCCTGCATCGCAAGATCGCGGCTGCCGTGACAGGTGACGCCAAGTGCCAGGTCGGGACCAAGCAGCTTGCGGGCGCCGCCGGCGCTCATGTCGTCCTGGCCAACATGGGCACCGTCGCACCCCGTGGCACGCGCAAGGTCTGGGCGATCGTTCAACAGGAATGCGACGCCGCGCGACTGAGCCACGGGACGGAGCGCGGCGACCGCCGCCCGCCACTCGTCGTCATCGGCCCCCTTTAGGCGAAGCTGGACAGCAGCCACGTCCCGCCGTCGAGCGCTCGGCCCAGCGCATCGGGGAAGCTGACCGGATCGAAGCGAGGCGGCGTAATGACGTGAAATCGGCAGCCGTCACCCGCCGGCTTCATCACGGCGCCTAGTCCTTGCTGAGATAGATGTCGATGACCTTCTGCAGCATCTCGAGGGCGTGTTCCTTTGGCCGCTGGAACGTGTTGCGCCCGATGATGCTGCCGTTGGCGCCGCCGATCGTGAAGGCCCTGGATCACCTTGTACAGGTCCTCGGTCTCGGCGGCCTCGCCGCCGGAGAAAATCACCATCCGCTTGCCGCGAACGTCGCTTGCATGACGTGCGCACCCGCTTCGGCAGAGTGGAGACATCAACGTCCTGATACGCCTTGCGCGCCGCATCGAGTCCGATATGCGCAGTGGGCGGCTTTACCTTGATAATCGTTGCCCCCATCAGCGCCGCCATGTGCGTCGCATAGGCGCAAATATCGACCGCCGTCTCCGCCTCCTTGTCAAGATTTGGGCCGCGCGGATAGCTCCAGACCACCACGGCAAGGCCGCGGCCTTCGCCTCCGCCGTCAGCTCGCGCAACTCTTCGAGTTCGTCGAAGGCATGGTCGCTGCCAGGGTAGATGGTGAAACCAACCGCCGCACAACCGAGCCTGAGTGCGTCGCTTAACGCCTCCGTCACCGCCTGGTCCTTGCTGGTGTCAAGGCTGTTGGAACTGTTCATCTTCAGGATTGTGGGGATTTCCCCTACGAACGTCTCCGAGCCGGCGGCGATCATGCCGAGCGGTGCAGCATAGGCGTTGACGCCCGGCCTCGATCGCAAGCGCGTAGTGATAGTGCGGATCGTAGCGCCGGGGGATTGGGGCGAAGCTGCGAGCCGGGCCGTGCTCGAAGCCCTGATCGACCGGCAGAATGACCAGCTTCCCCGTGCCGCCGAGCTTGCCGGCATCAGGATGCGCGCCAGGTTCGCCTTCACCCCTGGAGGATCGCCCTCATACCAGTCGAGCATCCGTCGCTCTCACGCGTGCACGTGCACGCATGTCCTCGCCCGCCTCGATCAGGTTGGTCATGCCGTGGCTCTGTTTGCCGTCAGCCGGCGGCGCGTCATCGCGCCGCCAAGCCACGAGGGCAGCCGGCGCATGCTGCCGGGCTCGCCAGATCGAGCGCCGGTGGACGCGCTTCCAGAGCACGGCGCCGCTCTCGGCTGCCGCGATCGCCGCGACAGCCTGCCCGGCCAGGAGCCGATCGCGGTGAGCATCGAGCCTCTTCTGGCCCATCCGCAGGGCGGCCAGCGCCTGGCCCGACCCGTCGCCGCAATCCAGAATGTCGGCCGCCGCGGCATCCGGGTATTCCGCGCGCGTGACCGCGCACGAACTCTCGCCAGAACAGGCAGCCGGCATAGAGCGCCGCGCCCGGCGCGGACAGGAGCGTGACCGGTGCGCCGAAGCGAAGCGCGGCGCGCGCGTGCACAAGACCGTGAATCACGACCGCTGGTGCCAGTCGCACGCCGGATCGGAAGCCATGCTTGACGTTCAAGCGCGCCCTCGCTTTGAGTGCAACAGAAGCGGGCGTGGCGCTGAGTTGGAGGGCGCGTTGATGGCGGGCGAAACCGAAGACGTAGCGGCCGCCGCCGAGCGACTCGAGGCGGCGCTGGAGCGAATCGCGCAACTCGCGGCAGCAGCCGCATGGCGCGGAGAAGGGTCGTCTCGCACCGGCCGAAGTCGCCGAGCGGCTTGAGAAGCTGATTGTGCGTCTGCGGGAAGCGCTCGACGCACGGTCCTGAAGCAATCTGCAAGGAGGAGCCGGATGGCGCAGGTCACCGTACGCATCAACGGTTATGCCTACACGGTGGGCTGTCAGGACGGGGAGGAACAACACCTGCTCGCGATGGCCGCCGAAGTCGAGCGGCGCATCGAGAGCATCAAGGCCGTGGCCGGCCAAAGCGGCGAAGCGCGTATGCTCGTCATGGCGTCCCTGCTGATGGCCGACGATCTGTTCGAGATGCAGAAGGCGGTTCGCGAAGCACAAAAACAGGCCGACGCGGCGGGACGGGCGGCGGCGCAGGCCGCTGCCGGAACGACCGATCCCAAGCTGGGACGCCGGCTCGGCCGGCTGGCGAAGCGCGCGGAGGACATTGCGGCCGGGCTGGAGCACCCCTAGATATAGGTGGCGGGGCTGCCCGGTGCGTCAGGCTATTCATCCCCGGGGCCAGTAAGCATCCTCTCGGGGGCTGGCTCTGCCGGGGCTCCGGTCTCGGTACCTGGCGCCCACCTGCACACGCAGGCTCTGGGAGGATGAGACGCCAACGGCCATGGCGGCTCCGCACTGCTTCTGTCGTGGAATTCACCTTGACATGGACCTGATCGCGGCGAAGCGCTGGCGCGCGAGCGCGCCCGCAGCCTGCGCGCCGCCCAGAACCCGGCACTCGGCGCGTTCCTCGCCGAGCATGTGCTGCATGAGTGCCCACCCCCGCCCGGGCCACGGTGGCTGGGTTCTGGCCGATCCGGGACGAGATCGATATCCGTCCGCTGCTGCACGCGCTGCACGCGCGAGGCCACGCAATTGTGTTGCCGGTGACGGGGCCGCGCGGCACCGCTCTCGCCTTCCGCCTCTGGCACCCGGGTGAGGCGCTGTCGTCCGAGAAGTTCGGCACGATGCGGCCGAGCGGGGAGGAGCGGCAGCCCAGATTTCCTGCTGGTTCCCTTGCTCGCTTTCGACCGGCGCGGGCACCGGCTCGGCTATGGCGCGGGCTATTACGACCGCACCTTGCGCGGCCTGCCGGGCGCCTTCGCGCTCGGCTGTGCCTATGCGGCGCAGGAAATGGAGCATGTACCGGCCGGGCCGGATGACGTGCGGCTCGACGCGGTGGCGACGGAACGCGGCATTTTGTTTTGCAAGGAACCATGAATGCGCATTCTTTTCATTGGCGACGTGGTCGGCCGCACGGGACGCGAGGCCGTAGCCGCCGCGTTGCCGGGCCTGCGCGACCGTCTTCGGATCGACCTCGCCGTGGTCAACGCCGAGAACGCTTCGCACGGTTTCGGCCTCGCGCCCGAAATGGCGGAGGCGCTGTTCGCTGCCGGCGCCGACGTCCTCACGCTCGGCAATCACGCCTGGGACCGCAAAGAGATCATTCCGTATATTTCGGAACACCCGCGCCTGCTGCGTCCGCTGAACTTCCCGCCCGGCACGCCCGGTTCTGGCGCGGTGGTGGTCGATGTTCCGGGCGGGCGACGCGCGCTGGTGCTGCAAGCGATGGGGCGGCTCTACATGGATGCGCTCGATTGCCCGTTCCGCGGCACGGCCGAGGCGCTGTCGCGTCACCACATGGGCGCCGCCGGCACGGTGCAGGCCATCCTGGTGGATTTCCACGCCGAGGCGACGAGCGAGAAAATGGCCTTCGCGCATAGTTTCGACGGCAAGGTTAGCGTGATCGTGGGAACGCACACGCACTGCCCGTCGGCCGATCATCAGATCCTTCCGGGCGGCACCGGTTTTCAATCCGACGCCGGCATGTCGGGCGACTACGACAGCGTCATCGGCATGGGCAAGGAGACGGCGGTGACGCGCTTCTGGCGCAAGCTGCCCGGCGAGCGGCTGAACCCGGCCGAAGGGGAGACGACGATTTGCGGCTTGTTCGTGGAAACCGAGGACGCGACGGGGCTCGCGCGCCGGGTCGCGCCGTTGCGGATGGGCGGACGGCTGGAACCGGCGATGCCGGGATGATCGGGTTACCTGCCGTAAGAACCATCCGGTAGTCCGGGCATTCATTGCTCGCCTCTGCGCAGCATGGCGTCGGCCGCGCGCCAAGGACGGGCCGCCCGGTCAATTGGGTAGCTGGTTGGAAACGTCGATATGCACCATGTAGTACGGAACGAGACCTTTTCGGAACACGACTGCGTTCCCAACTCGCTGGCTGGAGCCGACTGATACGGGGCTCAAGGAGCAGCGTGCTGAAAGCTTCCCGGCTCGATAGCCAAGCCAGCGGACCATCGCCGCCACACGGAACGCACCTTCCCGGTTGGTGCCCTTCTCACCGCGGAAGGGTATCATCGCTCCGTCAGGCCGGGAGTTCATGTGTGGTCCGTTGCCGGTCGCATACAGCACGATCGCGTTGTTCGCGATATCGAGTTCGTCACGCTTGCAACGGGTTTGCTCGACAGCGCCATAGTGCTCTATCATGCCGTTCGGCCGCGATACAACTCGATTGTGGCCCCGAATAGCGGTTCGCCGCGGCCGTGCAGGCTTGACCACGGCGTTGCACAACGCTGACATACCGCCCTGCTCGGAAAGAACCGTCCTCGAAGGTTGAAGGGACCGGGACAAATGAAATTTCGATTGCTTCTTGCCACTTTGATGTTGGCGACTGGCACCGGCTTCGCGAGAGCCGAAAACACAATGATCAGCGCGCCGGCACGCGATGCCGTGCTCGCCATGGGTAAGACCCTGGAAGCGCGCAGACTTCTCGTTCAAGGACACGCACCATTCGGCGAATACATGGGTGCTGACGGCCAGCCGCTGCATATCTTCCACGCCGGCACCGTGCTCGTGCAACGCCCGAACCGACTGGCGGTGAGCTAACCGGTGATGACGGAACGACCAAGATTGCCTATGATGGCAAGGTCCTCATCATTCTTGGAGTCAGTCTCAACAAATATATAAGCATCCCGGTACAGAACGACCTGGAGGGGATGCTCAAAATGGCGTCTGAGCGCCTGGGCCTTGACTTCCCGCTGGCTGACCTTTTGGTGAACGATCCGGGTAAAGCGTTTCTCGCCGGTGTGACGGTAGGGCAGGAATCAATACTGTAATGATCAATGGCGTCCCCTGCCATCATCTGTTTTTCTTGCAGCCGCCCGGCATCGAGCTTGAACTCTGGGTGGCAAAGGGCGAGCAGGCAGTTCCCCGCCGGCTGATCGTCACGTATCGTTCCCTGCCCGGCGAGCCACGGTTCATTGCCGAGATGTCGGACTGGAACTTCAACGTGCACCCGACGGCGGCGGACTTCACGCTCCAGCTACCCAAGGGAGCGACGAAAATCGACCTGCAACAGGAAAAGACAACAATGAAGCTCTCTTGGCTTGGAATGGCTGTCGCTGTGGCGCCACTGCTCGCCTCTCCTCATGCGTTTGGCTGGGGGACGGTGCATGGCGCCTATGGCGGGGCGGCTTATCGCGGCCCGATGGGGGCAGCGGCAGTGCGTGGCCCAAATGGCGGAACGGCAGTGCGCGGCCCCTATGGCGGAGCGAGCTTATCGCGGCCCGGCTGGTGCTACCGGATACCGCCCGCCAGCTTACGGGTATGGCGGCGCCTACTATCGTCCTCCGGCCGCGTATCCGGCCGGCGCCGCAGCGGCTGGATTTGCCGCAGGCGCGGTGACCGGAGCTGCCGTCGGCGCAGCCGCGGCGTCCCCCTACCGTATCCGTACCCATACTACCCTCCGCCCTACTATCAGCCCCCGCCGGCCGTGGTCGTCGTGCCGTAGCCAATGGCGCAATCGCACAGCCATAGTCTCGGGCACGCGGGTAAGGGGCTCGACGCGCCACGGGGCAAGGGAGCCGGTAACGCGCCATTCTTGCCCGCCGCCGTTCTTGCGCCTACGCAAGATGCGCCACATGGTTGATGTGGAAGAACCGGCCGAGGGTCTCGCCCAAGGTCAGGGCGGGCGGGCCGGATGCGCCGCCCATCGGAGGACGGATGGACAGCGCGACCATCGCCGCCGCCGATCGCGCGGCGCGCAACTGGAGCTATCAGCCGGGGCAACCGGTCAAACTCGGCGGTGACGAGCACAAGGCGATGTTCAGTCGCATGCTGCTCGACACGTTCAACCCGTACAAACCCGCCGTCATTCAGTGGCCGCAGCTTGACGACGATGCCAGGGCGCGGCTGATCAGCCTGCCGATCTGGGACATCGCGGTGCAGACCGAAGGTCGCGCCCGGCTGCGCATCCTGAGCTTCGCTCGCCGGACGAACGACAAGCTGCTGCGCGAGGCATTCGAACTCATGGCGTTCGAGGAGGGCCGCCACAAGGAGGTTCTGTCCCATCTGGTGCGTGCCTACGGGATCGAACTCGAACCCGAGCCCGCGTATGTCGAGCCCAAGGATCCCGAATGGGGCTTCATGGTCACCGGTTATTCCGAATGCATCGACAGCTTCTTCGCCTTCGGGCTGTTCGAGCTTGCCCGCCGCTCGGGCTACTTCCCGCCCGAACTGGTCGAGACGTTCGAGCCCGTGATCCAGGAGGAAGGCCGGCACATCCTGTTCTTCGTCAACTGGATCGCCTGGTACCGCCGGACGATGCCGCTGTGGCGCCGGCCGCTGTTCTTTCTCAAGACGCTCGGCGTCTGGCTGTATCTAATCCGCGAGCGAATTGGGCTCGCCAGGGATGTCGGGGCCAGCAAGAACGAGAATGCCAATTTCACCGTGCACGGCGCCGGCGCCGTGGGCGAGGCGGTGGACACCGCCGAGCTGATGCGGATTTGTCTCGCTGAAAACGATCGGCGCCTCGCCGGCTACGACCTGAGGCTGCTACGGCCGACGACCGTGCCGCGCCTGGTGCGCTTGGCGACCCGGTTCATGCGGGCGCCTCGCAAGTAGGGGCGGATCGAACCGAGGAGCTCACGGCCGCCACGGCACGTGCTCGGGCGGAGGTGCGGTGGGATCGCACCGCAGCCATTCCCCATTCTGCACGCTCTGCCCGGTGAGCGACATGATGAACCCCCAATGCGTCACGACCAGCGTATCCTGCCAGTCGGGCAGGGCGGCCATTTCCGCGCGGAACAGCGCGGCGCGCGCCTCGACTTCGTGCGCGGCCTCGGAGGTCGCCGGCCACCAGATCTCCTCCATCGCCGAGAAGTCGTGCTCGGGCCAGGCGCGCTCCAACTCGGTCCGCGGCGTGCCGATATCGCAGGTGAAGGCACAGCGCTCGCGCACCCCCGGATTGACGAACACCGTGGCGTGCAGCGCCCGAGCAATCGGCGCCACGGTTTGCAGCGCCCGGGTGTATGGCGAGACGATAATGCGTCTGATTCTCTCGCCGGCCAGGCCTTGAGCCGCTGCCGCCGCTTGCGCGTGACCCAGTTCGGTCAGCCGCGCATCAACGATTTCGGGGTCTTGTCGCGTTGCGGTAAAATGGCGATTGAATTCGCTCTGCCCGTGGCGCAGCAGGATCATGCGGAGCGCCATACAGGCCGGGCGCGTGTCGGGCAACCGCGGCGAGCGGCGATCAGGCCCGCGCCGACCGGGAAATGGGCCGGAGGGGTTTATTTCCACCCGGGCGCGCGCTTATCTCAGGCGTCTGAGGAGACGGGGCATGGATTTCAGCAGCGCCTTCCCGATCGATCTCGTGTTGTTCGGGATGATCGCCGCCTTCCTGGTGCTGCGACTGCGCAGCATCCTTGGTCGGCGCACGGGCTATGAGCGTCCGCCGCAGCCCTATCAGCCGCCTGCCGGCCGGCCCGGGGCCGGTAATCGACGGTCGAGCCGAACCGGCGCCGGCCAAATCCTCGGCGCGGCCCGTACCCGACCCGACCAGTACAATCGGGCAGGCAATCACGCGCATTGGGGCGGTCGATCTCGGCTTTGATCCGGCTCGATTCCTGGACGGAGCGGAACAGGCGTTCCGAATTGTGGTCGCCGCCTTCGCCCGCGGCGATCGCGCCGCCTTGCGCCCCTTGGTGGGCGAGGAGGTGTATCGCTCGTTCGATCTCGCCATCACCGCGCGCGAGCAGACCGGCCACGTCAAGGTCAGCGAGATTCGCGGTATTGCATCCGCCACAATCGACGATGCGGAGCTGCGCGGCACGGTCGCCAAATTGATGGTGCGTTTCGTCTCCGACCAGATCAGCCTGACCCGCGACGCCTCGGGCCACGTGCTCACCGGTACTGATGCCGTCACCGAGATCGTCGATCTCTGGTCGTTCGAGCGCGATCTGACGGCGCGCGATCCCACCTGGCGGCTCGTGGCGGTGCGTGCCGGCTAGCAGAGGAGGGGGCCGATGGCTTCGATCCGCAAGGAAATCGTGACCACGGCGCGCGCCGAAGACGCCTGGGCCGCGCTGCGCGATGTCGGCGCTCTGCATACGCGATTGGTCCCCGGCTTTGTTACCGATACCCGCCGGAGCCCGGCGCACGGATCGTGACGTTCGGCAACGGAATGGTGGTGCGGGAGCTGATCGTCACGATCGACGATGCGGAACGTCGTCTCGTCTGGTCGGCAGTCGGTGGATCCCTAACGCATCACAATGCCTCGGCGCAGGTCGTTGCTGATGCGAATGGCCGGACCAGTGTTGTCTGGATCGCCGATCTGCTGCCCGACGAGGCCGCCCCGACCATCGCCGCCATGATGGACCAGGGAATGGCGGTCATGAAACAGACGCTCGATCGACTTGGGCGCTGATCGCCTCGCAGCGGCTATCTAACCAGCACTCCTCATAGAGCCCCGTTTCCGTTCAGCCTCCGCCAGGTGACGGCGACAGGGAGGAAACTCGATGGCAACGGCCGAAATGGCCGCTGGCGGGCTCAGCGAACGGGAGCATGCAACGCAATTGCGCCGCGCCGTGATTGCCAGCACGGTCGGCACGGTAATCGAGTGGTACGATTTTCTGCTTTACGGCCAGGTCACCGCGCTGGTTTTGGGCCGGCTGTATTTCCCCGCCTCGGACCCGCTGACCGGCGCGTTGCGGTCCTTCGCCATTTTCGCGGTTGGTTTCGCTGCGCGGCCGATTGGCGCGGCGATTTTCGGGCATTACGGCGACCGGATCGGCCGCAAGACAGCGCTGATCGCGACTTTGCTTCTGACCGGGCTTTCGACTTTCCTGGTTGGCTGTGTACCGACCTACGAACAGATCGGCATCTGGGGCGCGATTATCCTGACGGCGCTCCGCCTCATCCAGGGGATCGGCGTCGGCGGCGAATGGGGCGGCTCGGTGCTGCTCTCGATGGAGTGGGCCCGGTCGAACCGCCATCGCGGCTTCATTGCGGCTTGGCCGCAATGGGGCGGGCCGGCTGGCTTCTTCCTGGCGAATTTGGCAATCCTGGCTTTCAGCGCGATCTCCGGCGATCAGTTCATGAACTGGGGTTGGCGCGTGCCGTTTTGGCTGAGCCTCATCCTGGTGGCGATCGGGCTTTGGATTCGGCTCGCCATTCTGGAAACGCCGGTCTTCTCGCGCCTGGTCGCGGAGGCACGCATCGAGCGCGCGCCAGCACTCGAAGTCCTGAAGCGCCAGCCAAGGAGGTCATTCTTACGGCGCTCGCGCGGATGGGGCAGATGGCGCCGATTTTCATCTATGCCACCTTCTTCTTCACCTATGGGACGACGGTCGTCGGAGCGACGCGGAATTTACTGCTCATCGCCCTGCTGATCGCGTCCTTCGTGTCGTTGTTCACCATCCCGTTCTCCGGGCTACCTGTCGGACCGGCTTGGCCGCAAGCGCGTCTATCTCTTCGGCGCCGCGCCACCGGGCTGTTCTCCTTCATCTATTTCGGCTGATCGACACTGCGGTGCCCGGCCTCATCGTGCTTGCCTCCGTTGTGGCGTTCGTCCTCCACGATCTGATGTGGGGACCGCTCGCGGCGCTCGTCGCGGAATGCTTCACCCCGCGGCTGCGCTACAGCGGCGCCTCGATCGGCTTTCAGCTGGCTGCGGTCTTCGCCGGCGGGCCCGCACCGATCATCGCAACAGCGCTGCTGGCGTCCACCGGATCGGGCCAGGTGATCGCAGCCTACATATTCGGTTGCGCGGTCGTCAGCATTGCGGCGACGGCGCTCCTGCCGAACAATACGAATCGCGACATCTCGCAGGAGTTTTGATCCGGCCCTCTCACGCCGCGCGCCCTTGCGTAGGATGGCGCCGCGGACGCACAGTCGGATTGCCGGCCGGGTCCGGCTCCCGGCCGAGGGAGAGACGCTTCCGTCGGAGGAACAAAACATGATCACTCGCAGATCTGCGATCGCCGCTGGGCTTAGCGCGCTTGTCGCGGGCGATCCCAAAGCGGGGCGGGCTACCGACATCCCCGGCGTGACCGAGACGACCTTGAAGATCGGCAACACCGGCCCGTACAGCGGCCCGGCTTCATCCTACAGCAACATCCCGAAGACCGAGGCGGCGGTGTTCCGGATGATAAACGACCGGGGTGGAGTAGCGGGGCGCAAGATCGATTTCATCTCGCTGGACGACGCATACAGCCCGCCGCGCACAGTTGAAGACGTGCGCCGGCTGATCGAGCAGGAGCAAGTTGCCTTCCTGTTCCAGGACATCGGGACGCCGTGCAACTCGGCGATCGTGGAATACACGACGCACCAGAAGTGCCACAACTCTTCGTCGGTTCCGGCGCATCGAAGTGGAGCGATTATAAGAAATATCCCTTCGCCATGGGCTGGCAGCCAAACTACCGCACCGAGGCGGAGATCTACACGAAATACCTGCTTCAGGAGGTTAAGGAACCGAAGTTGGCGATACTTTACCAGAACGACGACTTCGGGAAGGACTACCCTGCTGGCGTCCGAAGCATCCTCGGGAACAACTGGGACAAATACGTGGTCAAGGTCGCAAGCTACGAAACGACCGACCCCACGATCGAAAGCCAGATCGTGCAAATGCAAGCGGCGGGCGCGAACGTCCTGCTTGTCGCGGCGATCCCGAAATTCGCCGCACAGGCAATTCGCACCGTGCACGACTTGAATTGGAGGCCGACTTTCTTCATGACGAACGTATCGATCTCGGTCGGTGGCGTGATGACCCCGGCCGGACCGCAGAACGGCGTCGGCATCATCACGACGGGCTACTTGAAAGATCCGACCGACCCCGCCTGGAACGACGATCCCGGCATGACCGGGTGGCGATCGTTCATGGGCAAGTACATGCCGGGGACCGACCTCAGTGATGCCAACTACATTTATGGTTACGGCGTTGCACTGACAATGCTTCAGGTGTTGCAGCAATGTAATGGCGACTTCTCGCGTGCCAACGTTATGCGCCAAGCCCAGAATCTGCACGACCTTGATATTCCCGTGTTGCTGCCCGGCATCAAGATTAATACCAGCCCCACCGATCACCGTCCGATCAAGGCGATGCAGCTCATGCGCTGGGATGGTAAGACCTGGGTTCGTTTCGGCAGCCTGATCGAAGGCGCCAACGCCTGAGCCTGCGCGCGGAAAGCCGGGCCGTCATTGCGAGAAACGCGCCACGCGCGGGACATACCAATCCAGTGCGGCATGTGGATTGCATCGCTGTGCTCGCAGTGAGGTATGTAGTTGCCCCCGAAAAACCGGACAGGACGTAGTTGTTATCGGTGGTCCACGGCCGTGCTCGCGTCAAGCCAGACGCTTCGCGTCTCCGCGCTGCGCGCGGCTGACGGGCTTACCCGATCCCGCCGGTGGACGGTTTGCTGTGATGCGATCGCCGCGGTGCGCCGACCGCAAGATCGGTCGCGCCATTCTTCACCAAGACACGGAACTCTCGCGGCGATCGATAGCCAAGCGCTTTGTGCGGGTGCACCATGTTGTAGTGCTCGAACCAGCCGTCGCTGTTCGACCACCGTGGCTGCGTCGGGCCGCGGGCGAACCTGCGCATAATCGCGCTTGAAGGTCTTCACGAACGCCTCGGCCATGCCGTTGGACTGCGGGCTCTCAACGGGCGTGGTCAGCGGCACGAGGCCGATCAGCTTGGCCAGCGCGCGTGTATCAGTGGCAGTGTAGGGCGAGCCGTTGTCGGATAGCCATTCGATCGGCACCGGCAGCTTATCCACCAGGCCGAAGCGGCGTTCGACGCTTTCCACCATCAGATCGCGGATGTCGTTGCTGTCGATAGCGCCCGTGGTGGCGATCCAGGAGATTGCCTCTCGGTCGCAGCAGTCGAGGGTGAAGGCGATGCGTACCCGCTCGCCATTGTCGCAGCCGATTTCGAACCCATCCGAGCACCAGCGGGTGTCGGTCTGATCCACCGCCACGCGGCCGTCATGGCGGCGTTCGATACCGGCGCCGGAGTGACGCTGCAGCAGCAGGTCATGGGCCTTCATCACCCGGTAGACGCGCTTGACGTTCACCGCCGGCGCGCCGGTCTGCTCCCGGTCACGACGCAAGAGCGCGTGGACGCGGCGATAGCCATAGGTCGGCAGCTCCGCGATGATCGCCTTGATCTCCGCCAGCAACGCCGCCTCAGGCTGAGGTCGGCGACCGCGGCGTTCCGGGCGCTCGCTGGTTTAGCCTGGACGGCGAGGTTCGACCGCGCCACGTCAAGCGTATCCGCCACCGTCTTCATGGCGTGCCGTCCCGATCGGACGAGGGCGAGCGCAACAGCCGTTTTTTTGGCTGTGCGAGATCCAGCGCCTCCCGCAGGATCTCGTTCTCCAGTGTCTTCTTGCCAAGCAGGCGCTGCAACTCACGCACCTGATGCTGCAGGGCTCGGTAGTCCGAGGCCGGGACCACCTCCTCACCGGCACCGACCGCCCACAAAGCGCCTTCTGCGTAGAGCCGGCGCCAGGTGAACAACTGGTTGGGGGCGATACCATGCTGGCGGGCGATCACCGACACCGACATGCCCGGCGCATACGTCTCCTGCACCATGCGCGCCTTCTCTTCCGCCGACCAGCGTCGCCGCCGCTGCACCGACGTGATCACCTCAACCCGATCGATCTTCCCAGTCATAACATAACCCATCAAACCACCCCGGGCGTAAGCGGTCGCGTCCGCCGCGCCGTCTCCTCGCGGCCGGCGAAGCCGGACGAAGCGCGATGAGAGACCGGAATGAGATCCCCCGCCAACCCCCGTCGGATCAGGCCCCACAACCCGCGCGGCTCGATCAGGATTACCGCAATCGACAGCGCGCCCAGCAGCATGAGATGCCAAGTGCCGAAATCGGATAGATATTCCCGCAACACGAAGAACAGGATCGTTCCCAGCACCGGTCCTTCCAGGCTGCCGACCCCGCCGATCACGACGTTGAAAATCACGAACACCGTATAGTCGATGATGCTGAACGAAGCTGCGGGCGAGATGCGCAGCTTTTGCAAGGTAATGATCGCCCCTGCCAGGCCCAGAAACGGCGCAGTCCACAAAAAGCATAGCACGCGCGCCCGTATAAGGTTCACCCCCACCGAGCCCGCGCCTTCCTCGTTGTCGCGCATCGCGGTCAGGCCAAGGCCGACCCGGCTGCGCAACAGCAGCCACGTGCTAAGGAAAGCGGCACATGCCAAGCCAAGCGCCAGCCAGTAAATAGCAATGAAACGCTGCGCCGGATGCGCGCCCAGGGCGCGAACGACCGAAAGCGGCAAACTCACGCCCGAGCCGCCGCCGAACGCCGTCAGTTTGCCGGCCAGCAGCATGAACAATTCCGCAACCACCCAGGTGCCGACGGCGAGATAGGCGGCCCGCAGCCGGAACACGATCGCCATGGCGGGCAGCGCCAAGACGAACGCAGTCGCGCCGGCGAGCAGGATCGCCAGATGCGGCTCGATCCCCGCCAGGGCAGCGAAGCCATACAGCGCGTATGCGCCGATCCCGACGAAGGCGTGCTGGCCTACCGTCACCACGTCCGCGTATCCGGCCAGCAGGTTCCACATCAGAGCAAGGACCAGCATGGTCAGGAACTCGGTCAGCGTCTCGATCATGTCGAGCCCGAACAGCCAGGGCGCCGCAGCCAGCACGATCGCGCCCGCGGCAAGAAGCACCCGTCCCGGAAGCACGCGAAAGGACTGCGCGCGAAGCATGCGATCCCCTCAGTATTTCGGGAAAAATCCCTGCGGCCGCAGCAGGAAGATTAGCAGGAAGGCGGCATGACCGGCGATTGCCTGCCAGGAAGCGTCGAACTCGCCGCCGATGCTTTG
The DNA here is from genome assembly GCA_963822675.1 of uncultured Pseudomonadota bacterium. Lineage (GTDB taxonomy): Bacteria > Pseudomonadota > Alphaproteobacteria > Acetobacterales > Acetobacteraceae > CAWGIP01. Next base: position 88,918 of record CAWGIP010000012.1, on the reverse strand, counting down.
CGCAACGCCCAGCACGACGCCCCCGGCCAGGGTGCCCCACAAACTGCCCAGCCCGCCCAATACAACAGCCTCGAACGCGATCAGCAGCCGGCTCGGCCCGCTGGCCGGATCGAAGTTCATGCGCAGTCCCATGAAGCATGCGGCAATCGCGGCTGTGGCGCCGGCCACCGCCATGGCAAGGGCAAAGATCCGCGGTGTACGACAAACCGATCAGATCGGCCGCCGCCACATCGTCGGACGCGGCGCGAATGCGCGCGCCGAGGCGCGAGCGATACAGCAACAGGTCAAGCAGCAACACGAGCAGCACGGCAACCAGCAGCGTCAGCAGCGGCAGCACGCCGAGATAGAACCCGGGTGCGAGGCTGGATCGTCGCCGTCTCCAACCCGCCGCCGGGCAGGGTACGCGTATCCGCGCCGAAACCTTGCAGCAATCCGTTCTGCACAATGATGGAGATGCCGAACGTGATCAGCAGTGCCAGCAGCGCGTTCTGCCCGGCGACCCGTTGCAGCAGGAATCTTGCAACGCATAAAAACCGGCGCAAGAGATGGGCAACGCCAGCAGCAGGGCCAGCAACGGATGCACGCCCAGCGTCGTGCAGAGCGCCAGCAGCAGGAACGAGATCAGCACGATCAGGTCGCCATGCGCGATGTTGACGAAGCGCAGCACGCCGACCGTGAGCGACAATCCCAGCGCGAACATGCAGTAAAGCCCGCCCAGCAGCACGCCCTGCACGATCTGGCTGGCGAGTCCGGCGATCATAGGTCTGCTGCCAGTGCCCGATCCTCGGGCGCGCGGGAACCCCTCGCCCCAACCCCCTCCCGCAAGGGGAGGGGGAGTGAGTCACGCGCCGAATCCCTTCCCCTCCCCTTGTGGGCGGGGTTACGGGGAGGGGTCAAAACGGTCAACTGCGGGCCAACGCACTGGATCATCCGTCACCCCGCCCCGAAATAATGCCGCATGATACTCTCCCGATCGGTCTCGGACGGCCGGCCGGATAACGAGACCTTGCCTTCCAGCAGGCAATAGAAGCGATCGGACACCGCCAGCGAACGGCTGATGTCCTGCTCTACCAGCACGATCGTAATATCGCGCCGCCGAATCTCGGGGATCAGGGCGTATAACCGATCGACAATGCGCGGCGCGAGCCCGAGGCTCAATTCATCACACAGCAGCAGCCCGGGATCAGTGAGCAAGGCGCGCCCGAGCGCTGCCATCTGCTGCTCGCCGCCGGAAAGTTGCCCGGCGCGTTGCCGTCGCCGCTCCCGCAATACCGGAAACAGCTCGTAGATCTCGTCCAGGCGGAATCCGCGTTGCCGTCCCACGTCCCAGCCGAGCGCGAGATTCTCCTCGACCGTGAGCGAGGGGAACAGCCGTCGCCCTTCCGGCACCATGGCAATTCCGGCGGCGACGATGGCGGCGGTTGGCAGCCCGCCAATCTCGCGCCCCGCTAAGCAGATGCTCCCGCTGACCCGGCCCGCTTGCCCCAGAATGGCCTTCAGCAACGAGGACTTGCCCGCTCCGTTGGCGCCGATGATGGAAACGACCTCGCCGCTTTCCACTGCAATCTCGACGTCATGCAGTGCACGGAACCGGTCGTAGAAGACCGATAAGCCCCGTATCGCGAGCAACGGCTGCACTCAGCGCCCCTCGGTGCCGAGATAGACGTCCTGCACGCGCGGATCGGCCAGCACGGCATCCGGCGCTCCCTCGGCCAGCACGCCCCCGTCATGCAGTACCGCAAGGCGCGTGGCGATCCGGCGCAACGCCTGCACAACGTGCTCGATCCAGACCACGGCCATCTCCGGCGTCTGCGTTTGGCGAACAATGCCGATCAGGGTCGCGCATTCCGGTTCCGTCAATCCGCCCGCGATCTCGTCCAACAGCAACAATTTCGGCGAAACGGCAAGCGCCTTGCACAATTCAAGCCGCTTCAGGTCGAGCAAGGTCAACTGTCCCGCAGCGCGCGCAATGCTGCTCGGCGAGGCCCGCCAGCTCCAGCACCGCCTCGGCGCGGCGTCGCCCCTGCGCCAGGCCCGAGCGCCCGCCATGCACGGCGGCGACCAGAACATTTTCGTAGACGCTCATATGCGCGAAGGGGCGAGGGATCTGATAGGTGCGCCCGATCCCCAGCCGGCATCGGTCCCAGGAGTGAAGCCGCGTCACGTCTCGCCCCAGGAAGCGGATCGTGCCGGACGAAGGCGCCAGCACGCCGGCGATCAGATTGAACAGCGTGCTCTTGCCGGCGCCATTTGGTCCGATAATGCCCAGCACCTCACCCGGCGGAACGGTAAGGGAAAGCTTCTCGATCACGCGGAGCTGCCCGAAATTCCGGCTCAGCCCCGCGATTTCCAGAAGCGCCACGGCGGGGCTAGCTGCTGTAGGTCATCGGCTCCGGATGGCCGCCCAGCGGGATTTCGGGCACCCCGGTATTGTCCACGATCACCAGTTCCAGCGGCCATTTCGACCCTTTTCGCCATTGGCCGGCGACAATCGGGGTGAGCGACGTATTCGGGAACGGACCCTTCGTGAAGTTTACGGGACCGACGATCGACTTGCAGTCGGTCGTGCGCAACGCATCGCGGATGGATTCCGGCTTGTCGAGATCCTGCGAGCGCTGCAGCACGTTAAAGCAGACCTCCAGCAGCGAATGCCGGAACCCGAGCGCCATGGAGGCCTGCCGCCCGCTGATCTTTTCATATTCATCGGCGAGTTGCGCAGAACTCTGGCCGGTCATCCCTGATACGTAAGGATGAAAGCGCGACCACCAGACCTCAATGGCGAAATTGATCGCGCGATCGCCGAACGGATAAACGCCGGGCGGGAACTCGGCGACCTTGCCCGGAACCACGACCCTTGGCCGATAGGCTTGGCGCGCGGCTTCGTTCCAGAATGTCGTGAAATCCGGGCCGGGCAGCACGGCCAGCACCGCATCGGCGTTGGCCGATTTGAACGCGGCGATCTGTGCATTGAAGTTGCTCGCCGGAAGGTCGAAACGTCCCGTATCGATAACCCGGAAGCCGGCTTTCTCGAAAACGGGCGGCATGACCTTCGCGAACGCGTTGCCGTCGGTGTCGTTGGCCCACAGGACGCCAATATTCTTCGTGACGCTGAGCTTGTCCCAGACCGCGAGGAAAGCGCGAACCGCGTGGTCGGCGGAGAAGAAGAAATTATAGGTCCACTCGAAACCCTTCTTCGGATCGCCATGTCGGCCGAAGAAGTAAGGCTCGAGCGGCGCGTCATTGGACAGGCAAGGAACGCCGTTGGCTTCGCATTGGTCGGATACCGGGTTGACCGTCTCCGGTGTGGCGAAGGCCAACATGATATCGACCTTGTCCTTCAGAATCAGGTCGAGCGCCACCTCCGACGCCCGGTTCGGATTCGACTGGCTGTCCTTCAGGATGATCTGGAACGGATGATTGGCGCCATTGACCTTGAACGTGCTCCCATAGGTTCGCTTCACCTGGTCCAGCACGAACGGGACATGTTCGGAGAACAGCGCGAGCGGTCCGGTCATCGGCACGACAAGGCCGATCTTGATCAGGCGCGGCGGGGCAATCGCCGGACGCGCGAGTTGTAAGCCCGTTGTTCCCGCGATCGCCAAAGCTTTCAGGATCGACCGCCGGCCCAGCGGTCCGCGTTCGCCATCCATTGCGACGTCCTCCCGACGATTTTTTGCTTTCCGGGTAGCAGACCATGACAACTTTGCCGCCGTCAACACAAACAGCGGCGGCGGAAGGGCAGGGCGCTCCGGCGATTTCACGGAAACCGCGCTTGCGCTAGCGATGCACCGATGTCCGACCCGGCACGTCCTTTGCGGATGACGTCCGACGAATTCATCGCCTGGGCCATGGAGCGCCCGGAGGGCGAGCATTACGAGCTGGTCGCGGGCGAGGTCGTCGCCATGGCGCCCGAACGCTCGGCGCATGCGCTGGGTAAGGGGCGTATCTACCGGCGTTTGGCCGAGGCGGTGGAAGCCGCCGGCCTGCCATGCACGGTCTATCCCGACGGTATGGCGGTGGAGGTGGATGCGGGTCTCGTCTATGAACCGGACGTTATGGTCCGTTGCGGTGAGCCGCTGCCTCCGGACGCCGTCAAGGTCACGGACCCGCTCATTATTGTCGAAGTGCGCTCACCCTCGACCGGCGGGCGCGATTCCGGCGCCAAGCTGGAGGACTATTTCCGGCTGCCCTCGCTGCGGCACTATCTGATCGTGAAAATCGAGAACCGCACGGTGATCCATCACGTCCGGGATGGGGATGGCGCGATCCGCACACATATCGTCCGCGACGGATCGCTCACGCTGGACCCGCCGGGGATCGTGCTGCGCGATTTCTTTCCGTAAAGTGCTATGGCGCAGACGTATCGCACGGCTGGTCCGCCGACCGCATGTAGTAAGAAAATTTTTGCGTGCTGCGGTATGTCTCCTCTTCGGATGGTGGCATCCCGTTAGACTTGTACCACGGTAGATGCTTGCACGTGTACCTACCACCGACCCTGATCGCTTCGAACTGGGATTGGCGATCGAAATAGCGCTTGTTGTAAAGGGCGAACGTGGTGTCGATCGGGGCGCGATAGACCGGATCGCCGCCGGAACTGGTTCCGATCTCTTCTTGCCAAAATCTCTCCTCCCATTCCCAAATCCTGTATGTACTGTCACCAATTTCGAACGCCTCCTCGCGCATGGCGCTGCGGTCGCTGATGTCAAGCGCAAAGCCGGCTTTGCCGACGGCAAAGCGCTCCGTCAGTCCGGCAAGTTCCGCCAGGAAGTCGCCAGGGAGGTCCGGATTGAATTCCAGGTCGGGATCGGTGAGACAAAACAGATCGGGCATTCGACTGTAAGTCGATTCGGAAAGATATATATCGCGTGGACCCCGGTTTTCTGCGAGGCGCACGACCTTCGTCGTCGCGGCGATCGATTGCAGGTAGTCCTGCATTTCGGGAACGCTGGAAGCGTTGTCAACGACGATGAGGTTGTGAAGGCCGCGGGCACGGAGCTGGGCCAACATGCTTCGGACGTATGTTACGTTGTTGAAGCTGCAAACCAACATCGGGATATCTGACAGCAGGCTCGCCGCAACGGTAGCGAATGTCGGCGGCGGCGTTACCGCTCCGCGGCCGTTCGCCGGATCCGGCGCCGTCGGCGCGGCGACGACAGGGGCGGGGATCGTGGCCTGCAGCCCCAGCCGTTCCGGTACTTTCGGATGTAGTTCCAATTTGAACGACGGCCGTAGAAGCTTGGCGCCGCGGCGGGCAAACCGGGCGAGCCGGGGGCGGGCGCCGAGCCATGACCGAAACGGGGCCGATGCGCGCCAGCTGGTGCTCGATTTGATCGCCCGCAATTGGAGCAGGCTTTCGCTCAGCTGATGCTCCGCCGCCTCCGCGCGCCGCAGTTCGGCGCGCGCGTCCGCTTCGGCGGCTTCGGCGCGGCAGCCCAGGGTTAACGCTTGTTCGCCAGCGATCTCCGCCTGGCCGCGTTCCCGGCACGCGAGCGCATAGGCCGCGTCCGCGCAGCTGCGCTGAGCCTCGGCTTCAGCCTCCGCGATTTTCATGCGCTCCCGTGCCGCCTGCGCGTCCGCCTCGGATGCCCGGAGCCGCTCCCGCAACATCGCGCGTTCCAGACGCGCTTCGGCGGCAGCCGGCGCCCGGGCCTTGTCGATTGATACGACATGGCACCCGGCCTCCAGACGGCAGGCGAAGGTATAAACGTCGTCATCGCCGGTGATCTCGATGCGCGGCAGGTGCAAGGGATCGTCATGCAGAGAGCTGCGACCACCGCCGGAAATCACCGCGCTGCGAAAGCCCGCACGCGTCAGGGCGACGCGGATGCCGGGATCGGTCCATCCCCAGGGGTAGGCAAGGGCGGTCACATCTTGGCCGAGCTGTTCGCGCAGCGCGGCGCGGCTCTCGCGGCAGTCGCGCACGATCTCGTCTTCGGAGACACTCCGGAGATCAGTGTGTGATGTCGTGTGGCTGCCGATCTCGAACCCGCGGCGCTGCAAGTCGCGGAGGCCGTCCCAGTCCATGAGTGGAAGCGGGGGCCGCGACGTCGTGTCCCAGTCGGCGCCGGCGCCGACTTTCGCGGTCGCGACGAAAATTGTGGCGCGGAAATCGGCGGCTTCCAACAGTGGGGCTGCGGCGGTGATGAAGTCTCGATAACCGTCATCGAATGTGATGATCACGGGACGACCCGAGAGCGGCGTTGCGCTCGCTATGCTGTCTGCCCACTCGCCAAGCGAGATCGAGTGATAGCCATGCCTGCGCAGGAACCGCAGCTGCTCCCGAAACCTGTCCGGATGCAGACGAAACCGTGCCAGCTCCGATGGGCCGTCGTCCGCGATGCTGTGATACATCAGGATGGGTATGTCGGTGGTGCGCTCCCGCTTCTGGGCTTCGGCGCGCGTCAGGGCGGCGCCGCCCCATATCACGGCCGCTTCCAGGTGAACGGGAAGCGTGGCCGCAGCCGACGCCTCCATGATTTTCAGAGCCGGCCGGAGGGCCGGACTCCGCAGCGTGTCGTTGGAACAATTGGATGCGGTAGAGGGAAGTCCGCAGCTCCTTGAGCAGTGAAAGGACCGCGGATGAGCTAAAGACACGGCCGATCGTCTGCGCCCCGACCAGCTCACCCCAATCGAAGCCCGTCCGCTCGCGATCGTCGGCGATGGTGCAGCCGTGCGCCATCAGCAGATGGCCGCCCGGCTTGAGGGCGGCTGCAAGTTTGTCCCGCAGCGACGGGAGCAGGTCCGGCGGCGCGTAGTAAAGCGCTTCGCTGCAGACGAGCAAGTCGAGGCCGGCCGGCAGCGAATCACTGATAAAATCAAGAACTTGGAATTCGATATTCGGAAGCGCGGCGCAGCGCGACCGGGCGCGGCCCAAGGCGGTGGGCGAGATGTCGGTAGCGATCAGCCGACCGACTTGTTGCGCAAGGCGTGCCGTAAAGTGACCCTCGGCGCAGGCAAGTTCGAGCGCCCTCGCAACCGGCTCTGCGGGCAACAGCGCCAAAGTCTGCTCATACTTCGTTGCTTCGTAGGGATTGTCATACTGCCAGGGGTCTTCGGCGGAGCGGAAGAACGCCTCCCAGTGCTCCCTGCGGGCGATATCTTCCTCGCGGCTGTTGCGTGTCGCGTCTGGCCCTACGGCGTCTGCCCCGGCTGCCGGCGTGGTCACGGCCCGGACCTTGTTTGCCGAGGCAGAACGGCTTGCCCCCGGGTCTTTCCAACCCGCTCTTGCCGTTCCAGAAGGTAAATCCGCATTGAGCCGCGACTCCGAGTTTCTACCCGGATCCGTAGCAATTTTGAGGGCTTTGGTCCAATTCAGCGGGACTCGCGCTCATTCGGGTCCGAGCGGTGAAAATGCTAACAGACCAGGGCCACCCCGATCTCAAACGCCGATTTACCTCAGAAACAGGGCCGGGCTGCTGCCGTTTGCCGCAGAAGGAATATTATGGAAACTGGCTCGCCAGGGTCGTACCCGAGCCGCCGAACTCACACCCGCTTTTCCTGTTTGTCTGAACGTAAAATGGGCGGAGCGATCTGCTCCGCCCTTCGTGAACGAGATTACTGGCAGGCCATCGGGTCGTTTTGCGGCCCGCTATTGCCGGCCATCAGCAGGCCCGGCGCCTCGCCTGAGGCGTTATTGATGACGCTCTGGGGCGCTCCGCCGCCCGCCGCGTTGTTGATGACGCTCTGCGGGGCGCCGCCACCCGCGGCGTTGTTGATGACGTGCTGCGGCGCGCCCTGAGCGTACTGGATGACGTGCTGCGGCGCGCCGCCGCCTGCCGCGTTGTTGATGACGTGCTGCGGTGCGCCCTGGGCGTACTGGATGACGTGCTCCGGCGCCCCGCCGCCCGCCGCGTTGTTGATGACGTGTTGCGGTGCTCCGCCACCCGCAGCGTTGTTGATAACGTGCTGCGGTGCGCCCTGGGCGTAGTTGATGACGTGCTGCGGCGCGCCTTGGGCGTACTGCGCACTCGCGTCTTGCGTCGCAAGCTGGGTCAGCCCGCACCCCGTAGTACTGGGCGATCCCGCGATGGCGGAATACGGTGCGAGGGCGACGGCAAGTCCCATCCCGGCAATCGACGCTGCCGTCAGCGTGGCGCGGGAGGATATCATCTTGAAGGCACGGGTCATGAGTTTCTCCTGATACTCGCGTTGCATGCACATTCTATGGTTACGCGTTTGATTTTAGTCTAGGTCATCCCGGTTTCATATTCCCCTCCCCCTGCATGCTTTGTTTAGCAGTCACGGGGCTGACGCATGGTAGACCGCATCAGCCCTCCGCGACACGTCTCATCCGAGCGGCATGGCGATCCAGCGCCGGGTCCGACCGGTCTCGACGAGCAGGAGCACGGAGCTCCGCCCCGCCTCGGCCTGGCTGCGCAGCGCCGCGCGGACCGTCTCGGCCGAAGCCGCCTGGTCTGCGCGATCCGCAGGACGACATCGCCCTGCTGCAAGCCGGCATCGGCCACCGCGATCGCCGGATCGATGCTCCGTACCACGACGCGCGATGCACCGGACGCCGCGTGCTCGTCGGCCAACTCCAACCCGAGCCCTTGCGGCGTGCTGCTGGCCCGCATCGCCGCCGACTGCGCCTTGCCCGCCTGCGCGGAGTGCTGGTCGGGCCAGGCGCGCGATGGTTACGCTCGCCCGGGCAACATGCCCTTGCCGCCAGTAGCTTACCGGCGTCGCCGTGCCGACCGGGGTGGCCGCAATTTGCCGCAGCATCTGCACCGGGGTCGGCGCGGGCACCTCGGCGAGGCTTTCCAGCACGTCGCCTTCCCGCAGACCCGCCCGCTGCGCGGGACTGTTCGCCGCAACCGCGGTCACGACCGATCCGGTTGCCTGCGACAAGCCGAAGGCCGGCGCGATCTCCGGCGTCACTTGCTGCAAGCTCACACCGATCCAGCCCGACGGATCGGGGTTGCAGTCGCGGAGCCGGCGGACCGTCGCGGCCGCCTCGGATGCGGGGATCGCGAACCCCAGGCCAACCGAGCCACCGTTCGCGTGGTCGGACAGAAACGCGGTGTTCACGCCCACCACCCGGCCCGCGCCGTTGACCAGCATGCCGCCGGAATTGCCGTGATTGATGGCCGCGTCGGTCTGCACGAAATCGTCGAACGGATTGGATGAAACATGCCGGTGCAGCGCGCTCACGACGCCGGAGCTGACGGAGACGCCGACGCCCATCGGGTTGCCGATCGCCAGCACGCGATCGCCCATGTGCAGGTTCTCGCTGTCGCCCCATTTGGCCGCGGTCAGGTCCGTCCGGCCCCGCACCTTGACCACCGCCAGATCGACCTGGCCGGAGATCGCGCACAGCTCGGCGCGCGCATGCGTCCCGTCGGCCAAGGTCACGCCGATCGCCGCGGCGCCGTCGATCACGTGGCGGTTGGTGAGAATGAGCCCGGAGCGATCGACCACGAAGCCGGAGCCGTAATACTGCGCCAGCTTCTTGGCCTCGCCCGGCTTCGCCGCATCTTGGTCCGATTTCAGCACCGTGAGGTTGACGACCGACGGCAGCACGCTGCGGACGATGTCGGCCTCGGTCTTGTCCGGCTGCGGCGCGGCGCCGAACGCGGAGAGGCCGAGCCCGATGGCCAGCGCGACGGCGGCGGGCTTCGCGGCGGTGCGCGTCGGCTGCGGCTGCGGCGTGCCGGTGCCGGCCTCGGCAGGAGCACCGATGATGCCCGGCGCCGCGGTCGGGGCGGCTTGCCGCTCCACGCCCTCCGGCGGCCAGCCGATATCGCGCAGCTGCCGGGCGTCGAGCTCGGCAAGCTCCGGCCAGTTCGGCGTCGCCACGGCGCAGCAGGGCGAGACCGGACTGCGAGCCGGACTGCAAGCCATGCAGCGCCACGAACTGACGCAGTGTCTGGTGTCCCCGGCTCAGAATGGTCTTGGCGCTCATCGGAGGCTCCCGTGCGGAGGGGCGACTTCGTTGCCGATCACCTTGAGCGCTCGGGGTCACCCGGCTATCGTTGCCGTGTAACGGCGGGGTAACGGGGCGGAGCGGCAGATCGGGAGGTCTGCCTGTGAAAGGTTGGGGCCGATGCGCACCCGCATACTGCTGGTCGCCGGCGACGTCGCGCTGCGAGCCCGGCTGGCGCGCGTGCTGAAGGGCGCCGGCTATGGCGTGGAACTCGCCGAGAATGCCGGGCACGCAAGCCGCATCGGCTCTGTCGGGTTCGCGGTGGCAGTCGTGTCGCCGGACGGGATGGGTGCAGAAGCGAGGGGCCTGATCGCCGAGCTGGAGGCGAATTCGGTCAAGACGCTGACCCTCGGCATCGAACCCGGCTCTCTCGACCCCTCCGACGAAGCCGGACTGCTCCACCGCATCGCGGAGGCCGTGCGCCCGGCGCCAGTCGCCGAAATACCCGAGCCTGTCCGTGCTTCGCGGATTCCGGCGGACCTCGCCGGCCATGTCCTGACCGACGAGACGGCGAAGGAAATCCCCCTCACCCGCGGCGAATTCAGTCTGCTACGCGAATTCGTGCAACGACCCGGGCGCGTGCTGTCGCGCGATCAGTTGCTCAATGCGCTCGCCGGGCGCGACGCCGAACCTTACGACCGCAGCATCGACATGCTGGTGGTGCGTCTGCGCCGCAAGATCGAGCCCGACCCGAAGCGACCAGGCCTGATCATTACCGTCCCGGGCAGCGGCTATAAGTTCACGGCCAAAGTTAACGGAAACTGCAACCGCGCCGGTTGACGCGGTTGAGGCTGCCGGTAGCGCCGGTTCCATCGCAGCCAAGCTCGCCCGCGACCCCCGAGCGGCGCCAGCTAACGATCCTTCATGGCGCGCTGCAGGGCCGGTCTTCTCGGCGGCTCGGCGTGATCCGGAAGACTTGCAGCCACTCGTCGCCGCCTTCCACAAGCACTGCGCGACAGCAATCACCGAGGCCGGTGGTACGATCGATCGGCCACTGAACGACGGGGTTCTGGCCTATTTCGGATATCCGCGGGCCGACGAGCATGAGGCGGAACGGGCCATTCGTACCGCGCTGAAACTGATCGAGACAGTGGGCGGGGTCGACACCGGCCAGCCCGGTCGGCTCCAAGTTCGCATCGGGATAGCTACGGGCCTTGCTGTGGTCGGCGGTCAAGCCACTGGCGAGCCCGCGGCCCTGGGAGAGGCGGCTCACCGGGCGGCGGCATTGGCGTCACATGCCGAGGTGGAGCTTGCTAATTTCGGCGAGCATGCGACGTCTCGTGGGGCAACTTTTTGAGGGCCGTGCGCACGAGCCGATCGCACACGAAGACACCGGCCAGCCGCTCGAAGCTTGGCACGTGATAGCCGATGCGCCGCAGAGGTGGTTCGAGGCACTCCGCGGCGCCGCACTTTTACCGCTGGTCGGACGCGAGGAAGAGCTGGAGCTGCTGCTGCGGCGCTGGGAACAGGCCAAAGCCGGCACCGGCAAGGTGGTGCTGATCAGTGGTGAACCCGGGATCGGCAAGTCGCGTCTTATCCGTGCGCTTCAGGACACCATTGCGGGCAACCCCACATCGAGCTGCGTTTCTTTTGCTCGCCGCTCCATCGGGACAGCGCGCTCCATCCGGTCATCGCTCGCTAGGAGCAGGAAGCCGGTTTCACACGGGCCGATTCGACAGAGGAGCGCTTACGCAAACTGGAGGCCGTTCTTGCGCCGGCGGATTGCCATCCGAGGATGTGGCGCTTCTCGCCGGCCGCCGTCGATCCCGACGGGAGAACGCTTTCCACAACCGTTCTCACACCGCAGCGGCGGAAGGAAAGGACCTTTGCGGCACTGCTCCGCCGGCTCATGAGCCTGACACGAGCGCGTCCCGTGGTGATGCTGTTTGAGGACGCGCATTGGGCCGACCCAGCTCGCTCGAACTGCTCGATATGCTGATGGATCGGCTGGCGGATCCCCCGAATTCTTTTGGTGATCGCGTTCCGTCCCGAGTTTGCAGCCCCTGGGTCGGCCGCGCGGGCACAAGCCTGATAACGCTCAGTCGACTTGACCGATGTCAGTCGGCGTCGTTAGCCATGCAAATTATCTCCGAGCACGTGCTCACAAATGCCCTGCTGGACCGCATCATCGTACGAACTGATGGCGTGCCGCTGTTCATCGAGGAGCTTACCAAAGCGGTCTTGGAAACGGCGGCCAGGATCGATCACTCATTGGACGTTCCCGACACGCTGCAAGGCTCGCCCATGGCGCGCATCGATCGGCTCCCGTTGGCCAAGCAGGTAGCTCAGATCGGTGCGGCTATAGGCCGCGAGTTTCAGCAAGCACGCACTGGTGCAGGACGCGGCTTATGGCACGCTGTTGCGCGGCCAGCGCCAGGAACTCCACGCCCGTATTATTGAAGCATTTGAGCAGCGATTCCCCAGTAGGAGAAACGGAGCCAGAGATTTTGGCCCAGCACCAGCCCGAGAGACATGGTTCGTTGGTCCTTGCCTATGGAGGACATGATCCCGGAGTGTGCGCCAGGGCTCATGCAGCCCAGCCGCTGTGGTTAAGTGGCTATCCGGACCAAGCCTTGGCGAGCAGCGACCATTCGCTTGCTCTGGCTCGGCAGCTATCGCTTGGCCCAAGCTTCGTGCATGCGCTCTTTCATGCAGTATGGCTGGACCAGTTTCGTCGTGATCCAATCGCGGCGAGGCAGCGGGCCGAGACCCTGGCGCACTTGGCCGGCGAACAGGGGCAGTTCATGTATGTGGCCATTAGCTCAGTCTTGCTGGGCTGGAGCGCAGCCGTAACTGACGAAAGTGAAGCGGGCATTCGGCTGCTGCGGCGGGGTCTTGAGGAGTTCCGCTCCACTGGCGCACGAGACTGGGCGCCCTACTATGAGGCTTTGCTGGCGGAGGCCCTCTGGCAGGCCGGGAAGAATCAGGAGGCCCTTACCGCACTCCGCCGCGCGCAAGACGCGGCTAAAGAGGCGGCAGACCGTTTCTTCTGGGAAGCTGAAATGGTTCGGCTCGAAGGTCAGTTGCTGTTCGCTTCAGGAGCAATACGAGAGGACGAAGGCGGAGCAATGTTTCCGGCGGGCGATTGCTATGAGCGCTGAGCGGGAGGCGAAATCGCTGGAACTCCCGAGCAGTCGATGAGTTTGGGTCGGCTTTGGCACGACCAAGGCCGGCGAGTGGAACCACGTGATCTCGTAGAACCTGTCTGCGGCTGGTTCAGCGAGGGCTTCGATACACCGGACCTGAAGGAAGCGAAGACACTGCTGCAAGAACTCCAGAGCCCGTACAGACCGAAGCAGCAGGCAGCTACGCGACGAAGCTACGCAAGACCATCAACGCAGCCCAGACAAGCAAGACGACACCTAGCGATCGGCTAAGCCGCTTGCCCCACGTGAGATTTTTCTCAATCGCCATGACTGCACCAAGAACGAGCATCCATCCAATCGATCCCGTGCCAACAACGAACATCAGCAGCATGATCGCCCAGCAGCAGCCGACACAGAACAGGCCGTGATGCGCGCCAAGCCAGAAAGCGTCTCTTTGCGGTGTCGGCCCGCGCCAGTGTTGTATGATAAAACTCAGCGGCGTGCGGCATTTATCAAGGCAATGGTATTTCAAGCGACTGAATTGAAACAGGCCGGCGACCGTCAGCACGCAGGCGCCCAGCCCCCTGGCGTTTTCCGTTAACCAGACGAATCGCCCACTGGCTGCATGCACCACCGCGTCCAACAAGTGGGCGCCGAGCCCGAAAGCGAACCAAACAACCAGATACCCGCATATAAGAAGCGCGATCAGTAAGGCGCGGTCCGCCCGTCCCGTTGTCAGGCGGCCGAACCGCCGGAGCAGCGGCAAAACGGTCGGCAGCATCATCGCCGCGGACATCAGCAACCAGCCGCCGGCATAGAGCAGACCCGGTATCAGCAGGTTACCTGCGGGTATCGCGCGACAAATGCTGGCGGCAAAATCCATTTGGATCCAGCCGCCATGATCGAGGTACCGATCGTAAGGGCTCTGTTTCCATAGCAACAATGTAGCCCAGGCGCCACCGATCAGACCGAGCACAATCGGCACCAGTCGATCCTGCCCGCGTACAGGCCACATGATGCGCGCAGTCGCGAAACGCTGAAGTACTAAGCGTCGAACACGAACGTGCTCTGCAAGGCGTTGTGTCCGGTGATGTCGAGATCGTGGCCAAGCGCCGCGTGGTTCGAGCGGTATCGAGTCGCCTTGCCCACGAAGACCGGTGCGCCGGGGACGGTCGAGAAGATCGTGTTGCTCAGGGTGGTCGTCGAGCCGTCAGGCCCTTTATACGGCTCAAGCTCGGCAAGGCTGACATCGCTGATCTTCAGGGTTCCCCTGCCTCTATCAACGGTGAAGATGATGGGCGCGCGCTCCACGGATACCACCTCGCCGACCAGCTTGGCGAAGTCAGCGATTGGGCCACCCAGTTTGCCTGTATAAACGTTTAGCAGAGCTTCCTGCTGAGCGTCCGACGCATTTTGGTCGATATAGACCGCTACCCGGATATTGCCGGCGAGTATGTTGCCCGGAATATGGGCCACCAGCGCGAGCGTCCGTCCGGTTACATCGACGTCGCCGATCTTGCCGGAATCAAACTGGTAGGCCAGGACCGAGTCACATGTGCCGTTGTCGGGATCCTCACCTATCCAGCACGGACATAGAACACGGCAGTCGCAAACTTCGAGAAGGCGTCCTTCCAGATGATAAGCCATTGCGTCTCCTCCGTCTTTGATTTCACGAGAACTTTTCCGGGGACATAGCGGACAGTAACCGACGCCGACGCCGGCGCTACACTAGACGGAACGCCGGGTCGGAGGGAACGGAAATCGACTCGCACCGCCGGATCAGCACCGCTCGAGCTTCGCCGCGAGCGTGCAACGACGCTGGCCGCTCATCCAAATGGGATACAACAGGCGTTACGATCTCGCGTGCAAATGTCGGTGCCGCATGGCTTGGTCCATTGAAGTCAGCGGCTTCCCTATGGAAGGTGCCGGATTTGTTGGCAATCACCTTGAGCGATTGGAAGCACGCCGTTATTCTCGACGTGGCCACAGGGAACGGAGCCGATCGGCAGGCCGGCGGTCTGCCCGAGTTGGACAGAACCGGATGCGCGAGCGAATTCTGACCGTTGCCCGCGATGTCGCGTTGCGAGCCCGTCTCGCACGCGCGCTGAAGGACGCCGGCTACGGCGTCGAACTCGCGGAGAGTGCCGAGCACGCCCGCCGTATCGGCCTGAAGGAGGTCGCATTGGCGGTGGTGGCCGCCGACGGGCTCGGTGCGGACGCAACCGGCCTGACCGCCGAGCTGGAAGCCAAGGGCACTAAGACGCTGCTGATCGCCACACGTGGCGCTGCGCCGGAGCCCGGCACGCTCGACCCTTCGGATGAAGCCGGCCTGCTCGCGCGCATCGCCGCGGCGCTGCGGCCGCTGACAGAGGCCAAGGCCGCGCCCGAACCGGTGCTTGGCTTCGGCGTGTACCGTCTGGACCTCGCCGGCCACGCTCTAACCGATGAAACCGGGAGCGAAGTCCCCCTCACCCGTGGCGAGTTCAGTCTGCTGCGCGAATTCGCGCAACGACCCGGACGCGTGTTGTCACGCGACCAGTTGCTCAACGCGCTCGCCGGGCGCGATGCCGAATCCTACGACCGCAGCATCGACATGCTGGTGGTGCGTCTGCGCCGCAAGATCGAACCCGACCCGAAGCGACCGAGCCTGATCGTCACCATTCCGGGCAGCGGCTACAAATTCACGGCGAGAGTGACAACGGAGGACGCGACGGTTGCACCAGCCGGGGCGATTGGCGAAGCGCCAGCTTCCGCATCACCGCCGATCGCAACCAGCGCTCCGGAGCGCCGCCAGCTCACCATCTTGCAGGCTGCGCTCTCGGGTCCGGCCTTCGTTGCCGCGCGAGGCGATCCGGAAGATTTGCAACGACTGGTTGCTGCCCTCCACGAACGTTGCACCACTATAATCACTCCGGCAGGAGGCACGGTCGATCGGCTGCTAAGCGACGGAGTTCTGGCCTATTTCGGCTATCCCAAGGCGGATGAGCACCAGGCCGAGCGGGCCGTTCGCGCCGCCCTGCAACTGATCGGTACAGCCGGCCAGATCGACACCGGCGAACTCGGTCGCCTGCAAGTCCGTCTCGGTGTTGCCACCGGGCTCGCGGTGGTGGGCGGCCAACCAACGGCTCTCGGTGAGGCCGCCAACCTGGCGGCCGCGCTGGTATTGAACGCAAAGCCGAATACGGTGCTGATCTCGGCAAGCACGCGACGTCTCGTGGGTGGACTTTTCGAGTCCCGCGCCTACGAGTCGATCGTAGCGGACGGTGCGGAACAGCCGCTCGAAGCCTGGCAGGTGACGGCGGAAGCTGCCGCGGGAAGCCGGTTCGAGGCGCTGCGTGGCGGGGCACTTGCCCCGCTGGTCGGACGCCAGGAAGAACTTGAACTGCTGCTGCGGCGCTGGGAGCAGGCCAAGGCGGGCAACGGCAAAACGGTGCTGCTCACGGGCGAACCCGGCATCGGCAAATCGCGCCTCATCCGTGCATTTCAGGACGCGATCACCGGACACTCGCATACCGAGCTGCACCTTTTCTGCTCGCCGCATCATCAGGACAGCGCGCTACACCCGTTCGTGGCGCACCTGGAACACGCCGCCGGCATCACCCGCGATGACACGGATGCAGCGAAGTTCACCAAGCTTGAAGCTGTGCTCGCCAGGTCCAATGCAGCCAATGATTCTGTCGCGCTGATCGCTGAACTGCTCGCGATCCCGGCGAACCAGCGCGGACGGGTCCAGCAATTGAGCCCGCAAGCACGGCGCGAAGCGACACTTGCGGCCCTGCTCGCGTATTTGTCCGGACTCGCCGTCCGACAACCGTTGCTGGTGATCCATGAGGACGCACACTGGATTGACCCAACCTCGGGCGAACTGCTGGACCGCGCCGGGGCTGCACTCGAATCCAGCAGAGCGCTGTCGCTGGTCACAGCGCGCCCAGAGTTCAGGCCGCCTTGGCTGGAACAGCCTCATGTCACGCGTATCTCGCTCAACCGCCTCAATTCGCACGATGCGGCATTGCTCATCGCGGGGGTGACGGGCGGTACGACAATCGAGGATTCGACACTCAAGGCAATCATGGACCGTGCCGAAGGTGTGCCCCTTTTCGTAGAGGAGTTGACCAAGGCGGTTCTGGAAGACGGCACGACAAAAGGTGGCGGCGCCGCGCCGCATGCACCGCCCATCCCCACCAGCCTCAATGATTCTCTTCTCGCGCGCCTGGACCGCCTGGGTTCCGGGCGGGAACTGGCGCAGATCGGCGCCGTCATCGGCCGCGAGTTTACCCGGGAGCTACTGAGCGATGTCGCCGGACAGCCAGCCGCAGCGCTGGACCCGGCGCTTTCACAGCTCGTCCGTTCCGAACTCGTATTTTGCACCGGGGCTCCAGCCGACGCGCGCTACACGTTCAAACATGTGCTGGTGCAGCAGGCGGCGTATGGAAGTCTGCTTCGCGGCCGCCGCCGGGAACTACATGCACGCGTTGCAAAGGCGTTGATAGAGCGGATTCCGGACGAGCTAGAGCGCCAACCGCAACTCTTTCTGCATCACGCGACCTTAGCGGAGGACCACGAACTAGCGGTGCGCGCCTGTATCGCCGGCGGAGAACGTTCGCTCAGACTATCCGCAAATGAAGAAGCAACCAGGCTGGCCGAACGTGGTCTCGGCCACCTCGACCGGCTGGCGCAAAATGAACAGAAAGTTCGCTTCCTCATTAAGCTGCTTGCGCTCAAGGTTTATGCCACCTTCAAGCATGGCCCCGAAGTTCTTGAGCTGATGGACCGATTGCAAACGGCTGCCGATACGGCGAAAGACTTGGGTCTGCACAGCGAAGCCGCCGACGCGCTCCTCGCAAAAGGATGCCTCCACCAGTGGACGAATGACCCCAAGGGCGCCAGCTTGACGTCGCTCAGAGCGGCAGAGGTCAGCCGGACCGCCGATGCTGTTACCCGATCCCACCACCTGGCGACCACCGGTCGATGTTTGCTTGAAGTGGAGCAGCAGATTCCACGTGCTCTGGCTCTGATTGAGGAAGCCGAGGCAACGGCTGCTCCGCTGGGGAGCGAGTTTGTCGAACTCGAGTGGGCGCACGCGCATGCGGCGCGATGGGCAGGTGATCTGGAACGCGCGCACGCGCGGATGCGCCGGGCCGTAGAACTAGCCGGGTTGCGCGAAGAGCGCTGGCGCGAAATCGAGTGCCTCATCGGACTTGTAATGATCGAAATGGAACGGCGGCGGTTCACAACGGCCATCCAGTACCTGCGACGCAATTGATAAAATTACAACCCGTCAAGACCAGAGTCTGCTGCCGGTTTCAGCCGCCCTCCGCGCTGTAACCGAACTCATGTCAACTGAAACAAAAGTGACGTCGTCATTGGACGGAGCGTTGGCGTCTTTACGCGCCTTCGATGACAAGGCGCATCTCTCTTACGTGCTCAACATCCGCGCCCAACACGCTCTGATGCACGGCCAATGCGCCGACGCGCACATGGCCGCTAGCGAAGCGGTTCATTTGGCGCAAGCCATGCCAAGGACCACGGAAATCGTCGTTGGTAGATCAATTTTGATCCGAACACAAAAAATCGCCGATGGCGATCGGCCGGGCGCGATTGCCGCACTCCAGGCCTTGGCGTCCGAGTACGATCCCGCAACCCTGAGCGATCGGGCACGGGCTAGTATGGAAAGCGCCGCGCGAGAGCTCGGCGTTCCACTCCCGCGACCAGCCAAACGCAGACCGAGTCGTGCCGATACACGGAAATTCGCCACGCCAACGTAAGGAGGACACCATGGCTTTGATTGTGGTCGAACGATCCTTCGAGACCCCGCCATCCGATGCCGATATGGACGAGGTCGCCGAACGCGAGCGGCCGTGCCGGGAGCTCCGTTCCGTTACCTGGAAGCGCAGTCTCCTGTCCAATGACCGGCTGCGGATGATCTGCGAATACGACGCTCCCGACGCGGAGACCGTGCGCAGGATACAACTGGAGGCCGGCGCGCCATTCGACCGCGTTTGGCCGGCCGAGGCGATCGAGTAGTCCCTGTTATTCGACCAAGTAGGTCGCGACCTCGACCAAATTCCCATCCGGATCGCGGCAATAGACCGACCTCATCGGACCGAGCGCGCCCGGCTGCTCGATCGGATCGAACTCGATTGCGATGCCGCATCCATGCAAGTGATGTAGAACGTCGGCCGTCGGCACAGCAGTGGCAAAACACACATCTGCTGCTCCCGGCCGATCGTTCACGCCGGTGGGCCAGGCACGCTGATCGCTCTCGATCGGGCGCAAATTGATCTTCTGGCCGCCGAACTTGAGCGCGGTGCGCCGGTGCGGCCCGTACTCCTCGCGCTCCATGCCCAGCACACGCTGATACCAGGCGGCGGCGATCTCCACGTCGCGCACGTTCAGGACGATATGGTCGATGCGGTCGATGGTGAAACGCATCACTCCAGCCCCTCGTAAAAGTCGTTGCCCTTGTCGTCGATCACGATGAAGGCGGGGAAGTCGGCCACTTCGATGCGCCAGACCGCCTCCATGCCCAGCTCGGGATATTCCAGCACTTCCACCTTGCGGATGCAGTCGCGCGCGAGCCGGGCGGCCGAACCGCCGACGCTGCCGAGATAAAAGCCGCCATGCGCCTTGCAGGCATCGCGCACGGCGCGCGAACGATTGCCCTTCGCCAGCATTACCAGAGAACCGCCGGCCTGCTGGAACTCCGCCACATAGCTATCCATTCGCCCCGCCGTCGTGGGGCCGAAACTGCCGGTCGCATAGCCGGACGGGGTCTTGGCGGGGCCGGCGTAATAGACCGGATGGCGTTTGATGTAGTCGGGCAAGCCCTCTCCGCGATCCAGCCGCTCCTTCAGTTTCGCATGCGCAATATCGCGCGCGACCACCAGTGTGCCGGTCAGCATCAGCCGCGTCTTCACCGGATGATGCGAGAGCTGCGCCAGGATCTCCGACATCGGGCAGTTCAGATCGACCCGCACCGCTTCGCCGCCAAGCTGCGCGTCCGTTGCTTCCGGCAAATACTTGGCCGGATCGGTCTCCAGTTGCTCCAGAAACACGCCGTCGCGCGTAATCTTCGCCAGGATCTGTCGGTCGGCGCTGCAGGAGACGCCCATGCCGACCGGCAGGCTCGCGCCGTGTCGGGGCAGCCGGATCACGCGCACGTCGTGGCAGAAATATTTGCCGCCGAATTGCGCGCCGATCCCCATGTCGCGCGTCAGCGCATGCACCCGGCGCTCCATGTCGAGGTCGCGGAACGCATGCCCGGCCGCGCTGCCTTCAGTGGGCAAATCGTCCAGGTACCGAGTGGAGGCGAGCTTAACGGTCTTGAGCGTCAGCTCGGCCGAGGTGCCGCCGATCACAACCGCCAGATGGTAGGGCGGGCAGGCAGACGTGCCGAGCGTCTTGATCTTGCCTTCCAGGAAACGCAGCAGCCGGTCGGGTGACAGGATCGCCCGCGTCTCCTGGAACAGGAACGATTTATTGGCCGACCCGCCGCCCTTGGCCACGAACATCAGATACAGCTCTTCGGCGTGCTCGTCGCCGGGCGCTGCCAGGATGTCGAACTGCACGGGAAGATTGTTGCCGGTGTTCACCTCTTCGAACATCGATATCGGCGCCATCTGCGAATAGCGCAGATTGGTCTCGGTATAGGTGCGATGCACGCCCTGGGCGATCGCCTCTTCCTCGTTCCCGTCAATCCATACGCGTTGCCCCTTTTTACCGAATACCAGCGCGGTGCCGGTGTCCTGACACATCGGCAACATGCCGCCGGCCGCGATATTGGCGTTCTTCAGCAGGTCCAGCGCGACGAAGCGGTCGTTCTCCGACGCTTCCGGGTCATGCAGAATCGTGCGCAACTGCGCCAGATGGCTCGGCCGCAGCAGGTGCGAGACGTCGCGGAACGCCTGGAATGCCAGTTCCGACAGCGCCTCGGGGGCGATGCGCAAGACGTGCCGGCCGTCGCAAATGGTCGTGCGAATGCCGGCGAGTTCCAGCCGTTTCCAGGGCGTCCTATCCGGCCCCGCGGAAGGCCCGTGAGCAAACATGGGCGCGTAGGCAAACTCGGCGGGCCGGGGAACCGGGGCATTCATCAAAGGCTCTCCTGGCTTACTGCCTCGTTTCAGGGCTTCGGCGGCGAGCGGCGGCGGAACGCATCCAGACTGACCACCTGGGGCGCTTCCGGCTCCGACGCAGCGTCCGGCGCCGGCCCGGGTCCGGGCAGGGCGACTTGCGACGCGGGCGTCGCCCCGCTCTCCGAGCGTCCCGAGGCAGGCGACTCGGCTTCGGGCAAGTCGGGGCGGAGGCGCATGCCGTAGCGCACATGCGGATCGGCGAACGCGGTCACGGCGCTGAGCGGGATCACCAGGGTGGCCGGGACGCCACCGAAGGAAAGGCCTACGGACATCAGCCCGGCCTCTTCGTCCATGGTCAGATCCCAGAACTGGTGCTGCAAGACGATAGTCATCTCCAGCGGATACTGCGCTCGCAGCCGTGGCGGCAGCACGACGCCGGGATGATCGGTGCGGAAGGTGATGTAGAAATGATGCTCACCCGGCAATCCGTTGACCGCCACATGGGCGAGCGCACGCGCGAGAACCTGGCGCATCGCCGTCTCGGTCCAGTCGTCATAAGGCAACAGGCTTTCGACCGGCTGCTGATCATCGTCCGTCATCGCGTGATCCATAGCGCCTGCACCCGGGTCGCGCCAAGCCGATTGCGGGGCGAGTGGGGGGCTTCTGTTGCCCGGTGCCCCCCGAACCGCGCTTGCCTACTGCTTACGCAGCGGCAGCGAATGCCACGTGATTATCGTTGGCACTTGTCATATGGCCCGATAACGGCGGAACCATGCCGAGCGAAAAATCCGCCTTTACCGCGCGTGTCGAGCCTGTTTCGCCCCCGCAGGTGGTGGAGGCGCCGGGCACTGCCCCCGGGTCCACTACGCTTATTCCACGAATTGTTTATCGCCATAGCCGGCGAACCGGCGACGCGAATATAGGCACTCCGTCACGGAAAGTGGAGTTGCGCGATGCAATTGACGCCGGACCAGTCCGCCGAGATCGAGGCCGCGCGCGCCCGACAGACGCCGACGCTCCGCCCCTGCGTGCCGGCACTGGAAGAACTGCTCCATCGGCCGATCCCGGTGCTGGACCACGGCTTCGTTCGCGTCATCGACTACATGGGCGATGACGGCGCGATCGTGCAGGCGGCGCGCGTCTCCTACGGACGCGGCACGCGGCGGGTCTCCGAGGATGCGGGGCTGATCCGCTACCTGATGCGTCACCGGCACTCGACGCCCTTCGAGATGTGCGAGATCAAATACCACGTGAAGCTGCCGATTTTCGTGGCCCGGCAATGGGTGCGGCACCGGACGGCAAACCTAAACGAGTATTCGGCACGCTATTCCGTGCTGGACCGGGAATTCTACATCCCCGCACCCGAGCATTTGGCGGCGCAGTCGAAGGCGAATAGGCAAGGGCGTGGCGCGGTGCTGGCGGGCGAGGAAGCGGCCCGGGTGCTTGAGCTGCTGCGGGCGGACGCCGAACGCTGCTACGACCACTACACCGAGATGCTGAACGAGGAAGCGGCGGGCGCGTCAAGCGATCCAGCACGACTTGGCCTCGCGCGCGAGCTGGCGCGCATGAACCTGACGCTGAATACCTACACACAGTGGTATTGGAAAATCGACCTGCACAATCTGCTGCATTTCCTGTCGCTGCGCGCGGACGCGCACGCGCAATACGAGATCCGCGCCTATGCCGAGGCCATCGGCGAGACGGTGAAAGCCTGGGTTCCGCTCGACTTGGCAGGCGTTCCTCGATTACCGGCTGGGCGCGGCCACTTTGTCCGCGCAAATGCTGGTGGTGCTGCGCCGGATGCTGGCGGGCGAGACAGTCGGGCAGGCGGAGAGCGGGCTGAGCAAGCGGGAGTGGGGAGAGTTAATGGGCGTGTTGGGGCCCTCGTGAAGTATTGCCCGAGCCGCAATAGAATGATCCAGCATAGTAGAGCCAGTCAGGCGAGCTGTAGTAGCCTTGACGGAGCCTCCCGATGAGCAAAGTTGCTTTTTTACGGCCGCTGGATACGCCGAGTCAGAGTTGTGGGCTCACTCGCCGCATCGGGGCCGGCCGGGCGCCGACACGGCGCGGCCGTTTTCCGGCATGAACGAACCAGCACGCATTGATACGCCAACTACGCAGGGAAGCTCGGTTCCTGAAAGCCATCGCCGCGAGTCAAGCGCCTTCTGGCCGTGGGGCTTACCGTTGCTCGGCGTCGCGCATACATGGTCGTCACTCGGCTCGCCGATGTCGGTATGGCAGTCTGTCGCATCGCGGAAGGGGCCGACGTGATCATCGTGCCAGGCCCGTGACCTGAGCGGGTCTGGTTGTCCGGGTTTACCAGCGAGCGGGGCTGCCACCGCCCGAACCGACCGCCGCCCGTACAACACGCAGGTACGGCCTGTCATTGCGGGCGATTATCGGGCAAGACCTGCTGGGTCTGGCCACACTGCATCATTGCCGGAACTGGGGCTGGTCCGGCAATAAGCCGGCCCGGCCCAGCGCTGCGACAGGTGCTTGCATTGTTTGATCTATCGTCTCCATGGCCCATGCTGCCCGACGACGGCCGAGTCCAACCGGAGCCATCGTCCGGGCACAATGGTTCTACCGACCGTGGCGGAAAACGCAGCGCCGACCGTTCGAGCCTCCAGCCGGACGCCGGCACCCCTCGCCGACCATGCTCCGATGCCATGCTCCACCCGACGGAGGATCGCCATGGACGCCCAAATCCGCCATCGCGAGGTGATGGCCAATGGCGTGCGGCTGCACGTGGCCGAACAGGGCGAGGGGCCGCTCGTGCTGCTTTGCCATGGCTGGCCGGAGCTGTGGTATTCCTGGCGCCATCAGATCCCGGCATTCGCGGCGGCCGGCTTCCATGCCGTTGCCCCTGATATGCGTGGCTTCGGGCGGAGCGACGCGCCGGACGAGATCGGCGCCTATACCATCATGCATTTGGTGGGCGATCTGGTGGCGCTGGTTGGAGCACTGGGCGAGAAACAAGCCGTCGTAGTCGGCCATGATTGGGGCGCCAATGTCGCCTGGTCCGCCGCCCTGCTGCGTCCCGACCTCTTCCGTGCTGTCGCGGCATTGAGCGTTCCCTGGCGCGGGCGCGGCCCGGTCCCGCCGCTTACGGCAGTGCGTCAGGCCGGGCTTAATCGCTTCTATTGGCTCTATTTCCAGGAACCGGGCGTGGCCGAGGCGGAGTTCGAGCGTGACCCGGCGGCAACGCTGCGCCGGCTGCTCTACAGCGGCTCGGGCGATGCGCCGCAACGCGAGGAGGCGCTGCCGCTGTCCTTGCCCGAACGGGGCGGCTTCCTCGATCGCACCATAGAGCCCGCTTCGCTGCCCGCCTGGCTCACGCAAGACGATATTGCCACGATGGCGGCGGAATTCGCCCGCACCGGCTTCCGCGGCGGCCTCAACTACTACCGGAACATCGACCGGAACTGGGAATTGCTCGCACCCTGGCAGGGCGCACGGATCACGCCGCCTGCTTTGTTCCTTGCCGGATCGCGCGACGTGGTGATCCGCTCGCCGTTGGGTCAGGGTGCGCTTACCGCCATGCCGGGACTGGTCGCGGACCTGCGCCGCAGCGTGCTGCTGGACGGCGCCGGGCACTGGGTACAACAGGAACGGCCCGAGGAGGTGAACCGGGAACTGGTCGCGTTTTTACGCGAGGTGCATGCTAGCGGCTGAGCAAACAGCCCGGCGTTGATCGCGCGTTCGGGCATGCTAAATGCCCGGCATGCCCTCTGCCGAAGCCTCGATTTTACCCATACTGATTGCGCCGAACCCGATGTTAAAGGCTCGCGCGCGTCCGGTCGAGCCGCGCGATGCCGACCAGGTGCGCGCGCTGCTTCCGCGCATGTTCGCCACTATGTACCGCGCGCCGGGGATCGGGCTTGCAGCGCCGCAGGTCGGACACGGGCTGCGGATCGTCGTTGTGGATCTGATGCCGGACGAGAAGCCCGCCCCGATCGCGCTGATTAACCCGGAGATCGTGACGGCCAGTGAGGAACTCGCCACGCGCGAGGAGGGGTGCCTGTCGCTGCCCGGCCAATACGCCGACATTACGCGCCCGGCCCGCGTCACGGTGCGCTATTTCGACCAGGAAGGCGCCCCCCATGAGATCGACGCCGAGAGCCTGCTCGCGGCGTGTTTGCAACATGAGATTGACCACCTGAACGGCGTGCTGTTCGTCGATCACCTGTCCAATCTCAAGCGCAACATGATCATGCGGCGATTGGCCAAGGAACAGCGGCAGAAGCGCGAGTCGGCGTTGTGATATCAGTTTCTTCGGCGCTTTAAACGAGCAGATCCTCAATGCGGACCGGCAGCCTGCGGACACGTTTGCCGGTTGCGTGAAAGACCGCATTGGCAACGGCCGCGTTCGTGCCGACATTCCCGAGCTCGCCCAAGCCCTTTACCCCCGCCGGGTTCACGTCGTGGTCGGTCTCGGGGAGCATGATAACGGTCACATCCTGAACATCCGCATTCACCGGGACCAGATAATCCTGGAGATCGCGATTGACGGTACGGGCAAAGCGCGGGTCGATTTCGGTCGATTCCAGCAGCGCCGCGCTCCAGCCCCAGATCAGGCCGCCCACAAGCTGACTGCGTGCGGTGCGCGTGTTCATGATCCGCCCCGCCGCGAATGCGGCGACAATTCGGGGCACGCGGATCTCGCGCGTACGGACGTTGATCCGCACTTCGACAAACTCCGCCCCGAAGGCGAACGACACCTTCTTGCGCTCCAGACCACGGATCAGGGTGCTGGTGCCGCCATAAAGCTTCTGGATCGCGTTCGCGGGCGCTCCTTCGGGAATGAACTCCGCATATTCCTCGATCGCGCCAGCCCGCATTGCGCCGAACACGTCAAGCAGAGTTTGCGATGCGCCGTTGGGCGCGACCACCCTACCATCCCTGATCGCGAGATCGCCCGGAGACTTGCCCGCAAGTGGCCCGTTCGGCGCGGCTACAGCACCCGAGAACAAACGCGACCGGACTTGTTGGCAGGCTTGCAGCACGGCCGAGCAAACGCTCGCCGTGCTGTTGGAGCCGCCGGAAACCGGTGCCGGCGGAAGATTGGTGTCGCCCATCTCCACCGTCACGTTGGCGACATCGACCCCGAGCTGCTCCGCCGCCATTTGGCCCGCCACCGTGCGAATGCCGGTGCCGATCTCCTGCGAGGCGCTCTGCACCAGCACGCGCCCATCGGCGCGCAGGCGAACCCGCGCAGTCGCGGCACCCACATTCGTGGGATAGATGGAGGTTGCGCACCCCATGCCGATCAGCCAATCCCCATCACGCATCGAGCCCGGCTTGGGAGTGCGTTCCGACCAGTTGAAGGCGCGCCCCGCCGCATCGAAGCAAGGCATCAACTGGCGGCTGGAGAATGGCTTGCCGCTGATCGGGTCCGTCTGCGTGTCGTTGACACGTCGCAGCTCGATCGGGTCCATGCCGAGCGCGAACGCCAGCTCGTCAAGCGCGCATTCAAGCGGAAAGACGTAAGGCAGCTCGGGCGGCGAGCGCATGTAGGATGGCGTCTGCCGGTCCGCCTTCACCAAGGTGACGTTGCTGGCTACGTTGCTCCAACCGTACATGCGCGTTGTCGTCTCGGTGCCGGCCACCGCGTAATTGTCGGTTCGCGAAGTCAGCTCCCAGCCCTCGTGACTGAACGCGGCGATCTTGCCGTGCCGGTCTGCGCCAAGCTTGATCTGATGCCGTGTCGGGGCGCGATAAGGTTCGGTCGTAAAGGCTTGCTCCCGGCTGACAACGCAGCGGATCGGACGATTTAGCCGTTTGGCTGCAAGAGCGACGATCGCGGTACGCGGGGTCGCGGGCCCCTTGGAGCCGAAACCGCCGCCGACATAGGGCGCGATCACCCGGACATTCGCCGGGTCAATATTCAGCTGATGAGCGATTTCGCCGCGCAGTCCGTACAGGCTCTGCGTCGGCTCATAGATCGTCAACTGACCATCCGACCAGACTGCGGTTGTTGAGAACAGTTCCATCGGATTGTGGGTCTGCGTCGGCGTTTCGGTACTCGGCCTCGATCTTCACGGGCGCGGACTGGAAGGCGCTGCTGAAGTTACCGGCGGACGGGTTTTTCTTAATCCGCTCGGTGTTGCCGACCGCTTCAAGTGATTGCGTACCGGCGGAATCGAGATCCGCGCTCGGTCGGCTCGGCTCGTAGTCCGCCGTTACCTTGCCAGCCGCTTCCTGCGCCGCCTCAAAGGTTTCCGCTACCACCAGTGCCATGATCTGCCCATCGTGCCAGATCGTGCGATCGTGCAGCGGCGCAAGCGAAGTGTAGCTGGAGCTGCTGAAGCGCGGCTTGGCGAGCGTGCCCACATCGCCATAACTGATGATGTCGAGCACGCCCGGCGTGGCCCGGGCGGCATCCAAGTTGATCGAGCGAACCGCGCCCCGCGCGATGTCGCTCGTCACCAGGACACCGTAGGCCACATTGTTCACCGGGATGTCTGCTGCAAACCGTGCTTCCCCGGTCACTTTAAGCCGCGCGTCGATGCGCGGTACGGGCTGGCCCTGATTGGCTCGGGGCTGAGGCGCGGCAGCGTTCATGTCACACTCTCATCGCCTTGGTTTCGAGCAGGGCGCGCACGACCGTCCGTTTTCCCAGATCTACCTTGAAGGCAGTTTGCCCGTGCGGCTTGGCGTCGGCGAAGGCAGCGTCCGCGGCGTCGGTCGCGGCGCGTTCGTCCAGCCGCTTGCCGACCAGCGATGCTTCGGCGGCGTGTGCGCGCCACGGCACGCTCGCCACGCCGCCCAGGGCAATCCGCGCTTCGCGCACCACGTCCCCGTCCAAATCGAGCGCCACAGCCGCCGCCGCGAGCGCGAACTGATACGATGTGCGGTCGCGAATTTTGACGTAGCGCGAGCGCGCCGTCCAAGGCCCCGAGGGGACATGGATGAACGTGATCAGCTCCCCCGGTTCCAGTACCGTCTCGATATGAGGCGTGCTGCCCGGCAAGCGGTGCAGGTCGGCAAACCTGATCGTGCGCGGTCCCGTGGCCCCGACCGTCTCCACTGTTGCATCGAGTGCGATCAACGCCTGAGCGAAATCACCAGGGTAACTCGCGATACAATGTTCGCTCGTTCCGAGTACGGCGAGCTGACGGTTCACGCCGCCAAACGCCGAGCAGCCCGAACCCGGATTCCGCTTGTTGCACGGCCAGGAGGTCTCCCGGAAGTATTCGCATCGCGTGCGCTGAAGCACGTTCCCGCCGAGGCTTGCCATGGCGCGTATTTGCGGGCTGGCGGCCAATTTCAGGCTGTCGCTTATGACCGGGTACTGTTTCCGAACAAAAGGGTGATCCTCGGCCTCGGCCATACGGACCAAGGCACCGAACCGAAGCCCGGTGCCATTTGCTTCGATCTTCCCGTATTCGGAGGCGGGGAGCCGGTTAATATCGACCAAGACTTCCGGACGGACGACGTTCAACGCCATGTAGTCCGTCATGTTCGTGCCGCCGGCGATGAACTGGGCGCGGATCAGCACCTGCGGGGTGTTCGGTCGGACCTCGCCGGCATAAGCCGCCGTCCTGGCTTCCTCGGCGCTGACCGCGCGACGATACAGAAACCGCTGCATGTCAGAGCCCTTTCGCGCGGCGCTGCGCCGGTTCATTGGCGGCGATCATCTCGCCTCGCGCCTGCTCGACGGCAGCGACGATGTTTGGATAAGCGGCACAGCGGCAGATGTTGCCGCTCATGTATTCGCGGATGTCGGCTTCGGTCTCTGCGTGGCCTTCGTGAACGCAGGCGATGGCCGACATGATCTGGCCCGGCGTGCAATAGCCGCACTGGAAGGCGTCGTGGTCAATGAACGCCTGCTGCATGGGATGCAGCTCGCCGCCGGGACTGGCCAGGCCCTCAATGGTGGTGATCTCGCGTCCCTCGGCCATCACCGCGAAGGTCATGCACGAGAGCACCCGCCTTCCGTCGATATGGACCGTGCAAGCCCCGCACTGGCCATGTCCGCAGCCCTTTTTGGTGCCGGTAAGGCCGAGATGGTCGCGCAATGCATCAAGGAGCGTGGTGCGGTTATCGAGGCACAGCCTTTGCGGTTGGCGATTGACCCGGAGGATCACGGCCTCAACGCCGACAGGCTCCGGCTGCCGCGACTGCGCCACAGCGGGTCTGGCGGCCAGCGCCTCCGCGACGGTCGGCAGCAACGCCCCCGACGACGCGGCGCTCCAGAGGAAGTTCCGCCGGCCCAATCCTTGAGAGGCGTGCGGGTCGCCATCACGCATTGCCATACGCGAGACTCCAGACTGAAGGCGGCGACCGGCCGGACGGCGCATACGAGATCCGCCACCGGGTCGGCCCTGCGGGTCATGCGGCAACGCGGGCGCTTCGAGGCGGTTCCGACCTTCCTGTGCCGGCCCGCTGCGTTACTATGAGAACGGAGAATCATGGCGGATGCGATGCGCCTGGCCTTCATGGGCAGTCCGGAGTTTGCCGTGCCTGCGCTGCGCGCCCTGCATGCGGCCGGCCACAACATCACTGCGGTCTATTGCCAGCCGCCTCGCCCAGCCGGACGCGGACACGCGGTGCGGCCCTGCCCGGTGCAGCGTGAGGCCGCACATCTCGGTCTGATGGTGCGAACGCCCGCCCGCCTGCGCGGCAGTACTCGAGAACAAGAGGCATTCGCGGCGCTCACCCTGGATGCTGCGGTCGTCGCGGCCTATGGGCTGATCCTGCCCACCGCGCTGCTGGATTCGCCGCGCCTCGGTTGTCTCAACATTCACGCCAGCCTGTTGCCGCGATGGCGCGGTGCCGCGCCGATCCAAGCGGCGGTGCTTGCGGGTGATCCCGACACGGGCGTGACCATCATGCAAATGGACAAGGGGCTGGATACCGGGCCGATGCTGCTGCGCGAACGCGTTCCGATCACGCCGGAAACCACCGGTTCCATGCTGCACCACCGTCTGTCCGAAATCGGCGCGCGGCTGATCCTGCGGACACTGGACGAGCAGCCGGAGCCCGTGCCGCAACCGGACGCAGGGGCCACGTATGCGCCGAAACTCACGCGCGATAGCGGACGGATCGACTGGTCGCGTCCTGCGGCCATGATCGAGCGGCAAATACGCGCGTTCGATCCCTGGCCGGGAGCATTTACCCAATTGGCGGGCGGTGTGCTTAAGGTGCTCGCGGCAGCCGTCGAGCCGGGAGAGGGACCACCTGGCGTCACGCTGGATGACCGGCTGCTGATCGCGTGCGGCGATGGTGCCCTGCGCTTGCGACGCGTGCAGCTCGCCAGCCGGGCGGCCCTGGACAGCTCTGCCTTTTTGCGCGGCCATCCGGTTCCGCGCGGCAGCCTGCTCGGCTGAGCTCCCGGTGGCGCAGCGATGGGCGCTGCTGGTGGAGTACGACGGTGCACCGTTCGTCGGCTGGCAGCGCCAGCGGAGCGGGCTTTCGGTCCAGGAGGTGCTGGAGAGGGCGGCCGGTCGCCTCGCCGGCGGCAAGCCGGCGGGCACCGTAGTGGCCGGCCGCACCGACGCCGGCGTGCACGCCGCCGGGCAGGTCGTCGAGTTGGCGCTGGATGTCGCCTTGTCCGCCGAACGGCTGCGCGAAGCATTGAACTATCACTTGAAACCGAATCCCGTTGCGGTGTTGCGGACCGCGCCCGCGCGGCCCGGCTGGAGTGCGCGGTTCTCCGCCGTAAGCCGCCTATACCGTTACACAATCCTCAACCGCCGCGCGCGACCGGCGCTGCTGGCCGGGCATGTCTGGCACGTGCCGGCTCCGCTCGACGCCGAGGCCATGCAAAAAGCGGCCGGCGCGCTGCTCGGCCGGCATGATTTCACCAGCTTCCGCGCGGCGGCTTGTCAGGCACAAAGTGCAGTCAGGACTTTGGACCGCCTGGACGTAAGGCGCATCGGAGAGGTGGTGGAAATCGAGGCGCAGGCGCGCAGTTTTCTGCATCATCAGGTGCGCAACATAGTGGGCACGCTGAGGCTCGTGGGCGACGGAAGCTGGCCGGTCTCGCGCCTCGCCGCCGCCCTGGAGGCGCGCAACCGGGCCGCCGCCGGCCCAACCGCGCCCGCCGCGGGGCTCTGCCTCATGTCGGTCGGGTACGATGCGGACCCCTTCGCATAGCCAATCCTGCGCTTCCGTGGCAGTCTGCGCGTGAAGACACGACCGGAGGGACGGACATGCGGCTCGGGGGCAAGGTGGCGCTGATCAGCGGCGCGGCGTCCGGCATGGGCGCCGCCACGGCGCGGTGTTTCGCGCGAGAAGGTGCCAAGGTCGTGGTTGCCGATATTCTCGACGAGCTTGGCCGCGAGGTTGCGGACACGATCCGCGCCAGCGGCGGAGAGGCGCGGTTTGCACGGCTCGATGTCACTGACGAGGCGAGCTGGCACGAGGCGGTCGGAGCAGCGGTCGCGCGCTACGGCGGCCTCGATATCCTGGTCAACAATGCCGGAATCAGCGGCAGCGCCGTGCAGGACGTGCTGGAAACGCCCGCTTGGCACAGGATCATGGACGTGAACGCAACTGGCGTGTTTTACGGCATGAAGGTTGCTATCCCGGCCATGCGTCATCGCGGCGGCGGCGCAATTGTCAATCTCTCGTCCATTTCGGGCATTGTCGGCCAGCCGCGCATTCACATGAGCTACAACGCGTCGAAAGGCGCGGTACGGCTGATGACCAAGGCCGCCGCCGTCCAGTTCGGCGCCGAACGGATCCGCGTCAATAGCGTCCATCCCGGCATCATGCCGCCGATGCGCACCTCAGGCGCGACGGCCGACCCGGCCTTCCGGGCGAAGCTCCTGGAGCGCGTGGCGCTCGGGCGACCGGGCGAGGTGGACGAGGTGGCGAACGCGGTGCTGTTTCTTGCCTCGGACGAGGCGTCCTATATCACCGGTGCCGAGCTCGTTGTGGATGGCGGCTACACCGCCGAGTAACGGAGTGTCCCATGCAGCTTACCGCACAGCAGGTTGCGCAGTTCGAGACCGACGGCTGGTTCTTTCTGCCTGAGGTCTTCTCGCCGGAAGAGGTCGCCGTGCTACGCGAGGAGGCAGAGGCGATCTATAGAACGGAGCGCAAGGAAATCTGGCGCGAAACATCCGGCGCGCCGCGGACCGCCTTCGCCGCGCACACCTATAACGAGGCGTTCCGCATCCTGGGCGCGCATCCGCGTCTCATTAAGCCCGTCGAGCAGATGTTCGGCGAGAAGCTCTACATGCATCAGTTCAAGATCAACGCGAAATCCGCCTTCGACGGCGAAGTGTGGCAATGGCACCAGGATTACGGCACGTGGAAGCGCGATGACGGCATGCCGGAGCCGCGCGCGATGAACATTTCGGTTTTCCTTGACGAGGTGATGCCGATCAATGGCCCGCTGATGCTTGTGCCGCGCAGCCACAAGCACGGCACCTTGCCAGCCGATCACGACGTGACAACGACCTCCTATCCGCTATGGACGCTGGACCATGCAACGGTGAAGCGTCTGGTGGACGAAGGCGGGATCGTGACGCCGACCGGCAAGCCGGGCGGCGTGCTCATGTTCCACGGCAATCTGGTGCATGGCTCGGCGGGCAACATCACCCCCTACCCGCGCAAAATCGTGTATCTGACGCTGAATGCCGTTGCTAACTATATTCGGACGCCCACCCGCCCGGACTGGATCGCGCATCGCGACTTCACGCCGATCGAGCCGGTGGACGATGACGCACTGCTGCAATACGCGCGGCGGTATCGGCAGGCGGCGGAGTGAGCCAATCAGATTACATGGAAAATCCAGAGCAGGATAAGAACCGGGATCGGAATGCCGAGTAGCCAAAGCAAGAGGACGCGCATAGTCGTTCCTTTCATTGCTCGCGGCTTTCTGTAATGCGCGAGAGCAATGGTGGTCGCTTCCGCCGCGTATAAAAAAGTCGTGTCACAACCGGACTCGAATGCCGGCAAAGAAGTTCGCTCCCGGCGTCTGGAACCCGTTCACCGGCTCGAAGCGGGAGTTGAACAGGTTGCGTCCGGTGGCATAGAGCTGCATGCGCGGGGTTAGCTGATACGTTACCGTCAGGTTGAGGATAAGCCCCTGGCCGGACGTGCCGATTGCTCCCGTGCTGATGCCGCTGTTGTCGATCAGGAAGTCCCGGAAGGCACCGGTGAACAGCAATTCCGGCACCAGCGTAAGCCGGGACAGCGGCGTCGCCGTCACATCAAGGGACGCGGAGTTCTGCGGTCGGCGCAGCAAAAGCTGGCCGGTATCGGCGTTCTCCGGCTGCGTATAAGTGTAGGTCGCATCGACCCGGAGCCAGCGCGCGGGGTGCAGGGTCAGTTCGGCCTCAACCCCCTGGATATGCGCCGAGCCCACATTCTGCGATGTGACAATCGGCGCGAAGACTTCGACAATCAGATTGGTGATCTGCTCGTTGAAGTAGGTGCCGCTGAAACTGATACCATCGGCGTTGCCCAGGGCTGGCACGGTGGTCAGGAATCCGACTTCCCAGCCTTGCGCGGTTTCCGGCAGCAAATGCGGATTGCCGACATAGCCGGTCGAAGTCGACGCCGAAGCGGTCGAACAGCGATGGAGCGAGGAAAGCGGTGCCGTAGGCGGCCTTGAACCGGGTGCGGATTTCCGAAACATCCAGCACGGTGCCAAGCCGCCAGGTCAGGGGTTGGTCGTTCAATACCCAGTCCTGTCGCACCTGCCCGGTGACCGTGAGTCGGTCCCAAAGCATCGATTGCAGTCCCGCATAGGCCGCGTTGTCGACCATCGACGCGTTGACGTTCTGTTGGAAGGCGAAGGCCCTGGCTGGAGGAATTGATCCGCACCTTCGCGGTATCCCCGGTGCGCTCGTAGCCGAAGGTAAGATCGGTCGCAGAGAAGATGCTTGATCGGAACAGGTCGCTGAGATGGACCGTGTTGTTCCATTGCGCGTCGGAGCGGTACGCATGATAGCGTAAATCGTTGCTCGCCATGTTGGCCGTATCGGCCGGATTGAACGGCTCGAAATAGCGGCGGTCATTCTGTAAGCCGCCAAGAAACAAGCTGGTCTCGTAAACGCCTCCCGCAAGCAGAGAACGCACCCCGATCCGCCCGAGCAGCGAAGTGTCGTGACCGGTGGAATTGGCGTCATCGAATGTCGGATTTCCGAGTTGATTGAAGCCGAACACGGCACGATGCCCACGCAGCAGCAGCGAGAACCGCGTGCCGGGCAAGGCTGTATAGCCGAGATTGACCGTCCCGACTTGCTCGCGATAACCCTGCGGCGTTCCGGTGTAGATCGATTCCCGCTGCGGCGTGGAATCGAAGCCGGTCAGCGATTCGGTTTGCACGATGGCCGCGTAGTCGAGCGCGCCGTCGATGCCGGACACCACCTCATTGTTGAGAAGCTGCGCCGGATAACCTCCGGCGATATCGGCCGAGGCGTGAACGCCCGGCTGGCTTCCCTGGAGCGTGATGAGATTGATGACCCCGCCGATCGCACCCGACCCGTAAAGCGAGGCCATCGGCCCGCGCACAATCTCAATCCGCTGCACATCGGCCAATGTATCCACCCCGAAATTAAAAGCTGAACCGGGGTCGGACCCGTCATTGATCGGCATGCCGTCGCGCAGCACGAGCACTTGGTTCGAGTTGGTACCGCGGACGAAGATACTGGCATTGCCGCCCGGGCCACCCGATTGCGCCACCCGGATCCCCGGCACGGCCGCGAGCGCCTCCGGCAGGGTGTTATAGCCGCGCAGTTGGATCTCCTCGCGCGTGATGACCGTGACGCCTGCCGGGATGTCTTCGACCGGCGTGGGCACGCGGGTCGCGGTGACGACGACGGGCGGGATCGTGGCACCCGCCTCGGGCGACGGCACGCCTTGCGCGGAAGCGGCGGAAACACCGCTGGCCCACGCGAGCATCAGTGACGCAAAGCGGATGCGCATGCGGTTCCTCTCGGGCCGAGGAGCCGCCCCGTCCGCGCGGCTCCGCCTTGACGGACGACAGCCGCATACGGGTCTTTACCCGTTGCAACGGTGCACCCCGCCCGCTGCGCGCAACAGTCTCGATGCCGGCCGGTCTCCTGGCTCGCGGCTCCCAGGTGCGATGCGCCGTCATCCCGGGCATCGACCATCCGTCGCCTCGCCCCGCCTTCTCGCCTGTTCGGCAATGGCGTGTGGAGCGAGGCTCGCCGCGCACAGTTGCGGGGGCAGCCGCCTTCGGTTGGTTCCGTGACGTTCCCGTTTCAGCCCGTGCGGGCCACCGGCATCTGCTCCGACACTAGCCCTTTGCCCGGCCGGCGCAATGATCCGGGCGTCCGGCCATTCCTAGTAGCCGATTTTTTTCGCGAGCTCGTCTCGCCAGCGCTCGCTGGCAGCGGGCTCAAACGCCCGGCCGGTTTCGGTGTCAATGATTTCCGGCTCGCAATCCGGTCGCTCGCGTACTGCCCGCTTTACATGCGCAAGTGCGGCGTCGGCGTCGGCGTACACGGCCACACGCGCGTGGTCGATGCGCAGTTCGTAGGCCATTGTGGAAGCCTTCTCCTGGAATACAGAGCATCCCAACGGTTTGCCCGGTTCCCGGTTGCGAAACACATGGCCGGCTGGAATTGACAAACGACAACGACCGCACACATCACCGCGATCCCAGACGGCGCTGCATCTAACGGCGCAACCCCGCAACCGGCTCTCCGCTTAGGCGC
Source organism: uncultured Pseudomonadota bacterium (assembly GCA_963822675.1). GTDB lineage: Bacteria > Pseudomonadota > Alphaproteobacteria > Acetobacterales > Acetobacteraceae > CAWGIP01. Next base: position 53,196 of record CAWGIP010000012.1, on the reverse strand, counting down.
TGCGGTTACGCCGCACAGGAGACAGACATGCGCTCATTGTTTCTCACCACCGCAGCGTTCGCCGTTGCCGTAGCGCTGCCTGCTTTCGCACAGAACAACCCGGGCGGGAGCAGTAACGGTTACACGCAGAACCAGCAGTACAATAGTGGCCAGCAGGGTACACGCAGAATCAGCCGTACCGCGGCGGTCAGCAATACGGCGAGCAATTCGGTCAGAACGGCCCAGGCAGCCAGGGAAATTACCAGGGAAATTACCAGGGCAACCAGGGGCAGTTCCAGTCGGGCGGCGCACGCGGCTTTCATCAGGCGATGAGAGTCGAACGGCAGCTCCGCCATGATCTCCAGCAGGAAGGCTTCACGGACATCCGTATCCAGCCGGAAGGCTTCCTGGTGCAGGCGCGTGACCCGCATGGCAATCCGGTGACCATGCTGCTCACGCCCAACTCGGTCACCGCTGTTACCGCCGAAGGTGCGAATGGCCGTGGGATGAACGGAAACATGAGTGGCGAGGGCATGAACAACGGCTACTCACAGCCCGACCATTCCGGGCAGAACCAGTCGGGCGGGTCAAACTACTCGCAAAACGGCGGCGGCTCGGAACACTGATCGGGCTTCGCCGTAAGCCCGGGCACGGGTGCTGATAACAGCCGCGGCGAAGGGCGGAGGTCGGCGGCGGCAGCCTGCACCTGACCTTCGGACTTGCTAGATTGCAGCAATCTGTCGCGGCTCCGGTCGGAGCACGACGCAGGCGGCGCGATGCCGCGACAGCGCCCCGCAAGCCCCGGATGCGGCCGACTGGCTGAGACCGGCGATTTGAGCGCGCCAGCTTCGGCGGCCGCGAAACGACGCATGCTCGACTCGGACCTCGCCGCCTTCGACGATCCGAAGGGCGTGTTCGGCTGCGACGCGTGCCGCCTTGGGGCTACCGAAACTGCCAACCTGAATTGTCCAGCGGCTGAGCGCGCTGTTGGTGTGGACCGGCACCGACTCGCGCCAGCGAGGCACCGGTCGGCGCTCGAGTTCGGCGGCGCGGGCCTGCGGGATAAGACTAGGCGCGCGCTGCGCGGCCGCCAGCAAGCCGCGGTCCGGGTTCGGCACATTCAATTCGGCGTACGCCGCGTCCAGCAGCGCCGCCATATGCGCATCGCGCTCGGCATTGGTCGCGCAACCGAACTCGACCCCTACCAAGCGCACGCCGCCGCGCACCGCCGATGTTACAAGATTATGTCCGGACGCCTCGGTGTAACCGGTCTTCAGCCCATCAGCCCCCGGATAACGTTTGATCATGCTGTCGTGGTTGAATACGACCTGCCGGTGGAAGATGAAGCTGGGCGCGTCGAAGTAATGATAGAACTCCGGGAAGTCGCTGATCAGGCGCCGTGCCAGTAAGGCAAGGTCGCGCGCGGTGGACCATTGCTCCGGATCGGGCAGGCCGGAGGCGTTGGTGAAGGTGGAGCGGGACATGCCCAAGGCCCGCGCCCGCAACGTCATCATCTGCGCAAACCGTTGCTCGGTGCCGCCCAACAGTTCACCTAGCGCCGCCGCAGCATCGTTTGCGGACTTCGTCACGAGGGCGAGAATGGCATCTTCGACGGTGACATGTGCGCCGGGAACCAGACCAAGCTTGCTGGGCTGCATGGACGCGGCGTACGCGCTGACGGGTACCGTCCGGTCGAGCGTGATCCGACGGTCGCGCACTGCCTCAAACGTGAGATAGAGCGTCATCAGCTTGGCAAGGCTCGCCGGACGACGCAGCGCATCGGCGTTTTCGTCTTCAAGCACGCGCCCGCTCGAAGCTTCCTCCACGACCGAAGCATAACGCGCCGAGCCGACCTGTGCGCTCGCGCGATGAAGCAAACCGGCTGCAGTCAACAAGCTGAGCACGACGGGAATCAGCTGCGCCGTTTTGCGCCCACAACGCAGCCAAACCGCCATGCCGAAATCTCCTGCGCGATGGCGGAACTGTATGCGAGCGATCCAATTTTGTCCACAGCGAAATGACATGGAATCAAGAATTTTGAAAGGCTTACCGGATTTTGCGCCAAGGACGGCCGCGCCTTCTCACCCCCGGTCACACGAATGCGTGATTGTGCAGCGCACAAATTCACTTGAAGGGATTGTCGGATTCCGCCTATGTCCGGCTCGTGCTGCGGTGCAGCAAAGTATCAGTCGCAGCGTAAGGTCCGGCGGGCTTCGGATAGCGGGGCTGGTCGGACCGGATTACGAGCAGGAGATGAGGCATGGCGGTCAAGGCGAAGTTAGAGGACGGCGCCGTCGAGGTGCCGGGCACGGCAGAGCAGCCGACGCCCAAGCTTTTGGTGCCCCCTGAGGCCGATGTCGCGTTCGACCGGGCGAGTCGCAGCGCGCAACAGGGCGCTGCAGCCTTGCAGGCGAGCGTCGCACAGGTATCCGAGGGACTCGAGAAGACCACGACCAGGATCAAGGAAGGAGTAACGAAAGCCATGAAGACGGCGGAGGAGTTCGTAGCGTTCGGCCAGGGCAATCTGGAGGCGTTCATGAAGTCGGGCCAGATCTGGACGCAGGGCATGCAAGATCTCGGCAAACAGGCCGCTGCCGCGGCGCAGTCCTCGTTCGAGGACACGGTCTCGACGGTGAAGGCGCTGGCCGGCGTGAAAACGCTCAAGGAGGCGATTGACCTGCAGACCGGCTATGCGCGCGCGACGCTGGAGAAGACGATCGCGCAGTCGGGCAAGCTGACCGAGACCTCGGTGAAGCTGACCGAGGAAGCGCTGGCGCCGATCACCGCGCGGGTGAACCTTGCCGTCGAGAAATTTGCCAAGACCTTTTAAGGCATTCGTTTGCCTGAGGCGCCGCGCAAGCACCTCGGGTGGCGCGGTCGGAGCCCGGACGGCGGAGGCCGTCCGGGTTTTCTGTGCCGGTTGCAGCAGCGCAAGCATCCGACTGGCCCCGGCTGCGTAGAGGGCGGGTGGCCGGGATCGATGGAAGCTCTTTTATCCCCCCGGGGCGTTCCGATATGGTCTCTCCCGAGAAGCCGAGACATGAGCGCGGATGGCGCGAGACGTGACAATGAGCGACAGTGACAGGCGCGGCGGGAGCGGCGGCAGCGGCGATGGACCGAACACGGGCGTCGTGGTCAAGGCGCGGCCGAAGACGCGCAAGCCCGCCATGTACAAGGTCTTGATGTTGAACGACGATTACACTCCGATGGAGTTCGTCGTGCATGTGTTGGAGCGGTTTTTCCAGAAGTCGCGCGAAGAAGCCACGCGCATCATGCTGCACGTGCATCGCCGCGGCGTGGGCGTCTGCGGCGTCTACACGTATGAAGTGGCGGAGACCAAAGTGACCCAGGTCATGGACCTGGCCCGCCAAAACCAGCACCCTTTGCAATGCACCATCGAGAAGGAATGATGCACACCCGAGCACACCGGGGGCCAACATGCCGTTAGCGCCGGTGCGCCGTGCTGCAGCCGCAACTCGGCCACCCTATGTCTGATCGTATTCTCCTGCGCGTTAGGAGCGTCGCCCATGCTTTCCCGTAACCTCGAACAGACGCTGCACCGCGCCTTGTCCCTGGCCAGCGAGCGTCGTCACGAATACGCGACCCTGGAACATCTGCTGCTGGGCCTTACCGACGACAGCGACTCGGCCACCGTGCTGCGCGCCTGCGGCGTCGATCTCGACAAGCTGCGCGGCGATCTCTGCGAATTCCTCGACAAGGATTTGGCCGGCTTGGCGACCGACCGCCCCGGCGACCCCAAGCCCACCGCCGGGTTCCAGCGCGTCGTGCAGCGCGCGGCGATCCACGTGCAGTCCTCCGGCCGCGATGAAGTCACCGGCGCCAACGTCCTTGTCGCTCTGTTCTCCGAACGCGAAAGCCACGCCGTCTATTTTCTGCAATTGCAGGACATGACCCGGCTCGATGCCGTCAACTTCATCAGCCACGGCATCGCCAAGGCGCCGGGCCGCTCCGCCCAGCGTCCTGTGCAGGGCACCGGACAGCAGGATCAGCACCACGAGCAGGAGCGTGACGAGAAACCCGGACGGCGCAACCAGGACGCGCTCTCGAATTACTGCGTCAATCTCAACAAAAAGGCGATGGCGGGAAAAATCGATCCGCTGATCGGCCGCGAGCAGGAAATCGAGCGCACCATTCAGATTCTGTGTCGTCGCACCAAAAACAATCCGCTCTATGTGGGCGAGCCGGGCGTCGGCAAAACCGCCATCGCCGAAGGCCTGGCCAAGCGCATCGTCGAGGGCGACGTGCCGGAGGTTCTGGCCAAATCGACCATTTTCGCGCTCGACATGGGCGCACTGCTGGCCGGCACCCGCTATCGCGGCGATTTCGAGGAAAGGCTCAAGGCGGTCGTCTCCGAGTTGGAGAACTATCCCGGCGCGATCTTGTTCATCGACGAAATCCACACCGTGATCGGCGCGGGTGCCACCAGCGGCGGCGCCATGGATGCGTCGAATTTGCTGAAGCCGGCGCTCGCCTCGGGCACGCTGCGCTGCATCGGCAGCACCACCTATAAGGAGTTTCGTAACTATTTCGAAAAGGACCGGGCGCTGGTCCGGCGCTTCCAGAAGATCGACGTGAACGAGCCCTCGCTTGAAGATTCCGTGAAGATTCTGCGCGGCCTGAAGTCCAACTACGAAAAGCACCACAAGGTGCGCTACACGGACGAAGCGATCCGCGCCGCGGTCGATCTGTCCGCCAAATACATCAACGACCGCAAGCTGCCCGACAAGGCGATCGACGTGATCGACGAAGTGGGCGCCTCGCGCATGCTGCTGCCCGAGCACAAGCGGCGCAAGACCGTCACCTTGAAGGACGTCGAGGAGATCGTCGCCAAGATCGCGCGCATTCCTCCGAAATCGGTCTCGGCCGATGACAAGGAGACGCTGCGCAATCTGGAGCGCGACCTGAAATCCATGGTGTTCGGCCAGGACAAGGCGATCGAGGCGCTGGCGGCGGCGATCAAGCTCTCGCGCGCCGGACTGCGCGATCCGGAAAAGCCGATCGGCAACTATCTGTTCTCCGGCCCCACCGGCGTCGGCAAGACCGAAGTGGCTCGCCAGCTTGCCGTCCACTCTGGGGATCGAGCTGATCCGCTTCGACATGTCGGAATACATGGAGCGCCATTCGGTCAGCCGGCTGATCGGCGCCCCGCCCGGCTATGTGGGGTTCGACCAGGGCGGCTTGCTGACCGACGCCATCGACCAGCATCCGCATGCCGTGCTGCTGCTGGACGAGATCGAGAAGGCGCATCTCGACCTGTTCAACATTTTGTTGCAGGTGATGGATCACGGCAAGCTCACCGACCACAACGGCAAGACGGTCGATTTCCGCAACGTGATCCTGATCATGACCACCAATGCGGGGGCGGCGGATCTGGCGAAGGCGGCGATCGGCTTCGGGCGCGATACGCGGATCGGCGAGGACGACGACGCCATCAAGCGGATGTTCACCCCCGAATTCCGCAACCGCCTGGATGCGACCATCGCGTTTGCCGCGCTGACGCCGGAAATCGTCGGGCGTGTGGTGGAAAAATTCATCATGCAGCTGGAGGCGCAGCTCGCCGACCGCAACGTTACGATCGAGCTTTCTTCGGCGGCGAAGGAGTGGCTGGCCGAACGCGGCTACGACCAGCTGTACGGCGCCCGCCCGCTCGCCCGGCTGATCCAGGAGACGGTGAAGAAGCCGCTGGCCGAAGAACTGCTGTTCGGCAAGCTGGTGCGCGGCGGATCGGTGAAGGTGACGCTGAAGGACAACAAGCTCGACTTCGAGATGATCGAAGCGGCGCTGCCCGCGTTGCCGAAGCCCGATGACGACGGCGGGCGACGGGTCGGATCGGGAGCAGGAGAGCGTGGAGTAGGGGGCTCGCTCCCCTACCCTCACCCGGCCCGGCTGCCGCCAGTCCGACCTCTCCCTCAACGCGGGAGAAGTGAGCGTGCGCGGTGCCGCTTCACCTTCCCGGCCTCGGCACAAAAAGTCCACGAACGAAAATAGTAAACCTCTCCCGCATTGCGGGAGAGGTCGCCGCGCCGGAACGGTGCGGCGGGTGAGGGTTGCGGCGAAGGACGCCCTCTTTAAGCCCACCTTCACCCTACCCCCACCACGATCTATACGTGCCCAACCATGCTCGCTTCCTCCGCCGTAACCCAACCGACGCGGAACACGCCCTCTGGCGCCTTCTCCGCGCTCGCCGCTTCCATGATTACAAATTTCGCCGCCAACACCCGATCGGCCCCTTTATCACCGACTTCGCCTGCACCGCCGCCCGCCGGATCATCGAAGCCGACGGCGGCCAGCACGCCGACGCACCCGCCGACGCGCGCCGCACCGCTTGGTTGGAAGCGCGCGGCTGGCGGTTGGTTCGGTTCTGGAACAACGACGTTCTTGCAAACCCGGAATACGTGGCCGATACAATTCTGACCGCCCTGCGCCACCCCTCACCCGCCTTGCTGACGCAAGGCGACCTCTCCCGCAAGCGGGAGAGGTGAAATTCGACCGTGCCGCTTCGCCTCTCCGGCCTCAGCACAAGGACGCATGTAAGGCAGTACCCACGTCTTCCGCATAGCGGGAGAGGTCGCCGCTCCGGAACGGAGCAGCGGGTGAGGGCCGCGCTTAACCCCGCCTTCACCCACCCTCACCACCATCTCAAGCATGGCCAACCGCCGCGCCCGCCATCTCCGCCATAACCCAACGGAAGCGGAACGAACCCTCTGGCGCCTGCTCCGTGCCCGCCGCTTCCACGATCACAAATTCCGCCGCCAACACCCGATCGGCCCCTTCATCGCCGACTTCACTTGCGTGGCCGCACGCCTGATCATTGAGGCCGACGGCGGCCAACACGCCGATGCACCCGCCGACATGCGCCGCACCGCTTGGCTGGAGCGCCAAGGCTGGCGGGTGATCCGTTTCTGGAACAACGATATCCTGGCGAACCCGGAATACGTCGCCGAGACGATCCTGGCGGCCCTGCCCCACCCTCACCCGCCTTGCTGACGCAAGGCGACCTCTCCCGCAAGCGGGAGAGGTGTTTCGACTGCGTGCCGGCTCCCTTCCACCTCTCCCGCGCGCCAGCGGGAGAGGTCGCCGCGCCGGAACGGCACGGCGGGTGAGGGCGCCGCGAACTCAGCCGGGCCCGCAAATCTCCCACAACCCCAACGCGCACATGCTATGAATACACCAGCATTCACCCAGGACTCCCCATCCAGCATGCCCCGTTCCCTGCGTCCCGCCGACCCCGACCTCTCGCCTGTGCCAAGCACGAAAGACTACCGCCACAAGCAGCAAACCGCCGCCCGCCCGGAAGCGGGTGCCGCGCCGCGTTTCAAGGCGAAGCGCGAGAGCGTAACGTATCGCTATGACAGCAGCCTTTCGCCCGCGCTCGACTGGGACACTTCGCCCGCGCGCGACATTGCCGCTTGGTTGCTCGCTGCAATCGAAGACGCGGCGGCGCTGCCCGACCAAACGTTTCCGCAGCCTCGCGAATTGCGCGGTGCGGACGGATCGGTGCTGCTGCGCATCGCGGGATTGCAGGACGCGTTGCTACGCTGAAGCGGATGTAGCGGCCGTTTCTGAAACTGGACGGGCAAGGCCGAGCGCCTGTCCTTCGACGTGCCCACCTTGCCGCTGTTCGTGCATGAGCGGCTCTCGACCGAGGCAATCATCAAAACGCTGGACGGCCATCGCAAACGCACCGATCCCGAGGCACAGGCCCAGCTATTCGCCGACCCGCGCATGCCGCTCAGCGCGCAGGTCAATGCGTATGCCCATCGCAGTGGATGGGTAAACCGGATGATCCTGGGCGACAGTCTGAGCGTGATGAACAGCCTGGCGCGGTTTGAAGGATTGGGCGGGCAAGTGCAGTGCATCTACATGGACCCGCCGTATGGCGTGAAATTCGGCAGCAACTTCCAGCCGTTCGTACGCAAGCGGGACGTTAAGCACAACGACGACGCGGACATGACCCGTGAGCCGGAGATGGTGCAGGCCTATCGCGACACGTGGGAGTTAGGACTGCACTCGTATCTGACGTATTTCCGGGAATCGACTGCTGGTAGCGCGGGACTTGCTACGTCCCACCGGGTCCATCTTTGTCCAGATTAGCGACGAAAATCTTCATCATGTTCGTGAGCTTTTGGACGAGGTTTTCGGCGCTGAAACATTGATATCTGTAATCACTTTCAAGAAGACTACAAGCGCAACCAGTGAAAGTCTTCCCAGCGTGTCTGATTATCTCCTGTGGTATGCGCGCGATCGAAGCCGTTTGAGATACCGACAGCTCTTTCATGGCAAGCAGATTGGCGGTGCCGGTGCTGACCAATATACTTGGTTGGAACTTGCGGACGGTACACGCCGGCGCGCTTTAGGGACTGAGCTGGCGGAACAGCCGCCCGGATCAAAACCTTTTCGGCCTGATCAGTTGACTAACCAAAGACCCCCAGGCGATTTCCCAGTGGAATTTCAGGGGAAAACAATTCGGCCTGTGCGAGGCTATTGGAAGACAGGTCCGGAGGGGATGGAGCGATTAAAAGTAGCGAACCGCATTATGCAAATTGGAAATACGCTTTGTTACGTCCGCTTTATCGGCGACTTCCCTGCTTTTCCCGTTGCAAATTTGTGGGACGACACAATCACGTCGGGCTTCTCAGATCCCAAGCAGTACGTTGTGCAAACGCATCCGCTGGTCATTCAACGCTGCATCCTAATGACCACCGACCCCGGTGACCTCGTGCTTGATCCCACCTGCGGCTCCGGCACCACCGCCTTTGTCGCCGAGCAATGGGGCCGTCGCTGGCTCACCATTGATACATCCCGCGTCCCGCTTGCGTTGGCCCGCCAGCTGCTGACCGCCACTTTCCCTGGGTATCGCCTGAAGGGCGAAATAGCCGGCCCGGCGCAAGGCTTCGTCTATGCGCGGCGGCAGAACCGCAAGGGCGAGGAAGTCGGTGGCATCGTCCCGCATATCACGCTGAAATCCATCGCCAACAACGAACCGGCAGCCGAAGAAGTGCTGTTGATCGGCCGGAAAGCGATGAGGGCATTACCCGTGTTTCCGGGCCGTTCGTGGTGGAGGCGGTGCTGCCGACGCCGGTTCTGCTTGAAACGGATGGCCCGCTTGGTCCCCTCACCCCTCCCTCTCCCCCGCAAGAGACGGGGGAGAGGGGAAGGAAGCCGCAGACGACGCGCCTTCCCTGCCCTCGTCCTTGCCCCCGCCCCCGCCAACCACGCCCCCTCTCCCGCTTGCGGGAGAGGGAGGGGTGAGGGTGCAGGGAGAGGGAGGGGCGAGCGACCACATCGCCCGCATGATCGAGGTGCTGCGCCGCTCGCCCGAGCCTTGCCTTGCCGGGCGGCAACAAAATCACCCTGAAATCCATTCGTCGCCCCGCGCGGACGCTCAATGTTTCCGCCGAAGCGACAATCGAACAGACGGATCGCCCCGTCGCCATCGTGTTCGGCCCTGCCGATGGCAGCGTCACCGCGCGCGCCGTGCTTAATGCGGCGAAGGAAGCCAATGCCAAGAACTACGCGCATCTCTACGTGATCGGCTTCGGCTTCACCGCCGAGGCACAGTCCGAGATCGACGCCGGCGAGGACGTGCTCGGCCTGCCGGTTAGCCGGGTGATGATGACGATGGACGTGCTGATGGGCGATCTTTTGAAAACCCAGCGCAGCAGCCAGATCTTCGCCATCACCGGCAGCCCGGAGATCGCCGTCACGCGCCTGCTCGAAGCCGCCGAGGACGGCACGCCTCGCTGGCAAGTGCGCCTGATGGGCCTGGACACGTTTGACCCCGCCACCATGCAGGCGCACCACATCAACGGCGACGACGTGCCTCTGTGGATGCTGGATACCGGATGGAACGGCATGGTGTTCCATGCCGAGCAGGTATTCTTCCCGCGCACGTCCGCCTGGGACAATCTGCGCCGCACGCTGCGCGCCACGCATGAGGACAGCGTGTGGGAACATCTGCGCGGCGACACCTCCGCGCCGTTCGCGGCGGATGCGGGAACTGAGATTGCGGTGAAGGTACTGGATGACCGGGGGAATGAGTTGCTGAAGGTGGCGCGGCTCGGATGAGTGCCCCGCCCTCACCCGCCGCGCTATGCGCGGCGACCTCTCCCGCAAGCGGGAGAGGTGTTCTAATGCGCGCAATTATTGACTTACCTCTCCCGCAGCACGGGAGACGGCGGCATGGCAGTTGCAATCAAAACCACCTCTCCCGCTTGCGGGAGAAGTCGGCACGGCGCAGCCGTGCCGGGTGAGGGTGAAGGTGGGCGTTAGAGTGAGCAGCCAACCATGAGCGGCTTCGAAGTCCCCAGCCCCATCCTCAACGGCCCGTTCGACGCGCCCTCCCGACACTGGCGCCTCGAGCAAGGTGAACAGCCGGAAATCCAGCCCGGCCGCCGTCCCGCCGGCTACTACTCCCGCGACCCGCGCCGGGGGGTGCAGGACGGCGGCGGCAGCCGTGGCGTGTGGCAGGAAATGCCGCTGGTCAATCTGATCCGCGACCGGCTGCGCGAATGGCAGGCGGCCGGCCGACCGGGAATCACCCGCACAACCGCCGAGCTGGTCGACTGGTGGGACCGCGAGGGAAGGCAGCCGCGGCTGTTCTTCGCTCAGCGCGAGGCGGTTGAAACGATCATCTTCCTGACCGAAGCACGCCCGGATTTCCTGCAAGGCATCGACATCCCGGCCGACCCACCGTCCGAGGATCGCATCGCCGAGGGCTATGCGGGGTTCCGCCGCTTCGCCGCGAAAATGGCGACCGGCACCGGCAAGAGCACGGTCGCCGCGATGCTCGCCGCGTGGTCGATCCTGAACAAAATAGCCGATCGGGGCGACGCGCGCTTTTCTGACACCGTGCTGATTGTCTGCCCAAACGTCACCATCCGCTCACGCCTTGGCGAGGTTCACCCCGCAACGTGCGCGGTTTCCAGATGGGCGTCCGCAACCGGATCACAGTTTTGGATTGGGCCTCGGTGCCCTCCATCGTGCTCGATCCGCAGGATTTGCCACCGACATCCGCGATGGCGGCGGCGCTGAACATGAGCCGTCCGTCCGTAAACGCGCCCGGCGGCGCGCAAATGGCGAACCTGGTTGCTTTCCGTGCCCAGCACCGGGAGCAGGAACTCGCGTTTCAGATGGCCGCCGACCTGACCTGGCTCTATGTCGCGCAGCCGACCTGCGAAGCGCCGGCGCATGTGCTGTTTCCGCAAGTGCTGCGAATCGCGCAACAATACCTGACGGAAAAGGTGGTGGCGCGTCCGCCTGCGGTTCGGCTGGATGCGTTCATCAGCCCTTATTACGGCTGGATCATTGAGCGCCTGCTCGGCGCTATCCGGCCGGATACCAACGCAGGCGAAGCGCCAGAAGTTCCCGATATCGACACGGACCGCCCGCTACGGACAGCGGATATCAGCGTGTTCACGTTGAAGTCGGTCGCCGAGGCGGCGCGCACGCATGTCAACCTCGTTGTCGCCGATACGATTTCGTGGGAGCAGTCCGCGGCCTATCAACTCGACCGGCATCCGGCGGTGCGGTCCTTCGTGAAGAATGTCGGGCTCAATTTCGGCATTCCGTATCTGCATAACGGGAAACAGTTGGAATACCTCCCCGACTTTATCGTACAATTGGAGAGTGTGGCGGAGGACTACCTGATCCCGGAGATCAAGGGTGCGGACTGGGAGGGAACCGCCGAAGTCAAGGCACAAGCGGCGATCCGCTGGTGTGATACCAACCCGCACAGACGTCGACTCTCCCGGGATTCCCAACCGCTGCCGGTTCCGATTCGATGCTCACTCAGGGTGATTTGCTTGAGCGAGGCAACGGATGGGTGCGGCAGTGACGATCACGCGGACGGAGCACACGGCGGCTGAGCTGCGTGCGATAGCTGGCAAATGCCACGATGGCGCGCAGGTCCGAAGGCTTTTGGCAGTGGCGATGGTGCTGGAAGGCGGCACGCGCACCGAAGCTGCAGAGCAGAACGGCATGGACCGACAAACACTGCGCGACTGGGTTCATCGCTACAATGAGGCGGGTGTCGAAGGGCTGAAGTTGCGCCGTAGCCCTGGTCCCAAGCCGGCCTTGACCACGGAACAAATGGCGGAACTGAAAGCCCTGGTCATCAAGGGGCCGGATCTGGAGACGCACAAAGTGGTGCGATGGCGTTGTGTGGATCTGCGCGAAGAGGTTGCTCGCCGCTTCAATGTGACGGTGCATGAAAGCACCATTGGCAAGTGGCTGCGTCAGCTCGATATGACCCGGCTGCAACCGCGCCCATTTCATCCGAAGAAGGACGCCGAAGCCGAGGAGGCGTTTAAAAAAACTTCGCTGACTTGGTGAAAGCCGCCCTGCCAGCGTCCGCCACCGGCAAGCCGATCGAGATCTGGTTCCAGGACGAGGCTCGGGTCGGCCAGAAGGGGGCCATGCCTATGTCTGGGCGCCGATCGGCGCCCGACCTTTGATGGTCCGCGACAATCGCCATGACTCCGCTTACCTGTTTGGTGCGATCTGTCCAAACCGCGCGGTCGGGGCCGCGATCATTATGCCGAACGTCAATGCCGAGGCGATGACCGAACATCTGGCCGAAATCAGCACCCAGGTCGTACCCGGCGCGCATGCCGTGCTGGTTTGCGACAGCGCAGGATGGCACCAGACCGGCGGCCGGCTCGGCGTGCCGGATAACATCACGCTCCTGCCCTTGCCGTCGTATTCCCCCAAACTCAACCCAATGGAGAATGTCTGGGAATATCTCCGCGCCAATCGGCTGTGTGCCCTGGTATGGGACAGCTACAAAGCCATCGTCGCGGCCTGCAGCAGCGCCTGGAATTTTTTCGTCAACGATCCTGACCGCATCCGCTCAATCGGCACCAGGGAGTGGGCGTGTGTCAGCCTCTAGGCGGGTTGGTATGATGCCGTTACCGCAACCGGCCGGCATGGCACTTGGCGCTACTTGCTGGCGAAGAACGTCGCTGATCTTGTCGCCTGGCTGGATGCGACGCGTCCTCACCCGCCTTGCTGACGCAACGCGACGTCCAACCGGGGAGATGGGTAACAGTTCGGACCCGCGACCTCTCCCGCGGGCTTCATCCCAACAGCGCTGCCCGCAACCGCTCGCGCGCCGCCCGCCCCGCCTCCAGCCAGCGTGCATTTACGATCGCCAGCCGGAAGCCGCCTGGCGGCATGGAGTGCCGCCGCGGGTCGCGATCTTCATGAAACGTGATCTGCACGCTGGAAACGCCCGGCATGTGCCGCACCTCCCGGAGCAACGCCGCCGGCGGGTGGCGGTAGTGCGGCCCGTGCGGCCCGAACAGCACCACGCTGAACCCGTCCGTGCGATCGGCGTCTGCGAACACCCATTCGCCGCTTGCATAGAGGCGAACCAGCGCCTCAACCCAACCCGCGCCGTATAAATCGGGCCACTGGTCGGCGAAGCGCAGATGTGCCTCGATAATGCGCCCGCCTATGGTTTCGACATTCGCCATCCCCGTGTAGCCGGCCAGGTGCTGGCGCGCCCAGGCGCCGCACCACTCCTCGACCTCAGGAACCGGCTCGGCATGGATGTGCCAGTGATCGAACGTCCCGCCGTCGGTCACTTCCCCGGTCGCATGCCGCCACCAGCGCGGCTCGCCATTCACCAAAGCCAGATCGGAGCTAACATGGCGGCCGGTCAGCAACGTACACCAGAAATGGCCAGGGGTTAGGCTCTGCTTGTATTCGTTCTCCGATGTAATGACCCGGCTACCCGCTCCCATACCGCGCAGATTGATGATGGGCTTGGAGAACACGGGAAAGCCCGGCGGCATCACGCCGTGCGGCGCCCCATCGAGCCCTTGCGACAACGCCACCGCGAGTTTGTCATAGATCCAACGATACTTCGGATACCAGACCCAGGAATTCGGCGTCCTCGGTCGATATCAGCACTTCGTCGGGGCAAGCGACGCCCTCGAAATACTGCATCCGCCAAGGATCTGCCTCGCAGATCGGCATACGCGATCAGCCTACGGGAATCGCTTCGGGCCGCAGCCGCGGCGGCAATGTCGTCAACGCCTCGGCGGTGTCGAAGTCGCGCAGCACCGCGTCGTCCGCCATCTCCACCTCCGCCACATGCTCCATGTGCTTACCCAGCAGATAGCGCGCGCCGGTATCACCTGAAATCGCCATGATCTCGGGGAAGTAGCGGCGATCCCACAGCATCGGATTGCCCTGTTTGCCGCGATAGGTGGGCAGCACAATCAGGCGTCCTTCGTCGGGGTCGTAGCTTTCCAGCAAGCGGTCGATCATGCGACCAGTGACCAGCGGCATGTCGCCCAGGCAGACCAGCGGCCGCCGCGCAAGTGTCCGGCACCGCCGCGATCCCCGCCTTGAGGCTCGCCGACAATCCCTCGGCGTAATCCTCGGCGAAGACGAGCCGCACGGGACGCCCGCCCAGGGTCTGCTCGATTCGCTCGGCCTGATGGCCTGTCACAACCAAAATTGGGCGCGCCTTGCTGGACAAAACATTGTCCACGACTCGGCAAATCATCGGCTTGCCGGTGCGGTCAGTGAGCAGCATCTTGTTGTGCGGCGCCATCCGCCGCGAACGTCCGGCGGCAAGCACGATCGCAGCTATGGTTGGGGCGCTGCGCGGTGCAGGGCCGGTGCGCACGACGGCGGGTGCCTTCTCGCGTGGCAGTGGTCTTGCGTCGGTCTCCTTTAGCAGCCCGCCAACGCCCAGTGTCGTGATGTCGCTCGGCCCGACCGGCAGTCCCGCAAACAGGCGCGGCAGGACGAAATCAATGCCGTTGTGCTTCGGGCTGCGGGCGCATCCGGGAAGGACGAGCGCAGGTCGAGGGCCGATCCGCCCGAGGCAGATCAGGTTCCCCGGGTCGACAGGCATGCCGAAATGCAGAATCTCCCCGCCCGCGCGCACGATCGCGGCAGGACCGACATCGCGCCTGTCGACCACGGCGGACGCGCCGGCCACCAGAAGCAGATCGGCGCCTTGCTGCAATAATTGTTCCAGTGCCGCAGCGATTGCCTCCTCCTGGTGCGGCGTCCGAAGAGCCGGAAGCAGCGAGCCGGTGAGACGACCGACCCGCGCTTCCGTGACCGCGATCGTCTTTTCGGTAGCGGCTTCTTTGAGACCGGGAATTTCCGTGGCGACCAGCCCCACCTTCAGCGCCTTGAACGGATGGAGCGTCAGCGCCGGGCCCCCCTGGCGCGCAATCGCTTCGGCAACCGCAAGCATTGCGCCCGGCACGGCGAACGGGATCACCTTGATCGTGGCGACGAGATCCTTTCCCGCAACCACGGCATCGTCATGCAGCGTTCCGAGCGTCAGCGATTCGTCGATCGCGTTGATGCGATCGACTTTCGCCTTGTCGACCCGCAGCAGTCCCGGCGCTTCGGCCGCCAGATTGACCCGGCCCGTGGCCGCCCGGGTGCGCACCAGCAGCGGCGCCAGAAGCGGTGTCGCGAGGCGGTCGGCGGCGATGTCTTCCGGCACGTCGCCGGGCTCCAGGCGGGCGGCGATAACCTCGCTTCGCCCCGCCTCCCGCAGCGCCGCCAGCGCCGGCTCGTCCAGCACCGAACCCTTGCGGATCATGCGCTCGCCTACACGCTGCGAATGCGCGATGATCGCTCCCTTCGCCAGAGCGAGCGGTACCGGTCCGAATTTCACGCCGCAACCTGCCGCCGCGCCATCGCCGCGCCACGCCGCACGGCCACGATCTGCGCCATGATGGCCAGTGCGATTTCCGGCGCCGTCACCGCCTCGATGTCGAGGCCGACGGGGCCATAAATGCGGGACAGCACCGTGTCATCGTGGCCAAGCGCGCGCAGGCGTTTGAGCCGCGCCGCGTGCGTCCGTCGCGAGCCAAGCGCGCCGATGTAGAAGGCCGGAGAACGCACGGCCCGGTCCAGCGCCGGATCATCAAGCTTGGGGTCGTGCGTGAGCGTGACGATGGCCGTTCGCGCATCGGGCTTCAGCTCGTCGAGCGCTTCGTCCGGCCAGTCCGTGCGGACGGACACGTTCGGAAATCGTTCGTCCGTCGCAAAGGACCGGCGCGGGTCCACCACCGTGACGGCAAAACCCACCTCGGTCGCCACCGGCACCAGCGCCTGGGCGATATGCACGGCCCCCACCACGATCAGGCGCACAGGCGGATTGTAGGCATGCAGAAACCATTCTGCGCCGCCGATCGCCACAGTGCCGCTTTCGTCGCGTTCCAGCGCCGTACGCGCGGCCTCGTTCAGCGCCTCGGGCTGTGCGGGATCGGGCAACAAATACTGCGCACCATCCGGCAGGCGCGTTGCCACGACGAGCGCTCGATTCTCCTCCTTCGCCCGTGCAATGCCCGCCAGGATGTCCGGCGTCACAGAAGCTTCTCCACGAACACCTTGACCTTGCCGCCGCAAGCGAGCCCCACTTCCCAGGCGCGTTCGTTCGTGACGCCGAAATCGAGCAGTTGCGGCGCGCCCGTCTCGATCGTCTTTGCTGCCGCTTCGGCTACCGCCCCCTCGATGCATCCGCCGGAGACCGAGCCCGCCATTTTGCCCGACCGCGTTACCGCCATCTGGCTGCCGGCGGGCCGTGGGGAACTGCCCCAGGTCTCGGTTACCGTCGCAAGCGCCACCTGTTCGCCCGCGACGCGCCAAAGCGCAGCCTGGCTCAGAACATCCTCCGCTTCGTTGGGCTGGGTCACGATGCCATCCTTTCCATCCCCGCCATCGCCCGAGCGGGCGCGGGGCGTGAGAGAAGATCAACCAGTGCGCGTAAGCTCGCCAGATTGTGGATCGGGCGGAACTCATCCACGTGCGGCAGCATCGCGCGAATGCCCTGCGATTTAGGCTCGAACCCCTCCCAGCGCAAAAGTGGGTTGAGCCAGATCAGTCGCCGGCAGGAGCGGTGCAGCCGGTCCATGTTCTCGGCCAGACCCTTCGCCCCTTCGCGGTCCAGCCCATCGGTTATCAGCAAAACGACCGCGCCCTGCGCCAGCACACGGCGCGCCCAGGTACGATTGAAACAATCGAGCGAGTCGCCAATCCGCGTGCCGCCCGACCAGTCAGGCACGACATGCGCGATCATCTGGAATGCGACCTCGGCATCGCGGTGGCGCAGCTGGCGGGTGACGTTTGTCAAGCGCGTGCCGAACAGGAAGGCGCAAACCCGATCGCGGTCGTTGGTGACGGCGTGCAGGAAGTGCAGCAGGATCTGCGTGTAGCGCTGCATTGAACCGGATATGTCGCACAACACCACAAGGGGCGGCGGTCGAATGACGCGCCGGCTACGGGCGATCGACAGAATTTCGCCGCCGCTGCGAAGGCTTTGGCGGATAGGTTCGGCGCAGATCGGTGAAGGAGCCAAGCGGGTCCGGGCGAAATCGCCGCGTAGGGCGCAGGTCGAGCGGCATGACCAGGCGGCGGATCTCGCGCTTGGCCTCGGCGATTTCCTCGGCGCTCATCGCCTCGAAATCCATCTGCTGCAAGCGTTCGCGGTCGCTGACCGTCATCGCCACATCGAGTTGCGGCTGTTCCTCGCGCTCGCGGGCTGGGCGCTCTCGCGGACGCGCCATCGCTTCGCCGGCTCGCCGGCTCGCGGGCGTGGGCCGCCCTCGTGTCTCCGGCTTCTGCGCTGCCATCAGCGCCATTGCCACCGCCTGCTCGGCCGCCGCGGGGTCGCGCCAGAACAGGTTGCAGGCGGCGTCGAACACCTCGCGGTGCTCACGGCGGTGGATCATGGCCGTGCGCAGCGCCGTGCGCGCCTCGGTCTTGTTGCCGAGGTCAATCAGGGTGAGCGCCTGTTGCGCAGCGAGCGTCTCGGCGGGGCCAACCGGCAACCCGGCCCGGCGCAGCATGCGCGCGAAATGCATCACATTGGCGGCGAGCAGGCCCTGCCGGGTATCCGATCCGGCGGGCATCGGCCCTTACGCCCCCTCTGTAGGGGCGCGGAAGGTCGCGGCAATCGAACACAAGCTCATGCCGCCTCGGCCGCCCCGCGGGCCTCCTCTACCAGCCGGGCCGCATGCGCTCCCCGGATCTTGGCGATATCGTCTTGGTATTTCAACAAAGCGCCCAACGTGTCCTCGACGGTTTGTGGCGCCAGCTCCCGCTGGTCCAAATGCCGCAGCGCGGTGGCCCAGTCGATCGTTTCGGCCACGCCCGGTTGCTTGAACAAATCCTCCTGCCGCAGCCGCTGTACGAAGGCGACCACCTGCGCTGAGAGCTGCGCGGGCACATCGGGCGCTTTCGTGCGCAGAATGGCACGCTCGCGCGCCGCGTCCGGGTAGTCCACCCAGTGATAGAGGCAGCGTCGGCGAATCGCGTCATGCACCTCGCGTGTGCGATTGGAGGTGAGCACGACCACTGGCAGGACGCGCGGCCGGACAGTCTCGAATTCCGGCACCGTAATTTGGAAGTCGGCCAGCAATTCCAGCAAAAACGCCTCGAACGGCTCGTCCGCGCGGTCAAGCTCGTCGATCAGCAGCACGGATGGCGGCTGGTCGGGATCGATCGCCGACAGCAAGGGACGCGCCTGAAGGAATTCCCGCGTGTAGATATCGTGCGCCAGCCGCTCCCGGTCGTTCTCGCCCGCCGCCTCGGCCAGACGTATCGCCATCAACTGGCGTGCATGGTCCCATTCATAAGCGGCGGCGGCGAGGTCCATCCCGTCATAGCATTGCAGCCGCACCAATCGGCGGTTGAGCCCGGCGGCCAAGACCTTGGCGATCTCTGTCTTGCCGGTGCCGGGTTCGCCTTCCAGGAACAACGGGCGACGCATCGCCAACGCCAAATGCACGGTCGTGGCAAGCTCCCGGTCGGCGATGTAGCCGTGCTCGGAAAGCAGCCTGGCGGTGTCGGTGACTGAAGCCGGAAGGGTCGCGGGCTGGGAATCCACTACAGAAGAGGTCCGATGATGATGAAGAAGATCGCTACATAGATGGCACCGCCGATCCAAACCGCCATGGGAAATCCCATCGGCTCGTGCGGCACGGTAGACCACCAGGAGACGAAGGAGCGCGGGACGGCTGCGGGGCTCACCGGGATCACGGCCTCGGACGGCGCCGAGGGGAAGGCACGCTCCGGGCTCGGCCCCATGCGCAGCGTCATCTCTCGCGTGAAGTTGTCGAAGAACTTCTCGGCCATGGATTTGGCGGTGGAATTGATCAGCCGCGCCCCGAGTTGCGCGATTTTGCCGCCAACCTGGGCCTTCACATCGTACGTCAGCACGGTTGCCGTGCGCCCGTCCTCGGCCAGCCGAACGTCGGCACCGCCTTTGGCGAAGCCGGCCACACCGCCCTGGCCCTCGCCGGAAATCCTATAGCCGTTCGGCTCGTCGATATCGGAGAGATGGACCTTGCCCTTGAACCTGGCAGCGATCGGCCCGATGCGCACCGAGGCGGTCGCGTCCAGATCGCGATCGGAAAGCGCCTCCAGGCTCTCGCAACCCGGGATGGAGGCTTTCAGAACCTCGGGATCATTCAGCCCGTCCCAAACCATTTGGCGCGGTGCGGGAATACGTCGCTCACCTGTCATGTCCATCTGTCGGCTCCCCGGTTGCGCGGCGCGGACGTTACTTGCAGGGTCAGGGGCATGCAACCGACCCCGCCTAGCCCGCCCGACCTGTTCTGGGCGGGGCCGTTCCTGGGCGTGCTCGCCTCGATTGCCTTAATCCCGATGGTTGCACCACGGTTCTGGCATCGCAACATGGGCTGGGTTGCGGGATTTTGGATCGCTTGCCTGCTGTTGCCCGAGGCCACCGCGTTCGGCGGCCGAGCGGCGGCGGAGGAGGCCTGGCACGCCATCCTGATCGAGTATTTGCCCTTCGTGACCCTTCTCCTGGCTTTGTACGTCGCCGGCGGCGGCATCCTGATCCGAGGCGGCCTCTCCGGCACGCCCACGGGAAACACCGTTCTGCTCGGCATTGGCACCCTGCTGGCGGGTATTATGGGCACGACCGGCGCCTCGATGGTACTGATTCACCCGCTGTTACGGGCCAACGCGCATCGGCGCCGTAAGATCCATCTGGCCGTATTCTTCATCGTGCTGGTCTCCAATGCAGGTGGCGCGCTCTCTCCGCTGGGCGATCCGCCGCTCTACCTGGGCTATCTTCGCAATGTCCCGTTCTTCTGGCCGCTGTTGCATCTCGGCCCGCCTCTGGCCTTGATCGGCGGGGCGTCGCTAGCGGTATTCTTCATGCTCGATTGGTGGCTGGCACGGGACGATCCCGCCGCCCCGGCGCCTGAGCGGCTGCGTATTCGTGGCCTTTGGAATGCGCTGCTGATTGGCGCCATTGCGCTGATGGTGCTGTTTCAAGGCTCGGTTCCGGGGACGGTCAACAGCTTCGGGCAGTCGATTGCGGTGGGACGGCTTTGCGCGATCGTGGTGTTCCTTGCCGCCACCTTGGTCTCACTCGCGATCACGCCGAGATCCGTGCATCAGGCCAACGACTTTGCTTGGCCGCCGATTATCGAGGTTGTGTTGCTCTTCCTCGCCATTTTCGTCACCATCGGCCCCGTGCTGCGCATGCTCGAGGCCGGCTCGGCCGGTCCGTTCGCGCCGATACTTGCCGCCGCAATGAGCAATCAGGACCGCAAACTGCCGGCAGCGTTCTTTTGGCTGACGGGATCGTTGTCCGCTTTTCTGGACAACGCCCCCACCTACCTGGTCTTTTACGGCCTGGCCGGCATCCGTCCCGAGGCCATGGGGTCGAGCCAGACCGAGTTGTTGCGCGCCCTGTCGGCGGGCGCGGTGTTTTTCGGCGCGCTGACCTATATTGGCAACGCGCCCAATATGATGGTCCGCGCTATCGCGGCGCATCGCGGCGTGCGCATGCCGGGCTTTTTTGGCTTCAGCGCTTTGGCGGCCGTGCTACTGCTGCCGTTGTTTGTGGTCCTGACGGCCGTGTTCTTTAGCTGACCCCGGAAATTCAAGCTCTTCGGCCATTCATCTGATTAAGGAGGATATCAACGATACGCACCGCGGCCCGGCCATCGCCATACGGATTATGCGCCGCGCTCATCGCCTGATAAGCCGCCGGATCATCCAGTAGGCGGGTTGCGTGCGCGACCAGCCGCTCCGTCTGCGTCCCGACCAGCTCGACCGTTCCGGCTGCCACCGCCTCGGGCCGCTCGGTCGTATCGCGCGTGACCAGAACCGGCTTGCCCAGAGACGGTGCTTCCTCCTGCACGCCACCCGAATCCGTAATGATCAGGTAGGCTTGGCGCATGAGCTGCACGAACGGAAGATAGTCAAGCGGCGGGATCAGGTGAATCGCCGGATTGGACCCGAGCACCGCATCCGCGACCCGACGGACGTTCGGATTGAGGTGCACCGGATAGACGATTTCCACGTCCCCGCGCGCGGCGAGTTGCAACAGGCCTATCGCCACGCGCTGCAAACCGCCGTCGAAGTTCTCCCGCCTATGGCCTGTGACCAGGATCAGCCGTCGGCCAGGCGTCAATCGCGGCAGGTCGCATGCGACGCATGCTGCCCTGACGGGGTCCGCATCGAGGATAGCGAGCGCGTCGAACAGGGCGTCAATGACCGTATTGCCGGTAACGACGATTCGCTCCGAGACAACCCCTTCGCGCAGCAGGTTCTGCCGAGCCTGATCTGTCGGCGCGAAATGCAGGTCCGCAAGGCCGGTGGTCAGCCGCCGGTTCATCTCCTCGGGCCAGGGGGAGCGGACATTGCCGGTGCGCAGCCCGGCCTCGATATGGCCCACCGGAACCTGCACGTAAAACGCAGCCAGCGCGGCGGCAAAGGTGGTGGTCGTGTCCCCCTGCACCAGCACGCGGTCGGGGCGGAGATCGTCGTAGACCTGGCCAAGACGCTCCAGCACCGCAGTGGTGATGTAGGTCAGCCCCTGCCCTTCCCGCATCACATCGAGATCGCGGTCCGGGCTGATGGCGAAAAGCTCCAACACCTGGTCAAGCATCCGCCGATGCTGCGCGGTGACACAGACGAGCGAGCTGACCCCCGGGACAGCAGCCAGACGACGCAGAATCGGCGCCATCTTGATTGCCTCGGGGCGCGTGCCGAAGACGGTGAGAATGCGCATCGTGAACCGATTCGAGACCATGACGACTACGATATGGATGCTCCAGAATCAAGCAGTTGAGCTCCCTCATGATCCTTGGTCGGCTAATGGTGGTCTTGCTGGGACCCACAGTGACGAAGGGCCGACGGACGAGCGTGGGGTCTAGCGCCGCAGCAACGGACACCCACCCTGATCAAGCGGCCGAAACGCTTCATCCGGCGGGATGACCCGAAGCTGTTTGTAGTAGTCCCAAGGCTGCTTCGATTCCGCCGGCGTTTTTACCTCGAACAGATAGAGATCGCGCAGCACCCGTCCGTCAATGCGCAACTTGCCGTCATGCGTCATGAAATCGTTGATCGGTGTTGCGCGCATTTTCGCCATGACCTTCTCGGGGTCCTTGCCGCCCAGCGCTTGCACCGCCTCGAAGTAGTGGTACAGCGCGCTCCAAATCCCCGCCTGGCTCATGGTCGGCATGTGGTGGATCGCTGCGAAGAAGCGCTTGGACCAGGCGCGCGTGGCGTCGGTCTGGTCCCAGTAAAAGGCCGACGTTAGCTCAAGACCCTGCGCGACTTGTAGGCCCAGGCTGTTCACGTCGGTGATGAACACCAGCAGTCCGGCCAGCTTAACGCCCTGTTTGGTGATGCCGAACTCGGCCGCCTGCTTGATCGAATTGGTTGTATCCTGCCCGGCATTGGCCAGCCCCAGGATCTGAGCCCCCGACCCTTGCGCCTGCAACAAGTAGTTGGAAAAATCCGACGTGCTCAGCGGCACCAGCGCTTGGCCGAGCACCTTGCCGCCGAGCGCCTGCACGACCGCGGCCGTATCGCGCTCCAGATCGTGGCCAAAGGCGTAATCGGCGGTGAGGAAGAACCATTTCTTGCCGCCCTGCTTGACGATCGCCGAGCCGGTCCCGTGCGCCAATGCGTACGTGTCGTAAACCCAGTGCGCGGCATAGGGCGAGCAGCTTTTGCCGGTGATGTCGGAGGCACCGGCCCCGGTAAAGAACACAAGTTTGCGCGATTCCCTCGATACGCCCTCGACCGCCAGCGCCACCGAGGAGGTCGGCACATCAACGATCGCATCCACCCCGTCGCGCTGATACCATTGGCGCGCGATCGAGGCGCCGATATTCGGCTTGTCTTGATGATCGGCGAACACCAGCTCGATCGGCTTGCCCAAAAGTTTGCCGCCGAAATCCGCAATCGCCATCTTCGCCGCCTCGACCGAGCCGGGACCGCCGATATCGGCATAGAGGCCCGACATGTCGGTCAGCACCCCGATCTTCACCGGTGTGGCGTTCTCCTGCGCGCGAGGAGTTCCGACGGAAAGCGCAGATGCGACGGCCGTCGCAAGCAACAGAATCAACGGACGCACGGGACGCCTCCTTCGATTTGCTCGCCACGCTTCGGTATCGCCCCGCACGCGACACCCGTCCAGGCGGTCCGGTGGACGTCCGGATGAGATTTGCGTGACGCCGGTCACGCTGCGAAGGAACCACCACGCTAGCTAAAAAGCCTTGGCAGGTGCCGATGTACAAGAGGAAGCCGGACATGACGCTCGAGTTGCTGCTGCAAGAGCTGCGAGCCGACCCCGAAAGCTTTTTGCGGCATTATTGGGTTAAGATTTACGGCAATCACGACCGCTCCGAGGAAGTCAACGCCTGGGTCAGCCTCCTCGACAAGACCTCGAAAGGGTTCACGACCGGGATCAGCGGCGCGAGGGGCAAGACCAAGGATCGGCCCATGATCGAGTTCCGGTTGCAGCCGACCAAGCCCGACGGGGTTGCCAATCTGCTCGGCAGTGTCAAGGTCTGGAACGTCGCGATGAAGCAACTCAATGAAGACGTGACCGCAACGCATTTGGCGCTGCCGATCCCGTCCGACACGGACATCATGCTGACCGGTCAGCTTAGCGGCTGCACGTTTGGCGTCGGCATGGCATCGAACACCTCACAGATCGTCAGCCACATCCAGCCGCCCAACCAGAGATCCGGAACCCAGGATTATAAGGTCGAACAACTCGATCCCACAGTGAAAAACGGTTTGACGGACGGCGTGCGCGGGTTGATATCGCGAGCAACGAACCTGGATTATGACAACGAGGACGCATTCGGCACCGTGCTAGGTGTTCTGAAGAAGGGCTCGTGGCGATTTTACGCGCAATTTCGTACTCTGACCGGGAACTGGACCGACCAGGAGATAACCTCGGCCTGCCGCTTTGCGTGATCCGGAACTGACGTGCCGCACGGCCGCGCATCGCGCCGCTGGCGAACCGCGCGTGAATCGTCCTAGAAGCCGCTGTGTCCTTGCTGCTTCCCGACGCGCCTGCTCTCGTCGCCGGCCATGCGCGTTCCGCGCTGCTCACCCCGGATGGCGAGCTGCTGGTCTTGCCGAACGAAGCGGCGGCCACTCGCTTGCGGACGTTGCCGCCGCCGCTCGTGGTGCACGCACCGGCGACACTCCGCCGTCTGGGGCTGCGGCAGCTGCCCTGCTACGATCTGCTGGAACTATTTGCCTTCGCCGCGCCCGCCCGGTCGGCCGCTCCCACGGCCCGCGGCCTGGCGCTGGCGCTGGACCTCCACCCGCCCGCGTCAGGACTGGAGGCTGAGGCCACCTGCCTGCCGGACTTGGCTGCGGCCCTGCTGCGCCGGCTCGCGGCGGGGCGCCATCTCGCGCTTAACCGTGACGCCGCAGGGCTGGCGGCGCGCATGGGGCGGGCCGGATGGAGTTGGGCGCCGTTCGTCAGCGCGGCACTCGGCGAGCCGGACGCGCAGCCCTCGCAGGAGGCGCTGAAGATTTGGAAACGGCTGCCGGAGTGGGAGGAAACGGCACCGCTGCCGCCGCCCTCCTCGCACCCTGTTACCGAACAGGAGGCACGGTCGCGGCTCGCTGCCATTCTCGGCGCGTCAGCCGAACAGCGGCCGGGCCAGGCGGACTACGCCGGTGCGGCCGTCGCGGCCTTCGCTCCCCGCGCGATGCCGGGCGATCCGCATGTCGTGCTGGCCGAAGCCGGTACGGGCACCGGCAAGACCCTTGCCTATATCGCGCCCGCGAGTTTGTGGGCCGAACGGAACCGGGGCTCGGTGTGGATCAGTACCTTCACACGCCACTTGCAGCGACAGATCGAGGCCGAACTGGCGCGCCTCCATCCCGATCCGGTGGAGCGGCGCCGCCGCGTGGTCGTGCGCAAGGGGCGCGAAAACTATCTGTGTCTGCTGAATTTCGAGGACGCGGTGTCGCCGGTCTTGACCGGGCTCGTACCGGCTGGAGCCGTGCCCTTGGGACTGATCGCGCGTTGGGCACTGGCGAGCGCCGACGGTGATATTCAGGGCGGCGACCTGCCCGGCTGGATGAGCGAGTTGTTCGGCCCCGGCACCATCCTTGGCCTGGCCGACCGGCGTGGCGAGTGCATCCATGCGGCGTGCCCGCATTGGCGCCGCTGTTTCGTGGAGCACACGATCCGCCGTGCGCGCACGGCCGAAATCGTCATCGCCAATCATGCGCTGGTCATGACTTAGGCCGCCTATGGCTCTGCCTGGGGCGGAGGAACTCGACGACAATACGGTGCCGAGCCGTTACGTGTTCGATGAAGGCCATCACGTATTCGACGCGGCCGATAATGCATTCGCCGCGGTGTTTTCGGGCGGGGAAGCCGCCGAGTTGCGCCGTTGGCTGCTGGGCGCGGAGGGCGGGCGGTCGCGGGCGCGCGGACTGCGCCGCCGGATCGAGGAGCTGGTCGTGAACCGCCCGGCGCTGGAGACAATGCTCGACGCTGCTCTGCAAGCTTCGCGCGCCTTGCCGGCGCCGGGCTGGGCGCTGCGTCTGGCGGAAGGGGGGCCGGAGCTCGCTGGACTGGACGCGGGAAAGCCGAACCCGTCCGAGGCGCTCTTGCGGCTGATCCGCCGGCAGGTGCTGGCGCGCGTTGGTGATGCCGGCGAGCCGCATTCAGGCGGGGCGAGCCTGGAATGCGACCTGTTCCCGTTGTTGCCGGAAATGCCGGATACGGCGGAACGTTTGCGGCGTGCACTTGCACGGATTGCCGAGCCGCTGGCCACGTTGCGCGAACGTCTTGCAGCGCTGTTGGACGAAGAAGCGGAAGAGCTTGAACCGGCGACGCGTAATCGGATCGAAGCGGTTTGCCGCTCCATCCAGCGGCGCGCGCTCGGGCCGCTGGCGGCATGGCAAGCCATGCTGCAAGCCGTTACGGAGGCGCCGTCCGAGCCAGGCATCCGGCCCGATCACGTGATGTTCTTGCGTCTGGAACGACGCGAGCAAGCCGACCGGGACGCCGGGCTGCACCGGCACTGGCTCGATCCGAGCGTGCCCTTCGCCGTCACCCTTGCCGCGCCCGCGCACGGTCTGCTGGTGACATCGGCCACGTTGCGCGATGGCGCGATCGCGGATGCGGAGGCGTCATGGGAGGCGGCCGAGGCGCGGGTCGGCGCGCCGCATCTTCCCTCGCCCGCCATCCGGGCGACCGTCGCCAGCCCGTTCGACTACGCGTCCCAGGTGCGCGCCTTCATCGTAACAGACGTTCCGACCGGTGAGATCGGCGCGCTGTCCGCGGCCTACCGTGCGTTGTTCGTGGCAGCCGGCGGCGGAGCGCTTGGCCTGTTCACGGCGATCCGCCGCTTGTTGGCCGTGCATCAACGGATCGCGCCCGAACTGGAGCGGCAAGGCATCCCGCTCTACGCGCAGCACGTGGACGCGATGGACAACGCGACGCTGGTCGATGTGTTCCGTACCGAGGAGGCAAGCTGCCTGCTGGGCACGGACGCCATGCGCGACGGCGTGGACGTGCCCGGTCATGCGTTGCGATTGGTGGTGTTCGAAAAAGTGCCCTGGCCACGCCCGGACATCCTGCATCGGGAACGGCGGGTGCATCTGTCCGGAGGCGATCCGAAAGGGTTCGATGATCGCCTTGCACGCCTCCGGCTGCGCCAAGCGTTTGGACGGCTGATCCGGCGCGCGACCGATCGTGGCGTGTTCGTCCTATTGGACCGGCAGACCCCGTCGCGCCTTCTTTCAGCCTTCCCGGACGGCGTTTCCGTGCGCCGTATCGGTCTGGCCGAAGCGGTTGCGCGGACGCGGGCGTTTTTGGCGTAGCGAAGTGCGTTGGGTGGCGTGGGTATACCGAAATTGACGATCCGCCGTGGTCTCATGGCCGTCTCGTTTCGCTGTACGCGAGACAGGCCGGGGACCCCTCCCCTAGCCCCTCCCGCAAGGGGCGGGCGAGCAGCAAACCGCTCCGACCATCTCCCCTCCCCTTGTGGGAGGGGATGAGGGCGGGGTCATCCAAAGGGGATTGGCCTAACGTCGTCCCCGGGCGGGAAGGCGACGATGGGGGCGAGCAAAAACGGCAAACGGCGTGGCAACGCGGCTTCTTGCGGATTGGTGGATGCGACTTCCTCGGCAACCGCCGGCCCGGGTTCGCCGGCCGTCCGTAGCGGCTCGGGCGTCGGCGGCTCAGTGATCGCCGCCTTCTCCGGCGGCGGCGACAGCGCCTGCGCCATCAGGCCGATGGCACAATGCTCGGTCCAGGCAGCGCGCTCATTCGCGGCGCTGTTCGCCTCGATCTTCTGCCGCGCCGCCTGCAGGCGCAGCAGCAGCCGCAGCGCGCTCTGCGCCTGGCGCATCATGCTGTTGGCCTGAGCGCGGCATTTCATTGCCCAGCTTGCCGAGATGTCCGGCTGCTGGACCAGGCGCAAGCAATCCTTCCACTGCTCGGAGGCGGCGACATAGAGCGCGGCGAGATCGGCCTCGGCCGCATTCGCCGGAGCGAGCGCGGCGATGCGCGCGATGGCGGCGTGATCGCGCCGGGCCAGATCCTCCGGGCTGTCGCCGAGCGGCGGCGGCAACGCAAGCTGCAGCGTGCGGATGAGCTGGTAATAGGCGTCGGCGGGGAGCTGGCTGGCGAAGTCGGTATGGTTGGGCGCGGCGCTGTCTGGCATGGTGGCCAGATGGCGTTAGTGCTGCTGATTGTCAATGGTATTGTGACTATCAAGAACCGATCGGCCTTCCGGAAGGCGTCACGGTACGCCGCGCCGGCCCAGCCGAGGCGAGGGCGCGGACGCTTTTGCGGTGGTGTAGAGGGGTGGGTGTGACATATTCCTTCCGAACCTGCGCCGAAAGTTGCCACGCTGCCGAACCGAGACCAAAAGGGGAGGACAAACATGAACAAGCGAATACAAGCTCTGTTGTTGATCGCCGCGTGCTTGTGCACCTCTTCGGCTTGGGCACAAAAGAAAGACGCTCCGGGCGTTACGGACACTGAAATCAAGATCGGCAACACCGGACCTTACAGCGGGCCGGTTTCGGCGGCAGGCGTTGTCACGAAAGCCATGGGCGCCTATCTCGCATCCGTCAACGAAGCGGGTGGCGTGAACCACCGCAAGATCGACTTCATCAGCCTGGATGATGCGTACTCGCCGCCCAAGACCGTGGAGCAGACGCATCGCTTGGTGGAGCAGGACGGGGTCGCCTTCATGTTCGGGCAGATCGGCACGCCCACCAACTCGGCAGTGGAGAAATATCTGAACGGCAAGGGGGTGCCGCAGCTGTTCCTGGTCAGCAACGCATCGAAATGGAACAACCCTCGGGAATATCCGTGGAGCATGGCCTTCCCATGGGCGCCCAGCTATGCCCGCGAGGCCGCCCTGGAGGCGGCCTATATTCGCCGCACCCAAGCCCGGCGCGCGGATTGCCGTGACTGTATCAAAATGACGATTCCGGCAGGGATTATCTGCACGGACTTAAGGAGGGCCTCGGGCAAGACGGAGGAACCGCGCTGATCGCGGAAGCCAGTTACGAAGTAACCGACCCGACGATCAATTCACAGATGATCTCGCTGCGCAATTCCCAGCCGGACGTGCTGCTGATCTACGCCGTGACGCCAAAGGCTTGTTCGCAGGCCATTCGGAAATCGCATGAGATGAATTGGCGACCGGTGCGGTTCATCTCCAGCGCGTGCGTGAACAAGCAGGTCATCCTCAAGCCGGCGGGCCTGGAAGCATCGGAAGGTCTGCTTTCTCTGCTGGCCTTCAAGGACCCGGCTACGGACCCGGAGGACCCGGACATCTTGCAGTATATAGGCGTCATGCGTCGATACCTGCCAGGTATCGAGCCCGACAACCTCTATCCAGTCTACGGCGTTACCGTCGCGCAGGGGCTGATCGCGGTGCTGAAGCATGCGGCGATGACTTGTCGCGCGAAAACATCATGCGCCAAGCCGCCAATCTGCACGAAATCCACCTGCCGCTACTGCGGCCCGGCATCACGCTTGAACACCAGCCCCGAAGACTACGCGCCGCTCAAAGCGGCTTACCTGATGCGCTTCGACGGCACCAACTGGCGGCAAGCCGGCGGCTTGCTGCAATAGTAGACGATGGTCGGGTCAGTGAGGCTCACGGCTCTGGCGGTATCCAGTTGAGCGCGATGCGGGATGATGTTCAACTAATCGTGATAAGCAAAATCGTGAGCATAATCGTATCTTAGTAACTGAAGCGACCGCTCGCCCGCGACAGCTTCCTCCCGTTGTTTCCCTGCGCGAGTTGGATCGGTTGCCGCCACTCGGAACGGCAGCGGTCGCGCATCGTCTCGCCCGAAAGGACCGAAACGGGTCGGCGAGACATGTTCCGTGCCAAGGGCGCGGAGGGGAGGAGCGTACCATGCGAAACCGAAGCAATACCTACCGCCCGACGCTTTCGGGCGGGGTTCACCTGCGCCGCAGCCTTGGCTCTGGCGCTGCTCGTCGGGCCCAGCAAGGGGACAAAATGCAACGCCGGGAACGGAGGATCCCAACAATTGGCCGCAATACCACCGGACCAGCAACGGCTGGCGCTATAGCCCGCTTGATCAGATCAACAAGGAGAATGTCGGGCATCTGCATGTGGCCTGGATCATACCAGGCGGGCGACATAGCGGGCGGGAATGCAAGAAACACCGCTTGTCAATCGACGGTGTCATCTACTCGATCTCCGCCGGCAACCGGGTGGCTGCTATCGACGGCAAGACCGGCAAGGAAATCTGGCATACGATCAAGCTCGATCCGCTGGTCACCGCAAGACCGGTTTGTCCCACCGTTCAGCCGCGGCGTCACCGTCGGAGCTCGGCAAGGTCTTCGTTGGAACGTTTGATGGACGTGGCATCGCGCTGGAACAGAACACCGGAAAAGAAGTCTGGTCAGTGCAACTGACCGATTTTGACAAGGCATTGCGAGTGCTCCGTCACCGCACCCCGGTGCTTGCGAACGGCGATATTCGCGTTCGGCCATTGGCGTATGCTGATGCGGCCACAGCGGGGAAGATTTTTGGGGTCGATGCTCAGAACTGGGCCGGAAATTGTGGCAATTCGACGTCATCAAGAACGATCCCGGAGAGCTGGTCGGATGCCGAAGCCGCGCAAATTTACGGCGGCGGTGGCGCTTGGCTTCCCGGTAGCTATGATCGCTGCCACGGATACGGTCTTCTACGGAACCAGCAATCCGGCCGCGATGTTCTGGGGCGAGGATCGTAAGGGCGACAATCTCTATACACGGACTACAGTGCTTGCTCTCGAACCCAAAACCGGCAAATTGAAATGGTACCGTCAGGAGATCGAGCACGACCTTTGGGACTACGATTCCGCCTATGAGATGCCTGCCCTCAATCGAGGCGGGAAGGACCTGCTCGTCCACCTGAACAAGAGCGGGTTTGTGTTCGTGATGGACAAACATAGACGGCAAAATCGAAAACGTCTGGCCGCTGGTCGAAAACTACAACTTCGCCAAAAGGATTGATCCAAAGACGGGCAAGCTTGATCGGCCGGAACGACCCGTGCCGGGCAAAAATTCCGTTCTGCCCGTCGGCGTGGGGCGGGCGAGTGGAACCATGGCGCCTATAACCCAAAGACGGGCCTCTGGTACACGAACGTGCTGGAACTTTGCTTGTCCGGCATGCCCGAAGCGCAGAAGGCCGATCCGCACGGCTATGCTGCGATACGTGTAGGCGCAAAGGATCTTACGCTGGCAACGAAGATCGCAGGCAAATCGCCAGGCCGCCTGGATGCGCGCGATCCGGTTACGGGCGAGCGCAAATGGACTTACGAGGTGGATCGTGCCGCTGCTAGGCAGCGTGCTCACGACTGGCGGCGGGCTGGTGTTCAACGGCGATCCATTCGGCATTGTCAGGGCGTTTGATGCCGAATAACGGCAAGGTTCTGTGGAGCTTCAGCACCGGCTCGGGCCTGCGTAGCGGCATCGTTCAGCTACGCCATTGACGGCAAGCAGTATATTCTGGTGCCGAGTGGGCGGGCGTTCTTTCGCGGCGTTGTTATGCCAGAGCTCTTCCCGGCAATGGCCGATTTGCCAGGCGCTGCGACCCTCATCGCTTTCACGCTTGACTGACGGCTATGGCGCGACATCTCCCCCATTGCGGCGCCGCTGCATCCGCTTCCCGATGCTCGGGGGAGCTCCGTCGATGTCGGCCAGGCGCGCGGCCATTGCGGTTGGCTTGCCTCGCTATCTCTGCCCGGCGTACAGCGCGCGGCGAACCATTCCCGAACCTAAATAATCGCGAAAATGATTGCCGCGGGACACGATTTGTTTGAGGCGAAAGCAATGCGCCTATTGCCATGGCCGTGATGGCAATGGCGGCCATCAAGTTGGCCGGGCGCCCCGACCTGGAGCGCGGATTATGTCTTTCAGACCATCGCCGAGGGCGCGTGCGTGGGAGCCTCCGCATGCCGGCCTGGCGCGGCGTGCTGACTGACGAGCAGATCTGGCAGGCCACCGCTTACGTCTTGTCACTTGCGGCCCCGCGCCGTAAACTTGCGTGTGCCGCGCGTCCGCTGTTCGCCAGGCTTCCACCCTTAGCTTTCACCAGCGTCGGTCATCAAATCCTCGATCGCGACCGCTCCTGTCTTTGGACATGCCGATTGCCCGCCCGCGCCAATCCGATACCGTAGCGCCCGCATCGAACGGAGAGCACCCCATGCCCGCCATCGCCGAACTCGACGCGCAGGAGGCACTGATCTGCACCATGGTCCTGGTGGCCGCGGCCGATGGCGGCATGACCGATCGCGAGATCGGCATGATGGCCGGTCAGGTGCAGACCTTGCCGGCGTTCCGGGACTTCTCCAGCGAACGGCTGAACATCGCCACGGAAGCCGCGGTGAACCTGCTGCGCGAAGAAGACGGGCTGAGCCATGCGGCCCGGCTGATCCGCGCCGCGCTCTCCCCCAAGCTGCGCGAGACCGCCTATGCGCTGGCCTGCGAGGTGGTGGCGGCCGACGACGTCGCGGGGCCGGAAACGTTCGATATGCTCGAATATGTCCGTTCGGCACTGCACCTCGATCCGCTGGTCGCGGCAGCGATCGAGCGCGGTGTGCGGGCACGGTTGCAGCCGGCCGAATGACGGGCCGGCTTGGCGGACCTTCGGAGGCAGCGCTATCGTCGCCGCATGGACAGTGACAAGCTTCGCGCACATCACGATCTCGGCGGTGTTGCGACCTTCATGTGCCAGCCGGTCGATACCAGCCCGCATGCGCTCACGGACTTCGACAAGGAGGTTGACGCATTGCGCGGCGTCTTGGGCACAAAGCGCATCATGTCGGTGGACGAGCTTCGGCGCGGCGTCGAGGCGATCCCCGAAGCCGATTATCACCGTTTGAGCTATTACCGCCGCTGGATCCGCTCGATAGCGGACACGCTGCTGCGCAAGGGCATTGTGACGGAGGCGGAGCTGCGCGCAGCGCTTGAGGCGCGGCAGTGACCGGGTTCGCCCCTGGCGCGCTGGTCCGCGTGCGCGACGATTGGCCGGAGCAGCGCGGTCCGGTGCATCTGCGAACGCCGCACTACGTCCGGGGTCGGCCGGGACGCGTCATTCGGCGGCTCGGCGCCTTTCCGAATCCGGAAGACCTCGCTTTCGGCCGCCAAGCAGATATGCGCGCCTTATATCACGTGGCCTTCGGGCCGGCCGATTTGTGGCCCGATGGTCGCGCGCATGACGAGATCCTGGTGGAACTCTACGAGCATTGGCTGGAACCGGCATGAACATCCTGGAGACGGATGGCGAGCAGCTTCTGCAGGCACTCCGCGCGGTGCTCGCCCGAAAGGGTCTGGTCACGGCGGCGGAGATCGCGGAGCGTCAGGAAGCGACCGAGGCGGCCTCGCCGGCGCAGGGAGCCAGGATGATCGCGCGCGCCTGGGTCGATCCCGGCTACCGCGACCTTGCTGCTGCGCGATGGGACCGCGGCTGCCGAGGCGCTGGGCGTTCCGATGCGCGGTGCCTTGCCGCTCGGTGTGCTGGAGCAGACGCAGGAGGTCCACACTCTGATCGTCTGCACCTTATGCAGTTGTTATCCGCGTGCCGTGCTGGGCTATCCGCCGTTCTGGTACAAATCCGCCGCCTACCGGGCGCGCGCCGTGCGCGATCCGCGCGGCCTGCTGGCCGAATTCGGCACGGTTCTGCCGGAAAGCACCAAAATCCGCGTGGTGGATTTCACCGCCGATTATCGCTGGATGGTATTGCCGGCGCGTCCCAAGAAGACAGCAGGGTGGGATGAGACGCGGCTGGCATCCATCGTGCGGGAAGGCGACATGATCGGCGTCACGCTGCCCGTAGCCGGATAGGCCGCGCCTCAATGCCCGAGGAACCTGAGGGCTGCTGCCAGCCCGCTGAGCGCGGCGAATTGCGCCGCCACCAGACTTCCGGTCCATAGCTTGAGTTCAGATCGCAACGTGTGGCGATCGTTCGTTTGACGGATTTCTGCCGACCTCGCCCGAAACGCGGCGATTTCGTGCCGGAGTTCGGCCAGATCGGACTTGGTGGCGACTATTTCGCTCACGGCACCGTGAACCGCCTCGCTCAGAGCCTCCGCCTGCGCGCGAGAGAACGTCCCCTCACCTTCCAGACGACGGACAAAAGCCAGTTTATCAAACACTACGGTCATCGCCAGCCCGCCTGTCCGCCCTACAATCGCAATCGTCGTTCAGACGCTAACCGAACAGGGTTGAGGAGACGTCAACATGAGCGCAGAGAAGCGATTGCAGGAGCTTGGCGTAACATTGCCGCCACCGCCGAAGCCGGCCGGCACCTATGTCCCGTTCCGGCGGGCGGGCAATATCCTGTTTCTGTCCGGCGTCGGCCCGCGCGAGGCGGACGGGTCGATGGTGACAGGCAAGGTCGGCGCCGACATCTCGATCGAGCGTGCGATTGCCGCGGCGAGGCTATGCGGCCTCAATCTGCTTGCGAATATCCGTCTGGCGACCGGTTCGCTGGACCATGTTGGCACCGTGTTGAAGGTCCTTGGCATGGTGAACGCAGTGCCCGACTTCACGCAGCACCCGAAAGTCATCGACGGCTGCACCGAGCTGTTCGTTTCCATCTTCGGCGAGAACGGTCGTCCCGCGCGTTCGGCGGTGGGCATGGGCAGCCTGCCGTTCAATATCGCTGTCGAGATCGAGGCGATCGTACTGCTAACGGATTCCTGAGCCCGCGCACCCCCTTCCGCCGCACGCGCTGGACCTGCGGAGAACGCCGGGCCAAACTCCTTGCGAGCCTGCGACCAAGGACCGCCGAGATGCCAGAACCCGCCCGCGCTCGCCCGCTGCCAACCCCGGAAACCCGGCATTTCTGGGACGGCACCAACGCTGGCGAATTGCGGCTGCAACGCTGTGACGCGTGCAGCAAGATCTATTTCCCGCCGCGCCCCTTTTGCCCGTCTTGTGCCTCGAGCACCGTGTCCGTGTTCCGCGCGAGCGGACGCGCGATCCTGTACAGCTATGTCATCCACCACCAGCCGGCACCAGGTTTCACGCCCCCCTATGCGATCGCGGTGGTCCAGTTGGAGGAAGGGCCGCGCATGATGACGAACATCGTTGATTGCCCACAGACGCCGGATGCGCTCGTGCTCGACATGAAGCTGGAAGTCGCCTTCCAGAAACTCGACGACGAGATCACGCTGCCGCTGTTCCGTCCGGCAAGGGGCTGAAAGCATGAAACCGGGTTCCATCGTCGTCGTCGGCGCCGCCGAGAGCACGAGGCTTGGCGTCATCCCCGATGTGTCGCAAATCCAGTTGCACGCCGATGCTGCGCTGAACGCGATGGCGGATGCCGGGCTCAAGCCAAAGGACATCGACGGCGTGGCCTGCGCGGTCGAAACACCCGTGCAGATCGCGCATTATCTTGGCATTACGCCGAGTTGGGTGGACGGCACCTCGGTCGGCGGCTGCTCGTTCATGATCCATGTGCGCCACGCAGCAGCGGCGATCGCCTCTGGGCTATGCAAAATCGTGCTGATCACGCATGGCGAGTCCGGCAAGTCGCGCATCGGCCAGCCGGGGCGCAGCGTATCGCCATCAAGTCTCGCCGGCCAGTTCGAGATGCCGTTCGGCCCGATGGGACCGCCATCGCTGTTCCCCATCCCGGTGTTGCGCTACATGAAGACGTATGGCGTCACACATGAGCAGATCGCGATGGTCGCCGTGGTGCAACGCGAGTGGGCCGCAAAGAACCCCCGCGCCACCTTTCATGATCCGATCTCGGTCGACGGACGTGCTGAATTCGCGGATGATCGCCTATCCGTTTCGATTGCTGCAATGCTGCCTCGTCTCCGACGGCGGCGGCGCGCTGATCCTGACCGCCTCCGAACGCGACGCGCGACTTCCCGACCCGGCCTGTCTATATCCTGGGCACCGGCGAGAGCGTGGAAACGCCGATGGTGAGCCAGATGGAGGATTTCACCTCCTCGCGCGCGTTCCGCGTGGCCGGTCCCGGGGCGTTCCAGGCGGCGAGGATTGCGCACAAGGACGTGGATCATCTCATGATCTACGATGCTTTCGCGCATCTGCCGCTATACGGCCTCGAAGATCTGGGCTTCGTCGGGCGTGGCGAGGCCGGCCGCTTTATCGCCGAACGCAACACAGCACCGGGCGGGAAGCTTCCGCTGAACACCAATGGCGGCGGCCTGTCCTACGCCCATACCGGCATGTACGGAATGTTTGCGCTGCAGGAGAGCGTGCGGCAGATGCGCGGCACCGCGCCGGCGCAGATCGCGAATGCCAGGATCTCGGTCTGCCACGGCGTCGGCGGCATGTTCGCCGCGTCCGGCACGATCATTTTCTCCAATCAACTTCCCTGAGGCGCCAATAATGGGCGAGCCGCAACGCGACGGAATTTTCGCCGGCCTGCGAGTCATCGATTGCGCAAGTTTCATCGCCGCGCCCGCCGCAGCGACCCTGTTGAGTGATTTCGGTGCCGACGTGATCAAGATCGAGCCGCCGGGCGGTGGTGATTCCTATCGCAATCTGGGCGCCCTGCCCGGCCTGCCGGACAGCGATTGCGACTGTGCCTGGATGCTGACCGGACGGAACAAGCGGAGCCTGGCGCTCGACCTGAAGGCAGCCGACGGACGTGACGTGCTTTACCGGCTGGTCCGCGAGGCCGATATTTTCATCACCAATCTGCCCCTTCCGGCGCGGCGCCGGCTGCAAATCGCCGCCGAGGATCTCACCCCGCTGAACAAGCGGCTGATCTACGCCTCGCTCACTGCGTACGGCGAAACCGGCGCGGAGGCGGAGAAGTCGGGCTTCAATTCCACCGCGTGGTGGGCACGCAGCGGACTGATGGATATTGTTCGTTCCGACCACACCGCCCCGCCCGCCCGATCGGCTCCCGGCATGGGCGATCATCCCTCGGCGATGGCGCTCTACGGCGCGATCGTGACCGCGCTGTATCGCCGCGAGCGAACCGGTCAGGGCGGCGTCGTGCATTCGTCACTGCTCGCCAACGGCATTTGGGCGAACGGCTTCTTCATTCAGGCGAAGCTGGTCGACGCCCGGTTCCACCCACGCCGTCCGCGTGCGGAGTCGCCGAATGCGATGACCAATCTGTACCACACGCGCGACGGACGCTGGTTCATGCTGGCAATGCTGAACGAGGAACGGCAATTCCGGCCGTTTGCCGCCGCGCTCGGTCGACCGGACCTGCCCGATGATCCGCGCTTCGCGACAATTCCGGCACGCCGCGCAATGCCGCCGCGCTGATGTCAATTCTCGATGCTGCGTTCGCGACACGGGATCTGGCCGACTGGATGGCGCGGATGCACGCGGCGGGCGTGACCTTCGGCGTGGTCTCGACCCTGGATGAGATTGTGCGCTGATCCTCAGGCCCGTGCGATCGACGCCATTGTGCCGTTTATTGGCGAGGATGCGCTGACCGTGGCGGGCCCGTTCCACATCGCGGGTGAGCGCAAGGCCGCGCCGCGCCACGCGCCGACTGTCGGCCAGCATGGCGAGGAGGTGTTGCGCGAGGCGGGATTCGGGGAGGCTGAGGTCACCCGTTTGCGGGAACAGCAGGTGTTGGGCTAAGGACAGCGTCATGGTCCCGGCTGCCAAGTCCCTGCTGCAAGTGAAGTTCGCGCTGGTAGCGCTGTTTCTGGCCTCCGCCGCGTTTGTGCATTTTCGTGGCCGGGTGCGGCATCGTTTCACCCGTCAGTTGACCGACCACTCGACCTTCCTGGCTCCGTACAGCGCCTTTGTCTATCTGTTCTCGCGCGTGCCCTCGCGCCCGTTTTTTGACCCTGGGGGCTTCCCGGAACTCGCGGATTTGGCCATGAACTGGCAGGCGATCCGCGAGGAGGGCTTGCGGCTGCTCGATGAGGGCATGGTGCGGGCTTCGAGCGGCTATAACGATCTTGGCTTCAACTCCTTCTTTCGGACCGGCTGGAAGCGGTTCTACCTGAAATGGTATGACGATCCGCTGCCTTCAGCCGAACGGCTATGTCCGCGCACGGTGGAGCTGCTGCGCCGGTTGCCCACGGTCC
This sequence comes from uncultured Pseudomonadota bacterium, assembly GCA_963822675.1. Lineage (GTDB taxonomy): Bacteria > Pseudomonadota > Alphaproteobacteria > Acetobacterales > Acetobacteraceae > CAWGIP01. The sequence goes on along the minus strand of CAWGIP010000012.1, from coordinate 15,384 downwards.
ACGGCGCAATGTTCGCCCTGCTGCCGCCCGGCGCGCGGCTGGTGCGTCACCGCGACCCGTTCGCCGGCAGCCTGCGCTACCATTTGGGGCTTCGCACCGCGAACAGCGACGATTGCTTTATCGACGTGGATGGCGAGCGCTGCGCGTGGCACGACGGCGAGGCGATGCTGTTTGATGAAACCTTCATTCACTACGCCGAGAACAAGACCGACGTGAACCGCCTTATCCTGTTCTGCGACGTGGAACGTCCGTTGAAGGGACGCGTGCCAACCGCCATCAACCGCTTCGTCATCCATCATCTCGTCAAGGCTACAGCCACCGAGAACCTGGAGGGCGACCGCATCGGCTTCGCCAACCGGGCGTTCGGCGCGGTATATCAGGTGCGACTGGCCGCCAAACGGCTAAAGAAGTGGAATCGGAACGTCTATTACGGATTGAAATACGCTCTGGTCGCGGGCGTGGTGGCGGCGATTGTGCTGGGCTAAGGTGGAGAGGCAAAAAAGCGCCTCTCCCGCAGCGCGGGAGAGGTCGGTTCGCGCAGCGAACGGGGTGAGGGCCTACCCGCAGCCCAGTGCATAGACCTCGCCCGTTCCCTCGGGGATCGGAAATTCCCGCCAGCTTGCGCCGCCGTCCCGGGTGCCGAACACTTGGCGCGTCTTGGCGGCGAAGAACACCTGGTTCGGGTCCGATGGATGCAATGCAACAGCCATCGCGGTGTTGCCCGGCGTGGTCGCATCGAAGCGCGACCACGTCTCACCCGCGTCCTCGCTGCGCCAGAGCGAGCCGGCGTCACTGGTGAAGGCCGGGCTCAGGCAGGCATAGAGCACTTTGGGATTATGCGGCGAAACCCTGAGATCGCGTGCATAACCATGCGTTGAAACGCGCCAGATCTCCATGTCCTGCCAGGTGCGCCCGGCATCGTCGCTGCGGAACAATCCCATCCGCACCGCAAGGAACGCTCGGTCCGGCGCGGCCGCTGTCATGGCGACGGCGTGACCGTCCAGCATGCCCTCATCCTCGGTGTCGCTGACGATGCGACTGCGCAGATGCGGCAACTTCCCCAATCGCACGAGGTCGCTCGCACAATCCTCCCAGCTCTCACCGCCATCGCGCGATCGGATCGCTCCGCCCACTTCGAGCGCCGCGTACAGCTCACCGGCGCGGGTGGGGTTCGGCGCGATCCGCATTACGCGGCAGTCGAACGACATCCGCACGCGCCCCTGCACGCCCGGATCGGGCATGCGGCGGAAGCTCTCGCCCGCGTCGTCGCTGCGGTACACCGAAACGGGCGACCCGCCCGCGTACACTATCCCGTCTTGCGCGGGATCGAGCGCGAGCGACCAGAGCTGCACGGACGCATCGGGAAAGCGCAGCCGCGTCCAGATCTTGCCGTCATCCCGGCTGCGATACGGCCCGTCGGCGGCGCCCGCGAAGACCACGCCGGGCCGGCGCGGGTCGGGCGTGATCGCCTGCACGTCGGCCGCAAGCGCACGCTCCCAGCGCCCGTTTTCCGGCTCCAACCGGAACAGGCCGCCGATACCGCCATCCTTGGTCGCGCGCAGGCCCGCATAGATGGTCGTCACTGTTCCCTCCCCTTCCCGTTTCAGCCGGCGTCAGTTCCGGTCAGCAGCACCATTTCCGTGTTGGCCGAGCGCAGCCGCAGTGCCTTTGCTGGTGCGTACCTGTTCCGAATTATACCACTCGGAGGCTCGCTCGGGACTATCGAACTCCAGGATGACCATGCGTTGCGTCGGGCGATCGCCCTCCAGCCGCGCTGCATTGCCGCCGCGCACGACGAAACGTCCGCCGTAGCGCGCGACCGTTGCTCCGACCATTGCAACGTATTGCTCGTATAGCGCCGCATCGGTGACTTCCACCTCCGCCAGGATGTAGCCCTTCGGCATCGGTCCCTCCACGTTAACCCGCACCATGCTAGGCGTGGTCTTGGCGGCTGGGAATACGCCCTTCCGCCATCACCGATCGGCGACTTCCTCGGCGATACGCAGAATGCGTAGGAAATTGCCGCCCCAAAGCAAGGCAAGTTCGGCGGGGCCATAACCGCGTCGCACCAGCTCGGCGGTCACGTTTGCGCTGTCCCCGGCATCTCGCCAGCCGGCAAATCCGCCTCCGCCATCGAAATCCGAGGAGATCCCGACATGCTGAATGCCGATCCGTCGCACCGCGTGGTCGATGTGGTCGGCGAAATCCGCTAGCGTCACCTCGTCGGGTTTGGCATTCGGCTTCAGGAACGCCGAAACGGCCGTCACCTGCACCACGCCGCCAACGTCACGCAACGCATCAAGTTGCGCATCATCGAGATTACGCGGATGGTCGCACAGGGCGCGGATGCAGGAATGCGTCGAGACGACCGGGGTGCGCGAGGACTCCGCCGCCTGAAACATCGCCGCGCGCGAGACATGCGCGACATCGACCAGCATGCCGAGCCGGTTCAGCATCGCAATGGCCGCGCGCCCCAGTGCCGACAGCCCGCCATGCTCGGCCGCCGGATCGCCCAAGTCGCCGCGGGGGTTGGCCGAATCGGCCAGCGCGTTGTGCCCGTTATGGGTCAACGTCAGATAGCGCGCGCCGAGCGCTGCGCAGCCGCGCCAGCCGCGATAGATCGGCGCCTAAGGCAAACCCATTCTCAACCGCCGGCATAACGGCCAGAACTCCGTCGCGCCGTACAGCCTCTAATTCGGCCGCCGTTTCGGTGATGCGCACCCCGATGTCGCGTTCTGTGCGCCCGGTAGCCCAAATCGTCTCCAGCATCGCCACCGCCCGGGCGAACGCCGCGTCCTCGTTGGCGCGGTGCGGGCCGCCTGTGGCACGTACGCAACGAAACAGCCGGCGGACAGGCCGCCCTTCAGCATCTTCGGAAAATCCACCTTGCGGGCCGTGTCGGCGAACGGGTCGGGTCCGTCCGGCCAGGGAATGTCGATATGCGTGTCCAGGGTGAGCGTTCGGCGGTGCAGTTCGGCGGGATCGATCATGTCCGCCACGCTTCCCCGCTACGGCCGGTCCGTCAAGCGTGCTTATGGCCCGATGCTGCATGACCCTGCCCCCAATGTGACCCCGTTCATGGCTAAAATCTGTTCTGGTTGTGCCCCGGAGCGGGGCGGTTGGTGAAGTCGATGGGCGTGAGCCCGTTTAGGCTCGTGTTCGGCCTCTCGTGTTGTAGTCGACCCGCCAGGCCCCGGTGATCCGCCGCCCTCGCCGGCAGGCTGGTGAACAGATGCTCATTGAGACATTCATCCCGCACCGAAGCGGCTCGTCCCACACTGCGCGAGTGAATGAGGGTTGCTCGCAGGGTGCGAACCTATGCTCAATGTAGGAGGACGAGTTGTGGGCCACGATAGCGAGGTTTTCGTTGGTTTGGACGTCGCCAAGGTGCGCCACGCTGTGGCGATCGCCAAGCTGGCAGGCAGGGCGAGATCGGGTATCTCGGAGAGATAGGCGCGGACCCGGCGTCGATGCGCCGCCTGGTCTCTCGTTTCGAGAGGCGCCACGCTCGGCTGCACCTCTGCTACGAGGCCGGTCCGACAGGGTATGGCCTGCATGGGCAGTTGACGGAGATGGGCCATCTTGGCCTGCGGCAGCCAGGACCTCGGATAACTGGTCGGCCAGTGCCAAGGGTTTAGACGCGGCGCCGGCGCATGGGGGAAGCGAAACGCAGCGTTTGACGGACCTTGACCGAAAGCGAGATGATCTTGCAGAGGAAGCAGTAATGAGCGCTTGCAATCCGCTTCCGCCATGATTGATCGGCCTGGTCCTTCGGAGGCATTCCCGAACCGTTTTAACCTCGCGCTTCGGGGCGTTTTCTGGTCCGTGATTAACGCTTTAGTGCCCACGATTGCTGGCCTGCTAGTCTTTGTCCTAACGGCACGTTTGCTGTCACCAGCTGATTTTGGTGTCGTTGCGATCGCTAGCGCGCTTACCGCTGCCGCCTCGGCCCTTGTTCCCGCAGGTTTCGGAGATGCGCTAGTGCAACGGATGGAGAGAGATCCCGTCTGTCTAGATAGCGTATTCTGGCTCTGCACAAGTGTCGGCGTAACGCTGTATGCCATCCTGGCGGCAACTGCGGCCGATGCGTCGCGCCTCTTCCATGTGCCCGCGCTAGCGACAATCATTCCGGTGATCGGTCTGCGGGTCGTTTTTGAAACGGCGGGGGTGGTGCCGACCGCGTTGGTGACACAGACGCTTTCGTTCCACCTTCTAGCGCTGCGGACGGCCGTCGCTACCGTCGTATCGGCGGCGATTTCGGTCGGGCTAGTCCTTAACGGCTTCGGGCTTTGGGCACTTGTCGCCTCACTCCTCGCAAATTCCTGTGTTGCGGCACTCGCGATGTTCTGGAGTACGGGCTGGTGGCCGCGCCTTCAATTCAGTGCCGGGCATCTGGTTATCATCTCTGGCTACGGGGCATATGCGTCCGGCACTCGACTGGTAAATTTCATCGGTGGTCAGGCCGATCAGGCCCTTGTCGGATTACTTTCTTGGCACATTACAGCTTGGGTTTTACAACTTTGCCCGTCGTATTTTTGCGATCCTCACCGATGTCACCAGTGGCGCACTAAACTCCGTTGCTCATCCAGTGTTCGCCGGGATCCAGAGTGATCGGAATCGCGTCCGCCGCGGCTTCCTGCTTGCGACTTTTCTCTCAAGTGTCATTGCCTTCCCAATATTTGTCGGCCTCGCCTGCGTAGTTGATCGCGCTGTGCCCCTCGTCTTCGGCCCGCAATGGGGCGGCGCGCTATGGCCAATCCGTATTCTCTGCGCGCTCGGCCTCATCACATGCATTGGGATGTTGCAGGCAGGACTGATCGGCAGCCTCGGCCAACCGAACTGGTGGTTTTACTATCAGCTCGGCGCTGGCTTCCTGAACGTACCGATTATAGTGCTTTTCGCGCGTGAGGGCACCTCGGGTCCTGCTCATGATGCTTGTCGGCAAAGCGTACCTTCTGTGGCCCGTGCCAGTAGCAATGACCCTCAGACTTCTTTCTCTGCGAGCGAGAATTTATCTGCTTCAGTTCGCGGGACCGTTTCTCGCGGTGATTGCCATGAGCGGCGCGATCCTGCTCGGCAGACGGCTCTTGCCCCTGATGCCCGAGGCGCCAGCGCTTGCGGCTGACGTTGGGCTCGGCGCCGTAGCCTATCTCGTGGTGTTGTTGGTTACCGCCCGTAGGCGTCTAGCCGACCTCATGTTCCTACTTCGCAATGTAGTAGCCGGACCTGATCGGCTAAGGTTACAGTCCCGACGCTTCACAACAAGGCGAAGAGTGAGCCGATGGCCGAGGAGAGAGTAGTGGCGGCGCTGGCTGTTGTTCTGGAGAAGCTGGATGAGGGCAATTTCTGCCACCGTGGGAGGCGGTGTTGCAGCTGGAAGGCTCGAAGAACGTGCCGGGCGGAGCCTAAAGATGTGGAATTTGGGCAAAGGATCAGCGTCGGCCAGCGAAGCGCGGGCCTCAGATCGAGAACTCGATGTCTTTTCGCGGGCAATCGCGCCTATGTGGACGCAACTCGGGTATTGGCACTTGAAATCGGGACCCATCATGTGAGCTACTTCCCGCCGTTCCCGAAGCTCGCGAGGGGTCGGATAAGGGCTTGGCGGCGGTGATCGGTATATAGTGAATCTCTGGGTAATTTGCAGCGACGACACGCATCAAACTGTTGAGCCGCTCGAAGAAATCGGACGTAGCTCGCGTGCGCTGAGGCTTTGCCCAGTATCTACCGTGGAGCGATCTTATCTTCGCGAAAAGCTTTTCGGTGGGAGTAAACCTATAGTGCTGCCGCATCGGACCTGCGCTGTAGTGACGGATATAGTCGCGCAATTTGTGATCCTGATTGTTGTTCCACGCGGATCCAAGCAGTCTAAGTCCAGAAAAGCTTTTAGCGTAGTGGATGACGTGGCCGTTTTCGCCCCAGCCGACTTCGTCCTCCGGCGGCAATGGTGAAAGGGCATTTGCAACAATTCTGTTCAAAAGCGCAACAACAGGTGGAGAATTCCGGACCAAAATAACTCCTGAGTTGATGCGACCAGAAAACCCGTTAGCCATAAAAAGAGATTTATTGGTCTCAGCTACACTTTCTAGCGGAGGGCAATCGTCCGAGATCACCGTGTCGCAGTCAATGAAGAGGACCCATTCACGTCCTGCTGAAAGGGCTCCAATCAGGAGTGGCAGCTTTAGCCAAGCGCACTCCATTAACAATGCTGTAAAATGTGGTCTTTTGACGAAGATATAATCGTAGTTTTGTCTGTCGCAGTAAGCACGATGAGAAGTCGCGGCCCTCTTCCAGATCCACTGATACCCGTTGAAGCCCATAGAGATAACCAGCGGGCGGTAACGATTCACCGGAGACATGCTAGCACTCTACTTCTGCTCGCGAGACCTCATTGGTTGCGTGCATTCTTGTAGATCGTTCCCATCCTTCATGATGACGAGGAAGTTTTTGTCTGGATTCGCAATGAGACTGATGTCCTCAAGCGGATTTCCCTCGACGAGCAGCAGATCGGCAAGCGCGCCCTCTTCCACAACCCCCAATTTTCCGGGATACGGATTGCGTGGACCGGACAAGCCAAGCAGCTCGGCGTTGGCGGCGGTCGCCATCTGCAAGATTTCGAACGTGGCGTACCAGCGGGTCAGATGGGTCAACATCGTGCCCTGGCGCGCTGTCAGCGTACCGGAGAACAGCAAGTCCGAACCGAATGCCGTCTTGATCTTGTGAGTTTTCGCCAGCGTATATGCCTCGTCCGTGCCGGCAAGGACCTGAAGCTGCTGAACCCGGCTTTCGCCCGTCAGGCAGATCGAGTCGTCATCCCCCACGAATGGCTGGATGCTTAACCATGTGCCCTTCTCTGACATCAGCCTGGCCGTCGCTTCGTCCATCAAATGACCATGTTCGATGCACGTGGCCCCGGCGGCAATCGCCCGCTGGATCGTCGCTGGCGTATAGGCGTGCACGGTAACGTAGGTGGCCCAGTCTTGGGCAGCTTCGACCCCGGCGCGCAGTTCGGGTTCGGTGAAACCGGCCGCGTCCAGCGGGCTTCGCGGTGTCGATACGCCTCCGCTTCCCACGAGCTTGATCTGCGACGCAGCCTGCATGAGTTGCTCGCGCACACGCAGCCGGACCGCGTCCGCACCATCGGCGATGATGGCGCCGCCAGATAGTTCCACGCGGCTGAGCGTGCCGCCGATCCTCGGCACATCGGACAATGGACGCAGATCGCCATGACCGCCAGTGGCTGTTATCATGGCGCCGGACGGATAGATGCGGGGCCCCGGCATGAGCCCCTCGTCGATCGCCTGTTTCAATGCGAAGGACGGACCACCAAGATCCCGAACCGTGGTGAAGCCGCGCATCAGCGTGCGCTCGGCCTCGGCACTCGCGGCCAGATAGATGTAGCCGACATCCGCGCTCATCAGAGCCTGGAGCGGCAGCGCTGCAAATATGGAATGCCAGTGCGCGTCGATCAGACCCGGCATAAGAACTCGCCCGCCGCAATCGATCACTTGCGCGTCGTCCGGTGCGGCAGGATTGCCCTCCGCCACGGCCTTGATCCGGTTGCCCTCGACGAGCAGACGGAGCCCGTTGCGCAATGTGCTGGATTTTCCGTCGAACAGGCGGAAATTCGTGAACAGGACAGTCGGCGCCCGCCGGCCGGGCGCCGACTGCGCGAAGGCGAGTTTGGGTAGGCCGAGCGACGCAATCGAGGCGGCCATACCGGCAGCAAAGCCGCGGCGTGAAAAATCCGAGCTGATCCGACGTGTCAGAGACTGAATTTCCGGCCTGTGGCAGAGGCAGCCGGAATGACTTACCGAGGCCGCTGTGTCATCCGATGTGCAAGAGAACACGGTCCCTCCAAATGGCTTAATACAACGAGTCTGCCGATCTCATGCCGGACCCTCTGCTTCGACTGCGCGACCAGCGTCCGTCGATCGTCTCCGTGCAGGAGGGTTGGATTGGGCGTTGTCACCGGACGATGGACGGTACCGACATAGGCCACCGGCGCATAGGTGCCTCACACGAGAGACACTTTGCCGTGCCGAGGTCGGAGACGCCGCCAACTACCCGGAACTGCTTCTCGGATATCAAGTCCGCCAGGATCAGTACCCGCAGGAACTGCCATACGCCTGCGCCTCCCAGGAGGTAAGCCGGGCGCGAAGTTGTCGCATACTCCTGGTCTGGGATCACCCCTTTTGCCTTGAGGTTGCCGAGCTTCTCGATCTCGTCGGCGGCGCTGAAGTCGGCGATCTGGCGCAACTCGTCGCGTGCAGCGCGACCCCGGCCCGTGCGCCGCTCCAATACATGTGCTGGCCACCATTGATCGACAGCGTGCTTCCCGTAATGAAGTCCGCCTCGTCGGCAGTCAGGAAGGCGACGCCCCGGGCGATATCCTCGACCCGGCCGAGCCTGCCAACGGGGATGCGGGCCACGATCTTCTCCAACACGTCGGCCGGAACACCGCGCACCATGTCCGTATCGATATAACCCGGGGCGATCGCGTTGACGGTGATGCCGTAACGCGCGCCCTCCTGTGCCAGCGCCTTGGTAAAACCGTGAATGCCCGATTTCGCCGAGGCGTAGTTTACTTGCCCGTATTGCCCGGCCTGGCCATTGACGCTGCCGACATTGACGATGCGGCCAAACTTCTTGGCGCGCATTCCCTCCCACGTGACTTTGCACAAGTTGAAGCAGGAGCCGAGATTGGTGTCGATCACCGCCTCCCACATCTCGTGCGTCATTCTGGCGAGCGTGGCATCCCGCGTGATGCCGGCATTGTTCACCAGGATCTCGATCGGGCCAATTTCCGCGCCGATCCGCTCCACAGCTTGCTTGCATTCTTCGAACTGCGAAGCATCGAAACGAAACACCTTGCAGCTCGTGTCGGCATGGAAACGCTGCGCCGCTTCTTCATTGCCGGCGTAGCTGGCCACCACTGTCCGGCCCTGCGCGGCAAGCATCTTGCCTATTGCGGCCCCGATCCCGCGCGTGCCCCCGGTGACGAGCGCTACTCGTGCCATGTCGGACGCTCCCCTTGATGCTATTGGTTGCCCAGAGGTTGTAGCACCGAGTGCGGCGCGGGCGGAAGTCGGCTGGTTTCAACTCGCTGCGTGGAAGTGCGCTTCGATACGATAGCCGTCCGGATCCAGGGCGAAGGCGGCGTAGTAGCCGGGACCATAATCCGGCCGCAAGCCAGGCGGCCCGTTGTCCGATCCACCGGTTTTCAGAGCGGCGGCGTGGAACGCGTCCACAGTCCCCCCAACTCGGCGCACCGAAGCAGATATGCAGCCCGGAATCCGGGTCGGCCGGCACCGGACGGGCAGTGGCGCTGACCCAGAAGAACGGGTGCGCGTCCCCATACCCGGCTGACTCGCCCTCGGTAAACAGGCACGAGACGCCAAGCGGGGCAAGCACGGCGTCATAGAAGCGGCGCGAGCGGTCGAAATCGCGCGCGCCGATGGAGACATGGTCGATCATGCATTCCTCCTTGCTTCTAACCGTCATGACGGTGACAAAGACACATCAGCTTGTCAACCCTCATGACGGTTAGTAAGGCCAAAGCATGACACGAGCTGTTGTTGGCCTTGAGTTGGCATTCCCCGGACCGCCGGACGGCCTTTGCTTGGACTTCGCGAACACACTGTATTGGCGCGGAAGTGCGAAACCCGTGGAAACGCTGGGGGACGCGACGGACCTGCTCCACTGGGTCAAGGCCCATGGCGCGGTATCCGAGACCCTGCTTGCCTATTACGCCGAGGCGTGGCGTTCCGCGCCCGATGAAGAGGCCGCGGCCTTCGCCACAGCAATCGCATTGCGCGAGGCCATTGTGGCGACATTCACGGCTACGGCTTCCCGGCACCCCCGCCGGAGCCCGCGCTCGCAGCCCTCAATCGCGCGCTTGCAACAGGACCATCCCGCACGGAGCTCAGCACGGCGGGCTGGCTTGGCGGTGCGGTAACGGCCTCGGCCACGTCGCTGCTGGCGCCGGTAATCTGGTCCTGGGCGGATCTGCTCGCAGGCCCGCGCCTGCCGCGCGTGCGCCTCTGCGCCAATGACGCCTGCCGGTGGCTGTTTCTTGACGATAGCAAGAGCGGCAATCGGCGCTGGTGTTCGATGGCGTCATGCGGGAACCGCGCGAAGGCGCATCGCCATTATCTGAAGCGCAAAGGCGCCGCTGGTTGAGTGCAACCCTTGTTGGGCGGCTGCGAGAGTGGCAGCTTCCGCGCCCGGAGGTGGGCAGGATGGCCGTGAACAAGGTCTACCCGGATGCACGCGCGGCACTCGTCGGGCCTGCTGCGTGACGGCATGACGATCCATTCCGGCGGCTTCGGCCTGTGCGGTATCCCCAGCGCGCTGATCGAGGCGATCCGCGACAGCGGCGTCACGGCCTGACGGTGATCTCCAACAATGCCGGTATCGACGATGCCGGGCTCGGGTTGCTGCTGCAGACGCGCCAGATCCGCAAGATGATCAGCTCCTATGTCGGCGAGAACGCCACTTTCGCGCGGCAATACCTGGCCGGCGAGTTGGAGATCGAATTCAACCCGCAAGGCACGCTGGCCGAGCGCATCCGCGCCGGCGGCGCCGGCATTCCTGGCTTCTACACCGCGACGGGGGCCGGCACGCAGATCGCCGAGGGCAAGGAAACCAAGGTGTTCGACGGCCGAGACATATGTGCTGGAGCGGGGGTTGCGCGCCGACCTGGCGATCATTCACGCCTGGAAAGCCGATCCCGAGGGCAACCTGATCTACCGGAAGACGGCGCGGAACTTCAATCCGGTCATGGCCACCGCCGCCGAGGCCACGGTGGTCGAGGTCGAGGAGCTTGTCGAAGCCGGGCCAAATCGACCCCGACCACATCGTCACGCCGGGCATTTTCGTCGATCGCATCGTGCCGCTCGCAATCGGCGAGAAGCGGATCGAACAGCGCACGGTGCGCAAGCGGCCATCGTCATGCCTGAGGAGGAGCAGATCATGGCCTGGACGCGCGATCAGATGGCCGCCCGCGCGGCGCGCGAGTTGAAGGACGGGTTTTACGTCAATCTCGGCATCGGCATCCCGACCTTGGTGGCCAACCACATCCCGCCGGGCATGTCGATCCAGCTTCATTCGGAGAACGGCATGCTGGGCATGGGGCCGTTCCCGTTCGAGGGCGAGGAAGACGCCGACCTGATCAACGCCGGCAAGCAGACCGTCACCGAGCTGCCGACCACCAGCTACTTCGATAGCGCGGCGAGTTTCGCGATGGTGCGCGGCGGGCATATCGACATCTCGATCCTCGGCGCGCTGCAGGTGGCGGAGAACGGCGACCTGGCGAACTGGATGATCCCCGGCAAGATGGTGAAGGGGATGGGCGGCGCGATGGACCTGGTAGCCGGCGTGAAGCGCGTGGTGGTGCTGATGGAGCACACCGCCGGCAGCAAGCCCAAGCTGCTGCATCGCTGCACGCTGCCGCTGACCGGGGCCGGGGTGGTCGATATGGCGATCACTGAACTTGGGGTGTTCGAGGTCGGCCGCCCAGGGCTGACGCTGATCGACCTGGCGCCAGAGGTGACGCTGGCGGAGCTTCACTCGAAGACCGAGGCCGCATTCACCGTATCGCCGGGACTGGCTGTGGCGGCCTGAACAGGCCGGGCGTGGCGCGCGGCCCGGGCGAGCACCGGTTCCAGCGGGTTGCCCCACAGCGTGTCGCCCGACCGGGCGAGCAGCATCACGTCGGGCTTGATCCACGGTATAGATTCGTCTGCGCACCTCGGGCGACAGCGGACCGCCGGTGGCCAGGATGGCGCGCAGAGCGCCGAGATTCGGGTCGGCCGCGCCCGGGCGGCCGGAACGCAGCCTGCGCCAATACGGCAGCAGGGGCGATGACACGTCGCGCGTTCCTCGGCGGCACGCTGGCAGCAGGCCGGGCAGGCGGCGCCAGGATCAGCGTAGTGCCCTGTTCAACAGCGCCGCCACCAACGGCCACGCGGCCGCCGGCCACCAGCACACGGTCATCGGGCCGAAGATCGGCGTACAGCAGCAGTCCGCAAGCGGGCGCACCAATGCGGCGGCCATAGGCGCGCGCAATAGGGCAGCGAGTTCAGGCGGAAGTCCGCCTCGAGTTGGCGGCGAGCCGGTCGCGCGAGATGCGCCAATCCGATCCGCGTGGCTCCACGGCAGCACCAGCGCCTCCCGCCGCGCCGGCATGCCGCGCAAGCCGAAGTGGCGTCGCCGGCAAGCCCGCGAACGCCGACGCAGCCGCGGCGAAGGCGTCCGGCTGGTCCGCGGAGAAACCTTGCAGCGCCGGCCCAGCCCGTCAGCGCCCCATGTCCCGTGGCGTCGAGCCAGTGCAGGAATGCCCAGGCATTCGTGGTCGACATCCGCTCCCGGTCGGCAGCAGAGCGTGACGTCGGCGCATGCCATGTGGGCCCCTTGATCGCCTGACGAGGCGGGGCTATATGCCGCCTCCCGACCCGGGACGGGGCCATAGCTCAGTTGGGAGAGCGCCTGAATGGCATTCAGGAGGTCAGGGGTTCGACTCCCCTTGGCTCCACCATCGTCCCGTGTAGAGCCTTGATGATAAAAGACTATCTGCCGGCGTCTCTATCTACCGTGAAAACCCGCCAGTGCGGCATCCTTCCGATTCGGGCCAAACACCCTTACGACGGCGGTCAAGCGTCGTTCCGCTCGTCCCGAACCTCGTACTGCCCGCCCGCCGCAAGCGCCTGCAACGCTCGGATTCGCTGCAATTCGGCCACTATCTCTTCGTTACTCACCGCGATACCTCATTTCTATTCTCAGCCGGCGGGCGTTCCCGCGGCTTGCCCCAAGCGCGATCGAGAATGCTGTTGGCCGCGACTGCCATCGTCAGCGATGACGCGGGACCGTTCACGGTCGGCCGGCACGCACTGTGCTGGGTATATGCCGAACGGCTGGTGCACAAGCTCGACACGTTCACCGATCTCCATCGCGCGGTCCAGGAGTTCGTGCGTGACCTGATCTGGTGGTACTACGCCGATCTCAAGGCATACCGCGCTGAACCGACGACACGTCGTCGCGGCGAGTTGCGCGCGCGTTTCGCCCGCATCTTCTCCCGCCGCACCGGCTTCGCCACCCTCGACCGCCTGCTCGAGCGGCTGCATGCCAACAAGCCCGAGCTGCTGATGGTTCTCGACCGCCGGAAATCCCGCTGCACACCAATGGCTCGGAGCGCGACATCCGCTGCTACGTCATCAAGCGCAAGATCAGCGGTGGGACCCGCAGCGACGCCGGCCGCGACTGCCGCGACGCATTTCTTGGATTGATGCATACCTGCGCCAAGCTCGGCATCGCGTTCTGGGACTATCTCGGCGACCGGATCGGCCTCGTCGGGCACGCGAAGGTCCCCGCACTCGCCGATCTCATTCGCTGCCGCGGCCAACCAGCCTGACGCCCCAGTGCCCGGGGTTTTGCCCCGGTTACAATACTTTCTGATAAACAGCTGGAAAGTCCGGCAAATTCGGCATGGTTTGAGCCGCGCGTCCCGGACCAGCCGCAGCCCCACACGCCCGTCGCTGTTCAGGAATTTTATAGCAGTTACTGGTTTCGTGCGAGCCGCGGCCAGGCCGGTGGCCGCGGTGATCTCTGTTGCGGTGCCGCTTGCGGCGATTGGGCCGGCTTTGGCCGCCGCAGTCGCCTGAATGGTCTGCGAGGCAGGGCCCGACGCAGCGATCGTGCCGACGGAGACTGTGCCGCTAGCCAGGTTCGAAGTTACCGCTGGTTTCCGGGCGACGGTGAATGTGTTCCACTCGTCGTTGCCGCTGCCAATCGGCGACTGACTTCGACCCGGTCGCCCCTGCGGACGCCTGTGTTCCGTCCGCGATGTAGGCGTTACGAGACCGCCGGTAGCCTGTGTGATCTCTTGGGTGAAGCCGGTAGGCCAGCCGTTCACGGCGTCGATGCCGCAGGACGGGTCATCGTGCGCCGAAAGCTTCAGCGTGCGGAGGTGGTGAGCTTTTTCTCCGCTCTTTCCCCGTGCCTGGTTGGTATGGAGCTTGCGCGACCGCGCACCACTGGGCTCGACTTATCGTAGCGTCAGGGCATCAAGTGCGGCTAATCCCGCCCTCCTACGTCAGATGTAGCTGGAGACGGGACGAATTTCGATTCGCCGGCTTGCGGCACTCGCTTGGCGATATCGATGGCCTCGTCGAGATCGGCCGCCTCGATCAGATAGAAACCACCCAGTTGTTCCTTCGTTTCGGCAAAAGGACCGTCGTGAATAGTCTTGGTGCTACTGCTGGAACGCACTGTGGTGGCGTGTTGATGCTCTTCGAACCAGCACTGCCGAGGCGCTTGGATCCGAAGGACCTGACTAAAGGCCCTGTGCTTCGCGTGGCAATCTTCGTCCGCTTCGTCGCCCCCCGTACACGCCTTCGTCTTGGTAGATCAGCAGCGCGAATTTCATGATCGATCTCCGATTCCTGCGCGAGGGTGTGCTTTCGGCGCACGATTACTACCCATTTCCACCGCCGGATGAGGAGGAGGACGAGTAGCCAGGGCAGGGCGAAGGGTCAACCAGAGCGGGGGGTCACGGCGCCAGATCATCCGTCTTGACGAGCTGGGTAGAGCCGACTCAGGTGAGTCCGGTCGGCACCTGTCACAACCGCATTCCCAAAGCTAAGGTTCGCCGAGCACTTGCCGAGGAACAAAAGTGGCATGCGCGTGTTACGAGCGATTTCGATCTTGGCCGTTCTGCTTCTGCTCGCGGTGAACGTGTTCGTCCTGGTATCCGGGAGACCGGCACCAAGCTTATGTGACGTGGGCCACTCTGGCGCTCGGCGTTCTCGTGCTGGTCCTGCTCTCGGTCTCACGTCTTCCGAAAAGGAAGCAATCCTCTGCCGATGCGACACGCCCAGCGCCCGTTCAGGCGCCGGCGAACCAGGCGGAGGCCGAGATCGTCAGCTTTCTGGCGATGTTGCAGGACAAAGGCCGGTTCGTCGATTTCCTCATGGATGGCATCAACGGCTACAATGACGCCCAAGTCGGGCGGCCGCTCGGGTTGTGCATGCCGGCTGCAGGGCGGCTCTGCTGGAGGGTTTCCGCATCCGCCCCGTGCGCGAGGAGAGCGAAGGCTCCACGGTACGGGTCGAGGCCGGCTATCCAGCGGACGAATACCGCCTGACCGGCACCATTACCGGCTCGGCGCCATTCGTGGGGACCCTTGTTCACCACGGCTGGAAAACCGACTCAGTGAATTGCCGCGCGTCCTGCGCAGTTCAGCCGACCAGCTACCGACCATCGCTCCGGCGGAGGTGGAACTGAAATAGGGCGCGCGTGCCCGGCGGACATCCTACAGCCCGGGTCGGGTGCTTGCCAGCACGTTTCACCGGAGCCGGGTCTTGTATCGCGCCGTGCTATGGCGCCTGT
>CAWGIP010000011.1:0-79991 GCA_963822675.1 uncultured Pseudomonadota bacterium | reverse complement strand
TGCTCAGCCCCGGCGTTTCCTGAATGCGGCGCAGCTCGTGCTGCATCAGCGTCTGCCGGCCGGCATCGACCCGCCGCCACTGGCCGAGCGGCGAGGAGATGCGGGCCGCCGTCTGTAAATTCATGGATCAAGTTCGATGATGATGTCCGGCAAGAAACCGGTAGCCCGCACCCGAGGCATCATGGAACCGCACCTGGTTGGCGGATGCGAAACTACCCACAAGAGAGCGCACCCGGTTCGGGTTACGCAAATCGAAATCCGGGTGGGCGGCCAGGCTGCGCACCGCTTCCGGCGTGCCCGGCAGCGGCGACATCGCCTGGATGGCGAACCATTTGTCCAGCACCAGCGCATCGTCGTGCCACTCGGCGTAGAACGCATCCAGCACCGCGCGACGCTCCACACTATCCGTAGCCGCCAGCGCCACCAGCGCAGCCAGAACGTCCGTCATGTTGCGTCCGGAATCGAACTGCGCCTTGGCGAGCCGCACGCCTTCGGTTGTGCCTTCGGCCACGATATATGCAAGGCATGAATTGCGCAGCGCGCGCCGTCCGATCGAGGCGCCGTCGATCCGGTACGGCCCGTCATCGGATAGCCGCTCATACATGGCGCGCAGCTTGCCGCCCAGCGCCCGTGCGATGCCAGCGCGGGTGAATTCGCGACAGTGTGAATGCCGCCCATGTCGGCAATTTCCATCTGATCGGCCAGCGACGCCTCTGAGGGAGCGTCAGCGCTTCCGCGGCCAGCGCATGATCCTTGTCGGCGCGCTCGACGTCAGCCGCCCATTCAATCAGTGCATCGGGCATGCGGACCATCTCGTCCCGGCGCAACGCCGCGACCATGCCGAGCAGACGGCGGTCGCATAAGACTGGCCGAATCCCAGCGCACGAACGGTCGCTCGCCGGCCGCCAGCACGCGAAATAAGCCGAGTGGCACGCCGGACAGTTTGACCGGCGCGGAAAACCCGCGCAGCAGCGACGGCACGGGGCGGGACGGCAAGTCCCGGAACGTGAAACGCTGCTCGGCCCGGGAGAGAAGCAGAACGCGAGTGCCGGATCGGGGCGCAGCTTCGTCCGCGAGACGCGTCGGCGCCTCGGTCCCGTTGGAATACGTCAATCCCATCGCGACCGGGATGACCAGCGGCTGTTTCTCCAGCTGCCCCGGTGTGGGCGGCGTCTGCTGACTGAGCGTCAGCACGTAGCGATGCTCCACCGGATCATATTCGTCGGCAACGCTCAGTACCGGCTTTCGGCCTGATGATACCAAAGCTTGAAATCGGTCAGATCGACGCCCGACGCATCCGCCATCGCCTGCACGAAATCCTCGATCGTTACGGCCTGCTTGTCGTGCCGCGGGAAATAGAGATCCATGCCGCGCCGGAACCCTTGCGCCCGATGATGGCCGCCATCATGCGGATCACCTCGGCGCCCTTTTTGTACACCGTCGCAGTGTAGAAATTGTCGATCGCCGTGTAGCGGTCCGCGCACCGGATGCGCCAACGGGCCGGCATCTTCGGGAAACTGCACACCCCGCAACGCGGGAACCTCATGATGCGTTTCACCGCGGCCGATTGCTTGTCGGCGCGAGAACTGCTGCTCGCGGAACACGGTGAGACCTTCTTTCAACGACAACTGGAACCAGTCGCGGCAGGTGACCCGGTTGCCGCTCCAGTTGTGGAAATATTCGTGCGCGATCACGCCCTCGATGCGGCGGTATTCGTTGTCGGTGGTGGTCTCCGGATCGGCCAGCACATATTTCGTGTTGAAGACGTTCAGGCCCTTGTTCTCCATCGCGCCCATGTTGAAGTCCGAGGCGGCGACGTTGAACACGGACAGATCGTATTCCGGCCGAACACGTGCTCGTCCCAGGGCATCGCCTTCTAGCGATCCATGGCGTGAGGGCAGCGTCATCGTTCCCCGGCGTACGATCGCCAGGCCACGTCGCGGCCGATCGCGTGGGAAGCGGTCCGACCGCGAATGACCGGTGACCAGGGCGAACAGATAAGACGGTTTGGGATGCGGGTCGGTCCAGGTGTTCGGTGCCGTCGCTTGCCAGCTGCCTCCACCCGGCCGGGATTGCCGTTGGACAGCATCGCCGGGCAACGCCCGCATCGGCGGTGATCGTCGTCGTAAAACGCGCCATCACGTCAGGGCGATCCGGGAAATAGGTGATCCGCCGGAACCCCTCCGCCTCGCACTGCGTGAAGAAGCTGCCGTTCGAGAGATAGAGGCCGGAAAGCGTCGTGTTGTCGCGCGGATTGATCAGCGTCTCGATGTCCAGCGTGAACGCCTCCGGTACATCCCGGATGGTGAGGCGCGTGCTGTCCAGCGCGTAGTGGTTTGGCCCGATCTCCGTCCCGTCAATCGCGATCCGGGCAATCTCCTGCCCGGCGCCGTCCAGGTGTAGATCGCTGGAGCTTTCACGCGCCGGATTGCGGCGCATCGCCAGCCGCGAGCGGACTCGCGTCGCCGTCTCGTCAAGATCGAACTCCAGCTCCACCGTATCCACCAGGAAGGCAGGCGGCCGATAATCCGCGAGGCGGACTTCACGTGGAGCGGCAACGGCGTGCGGGTCGTGGCTGTCTGCATGCGGCCTCCGGAACTGCGGCGCTGATATGGGGTCAGGAGTGAACGCTCCGTTCGGTGTAGCCCGGCACGGAACTTGCTAGCAACAGACTGGTAAGCACCGTGTCGGGGGCTCTCTTGACCCTGTCGCATTATGATCCGGGTCGCTTCTACTGCGAGATGCTGCGCAGCGCCGCCAGCCAACCGATCCGCGACCGACTGGCCGCGCTCTCCGTCGCGGAACTGAAGCGACGCGCCGCGCACGCAGAAGCCGAGCTGTACAACCTTGGAATCACCTTCACCGTCTATTCGGACGCCGCGTCGATTGACCGCATTTTGCCGTTCGATGTCATACCCCGTGTCCTTTCCGCTGCGGAATGGCGCCAGATCGAGACCGGGTTACGCAGCGCGTCACGGCACTTAATCATTTGCTGAATGATCTCTACCACGATCAGATGATTCTCAGGGATGGCGTGCTGCCGGCCGATCTGGTCCTGAGCAACTCCAATTACCGACAAATCATGCGCGGCGTCGATTTGCCGCACGCGACCTATGTCCATGTCTGCGGCACCGACATCATACGCGACGAGAACGGCGCCTTCATGGTGCTGGAGGACAATGCCCGCACCCCCTCCGGCGTCAGCTACGTGATCGAAAACCGGCACATGATGCTGCGTGCGTTCCCGGATCTTCTCGACAATATCGGCCTGCATCCGATCGACGACTATGGCCGGCAGCTTTTGAATGCGCTCTGCGCGATCGCGCCGCCCGGCATAACTAATCCCCGGCATCGTGGTGCTCTCGCCCGGCGCGTACAACTCAGCCTATTTCGAGCACGTATTTCTGGCCCGAGAGATGGGCGTCCTGCTGGTCGAAGGCCGCGATCTCACGGTAGAGGACGACCGGGTTTATATGCGCACGACGGGCGGGCTGCGGCCGGTT
This sequence comes from uncultured Pseudomonadota bacterium, assembly GCA_963822675.1. Classification (GTDB taxonomy): domain Bacteria; phylum Pseudomonadota; class Alphaproteobacteria; order Acetobacterales; family Acetobacteraceae; genus CAWGIP01. The sequence continues at coordinate 76,488 of CAWGIP010000011.1, read as the reverse complement.
CACGTCATCTATCGGCGGATCGATGACGACTTCCTCGATCCGGAGGCGTTCCGGCAAGACAGTTTGATCGGCGTGCCCGGCCTGCTGCGTGCCTACCGAGCGGGCAATGTGGCGCTGGCCAATGCCGTCGGAACCGGCATTTCGGACGACAAGGCCGTTTATGCCTACATGCCGCGCATAATCCGCTACTATCTTGGGCAAGAGCCGATCCTGCCCAATGTTGAGACGCATATCTGTCGCGAAGCCGAGGCCCTTCGCTACACGCTCGACAATCTCGAACATCTCGTCGTCAAGCCTGTGGGGGAGGCGGGCGGTTACGGGATCACCATCGGGCCATTGGCGAGCCGGCAGGAGTTGGAGACCTGCCGCGCCAAGCTTCTGGCCGATCCGGGCAACTACATCAGCCAGCCCTGCGTGCAGCTTTCCGTGGCACCCACCTTGGTTGATGGCGGCGTGGCGCCACGCCACGTCGATTTGCGCCCGTTTGCGATCACGGGAGCGAAGACATGGGTTCTTCCCGGCGGGCTGACGCGCGTGGCGCTCCGTCAGGGAAACCTGATCGTCAATTCCTCGCAGGGCGGCGGATCGAAGGATACCTGGGTCGTTGAGTGAGATCCTGCTCGCCCGCTACGCCGGATGCATTTTCTGGCTTGCGCGCTACATCGAGCGTGCCGAGAACCTGGCGCGCATTCTCGACGTGAATGATACCTTCGCGCGTGACAGCAAGGGCGGCCAGAACTGGCTTTCCATCGTTCGCCTCTATGCCGATGAGGGCCGCTTCTTCGACGCTCACGCCCGGGCATCAGCGGAAACCGTCCTGCGCTTCTACGTCACCGACCCGGCGAACCCGACCTCCATTGTCAGCACGGTCCGGTCGGCGCGCGAGAACGCGCGCGTTCTGCGGCCGATTATTTCGACCGAAATGTGGGTGCAGCTGAACGTGTTTCACAACTGGGTGGAGAAGCTGTCGGCGGCGGACACCGCGCCGGGACAATTGGCGCGTTTATTCAGCCGGATCAAGGAAGCGTGCCAGACCCATACCGGCGTCACTGAAGGCACGTTCCATCGCGACCAGGGGTGGTACTACTATCAGGTCGGACGCTATATCGAACGCGCGGATCAAACCACCCGTCTGCTCGACATGAAATATCACCTGCTGCTCCCCCGCGTCGCCGACGTTGGTTCTCCGATTGATGTCAGCCAATGGAACGCGTTGCTGCGCTCGGCAGCCGCCTACCATGCCTATCGCAGGGTCCATTCCGTCGGCGAGATCACACCCGCGCGCGTGGCCGGATTCCTCCTCTTGAACCGCCGGTTCCCGCGCTCCGCCTATCTCTGTGTGCGCGAGATCGAGATGCTGTTGTCGGAGCTGAAGGCCCGTTACGGGCTGCAAGGGGCCAATCGAGCCGCCGAGCAACTGGACAGGCTGCGGGGCTTGCTCAGTTCGCTCACGATCGAGACGATCATTCTGCGCGGATTGCACGAGTTCCTGGATATGGTGCAGGTGCGACTGATCGAGGTCACGCGGGATCTGTCGGAGACTTTTTTCGGTGACACGCCGCGGTCGCCACAGCCGCAAGCAGCCGACTTGCAATGACCGTAATCCATGTCCGGCACGTGACCACCTATACGTACCGCAATCCCGTCTCGTTCGGCGAACACCGCATGATGTTCCGTCCGCGCGACAGCTACGATCAGAGGCTGCTCGACGCGAAGCTCGATATCAGTCCGATCCCGGCGGATGTGCGTTGGGTTCATGACGTTTTCGGGAATTGCGTTGCACTTGCCCGCTTCAGCGGACGCGCGCAGGAGCTGCGAGTTGCTTACATGATCCGCCTCGACCACACGCCCACCCACGCGCTCGATTTCCAGCTTGAGGATTACGCCCGCACCTATCCGTTCACCTATGGGGCGGATGACATGCCGGATTTGCTGCGCTCCATCGAGCGGCACACGCCCGATCCCCGCGAGGAGGTCCGAGCCTGGGCGCGCGACTTCCTGAACCGGAACGGGCCGACCGACACGATCGACATGCTGGCCCGCATGAACAAGGCCATCAAGCAGAACTTCACCTATGTGGCGCGGGACGAGAAGGGGGTCCAGAGCGCCGCGGAAACGCTGCGCGAGGGGAGCGGCACCTGTCGCGATTTCGCACTTTTGATGATGGAGTGCAGCGCGCTCTCTGGGATTGGCCGCTCGTTTCGTTTCCGGCTATCTCTGTTCGCACGGCCGTGGCGGTGTGCGACACATCGGCGGGGGTGCCACGCATGCCTGGCTGCAGGTTTACCTTCCGGGTGCCGGTTGGGTCGAATACGACCCGACAAACGGCATCGTCGGCAACCGCGACCTGATCCGTGTAGCCGTGGTGCGCGATCCACGCCAGGCAACCCCGCTTTCCGGAACCTGGACCGGCTTTCCCGCCGACTGCCTCGGCATGACGGTGGAGGTCCGGGTCGTTGCCGAGGATACGGACGACCCGCTTACGTCCGCTCTGCCCGCTCCGGACCAAATCCAGGCAGGCAATATCTGAAATTCTCCGACCGAATGCGTTCACGAGGATTGCCGCGCATGCAAATTCGAGCCGGCTACAAGATTAGCTTCGAGTGCGACGTGGCAACTCCCATGCTGCTCACGCTCAGCGTCCATCCATCCAGGGTGCCGGACCTGCTGGCACCGGAGCAAATGACGTTCGATCCGCCGATCACCGCGCGGCAATATCGGGACGGCTTCGGCAATGTCTGCACCCGGATCGTGGCGCCGCCGGGTCGGCTGACGATCTCCGGCACGGTTGCCATTGCAGATAGCGGCAATCCGGATGAAGTCACGCCGCACGCTGAACAGCACCCGGTCGAAGACCTGCCCAACGAAGCTTTGACCTTCCTGCTCGGCAGCCGCTATTGCGAGACGGATCGCCTCTCGGAAACCGCATGGTCCCTGTTCGGCACGACGCCGGCAGGCTGGCAACGCGTCCAGTCCATCTGCGACTATGTGCATGACCGGCTCGCATTCGGCTACGAACATGCGCGCCCGACCAGGACAGCCCGGGAGGCGTTCATGGATGGTCGGGGAGTCTGCCGCGACTTCGCCCATCTGGCGGTGGCGTTCTGCCGCTGCATGAACATCCCGGCCCGCTACTGCACCGGTTATCTCGGCGATATCGGCGTGCCTCCCGTCGATGCGCCGATGGATTTCAGCGCCTGGTTCGATGCCTATCTCGGCGGCAAATGGTACACATTCGATGCGCGGCATAATCGCCCGCGCATCGGTCGTATTCTCATGGCACGTGGGCGCGACGCCGCCGACGTGGCGATCAGCACGAGCTTCGGCCCATCCCGATTGACAGGCTTCGAGGTAATCACGGATGAGGTAACGTCCTAGCGGAGGACGATCCGTGCGAACCTGGCGTATCGGCGACGTGACCGTGACCAAGGTGGTCGAGCTGGAGGCGACCGGCGGCAGCAGGTTCATCCTGCCGCAGGCGACGCCGGAAGCAATCCTCCCGCTTGCCTGGCTTCGCCCGCATTTCGCGGACGAGCACGGCAGGCTGCGGATGAGCATTCACGCTTTCGTCGTCGAGACGCCGACGCGGCGGATCGTGGTGGACACGTGCCTCGGCAACGACAAGCAGGACCGGCGCATCCCGAGTTGGAATAACTTGCACGGACCGTTCCTGTCCGATCTCGCCGAGGCGGGGTATCCGCCGGACTCGATCGATACGGTGCTCTGCACGCATCTCCATGTCGATCACGTGGGCTGGAACACCATGCTGGAGGATGGCCGATGGGTGCCTACCTTTAAGCGGGCACGCTATCTGTTCGGCCGCGCCGAATACGAACATTGGACCGGACCGCACGGTCGCGCCGACATGGCACCGGTGCTGGCCGATCTCGGTGCAGCCGGTCTTCGATGCCGGATTGGTCGATCTTGTCGAGACCGATCACCGCATCTGCGAGGAGATCGAGTTGATTCCGACGTTCGGTCACACGCCGGGCCACGTCAGTGTGCGCATCACCTCGCGCGGCGAGGAGGCGCTCATCACCGGCGACTTCCTGCATCACCCGTGCCAGATCGCGCATCCGGAATGGTCGTCCACGGCCGATTGGGACGCCGACCAGGCACATCGGACCCGGCTTAGTCTATTTGCCTCGCTTGCCGGACGATCGGTGCTCGTGCTCGGCACGCATTTTGCCGGCGCGACCGCCGGGCGCATCGCGCGCGACGGCGAGGCGTTCCGCCTTATGGTTTGAGCGGCAGCGATATTCGCGCGGGTCGACCATGCGCTCCATCTCGGCGCACCCATCTGACCGGCCCATGAACACACCCATTCGCGAAATCGAGAATGCCTGGATCACGCTCGCCGACGGAACCCGATTGGCGGCCCGGATTTGGCTGCCAGAAGACGCCGAGCAAAACCCGGTTCCGGCGATCCTGGAATACCTGCCGTACCGCAAGCGCAGCGGCACTTGGGAGCGCGATGCGCTGACGCATCCCTGGTTCGCCGCGCACGGCTATGCGTCCATTCGTGTCGATATTCGCGGCAGCGGTGAATCGGACGGATTGCTGCGCGACGAATACGCGCCGCAGGAGCAAGACGACGCGCTCGAAATCATCGCCTGGATCGCGCGCCAGACATGGTGTTCGGGCGCGGTCGGCATGATGGGCATTTCCTGGGGCGGGTTCAACGCGCTGCAAGTCGCCGCGCGACGGCCGCCGGCGCTCAAGGCGATCATCACCTTGTGCTCGACCGATGACCGCTATCGCGATGACGTGCACTTCATGGGCGGCGCCCTGCTGACGTCGAAGATCGGCTGGGCCTCCGCGTTTCAGTCCATCATGGCACATCCGCCGGACCCCGCCATCGTGGGCGAGCGCTGGCGCGACATGTGGCTTGCGCGCCTGAACGACACTCCGCTGTTCCTGGTGCAATGGCTTCGCCATCAGCGCCGCGATGCTTACTGGAAGCACGGCTCGGTCAGCGAGGATTACGGCGCGATTGCCTGCCCGGTATTCGTGGTGGGCGGCTGGACCGATGCGTATAAGAACACAATCCCCCGCCTGCTCGCGCATCTATCGGTGCCGTGCCGAGGTCTGATCGGCCCGTGGGCGCACAGCTACCCGCATTTCGCTCTGCCCGGGCCGAAAGTGGGGTTTCTGCAGGAAGCACTCCGATGGTGGGACCAATGGCTGCGCGGCGTCGAAACGGGCGTGTTGGGTGAGCCGATGTTGCGCGCGTGGATGATGGAAAGCGTTCGCCCGGCCCCATGGTACGCCGAGCGCCCCGGGCGATGGGTCGCGGAGGCCGGGCCAGCGCCGTCCTGGTCGGAACCGCGCGTCCTGCATCTGACCGCTTCGGGGCTCGCCAAATCGCCTGGCGAAGTGATTTCCGCCGTAATCGACTCGCCGCAGAGCCTCGGCGCTGCCGGCGGCAACTGGTGCCCGTTCGGCGGCTCGCCCGATGACGCCGGGGATCAGCGCGGCGATGACGCGGCGTCCGTGGTCTTCGATTCCGCGCCGCTCGACGCACGGTTCGAGATCCTGGGAACCCCCGTGCTGGAGCTTGACCTTGCCTGCGACCAGCCGCAAGCGAACTCTGATCGTCCGTCTTTGCGACGTGCATCCCGATGGGGCGAGTCTGCGCGTCAGCTTCGGCGTCCTGAACCTGGCACATCGGAACGGACACGAAACGCCCGCTCCGATGGAGCCAGGGCGGCGTTATCGCGTTCTTGTTCCGCTGAATCTCGCGGGCTTCGCGTTCCCGCCCGGGCACCGAATCAGGCTCGCGCTGTCCACTGCGTATTGGCCGATGATCTGGCCGGCGCCCGAGCGCGCGACGCTGCGTGTCTTCAGCGGCACGCTGTCGCTGCCGGAACGCACGCCGCGCGCGGAGGACGCGGAATTGCCAGCTTTGCCGGCGCCCGAGACGGCCCCACCGGCACAGCGAACAGTTCTGCGCAAGGGCCGGTCGATTCCGGGAAACGGGCTACGACATCGGCACGGGCGAGCACTTCTTTCGTGCGATCGAGGAACCAAGCCTGGTGCGCGTCGAAGCGATCGGCACGGAACTCGGCATGGAAAGCCGGACGGAGTACCGCATCCGCGACGACGATCCGCTGTCCGCTTCGGTTCGAACCAAGCGGACGCACGCGGCCGTGCAGGATGGCTCGCGCACCCGCACCGAGCTTGACGTGACCATGCGTGCGACAAACGCATCGTTTCACCTTACGGCCGTGCTGGAGGCGTTCGAGAGCGATCGTCTCGTCCTGTGCCGCGAATGGGACGAGGAGATCCCGCGGGATCTGATGTGAGGCGGCGCTGGAGACCGGTCCGCACGCGCTTTACCGATCCTTCAGCCTTCGATGTCAGTGTTGTCGGGCAGCCCTTACCCGCCAACAGGTCGCCCTTGCAGCACATCCTTCGTCCGCCGCGCCTCGCTGTCCTGCTGCTGCGCGGGCTTGATCACTTCGCGCATGACCTGATCGCGGCGTTGCCCGCCGCAATCGGCTGGAATGTCCAGCCCTTCTACATCGCCAATGCCTCCGACCTGCACGCCGCGCTCGCCTGGACCGATCGGCCGGAGCAGGACGCGCTGTGGTTCGAATTCTGCTGGCCGCCCTTTCCGCGTCTGATTGCCGAAACCGATTTTGGCGGCCGCCGCGTCATCATCCGGGTGCACCGGATCGAGGCATACGGGGCGAACTGTGTCGCCGAGACGCCATGGCGAAAGGTAGACGACGCGGTGGTGGTGAGCGCCGACATGGCGCGGCGCGTCCGCCTCGCCGCCCCGCATAGTGCTGAAACCACGCGGCTGCACGTTGTGCATAACGGGCTCGATCCGGATCGCTTTCCGCCGCTGTCCGAATGGAACCCGTACCGCATTGGCTGGTGCGGCGTGCTCAGCCTGCACAAGAACCCGGTGCTGGCGCTGCAAATCCTGGTGCAGCTGCGGCTGCACGACGAGCGGTATCGGCTGCATCTCTGCGGCCGGGGCGGCGATCCGGTCGCGGTGGACGCGTTCCGGCACCTCGTGCAGCGGCTGGATCTCCACCAGGCCGTTGTTTTCGACGGCACGGTGGGTCAGTCGGGTATGGGAGCATGGCACGCGCAAAACGGCGTGCTGCTGTCCACGAGCGCCTATGAAAGCTTCGGCTACGCGATCTGCGAAGCGGCGGCGGTGGGCTGCGATCTCGCGGTTCTTGACTATGTGGGCGCCGAGGAGTTCTGGCCTGATCAAGTCCGGTTCGGCACGATCGACGAAGCCGTGTGGCTGATCCGCAATGCCGCCCCGCATCGCTGGGACAATCAGGTGCGCGAGCGATTCTCGTTGGCGCGGCAGCTCGCCGCTATTCGCGAATTGCTGCATGCGAGAACGCCCGAGGCGCCCGCAGCAGCTAAACCAGCAACGCATTCAGCCGCGCATCCTGATCAAGCGATGAGAACAAATAAGTCGGCGTCCAGGCATAGCGCCCGCGCGGGGCATAGCCCAGCGGGTGCAGAAAACGCGCGACCATTTGGAACCGCTCCGGCGACTCGGCTTCCACGAGAAGATCCGGCCGCCAGCGTCGGATCGTCTCGGCCGCGCCGCGCAGCACCGCAAGTTCGGACCCCTCGACATCGATTTGATCATCCCGATCGGAGTATCGATGACGATTTCGTCCAGCGCATGAACCCGGATCTCACCCCCGTCGAATGAGATCCGCACCCTGCCGAGATTGCCGGACTGCTCCACCTGCGCCTTGCCGTTCGCGCTTGTCTCGCCCAACGCACAGCGATGCGTTGTTACAAGCTCCACGAGGTCATTGACGGCGACGTTCAGCTCCAGCAATTCATGGTTCGGCGGATACGGCTCGAAGGCATGCACGCGCGCACCGAGCATGGCGGCAAAGAACACCGTGTGGTTGCCGATATTCGCGCCCACATCGACGACGGCGCTGCCCGGAATATAAATCTCCCGACACTTCATCAGCAGGTCGATCTCGTAGAAGGTCCGGGTCTGCCGGATCACCGCGCCCAGATGTTCCGGTTCCGGATGGGTCCAGAGTGCGATCTGCCGTCCGAGCAGACCGAAGCGGGTTTCTTGCATGTTTCATTCCGGAACGGTGCCGACTACCGTTTCTGTAACGTTTCTATATCCTTCACGACAAGCGTTTTCCGCCGTTATGCCCCGAGTTCTCGACTCATTTCCGCTCTTTCCCACGCACGCGGGAATCCGGTCCGACAGCAAGGAATCGGGTGAATCCGCCTGGATGCCCGGTTTCGCGCATAGGCGCTAAGGTAGGGCGAGCATTGTTTGATACTGTCGTTTTCGTCGTGGCCGCTCATGCCGTGGCGGTAGGGTGCTGTGCGGCATCGCACGAACAGGACGGCTGCCACTAAGCCGCCGACCGCGCCCGCCTGCTCTCCGTCCTCAGCTGCCCGCACGCGGCCAAAATGTCGCGCCCGCGCGGCGCGCGCACCGGCGCGGCGAAACCCGCCTCCATAACGATCGCAGCAAAGCGTTCGATCGCGGCGGCACCGGACGTTTCATACGGGCTGCCAGGCCAGGGATTGAAGGGGATCAGGTTCACCTTGGCCGGAATGCCGGCAATCAGGCGCACCAGCTCGCGTGCCTCGGCCACGCTGTCGTTGACGCCTTTCAGCATCACGTATTCAAACGTGATCCGCCGCGCGTTGGAGGAACCGGGATAGCGCCGGCAGGCGGCGATCAGCTCGGCGATCGGGTATTTCCGGTTCAGCGGCACCAACTCGTCACGCAATTCGTCGCTGACGGCGTGCAGTGAGACCGCCAGATTGACGCCAAGCTCCGCCCCGGCGCGATCCATCATCGGCACGACGCCCGACGTGGACAGCGTGATCCGCCGGCGCGACAGTGCGATGCCTTCGTTGTCCATCGCAATCATCATCGCCTTGGCGACATTGGCGTAGTTGTATAACGGCTCGCCCATGCCCATCAGCACGATGTTGGACAGCAGACGCGGTGTTTCTCCCGTTGGACTCGGCCACTCCCCGAACGCATCCCGAACCGCCATGAACTGGCCGATGATCTCGGCCACGCCCAGATTGCGCGCAAGCCGCTGCGTGCCCGTGTGACAAAACCGGCACGACAGCGTGCAGCCGACCTGCGAGGAAAGGCAGACGGCGCCGCGATCTTCCTGCGGATCGGGGATATACACGGTTTCGGCGGTCTGCCCGTCGCGGAAGCGGAACAGGAACTTGCGCGTCGCATCGGCGCTGGTCTGCGCCGCGTCCACAAGGGGGCGGCCGACGACGAAACGCTCCGCCAGCTTTGCCTGCATCGGCTTGGCAATGCTGCTCATGCGGGCGAAATCGGTCGCGCCGCGATGATAAATCCAGTGCCAAAGCTGCCGGGCGCGGAACGGCGCTTCGCCGATCGCTTCCATCTCCGCCGCCAGCCCGACGCGCGAAAGGCCAACAAGGTCGCGCCGTCCGTCGCGCAGCAGCGCCGGCGGCGGATCGAACAGCGCGGATTTGGCGAGAATGCGCGCCCGTTCGGCCTCGGTCAGATCGGCGGCCGCATCCGCCATCACTTCGCCGGGCAAGCTTTCACGATCGCCTCATGCGCGGCGGTGAAGCCCTTGAGACTGTACGCATCGACCAGCTTTGCCTCGTGCGGGCCAGGGCCGCGTGCTACGGCCTGCTCACCATGCGTCAGGGCGCCCACCGCCACCTTGCCGTCGCGCGCGAACGCGTCGCGGCCCGCAGTATAGAAGTCGAGCCCCGTCTGGTTCACTTGCACGGTGACGCTGGCGCCTTTCGGGTAAGTGAAAGGCGCGGTGATCGCCACCTCGTCGCGGCTTCCCGGCCGGTCGGTCACGGTCAGGAGCGGGCTGGTGCTGCTCGCGCCTTCGGGTTGCGTGGATTTGGCGCGCGTGAAGGCGTAGCAAACCATCTGCCCGCCTTGCTCGTAGGTCGCGGCGATCCAGTCATCGTATTTGCCCAGCTCCTTTGGCCCGCCGCCGCGCGGCGGCCTTTTGCGTCGCGGCATGGGCATAGGGAGCACCGAGCAGCAGAACGGCAGAGAAAATCGGAATCAGGATACGCATGCAAGAAGAGATACGGTGCGCGCCGGAGCGCAGCAAGGCGGTTTCGCCCTCTGCACTCACGCCTCGCCGGGTCCGGCGCCATCCGTCTTCAGCCAGTCGGGGCGGGTGCGCCGGAACCGTGGCGCGCCATGTCGAATCGGCTTCGCCATATCCGCTGCGTCGGGCTTCTGCTCGGTGCCGGACCCAGTGCTGCCCACCGGACGTTCGGCGAAGCGGCCATGCTGGAGCAGCCGGTCGTACAGCGCGATCGCGCCGGCCACGGCGATGTTCAGCGCAAACCGCGTAGGAATGCGCACCATGTGCCGGCAGCGCGCGAGCAGCGCGGGCGACAATCCCGACCGCTCCGGCCACAGGACGTAGGCGGCGTTCAGCGGGTGGCGGAAGGACGGCAGGTCCGTTGCCTGATCCAGCAGCTCGACGCCGATCAGATGACAGTTCTGCGGCAAGTCGAGCGCCGCGGCATCGGGAAAGCGCCATAGCGGGACGTGTGCAGGCGCATCCGCCGTATCCGCATGCCGACCGGCGCGTGCGTCCCACCCGGCGCCCACGCTGAAGCAGAACGCGGCGCCGAATGCGTGCGCCGTGCGCAGCAAGGCGCCCATATTCTCCGATTTGGAGATGCTCTCGGCGCCGATGCCGAAATAACCGCGACTCTTCGCCTCAATCATTCCGTGCCGCCAACCGGTATCCCTAAGCCGCCGCGCTGCCCGATAGCGCCTGCAATGCCGCAGTGCCAAAATCGGCATGGCCCGCAGCGGTCGGATGCACGCTATCCCAGAACAGAAACTGATTTTGCGCCGCGCCTGTCGCGTTCAGCACGCCGCTGTTCGGGTCGGTGAAATTGCCGGTCCAGACCGGCTGGGTCACGTTCGTGAAGCCGAACTGACCGGGATTGGCGGTCACGTCGTCCAGCAGGCTCCAGGAATTAACGAAGTCAAGGTGCAGGTTCATCGCATTGCCCATGAAGACAAGCGAGCTGCCCAGCTCCGCATTGAAGATCGCGGAATAGAGCGACCCTGCCGCCGCAGCAGCCGCGCCCCCGCTGGCTACGGACGGTGTCTTGCCCAGGTCGGGAACGAACGGAACAAGGAAGGTCTTGGCGCCTTCCGAGCCCAAGGTGCCGACAAATTTATCGATGTTCAGAACCGCCTGATTAATGATGGTCAGTGCGCCGTTCGGGTTGGTGGGAACAGCCGGCAGCGCGCCGAACAGCAGATCGTTGGAGCCGGCCCACACGGTATAGAGCGCGTTCGGGTCGGCCTTGGGATGCGCCGCCTGGAAATAGGCAAGCTGCGCCGGAAGATCCGTCAAATTGGCATTGTGCCCGTCCGTCTGCCCGCTTTGCGCGCCCCCGAACGCATAGTCGTTGCCGCCAAGCAAAATCGGCGACGGCGCGGGCAGGTTGAGCGATCCGGCGAGATCCTGAACCCAGAGCGGTCCATTGGTGAAGCGCCCGTCCGAGTACGGCGGCGACACCGGTTCCATATGCAGGGTTGCCGTGAATACGTTGCCCGCATCCGACAGACTGTCACCGAACGAATAAATCGTGCTGAATGACGGCGGCGTGGTGGCAAACTGCATCCCGGGCGCGGGGCCGAGTGTCTCGGCGTTGATTGCCCCCTGTCCGCTGTCGGACCCGGCTCCGTTCATCACTGCCCCTCCGTTCCGCTAAAGCGTCCCACCGCGACGGCCAGCCAAGGCACCGAGCCGCAGGCGAAGCGCATTCAGCCGGATGAAGCCCTGCGCATCAACCTGGTCGTAGGCGCCCTCGTCCTCCTCGAACGTGACATGTTTCATCGAGTAAAGGCTATTCGGGGATTCGCGGCCGACCACGCCAACATTGCCCTTGTAGAGCTTCAGGCGTACCCGGCCTGTGACCGATCTCTGGCTCTCGTCGATCGCCGCCTGCAACATGCGCCGTTCTGGACTGAACCAGAAACCGTAATAGATCAGCTCGGCATAGCGCGGCATGAGCTGGTCCTTGAGATGCGCGGCCTCGCGATCGAGCGTGATGCTCTCGATGCCCCGATGCGCCGCCAGCAGGATCGTCCCGCCCGGCGTCTGGTCCACGCCGCGCGACTTCATGCCGACAAAGCGATTCTCGACCAGATCGAGCCGGCCGATCCCGTTCGCCTTGCCCAGTTCATTCAGGCGCGCGAGCAGCGCAGCGGGCGTGAGACGCATGCCATCGACCGAAACCGGGTCGCCGCGCTCGAATTCGATCGAGACCACCGTAGGTCGGTCCGGCGCGTCCTCGGGCCGGACGGTGCGCTGATAGACCATCTCGTCCGCCTCCACGTCCGGATCTTCCAGGATTTTCCCCTCGGAGGAGGAATGCAGCAGGTTGGCATCCACGCTGAACGGTGCCTCGCCGCGCTTGTCCTTGGCGATCGGGATCTGGTGCCGTTCGGCGAATTCGAGCAGCTTGGTCCGGCTGGTCAGCGCCCATTCGCGCCAGGGCGCGATAATCTTGATATCGGGCTTTAGCGCATAATAGCTCAGCTCGAAGCGCACCTGGTCGTTGCCTTTGCCGGTCGCCCCGTGCGCCACCGCATCTGCGCCTACTTGCTCGGCGATCTCGATTTGACGCTGCGCGATCAGGGGCCGGGCGATGGCCGTTCCCAACAGATACTGGCCTTCGTACAGCGCGTTCGCACGGAACATCGGAAAGACAAAGTCGCGAACGAACGGTTCGCGCAGAGTCATCGACGAAGATTTGTCTGACGCCGAACATCTCGGCTTTGCGGCGGGCCGGCTCTAGCTCTTCGCCCTGACCGAGATCGGCGGTGAACGTTACGACTTCGCATTGATATTCGGTCTGCAGCCAACGCAGAATGACGCTGGTGTCGAGCCCCCCCGAATACGCCAGCACGATTTTCCTGATGTTCTTGGCGGCCATGAGCCGGCTCCCCGGGGCGGCGTTCGCGATCGGTGGCGGACTAGCCACAGCCGGCGCAGGCGCGCAAGCGGCACCCGGGCGGCTGGCGAGCACAAGAGCGGAAGCACAACCCGAACTCGGCTATAATGGGACGCAATGACGTCTGACCCGAAAGGCTACTACGCGCGGCTTGGCGTGGAGCCGGCCGCAGCGCCGGCCGCCATCGCCGCGGCATTCCGCCGCAAGGCCCGCGTGCTGCATCCCGACGTGCCCGGCACCGGCAACGCGGAGGCGTTCATCCGCGCCAAGGAGGCCTATGATGTGTTGGCGGACCCGCTCCGCCGCTCCGCCTACGACCGCCAGGCGCGCCGGGATGCCGAGGCCTGCCCGGACGGCAGCGCATGCCCGCTCCCGGTCCGGTCGCGCCGCTGGTCCCGTGCCCGGGCAGGTCGCTCCGCCGCCGCGCGTGTCGGGCGTCAAGCTGTCGGTCTGGTTCGGCCTGCTTATTGTCATGGCGATCGCGAGTGTCGAAACGGTGCGTCACCTGACAAGCGTCCAGGGCCCAACCGAAGTCCCTCTGGCGCAGTTCATGGCTCTATCCCCCGCCGAGCCCGCGTTTCTCCCGCCGAGGATTTCGGCTGGCACCGCGGGCGTAACGGCGCGCCCCGTTGGAGCGCCCACGCACTATGTCGCGCCCGGCTTGGGTGCCGCGATCATCTGGCAGCGTGACCAGACGGGTGAGCACCTGAGCCCGATCGGGCGGCTCGCCCCGTTCACGGGCGTTCACGCCCTCGCGCCGAGACCGGATCAGGGCTTGCTCCCGATCGCGCTGGCGGGCGGCGTCGGCTATGTCGAGGCGCCGCGGCTGGTCGCCGGAACAGGCGCCGACGCCAGACGCGCCCGCTGCGCCTATGACGCCGGGCCGCCGCCGCTGAGCGGCGAGCTGCTCGGCCGGCGCGATCCGGGTCCCGATCGCGTCACGATCGAGAATCATGCCTCGGAGCCGGCGGTGGTGAAGCTGCGCGATCCGGCCGGCGCAACGACGGCGAGCATCTATATCGACGCCGACAGTTTCGTCGTCGCCACCGACTTGCCCAACGGTCCGTGGCGGGTCGATATCGCCTTCGGCACGCTATGGAGCCGGAGCTGCGGGCGCTTCGCTGCGGCACAGCAGGCCAAGAGACTGTTGGCGCCGGTCCTGCCGGGCGCCGTCCTGGACGTCGCACCGGAAGAGGCCGGCGGGACCGAGCCGACCGACATCAGCGACGAGGCTTTCGCGCACGACTGATGCAAACGCAAGCAACGAGGGGGGACCCGGTACATGCCACATGCAACAACCGATGACGGCATCCGCCTCTACTTCGAGGAGACCGGAAGCGGGGTGCCGATCATCTTCGTGCACGAATACGCCGGAGACTATCGTAGCTGGGAAGCGCAACTGCGCCGGTTCGGCCGGCAGTACCGCGCAATCGCCTTCAACGCGCGGGGCTATCCGCCCTCCGACGTGCCCGAGCAGGCCAGCGCCTATTCGCAGGGGCGCGCGGCCGACGACATCAAATCGGTTCTGGATTATCTCCAGCTCGAGCGGGCGCATGTCGTCGGCCTGTCGATGGGCGGGTTTGCCACGCTGCATTTCGGCTTCCGCCACCCAAAGCGGGCCCGTTCCCTCTGCGTCGCGGGATGCGGATACGGCGCCGAACCCGACCAGCAGGCTCGCTTCCGCTCGGAAGCCGAGGCCGTGGCAGGCTTCATTCGTGAGAACGGTATGCAGGGCTTTGCCACGAAATACGTCCAGGGCCCGACGCGGGTCCAATTCGAGAACAAAGACCCGCGCGGGTTTGCAGAGTTTGGTCGGATGCTCTCTGAACATTCGGCGCTTGGCTCGATCAATACCCAGCTCGGGGTGCAGCGCGAACGTCCGTCGCTTTACGACCTCACCGGAGACATGGCGCGGCTGTCTGTGCCGACGCTGATCCTGACGGGCGATGAGGATTGGCCCTGCCTCAACCCCGGCCTGCTGATGAAGCGCACGATCCCGTCAGCAGCGCTCGCGGTGATGCCAAATTGCGGCCACGCCATCAACCTGGAAGACCCGGACCTGTTCAACCGGATCGTCGGCGACTTCGTGACCCTGGTGGATAGCGGGCGCTGGCCAACGCGCGACCCGCGCGCCGTTAGCGGCTCTATAACCGGGATGAGATAGCACGGTCAGCGGGGGCGTTTGCCCCCGCTTTGGACGGCTTGTCTAATTGAGCCGGGCGGGCGATCCGCCGGCATGTGCCAGATGACCGTTCTCTCCGGTCATATAGGCTCGCAATTGCAGGCGCGCACGATGAACGCGGCTCTTCAGCGTACCGATCGCGCACCCGGTCTTTTCCGCCGCAGTCTCGTACGGGATTTCCTGCAAGGCGATCATGAACAGCGCCTCGCGCTGGTCCTGCGGCAGGCGGTTGAGCGCCCATGACAGCTCGCGCAACGCCGTGCGGTCTTCGTGCGCGGCGGCGACCGGCAACTCCGGCATGGTCTCCATATCGGTGAACTCGCGCTTGTTGCGCACGCTGCTGATGAAGTGGTTGATCATGATCCGATGTACCCAGGCAGAAAAGTTGGTACCCGGCATAAAGCAATTCTGCGCCAACAAAGCTTTGGTCGCCACATCTTGGGTCAAATCGTCGGCGTTGGCTCGGTTTCGGGTCAATGCCAATGCCCAAACGCGCATCTTGGGAAGGAATTCGATCAATTGCTCGTTAAAGTTCTGCGGCACGACTACGTCTCCTCGCAGAGAACCGGTTTTCGGGTGACCCGGACCTGTGTTGCAAAGAAGTCTCGTGCAAGGACGAATGACAGGAGCTTGAACCAAAGTGGGCGATTACGGGACCGTGACCGGCTAGGCGGGGACGGAGACAACCGCATACTCGGGTCGGCGGAGATATCTGAACGGCGGGTTTTTGCTTCATGAAGTTTTTGTCGCGCAGGCCGATAGCTCGCTGCGCAAGCAGTTGAGCGCATCTCTCGGAACCGTGTTGAATGAAAAACGGATTTCGCTCGCATTTTTGCGTGATAAAGGCGGGGGGAAGGAGGAAAAGATATGAGCGCCAGCGGGGTCACGGCGGTGGGGCGGACCGGCATCGCCGGGCAGAATAAACACATTCTGCTGATCGAGGATGATCGCCATGTGGCGGAGACATTCGCCGAGTTGCTCGAGCTGGAAGGATTTCGTGTGACAGTGGCGGCACATGCGCTGACCGGGCTGCAAGCTAGCCCGGCGCGAGCCGGTGAGTTTGGTCCTATGCGACTTGACGCTTGCGGGCGAGATGGACGGGTATGGATTTGCCCGCGCCTGCCGCGAGGACGACGCGCTGCGCCATCTGCATCTGCTCGCCATTTCGGGCTATTGCCGGGCCGAGGACCGCGCCCGCGCCCGGGCGTCTGGGTTCGATGAGCTGATCGCCAAACCCCTGGGTCTTCACGAAGTCCTCGCAGCGGCGGCGGCAGGACGGCCGCAGTAAGAAGCCCGACGGGCGCTCTCCCGGCCAACCTTGAGACTGGCCGGGGAGGAGTAGCCGCGTTTCTGCTGCCGGCCCACATACTTGAATGTTGGCATCCTGTTCCGTTGACGCCCCGCGCCGATCCCTTACACCGGACCGTGATCGTGCAACTCGGGAGAGCGAGGACATGCACCGCCTGGTCCGCCTGCCGCTGATCTGCACGGCGCTGTTTGGCGTCGTAGCGCTGCCCGCACGCGCGGGTGGTCTGCCGAATTACGTCATGTTCTTCCAGGAATGGTCGGCTGCCTTCGATGATCCGGCGCTGCGGGTGATCGAGGCAGCCGCGCAGTGGGTCAAGGCGCATCCGGGCGCGCGACTGACAGTGACGGGCGCGGCTGATCTCACCGGCGGACGGCGCGCGAATGTGCTGCTCTCCGAACTTCGCGCTCAAGTGGTGACGGATCAGCTTGAAGCTGACGGTGTTGACCCGAAGACAATCCACCAGGTCGCGCTTGGCTCGGTCGACTATGCCATGAGTTCGCAGGAGAGCCGGCGCGTGGTTATCAGCATCGAGGCGCCTTGACCGATCGCGGATGAACCACGTCCCGTTCGGCGCCGACCCGGCTGCAATCCTCCGTCGCGTCTTTGGCTTCCCCGGATTTCGCGGACTCCAGGAGCAAGCGGTCCGTCATGTTCTTGACGGCGGAGACGCGCTGGTTTTGATGCCGACCGGCGGCGGCAAGAGCCTTTGTTATCAGGTGCCCGCATTGTGCCGGCCCGGTACGGCCGTCGTGGTCTCGCCGCTGATCGCGCTGATGGACGATCAGGTCGCGGCGCTGCGCCAGCTGGGTGTTGCCGCCGGCGCCTCTGCATTCCGAGCTTGATCCCGACGAGGCCCGCGACCTCGCCCGCGATCTCACCGCCGGGGCTCTCGATCTTCTCTATGTCTCGCCCGAGCGGCTGATGGCGAACGGCACGCTGGAGCGCCTGTCGCGTCTGCCCGTCTCCCTGGTCGCGATCGATGAGGCGCATTGCGTTTCGCAATGGGGCCACGAGTTTCGCCCCGACTACCGCGCGCTGTCTTGCCTGCCGGAACACTTCCCCGGCGCCCCGCGCATCGCACTGACGGCGACGGCGGATGCGCGCACGCGACGCGACATTGTCGAAGCGCTGCGCATGCCAACCGCGTCGGTGTTCGTGGCAAGCTTTCACCGGCCAAACCTGTTTCTCACCGCGGCGCCCAAAGTATCGGAGACCGCACAGCTTCTGGACCTGCTCGCGCGTCATCGGGACGCCTGCGGCATTGTTTATTGCGGCTCGCGCGCCAAGACCGAACGCGTTGCCGCCGGGCTGGCCAAGAAGGGGATCGAGGCGATTGCCTTTCACGCCGGCCTCGATGCCGCGCACAAACGCGCCGCGCTCGCTCGGTTTCGATCGGGCGAACCGGTGTTCGTGGTCGCGACCATCGCCTTCGGCATGGGCATCGACCGACCCGACGTGCGGTTCGTGGCGCATCTCGACATGCCGGACAGTCCGGAAGCTTACTACCAGCAGATCGGTCGCGCGGGGCGCGATGGGGACCGATCGGAAACGCTGCTGCTGCACGGTGCCGGGGATATCGCGCAAGCGCGTCACTGGCTCACGCAGTCGGCCGCCCCCGAGGCGCAGAAACGGGTGCGGCGAACAAAGCTCGAGGAGATGATCGCGCTGACCGAGGCTGTAGGCTGCCGCACGCGCACGCTGCTTGGTTGTTTCGGCGAGGAGCTGGCCGACCCTTGCGACCATTGCGACAACTGCGCCGCCCCGCCACGTACCGAGGACGCGACGCGCGAGGCGCAAAAAGCGTTGTCTGCCATCTATCGTACCGGGCAGATGTTCGGGACGCAGCATCTGATCGCGGTGCTACGCGGTGAACGGACCGAAACCGTGCTGCGGCACGGGCATGACCGGTTGCCGGTGTTCGGCGTAGGCGCCGATCGTCCCGCGACCTTCTGGCGGGGGTTGCTGCGCCAATTAACGGCGCTCGGCGCGATCGACGTGGATACGGCCGGGCATGGCGGCGTGTTCCTGGTGGCCGACAAGGCACGTCCCATCCTGCGTGGCGAATCAGGCTTTCGACATCGCGAAACCATCGTCCCCCCGAGGCCGGCACGGCACCGCGATGGTGCAGCCCGCATTCCGGGAGAGCCGAGCGCGCCCGACACCCCGGCGTTCGAGCGCCTGCGCGCCTGGCGCGCTTCCGAGGCCAAGGCGCAGCGCGTGCCTCCTTATGTCATTTTCCACGATACGACGCTGCGCGAGATCGCCGCCGCGTGCCCGGCTACGGAAGAGGCGCTCGCCCAGATCAAGGGTGTCGGCGCGTCTAAACTGGCGCGGTACGGGGCTGCGGTGCTGGCGACATTACGGATGCGGGCGGGCTGATCGCGACGAGCATCGAGAGATGCGAACCCCGTCCCCGCAGAAAGCGCTCGAGCCTGTCGGGGTAGTCCGCAGCGACGGCGCTCGCAACCGATTGCCGGGCAGCGAGTCCGGCTCGCCATGTCGCTGACCTTCGGTAAGCCCTCGGCAAGGTGACAGGCCGGCCAGCCGCTCGAACGCATCGAGATAGCGAAATACCGGTCCGAAATGCCGCATCGACCAAGCCGAACGCGTCGCCGCCGAACCACGGCCCGTGCAGATTTGCTTCCAGTTCCCGGAAGCGAGCGGTCGAGCACCTGCCGCTTGGCCGCGAACGCCGCCGCGTCTGCCGCATTGTACAGGCCGGCGATGTCCGACAAGATCCCGGATGCGAACTCGACCCAAGCGCGCTGGCGCGCCCGGCCGAGTGGATCGGCCGGCAAGCAGCGAACCGGGCAAGGTCTCGTCGAGATACTCGCAGATCGCCGCGCTCTCGAACAGCACGTGCTCCTCGCCGTGCTCATCCGTGACCCACAGCAGCGGCACTTTGCCGGTAGGTGAGATCGCCAGAAACCATTCCGGCTTGGCGGCAAGATCGATATCGATGCGCGGCAGCCCGATGCCTTTCTCAGCGGCGACGATGATCGCGCGCTGGACGTACGGGCAGAGCTGATGGCTGACGAGCTTCAGGGATTGGGACATGGCGTTCGCTCCACTGTTTCTGACCCTCGGCGCCATTTGATGCACATGCATGGGTTTGTCAAGGTTGATGCAAATGCATGGAGCAGCTAAGCTTCGCCGCATGCACAAGCCGTCCGATGCAGCAGTGCTGGCGTGGTCGCGTCTGCTGCGGGCGCATCGCGCCGCGCTCGGTGCGGTGGAGCAGACGCTGAAGGCCAAGGGGCTGCCGCCGCTCGAATGGTATGACGTCCTGCTGGAACTGGAGCGGGCCGGGGCCTTACGTCCTCGCGACCTGCAGGATCGGTTGCTGCTGGCCCAATACAATCTCTCGCGCTTGCTCGACCGAATGGTGACGGCCGGTATCATCGAGCGGCGGCTATGCGAGGACGACCGAAGAGGCCACCTCCTCGCCCCGACAGCCGAGGGCCGGAAGCTGCGCCGGCGTATGTGGCCCGTTTACTCCGGCGCGATCCAGGCGGCGATCGGAGCAAAGCTCAGCGAGGCTGAGGCAACTGCGCTGGCGGCGCTGCTCGGTCGATTATACGGCGTGAAGAGAACGGGGAAGCTGTCCCGTCCGCTTGAGGGCCTTGCGGGGAGGGGGTGGGCCGATCGTTCCGATATCCGGTAATATCGGATCGCCATCTTTCTTGTGGCATCCACGCTTCCGGCGGTAGGAGACGTAGCGAGCCGCGGTCATGCGGGACAGAATGAAATGGGCAGGCTCATCACGCCTGACGAATTGCCCCGATGGGTTCCCGGAGAGCTGACCCTCGACAGCGCCCCGCTCGGCTGGCCTGGCGTGCAGCTTCGGTGGTATCGCTATGGCCCGTCAGACGTGCCGGTGCCGGCCCTGAACACTTACACGATCGTCGTGTATCGGGACGGCGCAACTCCCATGAACCGCTGCTCCACGGGCGGCTGGCAACGCGAGCAGGTCGCCCCGGGCTGTGTCTCGCTGCTGACCCGGGCGACGCAATCCCATTGGCGCTGGAGCGAGGATATCGAAGTCGCCCACCTCTACCTCTCTCCGGCGGCTGTGGCGGACGTCGCCGCCGACGTCTACGGCCGTCCCGCCCGGGAAATCGAACTGTTCGACGTCTTGCGGGCGGACGATCCCGTCCTGTTCGGGGTCGCCAGTTCCCTCGCACGGGAAGCGCGGGAAGACGGGCTAGGCGGCCGGCTCTACGTGGAGGCCCTGAAGAACCAAGCCTGCGTCCAGCTGTTGCGCCACTACGCCGACGTGACCTTCCGGGAGCCGCGCGCCTATGGCGCGCTGTCGCAGAGGCAGTGTCGATTGCTCGCTCGGTATATTGATGAAAATCTTGGCCGGAACATCTCGCTCGAGGATCTCGTGGGTGTGGCTCAGCTGAGTATCTTCCATCTCATCCGCAAATTCCGCAATGAATTCGGCTGCCCGCCGCATGGCTACGTCATGCGGCGACGCGTCGAGCGCGCTAGGCGCCAGCTGGCCCGCCGGCACATTCCGCTCAAGGTCGTGGTCGCAAATTGCGGCTTCTCGGACCAGAGCCACATGACGCGCCTTTTCCAGCGCCTGCTCGGAACGACTCCGGCCGCATACCGCAACTCGGTTACCGGCTAACTTCCCGCGGCTCGGTTTCTGGCAATTCTGAACAACACGACGCCCAATTCTGTTCAAGACCCTGACCGAACCCTTCTGTTGAATTCGCCCGGGTGGGCACGAGCCGGTTTCGCGATCGGCACCGCACGAAGCGATGATCAACGGGAGTAAAAAACGATGACTCGAGCAACAGCGACCCACGAGCCTACGGCTGGCTCGCAAGCACTGCTGAAGCTCGACGCCGTCGTCATTGGCGTCGGTGTCGCGGGACTTTACCAGCTTCATCTTCTCCGCAATCAGGGACTGACGGTGAAGGCGTTCGACACCGCCTCCGATGTCGGCGGGACTTGGTATTGGAACCGTTATCCCGGCGCACGGTTCAACTCGGAGTCGTATTACTACCAGTACCTGTTCTTTGAAGAACTATACAGAGACTGGAACTGGAGCGAGAAATTCCCAGCGCAGCCGGAAATAGAGCGGTGGATGCACTACGTCGCGGATAGGCTCGACCTGCGTCGCGACATCCAATTCAATACGACCATCGTGAGCGCGCATTATAATGACGGGACCGGGCGCTGGACGATCAGGACCGACAAGGGCCAGGTGATCGATGCCCGGTTCCTGGTAACCTGCTGCGGGATGCTCTCGGCGCCGCTTTCTTCGTTGTTCCCCGGACAGGAGACATTCAAAGGGCGCCTGTTCCATACCGCGCGCTGGCCGAACGAATTTATCGATCTCGCCGGCAAGCGCGTCGGCGTTGTCGGTATTGGCGCGACAGGAATTCAGGTGATCCAAACGCTCCCCGATAAGGTCGGCCACATGACGGTGTTCGTCCGCACACCGCAATACATAATCCCGATGAAGAACCCGAAATTCACGCCGGCCGATCAGGAAGCCTACAAGTCGAAGTTCGAGTGGTTCGTCAAGCGACTGCCGCACACGTTCACCGGCTTCGAGCACGACTTCGAGCACACATGGGCGGAATTGTCACCGCAGCAGCGCCGCGCCGTCCTGGAGGAGATCTGGGAGGATGGGTCGCTGAAGTTCTGGATAGCATCATTCGGGGAACTTTTTTTCGACGCCGAAGTTAGCGAGCACGTCTCGGAGTTCGTGCGCGAGAAGATGCGCGCTCGGCTGAAAGACCCGCGGCTGTGCGACATCCTGATCCCGAAAGATTACGGCTTCGGCACCCACCGCGTTCCGCTGGAGAACGGTTTTCTTGAGGCGTTCCTGCGGCCGAACGTCGAGGCCGTCAGCGTCAGGCAAAACCCGATCGAACGGGTTACACCGAACGGACTGCAGCTGCAGGACGGGACGGAATACGCGTTCGACGTTCTGATCTTCGCCACTGGCTTCGATGCAGGGACGGGTGCGCTGACGCGGATCGACATTCGCGGCCGTGGTGGCCGATCGCTGAAGGAGGACTGGGGCCAGAGATCCGCAGCACGATGGGGCTGCAGATACATGGCTATCCGAACCTGTTCACCACCGCCGCACCCCTCGCGCCCTCGGCCGCACTGTGCAACATGACCACATGTCTGCAGCAGCAGGCCGAGTGGATCAGCGATTGCATCAAATACATGCGCAACCGCAATCTGAAAGCCTGCGAGCCGACCAAGGGCGCGGAGGATCAGTGGATCGCGCATTACGAACAGATCGCCAGCGCGACGCTCGTGACCAAGACAAATTCCTGGTACATGGGTTCGAACGTCGAGGGTAAGCCGCGGCGCCTGCTGTCCTATATAGGTGGCGTGGGCCAGTATCGTCAGAAATGCGACGAAGTGGCCGCCAGGAACTACGAAGGTTTCACAATGCACTGAGCAAGATACTGGGCCATCCGTCATTAATGCACATCGGCTCCCGTCGTCTCGCAACTGCGCCGCGCGACGTACAAGACGGGGGCCGGTGTTTGTTCTATCGTATAGTATTACTCGCTGGCAATCGGCAATGCGGCAGCCTCGGTTTTCAGCCCGACAGCGGCATCATGGAACTCTGAAGCCTGATCGGCGGCGCGAGGTCGTTGACCAAAGTTCGAAATCACGACCCCACAATTGGTGGCACGGAAAGAAAAATGACAGACAGTGCAAACTACGTTTATCCACTCTATCATTACACTATCGAGCAAGGGGTCAGCACTCTCGATATCGATGATGAAGACCCCTCCCTGATAACAACGATCGTCGGAGTTTACAGTACTCGCGCGAACGCGGAGGCGGCGATCGAACGGGTGAGAGACAACCCGCGATTTCGAGACTGGCCCGGGGAATTCGTATCTTCCGGTCCCAACTCGACCTGATCGCCTCCGGCGAGGAAGGCTTTATCAGTTCGGATGAAGCCGGATGAGAGCTCGTCCGGGAACTGTTCTGACGACCAAGAGGAGGGCAGCATGATGACGAACTACGTCTATAGACTCTGCCACTTCAAGATCGGAGCCGGTGAACCCTACCGCATGTTCGACCTAAACCTTGCTTATTGGGGGATTGGTAAATTCTCCAGCGTGGAACGTGCCCGCGCCGCCATTGCGCAAAAACGAGACAAGCCAGGGTTCAGGGATTGGCCGGGCGGCTTCCGCATCATCCCTTTTCCACTGGACGTGGAAGTCTTCTTCGACGGCAGCGGGATCGACGCCATCCAGGGTTAGCTGCGGGATCGAGCGCGCATATTTTTCGCCTCTCCCTCTGGGGTGGCGGGGGGAGGGACGAACGTGATAGTTTCGGCGGGCCAGCGCGGCGGGCACTGAAAGGGAGGGAGATCGGCACACTTGTCGCGAGACAGACCGCCCGGGGGGCCGGAAAGCGAGGACATGGCCACATCGTCCAACGATCAGACGCGGTTGGCGTGGACCAAGCAGTTGCTGGCGCGTACTCCATCGATCCGGAGCGCCTGCGATCTGGACCTGATCGCATTTCTGCGCCGGCATCCGCGCACATTGCTGACCACCGACCAGCTGGCCGGATTTGTGGGCTACAACCTGAAGGAAATCGCCCAGTCGCTCGATTCGTTCATCGACGCCGGGCTGCTGGAGCGCACGGCGCAGCAGTCGCTGCACGCCGCCCGGATGTTCGTTCTTCTGCTCGATCAACCCCGGGCGGGCGGGGTGCGAACGCTTCTGGAGCTGTCTTCCACGCGTGAGGGACGGAAGACCACCCTGGAAGCCTTGAAGACGCGCGATGGCGTCCACCCCGAACTGCGGCTGTTTGAGTCCATTCAGCAGGCGGCGGGGTGAGAGAGTAATGCCGGCGCGCGATTTGTTGAAAACGGGAATCAGCGGGCTGGACGACATTCTGGCCGGCGGTATTCCTCGCGGAAATATCATCCTGCTGGAAGGCGCGGTGGGCTGCGGCAAGACGACCCTGGGCGTGGAGTTCGTCTATCGGGGGATCAGCCAGTTCAACGAACCGGGCGTGATCGTGCTGTTCGAGGTTTCACCGGACAAGGTCATACGGGATGGGCTGGGTTTTGGCTGGGATCTGCGCGAGCTGGAGCGGCAGCGAACCGGCTGCGGATCGTATTCACCAGCCGCGAGGTGTTGCGGCAGGAGCTGCAGCAAGCTGACAGCGTGCTGCTGGAAGAGGCGGCGCGGATCGGCGCGCGGCGGATTTTCATCGACGGCGTGGCGCAACTGGGCGGCAGTAACGGCACACCCGAGGCACGCTCGGCCTTTCATGTGTTCACCGAGGGCTTGCAGCGGGAGAATCTTACGGCGGTGCTGGCGATCGAGGCATCATTCTATTCCTCGAACAACAGGCCGTTTCGCTGCCGGAGGAATCGATCGCCGACACCGTGATC
Organism: uncultured Pseudomonadota bacterium; assembly: GCA_963822675.1. Lineage (GTDB taxonomy): Bacteria > Pseudomonadota > Alphaproteobacteria > Acetobacterales > Acetobacteraceae > CAWGIP01. Next base: position 51,615 of record CAWGIP010000011.1, on the reverse strand, counting down.
CGGTTCGGATGGAGGAGAGCCAGCGCGCCGTCAGCCGGTCGCTTGAGATCGTGAAATCACGCGGCCACGCTTATCAGCTTGGGCGGCATACGTTCCGGATCGTCGACGGGCATGGGCTTCAGGTGTATCGACGGGTGCAGGCGCCGCGGCCGCCGAGCCGCGACCGCGCCGCTGCCTACGATCCGACAACGCGCATTTCGACCGGCGTCCCGGGGTTGGACGAGCTGACCAACGGCGGATATTTCATTGGCAGTACCACCGTCGTGGCGGGTATCTCCGGCGTCGGCAAGAGCGTGATGGGCTGCCAGTACATCGCGGAAGGCATGCGGCGCGGCGAGCGCAGCATGATGCTCTAGCCTTGATGAGCAGGTGGAGCAGATCCTGCGCAATGCGGCCAGTATCGGGATCGATCTTCGGGCGGGGATGGAGCGTGAGCTGGTTCGTCTGGAGTACGAACCGCCGCAGGAGATCGAAGTGGATGTGCATTTCCATCATATCGAACAACTGGTGCAGGAGTTCAGACCGAAGCGCGTGGTGATCGACAGCCTGTCCACCTATGGTTCGACCCTGGGTACGCAGGGGAGGATATTCCGCGATTTCTTCCATGCGCTGGTGGCGCTGATGAAGGAGAATCAGATCGCCGCCGTGTACAACCACGAGAACCCGGAGATGCTGGGGATGGCATCGATGATGGGGGACTTTCAAATGAGCTCGCTGGTGGACAACATCATCCTGATGAACTGGACAGAGCTGGGGGACACATTCCGGCTCGGGCTGACGGTCGCGAAGATGCGCGCCAATCCGGTGAACCGGATCACACACGAAGTTGAGGTCCATCGATGGCAAGGGCATGCGGTTGCTGCCGCGCGAGCTGCACCCGCCGATAGAAAAGCATCCGTTCTCCAGCTATGCCGGGCTGGTGGCGCGATCGCCCGAGCGGCACGTGCTGGGCGAGCCACCGCCAGCGTCACGGAGCAAACCGGTGAGGTCGCGTGACAAATCCCGGTAATGACGAGCTGTTCGGCTCCGACCTTTGGGAGGCAGCGCTGGAGAAATATGCCAGTGCCACGCGCCTGACTGTCAGATTGTTTGATGCTGGCCAGCACGCCGCTTTCGGCCCCGTCCACCCCACGCCATTGTTCCAGTTGTTCGACGAAGCCGGGCACGACCCCGGCATTTTCGCCGAGTGCGCCCGCCGCTGCCTTGCGCAGACCGGAAAACGAGCCGCCGTCCTTGTGTCTCAAGCCGACGGGCTGGCCGTTGTGGGCGCCTCGCTCATGCTCGAGGGCCAGATCGTCGGCGCCGCGGTTGGGGGCTATGCGTTCGCAGATTTCTCCCAGGTGTCGGAGATCCGGCTCCTCGCGCGCCAAGCCGGCATCAGCTTTGAGCGACTTTGGGGCATCGCGCGGAGGCAGGCGCCGATTTCGCAGCAGCGGTTGATCGTGGAGGGTGAGCTGCTGCAAGTACTTGGGGACGCATTGCTGCGGGAGTATTACCGCGCACGCCAGTACGAGCAGGCGGCGGCGATCGTCAATTCGTCGGATGATGCGATCATAAGTGGTAATCTTGAGGGCGTCATCACCAGCTGGAATGTCGGCGCGGAACGACTATTCGGATACGCGGCGCGGGAGGCGGTGGGCCAGCCGGTTACGCTGGTGATCCCTCACGACGAGCTGGCGGATGAGCAGCACATCCTCGAGCGCATCCGCCGTGGCGAGAGCATCGAGCACTATGAAATCGTGTATCAGCGCAAGGACCGAAGCCTGGTGGAGATTTCCCTGACCGCCTCCCCGGTCAGGGACGCCAATGGCCGGATCGCCGGCGTTTCCAAGATCGCCCGTGATATTTCCGAGCGCAAACGCTATCAGAACCATCGCGAATTGCTGATGAACGAGCTGAATCATCGGGTCAAGAATACTTTGGCGATGGTTCAGTCGTTTGCGGTGCAGACGCTGCGCCACGCCCCCTCTTTGGCTGAAGGATGCGATTCCTTTGACGCGCGGCTGGTGGCGCTTGCGAAAGCGCACGACGCGCTGACGCGGGAGCACTGGGAAGGGGCCGATCTGAACGCGACAGTTGTGGACGCCATCGCAGCCTATTCCGGCGATGCGGGCGGGTCCCGTTTTCGGGTTATGGGACCGACGGTCCGGCTTCTGCCGAGGGCCGTGCTGGCATTTTCGATGGCGCTGCACGAGCTGGCGACGAATGCGGTGAAACACGGCGCTCTCTCGACGGGCAGCGGCTGTGTGGAGATAAGCTGGCAGCTGCTTCCGGGTGATCCGCCGCGGTTTCGGCTTCTATGGGCAGAGAGCGGCGGTCCGGGGTGGCGGTGCCGCGCAGGCGCGGGTTCGGGTCGCGACTGATCGAGCGTGGCCTTGCGCAGGATCTGGGCGGGGAGGTGCAATTGACGTTCGCGCCCGGCGGGCTTGTTTGCACGATTGAAGCGCCGCTCGATGAAATCGGGATCGCCAAACCGGGCAGTTTTGGGAGACAGATGCAGGAATTGGCATAGGAGGAAGCGGGTTTGGCGAATTCCGCGGCAAGCCTGGCGGGTCTGAGAGTGCTCGTCGTGGAAGACGAGTCGCTGATATCGCTGCTGCTGGAAGACCAACTCGCTGAGATGGGCTGCGAGGTGGTGGGCACCGCGTCGCGGTTTGATGATGCGGCAGAGAAGGCGAAGTCACTGGCGTTCGATGTCGCGATTCTCGATGTCAATCTGAAAGGTCGATACACGTTTGCAATTGCCGAGGCGCTGGCGGAGCGCGGTGTTGGGTTCCTTTTTTCGACCGGTTACGGGGCGGCGGGTCTGCTGGAGTCGCTCCGCGAGGCGCCGATTTTGCAGAAGCCGTTCACACAGCGGGACCTGGAACAAGCGCTTCGGGCGGCGTTGCTGTAAGCCCTTCCTGGCTGTTTCCCGCGAACCGATAGCCCTATTCCGCAGCCATCGGCAGCGCGGCGGCTTCGGCTTTCAGCGAGACGGCGGTATCGTGGAACACCGCGCCGCCCATCGGCGGGGCCGGGTCGTCGCTGGTCAGCGCATTGATGCCGATACCGCCCTCGTAGCATTCGCTCGGCCAGATGTTTTCGACCACAACCACACCCGGCTGCAACCCGTCGAACAGGCGGACATGCACCACCACCTCGCCGCGCCCGCGAATTCCACGAAGCACACGGCGACGGTGCCGATCGGCCCGTTATGGATGGCGCTGATGACCTTGTCGTTGGTGAAGGCGTCGAAAATACCCGTCCTTTTCCAGCTTGTATTCGTTCTCGTTGATACTGCCGGACACGTCATTCACCAGCACCAGCGCCACATCCACCGGCTCGGCCGCCAGTGACGCGTGTGCGCAGAACAATCCGAAAGCGGCTATCAGGATCGGTCGCATGCCCGTCTCGATGTGTTGCGTGCGGAGGTAGCCCGGACTTGGCCGAAGTCAATCCACAAGCGCGCGCTACATGGAGCGGATACCACGCCAGAGCGAAGGAGGCGGCGAGCGACGTGCCGAGCTGGGCGCGAAGGGTGAGGAGGTATGTCGGCGAGACGCCCGAGGCATATGCGAGGCGTGTGATGGATGGCCGATGGGGCAAAGGCAAATGGGAAGGCCAACCGAAGCGAGAGGAGGAAATGAAGCAAATTAAGAAGCACGGCTCGAGGGCATTCCGCGACCCGGGATCAACGGCGCCAGCAGATCAGGAAGATCGGCCGGAGGCCAAGATCGAACACACGCAATCTACCGCATGAGGGGGAGCCATGGTTGACGATGCAAACTACATTTATCCGCTTTACCATTACAGGGTAGCCCAAGGGGTCAGCACTCTTGACATCGATATCAATGACCCGTCCACGGGGACAATGTTGATTGGAATATACAGTAGCAGAACAAACGCGGAGGCGGCGATCGAGCGACTAAGGAACAATCCACGATTTCGAGACTGGACTGGTGGATTTCGCGTTTACCACTCAGAGTTATACCAACCCGCCTAGAGGCTGACACACGCCCACTCCCTGGTGCCGATTGAGCGGATGCGGTCAGGATCGTTGACGAAAAAATTCCAGGCGCTGCTGCAGGCCGCGACGATGGCTTTGTAGCTGTCCCATACCAGGGCACACAGCCGATTGGCGCGGAGATATTCCCAGACATTCTCCATTGGGTTGAGTTCGGGGGAATACGACGGCAAGGGCAGGAGCGTGATGTTATCCGGCACGCCGAGCCGGCCGCCGGTCTGGTGCCATCCTGCGCTGTCGCAAACCAGCACGGCATGCGCGCCGGGTACGACCTGGGTGCTGATTTCGGCCAGATGTTCGGTCATCGCCTCGGCATTGACGTTCGGCATAATGATCGCGGCCCCGACCGCGCGGTTTGGACAGATCGCACCAAACAGGTAAGCGGAGTCATGGCGATTGTCGCGGACCATCAAAGGTCGGGCGCCGATCGGCGCCCAGACATAGGCATGGCCGCCCTTCTGGCCGACCCGAGCCTCGTCCTGGAACCGAATCTCGATCGGCTTGCCGGTGGCGGACGCTGGCAGGGCGGCTTTCACCAAGTCAGCGAAGTTTTTTTAAACGCCTCCTCGGCTTCGGCGTCCTTCTTCGGATGAAATGGGCGCGGTTGCAGCCGGGTCATATCGAGCTGACGCAGCCACTTGCCAATGGTGCTTTCATGCACCGTCACATTGAAGCGGCGAGCAACCTCTTCGCGCAGATCCACACAACGCCATCGCACCACTTTGTGCGTCTCCAGAATCCGGCCCCTTGATGACCAGGGCTTTCAGTTCCGCCATTTGTTCCGTGGTCAAGGCCGGCTTGGGACCAGGGCTACGGCGCGACTTCAGCCCTTCGACACCCGCCTCATTGTAGCGATGAACCCAGTCGCGCAGTGTTTGTCGGTCCATGCCGTTCTGCTCTGCAGCTTCGGTGCGCGTGCCGCCTTCCAGCACCATCGCCACTGCCAAAAGCCTTCGGACCTGCGCGCCATCGTGGCATTTGCCAGCTATCGCACGCAGCTCAGCCGCCGTGTGCTCCGTCCGCGTGATCGTCACTGCCGCACCCATCCGTTGCCTCGCTCAAGCGAATCACCCTGAGTGAGCATCGAATCGGAACCGGCAGCGGTTGGGAATCCGGGAAAGTCGACGTCTGTGCGGGTTGGTATCAGTCCGCGCGTGGTACACACCAGCAGACGGACGCCGAGGCGTGCCTCGATCTGCGCGATCGCTTTCGAGACCGCCGGCTGGCCGATGCGCAGTAGCCGCGCGGCGCCGGAGAAGGAGCCGGTTTCGATCACGCGGACGAACGCCTCCATGGCGGACAAGCGATTCATAGTTATTCTCCGATGGAATGAACTTTATGAACGAAATGACGCCTGTCACCATGATAGCGGAATGGGCCAAGAGACCGCTGCCGGCGGGCTTGACTTCGCGAAATGTACGAATCCGCCAGCTTTGTTAGCTACTTAGCGTTTATGGACGGGCACTAGTCTGGGGTGACCGCAAGGAACCGTCTGCGTCCCGTCGAGGTTGCCGAAGCTTCGATCAGTCTCGGACATTGTTTCGCGGCGATTACTGGCGCAAATCACTCCACCTGCGCCACCCGCAAAACATTGGTGTTGCCGAATTTGCCGAACGGGACGCCGGCCGTGACGATGATCTCGGCGCCCGCGTCGGCAAAGCCCTCGCTGCGCGCGGTCTCGATCGCGCGCAGCACGGCGGCCGATAGCGAATCGACATCCGGGCTGATGACGGCGTGCACACCCCAGACGACCGCCAGCCGCTGCGCGGTCTCGCGACTGGGCGTGAAGCCGATGATCGGCGCTTCCGGCCGCTCGCGCGCGACGCGCAGGGCCGTGCTGCCGCGCGCCGTGAATGCCACGATCGCCGCCGCGCCGATCGTGTGGCACGATCTGTCGCGCCGCCGCAGCGATGGCATCCGCCGCCGAATGCTCCGGCTCGGGCCGGCTGGTTTCCACCATTGCGCGCCAGCCGGGATCTTGCTCGACGCGCGCAACTATCCGGTCCATCATGTTCACCGCCTCGAACGGGTATTGCCCGGCGGCCGTTTCACCGGACAGCATCACCGCGTCGGCGCCGTCGAATACGGCGCTGGCGACATCGGAGGCTTCTGCGCGTGTCGGCGCGGGAGCGTTCACCATGCTTTCCAGCATCTGCGTGGCAACCACGACGGGCCGGCCATATTGCCGTGCCACGCGAACGATGCGCTTTTGCGCCAGCGGCACTTCCTCGGGCGGCAGTTCGACCCCGAGATCGCCGCGCGCGACCATCACAGCATCCGACAAGCGCACGATCTCTTCTAAATTTTCCAGCGCCTGCGGCTTTTCCATTTTGGTCATGACCCAGGCGCGACCGTTCGCCAGGCGCCGCACTCGGCCACGTCCTCGGGCCGCTGCACGAACGACAAGCCGATGTAGCTGGCGCCGTGGTCCAGGGCGAATTCCAGGTCGGCCCGGTCCTTCTCGGTCAGCGCGGGAATCGGCAAGGTTACGTCCGGTACGTTCACGCCCTTGCGGTCCGAGAGCGGTCCGCCCACGACAACCTCGGTCTCCAGAGCCTGCGGACGCTTGCGGGCGACGCGCAGGCGAAGTTTGCCGTCATCCAGCAGCAGCGTCGTGCCGATCGAGGCTGCGCTGATGATCTCCGGATGCGCCAGCGTCACCCGATTCGCGTTGCCGGGGGTGGGATTGAGGTCGAGCTGGAATCGCTGCCCGGTTTGCAGATGCGCGCGCCCGCCCATGAAGCGCCCGACGCGCAGCTTCGGCCCTTGCACGTCGGCCAGAATGCCGATCGGCCGATCGAAACGCTCTTCCAGCGCGCGGATCATGGCAAAACGCGCGGCATGATCCTCATGCGTGCCGTGACTGAAATTCAGGCGGAAAATATCGGCGCCGGTCTCGAACAGCCGCCCCAGAATGTCGGGATCGGAACTGGACGGCCCCAGCGTGGCGATGATCTTGGTTCGCCGACGGCGGTGGATTTTCGGACGCAGTGCCACTTTTGGCCTCAGCCGATCAGGATGGCGCGGATATCGTTCACGTTGGTCAGCGTCGGGCCGGTGCGGATCAGATCGCCGGTCGCCGCGAACAGCGTGTAACTATCATGTCGGGCGAGGCAGGCGCGCGGATCGAGCCCGGCGGCGCGCGCACGCGACAGCGTAGCGGGTGTTACGATCGCCCCGGCGGCGTCCTCGGTGCCGTCGATCCCGTCCGTATCTCCGGCCACCGCCCAGATTGCCGGGGCGGCATTAAGGGCAAGGGCCAGGCCGAGCAGGAATTCGGTGTTGCGTCCGCCCCGACCGGGGGGCTCGCGCCCGATCGTCACGGTCGTTTCACCGCCCGAGAGCAGCACCGCGGGCGGCGCGATCGGCTCGGCATGCGCGCGGACCGAACGCGCGATTCCCGCCATCGCGACGCCGAGTTCGCGTGCCGCGCCCTCCAGCGCGTCGCCAAGGATAAGCGGCGCGAGCCCCAGTCCGCGTGAAGTGGCGGCAACGCTGCGCAGCGCCATCATTGGCGTAGCGATCAGGCGGAACTCGGCATGCGGGAGGCTGCCGGGCTTGGGCGTCTCATCGGCCGCCGCTTCGAGCCACGCCGCGACCGCGTTCGGCACAGCAATGCCATAGTGCAGCAGCAAAGCGCGTGCTTCGCCGAAGCTGGTCGGGTCGGGCACGGTCGGACCCGAGGCGATCACCGCCGGATCATCGCCCGGCACGTCGCTGATCGCCAGGGCCACCACACGCGCGGGCCAGGCGGCGGCGGCAAGGCGCCCACCCTTGATCGCCGACAGATGCTTGCGCACCGCATTCATTTCGCTGATCGTCGCACCCGAGGCGAGCAGCGCGCGATTGATCGCCTGCTTGTCTTCGCAGCGTCAGTCCCGGCGCGGGCAGCGGCAAGCAGCGCCGAGCCGCCGCCGGAGATCAGCGCGATCACCAGATCGTCAGCGGTCAGGCCGCGGACACATTCCAGCAGGCGCCGTGCGCCCTGTTCGCTCATCGCGTCAGGAACCGGATGCGACGCCTCGATGACCGCGATGCGCTTGGTCGGCACCGCATGCCCGTAACGCGTCACGACGGCGCCTTCCAACTGCACGTCCGGCCAGGCTTCTTCGAGTGCCGCGGCCATCACCGCAGCGGATTTCCCCCCGCCGACGACAACGCAGCGGCCTTTGGGTTTCTCCGGCAGGTTTGCGGCCAGCACACGGCGCGGATCGGCAGCGGCAACCGCCGCGTCGAACAGGGTTCGCAGCACCGCGCGTGCGTGTCCGTCGTCCAGGGATGGAGCCGGCATGAATCCCCCGTTTTCGGGTGCGCAGTATGGCGAAGCCGGACCAGCCACGCCATCTTGGCACGAGACGCAAGATCCGGACGAAGGAGGCGCGTATGCCCCAAGACCCGAATGACGCGGCGAACCGCACGGAACTGGAGGCGTCGGCGTTCCGCCGGCTGGTGCAGCACCTGCGCGAGCGAACTGATGTGCAGAATATCGACCTGATGAATTTGGCCGGATTCTGCCGCAACTGCCTGAGCCGCTGGTATCGGGAGGCGGCCGAGGCGAAGGGGCTGGCGCTCTCCGATCCGGATGCGCGCGAGATCATCTATGGCATGCCGTACAAGGAATGGCAGGCCAAATACCAACGCGAGGCGACGCCGGAGCAGAAGTCCGACTTCGCCAAGGCGCAAACTTCGCCGCATCGTTGACCGGACTCGCAGCGAGCGGTTAGCGACGCCCCCTCGCTTGGCAAAGGAGGGCGGCAGGCATGGCCTTGGACGCGGTGGGACAGGCTGACACGACGACCGGCGGGATCGCTGCGGACCGTCTGCGCTCCATCGTCGAGCGGATCGAGCGGCTTGAGGAAGAGCGCAAGGCGCTGGCCGGCGACATCAAGGATATCTACGCCGAGGCGAAGTCGGCGGGGTTCGACGTGAAGGTGTTGCGTCAGCTTATCCGCATCCGCAAGGAGGAGCCGGCCGAGGTGGAGGAGCAGGAATCGCTGCTGGACGTGTACCGCCGCGCGCTCGGGATGTGAAAGCCGCGGTTTGAGGTTTTAGGGGGAGGAACACGGCCAACATATGCGCCCGGCCGAGTCGCCTCACGACGCGTGCAGGGTAGGGATCTTCTTCACTGTCTCTGCCAGGTCACGCTCGGCCTGCCACAGGTCCCGGGCCTGCTGCATCCGCAGCCATAGTCCCGGGCCATTGCCGCAAAGCTTGCCGAGGCGCACGGCCATCTCGGGCGTCACCGCCGCCTTCTCGGCCAGGATCGCGTGCAGGGTCTGCCGCGAGACCCCGAGCTTCTCGGCGGCATCCTTCACCGTCAGTTCAAGAGCCCGCAGCATCTCGTCGAGCAGCGTGCCGGGGTGGCTCGGCTGCCAGGCGGGCGGACTCTTTACCTGATATTCCATCGGTGTCCTATAAAGAGGACACTCTGGACGCGTCAAGCTTCGGTTGACACGAAGCCCAGCCGCGCATTACACGGCCCGGCGTGATCCGGTCGTTCAAGAGCCGTGCGCTTCATGCCTTCTGGCATCGAGAGGATGTTTCCCGGATCAGACCCGACCTGCTGGCGCGGCTGCGGGTTCGACTATCGGCACTCGATGCCGCGCGCTCGCCGGCGGACGTGCATCTGCCCGGCTTCAACTTCCACCGGCTGCGCGGCAGGCCGGTTCGCTACTCGATCCACATAAATGGCCCGTGGTGCCTGACCTTTGAGTGGTCAGGCGAAGACGCGACCCGGGTTGACCTGGAGCAGTATCATTGACACCGATCCTGTTCACGAAGCCCTTCGACTCGATCGACGCTGCGGACGTCTTCGCCCTAACCGGCTGGCCTGAGTCGGAAACGGTCGAGTACAAAAGTGATCTTCCTGTCCGTGAGGGGCGAAAGGACGCATGGCATAGCTGCGGAAATGTGGAGCAGTACGCCAAGGACCGACTATTCAAGGAAGTCGTGGCACTGGCCAACACTTCGGGAGGTCATCTGATCCTTGGCGTGGACGAGATAGGCGATAAGCCTCCCGCTGCCGCCGATATCACCCCTGTCCCGCGATGCGCGGACCTGGCGGAGCGGCTGGAGCGCGCCGCACAGGCTATTGAGCCGCCCATCCCACGGCTGTTGGTGCGAGGAGTGATCACAGCGGAAGATGCTAGCAGCGGGGTGGTTATCTTTCGAGTTCCCGCTTTTCCGCGAGCGCCCCACCGCGGAACCGACAAGGACTGCTACATTAGGCGAGGCGCGAGTTCGGTGCCTATGAGCATGCGCGAGATCCAGGACATGACAATTGCGGGCCTCCATCGGGAGGAGGCATTCGAGACAAGAGTTGCGAAACGCAGATCGGAATTCTCGGAATGGGTTGAGCAACTTCCAAACACGGTCGTTGGGTTTCGCATTACATGTGTGCCGGTTGGCTCGCCTTTCGCGCTCGACCGTCTTTATGGCAAGCTTCTTCCGCTCGATTTCCGACAGAAATACAAAGTTCTTGTGGACGGCAGGGAGTTCGTAGCGCATCCTTTACATCTCCCTGTTGCAGAAAAGCCAATCCTTCGTGGGGTGCGCAGAGAATACAGCCAACCAAACAATTGGACCTTTATTGACATACACTCCGATGGATCGGTGAATTCTGGATGTTGCATCGCTGTAGAAGACGATCGCACGAGGGCTTTGTATATTCAATGGATTGTCGGATACGGTATTACTTTGCTTAGGTCTGCCGACGCGCTTCGCACGGTCGCCGAGATGCCAGATAGCGAGTACGCTATTGAAACTGAATTGGTGTGGTCCCATGCCAATCAACCACCCCTGATTAAGGGATGGCAAAACGAGAGGTCATCCACGTACGATGTGGGAAACCCACCGAGTTCGGCCTCCTCTTATGCTGCCCAGGGTGAGTTTTGGCCCGGCTTCCGACTTGGATCGCGTTCTAAGCATGATCTGTACGGACATCTGCGATGCGCTGGGTGCCAGGTATGCGGAGCCAACACGCCTTAACGCGCTTTTGTGAGAAAGCAAGTGAGGATTTGTTCCGCTATCGCGCGTGGAAGTCGTGGATGGCCGGCACAAGGCTGCACAAGGCCGGCCATGACCATTCGAAGTGAGCCGCATTGTGTCCCAGTCTGCTTGAAACGGTTCTAAGCACCACCCATCGCTCACTCCCCCGGTGTCAGCACCTTCGCCCGGACGGCGGCCGGTTCCCAACTCCGGAGGAAAAAGGCACAGACCAGCGAGGCGATCAGGCCGAGCAAGGCGAGCCCATACAGGCCGCCCGCGAAGCTTCCGGTCGCATCCTTCATAATCCCCACATACCAGGGGCCAATGAAACCGCCGAGGTTGCCGAGCGAATTGATCCAGGCAAACGAGGCCGCTGCGGCGGTTCCGGTCAGGAACATGGGCGGCATCGCCCAGAATGGACCCTTTGAGCCGTAAAAGCCGATAGCGGCGATCGACATGCCGACGAGCGCCCACCAGGTGCCCATTGTCGCGCCGGCCATAACCAACCCTGCCGTTGCGACACTACAGGCGCCGAGCAAATTCCAGCGCCGTTCTCCCATCCGGTCGGAAATTGCGCCCCATACGACGAGCGCGATGCCGCCGGCAATTGTACGGGATCATGGTGAGCCAGCCCACCGTCATATTGCTGAAGGTGCCCAGCGATTTGATTATCTGCGGGATGAAAATGAGACATTCCGAGGCTCGCGGTGATGATACCGAAGTAATTGAGCGCCAGCAGCAGCACCCTCGGATTGAGCATTCCATCCCGGATGCTGAAGACGCGCAGCTTTTCCTTGGCACGGCGTTCGGCTTCCAGCTTTTCGGAAAGCCATGAACGTTCAGCGATTGTCAGGAACGCCGCTTGCTCTGGCCTGTCGGTCATCACCCAGAGTGTAAGGATCCCTATCAATACGGTTGGAATCCCTTCGGCAATCAACATCACTTGCCAGCCGCGTAACCCAAACAACCCATCGAGGCCGAGAAGCGCCGTGGAAATCGGCGCGCCAAGCGCCACCGCGACCGGCAGTCCGATCAGAAAACCCGATACGATGCGCGCATGGTGGCGGCTCGGAAACCGATAAGTCAAAGTACAGCACGATGCCGGGGAAAAAACCCGCCTCTGCGGCGCCAAGCAAGAACCGCAGGACCGCGAAGCTCTTTGGACCGGTCACGAGCGCCGTCAGGCCGGCAAGAATGCCCCAGCTGATCATGATACGCGCGATCCACAGGCGGGCGCCGAGCTTCTCCAGCATGATGTTGCTGGGCACCTCAAAGAGGAAATAGCTCCAGTAAAATATCCCGGCCGCGAAACCAAAGCTGGTCGCCGACATCGCGAGGTCGTCGCGCATCGTTAACCCGGCGAAGCTCACGTTGATGCGGTCGACATAGGCAAGGAAATAACCAAGAATTGCGAGAGGCAGAAGCCGCCCGTAAACCTTGCGCATTGCGGACTTCTCGATCGAAACGTCCATCCGTAACTCCCCCTGGCAGGCGACCGATCGGTTGCCGGCCAACATATTGCCGTGGTTGCTGCCGCTCTGAAGGCTAAGGCATCGGCATTGAGACCATCTACGCAGTGCTTAGGATGCGACACCGCGGCTTGACAACCCCGGCGCCGCGGTGCGGATGGCGTGCCTGTAAGCAGGACCAACACAGGAGACGCCATTCCGATGCAGATTTCCCGCCGCACCCTTCTTGGCACGGCGGGCGGAGCCGCCGCTGCCTCCGCCCTGCCGCTTGCGCGCGGACGCGCCCAAGCCCAGCCCAGCCATCAAGCTTGGCGTGTTGACCGACCTTTCCGGAACTGTATCGCGATACGACCGGCCCCAATTCCGTAGTCTGCGCGCGTCAGGCAATCGCCGAGTTTAATCCGTCCTCGCATGGGTTCGAAGTGCAACTCGTTCAGGCCGACCATCAGAACAAGCCGGATGTCGCCTCCTCGATCGCGCGGCAATGGTTCGATCAGGGAGTAGACGCAATCGTTGACGTGCCCACCTCCTCGGTCGCGCTCGCGGTCTCGCAAGTTGCCAAGCGAGAAGGACAAGATCCTGCTCGACGGGTCGGCCACAACCACCGACCTCACCGACAAGCAATGCACACCCAACACGATCGTCTGGAGCTTCGACACCTACATGCTGGCGCAGTCCAATGGCGGCGCCTCGGTCAAGGCCGGCGGCAAGAGCTGGTTCTTCATCACCGCGGATTACGCCTTCGGTCATATCCTGGAGGAGCAGACGGCGGCGGTGGTCAAGGCGGCCGGCGGCACGGTCAAGGGCGCGCTGCGCTATCCCGTTCCCGGAGACCACGGATTTTTCGTCTTATCTGCAACAGGCGCAGGCTTCCGGGGCGCAGGTGCTGGGCCTTGCCAATGCCGGCGCCGGACACGGTGAACAGCATCAAGCAGGCGCACGAATTCGGGCTGAGCGAGAGCATGAAAATCGCCCCGCTGCTGATCTTCATTACCGACGTGCACGCGCTGGGGTTGGAGATGGCGCAGGGGCTGAACTGCACCGACCTCGTTCTATTGGAACTACAACGACCGCACCCGAGCCTTCACCAAACGGGTGCTGCCGCACATGGTCAACGGCGCCTATCCGAACATGGCGCATGCCAGCAGCTACGGCGTAACCTTGCACTATCTGAAGACTGTGGCGGCGATGGGCGCAGCCGCGGCGAAGAAGAGCGGGCGCGACACGGTGGCCCGGTTCAAAGGCATCCCGGTCGATGACGATGCGTTCGGCAAAGGCCGCGTTCGCGCCGACGGCGCGGCGAGTTCCCGGCCTATCTCTGGCGGGTGAAGAAGCCATCCGAGAGCAAATCGTCGTGGGACGTGTTCGACCTTGTGTCCATCACGCCCCCGGCCGAGGCGCTGCACCCGCTTAGTCACAAGTGCAACTTCCCCGTGACGGGACCGGCTTGAATCCGCGGCTCACGGTCCGCTGACGCCCCGGCAAGCCGCTGCGTGGATGCACAGGTCACTCACCCGAGCTGGGTGGGCGATCTGTTTCTTTATGGCCGCTACTTGAGCTGTTGAACCGCGACCTCATCCTGATGATTAGCAACGCCCCTTTGGATTGACCCCTCCCTCATCCCCTCCCGCAAGGGGAGGGGAGGTCGTTCAGAGCGGTTTGCTTCTCCCCCTCCCCTTGCGGGAAGGGGGCCGGGGACCCGAACCTCTGGAGCTGCAGCGGCCGTCGCCGGACGGCACGCTGCAAACTGTCGCTCAGGGAACCGAGAAAGACGAAGCTGCCTAAGGCAGGTTATGAGTAAGTCCGAGGGTGTAAACTACTTCAGTTTGGCCAAGAATGCGTCGAGCGCGCCATTGAATTTATCGGGGTATTCGCGAAACATCATATGATTGCCGAGCACAAAAATCTCTGAATGGGGTGCATTCTTGCCGAGCCACGTCTTTCCGGCATCCGCATGAGCCTCGCTCAGAACATTGAGCACTGGTATTTTTCCGTCGATTTTTTTTGCCTCTTCGGTATAGTCAGCAAACGAGCCATCCGCGGCCAGCAGCACCGCAACAAAGTTCGGCGTCTTCTGCGTCTGATCTACGGCCCATGCGACTTCGCCTGAGGTCATCTTGCGCTGCATCATGGTTGGGACGAACGCCTTTACAAGCGCGCGACGGTCGTAGGCAGCCAAGTGTTTCAACCAGGCCCGAAACCGCCCTAGAACCATTTGCGTAGGCATTAATACCAACCCGCACAGACGTCGACTCTCCCGGGATTCCCAACCGCTGCCGGTTCCGATTCGATGCTCACTCAGGGTGATTTGCTTGAGCGAGGCAACGGATGGGTGCGGCAGTGACGATCACGCGGACGGAGCACACGGCGGCTGAGCTGCGTGCGATAGCTGGCAAATGCCACGATGGCGCGCAGGTCCGAAGGCTTTTGGCAGTGGCGATGGTGCTGGAAGGCGGCACGCGCACCGAAGCTGCAGAGCAGAACGGCATGGACCGACAAACACTGCGCGACTGGGTTCATCGCTACAATGAGGCGGGTGTCGAAGGGCTGAAGTCGCGCCGTAGCCCTGGTCCCAAGCCGGCCTTGACCACGGAACAAATGGCGGAACTGAAAGCCCTGGTCATCAAGGGGCCGGATCTGGAGACGCACAAAGTGGTGCGATGGCGTTGTGTGGATCTGCGCGAAGAGGTTGCTCGCCGCTTCAATGTGACGGTGCATGAAAGCACCATTGGCAAGTGGCTGCGTCAGCTCGATATGACCCGGCTGCAACCGCGCCCATTTCATCCGAAGAAGGACGCCGAAGCCGAGGAGGCGTTTAAAAAAACTTCGCTGACTTGGTGAAAGCCGCCCTGCCAGCGTCCGCCACCGGCAAGCCGATCGAGATCTGGTTCCAGGACGAGGCTCGGGTCGGCCAGAAGGGCGGCCATGCCTATGTCTGGGCGCCGATCGGCGCCCGACCTTTGATGGTCCGCGACAATCGCCATGACTCCGCTTACCTGTTTGGTGCGATCTGTCCAAACCGCGCGGTCGGGGCCGCGATCATTATGCCGAACGTCAATGCCGAGGCGATGACCGAACATCTGGCCGAAATCAGCACCCAGGTCGTACCCGGCGCGCATGCCGTGCTGGTTTGCGACAGCGCAGGATGGCACCAGACCGGCGGCCGGCTCGGCGTGCCGGATAACATCACGCTCCTGCCCTTGCCGTCGTATTCCCCCGAACTCAACCCAATGGAGAATGTCTGGGAATATCTCCGCGCCAATCGGCTGTGTGCCCTGGTATGGGACAGCTACAAAGCCATCGTCGCGGCCTGCAGCAGCGCCTGGAATTTTTTCGTCAACGATCCTGACCGCATCCGCTCAATCGGCACCAGGGAGTGGGCGTGTGTCAGCCTCTAGGCGGGTTGGTATTAGACGCCATAGAATCGGGCGAGGAGGGCTTCATCAGTTCGGATGAGGCCTGACCTCCGGGCGTCGGATATAGCAACCTGTTCACCACGCGACGGATCCGTACAATGACAAACTTCGTTTATGAACTCTGGCACTTCAAAACTGGAGCGGGTGAACCCTACTGCATGTTCGACCCGAGCCTCCCCCACTGGGGAATAGGAACCTTTTCCAGCGTGGAAAATGCGCGCGCCGCCATTGAGCAAATTCGGGACAAGCCCGGTTTCAGAGACTGGCCAGGCGGCTTTCGCATCATCCCTTTCCCGCTGGACGTGGAGGTGTTCTTCGACGGCAGCGGAATTGACGCCATCCAGGGCTAGCGCGACGCCTACTCAGCAGCCATCGGCAGCGCGGCGGCTTCGGCTTTCAGCCACACGGCCGTATCGTGGAACACCGCGCCACCCATCGGCGGGGCCGGGTCGTCGCTGGTCAGCGCATTGATGCCGATGCCGCCCTCGTAGCATTCGCTCGGCCAGATGCTTTCGACCACAACCACGCCCGGCTGCAAGCCGTCGAACAGCCGGACATGCACAACCACCTCGCCGCGCGCATTGCCCAACCGGACCTTGCCGCCCTCCTCCAGCCCGAGGCGCGCGGCGTCGGCGGGATGCACAAGCGCGGTCGGGCGGCCCTCGCGGCGGCGCGAACTGCCCATTTCCGTGAAGCTCGTATTCAGGAAACTACGCGCAGGCGCCGTCACCATGCGGAACGGATGGCGCGAGTTCGTCTCATCGATGATCGCGATTATGATCGGGCAGGCGCGGCATGCCGGCGTGAAACGGGCCGAGCTGCGCCCAGTCCGGGGCGAAGCGGAACCGCCCGTCCGGTGCGGGAACCCGCCCAGGAAATGCGCTTGCTCGAAGGGCGGCTGCGCGTCGATCCAGCGCCGTTCCAGCACCGTCGCCGCATCCGGCCAGCCGGACGCGCGCAAGGTCGCGTCGATGATCTCCATTGCCGTCATCTCGAACCCCGGATGCTTCGCGCCCAGCCGCGTGGCGAGCCCCTGCAGCACCTCGTGGTTCGACCGGCACGCGCCGGGCGGCTCGATCAGCTTCGGTCCGATCTGGATGTGGCTGTGCCCGCCCGCCTGATAAACGTCGTCGTGCTCCATGAACATCGTTGCGGGCAACACGACGTCGGCCCAGCGCGCGGTCTCGGTCATGAACTGCTCGTGCACGCAGACGAACAGATCCTCGCGCGCGAAGCCGCGGCGCACGCGGTTGCTGTCGGGGCAGACCGTCACCGGGTTCTGGTTCTGGATGAACAGCGCGTGCACCTCCGGTCCGTCGCCCAATTCGCGACGATCGCCCGTCAGCACGCTGCCGATGCGGCTCATGTCCATTTCGCGGATCGACAGGTCGCGCGCGTCCAGCCCTTCGATCAGCGTCTTGTCCCAGTGATAGATGCCGCGATTGCTCCACAGCGCGCCGCCGCCCTCGTATTGCCAGGCGCCGGTCACGGTCGGCAGGCAGGTCACGGCGTGCATGTTGGACGCGCCGTTGCGCACGCGGGCGAAGCCGTAGCCGAGGCGGATATAGCTGCGCTTGGTGCTGCAATAGAGCCGGGCGAACGCCTCGATCTCGCGCCACCGACAAGCCGGTGATCGCAGCCGCCCAGTCCGGCCCGCGCGTGGCCAGATGTGCCTCCAGCGCTTCCGGACAGTCGGCGAAGCGGGCCATGTAGGCGCGATCGGCCCAGCCGTCGCGGAACGCGATGTGCATGACCGCGCAGGCGAGCGCGGCGTCGGTGCGCGGGCCGCAGCGCCAGATGCATGTCCGCCACCGCCGCCGTCCCGGTGCGATACGGATCGACCACGACCAGCTTCGCCCCGCGCTCCTTTCGCGCGCGGGTGACATGCGTCATGACGTTGACCTGGGTGGCGACCGGATTGCCGCCCCAGACCACGATCAGGTCGGATTTCGCCATCTCGCGCGGATCGGGGCCGCGATAGCCACCCACGCCCGCGAACCACCCGGCCTCGCAGATCGAGGTGCAGATGGTCAGCTTCTGGCGCGAGTATTTCATCACGTGGCGCAGCCGGTTGAATGCCGTCGCGCTGCACCAGCCCCATCGTGCCGGCGTAATAGAACGGCCAGACCGCTTCGCTGCCGTGCCGTGCGGTGGTCTCCGCCATCGCCCCGGCCACGCGGTCGAGCGCCTCGTCCCAGCCGATCACCCGGAACTGGCCGGAGCCCTTGGGGCCGGTGCGCAACAGTGGCTGGGTCAGCCGGTCCGGATGATGGATGCGCTCGGCGTAGCGCGACACTTTGTCGCAGATCACGCCCGCGGTGTAGGAATTGTCCTTGCGCGCCGTCGCACCGCGCCGATCCGCCGCCCGTCCAGCACCTCCACCTCCAGCGCGCAGGTGGAGGGGCAGTCATGCGGGCAGGCGGAGGCGCGCAGCTGCCGGCTTGTCGCTTCCTGTAGCATGGCACCAGACTAGCCTGTCGGCGCCGGAGCGACAAAACGCCAAATTGTCGGGGTGGCGCCGCGCGCGGCGGCCCGGTATGAACCCGCTCAACATGATCGATCTCGCCCCCGCCCCGGCGGCGCTGCCCCAAGGGCGGCGCATTTACGCCATTGGCGATATTCACGGCTGCGACCGCCAACTCGCCTCGCTACATGCGACGATCGCCGACGACCTTGCCGCCCGTCCCGTAGCGGCGCCGTTGCTGATCCATATCGGCGACTATGTCGATCGCGGCCCCAACACGGCCGCCGTGCTGGCGCGCCTGCTCGCCGGCCCGCCCATTCCGGGCGTTCCCACGATCAATCTGATGGGCAATCACGAACGCACCATGCTGGATGCGCTGACCGGTGATCGCGCCGCGGCGACCGACTGGCTATTCCAGGGCGGGCGGACCACGCTGGAAAGCTACGGGATCGACCCCGACAGCGACCGCGCGGGCTTCGCCGCGCTGGTTCCGCCCGAGCATACCGCCTTTCTGGACCATCTCGCGATGAGCCACCGCGAAAGCGGGTATTTCTTCGTGCATGCCGGCATCCGCCCCGGCGTGGCCTTGGGGTGCCAGGCGCCCGAGGATATGCTCCGGATTCGCCAGCCCTTTCTCTTCACCGAGCAGGATTTCGGCGCGGTGGTGGTGCATGGCCATACCCCGGTCGCGGCACCGGTGGTGCGGGCGAACCGGATCGGCATCGATACCGGCGCCGCATTCGGCGGCAACCTAACTTGCGCCGTTCTGGAAGGCGCGACGATCGGATTCCTTGCGTCATGAGAGAAGCCGAGATCCCGACCCTGGCCGAACCGCGCAGGGTGACTTCTGGGATCGGACGCGCCGTCGTGGCCGCTCGCTGGCTACTGGCCCCGATCTATATCGGCCTGGTGCTCGGCATCGCGCTGACCGGCGTGCAAATAGTCCGCGAGCTGATCCACGCGGTGCCGGCGGCCCTGGAAGCGACGCCGCGCGATATCATCCTGGCGGTGCTCCAGCTCGTGGACCTGGCCCTCGAGGCCAACCTGGTGCTGATCGTGTTCTTTGCCGGGTGGGAAATGATTATCGGGCCGCTTCCGGGAGCGGAACGCGCGGGCTACGGTAATCTGGGTTTCTCGGCAGTGAAGCTGAAGCTGATCGCCGCCGTTGCCGCAGTGGCAGCCGTGAGCATGCTGGAGACATTCTTCCATATCGGGGATTTTCCAAAATCGGACGTGTCGTGGCAGCTCGCGATCCTGCTCGGCATCGGCGCCACCGGCGTGCTCTTGGCGCTGGCCGAACGACTGTCAGGCCGCCACTGATCCGGCCGCCGCGCCCCGCTTCTCGGCCAGGCGGCGGGCGATTAGCGCGGTCAGCTCGCCTACGTTCCGCAGTTCCTCCAGCTCGGCCGTACGGAAGCGAATGCCGAACATCTCCTCGGCGCCGACCACGATGCTGATATGGCGCAGCGAATCCCACTCGGGCACGTCCTCGGCCGAGGTCTCGGGCGTGACCTCGAGGTCGGGTCGCAAAAGATCTCACGGAGAAGCTCGGCGACCCGAGCCTCGATGTCGTTGCGCTGCATTCCAGGGGGTCCGTCGTTGCGCGAGCAACTCTAGCTCACGCAACCTCCGATTGTCAATCTTTCTGCCACGGTACGCCGTGGCAGGCGGGCTGGACAAACCGCGAACCGTTGCGAATGCGCCGATCGCGCCGAGGTGATTTGCTCCTTATTCGGAATGAAACCTGCGAATCGGAATTCTGCCGATATAGGGCGCGAACCCAACCGATCGCGGAGGATGCATGTCCACTTCCCATCAGCCGATCATCGCTACCACCGACGGCCAGATCGCCGGCGGCAGCAACGACACGGTGTTCGTGATCAGAGACAATTTGGATTTCGGTCTGATCCAGAACGCCGATAGCATGCTTCTGATCTACGGGCGCTACGACCGGATCGACCTATCGGTGTTCGACAAGAACGAGACCGTCATCGACCACGGAACGGGGACACAGATCACCGCCTATGAACTCGGCGGCCCGCTGACGATCTACGGCTTGCAGAACGATCCCACCGGGCATGTCACCTTTACGGACTCGCTGCCCTTCCTAACCGTCCCGCAGGCGCTTGCCGCGGCGCGTCCGGACGAACACGGCGGCACCATGATCGCCAATGTGGATTTCGCCGGCGATCGCAACCTGAGTGCGGGCAACATCTCCATCGCCCATACCTGACCGTCAGTCCGGGCCGGACAGGCCAATTCTGCCTCGTCACCAAGGGCTGTGACCTCCGGCACAGGGTCAGCGGCGGTGCTCTCCTTATGGTCGTCTCCTCTGAAAAAGGGGAGAAACGTCATGTCGCTCGGCCCGGCTCTGGACGTCGCCCTCGGGCTCGCCTTCGTGTTCGTGCTGCTGTCGATTATTGGTTCGGCGATGCAGGAGCTGATCGCCGCCTTCATGTCCTCGCGGGGCAAGATGCTGGCCAGCATGCTCCGGCAGATGCTGGCTCATGACCCGGTCACCGCACCCGGTCCCGCCCCGGCTAGCCTGTACGATCGCGTCCTCGGACATGCGCTGATCGGCGCCATTAAGACACCGAACCGTCCACGCTGGCTTGGCTCGATACCCTGGCTCGGCCCGATGCTCGTAGATCGGCCGCGGGCGTCCTATATCCCGTCGCACAATTTCGCCCTGGCACTTGTGGACGTGCTGCGTGCTGAGCGTGATGCGGGACCCGCCGTGTTCGCGCAGATCGGTCAGGCGGTCGCGGCGCTGCCGAACGGCACTGCTAAAACTACGCTGACCGTCTTCCTGGCGGATGCCAACGGCGACCTTCAGGCATTCAAGAGATCCGTGCAGCGCTGGTACGACAACGCGATGGACCGCATCGCTGGTGCCTACAAGCGCTATGCGCAGTATATGCTGCTGCTGATCGGGCTGGTGCTGGCAATCCTGTTGAACGTCGATGCACTGCGCATCGCCAACACGCTCTGGCGCGATCCACAGGTGCGAGTAGCGGTCGCGAGCGTGGCCGCCGACTACCTGAAGAACAATCCCAACGCCGCCAAGCCCGCTTCGGCGAATGATCCCAACGGCACGGCGGAAGAGCAGGCCATCCAGCGGGCTGAAAACGCCGAGGGTCTCTTCGCCGTCCTGCCGGCTCCGATCGGCTGGACAGTGCTGAACGAACCGGGCCTCAAAGCCGGTAGTATCTTGCTCGCCATCATTGGCTGGCTGCTGACCGGTTGCGCGGTCTCGCTCGGCGCGCCCTTCTGGTTTGATGCACTGCAAAAATTAGCCAATTTGCGGGGTGCGGGACCGGTACCACCGCGCGCCAATGGTTCTACCGGGAACTGACCACGCCGCCGACCAGCCACAACACGAAAATCCTCCGCGGCCTCTCCCGCAAAACGCGGGAGAAGCCGGCGCGTCCGGGCAAAACAATCCCGGTTGTGCCCCGACCGTCACCGGTGGTATCGGGTACGGAGCCAATAAGAACTCCGACGTGAACGTCCTCGGGAGGAAGTCAATGCAAACTGACGGAATGCGCCGCAGAGATGTCCTGCGGAGCGCAGGCGTTTTCGCTACCGCATTAGTGGCCGGCAAAGCCGTCATATTCGGCCCCGGCAATGCCTGGGCGATGGCGCCCACAAGCCTCGACCCGCACGCGGCACAGACCTTGATGGTCATGGCGTATGATCTGTTCCCGCACGAAAGGCTGGGCAGCGAATACTATGCCGCCGTGGTCGTCTCGCTCGACAAGGACGCGGGCAGCGATGCGGCGCTGCGAACGCTGCTGACCAACGGCGTCGCCAGGCTGGATTCCAGCCACGGCATGCCCTTCAGCGAACTCAGCGAGGGACAGCGGCATGGCGGCGCTGAAAAGCATCGAGACCACCGAGTTCTTCACCACCATGCGCACGAAGACCATCAACGCGCTGTACGGCAATCCGCGTCGTCTATCAGATGTTCGGCTATGGCGGGTCTTCGGTCGAATACGGCGGCTATATCAACCGCGGCTTTGACGACATCGGCTGGCTACCGAACGAGCTGAGCGGGGGAACGTGCGATGGCAAAGACCTATGACCTGAGCGATGGCTCGGTGGTGGTGGTGGTCGGCTCCGGCGCCGGCGGCGGCACACTGGCGAACGAACTGGCGCAGCGCGGCATCGATGTCGTGTGCCTGGAAGCCGGGCCGCGGCTGACTATGAGCGACATCGTCAACGACTGGCGGGTCGATGTTCAGCCGACTGAGCTGGCTCGACAAGCGCATCGGCACCGGCGATCTGAATGCGAACCTGCCGCTCTGGGTCTGCAAGACGGTCGGCGGAACGACCGTGCACTGGGCGGGCGCCGCGCTGCGCTTCCAGGAGCACGAGTTCAAGGCGCGCACGACCTATGGCGAAATCGCCGGCGCCAACTTGATGGATTGGCCGCTGTGCCTCCGCGGAGATGGCGCCGTTCTATGACAAGGCCGAAGACAAGATGGGTGTCACCGGCACGCACGGCATTCCGCGCCTGCCCGGCAACAACAATTTCAAGGTCATGGCGGCCGGCGCGAAGCGCGTGGGCTACACGGAAGTTCCACACCGGCAACATGGCGATCAATTCCGAGCCGCGCGACGGCCGGCCGGCGTGCCAACAGATCGGCTTCTGCATGGCCGGCTGCGCGATCGGCGCGAAATGGTCAACGCTCTACACCGAAATCCCGAAAGCCGAAGCGACCGGGCATTTCGAGCTGCGCCCGCAGAGCATGGCGCTGAAGATCAACCACGACGCCAGCGGCAAGGTCACGGGCGTCGTCTATGCCGACAAGGACGGCAACCATCCACGAGCAGAAGGCGCGCGCGGTCTGCGTTGCCGGCAACTCGGTCGAGACGCCGCGGCTGCTGCTGAACTCGGCGTCGTCGAAATACCCGGACGGGCTGGCCAATTCGTCCGGCCAGGTCGGCCGCAATTTCATGCGCCACATGAGCGGCACGGTGTATGCGATCATGCCCGGGCGGGTGAATTTCGAACGCGGCACGCAGATGGCCGGCATCGTCAAGGACGAGGCGCGGCACGATCCGAAACGCGGCTTTGCCGCCGGCTACGAGATGGAAACGCTGCCGGGCTTCGGCCTGATCGGCGTCGCCACCAACACCGTGCCGGACGGCTGGGGACGCGACTATGCGCAAGCGTCATCGAAATGTACGACCATTTCGCCGGCATGTGGCTGGTCGGCGAGGATCTGCCGCAGCAGGGCAACGGCGTGACGCTTGCATCGCAACCGAGAAGGATCAGCACGGCCTGCCTGTCCCGGTGGTGCACTTCAAGGACCACGCAAACGACTTCGCCATGCGCAACCATGCTTACAAGGCCGGCGGGGCGATCTACGAGGCGCTGGGCGCGACGCGAGTCTTCGAGCTGCCGCCGTTCCCGAGCACGCACAACATGGGCACCTGCCGGCAGAGCGAAAATCCGCGTGACGGCGTGTGCAACAAGTTCGGCCAGGCGCACGACATCCCGAACCTGTTCATCTCCGACGGCAGCCAGTTCACAACCAGCGGCGCGGAGAACCCGACGCTGACGATCGTGGCGCTATCCATCCGCCAGGCCGGCTATATCGCCGAGCGGATGAGCCGGGGAGACGTGTAGCAGGTAACCCGCGCTGTTCACCTCTCCCGCAAGCGGTCGCAAGCGGGAGAGGTGAACTTCACGCTCGCCAGCCTACAACATCGGCAGCCCGCGGGACCGCGCGCCGCGTGGGAATGCCGCGTCGATGCGGGCCATCTCAGCCTCGGACAGATGCAAATGCGCCCGCGCCCGCGTTCTCCTCCGCGTGCGCCGCACTAGACGCTTTCGGGATGGCGAACAACCGAAGGTCGATGCGTCAGGAAAGCGAGCGCCACCTGCCGCGGCGTCGCTTGATGTGCCGGCGGCGATTTCCGCCAGCACGCGCCCGCGATCGGTCCTCGGTATCGGGAATCGTCCATGGCCGAACGGGCTGTAGGCAACCACGGCGACGCCGTGCTTCTCGCACCAGGGAAGCACAGCGTGCTCGATCGCACGTTCTTGCAGGTGATACAGAACCTGGTTGCAGGCGATCCGGCCAGCGCCGCCTTTCGCCCGGGCCTCTTCCAGATCGGGCACATCGAAATTGCTGACGCCCCAGGACAGGATCTTCCCTTCCCGTCGCAGATCCTCGAAGCCGGCGATCGTCTCCTCCAGCGGATGCGGCCCGGGCCAGTGCAGCAGGTAGCAGTCCAGCCGATCGGTTTTCAGGTGCGCCAGCGACCGCTCGCAGGCTTGGCGTGTCCCGCGCCTGGAGGCGTTCTGCGGCAGCACCTTGGAGACCAGGAAAACCTCGTCGCGGCGTCCGGCGATGGCCTCGCCGATCAGCGCCTCGGCCGCGCCCGAGCCGTACATTTCGGCGGTGTCGATGTGGGTCATTCCGAGATCGAGGCCGCGCCGGAGTGCGGCGATCGCGCCGGGCGCGGTCGGCCTGATCGAGATACCACGTACCCTGGCCGATGACCGAAACCTCCCGCCTCGCGGCTCCGAACTGACGCAGCTCCATTGCTTCTCCTCCGCCGTGCCCGCGTCTCAGCCGCCCGTCCAGTTCTCGGGCGGCGCCTGCGTTCGTGAGCGATCAACCGGCACCACGGTCAATTCGCGCGAAACCGCCCGCCGCACCACGCCGATCGCGACCGGCCGGTCGATACGATCCGCGCCCAACAGGCGGATCAAGTCGTCAACGCCGGTGATGCGTGCGCCGTCGAAGGACACGATCGATGTCGCCTTGTGCAAGTCCACCTTGGCGCCGCGGGACCGTTCGGATCGAGTGAGGCGATCAGCGCGCCTGAAGCCTGATCGAGCCCCGCCGCATAGGCGATCCGGCGGGCGATCGGGGCGGTTTGCCCGGCAACGCCGATCGTGGCGCGGCGCACGCGGCCATGCGCCAGCAGTTCGGTCAGCACGAGCGCGGCGGTGTTGCTGGCCACGGCAAAGGACAAGCCGTTTGCGCCCTGGATGATCGCGGTGTTGATGCCGATGACCTCGCCGCTCGAGGCGACCAGCGGGCCGCCGGAATTGCCCGGATTGAGCGCGGCATCGGTCTGGACGATGTCCTCGATCAGCCGCCCCGTGCGCGCCCGCAGGCTGCGCCCGAGCGCCGAGACGATCCCCGCCGTCGCGGTCGATTCGAAGCCCAGCGGATTGCCGATCGCCACGACAAGCTGGCCACGCCTGAGCGCCTTGGAATCACCCAGGCGAGCCGCGGGCAGGGCGGTCTGGCTAGCGGCGCGAAGCAGCGCGATGTCGCTGTCCGGATCGTCTCCCAGCGCCTCGGCGCTGAGCGTGCGCCCGTCCGGCGTGGCCACCCGGACCTGGCGTGCGCCGTCGACGACATGGCTGTTGGTGAGGATCAGCCCGTCCGGGGTGATGACGACCCCGGAGCCGATGCCCCCGCGCCCGCCACGCGGGCCGGAGCGCATTATCTCGACGCGCACCACCGAAGGCCCGACGCGCTCCACGACGCCCGAGACGGTGCGGGAATAGGCATCCAGAAGTGCCGCGTCGTCCGGTGGAGAAGGGTGGGGCGAAACCGGCAGCGATTGGTGATCGGCCTCGTCCAGAACGAGGCGTGAGATGGTATCGAGCATGGTCGCCCTTATATGGGGCCATCACGCTATCCGATGAAGGCTGGGCGAACCCGGCCGGCGCCACCGCCTATACGCTTCGCATACGCCCGATATTCGCGGCGAATGATCTCCATAAGTTCCTCGACCGAAGTCTTCCTGCGCCTCGTTGCGGTAGGTGATCCGCCCGCGCTGCATCAGGATCACGCGGTCGGCGATCTCCAGTGTCTGCGCGTAATTGTGCATGATCATGGCGATCGACAGCGCGCCTTTGGACTTCAGCCGCATGATGAGATCGATGATCAGCCCTGATTCGCGCGCGCCCATCGCCGCCAGCGGCTCGTCCAGCAGCAGGATGCGGGCCTCCGAATTCACCGCCCGGGCCACGGCGATCGCCTGGCGCTGACCGCCCGATAGCCGCTCCACCGGCTGATCGACCGACGGGATGTGGACGCCGATCTCGTCCAGCAGTTCGCGCGCGCGCCGGCGCATGGCGCGATGGTTCAGCAGACGGATCGGACCCGGATAGACAATCTCGCGATTGAGGAAAAGATTGTGATAAATGCTGAGCGAATTGGCGAGCGCCAGATCCTGATACACGCACTCGATGCCGAGCGAGCGGGCGTGATCGACCGAGCGCAGCACGGTTTCGTGCCCGTTGATCACGAGCCGCCCGCCGCTCGGCGGATGAAAGCCGGTCAGAATCTTGATCAGCGTCGATTTGCCGGCCCCGTTGTCCCCGAGTATGCCGAGAATCTCGCCGGGCCGCAGTTCCACCGTGACACCGTCCAGCGCGACGACGGCGCCGAAGCGCTTGACGATTTCTTCGGCGCGCAGCGATGCGGCCGTGCCGCTCATCGTCCGCCGCCGGTGCGCGCGAGCCGCGTCATGTGAATGTTGAAGATCATGGCGAGAAGGATCGCGAATCCCAGGATGATGTTGAAGGTGAAGGCGTTCACCCCGATCAGGGTGAAACCGTCGCTCAGTATGCCCAGCACGCCGGCGCCGATCAGGCCGCCGATAATGGTGCCCGATCCGCCGGCGAGCGACGTGCCGCCGATCACCCCCGCAGCGATCGCCAGAAACATCATGTTGTTGCCGCCCGCCTGCGGGTCGATCGAGGAGATGCGAAACGACTCCAGAATGCCAGTGAAGCCGGCCAGTGCGCCGGTCAGCACGAAATTGCCGATTTTCAGCCGATCGACGCGAATGCCGGCCTCGCTGGCGCCCGTCGGGTTGGCGCCCGCGGCGGTGGTGTGCAGCCCCCAGCGCAAATGGCGCAACACGACATGCATCACCAGCACGACGAAGATCGCCCAGAGGATCTCGCTATAGCCCCAGTGTCCCATGACCTCGGCGAGCAGCGTACCGCCCGGCGGCGTGACCGGCATGCCGCCGGAAATCGTCAACGTGAAACCATTAATCAGGAACAGAGTGCCGAGCGTGGTGACGAACGACGGCACGGAAAGCCAAACCGTCACCCCGCCGTTCAGAAGCCCGACCGCGCCGCCGGCACCGACCCCCAGGATCATCGCCACCCAGGCCGGAATTCCGGCCTGCGCAGCGAAAAACATCACGAACGGACTAAGCGCGAACACCATTCCCGCCGACAGATCGATCTCCCCCATGATCATCAGCATGATCTCGCCACAGGCGATGATCGCCACCGGCGCGATATACTGCGACAGGTTTTGCAGGCTGGGACCGGACAGAAGGAAGGCGTGATTGGCCGTCTCGAAATAGCCGATCAGCACCAGGGCGACGACAAAGATGCTCCCTTCCTGCCAGGCGAGAAACCCGTCGAGCACCCGGTGGCGGCCCTGGCGCGTAGGCGCGGTCACGGCATCAACCTGTGATCGGACCAGACCGTTTGACGACCTCGGCCTGGCTCGCCGACCCCTCGTAGCGGGTCTTGGTGGACAAATACGGTCCGACATTCTCCTTGGTGACGAATTTCAGACCGGTGTTGATATCGGCCGGCCCGGTTAAGCCGCCGGAGGCAAGAATATAACCATCTCCATGACCGTGTAGAAGCCTTGCAGATAGGCTTGCTGGTCAATGGTGAAGTCGAGGAAGCCCTTGCCGATCAGCTCCAGCGTGCGCGGCAGCAGGTCGTAGCCGCCGCCATGCACACCCTTCTTCGGCAAATCGAATTGCTGCATTACCTCGGCCACGCCTTGCGTGCTGCCGGCATCGACGGCGAACATGCCCTTCAGATCCTGATGGCCGAGATAGAAGGATCGGATGCGCGACAGCTCCTCGTTCACCGTGGGGCCGCTGGCGATCGACTGGACCTCGATCTTCTTGCCCGATTTCTTGATGGCGGCGATCGCGCCGTCCATGCGCGGTTGGATGTTGAGCTGCCCCGGTGTGGCAATGAAGATCGCGACCAATCCGGAGTCCACCATGCCGGCGATACGCTCGCCCATGTTGTAGCCGGACTGATACAGATCCTGACCGATATAGGCGAGCCGCTTGTTGCCGCTGTTCGGCGGCGCATCCGCGTTGTAGGCGAACACCGGAATGCCGGCGGCAAGGGCGTGCGCGGTCGGGTCGTTGAACGCGTGCGGATCGACGATGGGAACGGCGATCGCATCCGCTTTGCTGGCGATTGCCGCATTCATAGCATTCACCATCTGCCCGACATCCGCCGTCGCCGAGCCGGTCCACTGATAGGTGCAGCCGAACGCCTTGCTGGCGTCCTGGATACCGGTACTGGGTCGGCACGAAGAACGGGTTGGTGGTGACGTGATTGACGAAAACGAGCCGCCAGGCCGGATGTGACGGAAACGGATCGGCCGCAGCGGCGCGCGCTGCCTGCGGGGCACCGAGCAGCGCCAGAACGCTGGCCAGCCCCGCGCCGCGCAGCGCCGACCGGCGGTCCCACCCGGTCGCATCCACGTTGGGTTTCTCCGCTTCCATGTCACGCTCCCTCCAATCACCTCGGCGGGGAGCATGCTCCCGCAGCGCCCGGGTCTGAACCGACCGCAGGTCAAGAGGGTGTGAGCCCGGCACATTCCTGAGCGAGCGTCGGCGAGGGCATAGGCCCGGGTAAGCCCTTGACTTCAGTGCGTTGGCGCACCGATACATCCGCGGACGCATCGACCTCGAAACAGCGTTACCGGACAAGCCCGCGCCGTGAGCCCGAGAAGCAATCAAGCAACCGCCATGACGCGCGATCCGCCCCGTGTCAGCGTGCTAATGACCACATTCAACGGTGCGCGCCTGATCGGGCAAAGCATCGACAGCATCTTGGGCCAGACCTTCACCGATCTGGAACTGGTGGTGGTTGACGATGGCTCCGCCGATAATACCGCGGAGCTTCTGCGCGCTTACAATGACAAGCGGCTGCGCGTCGTCTGCACCGGGCGCAATCTCGGCGTGGTCGGCAGCCGGAATTTCGGCTTCTCGCTTTGCCGTGGCCGATACGTGGCGGCGAGCGATCATGACGACATCAGCCGGCCGACGCGGCTGATGGAACAGTGCGCCTATCTTGATCAAAATCCGGACACGGTGCTGCTGGCGACACTCTCGCACGACTTCGAGTCCGGTGCGTTCCGGCCGTTTGCGCCACCGGCCGCAATGGAGCCGCCGGTTCTGGAATGGCTGCTACACCTCGGTAATCCGCTCACCTACTCCTCGATCATGCTGCGCGCCGATGCCGTGCGCCGGCTTGGCGTGTTCGCGCGGAACGAACGGCTGTACGCGGACGATTTCGATCTCTATCACCGCCTGATGCCGCTGGGCCGGATCGCGCGGTTGAATAAGTCGCTGGTGGTCTATCGCCGGCACGGCGGCAACACGTCGCGCCTGCGGGAGACGCAAATGCTTGCCAACTCGGCCAAGGTGCTGGCCGAGGCCTATTCACCCTGGTTCGGAGCCGAATCCGCGACTGCCGCGGATCTGGTCACGCGTCTGGTCTCCGGGCGGCGCATTGCTAACGACCGCGCGGATCTGGACCGGTTGGTGACGTGATCGAGCGCCTCGTGGACCTGTTCGTGCAGGCGCGCACACTCTCGTGCGAGCAGCGATCGGCCATCCGGGGAGAGGCGGCGGAAATCTGGCGCCGCGTGGTGCAGCGCCATGTACAGTCCGGCCGCCCGGGTTCTCTCACGCGGCTCTGGTCCCGCCCTGCACTGGCCACTCCGGCCGCACGTGATCGCCGCACGACGATGAGAGCTTTGGCAATCGGCGCTTTGCCGTGGCGCCAGCATATCGGGACGGCGCTGCACAGACGCTCGCGCGCCGGCAGGAATGCGTCGGAACGCGTCGTTCGTCCCGGGCCCGCGCGGCTGCATGGCATCGATTATCTCCCGACAGCTCTGGAGGCCGACAGGCCGCCCACTTTGTTCGTCGTTGTTGACACGGAAGCCGAGTTCGACTGGTCGCAGGGCTTCTCGCACGACCTCATCAATGTCAGTTCAATCGCGGGTCAGCACCGCGCTCAGACGATATTCGATCGTTACGGTCTGCGTCCAGTCTACGTGGTTGACTACCCGGTTGCCACGCAAGCAGAGAGCGTCGCTACGCTGCGCGGAATTCTGGAGCGCGGCGGCTGCGAAATCGGCGCGCATCTCCACCCCTGGACCACGCCGCCGCTGCGCGAGGAGCCATCGGAGCGCAATTCCTATCCGGGGAACCTGCCGCGCGATCTGGAAGCGCGCAAGCTGGCCAATCTCGTGCAAGCAATACGCGACCGCTTCGGGACCGAGCCGTTGTTCTACAAGGCCGGCCGTTACGGCGTGGGCCCAAACACCATGGCCCTGGTCGCGGAACAGGGCATCAAGGTTGATTTCAGCGTGCTGCCCCGCACCGATCTCAGCGCGCAAGGCGGCCCCGATCTCCGGCCACTGATGGCCGCGCCATATAGCGTGGCGGGGTCCGGGCTGGTCTGTCTGCCGATGACCCGCGATTTTACCGGCCTGCTCGCCCGGTTCGGCCCGGGTGTCGCCAATGCGACGCGCGGCGGCATGCTGGAATTGCTCCGGGTTCCCGGCGTGCTCGCCAAGCTGCGCCTGCTCGATGCGATCACGCTGACACCGGAAGGTGTGACCGCGGCGGAGCAAATCCGGCTGTTGCGGGCGATGCTGTCGCGCGGGCATCGCATCTTCGTGCTGCATTACCACAGCCCGTCGCTGGTACCGGGCCATACGCCCTATGTGCGCAGCGCGCCCGATTCAGAAGCCTTCCTGGCGCGGATCGAAACGGTGCTGCGCTTTTTTATTGAAACTGTTGGAGGGCTGCCGGGAAATCCGCGCGACCTGCTGCCCGTTGGTTTGCGGGCGCGTCCCCTGGCGCGCACCGACGCAACTCCGGCGGAGCGAATTGCGGAGCAGGCCGGATGAGCGCATGCGGCCCGGTGCCGAATCCAGAATCGACACAGCAATTGCTCGCGAAAACGGCCAAGGGCACCGGGTGGGTGCTGGGCTGGCGCATGGCTACACGACTGCTGGGAACCGGCAGCACGCTTGTGCTCGTTCGCGCCTTGCTGCCGTCGGATTTTGGCCTCGTCGCCCTCGCAACATCGCTTGCCGCCGCAGTGGAGGGCCTTGCGGAGCTCGGCATACAGGATGCGCTGGTGCGCGACGCCGCGCCCGATAAGGCAACGTACGACACCGCATTCACCCTGAACCTGCTGCGCTCGATTGTGACGGCATCGGCAATCGCCCTGGTCGCCGCGCCGATCGCCCAATTCTTTGCCGAGGCGCGGCTCGCCCCCGTGCTGTGGGCGCTCGCCGGCGCCACGCTGCTTGACGGGTTTGCGAATGTGGGCGTCGTGGACTTTCGCCGCTCTTTCGCCTTTCACAAGGAATTCAAGTTGCTGGTCTTGCCCCGGCTGTGCAGCATCACGCTGACGGTCGCGATCGCCCTTACCTGGCAGACGTACTGGGCTCTGGTTGCCGGTATCGTCAGCAACCGTGTGCTACGGATCGCCGCCGGCTATGCGATGCATGGATTTCGTCCGCGCCCGGGGCTTCGGGCCTGGCGCCATCTAATCGGCTATTCAAGCTGGACCTGGGCGATCGCAATCGCGTCGCTCCTGCGCGATCGCGCGGATAGTTTCGTGATCGGCCGCCTGCTCGGTCCAACATTTGTCGGCGTCTATACGATGGGCGCCGAAATCGCTGCGCTGCCGACGACAGAGTTGGTCGAGCCGCTGTGCCGCCCCGCTTTCTCCGGTTTTTCCGAAGCGCGTCGCAGCGATGTGCCAGTTGGAGAAACGTACCTTCGGGTTGTCGGCACCGCCTGCCTGCTTACCTTGCCTGCAGGAATCGGCATCGCGCTACTGGCCGAACCGCTGGTGCTTGTTGCCTTCGGCGCGAGATGGCTCGCCGCCGTGCCCGTGGTGCGCATCATCGGCGTGGTCAGCATCGTCGCAGTGTTCGGTTATATTGCGATGGTGCTGCTCAGCGCGCATGCGCACCTGCGCAGCGTGTTCCGCGCGGGCGTGATCGGAGTGGTGATCAGGGTTGGATTGCTGATCGGCCTGTCCACGCGGTTTGGCCTGACCGGCGCGGCGCTGGGGGCAGCGTGCGGGATCGCGACCGAGCAGGGATGGCTGACGCTCACCGCATTGCGGCGTTTCGAATTGGGCCTGCGCGATTTGCTGGCACATTGCTGGCGACCGCTGCTGGCGACCGGCGCGATGGCCGTCGTGCTGATGCTGCTACCGATGACGGCTGCCGATTTGGGCGGCCTTGGCCGCATGCTGCTGCTGCCCTGTGCGGAGGGCGCGCTGGTCTATGCCACGGTGCTGCTCACGATTTGGAACGCATGCGGCCGTCCAGCCGGGGCCGAGCAGGATCTATTACGCCTGTTGTCGCACGCGGCTGGGTCGTTGCGCGCTTTATTTGCAGGCGCGATTGGGCAGAGGCCGTTGAGTGCCCCCGACTAGCGGCCCTTGCTGGAAACCATTCCGCAGCTGACTATTGCTGGCGTGATCAAGCTCCTGGAGCGGGAATTGGAACTGGCGGCAATTCGCCCGGTCGTGCGCCGCGGCGGAGCCTTGGTCGTTGAAGGTCACGCCGGGATCGGCAAGACGTCGCTTCTCGACGCGGCCGGTTTCGCGGCGCGCCGGGAGCGGCGGTTGGTTCTTCGTGCGCGTGGCTCTGAACTGGAAAGCGACTTCGCGTTTGGTATTGCCTGCCAACTCTTCGAGCGACCATGCACCGAGGCGACCCCTGAGGAGCAAGCACGCTTATTCCGCGGGCCCGCTTGGCCAGTGCGAGAACTGCTGATTCGCGACAATCGGGCGCGGTCCAGGCAGGACACGTCATTTGCCCTTGTGCGCGGGCTATATTGGCTCACGGTCAACCTTGCCGCGAGCCGGCCGGTTTTGATCGCCATTGATGATGCACACTGGGGCGATGACGCATCGCTTCGCTGGCTGGCCTACCTGGCAGTGCGCCTCGACGGGATCAACGCTGCGCTGATCACCACTCTGCGTCCGGACGAACCACGGTCGCAGGGCCGGGCGCTTCTATCGGTGCGCGCCGCTGCCGGTGCGACGGTTCGTCCGGCTCTGTTGAGCCAGCAGGCAGTGGCGACCATCGCTCAAAGACTGCTGGGAAGCAGCGCGGATGACGAGATGTGCGCCCGCATTCATCGCGCCACCGGCGGCAACCCGTTCTACGTCTTGGAGCTGCTGCGGGCTCTGAAACAAGCCGATTGCCCGAGTGGAGCGCGGGCGATTGATGAGGCAGTAGGTCACGGTGGCCTTGACGGCATTGCCCTGCAGCTTGGCGCGCGCCTGCGGGGGCTCAATCCAAACCTTCTCCGTCTGGCTCAAACGATTGCAATTCTTGGCGATGGCTGCGAGCTTCACCATGCAGCCGCTATTTCGCAAATGCAGATGAACCATGCCGTTTCGTTGGCAGCGGAGCTGGTACGCGTCGATGTCTTCGGCGGCGATCGACCGCCGCGATTCATTCACCCGATCGTCCAACAAGCGGTCGCGCAGACGCTATCGAGTGCAGAGCAGGAAGCGGGTCATCGCGCGGCAGCCAGGCTGTTGTATCGCGAGCGTGCACCCCCTGCGCGAATTGCCGCGCATGTGATGCGGCTGCGCGCTGCCGCTGATTCTTGGGTCGTGGACCGCCTGCGTGAGGCTGCACGTGCAGCGGTGGAGAATGGCGCTCCAGCCGCGGCGGCCGAGTTGCTCGAACGGGCCCTCGCCGAGCCCCCGCCGATCGCGGACCGCGGCGAAATACTGCGCGAGGCGGCCCGGGCGCACCTGCAAGCTGGACGGGCGGTCGCGTGCCAACGGCTCGAAGAAGCTCTGGCGTTGGCTAAGGGCGACGCCCGAGCCGAGATCGCGTTGGAACTCGCCCGAGCCTATGCAGCGCTATTTCGCTGGACCGACGCCGTACTGGTGCTTGAACGCGCATCGGAGTCCCTGGACCGAGGTGACCAGTCGATCGCTGCGCGGCTGGAGAGTGAGCTCGTCGCCGTCGGCTTCCAGGATGCACGCGTCGCGCCGCGCGCACTGCAGGCAATGAAACGTTTGTCTCGCCACCGCCGATTGCCTGCAGCTCCCGCAGTCACCCTCGCGATGGCACAAGGAATGGTGGCCATCTTGAGCGGGCAGCCCGCCGAGGACACGGCCCGTGCGCTGGAACGCGCCCTGGCTCGCATGGGCGCACTGGTCGAAAACTGGGATTTGCTGCCTGAATTGTGGTGGTGCCTGATCATCGCAGAGCGGTTCGGGGCAGTGGAGGCCGTGCTTGGACCATTGCGCGAGCAAGTAGATCGGTCGGGCAATGCGCGCGGCCTGGTCGCCATTTACAGCACCCTCGGGCTGCTGAAATTCCGCCTCGGTGCGCTTCCCGAAGCCGATGCGGCAGCACGCATTGCTTTGCACGTTGTGCAGGAAGGCGACTTCGCCCCCGGGCTGGCATTCGCCGCGACCATCTTGGCGGATGTTGCGGTGGCGAGCGGCGAGTTCGACGAGGCTGAGGCGTTGCTTGATCTTTTGCCTCGCGGCGACCTGCCGGCCGGCGTTGGTACCGTACTGATCCCGGCCGGACGCGGGCGGCTGCTTCTTGCCGAGGGACATGCCAGCGAGGCGCTCAAAGAATTCGAACATTGCATATCGCTCTGGCGATCGGACGTCTGGGGCCTGGAGATGCGGGATATCGGCTATGTCCACGCGCGCTCGGGCGCCGCGCAGGCCTTGCTCGCGCTTGGGGAACGGCGCCGGGCGCGGGAGTTGGCAGAGGCTGAGCTTGCCGATGTCCGCCGGTTTGGCGGCCGGCGGGCTCTCGGCGTAGCGCTGCGTGCCGCGGGACTGGTGCGCGGCGGCAACGAAGGCTTGGGCTTGCTAGAGCAATCCGTCGCCCTGCTGAACGAGTCGCCAGCGGCATTGGAGCGCGCCCATTCCTTGATCGAGTGGGGTTCCGCGCTACGTCGCGGCGGACAACGCCAAGACGCCCGCCGCGCTCTTTCTCAAGGCCTCGACGCTGCCGCACGTTGTGGTGCCCGGCCACTGATTGCGCGTGCTCGAGAAGAGCTACGGGTCGCTGGCGCACGTCCGCGCCGTGATTGGGCTAGCGGCGTTGAGGCGCTGACACCGAGCGAACTGCGCATTGCGCGGCTTGCGCGCGAAGGACGCTCGAATCGCCAAATCGCCCGGGAATTGTATCTGTCTATCAAGACGGTCGAGGGACACCTCGCCAGGGCCTACGGTAAGCTCGACATCACTACACGAGGCGAACTCGACCGGGTGTTCGAACCGGAAAAAACAAGGGTGCCCACCCTCTAGAGCGGTCCCTGGGTGACTGGAATCGGGGGGATTCCGGCACGGGGGCGATCTGTGATTCACCGGCTTCCGGTTGCGTGGACCGGAGGCGAGATGACCTGGCGACGGGGCAAGGCGTATTCGCAGGATTTGCGGGATCGGATTCTTGCGGGCGTGGACGGCGGACTGAGCGTGTGCCAAGCGGCCAAGCTGTTTCGGGTGAGCATCTCCTACGTCTCCAAGGCGGTCTCGCGGCGCCGACAGACCGGTGAGAGTGCGGCGCGTCCGCAACGGGGGCACGTGCGGCCGAAATTGGCCCCGCTCCAGGATGCCATCCGCGCCGAGGTGGAGCGCCGAGCGGATGTCACCCTGGCCGAACTGGCGATTTGGCTGCACCGGACGCATGCCGCCTCGGCCAGTTCGGGACTGCTGTCGCGCACGCTGGCCCAACTGGGGCTGACGCGAAAAAAAAGTCGCAGCGCGCGGCGGAGCAGGACCGTCCCGAGACGGCCGCCGCACGCGAGGCATGGCGGGCGGGGCAACCGGAGTTGAACCCCGCCAAGCTTGTCTTCATCGACGAGACCTGGGCAACGACCAACATGGCCCGCCGCTATGCGCGCGGCCGGCGCGGCGCGCGCGTGGTCGCGGCGGTGCCGCACGGACGTTGGCGGACCTCGACTTTTATCGCCGGCTTGCGCCAGAACGGTCTCACTGCTCCCGGTCTGTTCGACGGTGCGATCAACGGCGAGCTGTTCGTAGCCTATGTCGAGCAGGTACTGGCGCCGACGCTATCGGCGGGCGACATCGTGATCATGGACAATCTGGGCTCGCACAAGGTGGCGGGCGTGCGGGAGGCGATCGAGACGCGTGGAGCCGAACTGCGGTTCCTGCCGCCATACTCGCCGGATCTCAACCCCATCGAACAGGCATTCGCGAAACTGAAGGCCCTGCTACGCGCGAAGGCAGCGCGCAAGCTAAGTTCCCTGTGGTTTGCAGTGAGAAAACTGCTGCACCGATTTACCCCGTCCGAATGCTCGAACTATCTCGCACACTGCGGCTATCGCCAGTCACCCTAAAATCGCTCTAGCGACGCGCCTTTCGGAACAGCCAGGATGCGGCGGGCGGCAACGCCTCTGGACCGTATGGCCAGATTCGACCAAGAGGAGGGCAGATATGACCAAGATCGCGTTGGACAAAGACGTTGCCACGGAAACCTGTCGAATGGCCTCTGAGGAGGAGCCGGATACCGCGTCCGCGCCGTCCAGCCCGATAAATCGTACAAACCGGGGACGGCGCAGTCTACGCTTTGCGGCAGCCGCATTCGTTTGTTTCGGGGCGACCTTCTGGTGCAATCAAAGCCGTTCCGCCGATGCCTCTGCCGGAATCGCCGCAGCGGACGCCAACGCTGCGCGGATCATGAGCGGCTATGATGCTTTCAGCCGCGGTGATATTGAAGGTGCACTGGCCGTTTTCGCAGACAACATCCTGTGGCACGTACCAGGTCGCGGCCCACTGTCGCACGACTATCACGGACGCACTGAAGTGCTGGGCTTTTTCAAGCAGTTTATGGATCTGTCCAATGGCACGTTCAGAGTAAAAATTGATAACGTCTTGGCGAAGGGCGACCAGGTAGTCGTGCTCTGTACGGAAACCGCGCAGCGCGGCAGCCGAAGCTGGTCATCTCCGCAGATCCACGTCTGGACGGTCAAGGATGGTCGCGCCACCGTGTTTTGGCAGTATCAAGGCGATCAGCAGACCGAGGATGAGTTCTGGTCGTTACACGACTAGGGTATGTACCGTCGGGAATCGGCGCGTGCTTCACATTCCCGCCAGTTCCCGCCATTCCTGCTCGCTGATCGTGCGCACGCCCAGTTCCGCCGCCTTGCGCGCCTTGGAGCCAGCGTCGGCGCCGATCACCACCAGATCGGTCTTGCCGGAAACGCTATCCGTAACCTTCGCCCCGAGCGCTTCAGCCCGCGCCTTTGCCTCGGGGCGAGTCATGCTTTCCAGAGAGCCAGTGAACACGACGGTTTTGCCGGCGAGCTGGCTCTCCGCCGCGCTGTCATGCGCCGCCGGCTCGATCGTCAGCAGTTCAGCCAGTTCATCGAGCAGCGACACGTTCCGCGTCTCGGCGAAGAAGTCGGCCAGTTCCTCGGCGATCGCGGGTCCGATTCCGGTGATGCTGCCGAGTGCCAAACGCGCCTCCGAACCCACAGTCGTTGCCGCCAGCATCTGCGACCGCCATTCGCCGAAGCTGCCGTAGTGGCGCGCCAAAAGCTGCGCGTTGCGCTCGCCGATGCGGCGAATGCCGAGCGCATAAATGAAGCGCGCGAGCGGGATGCGGCGGCGCGCCTCGATCGCGCGCACCAGGTTGCGGGCCGAAAGCTTGCCCCAGCCCTCGCGCCCCGCGATCTCCGCCTCGCGCGCGGGTAGCCGGAACAGGTCCGCCGGACTTGCAAGCCAGCCGAGTTCGTAGAACTCCCGCACGGTCTTTTCGCCCAGCCCGTCGATGTCGAAGGCGGAGCGGGACACGAAGTGGATCAGCCGCTCGACTCGCTGGGCCGGGCAGATCAGCCCGCCGGTGCAGCGCCGCACTGCCTCGCCCGGCGCGCGCACGGCGAGGCTGCCGCACACCGGGCAATGGTCGGGAAAGACAAAGGGCACGGCATCGCCCGGGCGCTGTTCGGTCAGAACAGCGACGATCTGCGGGATCACGTCACCGGCGCGCTGCACGATGACCATATCGCCAATCCGCACATCCTTCCGGACGATCTCGTCCTCGTTGTGCAGCGTGGCACGCGCGACCAGCACGCCGCCGACATTGACCGGCTGCAAATCCGCAACCGGGGTCAGCGCGCCGGTGCGGCCGACCTGGATCAGAATGTCGTTCAGCCGCGTCGTCGCCTGTTCGGCCGGGAACTTCCAGGCGATCGCCCAGCGCGGCGCGCGGCCTGCAAATCCTAATCGGCGCTGCAGCGCGAGGTCGTCCACTTTGTAAACAACCCCGTCGATATCATAGGCCAGGCCGGCGCGTTCTGCCGCTATCTCGGCCTGGAACGACGCGGCCTCGCTCTCATCGGCAAGGCGCCGCGACAGCGGGTTGACCGTGAACCCCCAGTGCTCAAGCTGTTGCAAATACTCCCAATGCGTAGCAGCCACGGGCTCGCTTGCCGCGCCCATTGCATACGCGAACAAGGAAAGCCGCCGTCCGGCAGTGATGGATGTATCGAGCTGGCGCAGGCTGCCGGCGGCGGCGTTGCGCGGATTGGCGAAGACCTTGTCGCCCGATGCGGCCTGCAACTCGTTCAGCGCCAGAAAATCTTGCTTCGTCATGAACACTTCGCCGCGAATCTCGACCAGCGTGGGAGACCCGCGCTTCAGCTTCTGCGGCACTGCCTGCATAGTGCGAAGATTGGCGGTGACATCCTCGCCTTCGGTGCCGTCGCCCCGCGTGGCACCCCGCACGAACCGCCCGTCTTCATAGGTCAGGTTGATCGAGAGCCCGTCGATTTTCGGCTCGCCGACCAGGGGCAGCTTCGCGTCCGGGGCCAGACCCAGGAAGCGCCGCGCCCGCGTCCAGAACTCGGCGACATCGGTCGCATCGAACCCGTTGTCGAGCGAAAGCATCGGCACGCGATGACGGAGCTTTGCAAATCCGCTGGCCGGCGCCGCGCCAAGGCGATGCGAGGGTAAATCGGCGCGCCGCAGTTCCGGAAATCGTGCTTCGATCGCGGCGTTGCGCTGGCGCAAGGCATCATATTCGGCGTCGGTGACCTCGGGCGCGTCCTGCTCGTAATAGGCGCGGTCGTGCTGTGCGATCTGCTCGGCCAGCCGCGCCAGCTCGGCTGCGGCCTCAGCTCTCTGTAAGCGCCTCGACCGGCTTGGTCATGCGGGCGAGGCCAGCAATTCGTCTGCGGCGGCGCGGGCAGCCTCGGTGATGGTTTCGCCCGCCAGCATGCGCGCGATCTCTTCGCGCCGCTCGGCCGCGTTCAGCCGATCGACAAGTGTCGCCGCGCGCCCGCGCTGCGCTGCTTTGGCGACACGCAGATGCGTCGTGCCGCGAGCCGCGACTTGCGGGCTGTGGGTGACCACCAGGACTTGAACCTCCCGGGCGACGCGAGCGAGACGCTCGCCAACCGCTGCCGCCGTCGCCCCGCCGATGCCGGAATCGACCTCGTCGAATACCAGCGTCGGCACCCGGGAGCCGCCCGCGAGCACCACCTTCAGCGCCAGCATCAACCGGGACAACTCGCCGCCGGAGGCGACCCGAGCGAGCGGGCCGGGTTCCTGGCCGGGATTGGTGGCGATCAGAAAACGCACCGCATCCGTGCCACCCGGCCCCCATGCCAATTCCGGCAGGCTCGCGACGTCCGCGTAGAACCGGGCCTTGCCCAGCCGCAGCGGCGCCAGTTCGCGCGTGACCGCCCGTTCCAGCTTGCCGGCCGCTGCTTGCCGTGCTTCCGACAGGGTCGTTGCGGCTGTTACGTATTGCGCCCGCGCCCGCGCCGCCGCCGCTTCAAGCGCGGCGAGCGCCGCCGCGCCGGTTTCAATAGACGCAAAGCGGCTGCTCAGTGTGTCCAGCAAGGCCGGAAGCTCGGCCACGGCAACGGCGTATTTGCGCGCGGCGGCGCGCAGCGCGAACAGGCGTCCTTCCGCCTGTTCCAGCAGCCGAGGATCGGCGTCCGCCTCAGCCACCAAGCGGTTGAGCAGACTTTCCGCCTCCGCCACCGCCTCTTCCGCCCGCTCCAACGCGGCAAGGGCCGAAGACGCCGGGTTTTCCGTCTCCGCTTGCCCTGGCGCGGTGGATCGTTGCAAAGCGCGTCCGGCCGCGCGCAGCGCCGATGCCGGTCCCGAGTTGCGACGATCGCGCGGGGCGAGCTCGGTCAAAGCAGCCGCATATGCCTCGCCCCGCCGCTCGGCGTGTTGAAGCCGCTGGCGCTCGGCGTCGAGCGCGTCCTCCTCCCCGGGAAGCGGCGCAAGCTCGACCAATTCCTTGACCGCGTGCGACAGAAATTCCTTGTCGCGCTCAGCCAATTCCAGCGCAGCGCGTGCGGCCTCCAGTTCCGCGAGGCAATCGCGCCAGGCGCGCCAACCGTCCGCAGCGGCCGATCGCAGCGTGAGACCCACTCCGAACGCGTCCAGCAGCGCGGCATGGGTCGAGGGATCAGCCAGACCCATCTGCTCGTGCTGACCCTGCACTTCCACGAGCAGAACCCCGATACGGCGCAACAGCGCCACGCCAACCGGCTGGTCGTTGATGAAGGCGCGGGACGGCCCGTCTCTGGCCACAACGCGTCGGAGGACCAGATCCTCCTCCGCCTCAAGCCCGTGCTCCGCCAATACCGCGTGCACCGGGTGCCCGACGGGTGCGGTAAAACTTGCCGCAACGCTTGCCCTAACGGCACCGGTCCGGATCTGTGCAGCCTCGGCGCGCGCGCCCAGTGCCAGCCCGAGACTGTCCAGTAGGATCGACTTGCCGGCGCCCGTTTCCCCCGTCAGCACGGTCAGGCCGGGGCCGAACGGAATGTCCAGGCGTTCGATCAGCACAACGTCGCGGATCGATAGCGCAGTAAGCATCCGGCGAGCGTTCCCGACCGGGCCGGGCCTAGAAGATCGACCGCCAGGCGCGGGTCAACAAACCCGGCCCACCGGACCGCGGCGCCGGCGTCGATAACAGCACGTGATCGTCCGCCAAATCGCCGTAACTATCTGCGTACCACGAACTACCGGGATAATTGTAGCCGAGCACGGCCGCGGTCTGCCGCGCCTGGTCGCGCATGCCCAGGATCAGATAAATTTCCACGAGCCGGTGCAGCGCCTCGGCGACGTGATTGGTGGTCTGGTAATCCTGAACGACGCGCTGAAACCGGTTGATCGCCGCCGTATAGAGGTGCTGGTTCTCGTAATAACGGCCGATCGCCATCTCCTTGCCGGCCAGATGATCCTGACAGAGGTCGATTTTCAGCTGGGCATCGCGCGCGTAATCCGTGCCCGGATAGCGGCTGGCCACGTCCTTCAGCGCCGCCAGTGCAAGCTGAGTGTTCCTCTGATCCCGCTGCACGTCCTCGATCTGCTCGAAATACGACAAAGCGCGCAGGTAATACGCGTACGCCGTCTCCCGACTGGCCGGATGGAGCTGGATGTAACGGTCCAGCGTAGCGATTGCCTCGGGATAGCGCTGCCTTACATATTGCGTATAGCCCTCCATGAGCTGCGCGCGTGGCGCCCAGGACGAATACGGGTAGTTCTGCTCGATATCATTGAACTGATTCGCTGCCGTTTCGTATTTCTTCGCGTTCAGCGCATCCATGCCGTTGTTGTAAAGCTGCTCCGGGGGCAGCGGCGCCGCGTCAGCCTTTTTGGCGTTGTCACCGCCCCCGCATGCGGCCAGCAGCGGCGCAAGCACGGCTACCAGCACGATGCCGCGAGTGGGCGCCCGAGGCGCTGTGCTGGGCGAAATCGAATCGCTCTCCATGTCGGCGTTATAGACTGGCTTCGGGTCGGCTGTAAGCCGCGAGCGACTTCATTCACCTCTCTCGCAGCCGCGGGAGAAGTGATTTTCCACTCAGGCGACCGCCGCAAACGGCTCCGGTACCTACCTCGCGCCAACCCGAACTGTCGGCGAACAAGGCCCCCAGCAGTCGGTTGTTGAGGACGTGGCCCGACCGATGCGCAACGAAGCGCCCACGGATCGGAGCGCCTGCCAATGCCAGATCCCCCACCGCATCCAGCAGCTTGTGGCGCGCGAACTCGTGCGGAAAACGCAGCCCGCCCGGATTGAGGACCCGGTCCGCATCGACCACCACGGCGTTGTCCAGACTGCCGCCTTGCGCCAACCCGGCGGCACGAAGTTGCTCGACTTCCTCGGCCAGCGCGAACGTGCGTGCACGCGCCAGCTGATGGCGGAACGTCTCCGGCGTGAGCCGCAGGGTCACGGATTGCCGCCCGATCGCCCGCGCCGCGAAGTCGATCGAGATCGTCATCTCCAGCCCGGCCGCATACCCGTTTGGCGGCAGCAGCTGCACGCTCGCGTCACCGTTGGCCACGCGGACGGGGCGGAGTATCTCGATGACCCGTCTGGGAGCGTCCTGCTCGGCAATGCCGGCGCAGTCGATCAGGAACAGGAATGGCGAGGCG
Source organism: uncultured Pseudomonadota bacterium (assembly GCA_963822675.1). Classification (GTDB taxonomy): domain Bacteria; phylum Pseudomonadota; class Alphaproteobacteria; order Acetobacterales; family Acetobacteraceae; genus CAWGIP01. Next base: position 8,783 of record CAWGIP010000011.1, on the reverse strand, counting down.
GAACCGTCAAGGATCGGTACTTCCGGCCCGTCCAACTCGATCAGCGCGTTGTCGACCCGGGCAGCCGCCAAGGCACCCATCAGATGCTCGATCGTGCCGACGCGGCATTTCGGGCTGCTCGGGATCGACCAGGGAGGTTGCCAGGCGCCCCTCGGCGACCCGGTCGAAGCGAGCAGGGATGTCGCGGCCAAGATCGGTGCGGCGGAATACGATTCCGTGGTCCGTCTCGGCCGGGCGTAGGGTCAGGTGAACACGTTGCCCGGTGTGCAAACCGACCCCCACGCAACCGATCGGCGCCTTCACCGTGCATTGCCGGGTCGCGGAGCCGATCGAAGGAGTAATTTGCGGCAGGCCGTCCATCGTTCCGTCCGGTTATTGCTGCAATGCAGAAAAAAGCAGGCCATCTCAGCGTATGGACAGCCCGCCAAATTCGCCAGTCACTCTTTATTGCTAAGTGTTACCGTCTAAGCTTCTGAGCTTAAAGCATTCATTCGCGTGATCGAAGATTCAGGAGGACTGTCGGCGGAGAAAGGTCGGAATGTCGAGTCCCATCTCTTCGCCGGCCACGGCTCGCACCGCGGCGCGGGCCGGTTCGGGGCGCTGTTGCTCGGCTCCAGCAACGACCGGTTCAACCCGTGCCACCGGCTCCTCGGTGACGGCAACAACGCCCAAAGGCCGGCGGCGAAACACACCGGTTACGGTGCCGAACAGGCTTGGCCGGGCGGGCTCGGCGGGGACCGCGCCCGCTTGCGGCTGCGCAAGCTCTCGCGGAGGGTCGGCAAACAGGCTGGCGCGCTGGGTCGCGGCCTGACGGTGCGCGACCGATGCGGGGAACCGCGAACCCGGCGCCACCACCATTTGGCCCGCCGCCCCGTCCTGACCCGGCACTTCGCTCATCACCATGACCGTCGTCGGCGTGTTGGAGTGCCGGCATCGCGCCGCTATGCGCCGCGATCGACTGCGGCATTGAAGGGCGCAACGCCACGGCCGGCATCGCGGCCGTGCCGCCGCCAGCCGCGTGATGAAGAATGCCCGCTGCCTGCATCGGCACCGAAACCGGGCGCATGCATCGCCATCGGCGCATGTTGCGGCACCGCTCCGCCGCCGACCGCGACAAGCCGCGGGCGCTGCTGTTCGACCTTGGGCGTGTCGATACCGGTGGCAACCACCGAGACGCGAACGCGCCCGGTCAGCGTCTCGTCGATCGCCGAGCCGAAAATGATGTTGGCGTCCTCGTCCACTTCCTCGCGAATGCGGTTGGCGGCCTGATCAACCTCGAACAGCGTCATGTCGTCGCCGCCGGTGATGTTGATCAGCAGGCCGCGCGCGCCGGACATCGACGTGTCTTCCAGCAGCGGATTGCTGATCGCCGCCTCGGCGGCGCGGATGGCCCGGTTTTCGCCGTCGGCCTCGCCGGTGCCCATCATCGCCTTGCCCATCTCCGCCATCACCGTGCGGATATCGGCGAAGTCGAGATTGACGAGGCCCGGCGCCATCATCAGGTCGGTCACGCCGCGCACGCCCATATACAAAACCTGATCGGCCATCTGGAACGCATCGCGCCAGGTGGTGCGCTCATTTGCCATACGAAACAGGTTTTGGTTGGGGATGACGATCAGCGTATCGACGAATTGCTGCAACTCGTCGATCCCGGCATCGGCGGCGCGCGCGCGGCGCGTGCCCTCGAAGGCGAATGGCTTGGTGACGACGCCGACCGTGAGGATGTTGCGCTCGCGCGCCATGCGCGCGATCACCGGTGCCGCGCCGGTGCCCGTGCCGCCGCCCATGCCGGCTGTCACGAACACCATGTGCGCGCCGTCCAGGTGGCGATACAGCTCGTCCGCCGCCTCCTCCGCCGCGGCGCGGCCGATCTCCGGCTTGGCGCCCGCGCCCAGGCCCTGTGTGATGTGCGGACCGAGCTGAATGCGGCGCGACGCGCGGCTGTGCATGAGCTGCTGCGCATCGGTATTGGCGACCACGAACTCCACGCCTTGCAGGTTCGCCGCGATCATGTTGTCAACGGCATTGGTGCCGCCGCCGCCCACGCCGATGACGGTGATCCGGGGGGTGAAGTCGGTATGCGTCTGCTGGGGGATGGTGAGGTTCAGGGTCATGGCACGTTGTCCCTCAGGTCATGCGATTCGTGGAAGATGTTGTTTCAGTCCAAAGCAGGTTTCCGCAGCCGGCATCACACCCGCTCCTTGAGGAAGTTCACGAGTCGTCGCAACAGGCCGGTCGGTCGGTCGAAATCGAGGTCGATGTCGTGCAGGCTGCGTCCGTCGCCCGCCGCCCAGGCGAGCAGGCCGGCGGCGGTGGCGAAGGCGGGGCCGGATGCCGCGTCCGGCAAGCCACGCACGGCGGAAGGGCGGCCCAGGCGTACTTGGCGGCCGAGCATCCGCGCAGCCAGTTCCCGCACGCCGCCCAGTTGGCAGGCGCCGCCCGTTAGCACCACGCGGTTGCCGGCCGCGCGCGTCAGACCCGAGCTGGCGAGCCGGTCCTTGACCATTTCAAACGTCTCTTCAAGTCGCGGGCGAATAATGCTGACCACCATGCTGCGCGGCACCTTGGCGATCTGATGCTCTTCTTCGCCCACCAGCGGCACCGGCAGCATCTCGCGCTCGTCGTCCGGGCAGGACTGGACGCTGCCGTACAGCGTCTTCAGTCGTTCGGCGTGAGCAACTGGCGTTGACAGCAACCGCGCCAGATCGTTCGTAACGTGCACGCCGCCCACGGCAAGTTGAGCCGTGTGCAACAACTGGCCTTCCGCGAAGACGGCCATGCCGGTTGTGCCGCCGCCCATGTCGATCACGGTGGCGCCGAGTTCGCGCTCGTCTTCCACCAGCGCCGATAAACCCGCGGCCATCGGTGCGGACACGAGTTCGGCGATATCGAGGTCGCAGCGCGCGATGCAGGCGGCGAGCGAACGCAGCGCGGTGGCCGCCGCGTCGATGATGTGCAGGCGTGCGGCAAGCGTGCTGCAAAACAGGCCGCGCGGATCCGCCACGCGATCGGTGTCGTCGGCCGAGAACGTGAGCGGCAGGGCGTGGATTGTCTCGCGCCCGCTCTCTTCGGCACGCGCCCGGCCCTCGGCGATGACCCGCCTGATGTCGCTTTCCTCGACCGCGCGCCCGCCCATCGGCCACTGCACGTTGAACAGGCGGCTCTCCGGCTGTCCGCAGGTCAGGTTCACCACGACGGAGCGGAGCCGCGTGTCGGCCATGTCCTCCGCCTGGCCCACCGCCGCGCGGATCGCGCGCTCGGCTTCGTCCAGGTCAACGATACTACCGCCGCGCACGCCTTTGCCCCGATGCCAGCCAAATCCCAGGACACGGAGCTTGCCGTCGCTTTCGCATCGGCCGATCAGGCAGACAATCTTGGTCGTGCCGATATCCAGCACGCCGAACAAGCCGGTGCGCGCGCGCGGACGTGGGGGCTCCTCCGGGCCCAAGCCCTGTGGTGGCAGTACGCGGCGCGACATATCATTCATGCGCGCTGCCCCTAGGTCGCCTTGTTGTCCGGCTGCCTGGCGCCGTGCGCATCGGCGGGCGCCGCGGATGCTGGACGCGCGCGCAACACGAGGCAGTCCGGCAGGCGCATATCCACCAACTGCAACGGCCGTTGCAGCAGCTTGTGCGCCTGGTCCAGCGCAATCAGCCGATCGAGTGCAGCGACTTCATGCCCTTCGGGTAGCAGCACCGTGATCCCCGACCGCATCGCCAGGTTCCACCGGCGCTGGCCGACGCGCACCGCGGCAATCACGTGACTCGCAAGCTGTGAGCGGGCCGCGAGCGCATCCAGCAAGGTGGCAGCCGCCTCCGGCGCACCGGTCCCTACGACCAATGGCAAATGGCGGAACTCGGCAACGTTGTGATTGGTCACGACCTGGCCGGCCCGGTCGATCAGCAGGAACTTGCCTTCGTTCTGCCAGATCGCGAACGGCCGGCGTTCCTCCAGCGCAACGACGATCGTGCCCGGGAGCCGACGCTCGACGGTCGCATGCTCGACCCAAGAAAGTTTCTCGATCCGTTCGCGCGCCTTCTCGATAGAGAAGCCCAGGATCGGGTCGCCCTTGGCGGTGCCCAGCGCGGCGCGCAGCGCGGTCTCAGGTGTGTTGGCACGACCCACGATCTGAATGTCGGAAACGCGCAGCCCCAATGGCGCAACAGAGACCGCGAACCGCTCGCGCAAGGCCGCGACCGACCAGTTGCGGTCGATACTGTGAACCACGACAGCGCCGAGGACCACGGCGATGGCCGATGCCCCGGCCAGTCTTGTCGGGCTGAGATGACGCTTCTGCCGCCGCAGCAGCAGCTTCAGGCGGCCCGGCCGGTCATTGACCGAATTGCGAGGCGTGCGGGCTAGGCGCGACATGCGGCGTTCTCCACCATCCAGGCGCAGAGTGCGGAAAAGCCGATGCCGCGATGCGCGGCCTGCTCGGGCAGCAAGGAGGTGGGCGTCAGGCCCGGTTGTGTGTTGATCTCCAGCAGGACGAGCCTGCCGGGCTCGCCGGTGGTATCGTCGTAACGGAAATCGGCGCGTGTCGCGCCGCGACAGCCGAGCGCCCGATGCGCCGCCGCGGCCATCTCCATTGCCTGCGTGTACGTATCGGGATGCACGCGCGCGGGAATGATATGGCGCGAGCCGCCAGGCGCATATTTCAATTCGTAGTCGTAGAAACTGCCGGCCTCGGCGATGATCTCGGTCACTGCCAACGCGCATTCGCCCATGACGCCCACGGTCAGCTCGCGTCCTGGGATGTATTCCTCCACCAGCGCGTTGGGTCCGTAGCGCCAGGATCGCACCAGCTCGGCGAGCCGGTTGTCCCCGCTGCGAATGATTTCCACGCCGACCGAGGAACCTTCATTGACCGGCTTGACCACATAGGGGCGGGGCATCGGGTCGGACTCTGCAAGATCAGATACCGCAACTACGCGCCCGCATGGTACCGGCAGGCCCGCTGCCGCGAACACCGCGTTCGCGGCGGACTTGTCCATCGCCAGCGCGGAGGCGCGCACGCCCGAATGGGTGTAGGGAATGTCGAGCCAGTCGAGTATGCCCTGAATCGCGCCGTCCTCGCCGAACCGGCCGTGCAGTGCGTTGAAAACAACATCGGGTCGGGGCGTCAGCGCGTCGATCAGCGCGCCCAGATCCGCCCCCACCTCGATCGGTTGCACCTGGAAACCAGAGTCGCGCAATGCCGCAATCACCTGTCGGCCGCTGGACAGGCTGACCTCGCGCTCGGCGGAAATGCCGCCATAAAGGACCGCGACGCGCATTAGTTCGACCCCTCGCGGGAGGCGTCGGGAGGGCCAGCCTCCGGCCGTCCGGCGGGCAGGCCCATGCGGCGGATTTCCCAGTGCAGGCTGACGCCACTCATCGCGAACACACGGCGCCGAACTTCCTCGGCCAATCCTTCAAGATCGGCGGCGGTCGCCTCGCCTGTGTTGATCAGGAAGTTGCAGTGCTTCTCCGAAACCCGGGCGCCTCCGCGCACCAATCCCCGGCATCCGGCCGCGTCGATCAGCTCCCAAGCTTTCAGGGAGCTTTCGTCCGGGTCCGGATTGCGGAAGGTGGACCCGCCAGTCCGTGCGCGCACCGGCTGGGTGGCCTCGCGGCTTCCGCGATCTCCGCCATCCGCGCGGCGATCAGGGCGGGAACTCCCGGGCCGGGCGCGCAATCGCGCGCGGACCACGACACCACTCGTCGGTAAGCAGGCATGGCGATAGCCGAAGGCCAGGTCAGCGTTGGACAGCCGGAGCACTTCGCCGTGGCGCGAAACAATCTCCGCCCAGTCGAGGCAGGAGGCGATATCGCCGCCATAGGCGCCAGCATTCATCGCCACTGCGCCGCCGATCGTGCCCGGGATGCCGCACAGGAATTCGAGCCCTGTCAGTCCGGCAGCTTCGGCATGTTTGGCCACGGTCATATCCAGCGCCGCCGCGCCCGCAATCACGCCGTCCAACTCGTTCACTATGCGAAAACCCGCGTGCGAGCCGGATCGTGACCCCCGGCAGCCCTGCATCACGGATGATCAGGTTTGAACAGGCGCCGATAACATGCACGGGCCATTCGGATGGCAGGGCGCGCAGAAAGGCGGTAAGGTCTTCGGTGTCCGCCGGGCGGATCAGATGCTCCGCCGGCCCGCCCACACGAAACCACGTGGTGGGCCCAAGCGGAGCGGATTGCTGGACGCGCCCGCGCGACGAAGGCAGAACGCTCGCAACGCCCGGCTCGGAGAGAACGAAGCTGGCGCGGGTCATGCCGCGTTCCCCGCCATGCGACGCCCGAGGCTCGCTTGCAGATCGGACAACTCGCGCGGCAGCGAAGCCGCCCATTGCGTGATGCTGCCGGCCCCGAGGCAGACGACGAAATCGCCGGGCTTGGCGATCGCGTAAACCATTTCCGCGAGCCGGCCCGGACTCGGCAGCGGCACGACGCTGCGATGGCCGCGCGCGCGCAATCCGTCCACCAGCGCGTCCCGGGTCACACCCGGTATCGGCGCCTCGCCCGCCGGATAGACATCGGCCACGATCACCGTGCCGGCGTCGTTCATGCAAGCACAGAACTCATTGAACAAGGAATGAAGCCGCGTGAAGCGGTGCGGCTGCACCACCGCCACCACATCGCGCGCACCGGCCTGACGAGCGGCCTTCAGCACGGCGCCGATCTCCACCGGATGATGCGCGTAGTCGTCGATCACCGTAATGCCGCCGGCCTCGCCGATCTTGGTGAAGCGCCGCTTCACGCCACGGAACGCGGCAAAGGCACTGCGCAGCGTGTCGTCGTCTATTTCCATCTCGATGCCGATCGCGACGGCGGCCAGCGCGTTCTGGACATTGTGGCTGCCGAGCATCGGCAGGCGGAACGGACCCAGCTTGCGCGCGCGACCGCGAATGCGGTCGGTGAACGTCACCTCGAAGGTGGAGCCGAGACGATCAGCCATCACCTTATCGGCCCGCACATCGGCTTGTGGCGAGAATCCGTAGGTGATGATACGCCGATCCGACAGGCGCGGGATCATCTGCTGCACCGCCGGATGGTCGATGCAAAGCACGGCAAATCCGTAGAACGGCACATTGGCTACGAACTGATCGTAGCCGGAGATCATGGTTTCGGCCGTTCCCCAATGGTCGAGGTGCTCGGGGTCCATGTTCGTTACTACGGCGATTACCGCCGGCAGGCGCAGGAAGCTGCCGTCGCTCTCGTCGGCTTCGACCACCATCCACTCGCCGGCGCCGAGACGGGTGTTGGTGCCGTAGGCGTTAATGATGCCGCCGTTGATGACGGTCGGATCAAGGTGCGCGGCCTCCAGGACCGCGGCGATCAGGCTGGTTGTGGTGGTCTTGCCGTGCGTGCCGCCCACAGCGACGGACCAGCGCAGCCGCATCAACTCGGCCAGCATCTCTGCGCGGCGCACGACGGGAATGAAACGCGCGCGCGCCGCAATGACCTCAGGATTGTCCGCCTTCACGGCCGACGACACCACGACCACCTGTGCGGCGCCGAGATGATCGGGTTCATGGCCGATCAAGACCGGAATGCCCGCCTCGCGCAGCCGCCGCACATTGGCCGAATCGGCGATGTCGCTGCCTTGCACCGTGTAGCCGAGATTGTGCAGCACCTCGGCGATGCCCGACATGCCGATCCCGCCGATGCCGACGAAGTGAACGGTTCCGATCGAAAGCGGCAGCGCCCTCATGCCGGAGCCTCCTGATGCGTTGGTGCCGCTTCGTGGCCCGGCTTGGATTGCGAACAGACGAATTCAACAAGGTCGGCGAGAAGTGCAGCGGCATCGGGGCGGGCGACGCGGCGGGCGGCCGCGGCGGCATGGGCCAGCATCGCCGGGGCCGACAGGAGCGCGGCCAGATCGGCGGCAAGCAATTCCACCGAGAGGTCGCGTTGCGCGATCACCGTTGCGGCGCGGGCGTTCACAAGTGCCCTCGCATTCGCGCTCTGATGATCGTCGATCGCCCCGGGCAGCGGAACAAGCACCGCAGGCCGGCCGGCGACCGCAAGCTCGGCCACGCTGGACGCGCCTGCGCGCGCGATCACCAGATGCGCTGCGGCAAGCCGGTCGGCCACGTCGGGGAAAAATGGCGCAAGCTCGGCGCGGATGCCGGAAAGCTCTAGGCGACGCGCGTGCGCGGCAGATCCTCGAGCCGGCATTGCTGCACCACCTGCAACCGCGCGCGCAATGCCTCGGGCAGTGCGGCGAGCGCACCGGGCACGACATCGCTGAACACGCGCGCGCCGAGCGAGCCGCCGAGCACGAGAAGCCGAATCCCATCCGATGGCGGCGCATAGGGAGGAATTGCGGCGATCGCCGGGCGGACGGGATTGCCTGTCGTTACCCTTCGCACGTCGGACGGCATGCGTTCCGTCGTCTCGAAGCTCAGCGCAACCGCCGCAGCGCGCCGGGTCAGGGCGCGATTGGCGCGGCCGAGCACCGCGTTCTGTTCGTGCAGGATTACGGGAATCCGCCGGCGCAGCAGCCGCCCGGCAAGCACGGGCGCGACGGATGGATAGCCGCCAAAGCCAACTATTGCCTCGGCGTCGATGCGCACGAGGATTTGCCGCGCTTGCCAAACCCCTGCGCTCAGTGCGCCCATAGCGGCGGTTGCCCGGCGCACGCCACGTCCCGCAATGCCGGCGCCGGACAGAACGTACTGCTCCCGGCCGGCGAAAACGGGGCTGTTCAGGGCCGCCGAACGCCCATCCGTCATCAGCGCCACGCGCCGCCCACGCGTGATCAGCTCGGCCGCCAGGGCCTCGGCGGGGAAGAC
>CAWGIP010000010.1:0-21526 GCA_963822675.1 uncultured Pseudomonadota bacterium | reverse complement strand
CGTTCTTCGCCAAGGCCCCGCCACCGAAAGCGCGCGGCGCCGCCGTGCTGGTCACGTCCGGCGGGGCGGGGATCATGGCCGCCGACGCGGCCGAGCATCACAACGTGCCGCTGCCGCAACCGACCGACGCAGTGCGGGCGGTGTTGGAAGCGCACATCCCGGAATTCGGCGCCGCGCGCAACCCGTGCGACGTGACGGCGCAGGTCATCAGCAACCCCGGAATCGCTCACCGCTTGCGCGACCGCCCTGCTCGGCGGCCCCCAGCTATGCCGCGATGGTCTATCCGCAGGCGTGCGCCACCGAGCCTTCCACCCGCCGGATGCCGCTGTTCGACGAACTGGCCGGGCGGTACCGCAGAGCCGTTCTGCATGGTCTGGACGACCGAGTGGCTGGAAGGCCCCGGCGCGCGCGAGGCCGAGGCGGCGCCGCACGTCGCGCTGTTCCGGTCCATGAATTCCTGCTTCGCGGCGCTCGCGGCCTGGAGCGATCCCGCGCCGCGGCGCCGCGCCGCGCGCCGGTTGCGTCCGTGCCGGAAACTGCGCCGCAGAATTCGAGAACAGGCTGCGCAGCTGATCGCCGCCGCTCGACGGGCGGACGCTGACCGAGCGCGAGGCGAAGTCCGTGCTGGCGCTGTATGGCGTGCCGGTCGTGGGCGAGCGGCTTGTGCAGAGCGCCGACGAGGCGGTTCCAGCGGCGGAGGCGCTGGGCCTGCCGGTGGTGCTGAAAGTCGAATCACCCGATCTGCCGCATAAGACCGAAGCGGGTGTGATCCGCCTGGATTTGCGCAGCACCGATGACGTGCGGCGCGCCTATCGACGCAGCTATGCAGATGCCGCGCGAGGGTTGCCGACGCCGTGGAGTTCCGGGCGCGCTCGTCGAAGCCGATCGGCGCCTGCTCTGGCCTGGAAATCGGCGCTCGCGGCGCGCGTCGATCCTCTGTCCGGATCTCGCTGGTCGTGGTCGGCCTCGGCGGGGCACTTCGGGTCGAGGTCCTGAGGGAGAGGCTGCCTGCTCCTGGCGCCGGTCACGCCGGCCGAGGCGCTCGGCTTGCTCGGTAGTCCGCGCGGCGCCCGCCTGCTCGACGGGTTCCGCGGGTGCGGCGAGCCGCGCTTCGCCGACCGCTGGGCGGGAAGGTGATCTCCGCCGTTTCTGGTTCGCCTGGCTGACTCGGGAGGCGATCGCTGAACTGCAGATTAACCCGCTCGACCCGCGCCGGAGCTCGATCGTGGCGGTGGATGCGCTGATTGTGAAAAGGCGGGGCGGGGCTGAGGCTGCGCGCGGATTGGCCAGCCACGAGGACGCGGACACAGGCAGTTTCTGGCCTTCGGCCGCCGACCTTCGCGCACGTCGTCCTTTCGCCTTGGTGACGACCGCTCCCCCAACCCCGACCGATCCGCCGTCGTCGCCGGCGCCCACGCTCGACGACCTCGGCCACGGTCCCGGCTCCTCCCCCCTCCCCCAAAACCAAGCAGCCACGCCGAGACCGCCCGCCGCAAGCGCCTGGGCGCTGCTGCTCACGCACTGGGCCGAACACGCCGCGGTGCACAAAGTACGCTCGGAAAACATCAACCAAGATCTGCGAAAGATACGTCGAGATCTCGCCCGAATGGCGTAGGTGTGTCTTCGGCAGCCTTCATGCCGACTTCGTCGCGTCGGAGCCGGATCTCGCTCGTCCGGATATTCACCGTACCCTTGAAGGCTCCGCCCCCGTTTACGGACGTCAACTCCATCAGCCAGCTCCGCCGAGGAATGCCCCCCCCCCCCCCCCCCCCCCCCCCCCGATCGCGATCCCGCCAACTGCGGAGGAGAAGAGCCACGCTCCTGGACCTCGCGCGGCGACCATTGGCTGTCCGTGCGCGCGGGATTGCGGAGGCCTCGACGGCTGGTCTGTAGCCAGTTGCGCTCGCACCTTAACGATGAGCACGGACGCTGATCTGCTTGTCCGTCAGCTATCGGCGCGGAACGGTGTTCGACCGCAGCGGCGAGCGGCTCATCCTGGAAATCGGCGGCGCCCAACCTTGCACATGGCCTTGTCACGGGTCCCTGCCGGCGCCTCGCCTTCGGCGTGCGCCCCAAACACGCCCTGGACGCGGGCACGTGGCTGCGCGACACCTGCGCCGCCTGGCGATGGGCTCAGGCCTCGAGCACGTCCGGAGCGTTGAGCCGTCGAGGTAGCGCTCTCTGGGTGGCCGTTTTTCAGCGCGGCACTCAGTGCGATTGTGCCTCTCCGAAGCTGGGACAATTGGCACAGGAGAGGGCGTTTACGGGTTGGGTGGCAGAGCCTGCTTTGTCTTATCCGCGCCACCAGTGATAGCATGGCCGGTGGCGCTAATGTCTTGCCCGGCGCCGGCTAGGGTGTTGCAGGCGGACAGTAAGGTCGCCGCACCCGACAGCACCAAGGCAATGGTTATAGCTGCAGCCGCGCAGCGACGAACGTCCCGCGATTTAGCCATGTGGCCCTCCTGATCGTTCCAAACTGTAGCCGCCGTACACTCATAGGCTAGATTGCGACCGGTAATTTCATCGCTACCGGCATCTCGGGTCGTTGGTAATTCGTCTTCATCATTCTCTATTCTGGCATGATGATCGGATGCCGGCCACCCGTGACCCGTTCATCGCCCGCTTTCCAACGTAGCGGGCGGCAAATCTCTGCCAGTGCTGCCCACGGCTCTCCAGATATCTATCTTCTGCGATCCAAGCCCTCGCCTCCGTTGCCGTGTGGAAGCCAGAGGCAGCGTGAGCCAGCGCTGTGGGGTCCGTGATCTCGATGCAGAACCCGTGATCAATTTGCCCTATAAGCCGGTAAGTGATGCCTGGCATGTCTGATTATATGGGATCGGATGGCGATCCATGCACTGTGCCCACCCCAGTTCGGCTACACGTGCCCAGATGTCCGCGTTGTGCTGAATGAGGCGGGCGAGCCGTGGTTTATGGCGCAGGATGTGCCCCGCCGCTGGGGATCGTGAAGGTTCTCAGGCGGTCGGTCGGGTCGATTGGCGCCTGGCCGCATACGCAGCGGCATAGGGCGTCGGCATCCAGCCGGCGAGCGAGACCACATTGATCAATACGCCGCCGGTTTCATGCCCGCAACGCGGGGACGAACCGGACGTTGCCGGACCCCGCGCCGGGCAACCAGGGATGCCGGGCGGGCGTTTGCCGGGGCATGGACGCTGTCAACGATCGGTTCGACGCCGTCACGCCCCGCCCCGGAGCCGCCAGGATCGGGGTCATTGCAATTACCGTGGCTTCCTCCGGGATCGGGCGTGCAACGGCCGCCTGGTTCGCTCGCCAGGGCTGGACCGCCGGCCTGATTGCCCGCGGTGAGCCGGGGCTAACGGCGACACGGCAGGATGTGGAAGCCGCAGGCGGCAGCGCCTGCATCGCGCCGGCCGATGTCACCGACTCGCAGGCGCTTGAAGCCGCCGCGCAGCGCATAGAGAACGAACTCGGTCCCATCGATGTCTGGGTCAACGGCGCGGGCGTTGGCTTCGTCGCCCCGTTCATGGATATCACGGAAGAAGAATTCCGTCGCGTAACCGACGTGACCTATATGGGCGTGGTCAACGGAACGCGCGTGGCCCTGCGGCGCATGATACCACGGCGGCGCGGGACCATCGTCAACATCGCTTCGGTGGTCGCCCACCGGGCCGCGCCGCTGCAATCGCCCTATTCGGGCGCGAAATACGCCGTGCGCGGCTTCACCGAGTTGGTGCGTTCGGAACTTCTGCACGACCGAACCGGGGTCCATCTGGCGATGGTGCATCCGGCCTCGATCAACACGCCGTTCTTTAGCCATGCGGGCTCCCGCATGGATGGCGTGCCGCGTCCGCCGCCGCCTGTTTACCAACCTGAGCTTGTTGCCGAAGCCATCCATCTCGCCATCGCCGAACGGCGGCGCGAGGTGATGGTGGGCGGCATAACCGTCCAGACCGCATTGCTCAACAGGCTGGCGCCGGGGCTCGCGGATCGGCTGTTCGCGTGGTTCGGCTATATATCACAACGCACGCGCGATCCGGAGATCGCGGCGCTGCGGGATTCCACCGTGTTCCGTCCCTCGGACTCGGCGGCGCCGGTGCATGGCCCGTGGAGCGCTTTCGATCGCAGTGCGCAGATGTGGATGACGCGGCATCGCGGCATGCTGGCGCTGGCCGGGGCGGGCGGCCTTTTGGCCGGGTGGCTCTCCCGTCGCGCCAGCCGATAATTTCGGAAGCAACCTTATGGCACAGCAAATTCCGCTCGATCCCGCCGCGGTCGCGGGCTACGCGACGGATCGCGGGCGCACGATCGAAGTCGCCGGGATTGGGCCTGCAAACGGCTCGCCATCGTCAATGTCGCGTATTGTCGGAACGGTTTCGCTGATCCCGAAGGCCGCCGAGGCCGCAGCCTCAAGCTGCCGGTCCTGGTATATCATTCCGTCTCCGGCGCGGCGGTGCGGAACCGCGCACGGTGCGCCATCTGCGAACCGTAGAGCGGGCAGAGCACCATCGCCTTGCGCAAAAAGAGGCCAATATCCGCGGCATCGGTGTAGGCGATCCCGCCATGCAGCTGTACCGCTGCGCGCGTGACCATCATTGCCGCGTCCGCTGCGCGCAGCTTGGCACGCGAGACATAGGCTTGGCGATGCCGTTCCGAAGGCGCGTTGTCCATCTGATAGGCCGCCTGATCGACCACGGCGCGCGTGAGCGAGATCTGAACCTGCATGTCCGATACGCGATCCTCCGAGGACTGGAGGGCGTCGATCTCCTTGAGATGGTCTAGCGTCATCGCGAAAGCCCGTTCCGTTAGCCCCAGCAAGTAGGCGGAATGCGCCATGATCGCCTGGTCGAGCGCGGCGGTCCCATCGCCCGGCAACGCCTGTGCCGGCGCGTCATCGAACGCGACGACCGCCAAATAGCCGCCATCTGGCGTTTTCTGCGCGTCGACCCGCACGCCGGGCGCGTCACGCTCGACCAGCGCAAGCCCGCCCGGCAGGCTGACAAGAAACGCATCCGCCCCCGGCGCGGCCGGCACAAATAGCTTGCGTCCGAACAGGCGACCGAAATCGAGCCGGGTTTCGCCGGTGAACGCGATGCTATTTGCCTGCTCCTGCCAGGCAGGAATGACGATGCGCTCGCCGGAGAGCACGGATGCGAGGTGTTCCCGGGGCAGCATCTGTGCGGCCATCGCCACCGGAATTAGCGGCTCCGGCACCAGCCCCGCGCCAAGCTCTCCGGCCAGCGCACACATCTCCTGCATGCCCAGCCCCGATCCGCCCTGCGCCGAGCTGACCATAAGCCCCGGCCAGCTCGCCTCGCACATTGTCCGCCAAACGGCGCGGTCAAATCCCGGGTCGGTGAAGCGCAGCGCGCGGATACGTTTGTAATCATTTTTGCGGGGAACGATCACCGCCACGCTGTCGCAGATCATGCGCCAGCTACGGCGGCGGTCCTCGCCCGGTTCCATGGGCTTGTCTCGGATTGTCAGTCCGGGCGATGCAGTTCGGCCTCGGTGCGCGCCTGCAAATCCGCGAAGGTCATTCCGGGCACCATCTCGCGCACGACGAAGCCGCGCGGCGTGACGTCGATCACCGCGAAATTCGTGTAAACGCGCTTCACGGCTGCAACGGCGGTCAGCGGGTAGGTGCAGCGATGCACCAGTTTCGGCGTCCCGTCCTTCGTGGTGTGATCTAGAAGCACCCAAAGCCGCTTGGCACCCGCCGCCAAATCCATCGCGCCGCCGACCGCTGGTGCGGTGTCGTTTTCGCTGGTCGCCCAATTGGCGATGTCGCCGTTCTCGGCCACTTGGAAGGCACCGAGCACACAGAGATCGAGATGTCCGCCCCGGATCATGGCGAAACTATCGGCGTGATGGCAGAAGCTGCCGCCCTTGCGCAGCGTCACGTATTGCTTGCCGGCATTGATCAGCCACGGGTCGATCCGGTCCTTGGGCGGCTGCGGCCCCATGCCCAGCACGCCATTCTCGGAATGAAATATCACCTCCCGCTCCTCCGGGACATGATCGGCGACACCGGTTGGAATGCCGATGCCGAGATTGACATACCAGCCTTCCGGGATGTCGTGCGCGAGGCGCGCCGCCATGGCGCTACGACCCAAAGGGCGGAAGCTGGAATTCGGATACTGCCGTATCGGGCATGGTCTGTCTGCCTTCTCAGAAGCCGGACGGATCGCCATAAGGGACGTGTAGGACGCGATCGACGAAGATTCCGGGCGTGTGTACGTTGTCCGGGTCGATCTCACCCAGTTCCCTTACATGCTGGGTCTGCACGATCGTTAATCGGGCGGCCATCGCCATCACCGGGTTGAAGTTCCGCCCGGATTCCCGGTAGGTCAGGTTACCCCAGCGATCGGCCTCCCATGCTTCCACTAGCGCAATATCGCCGGGAAGCCAGGTTTCCAGCACGTAGCTCCGACCATCGATCACCCGCGCTTCCTTGCCCTGCGCCATTTTAGTGCCGACGCCGGTCGCGGTGAAGAATGCCGGAATGCCGGCGCCGGCAGCACGCATCCGCTCGGCGAGTGTGCCCTGTGGCACGATCTCCAGCTCGATCTTGCCCGCCCGGTAGAGGCTCTCGAACACCACCGGATCGGAGGAGCGCGGGAAGGAGCAGATGATCTTCGCGACGCGCCCGAGATCCATCAGCCGCGCCAAGCCCACCCGCCCGACCCCAGCGTTGTTGCAGGCGATGGTCAGGTTCTTGGCGCCCTGCTCGATCAACCCGTCGATCAGCGCATTGGGCTGCCCGACCGCCCCGAAGCCGCCGAGCAGCACCGTGGCCCCATCCTCGATCCCGTGCATGGCCTCGGCCATCGACTGGACGATCTTGTCGATCATCAGTGGCGTTCCTCAGGCGTTGATCCACTCTTTAGCCTTGGCCCGGCAGCGCGCCAAGCCGAGACGGCAGCCGCGCCGATATGGTAGGATCGGCGTGTGCATGCGGACAATGAAGGGCCGATGAGCGAGACAAAGGCATCGAGCGGTTCGGACCTGCGCGCCCCAACGCGGTCCTCATGGCACCGTGTGGTCCAGCGGGTCGCGCGGGATCTGAAAGCGGCGTTGATCGGCCCGCCGGAGGTGCGGTCTGCCGAGTCCTGGAAGCACCGGGACGCGTATCGGCAATGGCTCGCCGAGAACAAGAAACCGGCGCCGTTGAAGGATTTCCTGATGTATTGGTTTGCCCTGGTGTTCATTTTGGTCAGCGTGCTCGGCGGGGTGCTGTACGCAGCCCATAATGCGCTTGGCTGGCCTTAGGTTTTCGGGCGGGTGTGTGTGTAACGTAGCGCTGGTGCTGAGAGCCGCCTTTCTCCTCTCGTGCGTCTTCCTGCTGGCCGGCTGGGACTGGCCGTGGGCTTTTACCCGCCCTGATGTAAAGATCCTCGGCACCTGGTCCGACGAAAACGGCGACCGCGAGGAATTTCTACGCAATGGAACCGCAGTGTTGCAGGGTCAGCTCGAAGACGGCGTCTGCCGCTATGAATTTGTCGATCAAGCGGTGATCGTCCTGGAACACTGCCGCGGTGCCGGCACAGCAACGGCCAACAAGCTGTTCGGCGTGGGAATCGAAGACGGCCGGCTGTCGCTGGAAGATCAACGCGGGCGCGTGTTCGTGTTTCACAAGCAGTAGGCTCGGTCACGCAGGACGCTATGTGGCGGGCGCGGGGAAGTCCGCCGGCCCGCGCGGACCTGACGAGCCCGCCGCCCGCGTGTGCGACGGCAACGGCGAGTCGGGCGCGGCCATCCAGTGCATAATATCCCCGATCGGCTCAGCCCGGCCCAGGTCGCGCAGCATCAGGTGGTAATCGTCCGGGTAGTAGGCCGCTTGCACCCCCGCCGGCAACTCCCGCCAGAGCGGCCCGTGCGGCGCGCTTGGGAACGAAATCGTCCTTGCCGCCATACAGGAACAGCGCCGGCCCGTGCATCCGCCCGGCATCGGCCAAAGCGGCATCCATCAGGTCGACGAGCCCCTTCACCGCGTCCCAGCGGGTGTCGTGGATGGTCAGCGGGTCGGTCGACAGGCGCCGGATTGCCGCACGGTTATCACTCGCGGTGACGCGCATCGATCGACCCATTGGCGGTCCAGGCCGGGCACGATACGTTGCCATGGACCAAAGCCCGACGCGCTCGAACATGTTCATCTTCGCCCGACCCCAAACCGCCGGAGAGACCAAAATGATGCCGGTGACCGGCGGCGGATGCGGGAGGCGGCCAGGCACATCAGCACCGCGGCCCCCATGCTCTCGCCCAGCAGGTAAAGCTGGGTATGCGGGTGCTCCGCTGCACCAGCCGGGCCATCTGGCCGCATCGGCGACGAGCGTCGGCGTCCCCGCCCAGAAGCCGCGCTGCGCCGTGGCTCCGAACCCGCGCTGGTCGGGGGCGACGACTTCGACCCCCTGCGCGGTGAAGGCCGGCGCCGGCACCTCCCAGGCGTCGCGGCTGTCGTTCATGCCGTGGAAGGCCAGAATGACCGCGCTCGGCTCGCCGTCGGGTCGCCACATCCGGTAGCCGAGCCGGGCTCCGTCCGGCATCACGAACGCCTGCTCGCTCAGGCGTGCCGGCTCGATGGCGGGACCCGCCGCGCCAAGCGACTGGCGCAGCCGGCCAGCAGCAGGGTCCCGAGCAGCAGCGAGCCGGCACGCCGCAGGCTCAGCCAGGCCATTTCCGGCCAGGCTCTTTCCGATAGGCGATGGGCCAAGCGCGACGTTTGCAAGCAGGGGCCGCATCGCTATCATCTGCGCCGCTCCTCATTCCGGAGGGATCACACCGCCCATGCCGGAGGGCGAAGCCGTCATCCCGAGCCCGACGGAGATCATCCACGTCGATGATCCCGTGGTGGCCTGCGACGGCGGCGGCGGCGCGCTGGGCCACCCGCGGGTGTTCCTGCGCATCGAGGACCGGTCGGTGCAATGCCCCTATTGCTCGCGGCTTGTTCATTCTGAACGAGGGCGCCGGCCACGCCACAGGACATTGACATTACGGCGCCGGAGCCATCGAGACCCCCGGCCGCGACCGGGCGCCTGCATCTGGTCCTGATCGACGGCTCGGGCTTCATCTTCCGCGCCTTCCACGCGCTGCCGCCGATGACCCGGCCGGATGGCACCCCGGTCGAACGCCGTGTTCGGCTTCACCAACATGCTGGCCAAGCTGCTGCGCGAGCACGTCGGGACGCATATCGGCGTCGATTTTCGACGCCGGCCGGGTGACGTTCCGCAACCGCCTGTATCGACGACTACAAGGCCCACCGGCCGCCCCCGCCCGATGATCTGCTGCCGCAATTCGCGCTGGTCCGCGAGGCCACCGACGCCTTCTGCGTCCCGGCCATCGAGCTTGACGACTGGGAGGCCGACGACCTGATCGCCTCCTACGCCAGCGCGGCGAGGAAGCGGGCGGCCAGGTGACGATCGTCTCCTCCGACAAGGACCTGATGCAGCTGATCAGCCCCGGCGTGGAGATGCTTGACCCGATCAAGCAAAAGCCGATCGGCCCGGCCGAGGTCATGGAGCGCTTCGGCGTGCCGCCCGAGAAGATGGTCGAGGTGCAGGCGCTGATCGGCGACACCACCGACAATGTGCCGGGAGTTCCGGGCATCGGCCCCAAGCGCGCGGCCGAGCTGGTCCACGAGTATGGCGATCTGGAGGGCGTGCTGGCCGCCGCGCCGACGATGAAGCCGGGCAAGCGGCGTGATATTCTGATCGAGAACGCCGAGGCTGCGCGGCTGTCGCGCACGCTCGTTAGCTTGCGTGACGATGCGCCGCTGCCGCTGCCGCTCGATACGCTCTGTGCCTGCCCGATCGAGCGCGACCGAGCTTTCGGCGTGGCTGACGGCAACAGGGCTTCCGCAGCATTCTGGTGCGCATGGGCCTGGACGGCGAGGCTGCTGGCGCAGCCGCGGCGCAACCGAGTCCCGGCTCGCAACCCGCCGCCGCGCTGCAGGGCGAGCTGGGCCTGGTTTCGCAGGCGCAGCCCGTGGTTGCCGCTGATGCTGCCGCGGGCTTTGGCCCCTACGAGACCGTGACCACGACCGAAGCGCTGGCGGGCTGGATTGCCGCCGCGCGCATTTCCGGCACGCTGGCGCTCTATGCCGCGACCGATGGTGTCGATCCTATGCGGGCGCGGTTGGTGGGATTTTCGCTGGCGACCGCGACGGGGCGCGCCTGCTACGTGCCGTTGCAGCACGCGGGTGTGGCCGAGCAGGTTCCGCTCTCTGCCGCCGTCGAATTGCTGGGGCCGCTGCTGACCGATCCCTGCGTGCTGAAAATTTCTCACGATTCCAAGTTCGCCATGTTGCTGATGGCGCGGGCGGGATTTCCGTCGGCGGCGCCGTTCGACGACAGCATGCTGATTTCCTACGCGCAGGAAGCGGGCCTGCATGGCCACGGCCTGGACGAGCTGGCCAGGCTGCATTTCGGCCACACGCCGATCAGCCTCGACGAGGTGACGGGCACGGGGCGCAATCGTGTTCCCTTCGAACAGGTGCCGGTCGATCGCGCCACCGCCTATGCCGCCGAGAATGCCGATATCGCCTTCCGCCTCTGGTGCGCGCTGCGCCCGCGCCTGCGGTTTACCCGTTCGCTCGCGCTCTACGAGCAGATCGAGCGGCGGCTGATCCCGGTGCTGCTCGATATGGAGCGCGCCGGCATCAAGGTGGATGCGGATGATTTGCGCCGCATGTCGTCCGAGTTCGAGCAGCGCATGGCGGCGATGGAGCGCGACATCCATCGCCTCGCCGGGCGCGCGTTCAACCTCGGCAGCGCCAAGCAGCTCGGCGAAGTGCTGTTTGATGAAATGAAGCTGCCGGGCGGTCGGCGGATGAAGACCGGCGCCTGGGGAACCGATGCCTCGGTGCTGCAGGCCCTGGCCGAACAGGGACACGAACTGCCGGCTCATATCCTGGAATGGCGGCAGTTGCAAAAGCTGAAATCGACCTATGCCGATGCGCTGGTCGAAGAGATCCATCCGGAAACGGGCCGCGTGCACACCTGTTTCGCCATGGCGGTTACCAGCACGGGGCGCCTCTCCTCGACCGATCCCAATTTGCAGAACATTCCCATCCGCACCGAGGAAGGCAGCCGCATCCGCCGCGCCTTCGTGGCCGAGCCGGGCCATATGCTGGTGAGTGCCGACTATTCGCAGATCGAGCTGCGATTATTGGCGCATGTCGCGGATATCCCGGCGCTGCGCGAAAGCTTCCCGCAGGGCGAAGACATCCACGCCCGCACCGCGAGCGAAGTCTTCGGTGTACCGATGCAGGGCATGGACCCGCTGACGCGCAGGCGCGCCAAAGCGATCAATTTCGGCATCATCTATGGGATCAGCGCGTTTGGCTTGGCCCGCCAGCTCGGCATCGGTCCGGCGGAGGCGCGCTTCTATATCGACGCCTACTTCACCCGCTACCCCGGCATTCGCGCCTATATGGAGCGCACGAAGGACGAGGCGCGGCTGCATGGCTATGTCACGACGCCGTTCGGGCGACGCTGCTGGGTGCCAGGAATTGCCGAAAAGAGCGGCCCGAAACGCGGTTATGCCGAGCGCCAGGCGATCAACGCGCCGCTTCAGGGCGGCGCGGCCGACATCATCAAGCGGGCGATGGTGCGGTTGCCGAAGGCGCTGGCGGAATCCGGGTTGCGGCGCGAGGCTTCTTCTGCAAGTCCACGACGAGTTGCTGTTCGAGGCCCCGGAACCCGAAGTCGAAGCTTTGTCCGCCTTAGCGCGCGGCGTGATGCAAGAGGCGGCAAGGCTGGCAGTGCCGCTGGTCGTTGAAACGGGTTCGGGACGGACCTGGGCAGAGGCACACTGAAAAATCGGTCGCGATAATGTGAGGTATGCCGGCCGCAACCGGATCAGCCCCGACATTTCGCGCCGGATACCCCACGCTATAGTGCGGGGGATGGCAGAGCAGATCCGGGCGTGGCGCGGAGCGCCTCGAGTGAAGGAGGGTAAAATAAGAGCGTCAGAAAGCGCCGGCGCCGACCAGCAGGAGGTTTCGGCCGCGTTTCCCGACGGCGTTTTGGCCGCGATCGATGACCCGCTCTATGCCATCGACGCCAAGTGCCGGATCGTTTACGCCAATCGGCGCGCGCTCCAGAATTGGGGCTCTCCCGCTACCGAGGTTCTCGGTCGCCGCGTGTGGGACAGATTCCCGCAGCGGCGGGGCACAGAATTCGGCGAGCGGCTGCGTGCTGCCATCGCGGCACGCCGCACGGTTGAATTCGAGATGGTATCGCCTGTTTCCGGTCAATGGGTCTGGCTTCGCGTGAGCCCGATGCGTGACGGCTATGCGGTCGTCCATTGGCGCAACACAACTGACCGAAGGCACCATGAAGATGTGCTTGCCGCAAGCCTCGCAGCAAGCAACGCGCGCATGCAGGCATTCTTCGATATGTCGCTTGACTGGCTCAGCCTGTTCCGTCTCGGTGCCGACAGAGAATTCCGATATTTGGATCTGAATCCGGCCTGTGCGACAGCGTACGGACTATCGCGCGAGGCGGTGATCGGACAGACGGTCCAGTCCGTGCTCGGTCCCGAACAGGCGATCGTGCCGCTGCAACACCTACGCGAATGCGTGCGTACCGGCCGACCGCAGCGCTATCAGGCACGCCGCACGATGGCCGGCGTCACGAGGCTGATTGATGTCGTGTTCGTGCCGCTGGTGGCGGATGCGGGCGCGGAGCCGGTGGTCATCTCCACCGCTCGCGACCTGACCGAGCGTGAGGCGCTGAAATCGCAGCTCCGCCAGGCACAGAAGATGGAGGCGGTTGGCCAGCTGACCGGCGGCGTGGCGCATGATTTCAACAATCTGCTGACCGCCGTCATCTCCAGCCTCGAACTCATCATGCGCCGTTCGTCTGATCCGCGGGTGTGCCAATTGGCACAGACGGCGTTTAACGCTGCCATGCGTGGCGGGCAGCTCACCAGCCAGCTTCTGGCCTTCGCGCGAAAACAAACTCTGCAACCGACGACGGCCGATCTCGATGTCCTGCTAAGGGAAACCGACTTGCTGTTGTCGCCGGGCCGTGGGCGAGACGATCGAACTGGTGCGCGAGACTGCGTCGGGATTGTGGCCGGTGGAACTCGATGCTGCGCAGTTCCAGGCATCGGTTATGAACCTGGTCGTCAATGCGCGCGATGCGATGCCGGACGGGGGACGTATCGTGCTGGCCGCCGAGAACGTCACGGTTTCCGAAGCTGCTGCCGAGCCCGATCTTCCGCCGGGCGACTACGTGCTGCTGCGCGTCAGCGACACCGGCCACGGCATGACCCCCGAGGTGCTGGCGCACGCTTTCGAGCCTTTCTTCACCACGAAAGAGCTGGGCAAAGGCTCGGGTCTCGGTTTGTCGATGGTGCATGGTTTCGTCATGCAATCGGGCGGTGCCGTACGCATCGACAGTGCCTCGGGGAGGGGGACAACCGTGCGGCTGTTCCTGCCGCGCCTTGCCGCCTTCCGCTCGATCTTGCGCGAAACGCGGCGGAATCCGGCAATGATGCCCGCGCGCCGGCCGCACGCATTCTGTTCGCCGAGGACAACGAAGACGTAAACCGGGCCGGCACGGCGCTGTTGCGGGCACAGGGGCATACCGTGACGCACGCGCGAGACGGGCGCGAAGCACTGGCGCTGCTGCGATCCGGCAAGCCCTTCGATTTGCTGCTGAGCGACGTCGTGATGCCGGGCGGTCTTGGTGGAATCGACCTCGCCCGTGCCGCACGCCGGCTACGGCCCAAGCTCAAGATCCTGCTCACTTCGGGCTACGCCGCCGACGCCGGGCTTGCGCCCGGTACCGACGGAGAATTTCCGTTCATCGCCAAACCCTTTCACCCGGCAGTACTTGCCCGGCGATTGCGCGCGCTGCTGGCCGGCTGAGGCTGAGACTTCAGGCCGCCGCCGCGATCAATTCGCCCAGGATCTGCACGATGCGGTCGAGCGTCGCCTCCGGCGTCATCAGCGGCGGGGCGATGCACAGCGAATCGCCGCTGGGCGGAGCTCCGTCGAAACCCGTCGTGCCGCCGCGCTGGCGAATGATCAGGCCGCGTTTCATCGCCTCGGCAATCACGCGACCGCCGAGACCGATCGCGGGCTTGCGGCTGGCTTGGTCCTCCACCAGTTCGACCCCGCACATCATCCCGAGCCCGCGCACGTCGCCAACCGGAGGCAAAGTTTTCAACGTCTCAAGACCCGCCAGCAAGCGCCGTCCCATCACCGCCGCGCGCTCCACCAGCCCGTCGCGCTCGATCAGCGCGATATTGGCGAGCCCGACGGCGCAGCACGTGGCGTGCCCGGAATAAGTGGCCGCGTGCATGTAGCGTTCGTCGATCGGCGCCTGCTGCAACACCTGGTGCACGCGCGCGGAGAGGATGATGCCGCCGAGCGGCAGATAGCCGCTCGTCACACCCTTGGCGAATGAAACGAGGTCCGGTTCGATGCCCCAATGGCCGAGCGCGAACCAACGGCCGGTGCGGCCGAAACCGGTGATGACCTCGTCGGCGATCAGCAGCACCTCATACCTGTCGCAAATCTCGCGCAGGCGCGGAAAGTAGTCCGGCGGCGGCACGATCACGCCGCCTGCGCCCATTACCGGCTCGGCAATGACCGCCGCGATCGTGTCGGCACCGTGCTCCTCGATCGCGCGCTCGACCGCCTCGGCCGCGCCTGCGCCCGCCTCGCCATTGCCCTGCCAGCGATAGGGATAGGGCGGTGCGACCTGGATGAATTCCGGCACCAGCGGGCCGAACATCTTCTGGTAGCCCGGCAATCGCGTGGCACTCATCGCGGCGAGCGTCACGCCGTGATAGCCGTATTGGCGGGAAATGATCTTGACCTTGCCCGGCTTGCCCATCCGCTTCCAATAGTAGCGCACGGTCTTGAACGCGCTCTCGTTGGACTCGGCCCCGGCGGTCGTGAAATAGACGGCCGCGGAATTGCTGTAGGCAAGGCCGACAAGGCGTTCCGCCAAGCGGATGGCGGGCTCGTTGGAATAGCCCGCATAGCCCGAGGCAAAGGCGAGCTGGCGCATCTGTGCCGCCGCCGCATCGGCGAGCTCGGCGCGTCCGTGCCCCGCGTTCACGTTCCAGAGCGACGACAGGCCGTCGATGTATTCCTTGCCGTCGGTGGTGCGCAGCATCGCGCCGCGCCCTTCAACGAAGATCCGCGCCTCCGCATGATCCTTCGGATGATGCAGCGGGTGAACCAGGCGGCGCTGGTCGAGTTCGAGCAGAACCGCGCCGGGATGTGTCAGGTCGTCCATGGTTTTCCTGGCCTCGAATGGGATTGCGCGAGAGGGTAGAACAAAAACTGTCCGACTGGAATCCCGGCCGGCTATCGCGGTGACATAGCCTGCAAGTAGGCAATCAGCGCATCCAGGTCGGTATCCGACAGGACAGTGGCCGGGAAGCCCTGCATCCGCTGCAACGGCCAGGTGCGGACGGATTTTGGGTTACGGATCAACGCGCGCAAACCCGCCAATGTCATGTACTGCGTCGGACCCATCGGACGGCCCAGATCCGGGCCGATATCGGCGGCGCCGCCGCTATCCATCCGATGGCAGGGCAGGCATTGCGCGATGAATACGGCCTGACCGTGGCGGGCTGGGGCATCGGCCGGCAGATCGGCCTTGACCTGGAGCTGCGGCCAGCGATGGGCGGGACTCTCCGTAGCGGTTAGCGCCGCGAGGGCATACGGCCATTGCTCGCGCGCCACGCCCGATCGTTCGGGATGCTCCCACACCAGAAAGAACGGTCCCGGTCCGGTCTTCTGGCCGGCGAAGTTCGGCCAGAGTGATCCCGGCGGCTCGGCGGCGATCCAAGCACTCGCGCCCCCGCTGGCGCCGCGCAGCACCAGCGCGAGCGGAAGCTGCGCCACGAATCCGTCCGTCGCGTGCGCCTCCAGCGTATCAAACCCGTCGCGTGGCAGGCTGGCCAGCAGCGGCAGCAGCGGTGCGGCGCGCACCGTGAACGGGTGATCGTACGCGAAGTCGGTGGGAACCGTAACGCTCGCCGCGTCGGAACGGGCCAGCAGTTCGGACGCCGTGTAGTTGCGGCTTGCATCGCCGAAAGTGATCGTCAATTTCGGCTCGGAAGCGAACGCCCGAGAAGGAAGGAACCAGAGCGCGCAAATCAGAAGTGCGATCAATCGCATGAATGCGTTCCTCCCGAGGCGATCCCTTGTCGTTTACGCGAGTCCGCGTATGGCGGACAAGCATGCGGAATATTCTGCACCGTAAAGCTGTCTCCGACATAGCTAATCGAACACTACGGAGACCACGATGAAGAATGATTCCGGCTTGAGCCGGCGCGGCGTCCTGTCCTGCATGGCGTGGGCCGGCACGGCGATGATCTGGACTGTTGCTGGCGGCATACCACGGTCCCGGCTGATCAACGAGGCAGAGGCGGCGACCGAGGGCTTCACCTTCGCGCAGATCAGCGACAGTCATCTGGGTTTCAACAAGCCGGTCAATCCGCACACCACGGACACGCTGCGTGCCGCTCTCACGCAGATCGACGGATTGCAGCAGCGGCCGGCGTTCCTGATCCACACGGGCGATATCACGCATCTGTCGAAGCCGGCCCAGTTCGATACCGCGCGCGAGATGATGGGCGCCACCCGCCTGCACGCCTTCACCGTGCCGGGCGAGCACGACATTTTGGAGGAAGACGGCCGCAGCTACCTCAACCGGTTCGACGAGGGCACGAAGGGCGACGGCTGGTATAGTTTCGATGCCGGCGGCGTTCATTTCATCGGGTTGGTTAACGTCGTCAACTTGAAGGGAAACGGCCTCGGCGATCTGGGCTCCGAGCAGCTTGAATGGCTGGAGGATGATGTCGCGCATCTGGGTGCCAGCATGCCGATCGTCGTGTTCGCGCACGTGCCGCTCTGGACGGTGTATGAGCCCTGGGGCTGGGGCACTGCGGACGGGGCTCAGGCGCTCTCATACCTTAAGCGATTTGGCTCCGTGACGGTGCTCAACGGGCATATCCATCAGGTGATGCAGAAGGTCGAAGGCCACGTCGCGTTCCACACAGCGCGTTCGACTGCATTCCCGCAGCCCGCACCGGGCACCGCCAAGGGGCCGGGGCCGATGCCGGTCCCGGCCGGCGAGTTGCGGCGCCATCTCGGCACCGCGCGCGTCAGTCTGGTTTCGACGGCGAGGCCACTCGCGATCGTCGATACGCCGCTCGGCCTGAGAGGGACACCTCGATGCCCAAGATCGGTCTGCCGGCACTCGGCAGCCGGCGCGCTTTGTTGCGCCGGGCGCCGCGAGTGCCGTCCTCATTGCCCGTCGCAACGTCGGGTCGGCGCGCTTTCTCCGCCGGGAGCGTGATTGCGATCGACAACTTCACCTTTTCCCCCACGCCGATCACGGTTGCGCCGGGCACGGACGTGACCTGGGAGAACCACGACGACATTCCGCACGCCATCTACTGTCCGGCCTTGAATTTGCACTCTCACCCGCTCGACACGAACGACACGTTCAGCCACCGCTTCGACCGGGCGGGGGCGTTCGACTACATCTGCTCGATCCATCCGCACATGCGCGGGCGGATCGTCGTGTCGGGTTAAGCCGGGGCCGATCAGCGTTCCAGGGTCAGGCGTGCGCCGAGGCCCATCAAAGCGAGCCCGGCTAGCCGGTCGATCCAGTGGCGCAGGTGCTTGAAGGCGTCGGAAGCTCGGCGCGTTGTCAGGGCGCAGACAACGGCGCTGTACCAGCTGATCGCGATTGTGGTCATTATGGCCGCGGCGCCGAGACCGAGCGCGAGAGACAGCGCGGGCGGCAGGTCGCGGCGAAAAGGCTGGCAGTGAAGAAAGCCGCCTTCGGGTTGGACAAATTAGTGACTAATACCAATCGGCCGGATCGTTGACTTCGAACGTGAATCGGAACGGCTCGGCGCAGCGTGGTCGCGTCCTCGCGTGAGATGGAGGACGGCAATGACCATAGCGATCAGTCGGACGGAGCTTTCGGCCAGCGATCTACGTGCCGCGGCGGCAGGCTCGGCGGATGCCGACGCGGCGCGCCGGATGCTGGCGATCGCGCTGGTGACGGAAGGCTGGTCACGTCGGGACGCGGCCACGGCGTGCGCGATGGACCGGCAGACGCTGCGCGACTGGGTGATCCGCTACAACCAAGCCGGCCTGGAGGGTCTTGGTAACCGGTCCGGCCGGAACGGCCCGCCGCCGCGCCTCAGCGCGGACCAGCGGGCCGAGATCGCCAACTGGGTGGAGCAAGGTCCGGACTTTGAGCGGGACGGCGTGGTGCGCTGGCGCTGCGTCGATTTGCAGGCTCGCATTGCGGAGACGTTCGCCGTCAGGCTGCACGAGCGCACGATCGGCAAGCTGCTGCGCAAGCTAGCGTTCCGGCGCATCTCGGTGCGTCCGCAGCACCCGCAGAGCAAGCCCGAGGAGCAGGCGATTTTCAGCGCGAGTTTCCGGCCCTTGTAGCCGCTGCTTTGCCGCCCGAGGCGGCCGGCAAGCCGGTGGAGATCCGGTTCACCGACGAAGCCAGGGTAGGCCAGCAAGGCACCATCACCCGGATATGGGCCAAACGCGGCTCTCGCCCCCGCGCGCCACGCGATCGGCGCTACGACTGGGCCTATCTGTTCGGTGCCGTCTGCCCCGACCGCAGCACCGGGGCTGCGGTCATCATGCCGGAGGTGAATGTCGCGGCGATGAACGAGCACCTGGCGGAAATCAGTCATTGCGTTTCGAGCGGTGCGATCGCCGTCCTGGTGCTGGATGGCGCCGGCTGGCACCGCTCGCCACGGCTCAAGGTGCCGGACAACGTCGTTCTGTTACCGCTGCCGCCGTATTCACCGGAACTCAATCCGGTGGAGAATGTCTGGGAATACCTGCGGGGGGAACTTTCTCAGCCATCGGGTCTGGCGAACCTACGACGACATTATCGAAGCGTGCCGCGAGGCTTGGAACAAGTTCATGCAAATGCCCGCCCGCATCGCTTCCGTGACGCGGCGCGAGTGGGCAAAAACGGTCATCGGTTAGGGCGGCTGGTATAAGCCGATGCCGAAGGCTGACCTGGTCGAAAGCGAGCGCCGGACACGCGCCGCCGTCGTATGCTGCCTGAAGCTGCCGGCGAACAGCCTGAAACCCAACGCTATAAGATAGCCGCCGCCGACGATTTTGATGCAGAGGTAGAGAAAAGGTGCGGCATTAAAGAGCGCGTGAATCCCAAAGAAGCCGGCCAAGCCCCACAGGCACGTGCCGCATGCGATTCCCAGAACCGTTCTAAGTGCAACGGCACGGCTGTGGGTAAGGGCGACCCGCGTGGTGGTCAGGAAGTCGGGTCCGGGCACGAGGGTGGCGGCGAGCCAGATGGCGCCGATTGACCCGAGCACGGCAACGTCATGATGCATTGCGCAAGGATTACGCTTGCGAGGTCGCGTGTCCAGGTACTAAAAAATCCTGGGCGGCTCATTCGCCTCCCCCGCAAACTGCGGCAGAGGTGGACCGGTGCGCTCGCGGCGTGATTGGCTGGTCATGCCGCCCACACTCGCGCGGCTCGCAGATGCCGCACGTATCGCGACCGATGGGCTGCTCGGCATGAAGCGTTCCACGATGTAAAGCGGCCTGGCCTTGCTCTCGTTGAACACACGGCCGAGATACTCGCCAATGATACCGAGCGTGACGAGCTGCGTGCCGCCCAAGAACAGCATCACCGCCATCAGGCTGGGATAGCCCGCAACCGGGTTGCCGTGCAGGAGCGTGCGCAGCACGATCAGGCCGGCATAGGCAATGGCGATGGTGGCGACCGCAAGACCCAGATAGGTGGCGAGTTTGAGCGGCAGGACGGTAAAGCTGGTGATGCCCTCGATCGCCAGGTTCCACAGCCGCCACCAGTTCCACTGGCTGCGCCCCGCCAGCCGCGGGGCGCGATCGTAGAAGACGGATTTGCCGGGAAAGCCCACCCAGGCGAACAGCCCTTTCATAAAGCGATGCCGCTCACGCAACGACAGCACCGCCTCCACGGCGCGCCGGCTCATCAGCCGGAAATCGCCCACATCGGGGCGATTACCGCCGTCCCGGAGCGTCCGGTTGCGTTTTTACACGTCTGATAAGGCTGATTTCAGGTCCTGTTGGGTCCCATTGCGTTCCGGACCGTGTATGCCGTATGGTGTGCCGTATGGCACAGGAGAAGGCAATGCCGCGCAAGGTGCGGGACGTGAGGATCGAGACGCGGACGGCAAGGCTGAAGCTGGCGCCCCGGCGCGAACCATACTGGTGCACGATCCAGGAAGGCCGAGCGATCGGCTATCGCCGGCTCGGAGGTGGGAAGGCCGGGACATGGATCGGACGGGCCTACAGCCCTACACACGGCCGCCGGTATGAGGCTCTCGGGACGGCTGATGACCATTCCCCCGCCGATGGCGCCGAGACGCTCTCGTTTGGCCAGGTGCAGGACAAGTGGAACACCCGCTGGGCAGTCGTGCTGGGCAGTGCAGCCCAGGCGGCCGCCAATCCCCTGACGGTGCGTGAGGTCATGGATTTCTATCTGAAGGATTACCTGGCGCGCGGCGGAAAGGCGTTGAAGATCACGCAATTTGCCGTCAACGCACACGTCCTGCCGGGGCTCGGCGAGCAAGTGGTATCCGAACTCACCACCGAAACGATCAGCGGATGGCACCGCGGTCTTGCCGAAGCGCCGGCTCGGGTCCGAAGTGCCGCGAACGGCAAACCACGGCGCCGCACGCCTGCCTTGCACGATATCGACGGACGCCGGGCCCGCCGGGCGACCGCTAATCGCGTCCTGACTATTTTGAAGGCCGCTCTGAATTTTGCCTATCGCGAAGGGCGGGTCGCGAGCGACAATACGTGGAGGCGCGTGCAGCCGTTCCCGAAAGTTGATGCGGCGAAGGTGCGATGGCTCACCGATGACGAAGCAAACCGCCTGGCGAACGCCTGCCCGCCCGACCTGCGCATATTGGTCGCAGCCGCGCTTCTAACCGGCTGTCGATACGGCGATCTGCGATCCCTGCGGTCGTCCGATATCGATCTGGCCAATGGCGTCTTGTCGGTTCGCGATGGAAAGGGCGGTCGTTCCCGGCATGTCGTTCTGATCGATGAGGCGAAGGCGTTATTCGCGCCACTCATCGCCAGCAGCGATCGTACAAAGCCGCTCTTCCTGCGTGCGGACGGCCGGCCATGGGCGCGCGGTGATCAATTCCGGCCCCTTAGGGACGCCTGCGTTAGAGCGAAGATTATCCCGCCTGTCGGTTTTCACGCGTTGCGCCACTCCTATGCAGAGTCGGCTCGCGATGAAAGGCGTGCCGATGGCCGTCGTCGCAGCGCAGCTAGGGCACAGCGACATCAAACTAACGCAACGGCACTACGCGCATTTGGCCCCAGGTTACGTCGCTGACACGATCCGCGCGGCATTCGCACCTATGGGCCTGGTGCCTGAGAAGAACCTGGAAGGATGACTGTCCGGGCTGCACATCTCACCTGGTCACGAATGGCACGCAATCCCAATCATCCCACCTCACAACCAGCCGCTCGCTCATCGGCTCGGCGTGCCCAACCCTCCGCCCGCGG
>CAWGIP010000009.1:0-190491 GCA_963822675.1 uncultured Pseudomonadota bacterium | reverse complement strand
CCTGCGACGCACGCCGCCGCTGAGCCAACACGGGGGTGAGGCGACCGCCCTGGCTCAGCCTTCGCGATCCAAGCCGCTGCCAGAGAACGGATCAGAGAGTTTTTAGAAAGGCGACCAGGTCAGCCTTCTCCTGGTCCGTGAAACCAATTCCGAACCGCGTGTTGTAGAACTCCACGGCGTCCTCAAGGCGAGCCGCTGCGCCATTGTGAAAATAAGGCGCGCGTGAGGCGAGACCGCGAAGAACCGGCCCTTTCATCTTGCCGATGTCGGCGCACTGACCGCTTATCAGCGCTTTGCCGGGGTCCGTGACCGTGAAAATCTGGCCCGCCATTGGACCGATATCGCAGCGCAGAGTGAACACCGGCAGGCCGGAAGTATCGAGACCGGCGGCGGACGGAGCAACGGTGCCGATGCTGATGGGGAGCTTGACGCTGTGATTGCCGACATTCGGCGTGTCATGGCACGTAGCGCACCCGCCGGTGATGGCCGGCATCCCGGTCGTGTCATTCAACCCGGCGACGTTCGGTAATGACGATCGGCTTTTCGTTGAACAGTTTCTCCCCGCGCGCGACCGCTGCCCGGGCATCGCCAAGCGCAGCGGCCTGAGACGGGTCGGCCCAGGAGTCGTAGAGTGTCATCACTTCGGGATCGAAGGCGGTGCCCGTGGGGTCGCCGCCGAGCACGTCGTTGATGCCGACGTAAAACTGCTGTCGTGTCAGTGCGAAAGGGCCGCCGGTAGCGCCGTCATCGGCGAGGTAACCGGCGGCGAAGTCGGCCGCCTGTGCGGAAAAAAGGCCCTGCTCGAACGCGACGATCTGCGCGACCTGATCGGCAGTGGGTGGCGTCGCGGTCTGGAAGTGGATCATCGTGGCGTCGGTTGCCTGCAACTCAAGGCTCGGCTCGCGCCCATCCGACATGATGGTGGTCAGGAAACGGCAGGTTGGTGCTGGGCAGCGGCCGGCGATAGACCGAGACCATCCCCTGGCTCTGTTGTGTCGGGCCGTAGCTCGTCAGCCCGAAGGCGGATCCGTCGTGCAGTTGTATGGGTCCTGTACCGCGATGATGCTGAACTGAAGCGTCGGCGGGGCCGGCAATGGCAGCGAGACCTCGGATCAGCCCCTTCCTCAGTACCAGCGAGTAGGCCGTGATGCGGCTCTCGATGCTCGACACGTCGGCGTTCGGGCAAACGGCGCCGTCCACGGGACGGAACAGTG
Organism: uncultured Pseudomonadota bacterium; assembly: GCA_963822675.1. GTDB lineage: Bacteria > Pseudomonadota > Alphaproteobacteria > Acetobacterales > Acetobacteraceae > CAWGIP01. Next base: position 189,277 of record CAWGIP010000009.1, on the reverse strand, counting down.
GCGCGGTGCCCCCGCTTGTGAGAACGCGGCCTGCGATTTGCGGCGGCGTGATGGTCCATGCAGCCGCAGGCTGATGGCAGGTCTGGCAGGTGCGGCCGTTAGAGCCGAGCGGCTGAAAGAACGGGCTGCCCGCGGTCGGCGTCGGCCCGCCCGGCTGCAAGGTCGCCAGCACCCCGCTCGGATCGAGGAACGTTGCGACACGCGGAATGTTGCCGGCGCGTGCTCGTTTGAGGGTGCGCTGAGCGGCCCGATCCAGCAGGGCTTGACCTATCGCCTCCTCCGCCCAGCGCGGGCGGCCGCTTCCGCCCATCGGGATGTCATCTGGATCCGCAGCTCGTGCCGCGCACTGACAGCGGCGGCAGCAATAGGACACACGCGACAGCGAGAGCAGCGGCGGCAAAAACGCGCGAACGCATGATCTGCTCTACTATTCAGTTACGTTTAAAATAGCCGCTTTGTATCTTCCGGGCAGTGATCTATGTCACTCCCTCAACCGTGGACACCACGAGGGTGGACCGGAACGAGACACCGGGAGGCGCTGAACCTTTACTTCCTCTTCGCGCCTCGCGGGGATCGCGGGATCGCGCGGCCAACTGAGCAGCTGATTACATACGACAAAATCGAAGAATCTCCCGGCGTGTCACGGGCCAACATCCGGATGGTCCCGTCAGTCATCTGCGCACGCAGAAGGAGAACGGCGTTGCGGATACATAACATCTCAAAGGAGGTCGCGCCGATTGGCAAGACGCGATCAGCTGTCCGGTATCACTCCCCCGCCGCGGCGGCCGGCTCGGGCTCGGCACTGACGAGCCGTCCGGGCCGCCCGGGCTCGCGTTCCAGCACCAGGTGTCGGTCGTGGAGGGCGGCGACGGACGGACGGTGCGCGATCGAGACCACCGTCGTCTTGGGCAGGCGCTCGCGGATGCGCCTATACAACTCGCCCTCGGATTGCGGGTCGAGGCTCGCGGTAGCTTCGTCCAGGAACAGCCAATCTGGCCGCGCAAGCAGCGCCCGCGCCAACGCTACACGCTGCTGCTCGCCGCCCGACAGGCGCTGCGGCCAGTTTTCGTCATTGTCCAGCCGGTCGGCGAGATAAGGAAGGCCCGCATCGGCGAGCGCCTGGGCGATTTCCGCATCGTCGAACCGGTCGGGCGCGTGGGGATAAGTGACGACGTGGCGCAGAATGCCAAGCGGGATGTAGGGGCGTTGCGGCAGAAACAGGACCGTCTCGTTCGGGCGCTGCACCCGGCCGGTGCCGAAGGGCCAAATGCCGGCCACGGCGCGGAACAGCGTGGATTTGCCCGAGCCGGTTCGGCCCGTGATCACCACCGAGGTTCCCGGCTTAAACACGATTTCGGCGTCCTCAAGCAGCCGCAAGCCGCTCGGCAACTCCAGTGTGATACCGGACAGCCGCACCGCTCCGTCGGTCGCCGGACCGCCCTCCAGAATGCCCTGACCTGCCGCAGCGCGCGCTAGACGATCGCGCGATGGAACGTGGTCAAGCGCTCGACCACGGCGGTCCACTGCGCCAAGGTCCCGTACACGTTCACGAACCAAGAGAGCGCGCTCTGCACTTGCGCGAACGCTCCGGCGATCCGCATCAGCCCGCCCAACTCGATCTGGCCACTGAAATAACGCGGCGCGGCGACCACGATCGGGAAGATGCCGGCGACCTGGTTATAGCCATAGACCAGGGCATTCAGCTTCTTCGTCTGGATCATGATCCCCCACCAGTTGGTGATCACGCCGTGGAACCGCCCGATCAGGTTTCCCTTCTCCTCGGCCTCACCGCCATACAGCGCGACCCCTTCCATGTTTTCGCGGAAGCGCACCAGGGCGTAGCGGAAATCCGCCTCGACCCGCTGCTGACGAAAGCGCAGCCCGATCAGCGGGCGCCCGACCATATGCGTGAGCCACGTGCCGATCACCGCGTAGCCCAATGCTACGAAGACCATGTAGCCGGGGATTGTCACGCCCCAGATCGTAACGTCGCCGGAGAGGCTCCACAGAATACCGACAAAGCTCGCAAAAGAGACGATATTTGAGAGGAAATCGACGCCCAGCGAAAGCGTGGTGGCGACAAAATCACGCAAATCCTCGGCAATGCGCTGGTCCGGGTTGTCGGTGCCGATCGCCGCCCGGTCGGTGGTGAGGCTGATCCGGTAGTAGGCGCGGTCAGCCAGCCATTCATCGAGAAAGCTCCTGGTAAGCCAACGCCGCCAGCGGATCTGGAGCCACTGGTTCAGATACGTCGCGTAAACCGCGACGGCGATGTAGACGGCCGCGATTGAGCAGAACCCGGGCATCGGCAGGCCGCCCTTGGAGGTCCGCCGGTAGGTAAACAGTAGCTCGAAGAAAGCCGTCCAGTTCTTGTTCTGCAAGGAGTTGTAAAACAGGCCGTGCCAAAAGTTCAGCACAACGCTAAGGGCGACCATCCCCAGATTGAGGGCGATGATCGCTATCAGCAGAACCCAGGCGGACCACCTTTCCTCACACTTGAAGTAAGGGCGCGACAGGCGCCAAACGTCGTTGAGGAAGGAGCTGATGGCCTTCATGCTGATTCTTCATCTTTCCGCGGATTGACCGAGTAAGCTGTCGGCGGCGGCAAGCCAGACGCTCAGGCGTCGGCGATTTACCCCGAAATCCGAATAGCCGTAAACGCTTCGTGAATATAGGGCGAAGCTGCTCGCCGCACGATCGGCCGGCAGAACCTGTGCTGTAATCAGATCGGGGAAGTTGGCCAGCGCGCTGCGCGCCACGAAATGAAGTTGCAGTTGTTCGGGATACTCGGCAGCCGGGAAGGTTCGTGGCTGGCGGGCCGCGACTGTTCCCATCGCGGCATAGAGTTGGTCAGGCGCAAGACTATAGCTGCCCACCGTGAAGTCGGGTCTCGGCGAAAATCCGGTTGGCGCGGCGAGCGCCGCATTGCGCGTGCGGAGATTGATGCGGTGCAGGTCAACAACGCCGAGCGTCGGCAGGCCACCCGCGCCCCGGGCGGCGCAAGGAGGCAGAAACAGGCCAAGCAGCCTGGCAAGCGGGCTCATGCCATCAACGCAGCCGGAGGTGACCGATGGCAAGTGGCCCGGCACAAGGGCGTGCGCAAGCGGCCGCGGATGCCGCGCCGGGTTCCGGCCGTTTCGCGATCATCTGCCGGCGCCGGCATGCAATGCCCTGACTTTGCGGATTCCTTGACGCGACCGGATCGGGTCACTAGCGTCTGGCAATGAACACCGTCACGCGCGCCCACCTGGCCGAGACGATCTACACCCAGGTTGGCCTGTCGCGGAACGAATTTGCCGACCTGTTGGAGACCGTGCTGGAGCGGATGGCGGCGACGCTGGAAGCCGGACAGTCCGTGAAAATCAGCGGCTTCGGGACATTTTCCGTCCGTCAAAAGGGGCGCCGCGTGGGGCGTAACCCGAAAACCGGCAAGGAGGTGCCGATCCTGCCTCGCCGGGTGCTCGTCTTCCGGCCGAGCCACGTGCTTCGGGCCCGCGTCAACGGCCAGATTCCCGTATCCGGCCTCGACGAGGCGGCGGCCGACGAATGAGCGATGCCGAGGACACGACGGAATCCGACGGGACTGCGCGGGCACGTCCGAAGAAGGCACCGACCGCGTTCCGCACGATCAGCGAGGTCGCGGACGAGTTGCACATTCCGCAGCACGTGCTGCGGTTCTGGGAGACGAAATTCTCTCAGGTCAAGCCGTTAAAGCGCGGCGGCGGGCGGCGTTACTACCGTCCGGATGACATCTCGCTGCTGCGCCGCATTTCGGATTTGCTTTATATTCAAGGTTATACGATTAAAGGCGTGCAGCGGCTACTGCGCGAGGGCGGTGGCAGGCTCTCGGACGATATCCCGCCCGCCACACCCGACGAACGGGCCGAGGCTGAGGCCGAGCGCGCCCAGCCGGTTCCGCAAGAACCGCCGCAATTGCCGATGCCGGGTCTGACCGGCGAGCCGTCGCCCGAGGCGCCGCAGCCACGCGCCCCGGCCCGAGCGCGGGGAGTGACCGCTCCGGGTTTTGCTTCTGAAGGGACGTCGGATTCCGAGGCCGAGCGCTTGCGGGCGGTGCTGTCGGAAACGTTGGGCGAGCTGGAGAAGCTGCTCGAACTGCTTCGCTGAAGCGTGCTGCGTTGCCCGGGACCGGACGAGATGTTAGATGTTTGGTGCAGTCGGAGCGTAGCGCAGCCTGGTAGCGCATCAGTCTGGGGGACTGGGGGTCGTGGGTTCAAATCCCGCCGCTCCGACCAGGTTTCAGTAGCTTGTTCGGTTCATACTACCCGTGATCCGGGGCTGGGTAGCACTTGGTTAGCAGCCAACCGTTCCGGCTCGCACGGGGCGTGAGCCTGCGCAGTCCTGCAGCGTTCTCAGGAGTTGGAGCCAGTGATCAGGCGCGTGCTGCGTCGGAACTCAGGTAGGCCCAAAGCCAGTTTATCATTACGGCAGCCCGGTTCCGCGTGCTCACCAGAAAAGCTACATGAGCAGCCCCCCACAGCCACCAGGCCAAAGCGCCACTTACGCGGATGCGGCCGAATTCCGCCATCGCCGCCTGCCGCCCGACTGTCGCCAGACTGCCGTAATGCTTGTAGCGGAACGGCGGCGGCGGCGGCCTGCCGAGAAGGGCGGCCCGGATCGCCCGCGCGGCGTAGGCGCCGCCTTGTTTAGCGGCGGGCGCCAAGCCCGGCACCAAGCCGCCACGCCATGCCGGGGAGGCGGCCGTGTCGCCGATGACGAAAACCTGCCGTTGGCCCGGCACGGTCAGGTCCGGCTCAACCTGTACACGACCGGCGCGATCCGCCACGGCCCCAAGCCATTCAGCCGCCGGGGACGCGGCAACCCCGGCCGCCCACAGCACCGTGCGCGCTGCGACCCACTCCCCGCCCACGTCGGCCCCGCGGGCATCCACCGCGCCGACCCTGCACCGTGTCCTCACCTCGACGCCGAGCGCACCCAGTGAGCGCACGGCCGCTGTTGACAGGCACTCCGGGAAGAACGGCAGCACGCGATCCGCCGACTGCACGAGAAGGATGCGGGCCGATGCCGGATCGATGGTCCGGAACTCGCGCCTGAAGGAGTGCCTGGCAAGTTCCGCGATAGCGCCGGAGAGCTCGACGCCGGTCGGTCCGCCTCCGACGACAATAAAGGTCAACCAGGCTCTACGCGCGTCCTCGTCGGTGCTGTCCTCCGCCTCCTCGAACGCGATCAGAACCCGCCGTCGGATAGCAAGCGCGTCATCGATCCCCTTGAGGCCGGGCGCGAAAGGAATCCAGTCGTCACGTCCGAAATAGCTGTGCTGCGCGCCGGTGGCCAGGATGAGGAAGTCGTATCCAAGGCGTTTCGCTCCGACGGTCACCTGGCGCGCGTCCACATCCACTCCGTGAACTTCCCCAAGCAGGACACGCACATTCGGCTGATCCCGCAGAATCTCGCGCAACGGCGTCGCGATATCGGCGGCCGACAACCCGGCGGTCGCAACCTGATAGAGCAGCGGCTGGAACAGATGATAGTTTCTACGGTCAATCAAGGTGATGCGGCACGGCGCATAGCGGAGTCCGCGCGTCGCCGCCACGCCGCCGAAGCCGCCGCCCACAATGAGCACGTGCGGCAGCATCGCCGCCGCTTCGGGTGAAAGCGCCTCGAACGGCGGGAACACGGTTCGCAGCCAAGCGAGGATTGCGTGGTCGACCGAGAGGCTTCCGGCGCCATAAAACAGCGGCAGCCCGAGCAGGGGCAGGTTGAGGAGCACCAACCAGTTGAGCTGACCGTCCCCGGCCGGCGTGATCTGGCTGGCCGGGATCACCGCCACGAGTAGGAGTGCGGAGACGCGGGTCAGCAGGCCGAGCGCGAACGAGACGGCGACAGCCAGTAGGAACCAAGGTCCGACTTCCGCTCCCATGGGCGCCATTCGGGGAAGCCAGTTTCGTCCCATTTGGATCGACAACGCTGGATCCAGAACGTGGATCTGGCCGAGCGCAATCAGTCCGAGAGCGGCAGCAATCCAAAGCCGAAGCAACAAGTTGTAAACCGGGCCAAAGCGGTGGGTGACACTGGCGAGCGCCTTGCGGATAGCGCCCACAAACGGCAGCGCTGTCGCGCTCATGCCTAACTGCAACGCATCGTCAAGCGATAGCGCTCCCGGCCCTAGCACGGCCAGCCATCCAAGTAAGGCGGCCGCATAGGGCGCTGTCAGCATGTGACCGGGCGAATGGAAAACGAGCACCTGGACAAGTAGCGCCAGCGCAACAATGCGCGTAAACAGCCCCGCCGCCAACAGCAGGGGGCAAATCGTTTGTATGAAGATGCCGACCCCGCTCTCCGCGATGCCGGCCAATACCGACGGATGTCGCTGTGCCGGCGCTGCGCCCATCGGCAGCATGTGCTGCATTACGTCGGTAAGCAGGAACCCGGAAGCCAGCCAGAGCCTCGTAAAGAAATCGAAAGCCGGGCTGAGGCTGCGTCCGATCGCGGCAACGGAAATGGACCACGAGTTGATGCGGTTCGAACCCGCTTCAAGCAGTAACGCCAGATGCCGAGCTCGGTTAAGCATGGCATGCGGTCATGACCCGCTGAACCAATTGTAGCCCTGATTGGCCAGTAGCCTCCGATCCATTTGTTGGTCACCTCCATCGCGATGATTGATTTCGGGTTCTTGAACCCGAGTTTGGTTGGAATCCGTAACCGAAGCGGGGCCCCGAACGGAGCGGTCAGCGGCTCTCCCAGAAAGTCGAGCGCCAGGATCGTTTGCGGATGCAGGGCGGACGGCATATCGATGCTCTCGAAATAGCCGTCAGCGCAGCGGAATGCGACGTATGGCGCGCGCGTGTCCGCGTTGACCAGCTTCAAGAAGTGGCGGAGCGGAACACCGCTCCATTGGCCAATAGTGCGCCAGCCCTCTACACACACCAGCCGGGTGATCTGGCTCTCCTGCGGCAAACCCCGCAACTTCGCGAGGGTCCAGGGCTGCTTGTCTCCGATCTTCCCGCAAAGCTCCAGTTTCCAACTGGCGGGATCGACATGCCTTACATCATTGATTCCATAAAACGCGTTAAAGCGCGGCGGGCGCGTAATGTCTTCGGCACTAAACGTCGGCGCGAGAACGCGCGGGTTGAATAGAGCAGCCTGCACCACGTTGTTCCAGCCCGACATCAGCCTGAGAAACTTGTCCGCGAGGTCCGGGTGCTGGAGGTCGTCGTAGTTGCAACCCGTAAGCGCGGTCAGCGCGCCGAACGCCATCACGCGGCCAAGCAGGCGGCGACGTTCGATACCGAGTGAGCTCATCGGTGAGCCTCCGACGCGGGCAGCCGCCCGCCGGTGATCATTGGAGGGAGGACCGCGCGGCACCAGGGCCACAAGTACAAGATGCACGACCAGGAACAGCGCGATCCCAGCCATCGCGACGAAGTGCACTACCCGCGAGATGAAGAAGCCTCCGAACAGGTCGGACAACGGCCAAAGTTGAACCGGCTTCCAAACTGCCAGGCCGGACAGGACAATAATCACCCCAAGGACAGCACGCCAAGGTAGAGAAGCCGCTGCACTGAGTTGTAAACGCCGACCTCGTGCGGCAGGCGGAAGCGCAACGCCGACCAGGCGTCGACCAGGACGGCACGAGGCGAGATCGGCAAAAGCTTGCGCCGGAAATGGCCGGTGGCGATCCCCCATACGACATAGGTCAGACCGTTGACAACCAGGAGCCAGATCGCCGCAAGGTGCCAGGCTATCGCACCGCCAAGCCACTCGCCGATGGTCGCCCACTGCGGAAACGTGAAGGGCAAGAACGGAGAAGCGTTATAGATTTCCCAGCCGCTGCCGATCAGCGTAATGATTGCCACTGCGTTAAGCCAGTGCATTATCCGCAAAGGAAGCGGGTGTATGTGAGCACCGGCCGCCTTTCTACCGCCGACCGACGACGTATAATCTGCGACATCGGTAGTATCCCTCATGAGCGGGCCTCCACACGTGGCACTAGTCTGGGCGTGGGCCCGTCCGTAGTCGATGCATCGAATGTATAACCGTGCGACATTGGACGGTATCTGTGTGGTCAGCAAAGTTCATGCGCGCAGCCCATTCTCGGGATTGCATAGTCTTAGCAGCGGCGCAGGCGCGCCGCGAAAGAAGGAGTTGCCGCATGCAGAAATATCTTGTTGCTGCCGCTGTCACAGTGACTTTGGCGCTCGCGCCTGCCGGTTTCACCGCAGCTGCTTTCGCCCAGAACGCGGGTAGTTCTGAGACAACGGGCCACGACGCGATGAAGCACGACACAATGGGTCACGACTTAATGGGCCATCACACGGCTGCGAAGGACACAATGGGGCACGATACCATGGGGCATGACACCATGGGACACGAAACAACTGCCCATGGTGGCAATGTGGAGAGCAGGTAAGGTTCTCGTGCAACCGGGCTTCACTCCCCCGGATGGAGCCCGGCGACTTTTGATTTAACCGCCGGAAGGCGATTTTTTTCGGCAGGACTGGAGGTGACGGTGACCAACCTCGGTGAGCAGCTCAGCAAAAGCCGCCGTGCGATGAGAGACGACGTGCGTGCAAGTGCACGAGGCAATGGTTGCAGAGCTTGCCAGCCGGGGACTGCTCGACAATGTCTTGGCAGTCGACCAACGCTTTCCCGACGTCGCTTTGCCTTCTGCGGCAGGAGATTTCGTGCGCCTGTCCGACTGGTGGCGTCAGGGACCTTTGGTAGTGACGTTCTTTAGAGGCGAATGGTGCCCCTATTGTCGCCTCATGCTGACGGCTCTGGAAGAAGCTTTCCCCGAAATCGAGGCATTTGGGGGTCGCCTTGTGGCGGTCACCCCGGAGACAGGCGGTCGGGCTCTGACCGCGAAGGCCCATCATGGTGAGCGCTACGAAATTCTCTCCGACGTCGATTGCGGCCTCGGCCTCAGCTGCGGAGTGATATTCAGGACCCCCCAGGTGTACCGTGACCTCCTCGTAAGTCATGGTAATGACCTTGCCGAGCGCCAGGGCAACGACGCCTGGTTTCTCCCGATTCCTGCAGCCTTCGTGCTCGACCGGGAGGGGATTGTGCGTTGGCGCTACGCGGACGTGGATTTCACTCGTCGAGCAGAACCGGCCGACATCATCGACGCAGTTCGGCGTCTGAGCGGGCCCATCAGCTGAAGTGGGTGCTGCGATGGAGCACGACCAGGTCCGCTATTTTATCGCTCTCTGTCAGACGCTGAACTTCACGCGTGCGGCCGAGGTAAGCAAGGTCAGCCAGCCTGCACTCACTCGTGCCATCCAAAAGCTGGAGGAGGAGCTCGGTGGACAGCTGATTTACCGCGAACGGACCCTAACCCGTCTCACCGAGTTCGGCCAAGCGATCCGGCCGCACTTGGAAGCCATGCTCGACGCAGCGGAAGCAGCCCGGCAGGCCGCCCGAGCCCGCGCCGGGTTCGCGCCATCGTCGCTGCGTATCGGCCTTGGACCAGCTATTGCAGCTTTCCATGTGGCTGACGCGATCCGTTCACTTGTAAGTCTGTACCCGCAACTCGCATTGCATTTCGAGGAGTCCGGCACGGCGGCGCTGGCCGAGAGAATGCTTTCCGGGATGCTTGACTGCGCGCTTCTGGCCGACGACGGACCGCTCCCGGCCCGTCTGCACCGGTGGGAGATTGCGCGGGAAAACTGTGTGGTAGCAATGCGCCCGGATCATCGCCTTGGAAATCTTAGAAGCGTTACCGTCGCTGATCTGGAAGGCGAGACACTGCTCTCGAGCGAGCAGTGTGGCGGCTTTACCCAGCGCCTGCTTACGAGCTGTGGCGATGTTTTCGTCGAAAGGTCCTGCGGAGGGACATGGGTTCATATCCTTGATCTAGTGCGAGCCGGCCTCGGCCTCGCTTTGATGCCGGGCGGAATCCCGGTCGCAGGCAATCTCCTCGCCGTTCCGCTCACCAAGCCTCGCTTGGAAAGGGCGGTTCTCCTCACGACAGTTGCCGGCCGGCCGCACTGCCCTACAGCGGCCAATTTTGTAAAAATCTGTCGAGCTCGCGCTGTCGCGACCCGAGGCCACTCTGAGCACTAAGGATTTACGCCCCTACCGCCGCCCCGAAGAACGTCATACTGACACGCTGAGCGGCGGCACCCGTAGGCTTGCGCTATGCGCGGACCTCGGTGAGCTGTCGTAAATCGAGACAGCCAGGGGTTGTCCGCCATCGCGTCCGGTAATCGGAACCTTGCGATTGGGCGGGGCGTCCCAATGTCGGCGGGAGGCCGGGACCACCAAGGCATGAGCATTCCAGCCGAGCAGCAAGAGATAGCCGCCTTCCTCCAGCGGCTCGCGGCCGGGCCGCCGGTGGAGACGCATATCTCCGCCGTCTTCGTGGGGAGAATCACCGCCTGGAAGATGAAGAAAGCCGTTAAGCTTCCCTTCCTCGATTTCACTGATCTTGCCGAGCGGCGACGGCTCCTGGAACGCGAGTTGGAGCTGAACAAGCCGGCGGCGCCCGAGATCTATCGCGACCTCGCGGCCATCGTGCGCGGCCCGCATGGGCCTCTGGCGCTCATGCCTGAGCCGGGCCAGCGGCCTGCGCTTGAATGGGTGCTGCGCATGGCACCTATCCCCGCGCGGGACTTCCTCGATACCCTGACCGAACGGGGCGAGCTCACACCGGATTTGCAGGACGCGCTCGGCGATTGCGCGGCGGTGTATCATGCCAGGCTGCCGCCGATTTCGGGCTCCGACAGTCCGGCCAGATTGCTGAGCATCGCCGAAGGCAATGTGCCCTCTGCCTTGGCCGCCGGGCTGCCGGAACCAGCCGTGCGGGCCTGGATCGCGGATATACGCACGGCCCTGACGGCACTGAAGCCTTGGCTCGAAGCGCGCGACGATGCGGGATTCGTCCGCCGCGGGCACGGCGATTTGCATCTCGGCAATCTGTGCCTGTGGCGCGGCCGGCCGGTACCGTTCGACGCGCTGGAATTCGACGAGGCGCTGGCCACCACGGATATCGGCTATGATATGGCGTTCTTGGCGATGGACCTCGACCGGCGCGCCGGACGGGCGGCGGCGAACCGGGTCATGAACCGCTACATTGCGCGCAACGGTGATGCGGGACTGGTGCGCGGGTTGCCGGTGTTCCTCTCAATACGGGCGATGGTGCTGGCGCATGTCCGCGCGGCGCGCGGCGATCCGGACATGTCATCGGCGTATTTCCAGGCCGCGCTGGATTATCTGCGGCCCGACGCGCCAATCGTGGTGGCGATCGGCGGCTTGCAGGCCACCGGCAAATCGACGCTCGCCCGCGCGCTCGCCCCCGATATCGGCGCTGCTCCCGGCGCGCTACTGCTGCGCAGCGACGAGTTGCGCAAGCGTCTGTTCGACGTGGCGCCCGAACAGCGCCTGCCGGCGGCGGCGTACACGGAAACGGTGAACGCGCAGGTGAATGCCGCTATCGTCGAAGCCACCAAGCTTCGCGGCGTCAGCCGGCCACGCCGTCGTTGCTGATGCGACTTTCCTTGATCCGGCGCTGCGCACCGCGATCGCGGCGGGCGCGCGAGATGCGGGCGTTCCGTTCCTCGGCGTATGGCTGCAGGCGCCGCTCGCCGATTCTAGAGCAGCGCATCAACGCGCGGCGGTCTGATGCCTCCGATGCGACTGTTGCGGTCCTGCATCAAGCGGCTGCAAAAGCAACGCAGCCGACGGATTGGAGCACCGTCGATGCGACCGATGGTGAGGCAGCTTTGGTGCGGGTGCGGAAACTGCTGGACGAGCTAAGGCCGGGCCTCTAACCCCGGGTTTCCCTTCGCAAAGGCGTCAAATGCCTTCAGCCGGGCGATCAGCGTCGGCATCTCCTTCAGCGGAATCATGTTTGGCCCGTCCGACGGTGCGCGGTCGGGATCCGGATGCGTTTCGATGAACACCGCTGCAACACCCACCGCCACGGCCGCGCGGGCGAGCACGGGGGCGAATTCGCGTTGCCCGCCGGATGAGGCGCCCTGCCCGCCCGGCTGTTGGACCGAATGGGTGGCGTCGAACACCACCGGATAGCCGGCTGCGCGCCATGATCGGCAGCGCACGGAAATCCGTCACCAGTGTATTGTAGCCGAAGCTCGAGCCGCGTTCGCACAGCAAGATGTTTTGGTTTCCGGTGCTCGCGATTTTGGCCGCGACCTGCGCCATGTCCCAGGGCGCCAGAAATTGACCCTTCTTGATATTAACCGGCTTGCCGGCGGCGCCGGCGGCCAGCAGCAGATCGGTCTGGCGGCACAGAAAGGCCGGAATTTGCAGCACGTCCACCGCCTCGACGGCTACGACGCACTGGTCCGGCGCATGCACATCCGTGAGCGTCGGCAATCCGGTCTCGGCGCGCACATCCGCCAGGATCCCCAGGCCCTGCGTCATTCCGATCCCGCGCGCAGCAGCAATGCTCGTGCGGTTAGCCTTGTCGAAGCTCGATTTGTAAATCAAGGGAACGCCCGCCCCGGCCGCGATGTCGCGCAAAGCCGAGGCAACCTCCAGGGCGTGCGCGCGCGATTCGATTTGACAAGGCCCGGCGATCAATACGAACGGGCGATGGTTGCCGATCGCGATAGGGCCGACATGAACTGTCCGTTGTGGCGCATCGCTCATGCCTGCCTGCTCCTGATCAGCCCATAGGCGCTGATGACGATCCAGAACCCCTCGATCACGGCGGAGGGGAAGTTCCACTGCGCAAACAGCGAGGCAAAGATGAGAGCGGCGCCGGCCAGGTTCGTTGCGGGATAGCGCCAATCGCCGGAGGCGAGCCAGCCCTGCTGGTTGGCGAAATACGCCACGATGATCAGACCCGCGCCTGCGAAACCCGCGACGACGAGAGCCGTCACACCAGCCGCGCCTGGCGCACCGCTGCGCCGATGAAGCTTGCGAACAGCGGATGCGGGTCGAACGGCTTTGATTTCAGTTCCGGGTGGAATTGGACGCCCACAAACCAGGGATGCTCGGGCCGCTCCACGATCTCGGGCAGCACGCCGTCAGGCGACAGGCCGGAGAAGCGCAGCCCGGTCGATTCCAGGATGGTGCGGTAATGCACGTTCACCTCATAGCGGTGCCGGTGGCGCTCCAGGATCCGCACCGCGCCGCCGTAAATTGCGCGGACCATGCTGTCCTCGCTCAGCACGGCGGGATAGGCGCCCAGCCGCATCGTGCCGCCAAGCGCGCCGCCCTCCAGCCGGCGTTCGATCTCGTTGCCACGCGCCCATTCGGTAAGCAGTCCCACCACCGGCGTCCGGCAGGGGCCAAATTCCGTCGAAGACGCATCCGGCAGTCCCGCCATGTTCCGGGCCGCTTCGATCACCGCCATCTGCATGCCAAAGCAGATGCCGAAGAACGGCACGCGCCGCTCGCGCGCGAAGCAGACTGCGGCGATTTTCCCGGTCGTGCCGCGCTCGCCGAACCCGCCGGGCACCAGGATGCCATGCACGCCGTCCAGCCGATGGACTGTCCCGGGCTGCTCGAACACCTCGCTATCCAGCCAGTCGAGACGCACCGTAACGCGATTGGCGAGCCCCCCATGCGTCAGCGCTTCGGAGAGCGACTTATAACTGTCGAGCAGGTTCGTGTATTTGCCGATGATGGCAATGCGTACCTCGCCCTCAGGCGCCCGCCAGCGGGCAACGATCGCTTCCCAGCGGGCAAGGTCCGGCGCGCGATCCACCGGCAGGCCGAAGTGCCGCAGCACTTCCCGGTCCATTCCCTCGGCGTGGTAGCGCAGCGGCACCGCGTAGATCGTGTCCACATCCAGCGCCGAGATAACCGCCTCGGGCCGGACGTTGCAGAACAAGGCGATCTTCCGCCGCTCGCCTTCGGGGACCGGCCGGTCGCAGCGGCACAGCAGCATTTGCGGCTGGATGCCGACATTCAGCAATTCCTTGACGGAATGCTGCGTGGGCTTGGTCTTCAGTTCGCCGGCTGAGGGAATAAAGGGCACCAGTGTCAGATGCACGAACATGGCCCGTTCCGGGCCGAGTTCGTTGCCGAGCTGGCGGATGGCTTCCAGGAACGGCAGGCTTTCGATGTCGCCTACCGTGCCGCCGATCTCCACCAGCACGAAGTCGAACTCCTCCGTCGCGCCGACGATCGCTTCCTTGATCGCATCCGTGATGTGCGGGATCACCTGCACCGTCGCACCCAGGTAATCTCCGCGTCGCTCCCTGGCGATCACCTCGGCATAGATGCGCCCCGTAGTGGCGTTGTCCGCCTTGGTCGCATGTACCCCCGTGAAGCGTTCGTAATGCCCCAGATCGAGATCGGTCTCGGCGCCGTCGTCGGTGACGAATACTTCGCCGTGCTGATACGGGCTCATCGTTCCCGGATCGACATTGAGGTAGGGGTCAAGCTTGCGCAGCCGGACCGCGAAACCGCGCGCCTGGAGCAGCGCGCCCAAAGCTGCGGAAGCGATACCCTTGCCAAGCGAGGAGACCACGCCGCCGGTGATAAAAACGAACCGCGTCATGGACGCCCAGTATACGAACCCGACTCGGGCCACGGGAAGCCCGATGCGGTGCTGCCCGGCATGCGCGCGGCGGTCAGTGTGGCACGGCGGGCTCGGCGGGCGCCGGTTTGGCGGGCGGCGAGGCAGGCTGCTTTTCGCCAGCTGTGGTTCCGGGCTGCGCGGGCGCGCCAAGCCCGGGCTGGGCACGCGCCGGCGCGGGCGCTCCCGGCTGCACCGGAGCCGGCACCTTGCCCGCCTGATTCGGTGCGTTGGGCGAGGTGATCGGCATCGGCGTGTTCAGGATCGACGGTCCGCCGGCACCAGACGTGCCACGGTTGAGCAAGGCGAGCACGAGCGAGAGCGCCATGAACAGCCCTGCCAGAACCGCGGTCGCACGGGTCAGCAGATTGGCGGTGCCGCGACCCGACATGAACGACCCCATGCCTTGCGAGCTGCCGATGCCAAGCCCCCCGCCCTCGCTACGCTGGATCAGCACCACGCCGATCAGCGCAATGGTGACGAAAACAAGAATCGCGGTCAGGACGTCGTACATGCAATCGCGCCAGCTATGGGATGCGCTGGCTTCTAGCCCCCCTTGGCGGCCCGGGCAATCGCCAGGAAATCCGCCGCCTGCAAGCTGGCTCCGCCGATTAACGCGCCGTCCACATTGGCGATCCCTAGCAGCAACGATGCATTCGATGGTTTCACCGATCCGCCGTAGAGAACGCGCACCGCCTCGCCGCCCGCGCCGAATTGCCGGCGCAGTTCTTCGCGGATGAAGGCATGCATGGCGGCGACCTCAGCCCCGGTCGGCGTACGCCCGGAGCCGATCGCCCAGACCGGCTCGTAGGCGATTACGCCGCCGCCTTCCTGCCCAAAGCCCTCAGGCAGGCTGCCGGAGATCTGCCAGCCGACAAATTCGGTCTCCCGCCCGGACTGGCGCTGCTCCTCGGTCTCGCCCACGCAGACAACCGGCGTGAGACCTGAAGCTGAAGCCGCCAGGACTTTCTCACGCACCAATTCGTCGGTCTCGCCGTGATCCCGCCGCCGCTCGGAATGGCCAAGAATGACCCAGTGCGCCCCGGCGTCGCGCAGCATTGGGGCGGAGATGTCGCCCGTATGAGCACCCTGCGGCGCCTCGTGGCAGTCCTGTGCGCCGATGCCCATGCCCGAACCCTCCAGGGATTGGGCGACAATGGCCAGCGTGGTGAAGGGCGGACATATGACCAGCTCGGCGGCGACATCCGCCGCGCCGCGACGCAGTTCCTGGGCCAGCGCCAGCGCTTCCTCGCGCAGCAGATGCATCTTCCAGTTCCCGGCGACGAGCTGGCGCATGCGTGCCTCCGTTTCGACCGCGACGAGCTAGCGCAATCCGGCGCGTTGGCAAACCCTGGCCGCGCCTCGTATATGTGCGCCGCGCATCATCGGACTTCGCTACGCATGATCACAGTTTTTCGCCGTTACCTGGAAACGTGGCCGGTTCGCATCTTCTTCGCGATCATGGTCGCCTCCTTCGTGGTCTGGGGCGTGGGCGACGTCGTGCGCAATGTCGGTCGCCATACCTGGGTCGCCAAAGCCGGCGGGCAGACGATCGAACCGCAGCAATTCCAGAACGCGTTTCAGCGGGCCATGTCACAGGCGCAGCAGCGGCTGCAACCGGGCCAGGACGTGACGCCGGCGATGCGGCGCGGGGTGGCTGAACAGGTGTTGCAGCAGATGGTGGGCGACGTGGCCATGTCGAACGAGCTGCGCCGCCTGCGCATCGTCGTCCCGGATGCGGCGCTCCGTCAGGCGGTATTTGCCATGCCGGCCTTCCAGGACAAGTCGGGCGCCTTCGATCGCAGCAAGCTGCAAGCCGCGTTGCGCGCCAACGGACTGTCCGAGCCAGAAGTTCCTGTCCATGATTGGCAGCCAGATCGCGCGTGATCAGCTGATCGGCGCAGTCACCGCAGGCGCGGGCGCCCCGGCCACCCTTGCCAAGCGTGTGTTCGATTTCGAGAACGAGAAACGCTCGGCGAGCATGGTGGAGTTACCGTTCGCTGCCGCCCCTGCCCCACCCTCGCCCACCGAGGCCGATCTGTGCCGCTGGTACGACAATCACCCCGACGCATTCCGCGTGCCGGAATTCCGCAAAATCAAGGCGATCGTGCTGACCCCGGAGACGATCGCCAAAAACCTCACATTCAGCGATGCGGAGTTGCGCCAATGGTTCGATGCGCATAAGAGCGCGTTCTCGGTCCCGGCCAAACGGGCGGTTCAGGTCCTGGTTGCCCCTGACGAGGCCAAGGCGAAGGCGCTTGCCGCGCAATGGAGCGGCGGGGCGGATTGGGCGACGATGCAAAAAGCGGCCGAGGCCGCCGGCGGGTCCGCGGTCGATCTGCCGGAGGGGACCGAACAGGCCATTCCCGAACCCGATCTCGCCAAGGCCGCGTTTGCCGCCCAACCCGGCGAGGTGGTTGGCCCGGTGAAAACGACGCTGGGCTTTGATGTGCTGAAAGCGACCAAGGCCGAACCGGGTCACGAGGAGAGCTTCGACCAGGCGAAGGACCAGGTGCGCCAGCGCGCGGCCGCCGAGCAGGCGGGCAGCCTGATCTATGATCGGGTCAACAAGGTGGACAATATTCTCGGGACCGGCGCCGGCCTCGATAAACTGCCGACCGATCTCGGGTTGGTTGGCATCCAGGGCACGTTGGACGCCAAAGGCGATACGCAAGGAAGGCACGCCCGCACCCATCCCTGGTCCGCCCGCATTGCGCCAGGCGATCGTGACCGCCGCCTTCGCCGCGCAAAAGGGCGAGGAGCCGTCGGAGCTTACCGAGGTGCCGTTGCAGGGCGGGGGGTCCGGGTTCTATGGGCTGACCGTGCAGGATGTACTTCCCCCTACGGTCAAACCGTTCGAGCAGGTGAAGGATCAAGTGAGCACCGAGTGGACCAAAGCGCAGCAGCAAAGCGAGCAGGAAAAAGCCGCCGCGCAGGTTCTGTCCGCCGTCAAGGGCGGTGAGTTACTGGCTGACGCCGCGGCCAAGGCTGGGCTGACGTGCGTACGACCCCGCTTGTGTCCCGCCAGCAGCAGAGCGAGGGAATGCCCGCCCAGTTGCAGTCCGTGCTGTTCGGCCTGAAAAAGGGCGAGCCCACGATGGTCGAAACCCAAGAGGCGTTCGTGGTGGCGGTACTCGATAAGTCGGAAATGCCCGACCCTAAGGCCGACAAACCGGCCTATGACGCGGCGCGCGATATCCTGGAGCGCTCCAGCGCAGACGATCTTGCCGCGACTTTCTGGCGGCACTGCGTATTCGCGCCAATCCGCAGGTCAATCGGAAGGTGTTTGATAGTTTTGCCCAGCCTTAGCGAAGTAGAAGTCTTTAAAGGGACCGAACGAGAGAACGCTCTGCCCGCGCGTGTCATTTGCCCCGTCCGACGCAAGAGCGCGCTCTCGGCCTCCTCGACATCGAGGAGGCGTGCCGGCAGAAACGCGCCGTTAAAGCCGACACCGCAAGCGGATCACCTCAATGCAGCTCGCTTCCAAGACCTACGCCGTCGAGGACATATGGGCCGCCCAAGAACTCTATCACACCAACGGCTGGTCCGACGGCCTGCCGATTGTCCCGCCTACGCCGGCAGCTGTTCAGGCCTGCCTCGAATGGGCGATGACGCCGCCTGACCAGCTGCTTGGCATCGAACCAGTGCGCGGCGTCCCTATCACGGCGGAGAAGCTCGCGATAAACGCCGTCATGGCGGGCTGTCTGCCCATGCACCTCCCGGTAGTCCTCACCGCCTTCACTGCGATGATGCGAGACGAGTTCTTGCTACATGGCTCCACTGCCTCCACCGGCGGGTGCGCCGTTCTCGTCGTGCTGAATGGCCCCATCCGTCACGAGCTTGGCGCTAGCGGCTCTTTCAACGCGCTCGGCAACAGCGATCGGGCGACGGCGGTGATCGGTCGCGCCCTGCGGCTCGCCCTGATCAACGTCCTGGAAGTGCGCCCCGGGGGCATCGACCGCTCCACCCTCGGCCACCCCGGGAAGTTCAGCTATTGCCTGGCCGAGGATGAGGAGGACACGACCTGGCTTCCCCTCTCCGTGCAGCGTGGACTGCCGCCGGAGGTTTCCGCCGTGACGGTCATGGCGGCCGGCGCGCCGCGCCAGATTATGAACGAGTGGACAACAAGGCCCGAGGAGATCCTGGAGACCTTCGCTGCGGAGATGCGCGCCAACCAGCGGCACTACTCCATTCACGGCGGCAACTACGCCCTGATTGTGCCCAAGCAGTTGCGCGATCACCTACAAGCGGCCGGCTGGAGCAAGACCGATATCGCCGCCTTTATCGACCAGCGGGCGCGAATCCGACGCCGCGAATGGGCTGATGTCGGCAAGGGCGCGGTCGTGCGCGACCGTGGCGACAGCATCTACCCGGCGCTCGAAGCGCCCGACCAGCTCCTGGTTATCGCCGCCGGCGGCCCTGCGGGCGGCTTCGGCGCGGTGATTCCACCCTGGCTCGGCCGCAAAAGCTGCGCCGTAACCCTGCCCATCGGCGCTTGCATTGACTGCGAACCGCCAAAGCGATGAAGCTGGAGCCCCCCTGACAGGGAATACGCCATGAGTTTTCAGGTCCTTGATCCCACGAACGAAACGGCCGCGCCCATCGGTCAGCCGGCACAGCGCCCTGCTCGGCTGGCCGGCAAAACCATCGGCATCATCTCCAACAGCAAGGAAGGCACCAAGGGCTTTTTCGCGCACCTCGACCGCATGCTGCGCGAAGAATTCGGCGCGGCCAGCGTGATTATGCGGGTCAAGTCCAACTTCAGCGCGCCGGCGGACCGGCACATCCTGGACGAAGTTCAGGGCTGGGACGCCGTCGTCACGGGGATCGGCGACTGAGGCAGTTGTTCGTCGTGCAGTTTGCATGACGCCATTGCGGCCGAAAGACACGGCATTCCCGCGATGGCCGTGATGACGACCCGCTTTGTCAGCGCCGCCGAACTAATGGCCCGCGTGCTCGGCCTCCCGGGCTATTCCTTCGCAGTTATTCCACATCCGATCAGCAGCGCCGCCGATGACGGGCTGCGCGACATGGCCGCCGCTGCTATGACCGAGGCCCGGCACCTGCTCTTGAGAAATGGATGAGCAGGGGACCGCCCGTCGATGGATCGCCCGCTTGGCCCGGCGCTGTTCCATTTCGCCTCGCCAATCATACAAAGCTTGGAATCACCTTTTCGGCAAACAGGCGGATAGACCGTTCAAAAGCGTCGGTCGGAATACCTGGCAATTGCATCCGAAGATTGATTTCGGTCGGACTCAGTTCATCAATAAGCTCCCGAATATCGGCCTTGGCCACTTCGGCGTCGCCAATGATGTAGCGCGAAGCAAAGGTCCGGAAATCCACCATGTCGGCATCGGTGATCACCTCTCCCGCGTCATTGCGCAGAACACGCTCACCTTGCGCGGATTTCTTGCCGTAAAGGCCGAACAGATGTGTGACCGCCGGGCCAGCGATTATTTCCGCTTTTTTCGTCGTCTCGGCGATGAAGCACTCTCGGATTATGCAGCGTTCCTCCGGCTCGTAGCCATGCTCGGCTGCACTTTTCGCATAAAGCGCGAACTGAGTCTTCAGCTCGCTGACAGTGTGGCGCGGTGACGCCGTAACCGGCACTTTGCGCCGGGCTGCGCGCTCCAGAAGTTTCGGACCAGAAACGCCGTACCAGATTGGCAACTTCTTCTGCACGGGACGGGGCATAAGTTTGCAGCTGGGCACCTCGATGTGCTTTCCCGTGAACCCGACGTTGTCAGGGTTGGTCCATCCGTGCTCCAGAAAATCAATCGTCTCCTCGTAGATGGCGAACCGTTTCTCGTAGGGAACTCCGTATGCGGCGAACTCCTCCGAGACATATCCGGGTGAAGTTCCGATCGTAATCCGGCCATTGCTGAGATTATCGAGCGTGACGAGATCCTCCAACAGAGCGTAGTGGCTGATAAAGCGTCGGCAGCATGACATTGGTGACCAGACGGATGGACTTGGTCAGACCGGCCGCCTTGGCCAGGACCATCAGTGGGCTCGGAGCCCAGCCGTTGTTTTGGAAATGATGCTCCGTCGTGTGGAACGCCTCGAAACCGAGCTCCTCGATGAGCGGCAGCAACCTGTCCATTTCAGCGAACGTTCCCAAGTGAGACATTGGCCCCTCAGGCGGATAAACGAAGCTGAACATAATCGAAAATTTCATGGTGACGCCCCTCCTCTTTCAAATCGCGCGCCAGCACGCCGGGCACGCCGTGCGGCGGGGCATGACCGACGCCGCAACACAGCCCGCTCGTGCAATCATGCTAATCGCGGAGCGCGGTCGCACAAGCTGAGCGCCCCCCAGCTCAGGAGGCCGGACTGACTTTGACCTCCCGCCCTTCCGAGACATCGGCTGGTGGGGTTAGAATCACCTTCTCCCCGCCTGAGAGCCCGCTGCGCAGTTCCAGGGTCGTGCCGAAGTCACGATAGATCGTCACGTCCCGCAGGTGCACGCGGTTATCCGGCCCGACCGTGGCCACGCGCACGCCCTCGCCGTTGAACAGCAGCGCCTCGGCCGGTATCACGACGCTTGGTGCGTCACGCGGGATGGCGAACTCCACCTCCACATACAAGCCCGGATGCAACACCCGATCGGGGTTCGGCACATCCACTTCAACCAGCATTGTGCGCGTGCTGGCCGTCAGGGCAAAGGAACTGCGCGCCACGCGGCCCGTAAAAACCTTGCCGGGCATCTCCGGCACGCGGATTTTTGCTTCCAGCCCGTCCTTCAGGCCGATAATACCGCTCTGCGGCACGTTCACCTGCACCCGCAACGTGTCATCGCGCTGCACGGTGAACAGCGCCGTTCCGCCATTGTCATCGGCTTTCACGAGATCGCCCGTATCGACGTCGCGCGCCGTCACGACGCCGTCGAACGGCGCGGTGACTTTCTCGTAGTCCGTCATTTGGCGCAGCCGCATGACCGTCGCCACCTGCGCGTTGATATTGGCCTCCGCGACCTGCATGCCGGCCTCGGCATTGGCCAGCGCCGCCTGTTTGGCCGACAGACCGAAGCGGGTGTTATCGGCGTTCTGGCGGCTCTCATAACCGCGCCCGGCCAATGCCGATGTGCGTGAATTCGTCACCTCGGCCAAAGTAACGTCCGAGCGCGCCTGCTGCACGGCCGCGCGCGCCTGAGCTTGTGCCGCTTGCAATTGCCCGAGCTGCGCTTGCGCTTGGCCCAGTTGCTGGTCGAGATCGGGCGCGGCGATGCGCACCAGCAGATCGCCCTTATGCACCCGACTGCCGATATCGACTCGGCGCTCGGCGATGTATCCCGTCGCGCGCGTGCGGATACGTGCTTCGTCGAAGGCCAGGGTATTCCCCGGCAGTATTAGCTGCACCGGACCATCCAGCCGCTTGGCAACACTGACCCGGACGGTTGGAACGAAATCGGCCGTCTGGTGCTGGGTTTCGGATGCCGCGCTGTTGCGTTGCCAATGGCCGTAACCGCCCCAGGCGAGCAGCGCCGCCACCGCTATGACGACGAAAGCGGCCAGCCTCCACCCCGGCGGCCGTGGCGGGGGCTCCGAAAGTTTCTCCTCGCCCTCCTGGCGCGTCATCCGGTCGGGGGCGTTCATATATAGTCCTCCAGCGGCTTGGCCTCACCACGCCGCAGCAGCGTATAGAGAAACGGCACAAATAGCAGGGTCGAGACGGTGCCGACCGTGATGCCGCCAAGCACGGCTCGGGCGAGAGCGGCATTCTGCTCGCTGCCATCGCCGAGGCCGAGCGACATCGGAAGCAGCCCGACGAACATCGCCCCGGCGGTCATCAGCACCGGCCGCAGCCTTGTCTCACCCGCCGCGAGCGCCGCCTCCATGGCCGAGCAACCGGTTTCTTCCCGATGCTCGCGGGCAAATGTGACCAGCAGGATCGAATTGGCAGAGGCGACCCCGACGCTCATAATCGCGCCCATTAGCGAGGGGATGGAGAAAGTGGTCTGCGTGATGAACAGGCTGGCGACAATGCCGCAGAACACCAGTGGCAAGGCGGCCAGCACCACGAACGGATCGCCCCAGTTCTGAAAATTCACCACCATCAGCAAATACACAAACATCATGGCGCCGATCAGGCCGAGGCCGATGTGCAGAAAGGCATCGTCCTTGCTTTGAATCTGCCCGCGCAAAACGATCCGGTTGCCCGGTTTAAGCTGCTTCTGAAATTCGGGGATCACCCGATTGAGATCGGTCTCGATAGCACCGAGATCGCGATCCTGCACGTTTGCGTAAATATCGAACGTGGTCTGGATGTTGCTGTGGTCGATCACGCCCGCCATCGCCTCGCGCTTGACGGTAGCGACGTTCGAAAGCATTTCGAGCGTATTCGAATTGCTCGCCAGCATCGGCGTGTTCTCCAGATCGCTCATGGAGCGAATCCGGTATTCGGGCGTCTGCACCGCTACCTGGTACCGGAACGCCCGTCTTGGGATCGGCCCAGAAGTTCGGCGCGATCTGGAAGCTGGAGCTGAGCGACGTGTCCATATTGTTCGCGACCTGCTGCTCCGACAAACCGAGCTGCGCGGCGCGGGTCCGGTCCACTTGTACGAAGAACGATGGCGCATCCAGGATCTGGTGCAGATGCACGTCCACGGTCCCGCGCATCGCGCGGACCTTCGGCAGCATTGCCAGCGCCACCCGCTGATTATTGGCGACGTCGTTGCCCGCGAATTGCACGTCGATTGGCGCAGTCAGACCGAAATTCAGGATTTGCGTGATGATATCGGCAGGCTGAAAGTAGAAGGTCGAGGCGGGGAAGCGATCGCGGAGCGCGATCCGCAGCGCCTTCATATAGCGGCATGTCGCGGCGTGGCCCGGTTTCAGGTTGATCAAAATGGTGCCGTCATTGGCGCCGACCGCGCTCCCGTCGCCATAGGCCAGGTTATAGTTGATCGCCGGTAGGCCGATATTGTCGAGCATGAGACCGAGATCGCGTGCGGGCACGACGCGATGGATTTCGTCCTCGACCGCCTGGAACAGACGCTCGGTCTCCTCGACTCCGCAGCCCTGACGGACCGCGCACGTGAAGCTGCATCTGTCCCGCGTCGATCTGCGGGAAGTAGTCCTGTCCGACCATCGTGAAGAGCACACCGCCTCCGGCCAAGACGACGCAAACGACCGCCGATGTGGCAAAGCGATGCGTCAAGACGACTTGCAACAGCCCGATATAGGAGGAGCGGAAGCGGAGAAAGCCACGCTCGAACGCCGCGTGAAACCGACCGAACAGCCCGGGGTTGGAGGCGGGCTCGTGACCGTGCTTCTCGTTCCTGACCAGCGCGTCGATCAAGATCGGCACCAGGGTGCGCGACAGCACGTAAGAGGCGAGCATGGCGAACACCACCGCCAGCGCCTGTGGCGTAAACAGGTATTTCGCCGCGTCGGTCAGAAAGACAACGGAAATGAAAGCGCTGCAGATCGCCAGCGTCGAGATCAGAGTGGGCTTGGCGATGCCGGCCGCGCCCTCGGCCACCGCGTAGCGGAAGGGCCGTCGCTGCTCCAGCAGCCGGTACGTGTTCTCGATTGCCACCGTGGCGTCATCCACCAGCACGCCAACCGCCAGCGCCAGCCCGCCGAGGGTCATGATGTTGATCGTATGGCCCATCGCTGCGAGCACGATCAGCGAACTCAGGATCGCCAGCGGAATGGAGACGAGCACGATCAGCGTCGAGCGCCAGGAGCCCAGGAACAGCAGGATCATGAGCCCGGTCAGACCGGCGGCAATCGCGCCCTCGCGCAGCACGTCGGTGATCGCGCTGGAGACGAACACCGATTGATCGAACAGCGGGGTGATGCGCATGTCCTTGGGCGCAGCCCCGCGAATTTGCGGCAGCATCGACTTGACCAGGTTCACGACCGACAGGGTCGAGGCATTGCCGTTCTTCAGAATGTCTGGGAGCACCGAGCGTCGCCCGTCGGCACGGACGACATTCTGCTGCACGGCGATACCCGTCGCGCACATAGGCTACGTCGCGCAGCAGCACCGGCGTGCCGTTGACGACCTTCACCGGAATCCGGCTCAACGCCTCGACCGCATCGGGCGAGGAATTGAGCCGCACCTGATACTGCGTGTTGCCCAGCTTCACGAGGCCGGAGGGGACCACGACGTTCTCGGCGGTGACCGCGTTGGTGATATCCATTGGTGTCAGCCCGACCGACTTGCAGGGCGTGCAGGTCGAGATCCACCATGATCTGACGCAACTTGCCGCCGGCGGGTACCGGCAGGGTGGCCCCCGGAACCTGGGTCAGCGCCTGGCGAACGCGATACAGGCCATAGTCGAACAGTTGCTGCTCGCTTTGCTTGTCCGACGACAGGGCGAGCTGGATCACCGGTACTGCGGACGCCGAGTAGCGTATCACCGTCGGCGCCTGAATTCCTGGCGGCATGATCGCGCGTATCCAGTTGACCGACGCGACGATTTGCGCGATTGCCAGATCGAGGTTCACGTCCGGCTGGAAATACACTTTGATGACGCTGACCCCGTACAGCGTCTGGCTTTCGATGTTTCGGATGCCGTTGATGTTATTGGACAGCGAATATTCGGAATAGGTGGTGACACGCTTGGCCATTTCGGGCGTCGTGAGCCCGGTATAGGTCCAGATGACGGAGACGACCGGGATATCGACGCTCGGGAAGACGTCCTTCGGCATCCGGATAATGGAGCCGATCCCCAGGAAGAGGATCAGGACCGAGAGCACGTAGAACGTCACCCGGAACTTCAGTGCGTATTTGACCAGCCCCATGCTTCCATCCGCCTCCGCAGCGTCGCGGGAGCGGAAGCAAGCGCCGTGCCGTCCCCGAATTCCGCCAGTATCGGCGATTAGCCGAGGCTTGCGCAAACGGCAACCAGCCTGTCATCATAGCCGGCATCTTACAATGGACGCGGAGCTGACCTTTCGGCTTCGCGCGCCCGCTGGCCCGTGCAACTTCTGTTGCCGATCGAGCCACGGCCACACGATCAAATCCACGACTTCTGCGAGCGGCTTTGCCGGTTACAAAAGCCGATCAGCCGACGCCGAAGGCTGCGCTCGTCCGCCCGCGGTCAAGCCAGCTCCGCCGGCGGATACAGCAGCGGAAAGGCGCTATGCACGTGCGGCGCGGCGACCGATGGCGCACCGAAATGCAGAAAGGATCGGTCAAGATCCGCTAATCGCGTGACGCCCAGCAGCGCCATCGCCACCGCCATTTCCTGCTCCAGAATTTGCAGCATCCGCTCGATGCCGGCATGACCGGCGGCGGCAAGCGCGTAGCAGTAAAGCCGCCCGATCGCCACCGCGTCGGCCCCGGCGGCGATTGCTTTCAGCACGTCGCTGCCCCGGCAGAAGCCACCGTCGATCACCACCTTGGCCCGTCCGGCGACGCTCTCCAGCACTTCGGGTAGCAAATCCATCGCGCCGCGTCCGTGATCCAGTTGGCGTCCGCCATGGTTGGACACATACACCACGTCAACACCATGATCGCAGGCGATGGCGGCATCCTCGGCCGTTGCGATCCCCTTCAGGATCAGCGGGATCGTGTGCCGGCGCTTGAAATGCGCCACGTTCTTCCAGGAGAACCCCGCCTGGAATTCGTGCCCCGTCGCCGCGGTGCGCCATGGCTTGATGAAGCGCGCCGCGATGTCGCGCTCCCGCCGCGAGTAGGCGGCGGTATCGACGGTGATGGCGAAGCCGTCATAGCCCGCCGCGACGGCGCGATGCACCATATCGTCGGTCCAGGCGTCGTCGCCGCGTACATAGAGCTGGAACAGCTTGGGACCGGTCGTGGCGGCGGCGGTTTCCTCAAGCGTTGGCTTGGTCACTGAACTGACCATGACCGGAACGCCGAAGCCCGACGCGCCCCGCCCCACCTCGGCAGCCCCGCCCGGATGAAACGATTCAAGCGAGCCGACCGGTGCCAGGATCACCGGCAGACGCATGCGCATGCCCGGGAGGGTTCGGGTGCAATCGACTTGCGCGACGTCGCGACAGACGCGAGGCCGAAAGGCAATCTGATCGAGCGCCAAGCGGTTGCGGCGCATGGTGGTCTCGGTCTCGGTGGCGCCGACCAGATAGCCCCAAATCATTGTCTGAAAGCTTGGCACGGGCAGCCGGGATGAACTCGTGCAGCGTCTGATAGTCGCCGGACAGTTCGCCCAGGTGCGGCGCCGCTGACATCACCCGATCCTTTCGTTCCACTCCGCAGCGCGCAAGCGCGACCCTTACCGCCGGTTCGAGTCGAACCCGAGGAAGCCCGCTTGCGGGATGGGCGTCCCACCGTTGCCGGAGAACAGCTTCGGCGCGACCGGGTCAACAGCAGGCGCCGGGTTGGTCGCGACCGAGACAGCGGTCGTCTGCACCGGTCTGCGCATACTCGGTGGCGAGGCGGCAAGCGTAGCCGTGCCGGGCGGCCCGCCGGGGGCAGCTTGCCTTGGCGGCGGCAGGTCGGCGTTGCGCATCGACAGCAGCAGGAAGGAGATGTCGTTGCGCCCCAGATCGACCGACAATTCGATCGGCGTCATGCCCAGTACGTTGCGTGCATCAAGCTGGGCGCCCCGGTTCAGGGCGTCGCGCGCCACCGCAATATCGCCCCGATCGATCGCGTCGAACAGCGCGTCGTTTGGGCTCATCAGCTGGGGTACTTGCCGCGGCGGGGCAACGGCTTGTTTCGATTCCGCGCCCGGCAGGGCCGCGGGCGGCGGCCGCTGCGTGTTCTCGAGACTCTTGTCCAGCTGCTTGCTGGTGAAGGGTGGCGATCCCGCGGCCCCCAAAGACCTCGGCGGCCCCTGTGCGAAGGCGCCCGTGGCGCCAAGAATTGTGACAGCGACGCCTGCGAGCGCGGGCGCAAACACGCGCAAAATCGCGCGAAGATTCGAAAGCAACATTGCGGATGCCTCGCTCAGCCCGGGTTCAACCAGCAGAATCCAGCATTGAGGTAAACCGCATAGCCGGTCCACAGCAGATAGGGAAGCATCAGCCAGACAGCGGCGCGGGACATAAGCCGAAAGCTGACCATGGTCGCCATGACAAGCACCGGCAGCGCCAAAGCAATCAGCAGCGACAGGCCTGGCGCGTGAAAGGCGAAAAACGCCGGAATCCAGAGCGCGCTAACTCCGAGCTGCCAGCCCCAGAGCCGCAGCGCCTTGCCCGGTCCGGCCCGGCGCCAGACCAGCCAGGCCGCGCCGCCGATCAGGGCGTCAAGGACAGCCCAGAGGGGGGCAAACATCCAACTCTGCGGAGTGCCGGGCGGTCGGTTCAACCCGAGATACCAGCCGTGCAGAGCACCCGATGCCAGTGCCGCGCCGGATGCGCCGACAAGCAGACAGAAGCCCACGAACCCCAACAAGGCGAGCCCCGGCGAGACCGGATGCGACCATTGTGGCGAAGGACCCCATTCATGCGGATCGGTGGCCTGGAAGACACGCTCTCCCTTCGTGACACAGTTCGCAGGTGTATTTCCGACGTCAAGTCATGTTGTGGTCCCGGCCTCCGGTGCGCAAGGTGCGAACGCGCTGCGGCCTATGCTACGGGCCTTGACGGCGGCTCCGGATAAAGCACGCGGAGCACGATCATCCACGGATAGCGTGTATCCAGCACGCGCCCGTCGGGCGTCGCGAGCTTGCCGTCCGCGGTGACCGGCACGTGCTTCAGCGTCACGGCGTCGTCTACATTGCCGCCGACGACCGCGATCCACCCCGGCGCGGCGCCGACGACGATATCGCAATGTGCAGGGAAGTGACCAGCCGGCAGGTCGTCGTAGGTCAGCGCGGCGCTTGCACCTCTGGCCGCGCAGATCAGATCGCCCGGACGCGGCGCATAGGCGGTCGGGCGTTCGGCGGTAATGATCCAGCCAGTCGCTTGCCCTGTCGCCTGCTGCTTGGCGATGTCGATATACGTCGAATGCGACGCCGAATAGGGAAAGCGCGGCCCGGCGGCGGCAATCCGCATCACATAAGAGATGAAGGCCGCCGACCACGCGTAGTCGCCGTCCTCATCGGCCGGAAACACATGGCCCTCGCCGCTGTGTTTCCCGGTCCAGCCGGATTCGGGCGAGCCCGCGTTCATCCCCTGCCACCAATAATCACCGACCCGTTGCCATAAACCCGGCTCACGCTCAGGCATCTGATCGGGCGCAGGAGGCGGCCGCGTGCCCGGCGGATCGTCGTCGATCGGCTGACCGAACAGTCGCCATTCCCGAAGCGCGATTGCCACCACGTCTTGCCGCGAGATCGGTTGGTAGGGCACGCGCGCGAAGGGCGGGGTGTGGTTATCGGCGGTAACGGCCGCCCGCCTTCCGGCAGCGCATCCCGCCAGCAAAATGCCGCAGGCAAGCATTACGGCGATTCGCACTGGCCGGGCGGAGGGCTGCGTCATTGCTGGCCATATGGCGGGTGGAATCGAGTCGGGCAGCGTCATCTCGCAAGCTCGCTCCCTCACTCAACGTGTTTTGCCGGAAGCGGGCGAGATCGCGCCGCTTCTCGCAATGGCGGAGCAACGGCGCGAGCAGCGTGCCGCGCCAGTATCCCCGGCCGCCTGCGCTTCGCAAGGGCAAGCTGCAAGCGCGCTTCGACGAGGAGGTAGTATCGACTTCCGGCGCAAGTCGCTCCTAAGCTCCGGCCGGCCGCCTGTGCAACGAGCGGCAAGAAGGAGGAGCGCATGCCGGACGGCATTACGGTTGCCAATTTCGTCAACGTCGCGAACGGGCTGAAGCCCGGCCAGTTTGACATCGGCGAGCGACACCAAATTCGGACGCTCGACGACCTCGACCCGATTTACCGAAGCCTGCTGGACCGGCCAATTACCGTCACCTTGGGCCTGACCGGCCCGATGGCCGGCCAAGCCTGACGCCGATGTGGTTCGATCACCAGGACGGCAAGGTTCTGGTCAACACCGCCTCGCACCGGCCGAAATGCGAGTGGATTCGCAAAAATCCGCGGCTGACGGTGCTGCTCGTCAATCCGGAGAATCCGTATCACTGGATACAGATCAAATGCACGGTCGAGCAGGAAAGGCGCGAGTGGGAACCGGGCGGCGAGGAAGTTACGGCGCAGATCGACCGGATTTGGATGAAATACACTGGCAAGCCGGGGCCGTATGCCTTGCGCGATCCCTCGATTGACGAGAAGCGGGTGTTGTTCATCTGCCGGATCGACCGAATCGCCACGTTTGGCGAGCCGTAAACTCAGGGTACGCGTTCCTCCGGCCGGGCCGGGCAAACACGCTCGAAGGTGAGCACATTGACGCCGGCCCCCACCGCACGCCAACACTTGTCGGCGAATGCCGCACGCATGAGCGGCAAGACGTTCCGGCTGGCCGGATCTACTCCGAGCAGCGCGAGTGCGACACGGGGGAACCGGGCATGCTGCCCGCAGCCGCTCCCGCGTTTCGCCCGGCGCGGCAAGCTGGACCGCAAGCCAGGGAGGTGCTTCGGCCAGGAACGGTACGACGGCGCCCACGCCGTCATTGCCGCGCGGCAGAACCACGATACCGTTCGGACCGGCTGCTGAAGCTGCCGTATGAGCGGTCGCCCGGGCGGGCTGCATGGTCTCCGCACGTGTCAGCATCCCCGCCATGGCCAGTGCTTGCGTTGAAGCAAGAGCAGCGCCGAATACCCCGCCGATGCGCCCCGATCGGGACAATGCGCCCGCCAGCAGCAGCGCGATGAACGGAGCCGAGAAGGCGAGGTAACGCAGTTCGATCGGCGTCGTGTTGAAAGCCGCCCCGAGCAGGAGCAGGCCCAATGGCGGGGCGACGGCCCCGAGCGCGAGCAACGTGCACGCATTTGCGTCCCCGATCCGGAGCCATCGCCATAAGACGATACAAGCCAGTCCGACAAGCAGTGCGGCCAGCGTGGCGGCGATCGGAAAGCGCACCGGCTCGGGCGCATAAAGCGGCAGCGCACCGACGATGTCACCGGCGCCATAGCGGCCGAGCCGCTCCAGGCTGGCCAGAAGATGAAACGGCGGAAACTGCCCGATCCGGCTGTCGCGCTGCGCCACGAAGAACCAGAGATCGACCGGCACGAACACCGCGAACCCAACGATTGCGGACAGCCACATCCGAGGAAGCCGAGGCCGTGCCGCAATCAGCCAAGCCAATGTTGCGCCGCCGACGAAGACAGAGAGATAGTTGGTGAACGTCGCGGCACCCAGCAGAAAACCGGCGCCCAGCGCTGATTGGGCGCGCCCGTCGCGCGCCGCCAGCAAGCCCAGCGTTACACCGCCAAGCGTTAGAGCCTGCGCCAGAGCGAAGCCGCGCGCGACCGCGCTCGTGTAAGCGAAACCGTAACAGCCGAGCGTGAACAGCATCGCGCTTGCGGCGGGGATGGCGGCCAGCCGACCAATCGCTCCGACAAGCGCCAGCGCCGCTAAGCCGCACAGGACCGAAAACATCCGCAGCGAGAAAATGCTCGTTCCCGCGAATTGTCGCCACGCTTCAAGCGCCCAGAAATAGAGCGGTGGATGGACGTCCGTGCGCCGCAAAGTCTGTGCGGTGGCAACCGGTCCGGCACGGCCCTGCGCGATATCATGCACCTTCGCCGCCGGGAACGGCTCGTCCGGCCAATCCGGGCGAGGCATCCCGGCGACGACGAGCACCGAATAACCCTCGTCATATTCGAAGCTGCGCATCCATGCTGCCGCGCTCAGGACGAGTGCTGCAAGCACCAGCACGATAATGGGGCAGGTGTTTATCAAGACCGTCAACCGAGCATGGGATCTGCTATGAAAGCGGACAAGACCCACGAGACCCCTACCCATCTGCCTTAGTCTGCTTCGCAGCCCGAAGCGCGAATGGGCGGGGAAGAAGATCGCCGGCCGGAAGTCTCCGCTTGCTCTGCAGGAGATCACTGGGGATGCCCTCAACTCCCGCGCCGCCCCCCAGGGGCGGAGAGGGAGCAATGAGCGCATATCGGCGAAACGTTGACGAAACGCTATTATCCCATTGTGCAGCGGGTTGCCTCGCCGGCTCATCCTTTTCGCGATACTCCTGGTTTCGTGCATCAGCCCGCCCGCGCGCGCCGCGCCGGAGGCCGAACGGCTCGCGATGCTGGCCCGCGGTGTGAACATCACCAACTGGTTCCGCTTTCCCCCCAGCGTCGCGCCCGCGGCCCTGCGCGGCTATGTGAGCGACGCGGCGATCGAGCAACTTCGGCATGCCGGGTTCAGCTTCGCCAGGGTGCCGATCCAGCCAGAACTGATCGAGTCCGATCCGGCGGCGCGCCTGCCGCTGATTCTTGGGCAGATCCGCCGGCTGGAGCGGCACGGGCTCGCGGTGGTCGTCGCCCTGCACCCGTCCAACTGGCGGCTGGACAATCAGCGCGGCCGATCGCGCGCGGCTTATTGACATCTGGCGCGTGCTAGCCCCAGCGCTATCGCGTCTCGACCCGGGGCTGACGTTTCCCGAACTGCTGAACGAGCCGGTCTTTACCAAAGCGACAGCGCAATGGGAACGCTGCAAAACAACGTGCTCCGGGTTGTTCGCGCGGCGATGCCGGAAGCAACAATCGTCCTGACCGGCGGCGACTGGAGCAGCATCAACGGATTGCAGCAACTGCAACCGGTTCGAGATACGAACGTCGTCTATACCATCCATCTCTACGAGCCCGCCGAACTGACCTCGCTTGCCGCCTATCGGCCGGGCCTGGATCGGACCGCCTTGGCACGGCTTCCCTTCCCGGTCGCAGCACAAGCCGATTGCGAGCACGCGGCAGGCACGTCCGAGCCGGCGACCATTGCCCTCGCGCGCTTCTATTGCGCCGAGCACTGGAACGAACAGGCTGTCGCCGACCGGCTTGACGCGGCCGCGCAATGGGCGCGGGCGCACGACGTGGCACTGTTGCTCGGAGAATTCGGGGCGAGCGCTCAGCTGAATGCGCCGGCGCGCCTCGCCTGGATCGGAGCGGTGCGAAAGGCAGCCGAACGCGACCGGATCGGTTGGGCGCTCTGGGGCTATGACGACGTTATGGGCTTCGATCTGCCTCGTCCCCCGCCCGCGCGGCCGACGCTTGATCCCGCCTTGCTGCGCACCCTCGGCCTGAGACCTTGACCAGCGAGGGCTGCGCGCGCGGGAAAAGGACGTGCTAAATTGATGGCGTAGACGCGATGAGGTCATCGCCACGCTGCGCGCGCATGAACCAGAGCTGAGAGCTGCCGGGATTGCCCGGCTGTCCCTGGTCAACTCGACGGCGCGGGACGAGGCGCGGGCGAATTCTGATATCGATCTGCTGGCGGCGTTTGACGATGCGCGCGGGCTCTCGCTGCTCGAGGTGATCGGAATCGAGAACAGGCTTGCGGACGTCCTCGGCCAGCCGATCGATTTGATCGAGGAAGGCACTCAGAGGCCGCGTGCTCGGCAACGAGCTGAGCGCGAGGTCGTGCGTGCCTTCTAGAAGCGGCGGCGGTCGCCCAGTGTCGCTATGCCGCGCCTTGCTCCTTGCACCACCGCGCCACCTGTTCGTGCGTCGCAAACCAGCAGCCGCCCCGCGCCTTAGCGTGCTCGATCAACCGCTCCAGCAACGGCATCCGGGACCGATGCCCGATCACGTGCGGATGCATGGTCAGCAGAAACAGCCCGCCTTCATGCCAGGCCCCGTCGAGCTCGGCGGCGAAAATCTCGAAGACCGAAGAAGGCGGCGTGTAAGGCCGCAGCGGCGAATGACGAAGCATATTGAAATAAACGAAATCATCGCGAATCCACTCTGGCGGCAGTTCGACAATCCCAGTCGTGTTCGCCGTCATCGGTCAGTTCGTACGGATCGTCATCCGCCATCAGGCTGCTGTCGTAGAGCAGACCCATCTCGCGAATGATAGAAAGCGTGTGCGGCGAGAAGTCCCAGCTCGCGGTGCGCATTCCCACAGGCTCGCGCCCGGAAAGCCGGGCCAGGACATCGCGCGCACGCAGCGACAAATCGCGCTCGGCCTCGCCGGGCAGCGTGGTGTTCAGTTCGTGAATCCAGGAGTGGATGCCGATTTCATGGCCCTCCTCGGCCACTGCGCGCACCTCGTCCGGGTAGAGTAGCGCCGAGACCGCCGGGTAGAAGAACGTGGCCGGCACGGATTGGCGATGCAGCAGATTGCGGATGCGCGGCATCGCGGCGCGGCTGCCGTATTGGCCCTGGCTGATGCGCATCGGACTGGCATCGCCATCGCGCAAGGGAATCGTTTCGTGGTCAGCGTCGAAGGACAGCGCCACAGCGCAGCGTGCGCCCTCGGGCCAGGCGCGCGGCTTCAGGCTGCGACCCGCGCGCGCCTGCGCGACGATCCGCCGCCATGCCGGCTCCGGCCACTGCCAAGGCTCGCCTTCGGGACGGTTCGTGCGGGTTCCCGACATTGCTGCCTCCGATCGCGGGTTTCCTGATCCGAATGCACGGCCCATGCTGCGCCGGTTCGCATTCGTCGGGGAAGACCATGCCAGGAACCGATGCCGCCCTGCTCAGCGCCGAGGAGATGATAAGGCTTTACGCGCGCGGCGCCCTGAGCCCGGTCGAGGTATTGCAAGCCGTGACGGAGCGCGTTGAACGGCTAAACCCGGCGCTCAATGCCTTTGTTTTGATGAACCCGCATGCGCTGGACGAAGCGGGCGAAAGCGAGCGGCGATGGCGCGCTGGACGGCCGCGCGGCCCGCTCGATGGCGTGCCCTGCACGGTCAAGGATCTGGTGGATGTGGCGGGTTTCCCGACCCGACGCGGCAGCCGCCTGACCGATCCTGCGCCCGTCGCGGACGACGCGCCGTTGGTGCTCGGCCTCAAAGCCGCGGGCGCGATTATCCCGGGCAAGACGACAACGACCGAATTCGGCTGGAAGTCGCCCGGCGACTGCCCGCTCACCGGGATTACCCGCAACCCATGGAACAAGACGCGGACGCCTGGAGGATCATCGTCGGGCGCGGGGGCGGCGGGGGCAGCGGGGTTTGGCCCGCTCCATGTCGGGACCGATGCCGGCGGGTCGATCCGCATTCCAGCGGCGTGGTGCGGTCTGGTCGGGCTGAAACCGACTTACGGTCGAGTCCCGCAATGGCCGGCGAGCGCCTTTGCCTCGGTTTCTTGCGCCGGGCCGATGACACGCAGCGTGCGCGATGCCGCGCTGATGCTCTCCGCAATGGCGCGACACGATCTGCGCGACCCGTTCTGCCTGCCCGATGATGCGCGCGACTGGCGTGACGGAATCGAAACGGGCATTGCGGGTCTCCGCGTCGCGATCCTGCGCCGCCCGGGCTTCGACGCGCCGGCCGATGCCGAAGCGATCGCGGCGGTCGAACATTCCGCGGACTTGCTCCGCGACGCGGGAGCCTCCGTAGAAGAGGCGGATCCCGGCCTGCCCGATACGCGGCTGGTATTTGGTCGCGTTTGGGGCGCGGCATTGGCGCGGCTGGTGCAGTCGTTCCCCCAGAAACGTCGCCAATTGCTCGATCCCGGCTTGCTGGACGTGGCGGCCGCGCATACCGGTTTGTCGGCGATCGCGTTCATGGACGCCGAGGCGCTGCGCGCGGAGGCGGCGCACGTCATGGGGCGGTTTCATCAGCGATTCGATCTCGTGCTGTGCCCCACCGTGCCGAACGGACCGCCTGCGGCGGACGCACCGACCGAGCATGCAGAGACGGCACTCTGGTCATCCTGGGCGCCGTGGACATTCCCGTTCAACCTGAGCCGCCAGCCGGCGATTACCATCCCGATGGGGCTGCGAGCGGACGGCCTTCCGCGCGCGGTACAGCTCGTCGCCGCACAATATCGCGATAATCTCGTGCTGCGCGCCGCGCGCGTTCTGGAATTAGCTGAACCGTTCCCCGAGCCGGCGGTCGGCATTGCATGAGGGTGTTAGATCAAGCCGCTTATTGCGGATTAGCGTCGACTTCCGCCGAGACACGGGCTACATCAATCGCTTGTTCGAGCACGCAATTTGCGCGTTCGAGCGCGCTATCGCCGACTCGTCACCAGCGGCGATACCCAAAATAGCCGAAGCTAACCGCAGGCCCGCCGTAAGCGTAACCGTAGGGATAACCATAGTACCCTGGATACCCGTACCCGTAACCCGGCGCGTAGGCAACGCACCCGCCGAGCAAGGTTGCCGCCCCGAGTGCCAGGGCCGGTGCCAAAAGCCGCATTCGAAGGAGGCGGGGCATGGCGATCTCCTCAATCCAACGTTCGAAGTGAAATCTGGCTTCCCTATGTGGCCTTTTAGTGATGCAAGGCACCCTCATTTCGCCACCTTGCCGGCGAATTTGATCCCGTCGCTGGCGCGATGCCGCAAAAAAAGGAAACCGAACAGTCCCATGCCTCGAAGCAACAAACTGTTTCAAATTGTGGCGGTCGCCGTGCTCGTGCTCGGCCCCGCACTCTCGCACCCCGCGCCGGCGCAGGAGGCGCCAGCCCCGCCGTCCGGTGCGCCCGAGGCGCAGATCGAGGTGAACCCGCCCGAGCGCGTCGGTGCCGTGGCCCGGTTGTCGGGCAGTGTCTCCTACCACACCGCGCAGCAGGATCAGTGGAGTGAGGCGGCGCTGAATTATCCGGTTTCAACAGGCGATGGATTTCTGGACGCAGCCGGGCGCCGAAGCGGATCTCTGCCATCTCCAGCTCGCGGGTCGCACTCGCGGCATTGACGGAACTCGACGTTGACCGGCTGGACCAGCAGGAGTTCGTGGCGACCTTGCCACAGGGCGAAACCTATTTGCGGGTGCGAAACCTGCTCCCTGGAGAAAGCTACACGGTCGTAACGCCCCGCGGCAGTGTCACGATCGCCACCCCCGGGCGCTACGAAATCGTAGCCGGAACAACCGCGACCCCGACGCTCGTAACGGTGCTTGAAGGCGCCGCCACCATCGGAGACACGATCTCGTTGCAGGTCCCGCCCGGACAGACTGCGGAGATCAACGGTGAAACCGGCGCGTTTACCGGTCAGCTTGTATCGCTGACGCGCGATCCGTTCCTTGACGCGATGCTGGCCCGCGAGCGCCCGGTGGTCGCGCAGGCCGCCGCGCCGCCCCCTATCGTCGAACAAATGCCGGGCAGCTACGACCTGGCCCAATACGGATCATGGACGCCGGCCCCTGATTACGGCCCGGTCTGGTATCCGCAGGTGGCTCCGGGCTGGACGCCATACAGTGTCGGGCACTGGGCGTATGTAGCGCCATGGGGCTGGACCTGGGTCGACGCAGAGCCGTGGGGCTTTGCTCCGTTCCACTACGGCCGCTGGGCGGAGATCGGCGGGCGCTGGGGCTGGATCCCCGGAATAAATTCAGGCGTTGTGATGGGCGCGCCGATCCAGCCCGTTTACGCTCCGGCGCTGGTGGCGTTCTTTGGTCTTGGAGCGCAGGTCGGTGTCGGCTTCAATGCCGGCTTCGGGGGTGGTTTCGGTGGCTATGGCGGGCGCGTGGGCTGGGTGCCACTCGGTCCCGGCGAGGTGTACCGGCCCTGGTTCCACGCCAGCCCAACTTACGTGCGCAACGTTAATATCCGTCAAGTGGGCAACGTCACGCAGATCACCAACGTCAACACAACGGTCAACAACATCACCATCAACCAGTTCCGCAATGCACGCGCTGCAACCGTAATTCCGGCGACAGCAATGGCCGTGTCGCGGCCGGTCCAACAAGTCGCTCGAACACGTGCCGGTGCAGTCGCTCGCCCAAATCCATCCGGTGGTCGGGCACGCGCCGATTCCGCCCTCGACCGCAACCCTCGGCGTGACGCCGCGGATCGCGCAGCAGATCCATGCCGCGCCGCCGCCAGCGGGCGTGGTCGTGCCTGCCAGGCCGCATGCACCCGGCCCGGTGATCCGCGCTCAGGCACCGGCCGTGGCATCCGCTCCGGGCAAGCTTGCACCCGTGCGGCCGGGCGAGACGACGACGCGAAGTGGCGATGCCCGCACTGCATGGCAATCCGCCAGCCGGACGACCGGATGAGCCGGTCCATCCAGCGACACCCGCCCTGACGCAGCATGGAACGCAGCCTGTGCAGGCCGGGGTGACGCCGCAATTGGCGCATCCCGGAACAAAGCCCGTGCCGGAGCTGCGCACGCCGGAAGCAGGCCGCGCCGGTCCGCCGCCGGTGCACGCGCATGAACAGCTGGCCGTCCCCGGTCAGGAAGTCCGCAGGGGGGTGGAGGCCCAGCATGCGTCGCCTGCAGTGGCGGCACCCCAAAACGAACATCCGGCCGAGGCGGGCCAGCACGAGGCGGCGCCGCAGCGCCTCGCCGAGCCGACACCGCATGTCGCAGAACCGACGCCGCATGCGGCGCCGGCACAGCAGTTCCGGGCGCCCGTGCCTGCTCAGCGCTATGCGGCCCCGGTGCCGCGCTACGTGCCGCCGGCACCGCGGCCTGCGCCACATCCCGTGCCGCAGAACCAGCAGCAACAGCAGCCGCATGCGGCGCATACTCCGAGCGCTCAGCCGCAACACGCGGCGCTGCCGGCTCCGCAGCCGCACCCGCAACCACCTGCGCTGCATGCGGCTGCGCCTGCGCAACACGTGGCGCAAGCGCCGATGCCGCATGCGGCACCTCCTCCCGCGCCGCATATGCCGCCGGCCGCGCCGCACCCGGCGCCGCCGGCAATGCAGGCCCACGCCGCTCCGCCGCCGCACCCGGCGCCGGCCGGCCACCCGCAGCAAGACCGGCGTCCCGGGCAACCGGGCTGAGGACGACGTGGCGAACCGGGCGGACCACGCCCGGTTCGGAGCTGGCCGAAGCCCCGCCGATACGCCGAGCGGACGGGCGAGCGTCGTCCCGCATCCCAAGCCGTCCTTGCGCTCAAGGCTTCCCTGGCAGGTCGGGCTTGGTCTAATACCAACCCGCACAGACGTCGACTTTCCCGGGATTCCCAACCGCTGCCGGTTCCGATTCGATGCTCACTCAGGGTGATTTGCTTGAGCGAGGCAACGGATGGGTGCGGCAGTGACGATCACGCGGACGGAGCACACGGCGGCTGAGCTGCGTGCGATAGCTGGCAAATGCCACGATGGCGCGCAGGTCCGAAGGCTTTTGGCAGTGGCGATGGTGCTGGAAGGCGGCACGCGCACCGAAGCTGCAGAGCAGAACGGCATGGACCGACAAACACTGCGCGACTGGGTTCATCGCTACAATGAGGCGGGTGTCGAAGGGCTGAAGTCGCGCCGTAGCCCTGGTCCCAAGCCGGCCTTGACCACGGAACAAATGGCGGAACTGAAAGCCCTGGTCATCAAGGGGCCGGATCTGGAGACGCACAAAGTGGTGCGATGGCGTTGTGTGGATCTGCGCGAAGAGGTTGCTCGCCGCTTCAATGTGACGGTGCATGAAAGCACCATTGGCAAGTGGCTGCGTCAGCTCGATATGACCCGGCTGCAACCGCGCCCATTTCATCCGAAGAAGGACGCCGAAGCCGAGGAGGCGTTTAAAAAAACTTCGCTGACTTGGTGAAAGCCGCCCTGCCAGCGTCCGCCACCGGCAAGCCGATCGAGATCTGGTTCCAGGACGAGGCTCGGGTCGGCCAGAAGGGCGGCCATGCCTATGTCTGGGCGCCGATCGGCGCCCGACCTTTGATGGTCCGCGACAATCGCCATGACTCCGCTTACCTGTTTGGTGCGATCTGTCCAAACCGCGCGGTCGGGGCCGCGATCATTATGCCGAACGTCAATGCCGAGGCGATGACCGAACATCTGGCCGAAATCAGCACCCAGGTCGTACCCGGCGCGCATGCCGTGCTGGTTTGCGACAGCGCAGGATGGCACCAGACCGGCGGCCGGCTCGGCGTGCCGGATAACATCACGCTCCTGCCCTTGCCGTCGTATTCCCCCGAACTCAACCCAATGGAGAATGTCTGGGAATATCTCCGCGCCAATCGGCTGTGTGCCCTGGTATGGGACAGCTACAAAGCCATCGTCGCGGCCTGCAGCAGCGCCTGGAATTTTTTCGTCAACGATCCTGACCGCATCCGCTCAATCGGCACCAGGGAGTGGGCGTGTGTCAGCCTCTAGGCGGGTTGGTATAAGCCTTGGGGCCAAGCGATGAGAGAGCGCCTGAGGAAACGCCTGTGGAGCGCACTGCTCGACCTCCTGCTGCTTCTGCCGGCCCTGCTGGTGGTGCTGGTGGAGCATGTGCTGTGGGCAGGCTCCCGGAGGATTCTCCGCACGGTCGGAGCGCTTTCTTTGGTACGCGCGGCGCATCTGTGGCTCGCGCTACTGCCTCCCGTCGTCGCCGTGCCGCTATTCCTGGTGCCCGAGGTGTTCAGCCACGCGTCAGAAGTCGGCACCGCCGTCCTGCTGGCCAAGGGCCATTTCTGGGCCGCGACTTTGTTAGCGATACTGGGCAAAGGCTTGGCCACGCTGATTCTGGTCTGGATCTATCAGGCCTGCGAGCCCGCCCTCCTCCGTGTGCGCTGGTTCGCGCGCATGCATGACGCGGTACTCGGCGCCCGCAGATGGCTGCTGCGCCGCGTGGCACCGGCGCGGCAGTTGCTGATCTCGCGCTTGATGCGCAACGCGCCCGCTACGGAGGCGCTGGGCTCCCGTTTCCGGGCTTGGCGACTGCGGCTCGCCTCCGGGATCGAACTCGCTTGGCCACGGCGGTGACCGTCAAACATCCCTTCCCGGTCGCGCGTTAAACTATCGCCCCGTCAGAATCCGCTCGACCAGCTGCTTCACGCTCGGGATGAACCCATTCGAATAGAACGGATCGCGAGCGAAGCGAAAGGCGTTGTGGCCGCTGAACATCAGGTTGCGCTCGATGGTCTCGGGGCCGTCGCTCTCATGCGCTATGGTCTGCAAGGTCTTCTGGATGCAGAAGCTGCGCGGGTCGGGGCGTTTGCCGGTGCTGTACTCGGGCGCTTGCTGGTTCCAATTGGAGAACCGGCACTGGCTCAGGCAGCCCATGCATTCCACCTGATCGCGGGTGATCTGCTTGGCCTGCTCGGGGGTGACGAAGACCAGCGTCGAATCCGGCGTGCGCAGCGCTTCCGTGAAGCCCCGCGCCTCCCAGCCGCGAACACGCCCCAGGTCGCGGTCGGTCAGATAGACGACGCGCTTGCGCGGGCCGACACCGTAATCGGCGATGTGCTCGCCCATGGGCTCGGTCGTAAACACCACCTGCCGATCGCATCGCTCGCGCAGCTGCCGGATGAAGTCGTTGTTCACGGCGCTGGACCAGAACCCGGTCGGGCTGAAGTGGTTGAGGAAGACATCGCCCTCCTGCAAGGTCAGCAGGCGACGCTTCCAGGCTTCGCCGATCGGGCTCTCCTGTGTCAGAAGCGGCCGTGTGCCAAACTGGAACGCGACCGGTCCGAGGTCGGGGTTGTCGATCCAATCCGCCCATTCCTCAAGCCACCACACGCCGCCCGCCATGATGATCGGCGTCTCGGCCAATCCGAAGTCGCGCATCACCTTGCGCAACGCGAGCACGCGCGGGAACGGGTCTTCCGGCTTGGTCGGATCCTCGCTGTTGGACAAGCCGTTGTGCCCGCCGGCGAGCCACGGATCTTCATAGACCACGCCACCTAGCAGCGACGCCGCCTTGTGGTAAGCGCGCCGCCAGAGCGCATTGAACGCGCGGGCGGATGACACGATGGGATAGTAATAAACATTGAACCTTGCGGCGATATCCGACAGCCGGTACGGCATGCCGGCACCGCAGGTGATGCCGTTGATCAGTCCCTTGGCCTGCTCCAGCGCGCCGGTGACGACCCGCTCGGCCGCTGCCATCTCCCACAACACATTGGCGTGGATGCGACCCATACCGCCGGCAAGCTCGTAGGCGCGCCGTGCTTGCGCCACCGCCCCGCGAATCGCGTACATGACCAGTTCTTCATGCCGCTCGCGTCGGGTTCGCCCTCGGTAGTCCTGCGGAATACGCCTCCCTTGCTCGTCATAGCTATCCGCGTTCACGGCGCTGAACGTACCGATGCCTCCGGCGGCGGCCCACCGGCCGCAGGACAGACCGTTCGAGATGGAAACGCCCTTGCCGCCTTCCACCAGCGGCAAGACGTCGACCCCACCCATGCGGATCGCGTTGATCGCTCTCATCGCCCGCCTCCGTATCCGCGCGGCGCGCCAGCAGAAAATAAGGGCTCCGCCGGCGCTAAGCCGTCCAGAGCCCCTCGATCAATTACTCTCCGGCGGCAAGCGCCGACGGCTCGTTCGACCCCGGCTCGCGCCCATCGCGGTCGCGATCACGACGACCGGGCTTGGCACCCACCTTGTCGGTGATGTCCTCGCCGGTCTGTTGATCGACCACGCGCATGGATAGTTTCACCTTGCCACGCTCGTCGAAGCCGATAACTTTCACCTTCACCGGATCGCCGACATTGACGACGTCGGTCGTCCTGCCAACCCGGCCTTGCGTCAGTTCGCTGATATGGACCAGCCCGTCGCGCGAACCGAGGAAATTCACGAACGCGCCAAAATCGGCGGTCTTCACCACCTTGCCGGGATAGATCACGCCGATCTCGGGTTCGGCCACGATGCCGCGTATCCAGTCGATTGCGTTTTGTGCCTGCTTCTGATCCGTGGCCGCGATCTTGATCGTTCCATCGTCTTCGATGTCGATTTTGGTTCCGGTCTGCTCGACGATTTCGCGGATCACCTTGCCCCCGGTGCCGATCACTTCGCGAATCTTCTCCTTGGGCACATGCATGATCGTGATGCGCGGCGCGGTGGTCGCGACATCCGAACGGGCGCCGCTGATCGCGGTCGCCATCTCTCCCAGAATGTGCGATCCGCCCTTCGCGCGCCTGATCCAGCGCGATGCGCATGATCTCCGGTGTGATCGAGGTGATCTTGATGTCCATTTGCAGGCTGGTCACACCCCTCTCGGTGCCGGCCACCTTGAAGTCCATGTCGCCCAGGTGATCCTCGTCACCGAGGATGTCGGACAGCACGGCGAAGCCCCGCTCCTCCTTGATCAGGCCCATGGCTATACCGGCCACCGGGCGGGCGAGCGGCACGCCCGCATCCATCAACGCCAGCGAGGAGCCGCAGACGGTCGCCATCGAAGACGAGCCGTTGCTTTCCGTGATCTCAGAGACGACCCGGAGCGTATAGGGAAATTTATCCTTTGCTGGCAGCAACGGGTGCAGCGCCCGCCAGGCGAGCTTGCCATGGCCGATTTCCCGCCGTCCCGGACTGCCCATGCGGCCCGCTTCGCCAACGGAGTACGGCGGGAAGTTGTAGTGCAGCATGAAGTATTCGCGGTACTCGCCCTCCAGGGCGTCGATTACCTGCTCGTCCTGACCGGTGCCCAATGTCGCCACGCAGAAGGCCTGGGTCTCGCCGCGCGTGAACAGGGCCGATCCATGCGCACGGGGGAGCACCCCGACTTCCGCGACGATCGGGCGGATGGACCTGGTGTCGCGCCCGTCGATACGAATGCCCGTATCCAGGATTGCCGTGCGGACGATGTCGGCCTCGAGATGCTTGAACAGGGCATTGGCCTCATCAACGTCCAGGCCCTCGGCGGCGAGCTGCGCCATTGCCGACTGTTTCGCCGCTTCCACCCTTTCGTGGCGCAGCTGCTTGTCCTTTTCGCGATACGCGTCGGTGAGCTGGTCGCGCGCGATGCTGTCGAGACGCGCCGCTAGCGCCTTCGCCGCCTCGCTATCCTCGCGGCAATGGCCATGGATCGCGCGCGGCACGCTCGGCAAGTTCGATAATCGCACCGATTACTGGCTGGAACGCCTCATGCCCAAAGGTCACTGCGCCCAGCATGACATCCTCGGGCAGCTCGTGCGCTTCGGATTCGACCATGAGCACGCCGTCAGAGGTGCCGGCGACGACCAGATCGAGCTGCGTCCCTTCCATTTGGTCGGCAGTCGGGTTCAGCAGATACTGCCCGTCCTTGTAACCCACCCGGCAGGCCCCGACGGGACCGAAGAAGGGGATGCCGGAGAGGGTCAAGGCGGCGGAACAGCCGATCATCGCAACGATGTCCGGATCGTTCTCCAGGTCATGGCTCAGCACCGTGGCAATGACTTGGACTTCGTTGCGGAAGCCCTCGGGGAACAGCGGTCGGATCGGGCGGTCGATCAGACGGCTGACCAGGATCTCGCTCTCCGACGGACGGCCTTCGCGCTTGAAAAACCCGCCCGGGATCTTGCCGGCGGCGAACGCCTTTTCCTGGTAATGAACCGTGAGCGGGAAGAAATCCTGACCTGGCTTGGCTTTGCGGTCGCCTACCGCCGTGCAGAGCACGATCGTGTCGCCGTAGCGCGCCATGACCGCGCCGTCCGCCTGACGGGCGATTTTGCCCGTCTCCAGGATCAGCTTGCGGCCGCCCCAGTCAATTTCCTTGCGATAGTAATTGAACATGCTTCGTCCTTCGATGCGCGCGGCATCGGCGGACGCATCCCGAACGATCCCGGGCCTTTCCCCTTGGGTCTTCCGGGCGGGAGGCGGCGTCTCGGGTCGCATGGAAGCGCGGTGCGAGGGATCGCAGCCGCGGGCCATGTGGCCGGAAACGCCGTCGCGGTTCCCACTCTCGGGCGACCGGATCGGCGGTCTGTTGTCCGCCGCGTGTCGCGACGGGCGGGAGCATCACGCCCCCTGTTGCCCCGCGCCACGATTGGCTCGGGGTTGGTCTTGCGGCTGCAGATATGGGTTCAGCCGCATAGATTGCAGTGTCCGCGCCTCAACGACGCAAATTGAGCCGGCCTATCAACGTTTCGTAGCGCGTGCTGTTCTTGGACTTGAGGTAATCCAGTAATCGGCGCCGCCGGCCGACCAGCATCAGCAAGCCGCGCCGGCTGTGGAAGTCTTTGCCGTGGATTTTGAGGTGCTCCGTCAGGCTGGCGATCCGCTCCGTGAGAAGAGCGACCTGAACCTCCGGACTGCCGGTGTCCCCAGCCGATGTGGCGTATTCCGAAACCAGCGCCGAACGGCGTTCCGCGGTGATCGACATCGGATTTGCTCCTTGTTGCGTATTGCACGGCGCGCGGTAGTCCGTGGCGAGCTAGAGGATGCGATCAGGCTTGAGCCATCCATCCTCGAGCCGGCAGAGCCCGATCACGCGGCTTCCCGCC
This sequence comes from uncultured Pseudomonadota bacterium, assembly GCA_963822675.1. Lineage (GTDB taxonomy): Bacteria > Pseudomonadota > Alphaproteobacteria > Acetobacterales > Acetobacteraceae > CAWGIP01. The sequence goes on along the minus strand of CAWGIP010000009.1, from coordinate 144,847 downwards.
ATAGCACGGGCCAACCCGCCATCGGGATCGGCCGCGCTCGGAATGCGACCCATGAGCCCGACCAGACTGATTGCCTGTCCGTGCATCAGGTCAGCGGCCTCCGCTTCGGTCAGGGCCAGCGCCGGGATGTCGGCCAGCGCGGTCGCGACGGGAAGCAAAAGGTCCGGGGAAGCGAGGGCGGTATGATCCGGACGGGCGACTTTGTCCAGGGGAATTGCGTCTTTTTCCCTGAACGGGCCGACCCGGAGCCGGCGCAGCGCCGCAATATGGCCGAACGTATCACAAGCCAGCGCCAGATCACGGGCCAAGCTGCGCATATAGACGCCCTTGCCGGACTCCACCTCGAAGACGGCCGTGTCCGCGTCGGGTCGGACGATCAGCGCGAACCTGTCCACGCGCGCTGGGCGCGGTTCCAGCACCGGCGGACGCCCGTCGCGGGCCATGTCGTAGGCCCGTTCGCCGGCCACCTTAACAGCCGAAAACGTGGGCGGCACCTGCATGATCTCGCCCCTGAAGGCCGGCAACGCCGCCTCGATCGCGGCGTCCGTGGGCCGCGCTGCGGAGGCGTCGATGATCTGCCCGTCGGCATCATCGGTATCCCGTGCCTCGCCGAAGCGAAGCGTGAAGCGATACAGCTTGGTTCCGTCCATCACGTAAGGCACGGTCTTGGTAGCGGCACCGAACGCCACAGGCAGCACGCCGGTCGCCAGCGGGTCGAGCGTGCCACCATGCCCCGCCTTTTGCGCGTCGAAGGCGCGTTTCACCCGATTGACTACGTCGGTGCTGGTGAGCCCCGGCGGCTTGTCGATGATCAGCCAGCCGTCAAGCGGACGACCACGGGGCTTGCGGCGGGCCATCGATGCCAGTCTCCGGAGCGAACTTCGTCACATCGACCAAGGATTGTGATCTTCGGCGCCGGTCTCCTCAAAGTCGGCGACATTGCGAGTTACAATGATCTTGTGGTGCGCCAGCGCGGTCGCCGCAATCAGCGCGTCAATGACAGGACGAGGCCGCCTCGCCATCAGCTTTCCCCAAGTCATTACCACGTCGGTATCTACCGGCAGCAACCGGTCGGAATATCGGACCTGAATGCCGGCAAGCCAGTTTCGCAATGAATTTGCCCTCACCGGATCCCGCACCAGCAGCGTCTCGATGCCCTTGGTGATTTCGCCAAGCGTTAGCACGCTGAAATACAACAAGGAATCATCAATCGCCTCCATCCAGGCGACGGCAGCGGGTGATCTTCTCCGGTACTCCGAGAGGACGCAGGTATCCAAAAGATACATTCAGAGTTGAACGTCTCGACCGGGATCACGTGAACGGTCGTTGATTGCCTCGATGACCTCATCCGGCCAAGCCGGGCCGTCAAGCAGGTATTCCTTGAGCGGCTTTTTCGGCTGCTTGAGTTTGTCGAATTCTTCGGCCGATAGCACGACCGCCGCTCGCCTGCCGTGGACCGTGACCGTTTGCGGCCCCACCTCGCGTGCGCGCTTCACCATCTCGCTGAACTGATTCTTCGGCTTCCTGAAGCTGCCACTCCGACATACCCGAGTCCTCTATTCTCGGCTAGACTGGCCATATGTGATGACTGCTGGGGTCGGTGCAAGCGATTTTAGGGCTTGATCTCGACGTTTGAGGGCCAATCCGGCGCTCCGGGCTCCAAATCCCGCGCCACTTCCGGCGAATGCAATAGCTGGTCGATCTGCATTGCGTGGTCCAGCGCGTGGTCCGGCTGGAACGACAAATCGGGCGCGAATTTCAGCCGCACCGCATGCGCCACCTGGGCGCGCAAGAAGGGCGCGGCGCGGTGCAGCGCTGGCAACAGCGCGTCCACGTCCGAGCGTCCGAGCCAGGAGACGAAGGCCGTGGCATGTTTCAGGTCGGCGCTGATCCGCACTTCGGTTACGGTGATCTCGGCCGAGGCAAGCTCCGGATCGTGCAGCTCGTGACGCAGGAACAGTCCGGCCAGAATGTGGCGGATCTCCTCCGCCACGCGCAGCTGGCGTTGCGACGGGCCGGTCGGGTGCGGATGCCCGTGTCTCGTCACGCCGGCACCATCTCCGTCTCGAAGCACTCGATCACGTCGCCTTCCTGCAAGTCGTGGAAGTGCGCGAACGAGAGGCCGCATTCGTAGCCGCGCGCCACCTCGCGAACATCGTCCTTGAAACGCTTGAGCTGGCTCAGTTCGCCATTGTGGATCACTACGCCATCGCGCAACACGCGTACGCCCGCGCCGCGCTTGACCACACCATCCGTGACCATACAGCCGGCGACCTTGCCCACCTTGGTGACGGTGAAGACCTTGCGCACCTCGGCGTACCCCAGGAACTTCTCGCGCTCCTTCGGTGCGACCTTGCCTTGCACGAGCTTGGCAATATCGTCGGCCACCTCGTAGATGATCGAGTAGTAGCGAATGTCTACGCCGTCGCGGGTCGCGAGATCGCGTGCCTGCGCCGTAGCCCGGACATTGAACGCGATGATCACCGCGTCGGAGGCGCGCGCCAGCTGCACATCGCTCTCGGTGATCTGACCCACCGCCGCATGCAGCACACGGACTTTCACTTCCTCGCCGGCCGCCTGCTTCAACACCGTTGCCTGGATCGCCTCGGCGCTGCCCTGCACGTCGGCCTTGATGACGACCGCCACCTCCTTCTGTTCGCCCGCCTGGATGCGCGCCAACATCTGATCGAGCGTTCCGCGCGCCGCCGCCGTGCCAGCGGCAGCTTTGTCGCGCAGCTTGCGGGAGCGGAATTCGGTGATCTCGCGCGCCCGGCCTTCGGTCTCCACCACCACGAACGGCTCGCCAGCCGAGGGGACGCCGGAGAGGCCGAGGATCTCGATTGGCATGGACGGGCCGGCCTGTTCCATGGTGCGGCCCTTGTCGTCCAGCATGGCACGCACGCGACCCCATTCGGCCCCGGCCACCACGATCTCGCCCTGACGCAACGTGCCGCGCTGCACGAGCACGGTTGCGACCGGACCGCGCCCGCGGTCTAGCCGGCTTTCGACCACCGTGCCTTCGGCGGCGCGGTTCGGGTTGGATTTCAGGTCCAGGATTCTCGGCTTGCAGCAGAATTGCCTCGATCAGACGGTCGAGCCCGGTCCGCCGGGTGGCGGACACTTCCACATCCTGCGTCTCGCCGCCCATCTCCTCGACCACGACCTCGTAGCTGAGCAGCTCGGTGCGGACGCGGTCCGGATTGGCGTCCGGCTTGTCCATCTTGTTGATCGCTACGACGATCGGCGCATTCGCCGCCTTGGCGTGGCGAATTGCCTCAATGGTCTGCGGCATCACGCCATCATCGGCCGCTACAACCAGCACGACGATATCGGTGACGCTGGCGCCGCGCGCCCGCATCGCGGTGAACGCCTCGTGACCAGGGGTGTCGATAAAGGTCACGCGCGCGCCGTTGGCCAGCTGCACCTGGTAGGCGCCAATATGCTGGGTGATCCCGCCCGCCTCGTGCGCCGCGACATCGGTCGCACGCAGCGCATCCAGCAGGCTCGTCTTGCCGTGATCGACGTGACCCATGACGGTCACCACGGGTGGCCGTTGCACCAGTTCCTGCGTGGTGTCAGCGGACCCTTGTAGCCCGAGCTCGACATCGGATTCCGAAACGCGACGGGCGCGGTGTCCGAACTCCTGGACCACCAGCTCCGCAGTATCGGCATCTATCGTCTGCGTGATCGTGGCCATGATGCCCAGCCGCATCAGAACCTTGATGACCTCCGGCGCGCGCGTCGCCATGCGGTTGGCCAGCTCCTGCACCGTAATCTGTTCCGGCAGGATCACGTCGCGAACGACCCGCACTTGGTCCGAGCGCAGCCGCTCAAGCTCTGCCTGCCGGCGCTCGCGCTCGCGCTGGCGGCGGACGGAAGCGAGACTGCGCACCCGCTCGTCTTCGCCCTCGATCGCGGCTTGCACGTCGATGCGCCCGGCCCGGCGCTGGTCCGCACCTTTCTTGGGCGTGGCCACTTGCGGCTTACGCGGCGGCAGGGTGACGCCGGGACGGCGGACGGGCCGCGCCTCTTCGTCCTCTTCGCGTCCGGTCTTGAGACGCAGCGTGGCCGGTACGCCGGCTGCCGGAACTGTGGCGGTCGCCGCGCGCCGCGGTGTCTCCGTCGAACGGGCCGTTGCAACGGGAGCTGCCGAGGGTGTCGACGCCGGCGTCTCGGACATGGCGAAGGAAGCGCGGGATTCCTCCTCGCCGGCCTTGCGTGCCAACTCTTCCTCCGCCTGCCGGCGCGCCTCCTCGGCCTGGCGCAGCGCGTCTTCCTCGGCTGCCCTGCGGGCGTCCTCCTCGGCCTTGCGACGGGCTTCCTCAGCGGCTGAAAGGATCGAGATCTTTTCCTGCTCGCGGCGCTCGGCCTCGCGGCGCGCGTTTTCGCGCTGCTGCTCGACCAGCGCCCGCTGACGGGCGGCAAGCTCGGTCGCGGTCAGCGCCCGGTTGGCGGCCGCGCCTTGTCGTCCGCTGCCAGCCGGGGCGCGCGCCACAGGCGACTGCCCGCCAGCGCCGGTCGGGGTTGGCGTAGCCGGACCGGGTGCTCGCTTCTTGCGGACCTCGACCTGGACAACCTTGGACCGACCGTGGCTGAAACTCTGCCGAACGGAGCCGGCATCGACGGTGCGACCGACCTCCAGACGTCCAGCAGGTCGCAGGGATAACCGGCCCTTGCTCGTGTCGTGATCGTTGCCTTCGCTCATTTACCCGCCTGTCGGGCCCGCGCCCGATCGATCCTTCGCATCTGCCGGGTTCGAAACCCCCGCCAGCCTCTCAGCCTCAGCCGCGATCCGGGCGGCCAACCTGCCCCGGGCGACCGCCACGTGAACGACGTGCTCACGCCCGAACACCAGCCCCAGTTCCGCGGCCGATAACGGCGTGGCCGTCGGAAGCTCCAGCGCGCCCGACCGGAGGCGGCGACGCTCCTCGACGCTGCCATCGAGGGCCTGCACCACCAAGCCTGCGCGACCCGAGCGGACCCACTCCCGAGCCTGCTCGAACCCGGCGACCGCCTGGCCGGCGCGGCGGGCTAGCCCGAGCAGCTCTCGAACTCTCTGTGCGAGGCCCGCGCGCAGCGAGCCTGCCAGATTCCGGCGGGAGGACCACCGGACCCCGAGCGGCTCTGGCGAACGCCCCGCGTTTGCATGCGGCTTCTAGCACACCGGCCTTGGCGCTCAACCACATTCCGCGTCCGGGCAGCCGCCCCGCAAGATCCGCGATCACTGCCCGGTCCGGCCCGATGACAAACCGGATCATTCGCTCCTTCGGTTCGCGCACGCGCGTTACCAAACATTGGCGGATCGGGCCAGCTTCCGGCTGATTGTCGTCTTCAGTTTCGGGCCGTATCGGATCGGGCTCAGTCGTGGCCAGCCTCCCGGGTTGCAGCGACCCCGTGATCCCCTGCGTTTTCGCCCTCAAACCAGTGCGCGCGCGCCGCCATGATCACCGAATTGGCCGTCTCCTCGTCCATGGCATCGGCACCCACGATCTCGATCAATTCGTCAGAGGCGAGATCGGCGAGATCGTCGAGCGTCTTGACACCCTTTTCGCCCAACGCGACCAGCATCGCCGGCGTCAGTGGTTCGATCCCCGCCACCTCGTCCGTGACGCCGAGGGATTCGCGCTGTTCGTTCAGTTCCTGGTCGCGTTTGGCGATGAACGCCTCGGCGCGGCGAATCAGTTCCCCGGCAATGTTTTCGTCGAACCCTTCGATCGAGGCCAGCTCGTCGAGAGGCGCCGATGCAAGCTCCTCGATGGACCGGAAGTCCTCAGTCACCAGCAGGCCGGCAATCACATCATCCACGTCCAGTGCATCGGCGAACAGAGCGGAGCGCCGGCGAAACTCTTCCTGTCGGCGTTCGCTTTCCTCGGCTTCCGTGAGAATGTCGATGTCCCAGCGAGTGAGCTGCGATGCAAGCCGCACATTCTGCCCGCGCCGCCCGATCGCGAGACTAAGCTGGTCCTCGGGCACGACGACTTCAACCCGGCCTGCCTCTTCGTCCATCACCACCTTGGTGACTTCCGCCGGGGCCAGCGCATTGACAACAAACGTCGCCGGATTTGGCGACCACGGAATGATGTCGATCTTCTCGCCTTGCAACTCCTGCACCACGGCCTGCACGCGCGAGCCGCGCATGCCCACACAGGCGCCGACCGGGTCTATGGAGGAATCACGGCTGATCACCGCCATCTTGGCGCGCGAGCCCGGATCGCGGGCGACCGCCTTGATCTCGATAATGCCGTCGTAGATTTCCGGAACTTCCTGAGCGAACAGCTTGGCCAGAAAACCGGGATGCGTGCGCGAAAGAAAGATCTGCGGCCCGCGCGGTTCCTCGCGCACATCGTAGATATAGGCGCGCACGCGATCGCCGTTGCGGAAACTCTCCCGCGGAATCAATTCGTCGCGGCGCAGCAGCGCCTCGGCCCGGCCAAGCTCCACCATCAGATTGCCGTACTCGGTGCGTTTGACCACACCGTTGATGATCTCGCCCACGCGATCCTTGAATTCCTCGTATTGGCGTTTGCGTTCGTATTCCCGCACGCGCTGGACGATCACCTGCTTGGCGGTTTGCGCGGCGATGCGGCCGAAGTCAATCGGTGGTAACGGATCGACGATGAAACCACCGACCGTGGCGTCGGGCTTGAACTTGCGCGCGATGTGAACAGGGATCTGCGTCTCCTCGTTCTCGACCGTTTCGACCACCTCGGTCCAGCGTGACAGGCGCACGTCGCCGTTCTTGCGGTCAATCGTTGCGCGAATGTCTTTTTCGTGCCCGTATTTGGCGCGGCCGGCCTTTTGAATGGCCTGCTCCATCGCCTCAATGACTTCCTCGCGGTCGATATTCTTCTCGCGCGCCACGGCGTCGGCAACGAGCAGCAGCTCGGGACGGGCGATCGCGGTTTCCATGGTAACTAACCTCTTCAGTTGGTCGGCTTGCGGGGGGCGGTGGCGGCGATCAGGGCGTCTGTAAGCACCAGCTTGGCGCGTCTTATGCTGGAGAGAGGCAGGGCGACTTCCGACCCGTCATCCAGACGAAGCCGCGCGACCACCTCATCGGCGCCGAGGACGACCCCGCTGAACCGTCGGCGCCCGTCGATCGGGCGCCGAAGTTTCCACCCGCGCCAGATGGCCGGCAAAGCGCACCCAGTCCTTACGGCGGGTCAGCGGGCGGTCGATTCCGGCCGAACTGATTTCAAGCGTCCATGCGCCGGCCATGGGATCTTCGACGTCCAGCACCGCGCCCAGCGCATAACTGATCGTCTCGCAGTCCTCGATCGAGATCAGCGCGCCGTCGGCGCGATCGGCCATGACCTGGACGACCGGCCGGTCGCGCCCGCTGATCGCGACACGCACCAGTTCGTAGCCCATCGCTTCCAGCGTGGGCGACACAATTCGGGTCAGTCTTTCCTCAAGCGTCCGGTTCGGTCGGTCAGCGTCCAACAACAAAAAAGGCGGCCCGTTAAGGCCACCCCCCGTTCATCAGCGGAGAATGATTGTGCCGTGTTAGGTAGCGTCTGCAGCGGGCCCGTGCAAGGCGCATAATCTTCGCCTCTCGTTAATTCCTTCCAGCCCATGCTGAGCGCTCCCGCCCGGGCTGGCGGGGGGAGGTACCGTGCGACGTCTGGGGTGTCTGGACGGGCTCCGCGGCGCGTTGGCGCTGTACGTGCTCGTCTCGCACATGGCACCGTTTGCGCCCTTGCCAAAATGGCTTGTTCAACCCCTCTCGCATGGCGAGGCGGCGGTGGACGTGTTCTTCGTGCTCAGCGGCATGGTGATCGTCCGCTCGCTGCAAAGCATCGACCACAGGCCCGGCGCATTCCTGGCGGCTCGCACGTTCCGGCTCATGCCAGTGTTCCTGGCCGTCTTCCCGTTGGCGCTCGCCGTGCAGTCCCTGCCGCTTGGTTTCGCGCGCATGCCTTGGATCGGCCCGACAGCGCTGCGCTCAAAATTTGGTCATCCGGCTGGCCGGATCGCTGGCCGGCCGAGATCGCCGCGCATTTGGTGATGATCCACGGGCTGTTTCCGGACGGGGTCTTGCCCGGCGCTTGGGTGAGCTTTCTCGGCGCCGCTTGGAGCCTCAGCACCGAATGGCAGTTTTACGGCGTGATGGCGCTGCTGGCCGCTGCCGGGCAAGGCAGGGCGCGCTGGCTGCCATTGGGTTTTTCTGGTCCTGTCGGGCCTGGCTATTCTTCTGGGCCGGCACGATGCCCGCCGCCTGGCAGTTCAGCCGCGCCTTCCTGCCGAACAAGGCGCAGTATTTCGCGCTCGGCATTGCCGCGGCCGGACTAGTGGGCGTGGCGGGGATGGCCAGGGCTACTGCGCTGTTTCGCTATGTGTGCCTGCTCGCTTGCGTGCTGCTGTTATCCGCGGCACAGGGCGGTGCGTCGAAGCTGGCCGCTCCGCTGGTATGGAGCGCCTGCCTCGCAGCGGAATTATGTCCCGACTGGATGCCGCTTCGGGTATCGGGGCGCTTGCTGCGCTCGCGCCTACTGCGCTGGCTTGGCGCGGCATCGTATTGCATCTACCTGGTGAACGAGCCGGTTCAAAAGACGCTCGGGATCGGACTTGCCGCGATCATGCCAGGCCAACCAGTTGCTGTTCGGTTTGTTCTGGATCCCGCTGTCGATCGCGTTGCCTCTGGGCGCGGCATGGTTGCTGCACCTTTACGTGGAACAGCCCGGACTGGAATGGGGCCGCGAGCGGTTGCGCATTGTAGCGCGGACCCGGCAGATCATGTCCGGATCGGAGCGGCAAGCATAAACTCGAGGTCCGGACTGAAGCTCGCGCGTGGTTCTGGCTAGCTCGCTGTAGCACCGGAATAGACGTGCGCGTTTCGCGGCAGCTTCCCTATTCGGCCGCCCGGACAGAAGCGGCTTGCGCTTTCCACGTCTTCAGGACCGGCAACACCTCCTTGGCGAACAAGCGTAGCGAAGCCTCGGCGGCCGCATACGGGATGCCGCCAAAGCGGAAGGCGGTGTCCAGCTCGAAATCGCCGATCACGTCGCGCCTCGCTTCCAGTTCGCGCAAAATACGGTCGGGCGGACCCCAGACGGCGGCTTTCATGAACCCCTCGATCGCCCCCTCCATGCCGCCCTTGCGCGCGATCTCGGCCTTCTGCGCGTACGCGTCATAGCCCTTTACCGCTGCGAAATGCTCGCCCAGCAATTCGTAATGTTCGAAATTGCTGTGCACGAAGCTGCCCATGTGCCGCCGCGCCAGCGCTTCGGCCTCGGCCAGCTTCGGCCAGCAGACGCAGAAATCGGCAATCAGCATCGGCGGCGCCTCAATCCGGTGGAACTGGCGAAACAGATCCCGGTTGCGCTGGATCGCCGGCAGCCGCAACGGCCACGGCCGGTCGGAGAACATCACCATATGCGCCTTCAGCCGGGCCGCGGCCTCCACCGAATCCTCGCTGGACGCCACGGCATAGATGCGTCCCTCGAAACTGTGCTGCGGACGCGGGCGAATGGCGATGCGGGGCTGCTTGTAGAATTTCCCGTCGCCTTCCATGACCCCGGTGCGCAACGCGCGAACGATCATTGGCGCTGCTTCATCGAACCGCTCGCGCGATTCGTCCATCGTGCCGCGGAAGCCCGTGAACTCGCGCCGCGCCAAGCCGCGCCCCAACCCGAGCCGCAGGCGTCCTTTGCATAACAGATCCAGCACGGAAGCCTGTTCGGCCACGCGCAGCGGATCGTGCCAGGGCAGAATGACCGCCGCGGTGCCCAAGTCGACATTCGGGCAAACCCCGGCGAGATACGTCATGAGCTGGAGGTTATCCGGGCAGAAGGAGTAATCGAAGAAATGATGCTCGGCCGACCACAGTACGTCGAAACCGAGCTCCGCCGCCAGCCGCGCCAGCCTGATCTCCTCGTCCCAGACTTGTACGTCGCTGATGTCGTCCCAGCCGTAGCTCGCGAACACCATCATCATCCCGACGTCCATGTCTGCCTCCACGATTAGTCCTACCGGCGGGTATGCTTCCATGCCCGGCCGGCGATGACAAATTCCGCGCGACCGTGGTGCTTCGGATCTTCGGCTACCGGAGCAGACGAGCCGCCCTTAACAGGACTTGTCTCTGGCCGGCCACTCGCCTATGATCCGCCTATGCTTCGTTGTGGCGCCCGTTTGGCCTTCCGCCTCGCCCGTTCCGTGGCCCGGACGGGCTTGCGCCTGCTCGCGCTGGGTCTGCTGCTTCGACTTACCCGCCCCTGAGCGCCGCGCCGGGGTAGGCACTGCCGGCATCGCTCAGGGGGTAACCCTGGCCGCCGAGCATATCCATCCCGGAGACAAGTTCCATGAGCATCGATCATCCCAGCTTCGGCAAGCTGGAGAACGACCGCATCGTCATCTTCGACACCACGCTGCGCGACGGCGAGCAGTCGCCGGGCTTTTCGATGAACCTGAATGAAAAGCTGCGCATGGCCGAGGCGTTGACCGAGCTTGGCGTCGATGTGATGGAGGCAGGCTTCCCGATCGCCTCGCCGGGCGATTTCGAGGCGGTGAAGGCGATCAGCGAAACAATCGGCCAGCGCGACGATACGCCGGTGATCGCCGGCCTCGCCCGTTCGGGGCGCGAGGACATTCTGCGCGCCGCCGAAGCCGTGCGGCCGGCCAAGCGCAAGCGCATCCACAGCTTCATCAGCACCAGCGCACTGCACATGAAATACAAGCTGCGGATGGAACCGGAGGAGGTGCTGCAAGCCGTTACCGATAGCGTGACCCTGGCGCGCAACTTCACCGATGATATCGAGTGGTCGGCCGAGGACGGCACCCGGACCGATCCCGATTTCCTCTGCCGCTGCTGCGAGGCGGCGATCGCCGCCGGAGCGACGACGATCAACATTCCGGATACGGTGGGCTATGCCCTCCCCGAGGACATGGCTCGCATTTTCACGATGATACGCGAACGCGTGCCCGGCGCCGAAAAAGTCGTGCTGTCCACACACAATCACAACGACCTGGGGCTCGCGGTCGCCAACACGATCGCGGCAATCAACGCCGGGGTGCGACAGATCGAATCCACGATCAACGGCATCGGCGAGCGGGCGGGCAACGCGTCACTGGAAGAAGCGGTCATGGCCATCCGTACCCGCCATGACCGGATACCGTTCCAGAACAAGATCAAGACCCGGAACCTGCTCAAGGTCTCGAAGCTGCTGTCCACCATCACGGGCTTTGACGTGCAGCCCAACAAGGCAATCGTCGGGCGCAATGCCTTCGCTCACGAAGCCGGCATCCATCAGGACGGCGTGCTGAAGAACGCCGCGACTTACGAGATCATGACGCCGGACAGCGTCGGCTGGACCAAGTCGAACCTGGTCATGGGCAAGCACTCGGGCCGCGCCGCGTTCCGCGACAAGCTGCGGGCGCTCGGGTACGAGATCGGCGACAACCAGCTCAATGTTGCCTTCCGCCGGTTCAAGGATCTCGCCGACCGCAAGAAGGTCGTCTATGACGAGGACATCGTCGCCCTCGTCGATGACGAGGTGATGCGCGATCACGAGCGCATCCGTTTCGTCTCGCTCGATGTTCATGCCGGCTCCAAGGTGCCACAGCGGGCGGAGCTGGAGCTGGAGGTGGATGGCGCGGTCAAGCGCGCGGTCGCCACGGGCGACGGGCCGGTGGACGCCACGTTCAAGGCCATCCGCGACGTTTTCCCGCACGAGGCGAATCTGGTGCTGTTCTCGGTGGGCGCGGTGACGGAAGGCACCGACGCTCAGGCGAAGACGACCGTGCGGCTGGAAGAGAACGGTAAGTTGGTGGACGGCCAGGGCGCAGATCTCGATACGATCGTCGCTTCGGCCCGCGCCTACATCCACGCGCTGAATAAGCTGCTGGTTAAACGCGCCCGCACCGAGCCGCAGGCCCTTTCGGCCTGATCCGTCGGCCGGGCGCGCCGCTTCTGACCAGCCTGCTGGAACGCTTCGGGGCAGGAAGAAAACGATACCCGGTGCTGGCGTTTGGGGCGCATGTGCCCCTATGGTCCGGCGCGCCATTCCCGCCTCGGAGCTTCCCGCATGCGACGACGCGCTGCGCCGGCCGCCCTTGTCCTCCTGATCTTGGCCAGCGGCGCCCAAGCGGGCGCGCCCATTCACTTGGCCGCCCATCACGCCTTGTACAAGCTCTCGCTGGCGCACAGCCGGGGCAATGTGATCTCTGCTTCGGGGACGATGGGCTACGAAGTCATTGACGCCTGCGACGGCTGGGCGGTGCGCCAGCGGCTGCACATGACGGTCGTGAACGGCGACGGCCAGAATATCGAGATGGTCTCCGACTACGCCACGTGGGAGAGCAAGGACGGCCGCCGGTTCCGTTTCCACGTCAAGCAGACCACCGAGGAGGCCGTCACCGAGCAGACCGATGGTGAGGCGATGCTGTCGGGCACGGGCAACGGAGGCACGGCCCAATACACGACCCCCAAGACCATGACCAAGAACCTGCCGCGCGGAACCTTGTTCCCGATGGCGCATACCGCCGCGATCATCGCCGCCGCCAGAGAAGGCAAGCGGATCGTCAATCTACCCCTGTTTGACGGGACTTCCGAAACCGGAGCCGAAGACAGTTCGATTGTGGTCACGGGCTGGGACAAGCCGCAGGCAACGCAGTGGCCGGCATTGTCCGCCCTACCCAGCTCGCGCATGCACATCGCATTCTGGGACTGGGATACGACGAAGATGCTCCCCGACTACCAGGTGGGCATGCGATATTGGGAGAACGGCGTGGCTGGAGATCTGACGATGGATTTCGGCGATTTCGTAATGCACGCCGCCTTGACCGAGTTCGCGCCGCAACCGCATCGGTGCTGAGGCGCTGGCGCGGCGGATCGGACGCCTCACCTCCCCTTGCAAGTCAGGCCGGTACGGCCCACCTCCCGCATGTCGGGGGTGCCGCTCGCGGGCCCGCGGCAGACGCTTCGCTCTGAGGAGGGGGCAATGACCACCCGGATGTTCACGTCGCCGATGTTCCTTGGCTTCGACCATCTCGAGCAGATGCTCGAACGTGCGTCGAAGACCTCCTCGGACGGCTATCCGCCCTACAACATCGAACAGACCGGTCCTACCGGCCTCAGGATCACGTTGGCGGTGGCCGGCTTTACGATGGACGATCTGCAGATCACGCAGGAGGACAATCAGCTGGTAATCCGGGGGCGGCAATCCGACGACGGGCAAGGCCGAGTGTTCCTGCATCGCGGCATCGCCGCGCGCCAGTTCCAGCGGGCGTTCGTGCTCGCCGAAGGGATCGAGGTGAAGGGAGCCTGGCTCGATAATGGGCTATTGAACATCGACCTCGCTCGTCCCCAACCCGAGTCGCGGGTGAAGACGATCGAGATCAGCCGGCCGGGCGCCAATGGCGGCGGAGCGGGCAAGGTAGTCGAGGGCGACAACGCGCGCGACTGAGCGCGGAACCGAACGCGCCGATGCTGCGGCAAGCGGGTCGGCTGACGGAGATGAGAGATGAACATGAACCCGAACAACCCAGGCGATTCCACTCCCGACAGCGGGGCTGTACAGTTCCCCGGCGACATCCGTCACCTGTCTAAATCGCAACTGGCGCAGCTTGGCATATCACACATCGCCTATATCCGCCCCGTGATGGTCAACGGACAGCACGGCTTCGCAATCCATGCGGCCGACGGCACGCCGATGGCGGTGGCGGGTGATCGTGAGGTGGCGATCGCAGCCATTCTTCAGCACGAGATGGTGCCGGCGCTGGTCCATTGACCGCCGCCCGCGAACTCTAGCCCATCGAGCCGCCGCGCTCCTACGTCGGGCGGCTCGTCGCGTATTGCGCTGCCGGGTATCCCTTCCCTTCTTTGCTGCTGGATTGGCCTGGGACACGTGCTATGCGAGTACGCACAGCACACCGGGTGAAGCATGACACTGGCTCGGCAAGCGGCCATCGCCTTGACCTGCGTTGCCGCGGCGGCGTTTGTCAGACACGGCCGCGGAAGCGCAGGGCAACGCGCGCTTGGACCAGATCGAAACGATCGTCGTGATCTATGCCGAGAACCGAAGCTTCGACAATCTGTACGGCGGGTTCCCCGGCGCGAATGGATTGAGCGACGCGCATGACCCCGCCCAGCTCGATCGTGACCGCACGCGGCTTGCGGAACTGCCGCCGGTCTGGGGCGGACTGACCGCCAAATTCGTGAGCCCGCCCGTCATTAGGCAAGAACCGCGCATCTGCCGAACGCGCCCTTCGCTATCGATGATCCGCACGGGTTCGATCTGCCGCTCAGCGTGCCTACCCGCGACCTGTGGCACCGCTTCTACGAGAACCAGATGCAGATTGATGGCGGGCGCAACGACAAGTTCGTGGCCTATGCCGATTCCGGCGGCCTCGTCATGGGACACTATAACGGTTCGGTGTTGCCGATGTGGCAAGTAGCTCGCCGCTACACGCTTGCCGACAATTTCTTCATGGGCGCGTTCGGCGGGTCATTTCTGAACCATATCTACATCGCTCTGCGCCTGCGCGCCGCGCTACCCGGATGCGAATATCAGCCCCGCACGGCATCTGATGAGCGCGGTGGAGCAGGATGGCGTTACCCTGGTCCCGGCCGCGAACTCTCCGCGCTCGGCCCTCGATGGGCCGCCCCGCTTCGCCGGCGACGGCACGCTCACGCCCGATTTTTACGCGGTCAACACGATGCAGCCGCCCTATCAGCCGAGCGGCAATCCGCCTGCCGCGTCGGGCTCGCCGCTGGAGGCCAATCCCAATTATCCGACTACGCTGCCGCCGCAGCATGAAACGACCATGGGTGATCTGCTGTCGGAGAAAGGTGTCGGTTGGGCATGGTATGCGGGCGCCTGGGTCTTGGCGCTGAAGGGCTACGGCGGCGGGCTGCTGCCGGATTTTCAGTATCATCACCAGCCTTACAACTACTTTGCCCGATACGCGCCTGAGACCAAGGCGCGGGCCGAGCATTTGCGTGATGGCGGGCTGAACGGCTCGGCCTTCATCGCGGCAATCGACACTGGCACTTTACCGCCGGTTACGTTCTACAAGCCGCAGGGCAATCTGAACGAACACGCCGGCTACACCGATGTTTTGGATGGCGACCGGCATATTGCCGATCGTCGTCTCGCATCTGGAAAAAAGCCCGCAATGGCCGCACATGCTGGTGGTGGTAACGTATGACGAAAACGGCGGGTGGTGGGATCACGCCGCGCCGCCGAAGGGAGATCGCTGGGGTCCGGGCACGCGCATCCCGGCCATTATCATCTCGCCCTTTGCGCAAGAAGGGCTATGTCGATCACACACAGTATGATACGGGCTCGATCCTTCGCTTTATCACCAGGCGGTTCGGCCTGCCGGAACTGCCCGGATTGCGCGAGCGGGATCAGGCGCTCGTCGGGCACGGGGAGAAGCCGATGGGTGATCTGACCGGCGCGCTGAAGCTTGGCTCGCCCTGATCGCCGGCGTACGCGACCCTCACCCGACGATTTCAATTCCCGCGAAGAAGAACGCGATCTCAACCGCCGCATTCTCCGCGCTATCTGAACCATGCACCGAATTAGCCTCGATATCCTCGGCGAATTCGGCACGGATCGTGCCGGGCGCGGCCTTCTTCGGATCGGTCGCACCCATCACCTCGCGATTGCGGGCGACCGCGTCCCGGCCCTCCAGCACCTGCACCACCACCGGACCCGAGGTCATGAACGTAACAAGGTCGCGGAAGAAGGCGCGCTCTCGGTGCACCGCGTAGAACCCCTCGGCCTGCGCCGGGGTGAGCAACAACCGCTTCTGCGCGATGATGCGTAGCCCCGCGCCTTCCAGAACCGCGTTGATCCGGCCGGTCAGGTTCCGTCGTGTCGCATCCGGCTTGATGATCGACAGCGTGCGCTGGCCCGCCATGCGAAGCTCCTCTCCTCCGGCGGGCTGACCTAGGCGTTCCCGGGGGATCGGGCAACTGCTAACTGGCCGCGCATGTCACTGCTGGTGATCTCCGACGCCACGATCCGCATCGGCGGGCGCGCGCTGCTGGATCAGGCCGACCTGACCATCGCTCCCGGTCAGCGTGTCGGACTGGTCGGGCGCAATGGTGCCGGCAAATCGACGCTCCTGCGCGCGATCGCAGGCGAGATCGCGCTCGACGGCGGCACGATCCGTCTAGCCGCTCGCGCGCGTCTTGCGACCGTGCAGCAACAGGCACCGAGAGGCGATGCCGATCTGCTGGACACCGTGCTCCAAGGCGATCCCGAGCGTCTGGCGTTGCTCGCCGAGACCGAGACAGCCGCGCCGGAGCGGCTGGCAGAAATTCACGAACGCCTGCGCGCGATCGGTGCCGATGCCGCCCCGGCACGGGCCGCCGCGATCTTGGCAGGGCTGGGCTTCGATGAAGCGGCGCAGCGCCGTCCGGTCGGTTCGTTCTCCGGCGGCTGGCGCATGCGCGTGGCCCTGGCGACTGCGCTATTCGCCGCGCCCGATCTGCTGTTGCTGGACGAGCCCTCCAACCACCTCGATCTGGAGGCAACGCTGTGGCTCGAATCCTGGCTCGCCCGGTTCCCTGGCGCTGCGCTGATCGTGTCGCACGATCAGGGACTGCTGGATCGCGCCGTACAGGCCATTGCGCATTTGGATCGCGGCAAGATCAACCTGACGCCGGGCGGCTTCGCCGAATTCATGCGCATCCGCACCGAGCAGGCGTTGCAGCAGGAGCGCGAAGCCGAGCGCATCGCGCGGGAGCGGGCGCATATCCAGTCCTTTATTGACCGCTTCCGCTACAAGGCGAGCAAGGCACGGCAGGCGCAGTCGCGCATCAAGGCGCTGGAGCGGATGCCGGTGATCGACGTGATCGCGGACGCGGCACCGACGCGCTTTGCTTTCCCCGAGCCTACGCGCATCGCGCCGCCGATCCTGGCGCTCGATCGGGTTGCGGCTGGCTATGATAGCCGTCCCGTGCTGCGCAACCTGTCGCTCTCGATCGACATGGACGACCGCATCGCGCTGCTGGGACCCAACGGCAACGGCAAATCGACCCTCGCACGGCTGCTGGCCGGGCGGCTGGCGCCGTTGTCGGGCGAGATGCGGCGCGGACCGCGGCTGCGCGTCGGCTATTTCGCGCAGGACCAGATGGAGGAGCTGACTTCGGCCGAAATCGCCGCTCGGTCACTTGGCACGCGTGCTGCCACGCGCACGGGAGACGGACCTGCGCGCGCAGCTCGCACGATTTGGATTGGACGCGGACCGGGCGGAAACGCCGGTTGCGGATTTGTCGGGCGGCGAGAAAGCGCGGCTGCTTTTGGCGCTGGCGACCCGGGACGCGCCGCAACTTTTGATTCTGGACGAGCCGAGCAACCACCTGGATATCGACGCGCGCGAGGCGCTGGTGAAAGCGCTGGCTGAGTTTCCAGGTGCGGTGGTGCTGATCACCCACGATCCGCACATGATCGCGCTGGTAGCGGACCGGCTTTGGCTGGTGGCGGACGGCACGGTTCGGCCGTTCACCGGCGATTTGGACGAGTACCGTGCGCTGATCCTGGCTCGTGGCCGCTCCGGGGAGAGGGAAGAGGCGCCGCAATCGCGGCGAAATGAACGCCGCGAACGCGCCGAGTCGCGCGCGGGATTGGCGCCGCTGCGTCGGCAGGCACGTGAGGCCGAGGCGACGCTCGCCCGGCTCGGCGCGGAGCGCACGGCGCTTGAGCGCAAGCTGGCAAACCCTGCTCTCTATGCACAAGGCAACGGTGCCGGGATCGCAGCAGCGAATTCACGACTGGCGGCGATCGAGAAGGAGGTCGCCGCGGCCGAGGCAATTTGGCTGGAAGCAGAGACGCGGTTGCAGAGCTGAATTGACAGAGCGTCATATTCCTGTATTCATTGGGAAAGCGCCGACGACGAAGCAAATGGTCAAGAAAGTAGCTCTGAACTCGTGGGCGTGTGTCTTTATGGAGACGATTTTACTGGGAGGTTACGAGTTGTTGCATCTGCATCCGCAGGCCGTTGCACGGATCGCTGCTTAAGTCGCGCTCCGTGATGCTTGATCGTCTGGAAGCGCGAGGGGTTCGTTCCGCATCATTAGGGTTTACGTTGAAGCGAGTGCTGGTCCGAAGCGTCCCTGACGCTCGGGCGTAGCCGAGAAGGACACCACGATGTCAGGCACGACGTTCACTTGGACTGGAACAGGCACGACGGAATGGAACTTGGCGACCAACTGGACGCCGGCAACCATTCCGAACAGCGGTTCGGCGGTCGCGATCGACAACACCTCCGCGATGAGCGCCATCATCAGCGGCGGTTCCTCCGATACGGTGGCTAGCCTAAGTGTTGGCGGAGATGGGCACGTCATCGTGGGTGGCGGTTCGCTTGGTGGAGCCGGTGCCGGCACCCTCACCGCGGGCGCGATTACAGTCTCATCCACGAATGCTGGCGGTGGGCTTGTGGGCCAGTCCGGTGGCATGATCACTTCGCCAAGCGTCACTCTTTCAGGCACCGGAGTTGTCGCCGGCGGCGGCGGCACGTTCGATTTCACAAGCTTTGTCAACAATGGCGAGATTCAGGCGGATGGCGGAAATTTCGGAATTGGTTCGCTTCTCGTTACGGGCGGCAGTATCACCGGCACCGGAAGCATAGAAGTCGATGGCAATACCGCTGCTGGTGCAGTTGCACCCTCCTCAACCCTTGAGCTCGGGTCCGCCACCTCACAAATCATCGACATCGTAACTAACCCGGGAGGAAGCGCCAGCGTTGTTTTCGATACTCCAAGTAATTTCGCAGGCTCTCTTGACTTTACCAATTTCGGAACAGCGACAACGTCGGCTGACCTGTTCTTCACGGGCGATGCCGTAACAGGTGGAACGTTCGTCCCCGGCGGCACCGGAGTCGTCGGCACGCTAGACGTGCTCAACGGCGCTGCTGTGGTTAAAGCGATACCCATCGTAAACGTCAGCGGCGTACTCAACTTTGCCGCCGGACCCTCGGCCGGCGAACTCGTCGTCACCCCGGTCTGCTTCGCGCGCGGCACCCGCATGGCGACGCCGGAGGGCGAGCGGGCGATTGAAGATCTGGAAGCAGGCGATGTCGTCCTGGTCGCGGGCGGCGAGCTGCGGCGCGTCGTCTGGATCGGCCGCCGGCGCGTGGACTGCGCACGCCATCCGGACCCAGAGAAGATCCTGCCCGTCCGCATCAAAGCGGGCGCGTTCGGCAAGGCGTTGCCGAAGCGCGATCTGCTGGTCTCGCCGCAACACGCGATCTTCGATGAAGGCGTGCTGATCCCGGCCAGGCAGCTGATCAACGGCAGCACGGTCACTCAGGAAACCGTGGAACTCGATCGAGTATTTCCACATCGAGCTGGAACACCACGATGTGGTGCTCGCCGAGGGCTTGCCAGCCGAGAGCTACCTCGACTCGGGCGACCGCGCGATGTTCGAAAACGGCGGCGGTGCACTGGTGCTGCACCCGGACTTTTCTCGCTGGGCGTGGGACGCGCGCGCCTGCGCCGAAATAAAGGTGGTCGGCCCCGAGGTCGAGGCGGTCCGCCTCAAGCTCGCCCGCCGGGCCGGTGCGCCCGCACCCCGCCGCCGTAGCAGCCGCTCCGCGGCGCGAGCGGCCTAGCCGACCGAGCCCCACGAAGGAGAGCGGAGCGGACGAGCAATCGTCCGCTCCGTTTGGTATTACCCGCCCTCCTCGCGATACTGTGATATTTGCGATTTAGTAAGTAATCGCTATCCGGACCGATTTTATCTCATCATCCGACCCGGCAGCCGCCTCAAGAAACGAGGTCGCGATTTCAATACAATAGTGGGGCGCGCAAGCGTATGACTGTAACCTATACCTGGTCCGGTTCCACCAGCAGCGATTGGAATACCTCGGCCAACTGGACGCCGAACGGCGTCCCGAACTCGGCCGACGCCAGCGTGATCGACAACTTGCCATCCGTCAGCGCCGATATAAGCGGCGGCGTGACCGACACGGTGGGCAATCTGCTGGTCAATACGGGAACCGGCACGATCGGCGTGATCGCTGGCGGCAATACCATCACCGGCGGATCGGGTTCCGGAACACTGGACGTGCTCGGCACGATCACGGTGCAGTCCGGCTTCGTTGGTGGCATCGCCGGCAGCACGATCGAGGCATCTGTTTTAACCGTGGATGATCCGGCCTCGCTCATCGCCGGCGGCACGTTCGACGTGCCGAGCATTATCAACAACAACCTGATCGAAGCGGATGGCGGTGCCTTCGGCGCGGGCGCAATGGTGCTGACCGGCGGCACGATCACCGGCAGCGGCGTGCTGGAGGTGGACAGCGACAGCGGCCCGTCCACGCTGGAACTGAACGACGTGACGACGCAGACCGTCGATGTCGAGAGCAGCGCGAACAACGCGGGCGCTCTGCTGCTCGATGACCCGTCCCATTTCGGCGGCGGGCTCGACCTCCGCGACCCGAATACAACCCTTGATGTCTTCTTCAAAGGTCTGACCGGGATCACCGGCGCAGTCTATAGCAACGGCACGCTGGACATCATGGCCGGCTCCAGCGTCGTCCACAGCATGCCGTTCTCCAGCGTCACCCCAGTCGTCTTCTCGGGCGGCAACTCGACGATGACTGGCTATGGGGAGATCGCGATCTCGCCCGTCTGCTACGTGCGCGGCACGCGCATCGCCGGCGAGCGCGCGATCGAGGATATCCAGCCGGACGATCTTGTGCTGGTGGCCGGCGGCCGGGAACGGCGCGTGATCTGGGTCGGGCGTCGCAGCATCAATTGCACCCGTCAGCCGGACCCCACCAAGGTCTGGCCGGTGCGCATCATGGCGGGAGCGTTCGGCCCCGGCACGCCACGCCGCGATTTGCTGCTATCGCCGCAGCACGCGATCTTCGCGGCCGGCGTGCTGATCCCGATCAAGCACTTGATCAACGGCAGCACCGTCATGCAGTTGATGCCGAACAGCGTGACGTATTTTCATATCGAGCTGGAGCGTCACGACCTTCTGCTCGCCGAGGGCCTGCCGGCCGAGAGCTACCTCGACACGGGCAACCGCGCCATGTTCGAAAATGGCGGCGGTGCGCTGGTGCTGCACCCGGATTTCTCTCGCTGGGCCTGGGACGGCCGCGCCTGCGCCGAACTCAAGGTGGCCGGACCCGAGATCGCAG
Organism: uncultured Pseudomonadota bacterium; assembly: GCA_963822675.1. Lineage (GTDB taxonomy): Bacteria > Pseudomonadota > Alphaproteobacteria > Acetobacterales > Acetobacteraceae > CAWGIP01. The sequence continues at coordinate 123,751 of CAWGIP010000009.1, read as the reverse complement.
CAATCCGTCGCAAGCTGGCGCGCCGGGCTGCGGCGGTGCTCCTCAGCCGGCCCTACAAACCCCGCATCAGCAATGGGGCGAGTGATACGCAGCGGCCAATCGCTTGACGATTCGAGCCCGCGCGCTCGATCTACTTGGCAGGCGATGCCTCAACACCCTCTCTGCCCTCGCGAACCTCGTTCAGCCCACAAGAACCCGGCCACGGCACTCGCCGAACCCGATACTTGCAAATCCGTCCTTGCGGCACTGTGCCCGGAAGATCACCTCGTCGCCGTCTTCCAGGAAGCGGCGCGTCTCGCCGGACGGTAGCCGCACCGAATTACGGCCGCCTTCCGTGATCTCCAGCAAGCTGCCGAAACTCGCCGGATCGCGGCCGGAGATCGTGCCACTGCCGAACAAGTCTCCCGGCTGCAGATTGCAGCCATTGGACGTCTGGTGCGCCACCATCTGGGCCGGGGTCCAATAGAGCTCGCGCGTGGTCGCGGCAGACAGACGGTGCGGCGACGAACCTGCCGCGCGCATTTGCGGCGTCAGCAAATAAACCTCCAGCTCGATATCCAACGCGCCGCGAGCCTGGTCGATCGGATCGTTGAGATAGGCAAGCGATGGCGGATCGCCCGCGGGGCGCTCGCGCTGCGCCACGCGGAACGGCGCCAACGCCTCCGTCGTGACAAGCCAGGGCGAGACGCTCGTGCAGAAATTCTTGGCGAGAAACGGTCCGAGCGGTTGGTACTCCCAGGCCTGGATATCGCGCGCGGACCAATCGTTCAGCAGACAGAAACCGGCGATGTGCTCTCCCGCGCTGGCGATGCCGACAGGCTCGCCAAGCGTATTGCCCGGCCCGACCCAGACGCCAAGCTCCAGCTCGTAATCAAGGTTGCGGCAGGGGCCGAAATCCGGAACGGACTGAGAAGCTGGCTTTCGTTGTCCGCGGGGGCGGCGGAACTCGGTCCCGGACGGCCGCACCGAAGACGCGCGGCCGTGATAGGCGACGGGGACGAATTTGTAGTTGGGCAGAAGCGGATTGTCCGGGCGGAACAGGCGGCCGGTGTTGGTCGCGTGGTTGATACCTGCGAAAAAATCCGTGTAGTCGCCGATTACGGCGGGCAGATGCAATCGGCAGTCATCCGCCTTGTGCAGTAGCCGATCCCGCAGCTTCTCGGTTGCCGCCCGTTCGGCACCGTTCTCGTCCAGCAGATCCGATAATCTGGCGCGCAACGCGCGGCGCGGCGCAGCGCCCATGCGCAGCAGCGGATTGAGCGCGGGGCCGGCGGCGGCTTCAGCGGCGTCGCGGGCAAGATCATGGAACAGGCCCGCATCCAGCGCCGCGCCGAGATCCAGGATCATGTCCCCGATCGCAACTCCGCCGCGCGGCACACCACCACCCGTGCTGAATACGCCCAGGGGCAAATTCTGGATGGGAAAATCCCGATGTCCGTTGGCCGAAGCGACCCAGCTCCGCCGTGCCGCATCATGCGTGCCATCCAGGCTTGGCGTGCGCGCGCCGGACAAGCTCATCCCCGCTGGCCACGGAAACGGCGATCGAGCCCGCTCCAGCAGGCATCATAGTCGCGTTGTAGCTCCGGACTCTCCAGGGCATGACGTGTCGGGCGCAACACATGCCGCGTCTCGAACATGAAGGCGAGCGTGTTCTCGATCCTTTGCGGCTTGAGATCGGCAGCGAGCGCCGCCTCGGTGCTGGCCGCGTCCGGTCCGTGGGCGCTCATGCAGGAATGGAGCGAAGCGCCTCCGGGCAGGAACCCGCCGGCTTTCGCGTCGTAGGCGCCATGCACCAGGCCCATGAACTCGTTCATCACGTTCCGATGGAACCAGGGCGGACGGAAGGTGTGCTCGGCGACCGCCCAGCGCGGCGGGAAGAGCACAAAATCCATGTTCGCGATCCCGGGGCTGTCGCTGGGCGAGGTCAGCACGGTGAAGATCGAGGGATCGCAATGATCAAAGCTCACCGTATTGATCGCCATGAACCGCGCCAGGTCATATTTGTACGACGTCAGATCGCCGTGCCAGGCAACCACGTCGAGCGGCGAATGGTCGAGTTCCGTCGCCCAGAGCGTGTTCTGGAACTTCTGGACGATTTCGGTGCGTTCCTCGCGATCCTCGAACCACGCCACGGGTGCCAGGAAATCGCGCGGATTGGCCAGCCCGTTCGAGCCAATCGGGCCAAGCTCGGGCAAGCGCAGCACCGGCCCGTGATTCTCTGCAATATAGCCACGCGCCTCGCGGTCGGGGAGCGACACCCGGAAGCGCACCCCGCGCGGCACGACCGCGATTTCCCCCGGCGCCGCCTCCAATAATCCCATCTCGGTTGCCAGCGCGATCCGCCCCTGCTGGGGCACGATCAGCATCTCGCCATCGGCGTTCCAGAAGACGCGCTGCATGTCTCGGTTCGCGCGATAGACGTGCACGGAAACGCCTGTGCCCTGGGTCGCGTCGTTGGCTGCGATTGTAACAAGTCCGCTAACGAAATCGGTGGGCGCCTGCGGTATCGGCAGCGGGTTCCACCGCATCCTGTTTGGCGTAGGCTCGGCGAGCGGAGGCGCCAGCAAGCCATTGTCCATCGGCCGATACGCCGGATGGTTTGCCGACGGGCGGATGCGATACAGCCAGGAGCGACGGATTTCGCGCCGGGGCACGGTGAACGCGGTTCCCGAGATCTGCTCGGCATAAAGGCCCAATTTGTGCCGCTGCGGCGAGTTCTGACCCACCGGCAAGCCGCCTTCTACCGCCTCGGTGGCAAACTCGTTCCCGAACCCTGAAAGATACTGCGGATGTTCGCTCATCGACACCTCCTCAAGCCGCGTCCGGCTGACGTTCCGGGGCGGAATCGCGAAATGCCGGCAACACCACGCAGGCGGCTTCGGCGCGCAGCAGCAACGGATAATCGTCCAGCGGGCACGCCAGGCGTCGTGCATTGGAAAGTTGTGGAACCAGGCAGATGTCGGCGAGGGTCGGAGCGTTGCCGAAACAGAACGGGCCGGGTTCGGCTACTTTCAGCATCGCTTCCAGCGCGCCCAGCCCTTCGGCGATCCAGTGGCAATACCAGGTGTCGCGCGCCTCCTTGGATTTTCCCATAGGCTCTTTCAGGTATTGCAGGACGCGCAGATTGTTCAGCGGGTGAATATCGCAGGCGATCGTCAGGGCGAACGCACGCACGCGCGCGCGCAGCACCGGATCGGCGGGAAGCAGTGGCGGCGTGGGGTGCGTCTCGTCCAGATATTCGATGATCGCGAGCGACTGGGTAAGCGCAACCCCGTCATCCAGTTCCAGCGTGGGCACCAGCCCGGTCGGGTTCTTTGCCTTGTACGCCGGGCTATGCTGCTGCCCGCCGTCTTTCACCAGGTGGACATATTCCCCCGTCCAGTCGAGCCCCTTCAGCGCTAGCGCGATCCGCGCGCGCCACGCGGCAGAGGAGCGGAAATAGGTGAAGAGCTTCACTCCTGGCCTCCGTCCCCGGCGCTGCGGGCGATCCGCAAGGCATCTCGCGATCACGTCCATGTCGCCGATGTGATTCGCAAGCAACAAGATAAGCCGGGCGTCCAGCCGGCGCGAGGCCCCGGACTCAAGATCGCGATGCGCCTCCACCAACGCCTCGAACAAGGCGTCGGGATCGGCGAGGCGAAGCGATGTATCGAGAGCGCTCACGTTGCGCCCTGCAGAACGTGGTCGCCCTGGCCACAGAGTGCCCGATCCGTGGCAAGCCGCACGGACAGGCTATCAAGTCGGCGCCACCTCGCCGCAACGTGCTGGTCGGGCCGGAACAGGACCGCACTGCCGGGCAGAAGATCGTAGCGCTGCTCCACCAGGTTCCCGGGATCGCCGAGCGCCCCGGGCACCGGGTTCGGCGTCACAAAGATCGGGTTCACGCCGTCCGGCAGCCCGCCTGGCAATGCATGCGGCGCATTGAACATCATAAGAGTAAATTGCTCACCGCCGATATGATGCAGCAGCCAGTCCGGGCGGCCGTCCATTGTTACAGGTGCGTCAACGCCGGGTGCGCCGGGCGGGACCCCGGCCTCCCATCGGTCCCGGTCCGGCGTGATCAGCTTACTGTCGCGCAGCACCGCGGGCCGCGAGAGCCGGCCGGAATTGACCAGTGCGCGCGCGAACGGGAGATCGACCGCAAGCTCCAGCACCGCATCGCGCAGAGCGCGCGCAGCCGCGTCCTTCGGTGTGATGAAATCGGTGCTCCGCGTCGAGTTTAAGATGTTCTCATCAGCTAGCCGGGATGCGCTCCGCATCATAGCTGTCGAGCAACGCCTCTGGTGCCGTGCCACGCAGCACGGAGGCGAGCTTCCAACCCAAATTATCGGCGTCCTGACGTCCCCCATTGCCGCCGCGCGCGCCGAACGGGCTCACTTGGTGCGCCGCATCGCCCAGGAACAAGATACGGCCATGGCGGAACTGTTCCAGACGGCGGCAGCGGAACGTATAGATACTGACCCACTCGATCTCGAAAGGCACATTTGGACCCAGCATTGCGGCAACCCGCTGGCGAACGCGCGCCGGGTCGCGTTCGCGGTCGGGATCGGCATCCCAGCCGAGCTGGAAATCGATGCGCCAGACATGATCCGGCTGGCGATGCAATAGCACCGACCCGCCTTCGTGGAAGGGCGGATCGAACCAGAAGCGCCGAACCGGGGGAAAATCCGCCTCCATCACAACATCGGCGATCAGGAATCGGTCCCGGAACACCTTTCCCACGAAATCAAGGCCGAGCGCGCTCGCGCACGCTGCTGCGCGCGCCATCGCACGCGAGCAACCAGTCCGCGGTCAGGCAATACGGGCCGGCTGGCGTCTCAACCGAGAGCCGAACGCCATCGGCGTCGTTCTGCACGTCCGCGACCACGGTTCTTCCAGCGCAAATCGACCAGACCCGTTCGCTCGCACGCCTCGACCAGCCACTTCTCCGCATAATATTGCTGCAAGTTCACAAACGCAGGGAACTCGTGCCCATCTTCGGGCAGCAAGTCGAACGCCTAGATCTCGCGGTTGTCGAAACAGAACCTCGCCCCTATTCCAGGTCACACCCTTGGCAAGCATCGCGCTGACCGATACCGAGCCGGTCATAGATTTCTAACGAGCGCTTGGCGACGCAGATCGCACGCGATCCGATGCTCACCGTGTCGTCCTCGTCCAGCAGCACCACGGCGATCCCGCGCTCGCGCCAGGTCGAGTGCCACGGTCAGGCCGACAAGTCCGCCCCCGGCCACCACCACCTTGTATCGGCCTTCCGCTCCGTCGAGTTCCGGCGGAGCGCGGAAGCCGAACTGTGGCAAGGGCTCGCTTGGCACGGATCAGCCTTCCAGCGCGCTGCCACATCTCCTGATCGCGCTCCGCGGTCCAGATCCTGGGGCGGTCGATGCCGCTGGCTTCGTCGAACGCGCGTGAGACATTGAACGGCATACAATGCTCGAAGATGACCCATTGACCGAAGCGAGGTCGCATCTGGTCCATCGCGTCCCGGTAGATCGCACGGAGATCCAGGCCCTTGGCAACCCCCTCCTTGGCGATGTCGAACAGCGTGGAGGTGAACGCCTCGGTGCCTGCGAGTGCCTCCTCCACATCGTTCCTGGTCATCAGCGCCCGGCCGCGGCCGGGAACCATCTTCTCAGCCCCGAGTTCGCGCAGGCGACGGATCGTTTCCGGCCAGTCGGTGAAATGGGCGTCGCCGCAATACGGCGCGGCCCCGAACTCGATGGTGTCGCCGGCAAATAGAACCTTTTCCTTGGGCAGCCAAACTATGGTGTCGCCCATGGTATGTGCCCGACCGATCTGGATGACTTGGGCTTCGCGCTCGCCTGACCAAAGCGACATGCGCGCCATGGAAGGTCTGCGTCGGCCAAGTCAATCCCGGAATGCCCTCGCGACCGCGGAACAAGCGGGGAAAGCGGCCGATTTCGCTGTCCATGTCCTGTTGGCCGCGCTCAGCGATCAGATCCCGGGTGATATCCGAGCAGATGATCTCCTGCGCTCCGTAGCCGGACGCCCCCAGGACCCGGACAGCATGATAGTGTGACAGCACAATGCGGGTTACGGGGTTTGTCTGTTACGGTGGCGATCTTGCCCAAGACCTGCTGCGCCATCGCCGGCGTGGCCTGTGCATCAATCACGGTAACGCCATCGGAACCCACGACAATTCCCGAGTTCGGGTCACCTTCCGCCGTGTAGGCGTAGAGCCCCGGCCCCAACTCGTCGAAGGAGGCTTGCTTCTCGGCAAGATCGGCAGTGGAGGCGAATCCGGCCATTGGCTCACTTCCTCGTGCATTGTGCATAACAAGAATGCGAAACTGGCATGCATTCTCGACGCCTCTTGGCGGATCCTGTCAATCGGGCGTCAATTCACCTGCCTATGAGCCGGTAAGGCGGATGGTTATTGCCCGACTAACGGGGCTTAGCGCTGCATCCGGGCCGATCGTTGCACGCTGCGCGGGTGGAGCGTGACCGGATCGCATCAACTGGAACGGAATACGGGGCCGACCCGGATGAACGCAACAAAAGATTTGGTTGAGACGAGAATATGTCCTAAATGATCCTCAGCCCGAAGGGCGCTGGCCGGATCCGACAACGCGGGTTCGGGGCGCAGATTCGGAGGGGGAATATTCGCCGCATGTCGACAAAAGCCGCCTACCAAGATGTCATCGAGCCGGATGCTGAGGAGTCCGGGTTCAAGCTCGATGATTTCCTTCCTTACCGCCTGGCTGTGACCGCCTCCCGGGTCTCCCGGCTGATGGCGCGCCGTTTCGATGAGGACTACGGTCTGGCAATCTCGGAATGGCGAGTGCTGGCGGTCCTCGGCCGGATGGGAACGCTATCGCCCAGTGTCGTGGGCGAATTGGCGTCCATGGACAAGGTCAAGGTCAGCCGGGCCGCGGCCAGCCTTGTAGCGCACGGATTTGTGAAGCAGAGCCAGGATCCGCAGGATGGTCGCGGGCGCCTGCTGCGCCTGACCCGTAAGGGGGTCAACACAAACCGCGGTCTGGTACGCCTTGCTCGCGAGCTGGAGCAGGAGCTTGCAGCCGGGCTCAGCCGCACCGACTGGTCTTCGCTGCATCGAATGCTGCAGCGGTTGGACACGCACGCTGTGTCATTGCAGCCGGGCGCAGAGGAAGCCGAAGCAGCGGACTGAACGCGCGATAGCTAAAGGCGGCCGTCGACCCCACGGTAGCGGCCACTTGCTTGATGCGCCGTGTACGCGGCTCGGGACGAGCGCTCGGCCTGAGGCCCTGGTAAGGACATCTCGATGCTCGAGATGACGGGGAAGGTCGCGATTGTCACCGGCGCAGGGTCGGTCGGCCCTGGCTGGGGCAATGGCAAGGCGATTTCTGTCCTTTTGGCGCGTCAGGGCGCCATCGTGTTCCTGGTGGATGTGAATGCCGCGGCGGCGAAAGAGACGCTCGGGCTGATCGAAGCAGAAGGCGGTTCCGGCGTCGTCCACCCTTGCGACATGATGCAGTCGGCCTCCGTACAGGCGATGGTGCCGGCCTGCCGGGACCGCTTCGGGCGGATTGATGTGCTCGTTAACAATGTCGGCGGATCGGCGCCCGGCGATCCCGTCAGCATGACTGAGGCGGTTTGGGACGATCAGATCGCATTCAACCTCAAGACGGTGTTCCTTGGCTGCAAGTTCGCGATTCCGGTGATGCTGGCCCAAGGTAAGGGAGCAATCGTCAATATTTCCTCGGTCGCCGGGCTGCGCAACGATGGCGCGGGTGGTCGTCAGCACGTCGCCTATAGCGCCAGCAAGGCGGCCGTCATCCAGTTCAGCCGCGCCACGGCGAGCGCTTACGCGAAGCAGGGCCTCCGCTGCAACACGGTGGTACCCGGACTGATGCACACGCCGCTGGTCGAACAGCGCTTGGCCAAGACAGTCGCCGGCGGAGATGCGGCGGCACTGATCGCCAGCCGCAATGCGCGCTGCCCGATGGGGCGGATGGGTACTGCCTGGGACGTGGCCAATGCCGCGCTGTTTCTCGCCTCGGGTGAGGCGGGCTACATCACCGGCACCGAGATCATCGTTGATGGCGGGCTGATCCTGGCCTCGCCATAGCGCCGGACGCGAGGGGGACGCCATGAACGGGAGCCGCTTTTCCGAGTTGACACCGGAGGGGATGACGGGCGAGCAACGGCGCGTCGCCGAGGCGATCCAGTCCGGCCCGCGCGGCACCGGGTTGCGAGGACCGTTCAACGCGTTGCTGCGCAGCCCGGAACTCGCAGACCACGTGCAGAAGCTCGGGGCCTATGTCCGGTTCAGCAGCTCTGTTGCGCCACGGCTCAACGAATTGGCGATTATTATCGCGGGGCGGCGCTGGACGGCGCAGTACGAGTTCTGGGCTCATCGGCGGTTGGCGCTTGAGGCGGGGCTTCGCGCCGAGATCGCCGACGCGGTGGCGGAGGGGCGTCGCCCGCAGGGGATGGATGCGGACGAGACCATCGTGTACGACTTCGCAACCCAGCTTCTGAACACCGGCCAGATTTCGGACTCGGTCTATCAACGGGCGCTCGATTGCTTCGGGGAACGTGGAGTGATCGATCTGGTCGGCGCGGCCGGCTACTACAGTCTTGTCTCCTTCGTGCTGAACGTCGCCCGCGTGCCGTTGCCCGCAGGCGAAACACTGCCGTTGCAACCGCTGGGCTGAGCGCAGACTTCGCCGACGCCTGTGGGCCGGTCAGCACGCGCTGAATGAGCGAGACAGCCCCGCTGTTCGTCCTACCGGCCCGGCCGGAAATTGTCGCCCTGGCGCGAACCATCGCGGTCCTGGCCACGGCATTCGTGCTCGGGACCGCGATCGGGTTCGAGCGTCAGTGGCGCCAACGCACGGCAGGATTGCGCACCAACGTGCTCGTGGCAGTTGGCGCGGCCGCCTTTGCCGATCTCGGACTGCGGCTGCGCGGCGTGGAGGGGGGGCACGCAGATTATCGCCTACGTAGTCAGCGGCATCGGTTTCCTGGGCGCTGGCGTCATCTTGAAGGACGGCACCAACACCCGCGGCCTGAACACCGCCGCAACACTTTTTGGTGCTCAGCGGCGGTCGGGACATTCGCCGGCAGCGCTCTCCTGGCGGAGGCTGCCCTGCTGACCTGTGCCGTAATCGGCGCGAACACCTGGTTGCGCCCGCTCGTAAACTGGGTCAATCGCCGACCGATCGCGGCCGGAGAGACCGAGGCGCAATATCGGGTGCATGCGATCGCCCGCCCCGAGGCCGTGTCGGATGTTCGCGACTTGCTGGAATTGGAGCTTGGCCGTGCGAACTATCCTGTTCGCGGGGTCGAGACCTTGTCCGACACCGAGGACCAGGTGGAGCTTGCAGCGGTACTGCTACCCACCACCGCAGACCCGGCGGAGTTGGATGCCATTGTCGCATCCCTGGAGCGCTCGCCGCTGATCCGCTCGGCAACTTGGACCGTCGCAACCACTGCCTGAAGACTTTATTGTCGCCGATCGGCTTCAGGGCGCGATCGGTGCCCGCCAAATGTAATTCTGGAGACATTCAATATCCTGGATGGTATTAATGAAACGGCGTCCGCGAGGCGGACCGCCCTAAAAAATCAATCCAGGAGGAATAAGATGATAAGGCTCGGAACAGGGCTGCTGTTTGCGACGACCCTCTGTGCGGTAAGCCCGGGGGGCGCACGCCGCGGACGCCCTGCTCGTCACCCCTGATCAGATGAAGTGGGGGCCCGTCGATGAAATTCCGGGAGCGCAAGCCGCGGTTGTGTCTGGCGACCCCGGGAAGAAGGAGCCGTTTATTTTCGAAGTGAAATGGCCAGAAGGCAGCAAGATCGGGCCGCACTGGCACACCAGCACCGAGCGCGTCACCATACTATGGCACCGGCACTATGGGCACCGGCACGATGGGGATGGGTGACACGATGGACCTCCAGAAGGGGAAGCCGATGCCCGCCGGCACGTACGCCGAAATGCCTGGCAAAATGCATCACTGGTTCGTCGCGCGAACTCAGCTTGTGATGTTGATCGAGGGCGAGGGCCCGTTCGACGTAAACTTCGTCCACCCCGAGGACGACCCGACGAAGAAGGCCGCATCGAAGCAGTAGGGTCGACAGGACGCGCCGCGTGGCCGGACGATCTCAGAAGTTCGGCCACAGGCCCGGCGTGGCGATCTCGATCGAATGCCCATCCGGGTCGCGAAAATAAAGGCTGGTACCGCCGCGACCCCAGCGAACCCGGCTTTCTACCGGAATGCCCTCGCGCGCAAGGTGCTGCTCCCAGGCCGTCAGTTCACCGAACGGGATCGAAAAGCAGAGGTGCAAATTCCCCTCCCCGCCGTGCGGCGGGATCACATCGTTATTCGGCAGCGAGGCAGGCTTGCTTGTCGCGCCGTGACGGAACAGAAGCAGCACTTGGCCGCAAGCCACGCCGAGGGCGCACATCCGCCCATCATCGACAAAGGTCTCGAAGCCGAACAGCCGGCGATAGAATTCCGCCGCCCGATCCAGGTCCGCGACATAGAGCGAAGTCTCCAGCACGCCAGTGACGCGCGGCACCGTATTCTCCGAATTCGAGGGCAGTCGGGTGTCGCGCCCGGCTGCATAAGTTCGCGTTTCTTAACGGCTCCAGCGCCGCCGCGTGTGCGACAGCCGCGTCGCGCCCTCAATGTCCGCCGACGCAGGTGTTCGCGTTTTGCGGCGTGCAGACGTCAAGCCCGGTGTAGGTGGGGTCCGCCGGGGCAGGTTTGCCGTCCTTGATCTCCTTGAGGAACACCATCGCCTTGTAGCCCATATCGAACGGACGCTGCCCGACCTGGCCCAGCGACAGCCCGGCCTTCAACAGCTCGATTTGCACCGGCAAGGTGTCGGCGACGACCAGCGCCAACGAATGATCATCGATCCGGGTCTTATATTTCTGGACGACGCGCCTGTACGCCTGCGGGACGAATTGCGGGAAGCCCCCGGTCGGTACGAACGCATCCAGGTGCGGATACTTGGCGAGGATGTCCTCCATCTGCTGCACCGAAAGTGGGAAATCGTCGTTTGTGTAGAGCGGGCAGCCGGCGACTTCCGTCCAGCCATTCTGGCCTGTTAGCCGGTTGCCGGGCGGCGTATCGCTCGGCTTGCCGGCCAGGGTGTCGCGAATGCCCTGCATGCGCTCGTTGTGGTTGGCCGCGGCGGCGCCACCGGACTGGATGCAGATGGTGCCGCCCTGAGGCTTCAGGCTGTGCACGATCTTCGCCAGGTTCACGCCGATATCGTAATTATGCGTCCCGACATAGGCGATGCGCAGGCCCTTGTCCTGCGGCAGCACGTCGCTGTCCCAGGTAATCACCGGAATGCCGGCGCGCTTGGCGGCCGGCAGCACATGCGCCATGGCGGCGGCGTTCGACGGCGCCACAGCAATGCCGTCCACCCGCTTGGCGATCAGATCGGCCACGATCTGCGCCTGCTCCTCTCCGCCGCCGTGCTCGCCGGGACCGGTGTACAAGCACTGCACCGCGCCCCCGAGATCCTTCTCGGCCTTGCGGCAGCCGGCCAGCGCCTGGTCATAGAACGGATTGTTCGTGCTCTTCGGCACCAGCGCGAACACATAGGTCTTCGCCTGCGCCGTTCCCGGATGGCGCCAGCCGCCAGAGAGAGCGCGACCAAGGCGGCACCCGCAAGATGCTTCAACATACTTCGTTTCCTCCCTTCTGCGCTTGCTACACGGCCCGCAGCTCAGCCGCGTCCTCGCCCGCGAATCCGCTCCAGCAGGACCGCGAGGACAATGAAAACACCGACAAAGGCGCCCTGCCAGTTGGAATCAACGCCCGCCATAAGCAGGCTATTGCGGATGACCTCGATCAGGGCGGCGCCGATGAAGGCGCCGAAGGCACCGCCCTCGCCTCCCATCAGATTGGCGCCGCCGATCACGGTCGAGGCGATCACGCGCAGTTCGTAGCCGATGCCGAGCGCGTTGATCGCCGAGCCCTGCCAGGCAGTGATCAGCACCGCTGAGATAGCGGCGGTCAGAGCCGATACGATATAGGCTTCCAACTTGATGCGCGCGACCGGCACGCCGGTCAGCCGCGCCGCCTGCTCGTTGCCGCCGATGGCATAGACATAACGGCCCCAGCTCGTCGTGCGCAGCACCACCGCGAACAGCAGCGTGAGCGCGATCAGCACCCACACCGGCGTGGCGATCCCCAAAACCTGGCCGCCGCCGAGTGCAAAGACGATGTTCGCGTCGGGGCCGAAATCATAGATCATCTTGTTCTGCGAGAGCACCACGGCGATCGAGCGGGCAAAGGACAGCATGCCGAGCGTGACGACGAAGGACGAGAGGTTGAGATAGGCGATCAGCACACCATTGATCGCACCGGCCAGTGCGCCGGTCGCAAGACCCGCACCGATCGCGACCCACCACGGATATTTCGCCTGCAGCAGCAGGCCGAGGACGATCGCCACCACCCCCATGATCGATCCCACCGACAGGTCGATCCCTCCGGTGATGATGACCACCGTCATGCCCAGCGCCATGATGCCGATAAAGGAGAAATTGCGAGTGATGTCGTAGAAATTGTCGCTGGTCGGAAATGCCGGAGCCAGCCTGCTCATCACCACGCAAATGATGGCCAGCGCGATCGCGACCCAGAACGCCTGGCTGCCGAGCAGCGAGCCGAGCAGCCCCTGCTCTCTCAGCTGTACCATATCTTGTATGGCGACGCCGGATTGCCGCTCGGCGATCGATACGCGCTCAGGCGGCATGAATCGCTCCGGTAATCAGGCCCGTAACTTCTTCCGGGCTGGTGCCGGCAATTTGCTTTTCGGCAACCCGACGGCCGCGGCGAAGCACGAGGATACGGTCGGCGACCGCGAACACGTCCGGCATGCGGTGGCTGATCAGCACCACGGCGATGCCGTGATCGCGCAACCGGCGGATCAGGTCGAGTACCTCGGCGACCTGGCGCACCGAAATCGCCGCGGTCGGCTCGTCCATCAAAACGATTTTTGCTTCGGACAGGCGCGTGCGCGCGATCGCCACCGCCTGACGCTGACCGCCTGACATCCGCCGCACCAGATCGCGCGGCCTTGTCTCGGACTTGAGTTCCTGAAACAGCGTCGCCGCGCGCGCCGCCATCGCCCGCTGATCCAGGAAGGCGAACGGCCCCAGTCGCATGCGGATTTCGCGCCCGAGAAACACGTTCGCCGTTGCCGTCAGATTGTCGCACAAGGCAAGATCCTGATAGACGACCTCGATCCCGTTTTGGCGCGCTTCGATCGGCTTGTGAAAATGAACCGCTTGGTCACCAAGCACGATATCGCCGGAGCTGGGCGGGAAATTCCCGGCGATGATCTTCACCAGGGTGGATTTACCCGCCCCGTTATCGCCCATCAGCCCGAGCACCTCGCCCGGCTCAAGGCTGAGGTCCACCTCGGTAAGCGCCCTGATCGCGCCGAAATTCTTCGAGATCTGTCTGAGCTGCAATACGTGCGACAACCAGCCTCCCTGCCTTCTTGTTTGCCGGGAGGCTAGTTGGCGTCAGGCACGATGTCCAGGCGTTTAGCTGTTCGGTCCGCGTAGCATCGACACCGGCTGCCAGCGGCGCAGATCCGAGCGCAGCAGCACGGTCGGGTTGACGCAGCTCATCGGCCAGCGACCCGACAGGACCAGTGCGAGCTCCTGCCCAACCCGGCGTTTCCGCGCCTGATCGAAGCGCGCCGAAGCGGAGGCGACGTGTGCGCTGAGCGTGACATTGGTCATGCTGAGCAACGGGTTGTTGTGTCCGGGCGGCTCCGTCTCCAGCACGTCGAGCGCGGCATGTGCGATCCAGCCCTCTTGCAGCGCTTTGATCAGCGCCGCCTCATTCACCGTCGGGCCGCGGCCCGTGTTGATGAACACTGCGCTTTGCTTCATCTGCCGGAAGTGCTTCTCCTGCAGCATGCCTTGCGCTTCGGGCGTCGCCGGCGCGTGCATGGAAATGAAGTCCGACTGCGACAGAACCTCGGGCAGAGTGGCGGACATGACGTCGAATTCGTTCATCGTCAGTTCCTCGATGAACGGATCGTAGGCCAGCATGCGTAGTCCGAACGGCCGGGCGCGTCGTGCCACCTCGCGGGCCACGTGACCGAAGGCGATGAAACCGAGTGTCTGGCCCTTGAGACGAGGGATTTGCAGCAATTGCGGACGCCCTTCTCGCCAGCGGCCTTCGCGCACCATGCGGTCCTGCTCGACCACGCGGCGGAACCCGGCGAGCAGCAGCGTCATTGCATGATCGGCGACTTCGTCGATGAACGTATCGGGACAGTTAGTGACGGGGATGCCACGCGAAGTGGCGGCCGCCACATCCACACTGTCCACCCCGACGCTGCCGAGCGCGATGATGCGGCATTTGCGCAGGCTGTCGATCATCGGCTTGGTAATCGGCATGCCCTTGCCATAGATCGCGTCCGCTTCGCCGGCCGCCTCGATAAATCCCTGCCTCGTTTGCCGGACCTTCGACGATTTCCGCGTCCATGCCCTCCAGGGCTTCCATCTCCAGATCGTAGCCGCCTCCCGCCACCGTGAAACTCGCACCTGCGGGGGTCACGATCCTGAACTTCGCCACGCCGGTCTCTCCTTCTGCTCTCGTCCGCAATTGCCGCGATTGCGCCATCACCCTTTGGGCGGGCGGGCGCGCACGGCTTGCTCATTCACCTCGATGCCCCAGCCGGGGCGCAGCGGCAGGATCAGCTCGCCGTTCTCGATGATCGGCGCGGTATCGTAGAACTCGTCGCGCCAGGGCGCGCTGTCGATGTCGATTTCCATGATGCGGAAATTCGGCACGACGGCGCTGAAATGCGCGCTGATCATGCTGCACAGATGGCCGTAGAAATTGTGCGGGGCGACGTTGATCTCATAAACATCCGCCATCGCAGCGATCTTGAGCGATTCGGCCAGTCCGTTCCAGATCACGTCGATGATGCCGACATCCATTGCGTAATGTTCGAAGAACGGCCTGAACTCGCGCCTTGCATGCAAGGTCTCGCACGAGGCGATGGCGCATGGCGCGTCGCGCCGGATCAGCGCGAGCGAGGGCGCGTCTTCCGTGTCGATCTCCAGCCAGGTCAGCGCGGCCGGTGCCACGGCGTCGGCAATGCGGCGGAACCCCTCGGTCTTGAAATGGAAGTTGATGTCCAGCATCAACCCCATCTCCGGCCCGACCGCATCGCGAATGGCCATGAGTTGCCGAGTGACGCCCTGTGCCCGCTTGTGGTCCCAGTTCAGCTCCGGCCAACCCGGCGTCCGTCCGAAACCGGGTGTGAAGCTGTTCAGCTTGCCGTTTTCGAACGGCAGGATGTTGGTCTTCAGCGCCCGGAAGCCCCGTTCCTTCACGTCCGCCGCATGGCGGGCCAGATCGTCATAGGTGACGAGTGCCGGCACGCCGAGCAATTGGTGAGTTGCGCACGCGGTACGTGCCGCAATGCGACCAGTAAACCGGGATGCGTTCGCGCAACGGCCCGCCGAACAGGGCACAGACCGGAACACCGTACGCTTTCCCGGTAATGTCCAACAGCGCGTTCTCGATCGCGGCGATCGCCTGCTGGTTGATGCCGCCACGACTCTGCCGCGTCAGGACGCGAAGCTGTGCCGTGACCTGCTCGAACCGGCGCGGGTCTTTGCCGACCAGCACCGGCGCCAAGCCGTTGATAACGTCGGCAAGCCCCGTTGAGCCGAAGCTTTCGTTGAACTCCGACCAGCCGATGATCCCGTCGCTGGTGCTGACCTTGAGGTAAGAGAACATCCGCCAGCCGGCATCGGCCCGCAAGGTTTCGATCCGCTCGATCTTCATTCTTTCCCCCGGCAGTCACGTCCCGGCGCTTCTATTCCTTCACCGCACCGGTGAGGCTGGAGACGTAGTATTCCACGAATAACGAATAGAACAACGCCACCGGCACGGAGCCAATCAGCGCGCCCGCCATCAGCGAACCCCATTGATACACGTCACCCGTTACCAACTCCGTCAGGATCGCCACGGGGACGGTCTTCTTGTCGGTCGATTGAATGAAGGCCAGCGCATAGATGAACTCGTTCCAGGATAGGGTGAAGGCGAAAATGCCGGCCGAGATCAGGCCGGGCACCGCCAGCGGCAATGTAATGCGCCGCAGGATTTGCAGCCGGGAGGCGCCGTCGATCAGCGCGCACTCCTCAAGCTCGTAGGGGATCGACTTGAAATAGCCGATCAGCAGCCAGGTGCAGAACGGCACCAGGAACGTGGGATAGGTCAGGATCAGCGCGACCGGACTGTCGAACAGGCCGAACTGGAAGACCAAGGTCGCCAGCGGAATGAACAGGATGGTGGGCGGTACGAGGTAGGCGAGATAGATCAGCAAACCCGCATGCTGCGATCCCTTGAAGCGCAGCCGCTCGATCGCATAGGCCGCCAAGACGCTGCACAAGATCGACAGCGCCGTGGCGCAGACCGCGACCAGCATGGTGATCATCAGCCAGCGCGGATACTGCGTATCGAACAGCAGCTTGCGGATGTTCTCAAGCGTCGGCGAATGAACCCAGAACGGGTTGAACTTCTTGTAGTCATACATTTCCGCGTCGGGTTTGATCGCGGTAATCGTCATCCAGTAGAACGGAAACAAGAGCACGATCACGAATAACGCCAAGCGGCACATAGACCGTCACCACCCGACGTGCGCCCGAATCCCAGGTCAGACGCTCGGGCGCGTCCGCGTAACGCTTCGCCGTCGGTTCCACCTCAATTGAAGCGGCGTCGGCCGTGATCGGATCAGTCATTGGCCTCACCCTGCATCCATTTGCGTCGCCCGAGCCCGAAGAAAGCTCAGCAGCGTGGCGGCGATCAGGAACGGGATCATGGCAACCGCGATCGCCGCGCCCTCACCCAACTCCGAGCCCGGAATAGCGCGCTGGAAAGCAAGCGTGGCCATCAGATGCGGTGGTGTTGAACGGGCCGCCGCGCGTGATCGCGTACACCAGCTGGAAATCGGAAAAGGTGAACAGCACGGAGAGGGTCAGCACCACCGCCAGAATCGGCATCAACAGCGGCACGGTGATGCGCCGGAATTGCTGCCATGGCGTCGCCCCGTCCAGCAGCGCCGCCTCGTAGAGCGAGGGCGAGATCGTCTGCAAACCCGCCAAAAGGCAAATCGCCACGAACGGAATGCCGCGCCAGACATTGGCGACGACGAGCGACCATCGCGCGTGCCAGGGAGTGCCGAGGAAATCGATATAGCTGCTCCGCAAATGCAGCACGTTCACCACGACATAGGAGACGATGGAGAATTGCGGGTCGTAGATCCACCACCATGCGATGGCGGAGAGCACGGTGGGCACGATCCAGGGCAACAGGATGATGGCGCGGAAAAACGCCTTGAAGGGGAAATGGTTGTTCAACAGCAACGCCAGCCAGAGCCCGAGCGCGAATTTCCCGACCGTAGCGGTTGCGGTGTAGAAGATCGTGTTCGTCACCGACATCCAGAAGATCGGATCTTGCGATAGAGAGACGAAGTTGTCCAAGCCGATGAAATGGCCGGGCTGCCCGATCGTTGTGTCGGTGAACGAGAGCCAGAGCCCGAGACCCAGCGGATAGGTCAGGAAGACGAGCAAGAGCCCCACGGTGGGGAGCATGCAGGCTGCGACCAGGAAGGGCTTGGATTCGAAGACGCGAGCGAACCAGCCCTCGCGGCGCGGGGTGAAGGTGATCGCGGTCTGAACCGTTGCGTCCATCGTCAGTCCGGCTCACGTCCTGTAGTAGCGCTCAGCCTGCCGCGCTGCCTGCTTCGCTGCCGAGGCGGGCGAGGCGTTGCCGGTCGCGACCGCCGCGAACATGTCAACCACGGTGTAATTCGCGCTCACGGCCGAAGAGGCCGCCGTGATCGGCCCCGCGTAGCCATCGTAGTAGATCGTGTCCATCACGCCGGCATAGGGCAGCAGCTTGGGATCTTCGGACCAGAACTGCATCTTGTCATAGGCTTTCAACGGCTCCGACCAGTAGCCGATGCAGTTGGAAAGCCAAGGCCCGTATTGCGGGCTTTCCATCATGAAGCGGAGATATTCCTTGCCGGCATTCGGATATTTGCTGTGCTTGAACAGCATCGCGTTCATCAGGGTCTGCCGTCATTGGCCAGCGCTTCGCAAGTCCGTGCGGCACTTTCTGATGGTTGGTATCCGCGGCGATGGCCCGCAGCTTCGGGTCCGGTGAGGTCTTCAGCACGTAGTAGATGGAGACACCGTTGAAGGTGAGGCTGATATCGCCTGCCGCATACGCCTTGTTGTTGCCGGAATCGTTCCAGGCCAGAGTGCCGGGGATCATGAACTTGTAGAGTTCGGTCACGTAGTTCAGTGCGTCGATCGTGGCTTTCGAATTCAGCGACACCTTGCCCTGCTCGTCCACGACTGCCGCGCCATGCGTCCACAGCGCCCAGGCGCAGAACCCGTTGGCATCGCCTAACGCGTGGCCAAGCGAAAAGCCGCAAGGATGGCCGATCTGCTTCAGCTTCTGGCAGAGCGTAAGAAACCCCGGCAGGTCGTCCGGGATGCTGTCATAGCCGGCCTGCTTGACCCAGGACATACGATACACGGTGGGACCGGCGCCCCCACCGATCGGCAAGCTGATCCAGTCGTTCGTCTTCCAGCGCTTGCCGTAGAGCTGCGCCAGATCGTACCAACCACCATATTTGGTACCGAGATACTCGCAAAGGTCCGACATTGGTACCAGCTTGCTTGTATAGATGAACGGATCGGAGCTGAACCCGATCACGATGTCCGCGCCCGCGCCGGTATTGGCGATCACCGCCGTCTGCGGGCGCAGATCTTCCCAGCTGATGTAATCGACCCGCACCGGGATGCCGGTCTGCTGGGTGAACTTCTTGGTATTGATGTCCCAATAAGACCTGGTCGGGATCGATGAACTTCGCCGGGCGGATCACGTGCAGCGAAGCGCCCTTCTCCACGTCGAGTTTCGGTGGAATCAGCATTCGCGGTCGGAACATCGCTCCCCGGCTCCGCCTGTCCGCGCGCGGACAGCAGCGGCGTTGAAGCCGCCCCCAGCGCGGCCGCACCAAGCACAAGCGAATCACGTCGAGTCATGCCGGGCATTGGTCTGTTCCTCCTGACCTGCGTGCCGCAGCATAGAGCGCACGGTTTCGCGTTTCCTTGGCCGGCGCCAATTGTCCGCCGTCGGCGCGCGCAGGTAAAGTCCCCTGAGCGAGCTCAGGCGCGCAGTCGCTGACCCGTTGCTGCGTCAAACAAATGCGCCAAGGCAGGGTCGGTGATCAGGCGGATCGTCTCTCCGGGTCGGGCGGTGACGCGCTCGCGAAACGCGCAGACGATAGGAGCGCCCGCGAACTCCGCCAGCACCTGCGTCTCCGATCCCGTGGGCTCCACCACATTGACGCGCGCGGGCAGACCGTCGCCCGAGAGCTGGAAATGTTCGGGCCGGATACCATAGACGGCCGGGCGACCATCGCCCCCGCCGTTCGGCCCGGCAGAGTGCTGTTCCGGCAAGGACAGAATCGCCCCACCTTCGGTACGGAAGGCGCCCTGCTCGATCCGGCCAGGCAGAAGATTCATTGCCGGTGAGCCGATGAAACCGGCCACGAATAAATTGGCCGGATGGTCGTAAAGCTCCAGTGGCGCGCCGATCTGCTCAACATGTCCGGCATGCATTACCACGATTGTGTCGGCCATCGTCATCGCCTCGATCTGGTCATGCGTGACATAGACCGTGGTGGTTGCCAGGCGCTGATGCAGTTCCTTGATCTCCGCGCGCATCGCCACGCGCAGCTTGGCATCGAGATTGGACAGAGGTTCGTCGAACAGGAACACTTGCGGATTGCGCACGATCGCGCGGCCCATCGCGACCCGCTGGCGCTGTCCACCCGAAAGCTGGCGCGGGTAACGGTTCAGCAATTGCGTCAATCCCAGGATCTGCGCCGCGCGCGCCACCTGTTGATCGATGACCCTGCGCGGCATTTTCGCCAGCAGCAGCGAAAACGCCATGTTGTCGCGCACCGTCATGTGCGGATAAAGCGCGTAGTTCTGGAACACCATTGCGATGTCGCGCTGCTTGGGGGGAACGTTGTTCACGACCCGCCCGCCGATCGCGATCTGGCCCGCGCTGATGTTCTCCAGACCCGCGATCATCCGCAGCAAGGTGGATTTGCCGCAACCCGATGGTCCGACAAGGATCACGAACGCGCCGTCCTCGATCTCCACATTCACCCCGTGCAACACCTCGACGGGGCCGAAGGACTTGCGGACGTTGCGGATACTGACCGTGCCCATGGATCAGAACTTCGAGACGCGCACCTCCTTCGATGTAATGAACTCCAGAAGCGCCGCCTTGCCTTCCCGAGTCTGCTCGATCCCGCGCCGGATCGCCCCCTGGATCTGGCCGGGATCGGTCACTCGCTCGCCATAGCCGCCGAAGGCTCGTGCCATCGCCGCATAGTCGCCGGAGATATCGGTTGACCGGTACTTCTCGGTGGAGATCGGCATTACTTTCAGCTCGATCGCCATGGAGTAGTTATTGAGCAGGATTGATAGGATCGGGATGCGCTCGCGGACCGCGGTTTCGAAATCCATGCCGGTGAAACCGATCGCCGCATCACCCCAGACATTGATGCACAGCTTGTCGGGCCGGGCGAGCTTAGCGCCCATCGCCAGCCCCAGCCCCATGCCGAGCTGCGTCGTCTTGCCCCAGCCGATGTAAGAAAGCGGCTCGGTCGAAACCCAGAACGGCGTGATCTGATCGCGCGGGCTGCCTGCGTCATGCGTGATGATGGTGTTTTTCGGGTCAACCGCTTGCATCAACTCCCAGATCACGCGATACGGATTGAGCGGGGTTTCATTGGACGTGAGCAACGGCCGCCACTCGGCCATCCACGCCTCGCGGACCTCGGTGATCTCGCGCACCAAGGCGCTTGCGTCGCGAGGCGACTTGATGCTCTGCGACAGCTCGCCGATCAGCGCCTCCAAGGTCAGCGCCGCGTCGCCGATCAGCCCGACGATCACGGGCACATCCTTGCCGAGATGGTTGGGATCGAGCGTTGACTGGATGAAGGATTTGCCTTTTGGAAACTTGATGCCGAAATTCGTCTCGGTAAACGAACAACCGATACCGATGATGAGATCCGATTTGGCGATGAACTCATGCACCGTCTTGGGCACCGAGTTGCCGCCCGAACCAAGCGAGAGCGGATGGTTTTCCGGAAACGCGCTCTTGCCGCCCAGACTGGTTGTGACCGGCGCGCCGATCAGCTCCGCGAATTGCGCGCAACTGCGGCCAGGCTTCGGCCCAGTGGATGCCGGTGCCGGCGTAGATCACCGGCCGTTTCGCTTTCAGGATCTCGGCCGCCGCGCGGCGCACGTCGCGCGGATCGGGCGCGTAGCGGGCCTTGTAGGCGGGCGTGTAGTCAAGCGTGCCGATCTCTTCATTCCAGATATCGGTCGGTACCTCGACGATGCACGGACCGCCGCGCCCGTTGCGCAGGCGCTGGAAAGCGCGGCGCATCAAATTGGGGATCTCGGAAGGCAGAATGGCCCACTCGGCCGATTTGGCGACGCCGCGCATTTCCCGCACGGCGCTGTAATTCGGGTCGATACCGGCGATGCGTCGCGGATAGCCTTGCGGTACGATCAGCAGCGGAATCGATTCTGCGAAAGCCTGCGCAACGCCGCCATAGGCGTTCTCGGTGCCTGGACCGTGTTGCATGCAAAACGCCCCGATGGTCCGGCCGGAAGTCACGCGAGATATCGCATCGGCCATGTGCAGCCCGATCCGCTCCTGGCGCACCATCACCGGCCTTATATCGGCCTTGGCCGCGAATTCGATCAGGTGGTTCACCGGGTAGCCGCAGAGGATCTCGATCCCCTCGCGCTTCATGATCTCCGCAATGGCCTCGCCGACCTTCATAGCGTCCTCCGCTTATCCACTGAAAGCCTACGGCGAACCGCCCGGATTGGCCAGTGGGCGCCGTGGCACCAGGCCGCAACGGCGATCGCGCATGTCTCGAAACGATGAAAGTTCGTGTGCACCAAGGTCAAGACTGGCGCTGCGGCCAATGCAGGTCCATCTTTGCCGCGATGACACGGTCCTCAAAACCACAGGTGCGCGTCGGCCGCGGCCCGGACGGCACGTTCACATATATGGTCGACTTGCCGCCGGAGGAACTGCCGGCCGTGCGCGCGCGTGATCTGGAGCGGGCTTGGTATGCCGCCCGTAGTGCGGCCATTTCGGCCGCCTGGGGCGCGACGCGCGGATTCCGCTTCCGTCGCTCGGATGGCTCGTACACGGACCTGGCTCTGGCAGACCCCGATGCGCGATGCTGGGCCGGCGCGGTCGATGGGACGGTGGGGCTTTCCAACAGCTACGGGCTGTCGCTTTGTCTCAGGCTGCTGGCGCTGGTCGATTTGCTCGCACGCGCCCCCTGGACATCAGCATTGTTTCGCCTGGAGCGCGACGGCGCCGAGCTTGACCCGTCGCTGCTGCGCGCCGCAGCGACGGCGCCGCTGAACGCCGAGGCCCGGTTCGAGGAAGCGCCGTTCCGCGCCCGTCTGGGTCAGCTGTTCCTGCAGTCCCCCACGCTGCCCGGGCACTTGCTGGGAGTACGGGTTGATCCGGTCATTGCGTTTTTCCGCCGCCATCGCTGCGGTCCTGACCACGGCGGCGTGCAGCGGCCAATCCAGCCGGCCGCTATCCGTTACCGAACGCGACACGCTCGATGCCTGCCGCAAACACGCCGATCAGGTGTATAATCGTCTGAATCGGGCAGCTATCTACAACATTCCAAATGTCGGCACACCCGGTTCCAGTACCGGTTTGGTTGGCAGCCCAACGGAATCGCTTTCGGCACAGTATGTTTATCAGCAGATGATTGATCGTTGCGTGCGCGACACCGGCGCGGGCACGCGCTCGCCGGAGGTGCCGAACATCACAAGGACCGCACCGTGATTCGGTAATGCGGCGATCAGCCTCTCCCGTGCGCGGGAGAGGTGAAGCGAGAGTCAGGGACCGAGGCGCGAACGCACGATCTCAAGCACGGCGGAATGAACTTCCGCGATCGTTCCACCGGCGTCGATCAGAACGCATCGCTTCGGCTCGGCATGCGCTATTTGGCGAAATCCCTCGCGAACACGCGCATGGAAAGCGCCATCCAGGCGCTCGTAGCGGTCGCGGCTTAGGCCGCGCGCTTCCAACCTGGAACGACCGACAGGCTCCGGCACGTCCAGCACAATCGTAAGGTCCGGCACGATCCCCAGCATGGCCGTGAGTGCCGCAATCATCGCGCGATCCGCGCCGAGCCCATAGCCTTGATATGCCATTGTCGAATTCGGCGAACCGATCGCACACCACCCGGGTTCCGCCCGCCAGTGCGGGGCGGATCGTGCGTTCCACGTGTTCGGCGCGCGCGGCGAAATGCAGCAGCACTTCGGCCGATACGGACCAATCAACATCGCTGTGGAGCAGCAGTTCACGGATCATCTCCGCGCCCGGCGCGCCGCCCGGCTCGCGCGTCAGCAGCGCAGGGATGTCACGCTGCGCCAGCGCATCAGCGAGCAGCTTGGCCTGCGTGGATTTGCCCGCGCCCTCGCCGCCCTCCAGCGTGATGAACCGACCTGCCGGCCGAGGCTCGCGCTCAGCTTCCCGTGACATAATGCGCGAAGACCGCCATTGCCCGTCCGGCGATGCCGAGCTTCTCCACGTCGGCCCCGGCCACCAGCGGCACTTCCATGTGCGGCACTCCCTGGCCGGAGAGGATAAGCTTGCCCAGCACCGTTCCACGCGCCACAGGCGCGCGCACGGGCGCCTCGTAGTCGACGCGGATCGAGGCCCTGCTTTGCCAGTTGCGCGGCATGGTGACTTCCAGCTTGTTGCGCGCAACGAGCGGCACGGTTCGCGTATCGCCAAGCCAGACCGGCACGCGCTCCACCGGCTCATCATCGGCGAACAGTGTCACGTCCTCGAAATTGGCAAACGCCCAATTCATCAGGCGCTCGCCCTCCTCGGCGCGCTCACGCATCGAATTCATGCCGTTCAGTACCAGGATCACGCGCCGCGTGCCCCGCAGCGTGCTGGCCGCCAGACCGAACCCACCCGCCTCCGTGTGTCCCGTCTTGAGCCCGTCGGCGGTGCCGCGCTGGACCAGCGGGTTGCGGTTGCCCTGTTCGATATTATCGTAGCGGAACGTCTTTTCCGAGGCATAGTGATAGTATTCGGGAAACTGCCGAATGATCGCGGCTGCCAGACTGGCGATGTCGCGGCAGCTCATGTGCTGGCTCGGGTCGGGCCAGCCCGTCGCGTTCGCGAAATGCGAGTTCGTGAGCCCCAGACTTTTCGCTGTCTCGTTCATCAGATCAGCAAATTGCTGCTCCGAACCGGCGATCGCCTCGGCGAGCACGACACAGGCGTCATTGCCGGAATTGACCTCGATGCCGCGGATCAGGTCTTCCACCTTCACCTGCGTGCCGACCTGGACGAACATCTTGGACCCACCCATCCGCCAAGCCTTTTCGGAGACGGGCAGCATGTCGTCGAGCTTGAGCCGGCCCTCCTTCAGCCGCGAATAGACGATGTAAAGCGTCATAAGCTTTGTCATCGAGGACGGCGGCATGGGCTCGTCGGCGTTCTTGTTCAGCAATTCGGCGCCGGTGTTGAAATCGATCATGAGTGCCCAGCGGGCGCCGGTATCGACCGCACCGAGCGGCGTCTGCGCCCGGGTCGCCGGATCGGCCGGCAAATCCTCGCCGCGCTGCCTGGCATGAGAACGGAGCTTCGCCCCGTGCGCGGCCTCCGCAATGGCCGGCCGCACAGTCCGGGAAATGCTTGCGAGAACGGCCGAGCCGAGCAGGGCGGAACGGCGGGTAAGCATGGGGACTCGGTCTCCTGTTCGACCACAATCCGCGCTTTCGTTACTCCCGCAAGCCGGGGCTGGTCCAGCACCAAGCCGATTCGGAAACTGTCTCGTTCACAAGATCTTTTGCCCCTCGCACCGGGCGACCCCGATCAGGGCAGATCAGGTGAGAATTCTATCGCCCAAAAGTCCTACAACCAGAGCGTAGAAATCCGATGGATTATACCGGCGGATCGCGCTGAAATTCCCGGTGACGAGAAACGCTTCGCCACCGGCGCCATCGGGCAAGACGAGTGCGGCCTCGCCCTCGCCCGCGACCGGGCGTCCACCCATGCCGCGCACTCCAAGCTGGCGCCATACCGCGATCGGGCGGCGCGAATTGCGATCGGCCAGATCGGGATCGAATCCGGGCGGCAGCATGACCTGCGTGCCCCACCCCTCGCCCGCGCGCCAGCCGCTGCGGGCCAGATAATTAGCGATGGAGGCCAGCACGTCGGGCACGCTGGTCCAGATATCACGCCCGCCGTTGCCGGTGAAATCGACCGCATACCGCAAATAGGACGACGGCATGAACTGCGGCTGGCCCATCGCCCCGGCATAGCTCCCCGTCATGCGCGCAGGAACGACATCGCCGTGGTCGAGGATCTTCAGCGCAGCGATCAGTTCGGAACGGAAGAAAGCGGGACGTGCGCTGTCCCAGGCCAGGGTGGCCAGCGATTCCACCACCCGATAGTCACCGGTCTTGGTGCCGAAGTTCGACTCCAGGCCCCAAATGCCGAGGATGACGGCGGGCGAGACGCCGAATTGCTGTCGCACGCGCCCGAGCAGGGCGCGATCCGCGCTCCACGCGGCGCGTCCTTGGTCGATGCGCTGCTCAGTGACCAGCATAGCGCGATACTGCGCCCAGGTCATGGTGAACTCGGGCTGGTGGCGAATCTTCTCCAGCACCTTGGGGTTGGGTTCGATCCCGGTAAGCGCGCGCTCCAGCGTCGACGAACTGATGCCGGCCCGGCGCGCCTCGGCGCGGAGACCGGCAAGGAAGTTGGGAAACGGAACCGGTGCAGCTAGCACCGGTGAGACAGGCGTGGACGCCAGCACGCCGGCGGCGGCGATGGCGGGAATCGCTGCAAGCAGCGAGCGACGGGCAATCATGGCGCGGGCTCTCTGGCATGCCGGGCGGCCGCGCCGCAATCGAAATACGGCGTGCGCGCCGTGTCCGCACCGCCAAATGTCCGCGCCTACGTCCGGCGAGACTACGGCGCCGGCTGCCACACCTCGGGGATGAAGGCATAGCCCTCACCCGCGCGGGCCACATGACCAAAAGCCGGGAAGTCGAGGTGCATGCCCGCGACCCGGAGCCGGTCGGTCGCCGCCATGTCGAAGATGCGTTGCCTGGTTGCCCTGGCCTGCGCCGCGTCAACATCGAACGCCATCCCGGCATCCGGACGCGCGAACTGCACCCCCGGCATGTGCACGATGTCGCCCCAGATCAGAAGCTGGTCGCCGCCCGAGGAAATCAGCCAGCCGCAGTGGCCCGGCGTGTGGCCCGGCTCCGGCACCACACTTACGCCGGGCACCACTTCGCCGCCTTGCGTCGTGCGCAAGCGGCCTCGATAGGCGTCGAGCGTCGAACGTGCCAGGCGGAAGAACATCTGCTCGAATTCCGAAGCGGCCCGCGCGGCGTTGGCGTCGTTCTGCCAGAAGGCGGGCTCGGCCGCATGTACGATCAGCTCGGCATTCGGGAAGACAGGCTGGCCGGTCTCCGTAACCAGGCCGCCAACATGGTCCGGGTGCAAATGCGTGGCCAAGATCACATCGACCGATTCCGGGGGGATGCCGAGTGCCGCGAGGTTACCGGCGAACGCTCCCAGGGTGGGACCCATCCCGCTGCCGCAACCGCCGTCTATCAGAACGAGACGGCCGCCGAGGTCGACCAGGAATGTGTTCACGGTGATACGCGGGGGCGCAATTCGATGGCCGCGGATGTACATCTGTTCGGCTTCAGCCGCGTCGATGTACACCATGTAATCGAACGCGCCCTCCAGATAACCGTCATTTATGGCGGTCACGAGCACATCGCCGACCGCGAGGTGGTGCGCGCCTGTTGGTTGGCGCGTCGGGCGAGGTGGAGCTGGCATTCCGGATCTCCCTTCTGTTCTTGCTTCGCCAGCCGGTAGCGAACACCGTTTGCGCCGCAGCGCAAGAGGCCCGGCCCCGCTCGCGGCACGATCATCTGACTGGACGCGAGGGCCTCTTTTATGGCCTTTGGCCGAGGTCTTTAGGAGGAAACGGGGCCGCGATGCTGCGCCGGGTCGGGGTTGCGCTGTTTTCGCTGCTGATCCCACTGGCGTGCCAGGCGGCCGATGCCGCTGCCCCGGAAGGGGTTGCATCCGGATCGCCCATACTGCTTCGGGCGCAGCTTGTCCCGCCCGTCAGCCCGGCCTGTATTTCTTCGCCCTACGGCCCGCGCGTCCTTCCCGGTCGCCCGCAAGCCGGAACGTTCCACGACGGCGTGGACCTTCCTGCCCCGCTCGGCACGCCGGTACGCGCGGCGGCGGACGGGCTCGTGCTCCGCATCGAGCGCTTCGGGCCGGGCGGGCTGGAAATGCTGATCCAGCACGCGGGCTTTGTCGGCATCTACAGCCATTTCGGCAGCATCGCCCCGCTCTTCGCCGAAGGTGCTAAGACGGTGAAAGCGGGCGAGAAACTCGGCGTTGTCGGGCTGACCGGGGTGACGTTCGGACCCCATCTCTATTTCGGAATGAAGGTCGAAGGCCGTCCGGTCGATCCCGGCCCCTTCCTCAACCTGCCATCCTGCGGGAGCGGCCGGCGCGTGGGCGGCAGCCCGGTTCTGCTGTCTGCTGACGGCAAACTGCTGCCGGAGCGCATCTTACCTATGCCGACCCGCGGCACGGGGTGGCTGCTAGCTCCGGTGCGTCTCACGAGCGCTCATTACCATCAGCGGCGGACGGCGCCGCGGCCGCTCAGTCGGCAGCCGGCACCGTAAGCCGCTGGCGCGCGCTCATGAACGGTCCTTGCGGAGCGCGATGGGGGGCGAAACGCGCCAGCCCGATCGGCGGCATGTCGATATAGATTGCCTCGATCCCCCGCCGCGCCGTGTAGCTCTCGTGCCAGAAGCCGGTCCCGCGCCGGTCGCGCAGAAACTCGGTCCACCAGGTCCGGTGCGGCTCGCCACTGCTGAAATGCTCCAAGCTTTCCCAGTCACGCCAGTATTGCCGGAAGCCGAGATGACGTAGGCTAAACATCATCTGCTCATGCGCGAGCAGGCCGTCCGGCATTTGGCGAAGCAGCGTCTGAAGCCGGCGGCCGGTCCGCAGCAGCGTGGCCACGCCGCGCCAGCCCGCCGCACGCATTCCGAGATAGATCACGACCAGATCGGGATAGCCGGATAGATCGACCGAAACCCGCTTTGCCGGGGTGCTCACCGCTTCCGCTCCTGTTCTGCCGGCCTTTACCGCCTCGCCAGCAGTGGCACAGGACGTTGCCGTGAGGAAGTTGGGCGCGTCGCCCTACCGTGGATCGGCTGCCCGGCGTTCCGCGCACCAAGCGCGCCACGCATGGCGCAACGCGGCATCAAATCCTCGGCCGAAACGCGGCGCATCACAGAGCGCACTGGCCTTGACCCGGGCGCGTAAGCCGGCGCGCAGACTAGCCAGCGCACCAAGATCCGCGGCCTTTACGACCGCCAGATCGGCGTAGTGCGAAAGGTCGCGCGCCACCCAGTCCGCTAGTCCCACATTGCTGATATGGCTGGTCGCGTGCCGCGAGGCGAAGGTCTCCCCAGGCAGCGTGATGGTTGGCACACCCATCCACAACGCCTCGCAGGTCGTCAGTCCGCCGGAATAGGGAAACGGGTCGAGCACGATGTCGATCTGTCCGTACTCCGCCAACAAGACACGATGTCCGGAAGCGCCGCGCAGCTCCAGCTGTCCGACGTCGATACCGTGACCGGCGAAGTCGGCACGGACGCGCTCGGCCGTCTCAGGCTCCGAAAGCTGATGCGTCTTCAGCACCAGCCGGGCGTCCGGCACCCGGCGCAGGATGCCGGCCCAGACCTCGATCGTGCGCGGCGTCACTTTGGCCAGGTTATTGAAACAGCCGAAGGTGACGGCCCCACTCGCGGCGGCCGGCAGCGGGCCGACATCCGGGGCGTAGCCGGGCGGGCTGTAACACACATAGCCGTCGGCCAAACGCAGCAAGCGTTCCGAGTAGAATCGCTCGAACCCGTCCGGCGTCTCCCACCGATCCGTGATGAACCAGTCGATTTCGGGAAGGCCGGTCGAATGGGTCTGCATGCCGACCCATTTGACCTGCACTGGTGCCAGGCGGAGCGCGCAAGCCGAGATCCGGCCAGCGTCGCCGTAGCCGCCAAGGTCGATCAGCACGTCGATTTTGCGCTCGCGCGCCAATCGTGCCAGCGCCGCGTCGTCCAGCGCGCCGACATCGTGCCATTCCGCGGCAAGCGCGCGGAAGCGGCGGGCCATGAAGTCGGTTTCATCGCGCTGTGCCAGGCAGACGAACTTAAACCGGTCGCGGTCGAGCGCCTCGAACCCGGCGACGGTCAGCCAGGCCACCGGATGGACGCGAAAGCAGCCCGATAGCAGACCGACGCGCAGGCGCCGCTCCGGCGCCGGGTCGCAGGCGAACGGTTCGACGCCGCCGTGCGGCAGAGCCTCGGCGCAGCGACGCATCGCTTCCAGCAACTCCGCTCCGCCAATACCATCGCGATAGGGCAGCGCATTCGCCAGCGCTCTTGCGCCGCCCAGGCCGCCGGGCTCGAGGGCAAGTGCCTCGCGTGCCGCCGCTTCGCCTTCGGCTTGCCGCCCGAGATGCACCAGCGACAGCGCGATGTTGCCGAGCACCGCAACGTCCGGACCGGAATCAGCGATCAGCGCGGCAAGCTCGGCGTGCGCCGCCGCGTGGCGCTGCATGCGCATCAACACGACCGCGTAGCCGTTCCGCGCCCCGCGCGAGTCCGGCGCCAGCGCCATTGCGCGTCGCATTGCCGTCTCGGCCTGCGACAGCCGGCCGGCCTGAGCAAGCAGCGTGCCGAACGAAAGCCAGAGTGGCGCCGCATCGGGGGCGAGCGCGGCCGCCGCCTCTAAAGCGTCGATCGCTTCCGGCCGGCGTCCCATCCGTTCCAGCAAAAAACCACGCGCGCCATGAAGCGCGGCATTGAGCGGGTCCGCCTCGCTCGCCAGATCGAGCACTGCGAGCGCCGGTTCCGCCGAGCCGGCTTTCACGGCGGCCTCGGCCATGCGCAGCGCCACCCCGATATCGGACGGCGCGAGCCGGAGCGCTTCGGCGAAGGCGGTTTCCGCCGCATCGGCATCGCCCGTCGCACCCAGGGCAATCCCGAGCAGATCCCAGGCTTCGGCCCGCGCCGGATTGAGGCCCAGGCAACGCAGCAACAACGTCTGTGCGCCGGCGGCCTCGCCGCGCTGGACCAGCAGCGCGGCCTTGGCGACCAGCGCCTCCTCACGCCTCGGATTGATCTCCAGCACAGCCGAATACGCCGCCTCGGCTTCCGCGCGGCTTCCGTCCCGGCGCAGGCTCTCGGCCAGCCTGAGCGGCGGCTCGTCCCATTCGGGGAGCAGGACCGACAATTCCCGCATCGCTTGCCTTGCAGCTTCGCGATCGCCAGCGCGGTCTTGCGCGATGGCCAAGTTCAGCAGCGTCGCCGGCGCGTGGTCGCCGCGCGCACAAGCTTCGCGCAGATACCGCGAGCGCCTCCGAGTGATCGAGATGCGCAAGTTGGTCAGGCGTCATGCCGCGGCCGCTCCAGTACGACGATCAGACCCTGCACCGGCCAGTCTGCTTCTTGGCGCAGCGTCTCCTCGGCCATCGCACGCAGGGCGAAGCCGGAATTGGACGCAATCCGCCGGATGTAGGAGGGGGCGTGCGCGTAACGGCCCCTGACTCCCAAGGCCCAATCCCCACCGCCCGAGCCCGCAGCCCCGGATGAAGGCTGGAGCATCTCGACCGAGAAGACGAACAAGCCCCCGCGACGCAGCGCGGCGTGAACCGCAGCCAAAAGCCCTTCGAGCGCGCCGAAGTAGCAGAGCGTATCGCTCGCCACGACCAGCGCGTACCGGCTTTCCTGCTCGGCAACGAACCGCCATAGCGTCCGCCATGTGCAGCGATTCGTAAAGTCCCTTCTCCTCGGCATGGCGCAGCATGCCGGATGAGAGATCGACGCCGATCAGGGGGCCAATGGGCAGACCGGAAACCGCCACCGCCAGCAGACCCGTGCCGCAACCGAGATCGAGCAGCGGGCCAAGCCGTTCACCGCCGCCAGAGGCGCGTGTTCCAGCAGGGCGGCGCGAATGAGGCCGGGAACGCGATAGCCCAGCGCGATAAGGTGTGCATCGAAGTTTTCGGCATAGCCGTCAAACACGGCACGAAGGTAGTCCGGCGGGGCGCGCCGATCTTCGGGCACCGCGCCCGAAGCTGCGACCAAGTGACGGACGTACACATCATCCGGTGCGAGCTTGAGAGCCTCGCGATACCATTCCGCGGCTTCATCATGGCGGCCCAGAGAGGACAATGCGTGACCCTTGAGCCCGAACAGGCTGGCGTCGGCAATGCCGACAAGGCGTGCCTGTTCCGCAAGGTCGAGTGCGCGGGCGAAATCGTGCCGGCTGATGGCAAGCAGCACGGCGGCGTTGCGCAGCGAAACGGCGCCGGGCGTGGCGATGATGCCTGCCTCCAGTGTCGCCGCCGCCATGCTGGGATCGCCCAGCGCCGCTTGCGCGCGTGCGAGTCCTTCGCGGAACGATGGATCGGCAGGGCGCGCAGCAACCGCCTCGGTAAGGCAAGCGACGGCATCCGCCGGCCGGTCCATCTCCAGCATCAGAACGCCGAGAATTGCCTTTCCCACCGGATCATGCGGATCCAACACCACCGCCTCGGCAGCGTCGAGCGCCGCGCCCGGCTTATCTCCCAGCCGATGGCGCACATCGGCACGGCAGCGGCGCAGGGCGGCATGGTCGGGCAGCTCGGTGATTGCCGCATCAAGCTCGGTGCGAGCGTCTTCAAGCCGGCCCTCCTTAATAGAGAGGAGCGCCGCAAGTTCGGCCACGCGAGCCGAGGGCGCGTCAAGCCGCCGCAACGCCGCCAGGATCGGGCGAGCCGCACCGAGCCGTCCGGCGCCAATCATTTCGGCCAATCGGTCTATCAGCGAACCGGCATCGGGCGAGGATCGCGGAACTGCCTGCATAGGGTGGGCTCCTTTTGAGCCTGATGGTAACGGGTCAGACGACGAGCCCCTGGGCCTGATACCGCCAATGCATCCATGCTCGGGGTGCTTGTCGAACTGGAGTTCGCCGCCTGGGCCGCGAGCAGGTAGCGCTGTGTGAACTGCTCGACAAATTGCGGGTTCTGGAACTTGGTCAGGTCGAGCTGGCTGCTTATAGCCTTCTCTTGCGCTTCCAGCGGCTGGAACGCGATCTTTTCAGGAATGCCCAGTGCCGTGGTTACGACTGTGCGCATCACGGGGTCTCCCAGAATTTGGTCAACCGAGGTGATCGACGACGCCTCCGAGCGGAACGTCAGCGCGTTCGACAGGCCCGGTGTGGTCTGATCGAGCGACTGGCGCCATGTCACCTCGGCATAGGCATTGGCAATCGTGCTGATTACCTGCGGCTTCTGGATGATCGAAAGACCTTGGTTGGCGAAGTCGTAAGTTTGCGCAACGGTTTTCCAACGTGTGTCGCTCAAGGTGTTCGCGAGCGAGTTCGGATCGTCTACGTTTGAAAGCAGCGCCTTCTGCGCCAGCGCTGTGTAGTTCACCTGATCGGACAGGCCGTTTGCCGTCAGCAGTACCTGCAATACTGTTGGATTGTTCAGCAATTGTTGCGGACTGGTCGCGCTCTGCACGGCCTTGGTGAATTCGCTCACCGCACGCGCGACAGCCGGCTGCGCGGCGGTGGCGGCTATGTCCTGCGTCTGATTCTGCTCGGCCTGGTCGAGCGCCTGAATCGGGTTCTGACCAAGCGCGTTGGTCGCCTGCGTGCCGATGCCGTACAGCGTATCGAGCAGGCTTGCCGATCCGCTGCTTGTGCTCATGGCGCCGAACAGGCTGGATATTTCCGAGAGCGTGGCGCTCATGCCGAATGTTTCCGGTGCAGCTCGTTCCCTCTACGCCCCGAGCGGCGGAGAAGGGCAGGGTGAGGTGGGGGACGGACCGGCATGGCGAACCTCAGGCCTCGCCCGCCAACCCGGCGGCGATGTTCTCGTTGATCGAGATCAGGAAGTCGAAGCTCGGAACCGACCGGTCCATCTCCCGCTGAACCGCGAGCCCGACCGAAACGATGGCGGCGCGCAGCTTGATGGGCAGCGCGTTCTCCGGGTCTTGCATCAGGTCGTGCACAGTGGTCCAAAGTCGGCGATTGTCCGCCAGCGCCTTGGCCCGAAGTACGGGACCGGCGGCCTGCGCGGCTCGCAGCATGCCGACGACGCGGCGGAAAACGTCGGCTTCCTGTTCCCGCAGGCTGCGGTGGCCGGAGGCGGCCGCGTACGCGCTGGACGCCCGTGTCATGTCGTGCATCGTTGTTCCGAAGTCCCGTGGCTGTTGGCATCGCCGGCTGGGGTGCGACCGAGCACCGCGTCCTCATGCCGCATGATTCGCCGGACCAGTTTGAGCGCCTGGTAGCAATCATCCGCCTCGGCCGCGGCGAGGGCGCGGTCCAGCATGTTCCGCGCGAGAGCGGACGTGGTCGCTTCCTGAAAGCTCGCGATCAGCTCGCGCGCCGCCTCTAACCCGCGCGGACGTTCTTCGTCCGAGCCGATATACGCGGATTGCAAAGCGAAGTAGATACGGCGGGCCGGGCTGTCCGCCTGGTCGGGCGGCATGATCTGCTTGCCGAACAGGAAGCGCACCCGCTCGGTCAGCTCGATGCGCGATTTCGTGCGGAACCGGATCGGCGCGCCGTTGACGATCATCACCTCGCCCTGGCGCAGCTCAAGAACAAGAGTGGACATGGGCGCTCCCTGCTTCCGCGACCGCTCCGGCCTTCCTGGCGCGGAGCGCTCTGGCTCATCCGGTCTTTCTGCCGGAGCCGGCGACGATCAAAGCCCGAACAGCTTGAGCAGCGCTTGCGGTGCTTGGTTCGCCATCGTCAGCGATTGCGTGCCGAGCTGCTGGCGAATCTGCAAGGCCTGCAACTGTGCCACTTCTGCGCCATGTCTGCGTCAACCAAGGAGCCCAGGCCGCTGTTCAGCGAATTGATCTTGTCGCTGTTGTAGGTCACCTGGGTGGTGACATAGTTCTCGGCGGAGCCGTAATTATTCAGCGCAGTGCCGATATTGTTGTACTGCGTGTTGAAGGTGCCCGTGTTGGTGATCAGCTTGGCGATGGACGCCGCCGAGGTCGTGCTGGTCATCAGCGCAGACAAGGTGATCTTGTTATACAGCGCGCTTCCGCTGAAGGTGGCAATGCCGTAGGTCGAAGCCACTTCGTTGCGGACGACGGTGACGCTGCTGAACACGCCGTTGCTGCCGGTTATGTTGCCGATCAGCGTCTTCCCGTTGTAATTCGCGTCCTGAACGAAGCCCTTAAGCTGCGATGCGTATGTCGTGTATTGCGTTTGATACTGACTACGTTGCGTGCTCGACAAGCTGCTGTTGCCCAGCTCCACCAGCGTATCACGCATGCTGGACATTAAGGTCTGGACGTTGTTGAGGCTCGACAGGGTTGTCTGAACCAGACCTTGGACACCGCCCAACTGCTGGTTCGCGGTTGTCAAAGCGT
This sequence comes from uncultured Pseudomonadota bacterium, assembly GCA_963822675.1. GTDB lineage: Bacteria > Pseudomonadota > Alphaproteobacteria > Acetobacterales > Acetobacteraceae > CAWGIP01. Next base: position 89,163 of record CAWGIP010000009.1, on the reverse strand, counting down.
TCACGTCCGCGCGCACGCGCTGGGCAACGGCATAGGCGGCGCCGTCATCCGTGGCGTCGGCCACGCGATATCCCGTCGAGATCTGCTTCTGCGCCGCGTTCATCTGGGTGTTGGTGGAATTGAGCGACTCCAGCGCCACCATCGCGCCCATGTTGGTGTTGATCGAATTCAGGTTGGACATGGTTTCTTACCTTTGGCCCAGGGGTTGTGGATACCCCGCTTTTTGCGGGCGATGCCATTCTGCCGTGCTCAGGTTAATAGCCGGTGAAGGGAAGTGTCGTTACGTTGCAGCGGGCAGGAACTTAGCAAGCGACAGCCCGCTGGCCGTGGCAATCACCTGATACGATGCCTGCAACTGCGTCTGCACCAGGCTCAGGTTCGTCATGACCGACGCCATGTCCGCATCCTGCGCGAACGAAACCTGCCCGGTCAGCGCCGTCGCCGTATCGGAAAGCTGCGTCTGCGTTTGCGTCAGTTCTGTCTGGCGATTGCCGAGCACGCCGACGTCATTGGCCATCGCACTGATAGCACCCCCAAGGCTGTTATACGTATCCGTCACCAGGGACGCGAAGTTGGGATCACTCTGCTGCGCGCTGCTCAGCGAACCGACCGTGGCCAGCGCCCGCAGCACGTCGCGCATATATGATCCCGTTGTGGACGTGCCGGTCGAAGGCACGGCAGTATTGGCCGACGCGAGAAAGCCCGTTGGGACTATCTGCCCGGGGCCGATTTGCACCGTTGGGCCCTGCTGTTGCAGCGTGTTCGCCGGTTGCGACATGTAGGCAGAGAATGGAGAGGTTCCGGCGGCGTTGGACTGCGCAATTGAAAGCGTGGTTGCCTCGGTCGCGGCAGCGCCGTTGCTGCTCAGCGCACCGACCGCCGATGCGATCTGCGTGTAGAACCCAGACGAACGTATGTTGTCCGGATCGGGCACTGGCGGGTTCGTCGAGTCCGCTCCGCCGAAGACATAGGTATTCCCGTCGGTGGTATCGAGCAGGTTCGCAACCTGCGTCAGAGCGTCACGAGCCGACGCCGCGATCGTGTCAACCTCGGACCCGTCCGAACCCTGAAGGCTGTTCATCTGCGCGTACAGGTTAGACGTGATCTGCTGGATCTCCGTCATCGCCGTTTGCGCCACGCCCATGGTCCCGGTGGCTTGATTGATGTTTGTTTGCCATGTCTGCAGGTTGGCGATTTGCGGGCTCAGGTCGAGCGAAACGGGGGCACCCGCCCCAAGGCCCGCATACGTGTCGGATACCAGGCCCGTGCTCGCTTGTTGCGTCAGCCGATCCTCGCGCTGGCGTATCACCGCACTATCGGCGATCAGGCTCGACATCTGTCCGAAATCGGCCGGCCCAAGACCGGTTATGGCGCCGCTCATGACGTGCTCACCATGCCGACCAGGGTACTGAACAGACTTTGCGCCGCGGATATCACTTTCGCGTTCGCGTCGTAGCGTTCTGCAACGCGATCATCTGCGACATTTCTGTATCGAGGCTGACACCGGTCTCGCTGGTCAGTGTGTTCTGCAACGTGGATTGCACGGCCTGCTCCGTGCCAAGCTGGGTTTGCGCGGTGTTCGCGTCCGCCGCCTGGGTCGCCAGCATGGTGCTGGCAATGCTGCTGAGCGTCGACTGTGCGCCGTACGGCGCGTTCAGGTTCCCGGTCGGGCCGAGTTCGCTGACATTCGATGCCGGTTGCGCCACACCTTGCTGCACATCGACCCCGAACGTGTAGTTCAGCACGCGCGTAATCTATGTGCTGAAACCCGCCGGTCCGCTTGTCGGATTCGGGGTAAAGGCGCTGGCGCCCATGGGACTTCCGGTAATCGCATTGGTGCCGTCGCGCACCAGCGCCGGAGTCGCTTGCACCGAGGGATTGGCTTGGATGACAGCCGAGAATCCGACATAGCCGCTCTGCGCCGGCGTTCCCCCGCCAGCCGGCACGTTGCCGTTACCATCGGTAAACAGGGTCAGGCCCTGCGCGCTGAAACGCGAGGCAAGGTTTTGCGCGAACTCGTCCAACTCGCCCTGATAGGTGGGCAGGGTCTGATCGCGTAAGGTGAGGTTGGCGCCGATCGCGCCGCCTTGCAGCGCGCCGGTAACGTCCATCCCGCCCATCGTGATCGGCGGTATGGTTCCACCCGAATAGGACGAAGCCGGCTGCACATTGGCGTCTGCCGTGCTGAGCGGGTCCGGATGTATGGGTGGGCAGCACCGTTCCCGTCGAAGTCGTAATCAGCACATCGCCATTCGACTGCGGTAGAACCTTCACATCCAGAAGCTGCGACAGGCTGGAAATCTGGGCGTCCCGCTGGTTCTCCAGATCGGCCGTGCTCTGCCCCGCTGCCTTTGCCGCCACGATCTGATCGGAAAGCTGGCCGATCGCACCGAGGCTGGTGTTGATGGTCTTGACCCCGGAAACAATGGCATCCTGCGCGGCCTGGCGCTGCTGGGTGTAGGCGTTGCTGAGCGTGTTGATCCCCCGGGCGAGCGTGCCCGCCGCACTCACGACAGCGCTCTGCTGCGCGGCGTTGGAGGGATCGGTCAGCAGCGTCGAGAACGCGTCCTGGAGGTTGCCGAGCATGCTGGCGAGATCCTGGCCCTGGCCCGGCGTTCCCTGCACGGATGCGATGGCCTGCATCGCCGTTTGCTGCGTCTGCAGCCCGGAAACTGCAGCATTCTGTCCGAGAAGACTGGCCTGGAGCGCGGCGTCGGTGGCGCGGGTCGCAGGGTCGGTGGCCACGCCCATGCCGATCCCACCAGCACTGACCGATTGCTGGTTGCCGATCTCGACGGCGTAGTCGGGCGTACTGGCGTTGGCCACATTGTGCGAGACTAGCGCGAGTTGCGCGCTGATGTTGGCGATCCCGCTGCTCGCGATAGAAAGCGCGCCGTCCAGACTGATGCTGCCCACGCTCATTGGTCAGCCTCGTTGGTCAGGTCTGCATGTTTATGGTTGTTTGCAACAGATTATTCGCGGTCGTCACCACCTTGGCGTTCGCGCTATACGCCTCCTGCGCAACGATCAACTTGCTGAACTCGGTGGCGATATCAACATTCGAGCCTTCCACTGATCCCGTGACGAGGGTGCCCGCCGCTTGCGAGCCCGCGCTTTGCGAAACCGGCGTTACCCGAGTCTTGCGTGGCGGTGAATGCTTGGCCGTTCTGGCGTTGCAAAGCGTCCGCGTTGGCGAACGTGATCAGCGGCACCTGCGCTACGGTCTGGCTTTGCCCGTTGCTGTAATTGGCTACCACGTTGCCGGACTGCGTGATACTGACGCCCGTGTAGCTGCCGGGAGGAAGCCCGTTCTGCGTCAGGTTAGTCAGGCTGTACTGGCTGGCGGCGAGTTGCGTGACGCCATTCCCCTGCCCGATCGTGCCAAGATTAAGCGTGAACGAGCCGAAGCTTGTGGTCACGGGTATCGCCGCCGCCCCGCTCGTGATCAGTGTCGCGGGCGTTCCGTATGAAACCGAGCTCATCGTGCCGGCCGTCGGGCCAGTGGCGGCAAATTGGACGTTCGCTTGCGTGCTGTTAGTGCCATCGCTGACGGTCAAGGTCCAGTCGGAAGGATTGGTTGTGCTTTGCGCCCAGCTCATTGTGACCGCATGCGTATTGCCTAGCGCATCGTACACCTGCACCTGCGAGGTGGCGGGCGTGCCGGCGGGCTGCGTGGTCGGCAGGTTCGCAGCTATTGTTACCTGCGAAGTCGCGACCGGTGGCAACTGTGTTTCTGGCACCTGGATCGGCGTCACTTGCGACTGGTTTACGGCGCCGGTGCCGCTGTTCGCGGACCAACCTTTCAGATACTCGCCGGCGCTGTTCACCAGATAGCCGTTCTGGTCAAGACTGAAATCGCCGGCCCGGGTGTAGAACGTCTCCGGGTTGAAGGTCGGGGCGTTGGTCCCGCTTACTGTCCCGTCAGACTCGGCGACCGCGAAAAAGCCCTGACCGTTGATCGCAAGCGCCAGTGGATCGGAGCTCTGCGTGATCGTGCCCTGAACCTCATTCGTGTAGTCGGGGTGCGCGGTCACGGCGCCCGGTTCGTTGTCCTGGCTTGTGCTGGTCGTCAGATAGTCGATGAAGCTGGTGTCCGTGCCCTTGAACCCAACGGTCTGGCTGTTCGCGACATTGTCGCTGATATTGCCGAATGCGGCGGACTGGGAAGAGAGCCCGCTTACTGCCGTGTTGAGCGCGCCGAACAAGGACATGCCGATCTCCGGAGGCGAACCGAGCCTGAGCTAACCACGCCGCCAGAAGCACGAAATATGCCAGCGACCTGTCAGCCTGTACCTGCCGTTTAGCTTCGCCGGCGCTCGGCACCGGAAGCTTCAGTGCGAGCAGCCCGGCAATCCGCGCCGGGCAGATATTGCCGAGCGCAGCGTTGAACGAGCCGGTTCGCGCTCATCGGCAAATGGCCTGGAACTTGCCTACGAGGGCGCGGAGAGTTCCGGAATGCCAACAGCTGCACCCGCGATCGCGCCTGCCATGCCGAGTGTGCCCCAGCCGCCGACGCAAGACGGCCGGGCGTCGGACCCGGGCCTGTCGTTCCGCGGCAGCTTGGCCGAGGCACTCGCCAGCCCGGACGCGGGCGTCGGCAGGCCGGGCCTGCCGATCAGCGGTTCCAGGATCAGCCCTAATACTCTGCAGCCCATGCCGGCCGCTCAAGCACAAACGCCCGCGGCGGCGAAAAATCCGCGTGCAGGACCGACGATTGCGAGCGCCAACACTCCCGCCGCCTGCACTATGCGCCCAAGCGCCAACGGGAAGCCCGTCCCGCACAGCTCCACCGCCGGACAATGAGCTCGTCCGGAGAGGCCGCTCCGTCCCCGCAGCCGGTTGCGTCGGTCCCGACACTACCGCCAGGCGTAACCAGCCCCGGAGCGGAGCCTGGCGCCGGCTCTCCTGCAAGCCCGACTGAGGCGCCCCGCGCGCCGACAGGTCGGCCAATCCCAACAACCCATCCGGAGCGAGTGTCTACCTCTGCCAAGATTGCGGACGATACGACGGCGTTTGCGAAGGAGCAGCAACCGCCCGCTTGTGAGATGACTGCGGCCCAAATCGCCGCTGCCGATATCCCGCAGGCTCTTGCAATGCCATTGCCGGACAGGGCCGCCGAAACGCTCGCCCCGGGGCCGACTTCTTCGGCCGGTGTCCAGGAGGTGAGGCCGTCCGCCGCGAGAGAGGCACCGATCACGGCGACGGCACAATCGGGCAAAGAGATGTCGGCACCGACGGGCGGGGCTGTAACCCCAACGCAGTCCGGTGCGCCGAGCGTGGCTCCCGCTTCCACCCAGACGCCGGTGAACGCGACCCAAGCCGCCAGCCCGGTTGCCTCCCCGTCGACCCCGGCCCCCCCGTCCGCAGACCGCCAAGCGATCCCACATGCGGGCGCGACGCAAGCGGCGTCGCATGACGGGCAGCCAATCCTTCAGCATGCCTCTGCGCCCGCTCAGATTGCGCCCGCGCTGGTATCGCTCGCCACCGGCCGCGCCGGAGCGTCGCAGCTTACGTGCGACTCGATCCGCCGGATCTGGGGATGGTGCAGATAAAGCTGGAGCGGGCCGGCAACACGACCGCGCATATCGAAATCAGTGTCGAGCGACCCGAGGCTCTCGCGTTACTGATGCGCGACCAGCCCGCGTTGCACACCGCGCTAGACCGCGCCGGGGTGCCCGCCGAAGGTCGGACGCTCAGCTTCCAGCTTAGCGACAGTGACCGGCCCGCAGCCGGGGATCGCGGCGGCGGCCACAGTCGCGCGATGCCGGCCGACTGGAGATCTGGCCGGCAAGGCGGCGCCGAACCCAACGGAGGCCGCGCTGCGCGCCAGCTCCGCGTTCCGGGCGTCATTCACCGCCTCAGCACCGGCCTCGACATCACCGCATAAGCAATGGAGTTCTCCCGATGAGCCTTGCCTCCGTCGCCCAGCAGCAAAGCAATGCGCTTGCCGCGGCTATGAACGCGGCGGCAAATCCCAATGCCAGCAACTCCGCGCCGGCAGGTTCTGGCGCATCCTCTTCCACGTCGGGATCGTCCGCTGCGACCGCCGCACAAGCCGGTCAGAACGCGCTCGCCTCGCTGTCCAACAACTTTTCCACGTTCCTGAACATGTTGATGACGCAATTGCAGAACCAGGATCCGACCAGTCCGATGGACAGCAATCAGTTCACGCAGGAACTGGTCGAGTTCTCCGGCGTCGAGCAGCAAATCAATACCAACTCGAGCCTGACACAGCTGATCCAGCTAACGCAGGCAGGCGAGCTGATGCAGGGCTCCACTCTGGATGGCAAGCAGCTAACAGTGCAGTCGGGACCAGATCCCGCTGCAGAACGGCTCAGGCGCGGTGCAATTTACCACCACCGCGGCCGAGCCCGTGGCCATCGCCATCAGCAACAGCCAGGGTCAGCCAGTGCGCGACGTGACCCTCAATGCCACAGCGGGACAGAATAACTGGAGCTGGGACGGCACGGACAATTCAGGCAATTCGGTGCCGGACGGCGCCTACAACATCGCCGTTATCGGCGCGAACCAGGACGGCACCACCTCGCCATTGCCGTTCACGGTAACGGGCACGGTGACGGGCGTGCAGGGCACGGCGAGCAACGGGATGCAACTGATGTTCGGGACGCTGCCGGTGAGCTTCGGCTCGGTGCGCTCGCTCGGCAACTGAGCTGAGAGGAACTCGCGTTGCGAGCCGAAGGGTGGCTGGACCACTTTGCACCGCCTCGCAACAGCAAGGCCCGGTTCCGCATCACCGCGGCGGGCGCCGGACAGGAACGGGAATCGGCTTCAGTCGCTCCGCTGGCAGCAGTCCAAGCAGGCGCAAAAGACTTTCGAGCATGACACGTCTCTCCTTCGTGGACTGAACGGGAAACCAGATTGCCGCGTTCGATCACAAATCAGTCGTTTATTGCTAACAAGACTACCGCTCGCCCGATGGCCCGGCCCGCGGCAGCCGAACCACGAAGCGGGCGCCAAGGATGCGCCCGCCCATGGCCCGGCGATTGTCGGCGGTGATCCGGCCGCGCAACGCCTCAACAATTTGTCTGCTGATCGAAAGCCCTAGCCCGGAGTGTTGGCCGAAGCGCTCGTCCTTCGGCCGTTCCGAATAGAACCGATCGAAGATCTGGTCGAGCTTGCCTTCGGGAATGCCGGGCCCCTCATCATCAACCGTGATCTCTACCATGCTCGCGTCCTCCTGCGCCGTCACGCGGATGCGACCACGCGGCGGGCTGAACAACTCGGCATTGCTGATGAGGTTTCGGAATACCTGAACCAGCCGGTCCTCGACCCCGCGAACCACCAGACCGTTTTCCGGCGCCAGAAGCTCGATGTGCGGATCGTTCTCGCCTCGTGTGGCATCGTGCAGGTCTTTCAGCGCAGCCAGGATCGGCGCGACATCCACCCGTTCGGTGGCGATGCGCGACAATTCGGCGTCCACGCGCGAAGCATCGGAGACGTCGCTGATCAGCCGATCGAGCCGGGTCACATCATCGGTGATAATCGAAAGGAGCTGCTTTTGCCGTACCGGGTCTTCTATCCGGCGTAGTGTCTCGATGGCGCTACGGATCGATGATAGCGGATTCTTGATTTCGTGCGCGACGTCAGCGGCGAAACGCTCGATCGCGTCCATGCGATGCCACAGTGCGGCGGCCGAGTCCGCCAGCGCGCCGGCCAACGTCCCCACCTCGTCGCGGCGATCGAGCAGGCGGCGCGGCACGCTGCCGGTCCGCCCCTGCCCTTCACGCATCTCCGCAGCGGACTCGGCCAGCTTCAGGATCGGCCGGGCGATCGTCCGCGACAGATAGAGCGAGAGCAGAACAGTGAGCGCGAGGGCGAGGCAGAACAGCCCGACGATCGACATCCGCACGACGAACAGGCTCTGGTCAACTTCCCGCGCCTCGCGGGTCAACAGAATGATGCCGACGGTGTGCTTGTCGCGCTCAACCGGCTCGGCCACTGTCACCAATAACTGATCCTCGATTGTGCGCCTGATATAGGGCGGCATTTCCCGGCTCTGGTCGGAACTCGACAGCCGGAGTTCCTCCTTCACGTCGGGTTGCCACTCGGGCCCCGCGCCGCCCGGGCTCAAATCGATGCGTGTGGGCGCCTTGGCCGGAACGAGCGCCAGAACCTTGTCGTACACCCAGCCTATCGCCGCCAGAATGGGGCATGCGCCGCGGCCGGTGGCAGAGGGGCGGCGCTCTCGCGCCCGGTCGGTCCCTGACGCACCCGTAAATCGGCGATCAGCGTACCATCCGGCGCGTAGAGCTTGGCGTCCGCGTCCGGCGTAGGTTCGGTCAGCCGATAGAGCAGGTTGCGGGCAACCGCCGGGACCAGCTTCGGCTGCCGCGCGTTGATCATATCCACCGCGCTCTCGGCGAGCGCGCCGGCATAGATGCTGGCCTGCTCCCTCAACGCGAGGACTTCGGCCTCCAGAAGGCCGTTCTGGTACTGGTCGAGATAGAGCAGGGCGGCCACAAGCAGCAACAGCGGCAACGCGTTTACCATCAGAATGCGCCGCAGCAACGGGGAGACCAGGCGCGGTCGTAGGCGCTTTGCGCTGCCCCGCGGCAGCGCCGGAGTTGCCGCCGGCGGAAGCTCCAGCCGGCGAGCCGGCTAATGCTCCTTGTAGCGGTAACCGATGCCGTAGAGAGTCTCGATGTGGTTGAAGCTGTCGTCAACTGAACGGAACTTCTTGCGTATTCTCTTCACGTGACTATCGATCGTGCGGTCGTCAACGTAGATATTCTCGCCATAGGCGGCGTCGATAAGCTGGTCGCGGCTTTTTACCATGCCGGGGCGGGCTGCGAGCGCCTTGACAAGCAGGAACTCGGTCACGGTCAGCTGGATGTCCTGGCCTCGCCAGATGCATTGGTGCTTGGTCTCGTCCAGCACGAGGTCGCCGCGCACCATCACGCCGCCCGGCGCGGCGCCCGATCCCTCCGCCCGTGACGCCTCATTCCGACGCAGCAAGGCGCGGATGCGCTCGAGCAGCAGGCGCTGGCTGAACGGTTTGGTAATGTAGTCGTCAGCACCGAGCCGCAGTCCCATCAGCTCGTCCACCTCCTCATCCTTAGAGGTGAGAAAGATCACCGGCATGGTGCTGCGTTGGCGCAGCCGTTGCAGCAGCTCCATCCCGTCCATGCGCGGCATCTTGATATCAAGGACGGCGAGGTCCACCGGCCGGGAGGTCAGTCCTTGCAGGGCACTCTCGCCGTCGGTGTAGGTGCGGACCTGGAAGCCCTCCTGTTCAAGCGTCATCGCGACGCTGGTCAGGATGTTGCGGTCGTCGTCGACCAGGGCGATGGTCTGCTTCATCGAGCCTTTCCTTGACAGGCCAAATTCGGACGCGAGCGGGGAAATCCGGTGGACCTCACTATGGCAATCCCGCGCCAACGGCGATAGTCCCCCGGCCGGATCGGGAGAAGGATGGACAATGAGTGAATCAGCTTGGCAGGGCCGAAAGCTTCTACGTGCCGGGCGGTCGGGGACACTGGCGACCACGGCGCAGGGCCAGCCCTTCGCCTCGCTGGTGACACCGGCGACGGCGCCGGATCTGTCGGTGCTGATGTTGTTGTCGGAGTTGTCCGAGCACACGCGACACCTGCACGCCGATCCGCGCTGCGCGATCATGGTTGTAGCCGCGCCGGAGGAGACGAACCCGCAGACCGCCCCCCGCGTGACCGTCACCGGCTTGGCGGAGCTGGTCGAGCCCGACGAGGCGCTGCGGGCGCGCTACCTGGCCTTGCATCCTTACGCCACTCTCTACGCCGGGTTTGCGGATTTCCACCTTTGGCGAGTGCGTCCGCAAGGCGGGCTGTTCGTCGGTGGTTTTGGCAAGGCGGCCCGCTTGCGCACCGCCGACCTCACGCCCGATCCCGCTTCGGCGGCGGCGATCGCAGCGGCCGAGGCCGGGATATGCGCGCACATGAACGCGGATCACGCCGACGCGCTGTCGGCCATTGTCGGGCAAGACGGCGAGTGGCGCATGGTGGCGCTGGACGTGGATGGCTGCGACGTGGCGCAAGGCGAGCGCGTCATCCGGGTGCCGTGGTCCGCGCCGGTATCGACCACGGAGGCGGTGCGGCGGGAGCTGACGGCGCTGGCGGAAGCCAGCACGGGTTGAGGTGCGGCGGATCGGCCGTCGATAACAGCCCTATCCAGTTCGCCTCCAGTCGGGAAGCCTCGTCTCATCGCTGTCTCGTTTCGCTGTACGCGAGACAGATCGGGCGGTCCAGCCGCGTGCCCATTAGAGCGCCCGTAGCCTGAGTGGATCGAACGTCCCTGCTCACCTCTCCCACGTGTGGGAGAGGTCGGTTAGCGGCGCGAACCGGGTGAGGGCAGCCCGGCCCCTTGCGGATAGTCGGATGCGCATGCCTCGGCAGGGACCGGCTCGACCCGAGGTTGCTCCACCTTCTCGGGTTCCGCTAGCCGCCTCTCGGGTCGGCATCTCGGTCATCGGCCTCCGGCCGCGGCGACAGCGCCTGCGCCATCAGGCCGATGGCACAATGCTCGGTCCAGGCGGCGCGATCGCTGGGTCGCCGTCTTCTGCCGCGCAGCCTGCAGGCGCAGCAGCAGCCGTAGCGCGCTCTGCGCCTGGCGCATCATGCTGTTGGCTTGCGCGCGACATTTCATGGCCCAGTCCTCCGAAATGTCCGGCTGCTGGACCAGGCGCAAACAGTCCTTCCACTGCTCGGAGGCAGCGACATAGAGCGCGGCGAGATCGGCCTCGGCCGCATTCGCCGGAGTGAGCGCGGCGATCCGCGCGATGGCGGCGTGATCGCGCCGGGTCAGATTTTCCGAGCTGTCCGCAAGCGGCGGCGGCAACGCCAGACGCAGCGTGCGGATGAGCTCGGAATAGGCGTCGGCGGGAAGCTGGCTGGCGAAGTCGGTGTGGTTCGGGGCGGTGCTGTCTGGCATGGCGGGCCAGATGGCGTTAGTATTACTGCTTGTCAATGGTTATTATATCTATCGAGAACTCCGCTCGCCCAACGGGAGGCCAGTGGATCGTCCGCCTCGCCAGCTATGTCCGCCACCAGGTCCGCCCTCCCCGGCCGACCGGTCTTGCGCCGCCCGGCCACATCTCAATGCCCCGGCCGCTGTCGTTCCCGGGCCTCGCTCCCCCGCGGGGAGGGCCATTCGGCGCGCCGCCGGCCTGTCAAGTACGCCTCCGGTATCCCGCCGTACTTGTCACTCCCACGGGTTCTGCGCCGCTCATACATTCGACTTCGTAACTCACAAGACCGAGGACACCACGCCATGAACACGCCACCGATTGTGTCGCCGCAAGAGTGGGAGGCTGCGCGCCAGCAGATGCTGGTGAAGGAAAAGGCCCACATGCGGGCCCGTGACGCCCTTGCCGCCGAGCGCCGGCGGATGCCATGGATGGCCGTCGAGAAGGCGTACGAGTTCGAAGGGCCCAACGGCAAGGTGAGCCTGCTCGACCTGTTCGAGGGCCGCCGCCAGCTGATCGTCTACCGCGCCTTCTTCGAACCCGGAGTGTTCGGCTGGCCCGACCACGCCTGCCGCGGCTGTTCCCTGGGCGCCGATCAGGTCTCCCACCTCGCGCATCTGAACGCACGGGACACCACCCTGGTCTACGCCTCGCGCGCGACCCAGGCCGACATCGCGCGCCTGAAGGCGCGGATGGGCTGGGAGATGCCCTGGTACACCATCACCGACAGCTTCGACGCGGACTTCGGCGTCGATGAATGGCACGGCCACAACGCTTTCATCCGCGATGGCGAACGCATCTTCCGCACCTATTTCATCAACTGGCCGCGGCGACGAGGCGATGGGGACCACCTGGAGCTACCTCGACATGACAGCACTTGGTCGCCAGGAGATGTGGGAGGACTCGCCCGAGGGCTATCCCCAGACCCCACCCTACAAGTGGTGGAACTGGCACGACAACTACGACGCCGAGGCCTCTCCAGACCAGAAGTGGGTCGAGGTATCCGACGCCGGAGAAGCCGCTTCCGGAAGGGCGACACAGAGGCGAAAGCATGACCGACGCCCCCCTTTCCGCCGCTGAGCCAGGGCACTCACGGAGAGAACGATGACAGACTTCACGAGAGATGGGCGTTCGGCGCCTGCGGTGGTCGATCGGGCCACTTTCCAGGCTGAGCTGGAGGCGCTGCGGGTTCGGGAGAAAGCCCACACACGAGAAGGCGACGCGATTGCAGCCACCCGCCGGCGGCTGCCCATGGTCGAGGTCGATGGCGCAATACCGCTCGTTGGCGAACCTGGCGCGGTGACACTCCTGGATGCCTTTGAAGGCCGCCGGATGCTGATCGCTTACTATTTCATGTGGTACACCGGCCAACCGGCGCCGGAGCAGTGCGAGGGATGCACCTGGGCTACATCGCAGGTCCGCGAGCTGTCCAACATTCATTCTCGCGACGTCACGTTCGCCGTTTTGCCAAGGCCCGTACGAAGAGAGCGCCCGGTACCGCGACTTCATGGGCTGGGAAATGCCCTGGTACTCGGCCCTGAATTCGCTCGAAACCCTCCTGGTTGGACGCCGGGTCGGCATGATGCATATTGTTTGCTACCTGCGACAAGGCTCCAAAGTGTTCGAGACTTACTGGACCACACGTCGCGGCGTCGAGGCGATGGATAACAGCTACCGGTTGCTCGACCTGACCGTCTACGGGCGGCAGGAGACGTGGGAGGACTCGCCGATTGGCTGGCCGCAAGGGGACAATATGGACACGCTGCGTACCAATGGACGTCCCACCTCCCAGTGGTCTCGTCTGAAGGCCGGGTTTTCCGACGATCTGGGCACGGACAGGCGCTGAACCGCGCCTCCCATGTCTTCGACCTTCCGCCAGAGGCCGCGACGAGGTCCATGCTCTGCTCGGCCGCGCAAAAATGCATCGCCGCCGCCGCGGAGGCGCCCGTGATTACGAACGGCCGTCTGCAACCCCCGCGAGTCTCGGGCCTCGTCATGGGCGCGCGCCGAGACCCTACCTTCGTATAGGAGATCGATCATGAAATACGCACTGCTGATCTACCAAGATGAAGACGTGTAAGTCCCCGAGGAAGCGGGAACGAGCGACCAAGATTGCGATGCGAAGCACAGGGCCGTTAGTCAGGTCCTTGGAGCCAAGCGTCTCGGCAGCGCTGGCCTGAAAAGCACCACCACAGCCATGACAGTGCGTACCAACGGCAGCGACAAAACTGTTCACGACGGTCCCTTTGCCGAAACAAAGGAACAACTGGGCGGTTTCTATCTTATCGAGGCGGCCAATCTCGACGAGGCCATCGACATCGCCAAGCGAGTGCCGCAAGTTGGCGCAATCGAAATTCGTCCAGTCTCTAGTTACATCGATTGATGTTGAGCGCTGTTAGGCGATTGCTCGTCGCAGCAGCGCTGCGCGTGGCCTGATCGAGATGATCTACCACCTCGAACGCTTCACCGGACATTCGTCATGACACCTCGACATATTGGCATCGTCGCCTGCTCGGCGGAGGGCGCGGCGCTGTGTTACCGCACGATCTGCGTCGAGGGCGCAGCGTTCCTTGGCCCGCACGCACATCCCGAGGTCACGGTGCACACCTCATCGCTGGCCGACTACATGGCCTGTATCTACCGAGGCGACTGGGCGGGCGTGGGCGAATTGATGCTCGCCTCCGCGCACAAGCTGAAAGCGGTTGGCGCAGATTTCCTCATCTGCCCCGACAACACCATCCACCAGGCGCTGCCCCGGGTGGTGCGGCGCTCGCCGCTGCCCTGGCTGCACATCGCCGAGGAGGTCGCGAGCGAAGCGGTGGCGCGCGGCTTCGAGCGCCTCGCGATCACCGGCACGCGTTGGCTGGTCGACAGCGAGGTCTATCCGGATGCGTTGATGGCGCGGGAACTGGCCTACATGCGGCCAACTCCGGAGGAGCGCGACGAGATCAACCGTATTATCATGGACGAGTTGGTGTGCAGCGTCTTCAAGGCCGAAGCAGTTGCCTATTTTCAGCGTGTCTGCGCCCGGATGAAGGACGCCGGCTGCGACGCGGTGGTGCTTGGCTGCACAGAGATCCCGCTGATCCTGAACGACGCCAACTCGCCGCTGTCAACGCTCAACTCGACCCGGCTGCTCGCGCGCGCGGCACTGCGTCGCGCTGTGGCCGCGTAACCGACGGCTGACCGAAGGCGGGCCCCTTGGCTGTTGATGATTGAGGAAGGTGGCTTTTGAGTCAACCCGCGCACAAACTCGATGAACTGCTTCACTGGTCCTGATCTCGTTAATATAATATAATATAATACCAATCGACAGGTCATTGACCCCTTCCGCTCATCCCCGCGAAAGCGGGGATCCAGGCGGATGCGCCCCATTTCTGCTGTCGGCCTGGATTCCCGCTTGCGCGGGAATGAGCGGAAATGAGTCAGAACTTGCGCGGACTGGTAGAGCTGTCGCCTTACGGTAGGCGTTTGAAGATTGTTATCCCACGGAAGCGGTGATTAGTTGACTTCCACATTCCTATTACAGCCTCAATAGCCCACTGATCCTTTCGATACATGGGAAACACCTGATCTGGCCAACAATGAGGACGTCAAGAGCCGAGTACAACCAATTGAAGTACATGGCCGATATGCATTTTGTACATACCTGTGAGGCCCTTACGCATGAAATCCGTATGCGAGACCGCTTAGAGTCCGTCCGGAAAGTTCACGTGGGATTGCAGAGCTTTCGCAGCATTAGCTGGATTGAGGCGAGGCGGATGAATGCCACGGCGTTGCGTGTCAGGTTTTCCCAATCCTTAGCCAATCGGCGGCAGCGATTGAGCCAGGCGAAAGTCCGTTCCACAACCCTCGCTTGGGCAGAACGGCAAAGCCGCGCGCCTGATCGGACCGCTTCACGATCTCGACGGAAAGTCGCGGAAGCAACTTCGCCAGTTCCTTGCGGAATTGCGGTCTCTGGTAGCCACCGTCGGCGAACAGCTTGGATAAAAACGGGAACAATCCGAACAGGCCGGTCAACACCAGCACGCCACCGTCCGGTCCTGGACATCGGCCGGATGCACCACCGCATTCAGCAGCAGGCCAAGCGTGTCGACCAGAATGTGCCGCTTCTTGCCCTTGATCTTCTTGCCCGCATCATACCCGTTCGGGTCAATGCAGCGCCCCCTTTTTCAGCGCTCTTGACGCTTTGACTGTCCAACACACAGCCGGTCGGGCTCGCCTCCCGGCCGAGCCGTTCGCGACACTTCACATACAGCGTGTGATGGATCCGCTGTAGCGTGCCGTCGTAATCCCAGCGGCTCAGGTAGTCATGCAGCGTGCTCTTCGGCGGCAGATCCTTGGGTACGGAACGCCACTGGCAGCCGGTGCCGAGCACATACATGATGCCGTTCACCACGGTGCGCTCATCCACCCGACGCCTGCGCCCGCCGTGCTTGGCCGGCGGGATCAGCGGCGCCACATGCGCCCATTCTTCGTCCGTCAGATCGCTCGGGTAACGCAACTTGTCCCGGTTATGTCGGGCGCGAGTCGCGATCGTCCACATGCGGCACCTCGCGAATTGGTGCCCCGGATAGACTCACACCAATCTGCGCCGGATCAAGCGCTTCCGCCGAATTCCGCCAACCAATTCGAAAGACTCTGCGAACTTGCCGGACGGACACTAAGGCATTGCCCATGCGGAAGCAACTCGCGCATGATGCGCAAATGGCGCAGCACTTCGTTCTTTCAGCGAAGGCAAGGACGCTCTCGTTGGCGTCCATCCTTCGTCTGACGGACGCGGAAGCGCATGCCCGGTTTGTAGAAATTCGCGCTTTCCTATTTGCCGCGCTCTCGAGTCGTGCGCTACAGGAACGCGCCCCGCACCTGCCTGGAGTCGCTCACCCGATGCCCGTCATGTCCGACCGCTGGATTCGCCGCATGGCCCTGGAGCACGGCATGATCGAGCCGTTCGCGGAAGGCGTGAAACGGCCCGGGCTGATCAGCTATGGCCTGTCCAGTTACGGCTACGACGCGCGGGTGTCCGACTTGTTCAAAATCTTCACCAATATCGATTCGGCGGTGGTCGATCCGAAGGCGTTCGCGCCCACCAGCTTCGTGGACCGCACCGCCGATATCTGCATCATCCCGCCGAACAGTTTCGCGCTCGGCCACACGGTTGAGTATTTCCGCATCCCGCGCGATGTGCTTGTCATCTGCCTCGGCAAATCGACCTATGCGCGATGCGGAATCATCGTCAACGTCACACCGCTGGAGCCCGAATGGGAGGGGCAGGTGACAATCGAGATCAGCAACACCACGCCTCTACCCGCCAAGATTTACGCGCATGAAGGCATCTGTCAGTTCTTGTTCCTGCACGGCAACGAGCCATGCGAGACAAGTTACGCTGACAAGGCGGGCAAATACATGCGCCAGCGCGGGGTCGCGCTGCCGAAGCTTTAGGCCGTGGATAGTATAGCGATCCGCGGCGGGCGACCGCTGCAAGGTGAAATCGTCATCGGCGGCGCCAAGAACGCCGCCCTTCCGCTCATGACGGCGGGCATGCTGACCGAAGAACGGCTGGTGCTCCAGAACGTGCCGTTGCTCGCCGACATTGAAACGATGGCCAGCCTGATCACGCAACACGGCAGCGCTGTCGAACGGCTTTCCGCTGACGGCCGGACGCTTTCGATCGGCGGCGGTATCAGCAATTCCGAAGCTCCTTACGACATTGTACGTAAGATGCGCGCATCCGTTCTGGTGCTCGGCCCGTTGCTGGCTCGGATCGGAGAAGCGCGCGTGTCGCTTCCCGGCGGATGCGCCATTGGCACGCGGCCGGTCGATCTGCACCTGAAGGGGTTGGAGCAGATGGGGGCCGCGATCGTGCTCGAAGGCGGGTATATCGACGCGCGCGTGCGTGGCCGTTTGCAGGGCGCCCGCATCGTATTCCCGTTCGTCTCCGTGGGTGCGACCGAAAACCTGTTGATGGCGGCGGTACTAGCCGATGGCCAAACCGTGCTCGCCAACGCCGCGCGGGAACCGGAAATCAGCGATTTGGCTACCTGCCTGGTTGCGATGGGCGCGCGGATCGCCGGGATCGGCACCGATCAGCTCGTGATCGAGGGCGTCGAGCGCTTGCACGGGGCTTGGCACCCGATCATACCCGACCGGATCGAGACCGCCACTTATGCCTGCGCCGCAGCGATCACCGGCGGGCATCTTAGGCTGCGCAACGGTCGGCTCGCGCATCTGGGCGCCGTCGCCCGCACCTTGCGTGAGGCGGGAGTGGAAATCGTCGAACAGCCAGACGGTCTGGAGGTGCGGCGCGTTAATGGCCTGCGCGGCGTTGATGCAATGACCGAGCCCTATCCCGGCTTTCCCACCGATATGCAAGCGCAGTTCATGGCACTGATGTCCGTGGCGGACGGAGCGGCCATGGTCACCGAGACCGTGTTCGAGAACCGTTTCATGCACGTACCCGAACTGAACCGCATGGGCGCGCGGATCAACGTACACGGTGCCTCTGCGATTGTGCGCGGCGTTTCCTCCCTCTCGGGAGCACCGGTCATGGCAACAGACTTGCGCGCTTCGGTTTCACTGATCCTCGCGGGTTTGGCAGCTACGGGCGAGACGATTGTCAACCGCGTCTATCACCTGGACCGCGGCTACGAGGCCGTCGAGCAGAAACTCGCGGCCTGCGGGGCGGATATCGAACGGATCGAGCGATGAACCTGTTCGGCGCCGGGTCGCTTCAGGCCAGGCCCGCCAGGCGTAGCCCCTCGGCGTAGCAAGCTCGGCCTTCTGAATTGGCGATGCTCGAACGTTCCATCGCCTGGTCAACCGAAAACCGAGGCTCCAGCGCAAGGAGTTGAGCACGGATCGTCGCGGCTTCGTCGGCGTATCCAAGATGTCCGAGCGCTGCGAGCTGCGTCTTGTAGGCCGAAGACAATCCGGGATTGAGCGCGATCGCCCGCTGGCCGATACGCACGGCGGCGAGGTAGTCGCCGTTCAGCAGATGCGGAATGGCGAGCGACGCCTCGAAGAAGAAAGTAAGCGGATCATCCGGGGACAGTGCAATGGCGCGGTTGATTTGCCGGATCGCTTCGTCGTATCGGCCCAGATAACTCTCGGTCAGCCCCGACAGGCACCAGGCTAGCGGCAGGTTGGGGTTTGCCTGAATCGCGCGCGCGTGCAGCGCCTGCGCTTCATCGGGCCTTTGGTCGATAAAGCCGCTGATATGGCCGGATAAGGCGAGAGCCCGTGCGTCGTCCGGATCGAGTCCAATCGCCTGCGCGGCAAACTCGCGTGATTGGGCGGAGGCCGCGCGCCGGTCTTGAACCCACCCCTGCCCCGCGGCGAACACGTACCAATGGGACAGCCAGATACAAGCGGCAACGTTCAGCGGATCAAGACGCAACGCCTGCTTCAGTACCGCCCCCGCGGCCAGGAACGGCTCGCGGTCCATCCGGTGCAGGGCCGGAACCGCCCAGCCCAAAAGTGCCGCGGACGCAGCTGCCTCAGGGCTGATCGCGCGCGCTGGCGGACTGACCAGCAGCCTCGCCTCGATCTGGGCCGATAGCGCCGCGCTGATCTCGTCCTGCAAATCAAACAGACAGGTAAAGTCACGATCGAAGCGCCTCGCCCATACAACACCCCCGCCCGCGCGCAGATCGATCACGCGGACCGTCACCCGCACTCGTTCGCGATCCGTCTGCACGGAGCCATCGAGCAGACAATCAAGTTCGAGGGTTTCAGCACCCTCCGGCATGCCACCGGCCCATCCGGCCAGACCGGGGATAGTGCCGCAGGGCACACATACGATGGAGCGAAAGCAGGCCAGCGCGGCGACGAGTTCCTCGGACAGGCCCGCCGCAAGCGCCGCCTCAGTCGAGCCGGGAATGCCGCGAAATTGCGTGACCCCCAATCGTATGCGCGACGAGATTCGGCCTACTGCAGCTAAACAGGCCTGCGGGCCGACAAGCTGCACGGAGACGTTGGTTGATAAATGCCCGCCCAACCTGATTCCGGCGGCCAACTCCTCGGTTTCCGGGGAGGGATCGAGCCGTACCCGGTTGGCCAATGCCGTTTTGCACCGTTCGTACGCCAACATGGCGGCGGACCGGTCGCCAAGCGCGGCGTGCGACTGGATGAGGGCACGCCAGGCAACCTCGTGGCCGCCGTCGATCGCCAGCAACATTTCGGCGGCGTCGATAGCAGCTCCGGGACTTTGAGCGCGCGACAGCGCGGTCTCCGCCACCGACCGCGCCTGGCACGTCATCCGATCGTGCTCGGTCGCCATCCAGCGATCGAATGCGGGATCGATGCCGGCAAGGTCTTGCAAAAGCGCGGACCGAAAATGGGCGAGAGCATCGGGCTGGCCGGGTGTCGCCCGCAGAAGCATCACGACATCGACCCAGAGCCCTTCGTGCCGCAGCGCGAGATAGTTCCGCTCCGCATCGAGCAGGTCTGCCCCTGTTCCGAGCGCTAGCTGCAACTCATGCACCGCCTGTCGCAGCGATGCGCGCGCCTGCGGGGGATCCCGCCTGCTCCATAGCAGGGCGGTAATCTCGGTGCGGAGCACCGACTGCGAAGCGCGCAGTGCGAGAATTGCCAACAAAGCGCGCGTTTTACGCCCGTGCGGCAGGACCGACCGGCCATTTCCATCCTCGGCCCGCATTCGCCCGAACAACGTTATCCGAAGCTGGCACCGCGGCGGGACCCGGGGGGCGCATACGGCGGTCTCGGTCATTGCGACTTACGCATGGATCGGCGATGGACGGCGTGCATCCGCATCGAAGGTGTTAGCCGAATATTAACTCGCCGCCGTTCATTCCACAACCGATTTCGTATGCAGCACGCACACGAAGTCGAGCCCGTTAGGAAAAAAAGCTTGACTTCGGTGCTATGACGAATTTATCACGCTGCTCGTCAACGGGCGAACTATGTTCGGTGCCCGTCGTCCCCGAAAAGCGATCCAGTCCCGCCGCGCAAGCTGTGCCTGAGGGCGCCGCTTTGCGCGGCGGCGCATATTGGGGATGGCGGGCGGGATCCGCCCGGGCTGGCCAAACCAGAGCAGTCACAGGGTCTCTCCATGAACGATGCAAACACGCTGCCGTCGCTGCCCGCCAATGTCGCCGATGCCGGCAAAATTTCGTTCGGCGCGGGGATGCGCCTGCCCACCACGCGCGCTCTGCCGTCAATCCCGACGAATGTCGCCGATGCGGGGCGTATCCGCCTTGGCGCGGGCATGCGCCTGCCGGCCGAGCGCTCCGCTTCCTGAAGCGCGCCGTCCCAAGGCCGGATGTCCGCGGCGCGCGCAGCAGCGCCGCGGACGATCCCCGGCCTCGCTACCCGCTCCCACGCCGCGCCTGCGCCCCGCGCCAAAAAAGGATCACGGCTGATGCGCGCCACCGAAGCGACGACCCGATTCTATCGCTTGATCGAGACCGCCAGGCCGCCGCAGCGGGCCGATCGCTCGGCCGCCGGCACGCTGCCGACGCGCGCCTACCGTTATTGCGATGCCGTTACCAGTGCGACGGCGTATGGTGGTGGGTGTTCCCTCCGATGGATCTTTTCCTGATCTGGGACGGAGCCGACATCTTCTGGCGATATGACGGACTCGAGGAGTGGCTGCCGCTGCAACCCTCGGCCCAATTCCCCGACCAATCCGCGCGGTTTGATGCTGCTGCGCCCGCCGCCTTAGCCGGTTGTTCACCGCCCTTCCTGACCGCGCTGCCGGAACCGGGTGCGCTGCAGATTTGGACCGGGCTGATGGCGCGCACGGCACCGGATTGGAGTTTGCTTATCCGAGCTCCCGCCAACCTGCCCGCGCCGGGTGGGTACGTACTGTACGAGGGCCTGCTGGAAAGCGATCGCTGGTTCGGGCCGCTGTTCACCAATCTCAGATTTACCCGCACCAACGTTCCGATCCGGTTGCGCGCGGACTTCCCGCTCGCGCAAGTCCAGCCGGTGCCGAGAATCGCCTATGCCGAGGAGACCTTGCGGGCAACCGAACTGATCCCCGACATGGCGAGTCTAGGCTCCGCCGACTGGGCCGACTACGCGGATAGCATCGCAATCCCGAATGCCGACCCGGACCGGCCGTTCGGTGCCTATGCGGTCGCTGCCCGCAAACGGCGCAAAGGCGCCTGCCCGTTCGCGCATGAATTGGCCGCCTGAGCGCGCGGCCGGTTGGCCAGTTATGCTACTGCGGGTTGTGCCGGTTGTGCCGCCCGCCGCGCCTGCCAAAGCGCCACGAAGTCGATCGGCTGGAGCAGCACCGGAGGAAACCCACCGTCGCGCGTGACATCGGCCAGGATGTTGCGGGCAAACGGAAACAGCATCCGCGGACACTCCACAAGCAGCACCGGCTCGACTGCATTGTCCGGCAGGCCGGTCAGCGTGAACACACCCGCATAGGTGAGTTCGGCGACAAACACGGTCGGCATCGTGATCGGAACGCCAGCGGCGCCTTGCCCGTTACCTTGTCCAACTCCCTGCCCGTTGCCTTGGCCCGCAGCTTGTTGGCCCGAGGCGTCCTGCGCCTCGGCCCGGATGACCAGGGCGACCTCGAAGGCGCTCTGGCCTTCCTGGAGCCGTCGCGCTTGCACGTCCAGGTTGATGTTCACATGTGGCTGGGTCCGCAACTGGGTGAAGATCTGGGGCGCTCCGGGCACCTCGAAGGACAAGTCCTTCACATATTGGATGTTCACCACCAACGGCGGCGGACGGTTCTGCCCGCCGGTCTGCGGGGGGGTGGCTGTCTCCGACATCACGCTCTCCAAATCGTCGGTCGCCCCCTACCAGAACGCGCCGGCATTCGCCAGCAGGTTCGCGCAGCCCGGCCACGCGGGCCAGGTCGCGCGAACCAAGCTGGCGAGCAGCCTCAGAGTTCGTGAATTTCGGCGACCACTATGTGATTGTCCTTCGATGGCCAAGTCTGGATCGCGAGCTTGTAGTCGTTAATCACCACTGGCGCGGCTCGAACCTCATTGGTGGGGATTTTAACCTCGGGCGGGAAGCCGCCGGCCGGGCCTCCGGGCAGATCCGGAATCGGCTTGCCATCGACCAGGACTGTGTCGCGGTCGCGAGAAAAGCCCCCGGTGCGCCGCCAGACGAACACGACGCTCTCGGGCGCTGGCTTGTAGCCCTGGTCGAACAACCACAGCGACAGGTGTTGGACCGTGCTGGAGCGGGGAATGGATTGCGATACCAATGATTGACCGGGTACCCCGCCGCCGTGATGACGATCTCGTGGTAGGCGTTCGGGTTCGCCTTCCAGGGCCCCCAGACACCGTCGGGGCCCGTCACCTGTCGATGCACCGCCTCGCTCTTGCGTTCCCCGGTGGCCGGTGAGACCTCGTAAATCTCCACGGTCGCCCCGGCGACCGGCGTATTGCTCGCGAAATTGTCTGGCGTGGCGCCGCCCACTATGCCGTTCTGGATCGCCGGACTCTCCGGCACGACATCGAGGTGCGCCGGCTCGCGCCCAGTGATGAAGCGATACATTGCCCGGAATGCCTCGGGATGGGCGACCGTCTGAACAACGTCGATCCGGGGTATTACGATATTGGTAGCACCTTTCAGTTCCGGGCTCGCATGACCGATGTGGCTCGGCCGATCGGCCTTGCCCTCGGCCGCGGGCAGCATCGGGTTCATCACGGGCTGATACCAGGCGTCAAAATTGTCGCTGCGAATAGTCAACCACTGCACAGGCGGCGGCGCCTCATCGCCGTCGTTGAGGTCGCGTAAGAGATAACCGAGCGCATTGTAGTCGTCCTTCAGCCATTTCGGATCGTCGGTCGCGAAATGTCCATGATTTGGAGTGCCGCACAGGACGACTTTGGCGACATTATCCAGCCCGTTCGCGTTCTTGATGTAGTTGCGGACACGCAGCCCGTGTCCGCCCATCGCGATCAGCACGATCTTGTCGGCACCGGTCTGGCGCTTGACGTTCTGCACCATCTCGGAGAGGCGCACGAGCTTCTCCCCCCAGCCCGAGTGACCCGGATGTTGCTTGCCGTAGTCCGCCGCCGCCGGCGGCTCGGGGTTTGGGAAGTCGAAGGCAAACATCCTCTTGCGGTCGTAGCCATTGGATTCGAAACGCCAGATCGTCGTGTACCATTGCGAAGCGTCGTCGTAGTCCGGCCCCACGAATAGGATCGGAAGCTGCTCCTCGGCAGCCCAAGTCGGGCTTCTGAGGACCACGGGCGCGGCTGCAAAGCCGATCAGCGTCGCGCGTCGGGTTAGAGACGGCATCGGTTCCTCCTCCTGCTGCACATGGCGCCGCTGATTGCGACGGCGGGTTTGGCGCGGAGAATGGGTTGCTCGTGTAAGTTGGTGATGTGCTCCTTGTAAGCGCGTGGTAAGAAGGGGTGGGCACAGAGAGGGTAGGTGCCATACGCTGTCCTCTCGCCCGTCGTCCCGTCGAAACCCGGGCGGGAGCCAGGCCATGCAGGAGAAAGCCGGGCCGAAGACTTCATTGAACGCAGCTCAGGGGTCAGCCGACCCGACCCCGCCATTCTGGCGCTTCGCCGGCTTCACGCTCGATGTGCCGGGCCGCGTGCTGACCGATGCCAATGGCCGTGAAGTGCCGCTGCGCCGCTCGGAATTCGGGCTGCTGCTGTCATTCATTGCCGCCCCGCGCCGCGTACTCAGCCGCGACTATTTGCTGTCCTCAACTTCGGGCCGACGCGCGGAACCCTTCGACCGCAGTATCGACGTTCTGACCGGCCAACTGCGCAGGAAAATCGAGCCGGACCCGAAGCAGCCGCGCCTGATCCTGACCGTTCCAGGTGTTGGCTATAAATTCGCCGCCGTACCGGAAGCGACCAGCGAACCGGCGCAGGGAGCCAGTGCCGCGCCCGGTCTCGAACGGACTTACCCGCAATTGGCCGAGCGCAGGCAGATCACCGTCTTGCGCTGCGATCTGGTGGAAACGGCGATGGCACCGGACCTCGATCCGGAAGATCTTTACCCGCTGCTCGCCGATTTCCATGCACGCTGCACCGACATCATCGGCCGCTTCGGTGGGACCGTCGCCGGTTTTCAGACCGACGGTGTGCTGGCCTATTTCGGCTATCCGCAGGCGCACGAGCACGACCCCGAGCGGGCCATTCGCGCTGGAATTGCCTTGATCGAAGCGGTCTCGAGCCCGGAGGCAGGGCCGACGATGCACGGCTGCGCTCGCGTCGGCATTGCCACCGGACCCGTGCTCGCGGGCGACCTTCTGGGGACGGCGGCCGGGCGCCAGCACGCCGTTATTGGCAAGGCCCCGGCCTTGGCTGCGCGCCTCGTGTCAGCCGCCCAGCCCGGATCGGTCGTCATTTCCCGGCCAACTCACCGCCTTATCGGCGGGCTGTTCACTTGCCGCGCGCTGAGTCTCTTTGCCGATGAAGATCATGCTCGCCCGGTGCCGGCATTTCAGGTGATTGGCGATGCTGGCGCGGAAAGCCGGTTTGCGGCGCTACATGAGCAACACCTGACGCCGCTGGCAGGTCGCGAGGAGGAACTGGCGCTGCTGCTGCGCCGCTGGGCTCACGCTAAGGCCGGGGCTGGCCGGGTCGTGCAGATCATCGGTGAGCCGGGGATCGGCAAATCGCGTCTGATCCATGAGTTGCGCGCGGCTGTCGCCGATGAGCCGCATCGGGTGGTCACCTGTTTCTGCGCACCAGACTACCAAGGCAGTCCCTTTCATCCCTTCATCCGCCAAATCGAGCGCGCAG
The DNA here is from genome assembly GCA_963822675.1 of uncultured Pseudomonadota bacterium. Lineage (GTDB taxonomy): Bacteria > Pseudomonadota > Alphaproteobacteria > Acetobacterales > Acetobacteraceae > CAWGIP01. The sequence goes on along the minus strand of CAWGIP010000009.1, from coordinate 64,503 downwards.
CCGGCATTGACCGCACGGATGCGGCCGCCGAACGGCTGCGCAAGCTGGAATCATGTCTCGGCCCGACCGCTGATCCGGCGACGATTGCCGCGATTGCCGATCTGCTCTCGATCCCCGTCGACGGGCGCTATCCGCCAGCCGCGCTCAGCCCGCGCCAGCGGCGGGAAAACATTGCGGAGGCGCTGATCGCGCACGTTGTCCATCCGCCGTCCTATAAGCCGGTGCTGTTCCTCTTCGAGGACGCGCACTGGATCGATCCGTCCTCGCGCGAGGTGCTGGAGCTACTCAGCGAGCGCATCCGCAGTTGGCGCGTGCTGGCGATCGTTACCGTGCGATCGGAGTTCGCGGCCTCCTGGCCGGGCAGCGCGCCGGCCGAGGTATTGGTGCTCAACCGCCTGGTTGATACAGATGTGGCGGAGATCATCGCGGCTCTGGCCGGCGCATCACTCCCACTGCCATTGCGCCGCCTGATCATCGAGCGAGCCGATGGCGTGCCGCTCTACGTCGAGGAGTTGACCAAGAGCCTCATCGAGACCGCAACAAACTCGGCGAGGTCGCGGCCGAGTTGCCGGTGCCGGCCACGCTGCACGAACTCGCTCGATGTCCCGCCTCGATCGCGTGCCGGCGGCGAAGGAAGTCGCACAAATCGCCGCGGTCATTGGCCGAAGCTTCTCGCATGAACTGGTCGCCGCGCTGGCCGCGCGGCCCGAGCCGGTTCTCCGGCCAGCACTCGATCAGCTCGTCGCGTCGGGCCTTGTCTCGCGTCGAGGGACTCCGCCTGAGGCCAGTTACACCTTCAAGCATGTGCTGGTGCAGAATGCCGCCTATGAGAGCTTGCTGCGTAGCCGGCGGACGATGATTTCACGTGCGTATCGTCGACGCGCTGACGCAGCAACCGGGAATCGAGAAATACGACCCGACTCTCCTGGCCCATCATTGCGAGCAGGGAGGCCTCGTTGAGAAGGCCGTCGTCTATTACTTGCGCGCGGGCCGACAGTCGGAAGCGCGCGGTTCGTGTGAAGGAGCACGTGAGCAAATTAGCAAAGCCCTACGCCTGATCGCATCCTGGCCAGCCGGAGCTGATCGTGACCATGCGGAGCTCAGCGCGCTTGCGGATGTTGCGTTTGCGTTTCGAGTTCAGGGGCCCATGACGCTTGAGGTGCGCCAGTTCCATTCACGCACGACGGAGCTATACGAGCGCCTCGGCCAACCCCCGGAGTTCCTGTCGCTCGTGTGGGGTCAGTGCTGCAGCTACCTTGATTGCGGTGAACCGCAACGCGCGCAGGAGTTGGCGGACCGCACCTTGCGCGCGGGCCACGAGCGAAATGACACGGCTGGATGCGCGGTGGGCCATTTGGTCGCCGGCGGGTCAGCAATGATGCGCGGCAGGTTCGCAGAAGCGAGGTCGCATCTAGAAGAGGCGATAGGACCGGACGAACCGCCGCCATTCCATTCCACCGAACTTTGGGATCGCGATCGCGGGTTCTCCATGTTTGATATAGCTGGCGGCTGGCGCATGGCGCACACTTGGCTGAGCTTGGTCACGTGCTGGCTTGGTTAACCCTGATTGGGCGCTCGCCAACGCCGCGACCGTTGTGAACTACAGCAGACGCATGAGCGATTCTGTCACTTTAGTCGATTGCCTGACCAAACAAGCCGAGCTGCACTCATTCCTACGACAGCCTCCAGGAGTACGTCAGGGCTTGTCGACGAGCTCATCAACCAAGCAGGCGATCATGACCTCGTATTCTTCGGCGCGCGCGGGAGCATCCTGAAGGGCTATGTGGTTGCCCGCTGTGACGATGCCGCGACCGGACGTGCCATTATCCAAGAAGGCATGGCGCGCTATGGCGCCACCGGACGCCGGTCCTGGTCCAGCCGCCATCACGCCCTGCTCGCCGAGACGCATCAGATGGTGGGCGACGCGGATACGGCGTTGCGCATCCTCACCGACGCGCTGGACCTGACCGAGCGAACCGGCGAGAAATGGTATGCGGCCGAAATCCACCGGCGGATGGGTGATGCGCATCGACAACGCGGCGGCGACGATGCGGCCGCGCGGTGCTTCGAAAAAGCACTTATCGTGGCGCGCTGCCAAAGCGCGAAGCTCTGGGAGCTGCAAGCAGCCACCAGCTACGCCCACCTGCTAGCCGATCGAGGTACGCCGAGCGAGGGCCGGGCACGACTGGCCCGGGTGTATGACTGGTTTACAGAAGGCTTCGACACCGTGCCCTTACATGCCGCAAGGATGGCCTTGGACGGAAAGTGGACCTAAGCGGCCTTCCCCTGCACCGTCAGCTTCCCGTACAGCCGTTCGGATGATGCCTGCAACGCCTCGAGTCTGGCGCGCAAGGTCCGCGCGCAACAACTTGCCGTCTCGCTTCAGGATCTCGCCCCCGACGATGACCGTATCGACATTGGCAACCCCGGCGTGCAGCACGATGGCGGCAATCGGGTCGCGCGCGGCGGCGAGGTTGAGATCGGAGCGCCGCAGCAGGATCAGATCCGCCTCCTTGCCGGGGGTGAGCGAACCGGTGCGGCCATCAAGACCATAGCAGGCAGCCGCCTCGATCGTTGCCATCCGCAACACGTCGGCAGCGGTGAGTTCAAGGCGCGGCGGCATCGACTCGCGATCATGCCAGGTCTTGTTGTCGAGCGCCCGCTGCGTCTGGAGCAGAAAGCGCATCTGCGTGAACATGTCCGCGCCAGCGCCCGAGACGACATCGGTGCCAAGCCCGATCCGCGCCCCTGCCGCGCGCGCCTGCCCGGTCGGAGGCAGGCCCAGGCCCATCTGCATCTCGGCCTCCGGCGTGATCGCGATGCTCGCACCCGCATCGGCGATGGCCCGGAACTCGGCTTCCTCCAGGAAATTGGCATGGACCAGATTGACATCCGGGCCGAGCAATCCCTGGCGCGCCAGATCTGTCAGCTTCTGCTGGCGGGGTCCGTGCTTGGCGCAGGCGACATGGAAGGAGGCGAGCAGCCCAAGATCACGGGCGAAGCGGATGTCGGCCTCGGCGGTGCCGGGTGCGAAGTCGGTGCCGCGAATGGCCAGGGCCATCGTCACCAGCGCATCGTCGGCGGCCAGCCGCTCCCGGCGCATCCGCTGCGCATCCGGCGGGTGCGGCTCCTTGGTGCCGAACAGCCACATCGGCGTGCCGTAGCCGAAGATCGCGCGCACCCCCGAATCCCGCAGCCCGTCCAGGGCCGCATCGGCATGTTCCGGCGTGTTGACGATGTGGCACCAGTCGAACAGCGTCGTTGTGCCGCCGTTGAGCTGATCGAGGGCGCCCACGAGATTGCCGATATAGGCGTCGCGCGGTTCATATAGCCGCACGATCTCGCCGATCATTCGGGCAAAATACTGATCCAGGGTCCAGTCGGCGGCGATACCCCGCAGCGCCGGCTGCCAAAGGTGCAAATGCGCGTTGACGAACCCCGGCAGGGCGATCCTGTCGCGCCCGTCGATCGCCGTCACCGCCCAATCGGCAACGCCAGGCCCGATCGCGGCGATCTTGCCCCGATCAATCAGGATGTCCCCGCGCTCGATCACGCCGATTGCCGGGTCCATCGAGACGATTGTGGCACCTGTGATCTTGATTTCGCGTCGGCATTTCGCAGAGCCTTCGGGGCGCCAAAGAATGGCCACGGCCGGCCAACGAGTAAATCGGGCGACGAGGAAGCGGGTGAGCAAGACAGTCGTGATCTCTCCGAGGGGCCTCCGCTCCGTGGCGCCCCATGGCCTCGCTTTGACAGTCATTCCGCCAAGACATCACGCGTGATGGACAGTTTTATCGCGCGGCGACCGATCGTATCGCTGCTGATCATGGCGCTGGTGGTGGTGATTCTGTGGCTGATCGTGGCCGACTGGCCGCCTGCGCCTGACCGCCGCGATCGGCCGCAAACGGGTCGTGCTGAACGCGGTCCTGAACGGCATCACGCTGGGGGGACTCTATTTCCTGGTAGCCAGCGGCTTCACGCTGATCTTCGGCCTGATGAAGAACGTCAACCTGGCGCACGGCACGCTCTATTTGCTTGGCGGCTATCTTGGCTACACGATTTCGGTCGCCACCGGCTCGTGGCTGCTCGCCTTCGTCGTCGCTTTCCTGGCGGCGGCGCTGCTCGGCATCGTGTTGCAGCTCGTCATCTTCCGTCGCATGGAAGGCCAGGATCTGCGTCAGACCCTGGTCACGATCGGCGTCGCCATTGTGGTTGCGGATCTGATGCTGTGGATCTTCGGCGGCGATTTCTACCAAATCCAAACGCCGGACGCGCTTTATGGCGCAACCCAGTTGCCGGTGGTCGTCGGCGCCAAGAGCAACGGCAGCGCCGTGTACATGACCTATCCGCGCGTCCGCCTTGTCATCTTCGCAGCCTCGGTGGCGATCGGTGTCCTGATGTGGCTGGCGCTGAACCGGACGCGCATCGGACTGATGATCCGCGCCGGCGTGGACGATCGCGACATGCTGGCAGCCAGCGGCGTGCGCATCCAGCGCGTATTCGCGGCCGTGTTCGCCTTTGGCGCGGGTCTGGCCGGCTTGGCGGGCGTGGTCGGCGGCACGTTCCAGTCCCTCGCACCGGGCGAGGACACCCGTTTCCTGCTCGCCTCGCTGGTGGTGGTCATTGTCGGAGGCATGGGCAGCATTCCCGGTGCGGCGCTGGGAGCGCTGCTGATCGGCCTTTCGGAGCAGATCGGGTTCATCTATATCCCGACTTATACGGTGGTCGTGACGTTCCTGATCATGGTGCTGGTGCTCGCCTTCCGACCGCTCGGCCTGCTGGGGAAGGCCTGAGATGGCCGGTGGCGGGCGAGACAATCTTGTCCGGCGCGCCGGTTGCCGGCCCCACGACCGGAGCTGCGGCGGGGCTGCCGGACTGGGTGGTGCGCCATCGCGCCAGGCTGATCCTCGGTCTGGTCCTGCTGCTCTTGCCGGTGATTTCCAACGAGTTCTTTCTGGTGCAGGTGTTCGGCTGGTCGTTCGTCCTCGGCATGATCGCGCTCAGCCTCATGTTCCTGGCGGGCTACGGCGGCATGGTCTCGCTGATGCAGATGACCGTCGCGGGCGTGGCCGGCTACATGACGGCGATTTTGGGCCATAGCGCGATCGCCACGATCAGCCTCGGCTGGGCGTGGTGGGTGGTGGTGCCGGTCGCCGTGTTGATCGCGACCATCTGCGGCACGCTGTCGGGCGCGCTCGCGGTGCGCACGGCCGGCATCTACACCATCATGATCACACTCGCGATCGCCTCGGCCTTCTTCTACTTCACGCGGCAGAACTACGCGATCTTCAACGGCTTTTCCGGGTTCAACAGCGTCCCCGGGCCGCATGCCTTCGGCGTGAATTGGCGATCGCCGATCCCGTTCTACTACCTCACCCTGGTCGTGGCCGCGCTGAGCTATCTCGGCGTTGTCCATGTCGCGCGCACACCCTTCGGCCTCGCTTTGCAGGGAACGCGCGATAACGCGCGGCGCATGGCTTCGCTCGGCTTCAATGTCGTCGGCGCACCGCATCGCCGCCTATGCGCTCGCCTCGCTCATCGCCGCCGTCGCGGGCGTGCTGATGGTCTGGCTGAATAGCGAGATCGCCCCCGGAACCGCCGGCATCGGGCCGGTGATCGACATTCTGGTGATCGCCGTCGTTGGCGGCATCGGCGATCCGATCGGCCCCTTTATCGGCGCGCTGATTTATGTGCTGCTGCGGACCTTCGCGCTCGATGCGTTGGTCTGGGTCGGGCTGCCCGGCGCGCGATTTCAGTTGTTGATCGGCCTCGGCTTCCTGCTGATCGTGTTCTTCTCACCCGATGGCGTGCTGGGTTTGTGGGCGCGCTGGCGCATGCGGGTCGGCACGGCGGCGGAGCGGAGACGTTGATGCCCGCTCTCGCCGAACGGCTTTCCGCCGCCGGCACGGCGAATGCGCTCGAACTGCGCGGCGTCACCCGCCTGTTCGGCGCGCTCGCCGCGCTCAGCGATATCACGCTCAGCGTCCGGCCGGGCGAGCGGCGCGCGGTGCTGGGTTCGAATGGCGCCGGCAAGACTACGTTGTTCAACTGCATTACCGGCGACTTCCTGCCGAGCGCGGGCAGGATCCGGTTCTTCGGCGAGGACGTGACCGATTTTCCGCCCTACGAGCGGATCCGGCGCGGCTTGCGGCGCACCTATCAGATTTCGCTGCTATTCGCCGGCCTCAGCGTCATCGACAACGTCTATCTTGCCTGTCGCGGTGTTTCGCGCGGTCGCTTTTCGCTGCTGCGCCCGGGGCGGAACGAGGCGCTGATGCAGTCCGCCCGTGACCTGACTGAGGCGATGCACCTGACCGACGTGCGGGACCGCCGCGTCGGCGAACTCGCGCACGGCCAGCAGCGCCAGCTCGAAATCGCCCTCGCCTTGGCCGGGCGCGCCGCGCTTTATCCTGTTCGACGAACCCGCCGCCGGCCTCTCGCCGGCCGAACGGCGGGAGCTGATCGAGATCCTGACGTCGCTGCCGGCGCATATCGGGTTCATCATCATCGAGCACGACATGGACGTGGCGTTGCGGGTCGTTGAGAACGTTACGATGATGCACAACGGCCGCATCTTCAAGGAAGGCCGGCCGGAGGAGATCGAATCCGATTTGGAGGTGCAGGAACTCTATCTCGGCGCGAGCGGGCATGCCTGAAAAGCTGCATGCCGCGACAGCGAGCAGGTTCGCTCAGCATACGCGGCGTGAATGTCTATTTCGGTGGCTCGCATGCGCTGCAAGGCGTTGATTTGAACATCGAACAGGGCGTGCTCGCCGTCGTGGGCCGCAACGGCATGGGTAAGACGACGCTCTGCAAGACGATCATGGGCCTGGTGCGCGCCGCCTCCGGCTCGATCAAGTTCGCCGGGGAGGAGCTGACGGCGCTGCCGCCGGCCGAGATCGCGCGCCTTGGGATCGGTTATGTGCCGCAGGGCAGGCGGCTCTGGCCGTCGCTCAGCGTGGACGAGCATCTTCGGCTCGCCGCCTCCGGGCGCGGCGCTTGGACCATCGAGCGAATATACGACACGTTCCCCCGGCTCGCCGAACGGAAGGCCAATCTTGGCCGCCAGCTCTCGGGCGGCGAGCAGCAGATGCTCGCCATTGCGCGCGCCCTGCTCGCTAATCCCCGCGCGCTGATCATGGACGAACCGACCGAGGGGCTTGCGCCGGTTATTGTCGCGCAGGTCGAGGAAATGTTGCTGCGCCTGGCCCACGAAGGCGAGCAGACGGTGCTGCTGGTCGAGCAGAATATCGGCGTGGCAACCGCTGTTTCGGAAACCATCGCGATCATGGCCAATGGCCGGATCACCCGCATCATCGATTCGGCCCGGCTTGCGCTTGACCGCGACCTGCAACAGCGGCTGCTGGGCGTCGGCCGGCACGCGCAGGATGAGACCGATACCGAAGCGGGCTTGGGCACGGGCGCTTCGGAAAAGGCCGATACCGCCAAGGCGGCAAGAGCACGCGGGACCGCTTCGGGTCTTCTTCTCCAACCCGAAACCGCCCACGCGCTGGTCGGAGCCCGTTCCGGTCGCGCAAATCATCGCGGCGGCACGCACGCTGAGCGGCCCTTTCGCGGCGCGGAACGGCGCCGAGCAGGCAAGGCGGATCGAAATGCGCCCCTTATCGGTGAGCGGCGATCCGGTCGTCGTGGTCGCGGGCACGCTCGACACCAAAGGCGAGGAGCTGCGTTTCATCCGCGACATAGTAAAAGCCAGCGGGTTGCACACGCGGCTTGTTGACCTGTCAACGAGCGGCGCGCCATCGGCCGCCGATGTACCGCCGCACCAGCTCGCCGCCTTCAGCCCGCGCGGACCGGGCGGCGTGTTCGCCCGCGACCGCGGCGAGGCGGTGAGCGCGATGGCGCAGGCATTCGAGGCATGGGTGCGACGCCAGAGCGGCATCGTCGGCATGATTGCCGCGGGCGGGTCGGGCGGCACCTCGATGGTGGCGCCCGGTATGCGGGCGCTGCCGGTCGGCGTGCCCAAGCTGATTATCTCCACCGTCGCATCGGGCCAGGTCGGCGCGTATGTCGGTGCCGCCGATATCATGATGCTGCACTCGGTCACCGACGTGCAGGGGCTCAACTCGATTTCCCGCCAAGTGCTCGCCAACGGGGCACATGCGCTCGCCGGCATGGTGACGGCGCGGCTTGCCGAAGCGCGTGCGCGCATGATCCGGCCCGCCGCGGGCGAACCGCTTCGCGCCGTCGGAATCACGATGTTCGGCGTTACCACGCCCTGCGTGCGGCAGGTGATGAAGGCGCTCGAAGGCGAGGCCGAATGTCTCGTCTTCCACGCGACCGGCATCGGCGGGCAGTGTATGGAAAAGCTCGTTGACTCCGGGCTGCTCGCCGGTGTCCTCGACATCACGACCACCGAGGTCTGTGACTTGCTGATGGGCGGGGTGTTCCCGGCAGCCGAGGATCGTTTCGAGGCGATCATCCGAGCCCGTATCCCCTATGTCGGCTCATGCGGCGCGTTGGACATGGTCAATTTCGGCTCACCCGATACCGTCCCGCCGCGCTACGCCGGCCGGCTCTTCCATCGGCACAACCCGCAAGTCACGCTGATGCGCACGAACGCGGAGGAGAACGCGCGCATCGGTGTGTGGATTGGCGAGCGGCTCAACCGGATGGACTCGCCGGTTCGGTTCCTGCTGCCCGAAAGTGGTGTTTCCGCGCTGGATGCGCACGACCAGCCGTTCCGTGATGAAGCGGCCGATGCCGCGTTGTTCGCGGCCTTGCGCCGGACCGTGCGGCAGACGCCGACGCGCCAGATCGTCGGCTTGCCTTGCCACATCAATGACCCGGCTTTTTCGACAGCGCTGGTCGCCGCGTATCGTGCGTTACACGGCGGCGCGAGCCGGCGGGGGCAGGCCAGGCGATGACATGCCTCGAAAACCCTCCCCCGGCCCCCTCCCGCAAGGGGCGGGGAGTCTGAAGCCGTAAGCTTCCCCTCCCCTTGCGGGAGGGCTTAGGGAGGGGTCGAACGGCAAATAATGAGCCGCAAGAACGGCTATTGCTGTAGGATCTGGAAAATGCTGCGCCACAGGGGGGCGCGTCGATGTCAGGACAAGTCTTCGGCTGGTTGATCCTTTGGCTGGTCATCCTCGTCGCGGTCATCGCGATTGTGGTCTATTTCGTGAACTGGTTGTACCGGCGCTCGTCCAAGGAAGTTTCCTTCGTTCGCACCGGCTTGTTCGGCGAGCGCGTGGTGATCAATTCCGGCGCCTTCGTGTTGCCGTTCATCCACGACGTGACGCCAGTCAACATGAACGTGTTGCAGATGGCGGTGACACGCGCGAACGATGACGCGGTGATAACCAAGGATCGCATGCGCGTCGATATCGCGGCGGAATTCTACGTGCGGGTGCGCCCGATTCAGGGAGGCGGTCTCGATGGCGGCATCAACGCTCGGCCGGCGCACCATGGAGCCGCAGCAATTGCACGCGCTGCTGTCCGGCAAGTTCATCTCCGCCCTACGCGCGATCGCCGCCGAGATGACGATGGAGGAAATGCATGAGCGGCGTGGCGAATACGTGGCGCGTGTGCGGGACGCCGCGGTTGAACCGCTTGCCCTGAACGGGCTCGAACTGGAATCGGTGGCGATCACCGATCTCGATCAGACCGACCTCGCCTATTTCAATCCATCCAACCGCTTCGATGCCGAGGGTCTGACGCAGCTGATCGAGGAGATCGAAGGCCGCCGCAAGCTACGCAACCACATCGAGCAGGATTCGATGATCCGTATCCGGGCGCGCAACCTGGAGGCGGAAAAGCAAGCGCTGGAAATCGAGCTGGAAGGCGAGACCGCGCGGCTTGAGCAGCAGCGCGATGTGGAGATAAGGCGGGCCTTGCAGCGGGCCGAGGTGGCGCGGGAGCGGGCGCTGCGCGAGACCGAGGCCGAGCAGGCGCAGACGACGGCACAGGAAGAAATCGAGCGCATGCGCATCCGCCAGCAGAAGGCGGTCAGCGAAACGCGCATCTCTTCGGAACGCGATATCCGTCAGCGGGAGATCGAGCGCGCCACGGCGATCGACGAGGCCGAGATCGCCGCGCGCGAGGCGGTGGAACGGGCCCGGATTGCTCAGGAACGGGCACTGACCGAGGCGCGTATCGCCCAGCAGGAGGAGACGCGGCGGCGCGAAATCGAATCCGCCGCGCGCGGTGGAGCGGGCCGACATCGCCGCGCACGAGGAGACGGAGCGGGCGCGCATCGAACAGGAACGCGTGCTGACGGAAGCACGGATCGTCAAGGAGGAAGAGACGCGCCGGCGTGAAATCGCGCGCGTGCTCGCGGTCGAACAGGCCGAGATCGCTGCACGCGAGGCAACCGAAAAGCTCCGCATCGCCGAGCAGGCAACTGTCTCGGCCGAACGGATCGCCGCCGATCAGGACACGCGCCAACGGGAAGTGCTGCGCACGCGCGCGCTGGAAGAGGCGGAGATCGCCGCGCAGCAGGCGACCGAGGCGGCCCGCATCGCACGCGAGAAAGTGCTGGCTTCGGAGCGCATCGGCGCGGAGCAGGAGACGCGCCAACGCGAAATCGAACGGAATCGGCGGCTGGACGAGGCGGCGCTCACCGCGCGCGAGGTGGTGGAAACGGCGCGGATCGGGCTCGACGAACGCGTGCGCGCGCTGGAGATTGCCCGCACGAAGGCGCTGGAAGCGGCCGAGATCGCGGCGCGCGAAGCGACCGAGGCGGCGCGGATCAGCCAGGAACAAACACTGGCGGCCGAGCGGATCGCGGCGGAGGAGGCGACACGGCAGCGCGACATTGCCCGCGGCGAAGCGGTCGAGGCAGCCGAGACCGCCGCGCGCGAAACGACCGAAGCCGCGCACATTGCCCAGGAGAAACGCACCGCCGCCGATCGCATCGCCGCCCAGAGCGAAACGCGCGCTCGGGAAATCGCACGTGACGAGTCGTTGGAGTCGGCAGAGATCGCCGCGCGGCGGCAGGTTGAGATCGCACGGGTCGAGCAGGAGCGTGCGGTCGCAGCGCAGCGCATTGCCGCCGAGGAAGCGACGCGCGCGCGTGAGATCGCACGGGCCGTGGCCCTGGAGCAGGCGGAACTCAACAAGCGCGAAGCGGTCGAGAAGACGAGGATCGCGGTCGAACTCGCTCTGGAGCAAGACCGCATCGGCTCGCAGCAAGAGCGCGAGGTGCTGCATATCGAGCAGAAGAAGACGGTGGAACTGGCCGAGGAAGACCGCGTCATTGCGCTTACCGGCAAGCGCATCGAGCGCACGCAGGCCGATCGCAATTTCCAGCAGGCCGAGCTGACCGCGCGCCAGGACGTGGAGCGCGTCGACATCGCGCGCGATCAGGCGCTGGAGACGGCGCGGCTGGAACGGCGACGCGTCCTGGAACAGTTGGAAGTAGCGCGTTCACAGTCCTTGCAGGAAGCCGAGATCGCGGCGCGCGAGGAGATCGAGCGGGCGCGGATCGCTTCCGAACGCGGGCTTGACCAGGCCCGCATCGGGCGCGAGCGGGATTTGCGCACGCTGGAGATCGAGCGCGAGCGCGAAGTGGAAGCGGCGGCGATGGAGAAGGCCATCACCCTTTTCCAGAAGTCGCTCCAGCAATCGGCGGCAAAGATCGAAGCCGAGATCGCCCGCGCTAAGGCGACGGAAGCGGAGGAGCGGGTGCGGACGGCGCAGGAAACCGAAGCCGCAACGGCGGCGTAGGCTCGTGGAGGTGCTGATCGCCGAAAAGGCCGCCGAAGAAACGCGCATTGCTGCCGAGGCGGCGAAAGTGCGTGCCGCAGTGGAAGCTGAGGCGCAGAAACTGCTCTATGAGGCCGAAAACATCCTGACGGACGAGGCGCGGGCCGGCGCTGTTCCGTCGCCGCCTGCTCGACCGGATCGAGGGCATCGTGCGCGAGAGCGTCAAACCAATGGAAAAGATCGAGGGTATCCGCATCCTGCAAGTGGACGGGCTGGGCGGCGGCAACGGTAATGGCGGCGGCGGACGTAATCCCACTGATGAGGTCATCAACTCGGCGCTGCGCTATCGCATCCAGGCGCCGATGGTCGATCAGATCCTGAAGGAAATCGGCATCGAGGGCGGCAGCATCGCGCGCATGGGCAACCTTATCCGCGAAGCGAGCGACATGCAGCGCATTGCGAAGGAGAGCGCCGGCAAGTCGGCTCCGCGACCAGCAGCGCAAGCGGATACGGCGTCCGACGAGCCAGGCCGGTCCTGAGGCGATGGCGCGCGTCTATACCTCCAGCGTCATTGCTGCGCCAGTCGCGCGGGTCTGGGCGCGGGTGCGCGATTTCAACGCCTTGCCAAACTGGCATCCGGGCATCGCGCGAAAGCCGTATCGAGAACGGTGAACCGTCGGACCGTATCGGCTGCGTGCGCGACTTCCGGCTGCGCAATGGCGATCGGCTGCGCGAGAAACTTCTCGGCCTGTCCGACTACGACATGTTCTGCACCTACTCCATCCTGGAATCGCCCATGCCGCTTGAGGATTATGTGGCGACATTGAGACTGACGCCGATCACCGATCAGGATCGCACTTTCATTGAGTGGACGGCGGAGTTCGAGTGCGCTCCGGAGCGGCGTACGGAGCTTGAACAGAACATCGGCACTGGCGTGTTCCAGACCGGTTTCGACGCGCTCAAGCGGTATTTCGGGGGCTGAGGCGCGTGGTAAAGGTGGTGCGCAGCACGATTTTGGACGTCGAAGCGGGCACCGTCTGGGCGCTGCTGCGCGATTTCAACGGCCACGATGTTTGGCATCCGCTCGTGACAAGCAGCCTGATCGAGCGCGGCCAGCCTTCGGACCGGATCGGCTGCGTGCGGCGCTTCATTCTCGCCGACGGATCGGAATTGCGCGAGCAGTTGCTGACGCTCTCCGATCTGGAACAGAGCTTCAGCTATTGCCTGCTGGACACGCCGATCCCGCTGCTGAACTACGTCGCCCATGTCCGATTGCTGCCCGTGACCGACGGCGATCGCACGTTCTGGCACTGGGAATCGCGTTTCGACACGCCGGCCGGGCGAAGAACGCGCGCTCGCGCGGATGGTGGGCGAGGACGTCTATCAGGCAGGGTTCGAGGCGGTGCGTCGGCACCTTCAGGTGGCGGCCTAGCATGGCCGTCACGGTCAAGACGTTCGCAACGCTCGGCGAAGCGGCCTCGGCCGTGAGCAGCGAGCGTGGTGCGCGCTATCTTGGCGGGTGGCACGCTGGTGATGCGCGCACTGAACGAAGGGGACGTTTCCATCGCCTCCATCGTGCGCAGCACCGATCGGGCGCTGGGCGAAATTCGCCTCGCTGGCGGACGCATCGAGATCGGCGCGGGCGTCACCATGACGCAAGTGCTCGGCAACAGCGATCTTGCTTTCTTGCACCAGACCGCGCGTGGCATCGGCGGGCCGGCGGTGCGGTGCATGGCGACGGTCGGCGGCAATCTGTTCGCACCTTCGCCCTATGGCGATTTCGCGGTGGCGCTGCTCGCGCTAGATGCGATGGTTACGGTCGCCGGGGGGTATGGGCGGCGGGAAATGCCGCTTGAGGAATTGCTGGCCGCGCGGAACCGTCAAGCGACGCCGCTGGTGGCCAGCGTACTTCTCAACCGGCCGACGGGCGGCGCCGCGTCGTTTCGCTTCGTAAAAATCCCCCGCGTCCGTCCAAAGGGTATTTCTGTGCTGTCGATTGCGGCCCATTTGCCTTCCTCCGGCGGCAGATTGGGCGACATACGCGTTGCCTATGGCGCGATGGCGCCGACGCCGATCCGGGCGCGCCCCGTCGAACGCGCGCTCTCCGGACAGGCCATAAATCCCGCCGGCATCGCAGAAGCGCTGCGCATCGCGGCCGAGGGAACGTCTCCCCCGACCGACGCCATCGCCAGCGCGTGGTATCGGCGGGAAGTTCTCCCGGTGCATCTGCGGCGCCTGTTGTTGGGGCAAGGGTGACAGAGGCCAAGCCCGTGAAAACACCCGTGCAATTCACCCTGAACGCCAGTCCGGTTGCCGCTTTTGCGGATGGTGGAGCCAGTCTGCTGACGCTGTTGCGCGAGGCAATCGGCGACACAACGGTCGAAATTCGGCTGCGGTCAGGGAACATGTGGCGCGTGCACGGTGCTGATCGACGGCGCGCCGCATCTCGCCTGTCTGACGCTGGCCGAAACGGTCGCTGGGCGCGCCGTTACGACCGTGGCCGGGCTACGCGGCGGACCGGCGCTGCATCCCTTGCAGAGTGCCTTCATGGAGCATTTCGCTGCCCAGTGCGGCTTCTGCACGCCCGGCATGCTGATGGCCGCGAAGGCGCTGCTCGACCGCAACCCGCACCCAACCCGCGCGGACGTCGTCGAAGCGATCGGCGGCAATATCTGCCGCTGCACCGGCTACGAACCGATCATTACGGCAATCCTGGCCGTCGTCGGCAGCTCTGCCGAACGGCGCCACGCCTGACGGCGCCTACGATGCTGGAACTGCGCAAGCAGATCTTCGCCGACGAACGCGAAGACAACCTGAAAGAAGTCGGCAAGCCGACGCAGCGACAGGACATCCTCGGCCATGTGACCGGCACCTCCACCTATTACGACGACCACAAGCTCGCCGGCATGCTGCACTTGAAGGTGCTTCGCTCGCCGCATCATCACGCCCGCATCCGCGCCGTCGATGCTTCCGCCGCCGAGCGCGCGCCCGGCGTCCGGCGGGTGATCCGCGGCGCCGATGTTCCGGTGAACCTGAACACGCTGCTCAGCCTGCTGAACTTCGGCAAGGACGACGAGCCGTCGCTCGCGACCGATAAGGTCCGCTACAAGGGCGAACCGATCGTCGCGATTGTCGCCGATACCGAGCGAGAGGCGTTCGAAGCTCTGGCGCGCGTGCGCGTCGATTATGACGTCCTGCCGGCCGTGTTAGACGTGGAAAAGGCGCTCGAACCGGGGGCGCCGGTCGTCAACGAGGTATATCCCGGCAACGCGTTCATCTATCACGACAAATACAACCATCAGAAGCTGCGCTTCGGTGATGTCGCCACGGGCTTCGCTGCCGCCGATCACGTGCTGGAGCAGCGCTATCAGATGTCGCCGATCGAGCACGCGCCGACTGAGACGAACGGAGCGATTGTTGCGCCAGAAACCAACAATCGATTCGTGGTCTATACATGCACGCAGGCGATGTTCTTTTCGCTCGACACCTGCGCGAAGATCCTGGACGTTCCTTCCAACCGGCTGCACTTCGTCGGCGGAACGGTCGGCGGCGGGTTCGGTGGCAAGGTCGATACGCTTACCGAGCCGCTCGCCACTTTGGGCGCGATGCTGACCGGCCGGCCCGTGCGCTATCGGCTGGGGCGCGAGGAGGAGATGCAGTTCGGCTCCCCGCGCGGGGCCGAGCGCATCTATGTGAAGGATGGCGTGATGCGCGACGGGCGCATCGTCGCCCGCCAGATCACCGGGTATTTCGACAGTGGCGCTTATACCAGACTGTCCAGCTACGCCGTCGTCAAATGCGCAGCGCATGTTCCGGGACCGTACACGATCCCCAATGTCCGCGCGGATCTCTATTGCGTTTACACCAACCGGGTCCCCGCGACCGCGATGCGCGGCTTCGGCGTTACCGCAGTGGATTTCGCCATCGAGTGCCAGATGGACAAGCTCGCGCATCTCATTGGCATGGACCCGATGGAGTTTCGCATCCTCAATGCCTATCGCGACGGCGACATGAAGGCGCACCGGCGGGAGGCGAAGAATTGCGCGCTGATCGAATGCGTGCAGGTCGCAGCGGAGAAGGCGAAATGGCCGATCCGTGAGCAATTCAGGCGCATGTCCTCGCGAGCGGACGGCAAGGGCGAGCCGGCACACGCACCCAAGCCGGCGCGTGTCGCTGCTGACCGGCCAGCCACGCCCGTTGCAATCGAACGGCCAGTCGTGGATCAATCGGCTTTCGGTTTTTCGAAGACACCCGCCGTCGCTCCATCGCCACCCCTGTCCGCTTCATCAACACCGCCCCCACCGCCCCCGGCACAGCCACGACCGCAGCAGCACGGGGCATTGCGCTTCTCCTCCGTTTTCGGCACGCGGCGGCGCTGATCATGGCAAAGCATCGCGGTCGCGGCATGGCTTCCATCAACTATCCGATCGGAATAAATCTCGGCGGCGATCCGAGCCAAGCCCTTGTGCATTCGAACCCGAGCGGCAAGTTCACAGTATCCCTTTCGGCGATCGATCTCGGCCAAGGCATGAAGTCCGTAGCACGGCAAATCGCGGCGGAGACCCTGGGCGTGCCGGTCGAGGACGTGTACGTGGACACCGCCGATTCCGACACAGGCCCGCATGACATGGGCTCCTTCGCTTCGCGCGGCACGCATCGGGTCGGCAACGCGGTGATGGTGGCCGCGCGCGAGGCCCGCGCTGTTATGATGGAGGCCGCGGCCGAGGAACTGGAGGTCAACCCTGCCGATCTGGAAACCGACGGCGCCGGCAACATCCATGTGCGCGGCGCGCCGCACCGCTCGATCTCCACGCGCGAGGTCGCGATCGCCGCGCAATTCCGGCAGGGCAAGACAATTGCCGGACGTGGCATCTTCCTCGTGCCGCTGTCGAGTGTCGATCCCGAAACCGGCGAAATGACGCCTGCCACTTGCTACGCGCATGCGTGCCTGGTGGCGGAGGTGGAGGTTGACGACGAAACCGGCGAGGTCTCGGTCGTGCGCATGGATTCCGCCTACGAGCTTGGCCGCGCGCTCAACCCACGCATGGTCGAACAGCAATTGGTTGGCGGCGCCTGGATGGGATTAAGCCACGCGCTTTTCGAAACTCCCGAACCTTATTATCCCGATCCCTCGCACGGCCCGCGCGATTTCAACGAGTATCTGATGCCCGGTCCGGGCGATACCTGCCCGCATGATATCGCCGTGTTGGAGCGCCCGGCGCCGGATGGACCATTCGGCGGCAAGGGGCCGGGCGAGATGTGCGCCAATCCGGTGCTGCCGGCGGTCGCCAATGCGATCTTCAACGCGGTGGGCGTCAGGATCGACGAATTGCCGATCACGCCGGAGAAGGTGCTGCGCGCGATCAGGGCGCAAGGGGGCGCGCGACCCCAGTCCGGGGCCAGGGGGTGACGGTTCGCAACCAGATTGCCGGCATCGACGCGCCGGAGGCGCTCGCGAAGGCGATGCACGCCGCCTACTACCTCGCGGATGACGGGCTGGCCACCGCAGCCTATCTGGCGTTGGCGCTCGGCAAGCCGCTGCTGCTGGAAGGAGCACCCGGCGTCGGCAAGACGGAGGCGGCCAAGGCGCTTTCCGGTGTGCTCGCGCGCGACCTGATCCGCCTGCAATGCTACGAAGGAATCGACGCCACTGCGGCGCTCTACGAATGGAACTATCCGCGTCAGTTGCTTGCCATCCGCCGGGCCGGCGAGGCGCCGCTCGACATCTTCACGGACGAATTCCTGATCGAGCGCCCGATGCTGCGCGCACTGCGCAGGCCGGACAGCTCGGTGCTGCTGATCGACGAGATCGACCGATCCGATCATGAGTTCGAGGCATTCCTTCTGGAGTTCCTGTCCGACTTCTCCATTTCCATCCCGGAGCGCGGCACCTTGCGCGCCTACGAGCGCCCGGTCGTAGTGCTGACCTCGAACCGCACGCGCGATCTGCACGAGGCGTTGCGCCGTCGTTGCGTTTATCACTGGATCCCCTACCCGGACGCCGAGCGAGAGGCGCACATCATTATGCTGCGCGCTTCCTCGGTCGCTCAGGCGACGGCGCGTGCCGTAGTCGCCGCGGTAGGCCGGATGCGGCAGGAGCCGCTGGCCAAGCCGCCCGGTGTGGCGGAGGCTGTCGATTGGGCGGAAGCGGCGACATTGCTCGCACATCGCGGGCGCAATTGGCCGGAGGCATTCCGCCAATCGATCGGCGTTGCACTCAAGGACGAGGAAGACCTCGCCTTCATCGCGCCCCGTCTCGACACCCTGATCACGGCGAACGTGGCATGAACGGAACCAATATCGCTGTTCTTGCGCCCTTCATTCGCTTTGGTTCGGTCCTGCGCGCGCACGGCTTCCCCGCCGCGCCGGAACAGACAGCCGGGTTTCTGTCCGCAATCTCGTTGCTCGGTCCGCGCGGTACGCCTGACGTGCTGCGCGCGGCGCACGCGCTGTTCGGGCCACCCCCTGAACGGCACGCCGAATTCGAGGCGCTGTTCCGCGCGCATTTCCTTGGCGAAGTCGCGCTGGATAAAGGTGAGACCGACGCCTCCGAGGACGAACCCGGGCGCGCACGCGACGCCGCCCGCTTTGGCGCACAGCCCGAAGCGGCGGAAGCTGCCAACGAAGCAGGCAGCGCTGCAACGCGTGCCGAAATCCTGTCGCCGCGACGTCTTGCGGCGGGCGATGACGCGATGCTGCTACGTCGCTTTGTCCGGTCGGCGCCGGTACGACTGCCGCGCCGGCGAGGCTCACGTTTCATCGTTCGCCCGCAAGGCCGGACGATAGACTTGCGCCGTTCGCTCCGCGATCTGGTGCACAATGATGGCGACGTGGCGCGACTGGTCCGCCGGGCGCGCAAGCCGAGATTGCGCAAGCTTCTGCTGCTGATCGACGTTTCCGGCTCGATGAAGCAGGGAACCGATGCGCATTTGCGATTCGCACATGCGCTGAGCCGCGCGGCGGAACAGGTCGAGGTGTTCACTTTTGGCACGCGGCTTACGCGCGTGACGCATGCGATGCGGTACAAGGATCGCGCGCTGGCGTTGGCCGAGGCCTCCGACCTTGTTGCGGACTGGAGCGGCGGAACACGGATAGGTGAGGCGTTCGCCACTTTTCTCGCGATCCCCCGTTTCGCGGGTTACGCGCGGGGCGCGCTGGTGCTGATGGTTTCGGATGGGCTCGAACGGGGAGGGCCGGGGCTGATGCTTAGTTCCGTGCGGCGGCTCAAGCAGCTTGCCTGGCGGGTTGCGTGGCTCTCGCCGCTGGCGCTTGGTCCGGACTACAGGATTGAAACGGAAGCGCTCAAGGCGATTTTGCCGTTCATCGACGATTTCGCCGCCGGCGGCTCCACTCAGTCGCTCTGCGATTACATGCTCAATCGCTCGGCAAGGATGCGATAGGCATGATAGCCGCTATCGACGCGCATCACCACATCTGGCGGCGCGACGACCTGCCGTGGTTGGCCGGACCCATGCAGCCGCGAATTTTCGGTCCATACGACCCGATCCGGCGCGACTACACAATTGCGGAGTATCTGCGTGACATCGCCGGCAACGGAGTTGCAGCCTCGGTCTATGTACAGGCGAACTGGTCGCCCGAACGCTTTGAGGATGAAGTGGCCGGGGTGCAATCGGTAGCGGAGGAGGCCGGCTGGCCGCACGCCATCACCGGTTATGCGGATTTTGCGGCGAACGATGTGCGATCGCAGCTTGATCGCCTTGCCAAATACCCACTGATGCGCGCGGTGCGCATGCAGCTCCATTGGCACGAAAATCCGCAATACCGGTTCGCTGCGCAGCCTGACCTCGCCGCGCACCCGGGGGTGCAGCGCAATATTGCGCGGCTTGCCGATCTATGGCTGGGCATTCGAATTGCAGGTCTTCGCGCCGCAAATGGAGCAAGCCGCGCAACTCGCGAGTGCATGCCCCGACGTGACCTTCATCCTACAGCATGCCGGCATGCTGGAAGACCTGTCCGATGCGGGCTGGGCCGCATGGCAATCGGGCATGCGACGGCTTGTCGGGTGCCGCAACGTCGTCGTCAAACTCTCAGGGCTCGGCACCTTCATTCATTGCAACGATCCCGTGCATATCAACGCGATATGTAATGAGACCATCGACATTTTCGGCGCCGAGCGCTGCCTGTTCGGCTCGAACTTCCCGATCGAGAAACTGTGGACGGACTACGCCGATCTGATCGCTGCCTATCGCAAGGCCATTGCAGACAGATCCCCGCCGGAACAGGAAATGATCCTCGCCGGTACGGCGGCGCGCGTCTACCGCATCAGCCTAGATCGGGCACAACCAGCCTAAACCCCAGGGAGAGGCAATGTGGCGCTGGAGATCAAGCTGCTGGACTACGGCGATATTGAGCTTGAGGGTAGCTTCCTCGTGTTGGGCAAGGATTGCGGGCGGACGCGCCGGGTCACGACGCTCGGCTTTCTGATCCTCGGCGGTCCGTGGCCCATGGTGGTGGATACCGGTTATCGTTCGAATCAGATCATGGAAACGCTGGGCATGCGCGGTCTCCAGTTCCATGAGAACATGATCGAGAACCAACTGGCCCGGCACGGCGTGCGCATGGGTGATGTGCGCTTCGTGATGCACACCCATTTGCATATAGACCACGCGGGCAAAGACGATCTCTTTTCCGATGAACACGACGGTGATCGTCAATCGGCGCGAGCTTGAGTATTCGGTCTCCGGGCTGATGCATCCGCAATATCCGGCGCCGGACATCAAGCACCTGATCGACCGGCTGCACGCGCGCCATGCGCTGCGACTTCTGGATCTGGAGGTCTCGGGGGAAATCGAGATCTGCCCCGGCGTCCGGGTCTCAGCCGCCGGCGCGCATACCGAAGGCTCGATGAACATCCACGTCGATACCGCTGAGGGACTCGCCACGATCTGCGGCGACGTGATCTACGATTTCAACGATCAAATCGTCGAGCCATTCAATGAAATCCACTACATGGAGCCGCGCGTGACCGGCAATCACGGCACCTCGAAACGCCAGGAGAAGGCGGCGATTGCCAAGCTGCTCAGCTCCTCGCGATTCCTGCTTCCGGTGCATGACCAACCAGCGAAGATTGAAGCCGGACAGGTGGTAGCCCGGTTGCAGCAATCAGTCCCCGGCCCCGCGACACAATCGGTGCCCCGCCGCGCCTGGTTCCCGGCATGAGAAAGCCATGACTCATATAGCTCTGAGGCGCGACTTCGAGGATCTGATCGACACGCATGCGCCGGTCGGACAACTCGGCACCGGATTCACCTTTACCGAAGGGCCGATCTGGCATCCGCTTGATCATTATCTGCTGTTTTCCGACATGCCCGCCGATGTTCGAAGGCGCTGGGACCGACGAAACGGCGTGCGCGAGGTGAAGCGCCCTGCAAACAAATGCAACGGCCTGACCTACGACGCGGCGCTCAACCTGATCGTCTGCGAGCATGCCACGTCCTCGCTTGTCCGCGAGACGCCGGACGGACGCCGCGAGGTGCTGGCCACGCGTTTCGAAGGCAGCGAGTTGAACAGCCCCAACGACGTTTGTGTCAAATCCGATGGAGCAATCTATTTCTCTGATCCGTGGTACGGGCGGATGCCGGTCTATGGTGTTGAGCGTCCGCGGCAGCTTGGATTCCAGGGCGTGTATCGGCTGCCACCCGGCGGGTGGCTCGCCGCAATTGCTGGTGGAACGATCGCTGTTCGATCAGCCGAATGGCCTCTGCTTCTCGCCCGACGAGCGGCTGCTCTACATTAACGATACCGCGCAGGCGCTGATCCGCGTCTTCGAAGTGACGAATGACGGAAGCCTTCGCAACGGACGGATATTCGCGAGCGGGATTCGCTCCGAACTGGAGCCCGGCGTCCCGGACGGAATGAAATGCGACGCGCGCGGCAATGTCTGGGTTGCCGGTCCCGGCGGCATCTGGGTTTACGCGCCTGACGGCACGCTGATCGGCAAACTGCGCGTCCCCGAGCTGGTTGCCAATCTCACCTGGGGCGGGCCGGACTGGCGCACGCTCTTCATGACCGCGACATACTCCGTCTATACCGTGACCACCAAGGTCGGGCCGCGCATCGAGCCTTACATGCGGGTCGAACGTGCCGCGCCGTCGTCGGCCCACAGCGCGTCGAAGGACGCGACGGCTCCAGGAAGCGACGGCCTGTCGCTCGATCGCTCCCGCTGCGTGCTCCTGATCCAGGATCTGCAGAACGACGTGATCAGCGACGGCGGGGCCTTTGCCTCTTCAAGAGCGCCGCAGCACGCGCGCGAGCAGAATATCGTCGAGAACGTGCGCCGTCTCGCCGAAGTCTGCCGCGCGCGCGGCATTCCCGTGATCCATGTCTGGTTCGTGGTCGAACCGGGGGCACCCGGCCTCACGCTGAATGCGCCGCTGTTCGAGGGCCTGGCCGATGCCAAAGCCATGGTGCGCGGCACCTGGGGCGCCGCTCCTGTGCCGGGTCTCGAACCTCAAACCGGAGATTTCATCGTCGAGAAAATGCGAATGAGCGCGTGGGAGGGTAGCCGGCTGGAGACGATTCTTCGGTCATTCGGCCGCGACTGCATTATCAACACAGGTGCCTGGACCAACATGTCGGTGGAGCACACGGCGCGAACGGGCGCCGATAAGGGTTATTTCATGGTCGTGCCGGAAGATTGCTGCTCGACGATGAACGCCGACTGGCACCGGGCCTCGATTGGCTATGCGATGCAGAACGTCGCGGTCGTGACCAGGGCGACAGAAGTCATCGCCGCCCTGGCATAAAGCGTGCCTGATCGGGCTCAGGCGCGCTCAATCAACTCGATCTTATAGCCGTCAGGGTCTTCAATGAAGGCAATGACGGTGGTGCCGAACTTCACCGGCCCTGGTTCACGCACGATCTTGACCCCTGAGGAACGCAGCTGTTCGCAGGTCGCCCTGATATCCGGCACGCCCACCGCAAAATGTCCGAACGCGGTCCCGAGTTCGTATTTCTCCACGCCGTAATTATACGTCAGTTCCAGAACGGTATTGCTGCTCTCGTCCCCGTAGCCCATGAAGGCCAGGGTGTATTTTCCATCGGGAACATCGTTGCGGCGCAGTTGCCGCATGCCGAGTTTCTCATAGAACGCGACGCTGCGCTCCAGATCGCCGACGCGAATCATCGTATGAAGATAACGGCTCATGCGATTTCTCCCCCGTGCAGAAGCTGGTCCGGATCCAGACCGAGCAAAAAAAGGCCCGCCTCATCGGCCGCGGCCACCGTGGCCGCGCGATCAACAAGCATGGTCGCGCCGGCCGCGAACGCAATTCCCGCTAATCCGGCAGCCGCCGCGCGGCGCACGGTTTCCACTCCGATCGTCGGCAGATCCGCCCTCCTCTCCTGCGCCGGCTTGACCAGCTTGACAAGAACCCCGCCCGGACCTTGGCGTGCAAGTCTGGCGCTGCGCGCCAGCATCGCATCGGTGCCCTCGATGGCTTCAACCGCGAGAACTAGCCCCTGCTGAATAACACAAGCCTGCCCGACATCCACGGCACCCAGCGCATGCGCGACCGCAACGCCGCGCCAAATATCCGCGAAGGCCTGCTCGTCTGGCCTGGCGCGTGTCAGCAATCCGCTCGGCGCAAGCGCACTCGTTCAGGATTTCGTGCGCGCCCACCACCCGAAACCCCTCCTCCTGCAAAACGTGGATCACCGCTGCCAGCAGCCCGTCATCCCCAGCGAATGCCGCACGTCCGATCCGGGCCAAAAGCCGCATTCCTTCGAGATCGAGGCGGAGATCCACCAGGGATGGCCGGCTGACGGTGCCGATAAGCACAAGGTCGCGACAGTCATGCGCGCGCAAGGCGGCCAGGATTTGCCCAGCTGCGCCCATACGGATCAACGCGTGCGGATAGGACGCCAGTGACGACGGCTCGGCGGACCCATCCAGGCCGACGATGAATACGGCTTGCCCCGCCGCCAGCGCCGCTGCCGCCACCTTGGCCGGCAGGACGCCACCGCCAGCCAAAATTCCGAGCGCCATGCCTTATATCTCGCCCACTGCCGCCGGATCGTCTGCCGCAATCAACCGTTGCCTTGGCGGCTCGCGTCACGGTGCGTTAAGACCACGCAATGCGTTATCTGTATCATCTTCCGTTATCACCCTTCTCCCGCAAAGTGCGGCTGGTACTCGCGGAAAAGCGGCTGCCATTCGAGTTGCGGCTGGAGAAGGTCTGGGAGCGCAGGCCCGAATATCTGGAACTCAACCCCGCGGGGACGGTGCCCACCCTGGTCGAGTCCAATGGCCTCACCATCCCGGACTCGGGTGTCATCTGCGAATATCTCGAAGAAGCCTACCCCGATATTCCGTTGCTCGGCCGCACGCCTGCGGAACGGATCGAGGTGCGCCGCTTGGTGGCCTGGTTCGACGGCAAATTCGCCACCGAAGTCACGCGCAATTTGTTGGGCGAGAAGTTCATGAAGCGACTTGCGGGACGCGGTAATCCGGATGCCACTGCGCTGCGTCTGGGCTACGCGGCAGTCCGCCACCACCTCGAATACGTCGGATGGCTCAGCGAGACCCGCAAATGGCTGGCCGGCTCGGCGATGTCGCTCGCCGATTTCGCCGCTGCCGCGCACCTGTCCGCACTGGACTACATCGGCGACATCGATTGGGCGATCTCGCAGCCCGCCAAGGAGTGGTACGCGAGGATGAAGTCTCGCCCGAGCTTCCGTGGCATCTTGTCGGACCGATCCCCGGCCTCGCCGCACCGGAGCATTACGCGGACCTGGATTTCTAGTCCGCCGTTATCCAGCCAATTCGCGCGATCGAAGCGTCGCCTCAGCGATGGCTCGGCGCAGCGCCGCCGGCCAGGCTTCGGCCGCCATGAGGACAGAAAGCGCCCGCTCGGTTGTCCCGCCGGGGCTCGTTACGCCCTGCCTGAGTGCCGCCGCATCTTCGCCGCTTGCCGCAAGCAGCGCGCCCGAACCGGAAACGGTTCGACGTGCGAGCAACCGCGCCAGGTCGGACGGAATCCCCTGCTCGGCCGCGGCCTGCTCCAGCAACTCGGCGAGCAAGAAGACATAAGCGGGACCGCTGCCCGAAACAGCGGTTACGGGATCGAGAAGCGCTTCGTTCTCAACCCACGCTACCTCGCCAATTGCCTGCAAAAGCTCGTCGCAGAGGCGGCGCTGGGTCGGCCCGACCCCCAGCCCCGGTGTCGCGACTGTAATGCCCGCACGTATGGCCGCAGGCGTATTCGGCATGGCTCGTACAACACGCGCCTGATTCCCTAGCAAGGCAACCAGACCGCCGATTGTGCGCCCGGCCATGATGGACAGGAAGACCGCCACTCCTGCGTAAGCGGAATAAGCGGGCACCGTTGCGGAGGCGCTCTGGGGCTTTATCGCGAAAATGACGGCCGCGGGCGCGAATTCTGTTGGAATGTCCTCGGGCCGGCTGAGCACGCTCAGATCGGCGCCGGAGACGACACCACTTGCCGGCGCAGGATCGACGACAACCGAAGCTTCCATACCCCGCTCGCGCCATCCCGCAAGCATCGCGCTGCCCATGCGGCCGCAGCCTACGAGCAGCACCGGCGGGATCGGCTCTGAGTGTGTCCCCTCCGTCATGCCTCGCCGACGCACTCCAGCATCGCGGCTTCCAGCGCCTCAAGCGGCGCCTTGCCGCCCCAGAGCACAAACTGAAATGCGGGAAAGAAGCGCTCGCATTCGCTGATCGCGATATCGACCATGTCCTCCAGGCTCTCCGTCGATGCTCCGGGCGCTCCCCGCAGCAGCACGGCATGGCGAAAGACCGGCATACCGTCATCCGGGTCCATCCCGAAATGGCCGATCCACAGGCGCTCATTGGCCAGCGCCAAAAGTTCGTAAAGTGCCGGTCGGCGCTTGGTCGGCACCTTCATGTCGAAGGCGCAGGTGAAGTGCATAGCGCTGATCTCGTGCGACCAATTAAAGAACAACCCATAGTTGCACCAGCGGCCCGGGGCCTCCACAGCCATTTCGCTATCGTTTCGGCGATCAAACGCCCAATCGTTGGCGGCGACGATCTGCTCTACCAAGTCGAGCGGGTTGGACGCTGTCTCCATCTCTGATGTCATGGTCGTGGCGGACATGCGGGGTCTCCCATCTCGAGGAAGGCCGGTACCCGGCGGCGTACCCCTCGCTTATGGCGACATCTTGGGATCTGCAGCCCGGAATAGCCACAAGGCGGAGCCTACCGATCCCTGGCGCCGCGCCGCAAGCCCGATGCCGATTCGCCGAAAAGTTCCGGCGCGGTGCGGCTTTCGGGCCAGATCAGGGTGGAAGCGGCGAAGGCTCGTTCCGTACCTGCAATTCGAGGGTGGCAACACGCCCCTCCAGCGCGACGATCCGGGCCAATGCGTCGGCCAGCTTTGCTTCTGCGGCCTCCTGCCCGGTGCGCGCATTGCTGGCCATTTCCCGCACGGCTTCGATCTCCTCGCGCCGGACCAGCTCCATCCTGCGTATCATCTCGTCCATCCGGGCGCGGAAGATCGCCTCCATCTCCTCCCGCAGTCCGGCAAGCGCCGAGATCGCCCCTCCCGCGACCCCTGCGAGGTCATCAAAGAATTTGGGCCGTTCTGTCATGTGATCTCCCGTCATCGCCCTGGCCGGCCTGGCCCGGCCTTCCTTATATGCTTGCCTCATGATCATGGTCACCGGCGGTGCCGGTTTCATCGGCTCTAACCTGCAAGCCGCTCTTGCCCGGCGTGGACATGAGACAATCGTGGTCGATCGGCTCGGTTCCGGCGACAAGTGGCGCAATCTGGCGAAGCATCCGCCCGGACGGCTGTTGCCCCCTTCAGAACTGGACGATTTGCTTAAGACGCATCCGCCAATTGAGGTCATCTTTCACATGGGCGCGGTCAGCGATACGACCGCCGCCGACGGCGACGCGACCTGGGCTGCGAATGTCGAGCTGCCGCTGCGGCTGTGGCGCTGGTGCGCGGCGCGGGGCGTCCGTTTCGTGTACGCGTCATCGGCGGCGACATATGGGGACGGCTCCGGCGGCTTCGACGACGATTCCGCGCTGGCTGCGCTGGAACGCCTGCGACCGCTTAATCTGTACGGCTGGACCAAACACGCCTTCGATCTGCAAGTGGCGCGCATGCTTCGGGCGGGCGAAGCGCGCCCGCCGCAATGGGCCGGGCTCAAGTTCTTCAATGTCTATGGGCCGAACGAGTATCACAAGGGCCGCATGATCTCGGTGGTGAAGGTCAAGCATGACGAATTGGCGCGGGGCCGACCCTTAGGCTTGTTCCGTTCGGATAGGCCCGGCCTGGCCGACGGCGACCAGGCGCGCGACTTCATCTGGATCGGCGACGTCGTCGACGTCATGCTGTGGCTGCTGGACTCTCCGACGATCAACGGACTTTTCAACGTTGGCACGGGACAGGCCCGCGCGTATCGCGACGTGGCAAACGCAATCTGCGACGCGGCTTCTGCCCCACGGCTCATCGAGTTCATTGATATGCCGGCGGAGTTGCGTGGCCAGTACCAGTCCTTTACCGAGGCGCGGATGACCCGGCTGCGGGACGCCGGCTTCACTACCGCGTTCACGCCGCTGGAGGCCGGGGTCAGGCGCTACGTCCAGGACTATTTGTTGCAGGTCGATCAGTACCTATGACCGCCGCGTTGGTTTACCCCCATTTCGACCCGATCGCGCTTCAGCTCGGGCCATTTGCGATCCGGTGGTACGCACTCGCTTACATCGCCGGTCTTGTACTCGGCTGGCGGCTGACCCGCCGTCTGGCTCAGCAACGCCCGCGCGTGGCAACCCCCGAACAGGTGGACGATTTCCTGACCTGGGCAACGCTCGGTGTCGTTCTGGGCGGGCGGCTCGGCTACGTGCTGTTCTATCAACCGGCGCTCTACTTTTCGCATCCCGCGCAGATCTTCCAGGTCTGGCATGGCGGGATGAGCTTCCATGGCGGGGCGATCGGGGTGGCGGTAGCAATCGTCTGGTTCTGCCGTCAGAACCAGATCCGTCCGCTCGCCTTCGCCGATCGGATCGCCGTCTGCGTGCCGATCGGCCTCGGATTGGGCCGGATTGCAAATTTCATCAATGGTGAGTTGTGGGGACGCCCGGCTGCCGACTGGTGGCCCGGTGCAATGATCTTCCCTCAGGCAGGGCCGCCCTTCGTTCCGCGCTATCCCAGCGAGCTCTACGAAGCCTTCCTCGAAGGGGTGGTTCTGTTCGCGGTCTTGCTGCTGCTCGCGCGCGGCGAGCGCTTTCGTGCGCATTCGGGATTCCTCACTGGCGCGTTCCTGGTGGGCTACGGGGTTTGCCGCATCATTGCCGAGTGCTTCCGGCAGCCGGACGCATTCGGGCTACATCGCCGGCGTGCTGACGATGGGACAGATTTTGTCAATCCCGATGATCGCGCTTGGCGTGGTGCTGATCTGGTACAGCCGGCGGGTCGTGGTGCCCGCATGCTCGAAGGTGGCGCCCTGATCGAGCGACTGGACGCGTTCATGGCGCGCGCCAACGTGGCCTACTATGCGACGCACGATCCGTTCGCCGATTTCACGACCGGGCCGGAGATCACGCAGGTTTTCGGCGAAATCCTCGGGCTGTGGGCCGCGGTTGTATGGCAGCAGATTGGCCGCCCCGATCCGGTCTTGCTGGCCGAGGCCGGTCCGGGTCGCGGAACGCTGATGGCCGACGCGCTGCGGGCCATCGGCCAGACCGCCCCGGCGTTCCACAAGGCGCTTTCGGTCCAGCTGATCGAGACCTCCCCGCGGCTCCGCGCCCTCCAAGCCGCACGCCTGCCGGACGCCACTTGGCATGCGGGCCTGGAGAGTCTGCCCGACTTGCCGCTGATCCTGCTTGCCAACGAATTTCTGGACGCGTTGCCGATTCGGCAATTCGTCCGACGTGGCGATGGCTGGACGGAGCGGTACGTCGGTCCGGTTGGCTTAGTGGAAGTCCCGGTCACCGCATGCTCAACTCCCTCTCCGCCCCCAGGGGCGGAGAGGGTCGGGGAGAGGTGGGGGAAATGCGAACGGTTGGAATGCGGAAGCTCTGTGCCCTGCAATATCGACTCCGCCCGGAAGTCCGCGGCGGTTTGTCCCCCACCTCACCCCACCCCTCTCCGCCCCCAGGGGCGGAGAGGGAGCGGGCGGCGCACAGATTACGGAGCATTGGTTCGGCGGTTCCGGGTTCACTAATGCCAAAGACGGCGCCGTGGTCGAGTTCTGCGAACCCGCCCTCGCCTTCGCGGCCGAACTCGGTGCTCGCTTGGCGATGCGGCCGGGAGCGGCGCTGCTGATCGACTACGGCTCGGCCGAAAGTACAACCCGGCGACACGTTGCAGGCGATTCACGCGGCGCACTTCGCCGACCCGCTCTCCGAGCCCGGAAGTGCCGACCTCACCGCCCATGTTGATTTCGCCGCAATAGCCGAGGCGGCCCGTAAAGCGGCGCCGTACCCTAGGGTCCGTTACCCCAGGGCGTGTTCCTTACGCGTTTGGGGCTGTTCCAGCGGACCGACCGGCTTGCGCGCTCCCAGCCGCCTCGGAAGGCCGCCGCCCTGATCGCGGCGGCACAGCGATTGGCAGAACCCGATCGCATGGGCCGCTTATTCAAGGTGCTTGGCCTATCCTCCCCGGGCGGCCCCGTCCTGCCCGGCTTCGAGCCGCACGTCCTGCCCGGCGCGGCCGATATATGAGCGGTCGGCGCTGTACGTCCGGGCTTGATCGCCGCGCGAATGGGGAATGGTAGGGGAGGGTTTTTGGGAGGCCGGGGTGGGACAGCGGCGGCGGGACTTGGGCGGCGGGTGGGACAGTGGGCGTTCAGGTTTGGTTAATGGATCTCACGGTCGCGCCCGAGCTGAACTCCCTCTCCGCCCAGAGGTTGTAATAACCCGGCGTCCAATCCGATGACCGCTTGCGACCCTGATCGGGGTCATTCGCACCGGACTTCGTCAATCGGCATACAAAGGGGACCCCAATCGGCATGCAAAAGGGACCCCTTTTCTTGGGATTTTGAAGACGGCGGTGTTTCTTGGTTTGGTCGAGGTGATCGCTTCCTTGTTCCGACGTGGGAATGCCTTGGTGTCGCGCGCAGCCGCGGTCAAGGATGGCCGAAGGCTTCCACCGGTGATCAGGGCCGTTTCCCTTGAAGCCTCATTGCCATCTCCTCTGCGCTGTGGACTTGCCCGGATCGGGGCGCCGAAAGCCATGCGCGGCCGCCGATTTCAGGCGGCTCGCTCCGTGCGACGTTGGATCAGCGCTCGCTTGGGGCGTGCGCCGATCCCTCTCAGACCGCTCAGTTGCGAAGTGACCTGAAGCCCACGCGAAGCCCCTTCGTGAAGAGCTCGCGGCTGTTCCCAGGCCGCGAAGTGACCGCCTTTTGCGACCTTGTTGTAGTGGATCAGGTTGGGATAAGCGCGCTCCGCCCAGGCCCGTGTCGTCTGGTAGAGTTCGTCCGGGAAGACGCTCACAGCCGTTGGCACCTTGACGCCCTTCGGGCTAAGAAGGGGAGCTTGTTTTCGCAATAGAGGCGAGCCGACGAGACCCCTGGTTTCGTCAGCCAGAACAGCGTGGCGTTGTCGAGGATATCGTCCGGTGTGAGGCCTTCCGGCTGGCCGTCGAACGAACGCGCAATGAGCTCCAGGCTCCGGGCGTCGTGATCGAGCAGGAACGTCGCAAGGCCGATGGCCGAGTCCGCAAACCCGGTCAGGGTTTGCGGGCGCGTTCCCCATCCAGAAGGCGTAATATACATGCTTGTAGAAGAAGACGAGTTGTTCGATGAACTTCTCTCCTCATCAGAGAGACCGGACGGCGCCGGAGCACCGGCGAAAGAAGCCTGATCAATGTCCGAGGGAATTGCGCCGGGCATATTGGTGTGAATGCCGAGTAGTTCAGGCGGCGCCTGCACGCCGATCAAATCGGTGACGACCGCACCCCAATCGCCACCCTGCGCGACGAAGCGCTCGTAGCCAAGGCGCCGCATCAGCGTGATCCAGGCACTTGCGTCGCTCGGGGCCCCAGCCTGTGGCCGTCGGCTTGCCGGAGAACCCGTAACCGGGCATCGACGGGATCACTAGATGGAAAGCGTCCGACGCGCTTCCGCCGTGCGCCGTGGGGTTGGTGAGCGGCTCGACGATCTTCAATTGCTCGACCACCGAGCCGGGCCAGCCGTGCGTTACGATCAGAGGCAGCCCGTTCTCGTGCTTCGAACGGACATGTATGAAGTGGATGTCCAGCCCGTCGATTTCAGTGATGAAGTTCGGCATGGCGTTGAGCCGTGCCTCGACCTTGCGCCAGTCGTAGTCCGTCTGCCAGTAGCGCAGAACCTGCTCGACCGTTTTGAGCGGCACGCCCTGAGAGTAGTCGCCAACGGTCTCCTGTTCCGGAAGGCGTGTCTCTGCCAAGCGCCGGTGGAGGTCGGCGAGCGCCGCCTCCGGAACATTCACATGAAACGCCCGGATAGCCGTCTTGTCGCTCCGCGCTAGCTTTCCGACAACACTCATAGGTGAACTCCCTTTCTGAAGAAAAGAGACCGAGAAACCTGGCGGGCTTGCTCCAGCAGTTGCTGCTGGGCTTCCGCAAAACCGACGGCAATTGAAGCCGTGTTCTCTTGTATAACGACCTTCTCAACATACAGACGACGTATTAATGGGGCGCTGGCGGACGTCGACGTCGGTGCCGAGTTCAGAAATCCAGGGCGACGATCAGTCGGGCCGCGCGTCCGTGTCATCGTCGTCCGCCCGCCCGAGCGCTGGGAGATACCGGCCGAAGTTCAATTCGAAGTCGCTCGGACACCGTAACCGATATGCGGACCTTGGCACGGCGCGCCTGCGCACCTGGCAAGGCCAGCAGTGGGAAGAACAGGTCGTTGCTCGACTGAAGCTCGGCGGCTGTCGGCGTCCCGAACCGATTGATCTGGCCCTTCGCCGCGGCTAGCGTTTCACGATCGAACGAGGCCAGGCGCCGGACGAGCGCATCGACAAACGAGTTGAGGTCGCCATCGTCCAGCGTGCGGTTCACCCAGCCATAGCGCTCGGCGATATCAGCATCGAAATCGTCGCCGCTGAGGACGATCTCAAGTGCCCGCGAGCGACCGACCACACGCGGGAGCCATTCGAGCGCTCCGCCTCCCGGGACCAGTCCGACGCCGATCTCGGGTTGGCCGAACAGGGCGCTCTGCCGGCTGGCGAAGCGCATGTCGCAGGCCAGCACGAACTCGTTCCCGATGCCGCGCGCGCGGCCGCGAACCTTGGCGATGCTCACGACTGGCGTGGACGAGAGGCGCAACACAAAGTCGCGCCAAAGGCCCAGCGCCTCTGGCCGTTCCGCTGCCTTGGCTACGTCGAGATGGGCGATGAAAAAATCTGAATTCGCCGACTGGAACACTGCGACCTTCACGGACGGGTCCGCCTCGAGGTTGGCCATCAGCGCTCCCAATTCGACGATCGTTGTGGGAACAAACATGTTGATCGGCGGGTTGCTGAAGGTGATCGTCCACCGGCCCCGACGGGTGCGGTCGATGTTGAACTGCGAAGGGTCAGGCATCGCGCATCTCCTGTGTCGATTGGCAGATCAGCTTTGCGTTCAAGCTGACCTCGGAGGACACGGTAGCTTGCAGATCGGGGACCTCCACTGTCAATCGGCATGCAAAAGGGACCCCTTTCGCTTGGGATTTTGAAGACGGCGGTGTTTTTTGGTTTGGTCGAGGGGATCGTTTCTTTGTTCCGGCGTGAGGATGCCTTGGTGTCGCGCGCAGCCGCGGTCAAGGATGGCCGAAGGCTACCGCCGGAGGCGGCGCGCAGCGTCCTTGACGGCGGCGAGCACGATGCCACGCTTGGGACAAGACGGGGTTGATCAGGCGCGGTTTTTGAACCGCCAGATCGACGTTGGCGGGAGGCGGGATATGCTGCGCTATCCCGTCCTGTAAGCTGGCCGCCATTGCCATTTGGCTCAATTGACGACACGCCCTGCTTCTTGCTGAAACACCTCCAATCGACCAAAGCTGCTTCCGTCAGCGATCTCATCGTAATCAACTCAAACGATCCTTCGTAGCCTTGGGACCGTCATCGCGACCCCCGCTGTACGCGGGGGGAAGTGATCCAGGCCGCTCCCGTGCTGCACACTTGAATTGCCGCGCCGCACACGGCGGCTTGCGATGGCGAGATCGGTCGCCAAACTTGCCGCTCGGCAGGATCACGGCTCGCGCATCCCCTCGGTCACATGTCGGGATCACGCGGGACATCAGATATGACAGCACGGTACGCTGTCCCGCCTTGATATCCGCAGTCACGGGCATGCCCGGAACCAATACGGAAGCCGGCCGGGAGATTGATGCAGCCTGGATTTCATCAAGCGAGACAGTGGCCCGGTAGTAGGTCGCCCCTTCGATTGCCTCCGGCCTGGGAAGCATTCGCACTGGCTTGCCTGTTCGCGGCCATTCCCCGGAACGGGAAGCTGTCGGCGCTGACAGTGGTCAGATGGACCATGGGCGAAGCCATAGGTAGTATAAGGAAACGTATCGAACTTGATCACCACCGGATTGCCGACCTGAACAAATCCGGCGTCGCGGCCGGGAACGCTGGCCTGCGACCTCAAGCAGCGCATCGGTCGGCACCAGCGTGATCAATTGGTCGCCGGACTGCACGACCGAGCCCACCGAAACCTTCGCCACGCTCAGCACAAGAGCATCGTGCTCCGCCCGTAGATCAACAAGCCGGCGCCGCAGATTTGCCTTTCGTTGCTCCTCCCTCGCTTCCGACAGTTTGCGCCCTTGCTCCGTCAGCTGTTGGGCCGTCTCGCCTTGGCTCTGCTGCGCATAGGCATCACGTTCGGCGGCGAGCGCCTCCATCTCGCTTTTGGCCGCTGCGTTGGCGGCGACGGCTGCTTGCAGCGCGCGGCTGACTTCGGCCCGCTGGCCCCGCGCGTCCAGAGTGCTGAGCTTGCTTCCCACCTGCAGGCGCTCCAGCTCACGGCGCATGCCTTCCTTCGTCTGGGCGGCTTTGAACTGCTCCGCATAGCTTGCGATGTCGCTCATTGTCTGCGCCACCTTGGCCTGCGCGCTGTCAATCCGCTGCCTGTAGCTCTCAAGCTTGGCTGTTCGTTCCGCGCGGCGCTGGGAGAAAATCATCGCCTGCAATTGGCTAGCAGGGCTGCTGTCAGAGACATAGATGCGGCCATGCGACTCGGCGTTCAGCCGGTCCACCTCGGCCTGCAAACTGGCCACCTGTTTCTCGAGCGCGCCCGCGTCAGCCGTGGCGAAGGTTCCATCCAGCATGGCCAGTGAGTTGCCAGCCCGCACCAACTGCCCTTCATGAACGCTGATGTTGCGCACGATCGACGTGTCCAGCGGTTGAATGACGATATTCGGTCCCTTCGAGACAACCATGCCCGGCACCGCGACCACGCGGTCAACGGGACAAACGCCCATGATCGCTACGGAGGACAGAACCGCAGCTGCAATGGTCCAGATCGTCACGCGCCCGCTCAGCGGCGCCTTGCGTGCAATGACCGCAGCGGTTGGTGACTGGAACTCCAGCAATGCCTGTAGCGCTGTCCGGAGTTGCTGACCGAGTGGCGGCCCAGCGGCGGACGTTTTTGCTGATGCTCATGGATCAGACCCCTTGCGCCGGAATGGTGAATCGCAGCCCGTATTGCTGGCCCTCGTGGCCGATCAGGTGGCGGTTTTGCTGGAGCCAGAGCTGCTGATAGTCGGGACAGCGCGTGATCAGCGCCGCGTGCGGGCCGATGTCCAGGACGCGCCCCTGATCAAGGACAAGGATTTGATCGCAGCCGGTCAGCGAGGATAGCCGGTGCGACACGATCACCATCGTCCGGCCGCGGGCCATCTGCGCCAGGTTGGCATTCACTAGCGCCTCGCTTTCCGGATCGAGCGCACTGGTGGCCTCATCCATGATCAGGATTCGCGGGTCATGGACCAGCGCCCGGGCGATGGCTAGGCGCTGCCGCTGGCCGCCCGACAGGTTGGGCGACCCTTCCTCGATCAGCGTCTCATAGCCGTTCGGCAGCCGCTCGATGAACTCCGCCGCGCCCGCCAGCCGCGCGGCGCGGACCGCATCGGATAGGGTCAGCCCGGAACGCCCGGCCAGGATGTTCTCGCGAATTGTGCCACGGAACAGAAAGTTATCCTGTAGCACCACGCCGAGATTGCGCCGCAGATGCGTCAGGTTCACGTCGCGCAGGTCGAACCCGTCGACGCTGATAAGGCCCTTGTAGTCGCGTGTGATCCCTTGCAGCAAGCGAGCGACGGTGGACTTGCCCGAACCGCTGCGGCCGACCACGCCCAGCACCGTGCCGGGCGCGATCTTGAAGCTGATTTCATCCAGTGCGGGCGCGACCGCGCCGGGATAGCTGTAGCCGACCTTGTCGAACGAGATCGCGCCTTGGAAACGCGGCCGGGCCCCGCCGGACGGATCAGCCGATTTGGGGCGCCGGTTCAGCACCGATGCAGCGAGCGCGGCGGCGGTGCGCACCTCCCCGATGTCCTCCATCAGCTTCGCCAGACTGCTCAGGGGCTGGGCTACACGCGCACTGAGCATCATGAAGGCGACAAGACCGCCGATGGCGACGGTGCCATCGTTCGTGAGTGCCAGATAGGCGCCGACCAGCAGCACGCCACGCTGCATGAAGCCCTCGAGTGGCGTGATGATCATCTGCGGCAGGCTGGCCAGCCAACCGGCGTCGATCTTCGCCTGTGTTGCCTCGGCAACGCGGGCGTCCCAGCGTTCGTGCTGCTGCTGCTCCAACGCCAGCGACTTGACGGTGCGGATGCCGTGCAAGGCTTCCACCATGACGCTCGACTTCGCCGTCTCGGCATCGATCCAGCGCTTCACCCGCCGGCTCATCGGCTTCATCGAGATCGCGATCACGGCAGCGATCAGGCCGGCGCAGATTAGCACCATCCATGACAGTACCGGTTGCAGCATAATCAGGATCGGCAACAGCGCCAGCAATGTAACTAGATCCAGCATGGTGGTCAGCATCTTGCCGGTGATGAACTCGCGGATCTTGTTGATCTGCAGCCCGGTCATCGACCAGATCTTGTCCAGCCTGATTGCGCTCGAAATAGTCCAACGGTAAGCGTAGAAGCCGCTGGAAGACGTGCAGGTTCAGCTTGGCATCCACCCTGGCGCCCACCATCAGGATAAGCTGCCGGCGCGCGTAGCCCAGCACCGTTTCAGAGATTGTCGCGGTGCCGATCAGCAGGCTCATCAAGTACCAGGGTAGACAGGCTCTGGTGGGTCACCACCTGGTCGATAACCGTCATCACCATCAGCGGCGGCACGACGGTGAGCAGGCTGAGGACGAGCGACGCGAGCAGGACGTCGCGCATGGCGCGTCGTTCCATCCACACCAATTGAGCGACCCAGCCCAGGGTGAACGGCGCCTCCTCTTGCGGCGGCGGTACGGCGGGCGCGAGTCAGAATGGCCTCGCCGCTCCATAGCTCGGACAGGCTCTCTTCATTGAACGCCACCGGCGGTGCGGCAGGCGCGAGGCGGGAGTGCCTGATCCAGACCAGATTGCGTTTCTTGTCATTGGCTACAAGCAGAACCGCGCTGCCGTCGTTCAGCAGCAGGACGAGGGGGCTGGTAAGGTCGAGAGCGATGAGCTGCTTCCACCGAAGCACAACCGCCCTGGCCCATAGTCCACTCTTGCGCAGCCATTCAGCCAGCGCGGCCGGCGATGGTGCTCCTACCTTCGGCAGGCGCAGATCGTTGCCATCAAGCTCGGCACCGTGAAAGCGTGCCACGGCGGTTAGTGCGAGCAGGCGGACCTGAGTGGCCGAATGTATGGTCAGAAGTCGGCACCTGATCCGTATCATCCCCGCAGGGGAGCGCCGGTTTTTTTGCCGCCAGGCGATCTGAGCTCTGTGTGCCCGGTGCGCTTTCGTCACTGCCCGGAACAGACGCAGCTGGCCGAGACGTGTTCGATCGCAGCTCCGACTGGCCTTTGTTGTCCGGAACCATCTCCACCACCGTGCTCCCATGATCGCCACAGCAGGATCGCTGCGCACGGCGTGGATGTCTTATGCGGGACGCGCCGGAAGTGACCGTGGCACAGCAAAGGGAAGGAGTTGCGCGCCCTCCAGCCGGCCACCCGATCAAAAGCTTTCTATCGCTACTTCCGAATAAGCAAGCAAGGCCTGTGACCCCAGTCACCCCGGGTGGGCCGCGCCAATGCAAATTGCGCATGCCGACCGGACGAGGACCACCCGTGTGCAACAGCGTGTCCGCATTCGGCCGCGGCAGAACGCAACAGATCAGGAGTACGCACCAATGGAACTCAAGTTCACGACCCTGGACGACCAGGCCGACCCGACGTTCAACCAGCTGCTTGGCATCAACGACGAGGGCAAGATCGCTGGTTATTTCGGCAGCGGCACACCGCCCACCGTGCATCCCAACAAGGGCTACACGCTGAACTTTCCATATAGCCAAGGGAAACTACCAAAACGAGAACTTTCCGGGCTCCCAGCAGACCCAGGTGACCGGCCTTAACAATCGCGATATCACTGTCGGGTTCTGGGCGGATGCCAATGGCGACAATTTCGGTTTCGTGGAGCACGACGGCAAGTTCTTGCGAACGTTGTCGATCCGAATACACCGAAGCCCGCAGCGGGCACACCAAGCGTGGAACAGCTGCTGGGCGTGAACGATCACGACAAGGCGGTTGGTTTCTACACCGATGCCAAGGCAACAACCACGGCTTCACATATGATATCAAGTCGGGCAGCTTCGACGCGGTGAACGTGAAGGCTTTCAGCAGCGTCACCGCCACAGGCATCAACAACGAAGGGGAAATATCCGGCTTCGTGCAGAACGGCGCAATGAGGATCAGGTGGTCGGATCGTTTATGGGCAGCGACGGCAAGACCCGCGGCTTCCTGTACAACATGGACAACCACCGCTACACGACCATCGACGACCCGAATGCCAACGGCTCGACGGTTATGAATGGGATTAACGACAAGGGTCAGCTTGTCGGATTCTACTTGGATGCTGCCGGGAACACGGATGGCATGCTGGTGAATGTCACCAGCCACCATCATTCGTCCTGAGAGCTCGTTGCGAGAACGGTGTCCGCCCTTTCCGGCGGACGCCGTACGTCCGTTGATACCTTTAGGCCGAGGCGGCGCCCTATCCCGGCTGCGGCGCGGGGCCGAGCCCACCGGCCGGAGGGGTCGGACTAGCCGGCCGTCCCGTCGTGGGAACCGACGCACGTCGGCTCTCCGGAGCCGGCTCGTCCACCACCTTCCGGATGACCGGCTCACCGCGCAACACGGTGCGAATCTCGTCGCCCGTCAGCGTCTCGTGCTCCAAAAGCCCGCGTGCAAGTCGGTGCAGTTCTTCGATATTGTCGGTCAGCAGCCGCCGTGCCTTGCTGTAAGCTCGGTCGATAATGTCCTTTATCTCGGCGTCGATCTCCCGCGCCGTCGCCTCGGAGACGTTCTTGCTCTGCGTGACCGAGTGGCCGAGAAAAACCTCCTGGCTGTTGTCACCGTAGGCGATCATCCCGAGCTTGTCGCTCATGCCCCATTCGGTGACCATCCGCCGCGCCTGGTCGGTCGCCATCTTGATGTCCCCGGCAGCGCCGTTGGACACCTTGTCGGGGCCGAAGATGATCTCTTCCGCCGCACGCCCGCCCATCGCCATGGTCAGTTCGCCGAGCAGTTTCGACTTGCTCTTGGAATAGCGATCGCCCTCCGGCAGACTCATGACCAGGCCCAAGGCCCGACCGCGCGGAATGATGGTCGCCTTGTGAACCGGATCGCATTCGGGTTCATGCAGCGCGCACAACGCGTGCCCGCCTTCGTGGTAAGCGGTCATTCGCTTCTCGGCCTCGCTCATGACCAGGCTGCGCCGCTCGGTGCCCATCAGCACCTTGTCCTTGGCCGACTCGAACTCCGCCATGGCCACGACGCGCTTGCCCATGCGCGCGGCCAGCAGAGCCGCTTCATTCACCAGATTGGCGAGATCCGCCCCGGAAAAACCGGGTGTGCCGCGAGCGATCACCTTCGGATCGACGTCCGAGGCCAGCGGCACCTTGCGCATATGCACTCGCAAAATTCGCTCGCGCCCGTTCACGTCCGGGTTCGGAACGACCACCTGGCGATCGAAGCGGCCAGGGCGCAGCAGCGCCGGGTCCAGCACGTCAGGCCGGTTGGTCGCGGCGATCAGGATGACGCCCTCATTGGATTCGAAGCCGTCCATTTCGACGAGCATCTGATTGAGCGTCTGTTCGCGCTCATCATTGCCGCCGCCGAGGCCCGCGCCACGGTGCCGCCCGACCGCGTCAATCTCGTCGATAAAGATGATGCACGGCGCGTTCTTCTTGCCCTGCTCGAACATGTCGCGCACGCGGGAGGCACCGACGCCCACGAACATCTCGACGAAGTCGGAGCCGGATATGGTGAAAAAGGGCACATTGGCCTCGCCCGCGATAGCTCGCGCGAGCAGGGTCTTGCCGGTTCCGGGTGGCCCGACCAGCAGCACACCCTTCGGAATCTTGCCGCCGAGCCGCTGGAATTTCTGCGGGTCTTTCAGGAACTCGACGATTTCCTGTAACTCGCCCTTTGCTTCGTCGATCCCGGCCACGTCGTCGAAGGTGACGCGCCCCTGCTTCTCCGTCAGCAACCGCGCGCGGGACTTGCCGAAGCCCATGGCCCGCCCGCCCCCGGCTTGCATCTGGCGCATGAAGAACACCCAAACGCCGATCAGAAGCAGCATCGGGAACCAAGACAGCAGGTAGTGCAGCAGCGGATTAACGTCGGCGTCGCGCGGCTTCGCGATCACGCGCACACCCTTGTCGGTCAACCGCTTCACCAGGGTCGGATCATCCGGCGTGTAGGTTTCGAACGTGCGTCCGTCGGCAAGCTGGCCGGAAATCGTGTGGCCTTGGATGACCACGTCGCGCACTTGACCCTGATTCACTTCGGAAAGGAAATCGGAGTAGGCGACCTGGGTCGAGGCTGTATGCGTGGCGCCCGGTTGGAAGAGGTTGAAGAGAACCACAAGCAGGAGGGCAATGATTACCCACAGCGCCAGGTTGCGGCCGAAGTTGCTCATTGATCCTACACGTCTCCAAGGCCGGGCTACATTCCTCGGCCCGATTATGGCGGCACGGCCGAAACTGACATGAGCCAGCCTCCCGCAACGCTTGTCAACATAGGATGTCCCACCGCAAGGCGCACCCCCAACCACTCAAACATCGTGCCCCGAATGCCCTAAGCCGCGAAAAAAGTTGCTCCCGCGGCAGGATGCGATGGGCAGAACAGGACCGGGCACCGACTGGCCGCACCCGGGTCCGGCCAGAGGAGATGCGGCACGACGACGGGCCGTTCACCCGACCACAGCGCGGGAAGCGTGCGCAATACGGCGGCCGGCAATCGGCTAAGACGACGAAACCGGGGCGTCATATCGCCCAGGGCCCCGACAATCGACGGCTCTGGCGGCTCTGCCGAAAGCGGCAGACGGAAGCGCCGGTCCCAGTTTGCGCCCGGATGCGCCGGAACGGGTGCAGCGACGGCGCAGGCTTCTCGCACCAGCAGCAGTCCGGGACCGAGCCGGCCCGCCGGCATCAGTCGCGCTCCCGCCAGGGTCGCGGGACGGGGGGCTGCCGCTAATGACCGAAGCGCCTCGCTGGGCGCCGGATAAGCGGCGCCGGATATGCAAGCAATCAGCGCCCTGAATGCTGCCACCGGAATCGGTGTGGCGGGAAGAATTGCAAAGCCTTCGGGCCGGACTTCCACATTGTGGGCCAGCCACACCGCCGTTTCGCATTCATCTTCGGCCCGTGCTCTCGCCCGCGCGCCGGCAGCCTCGACCAGGGCTCTCGTTCCCGACCCGGCTCCATCCCGGTCGGCGCGCAGGGTCCGCAGGCGCGCTCGGGTGGCAGCTTGGTTGGTGTTGGACGGATCCTCCGCCCAGGTTAGGCCCGCTTGCACGAGAGTCGCTCGCAATCGGGCGGGCGGCACGTCTAAAAGCGGCCGCAAGAAGCGGACCGAGTGATGTTCGACCACCCGGGCCATCCCCGCGAGTCCGGCCGGACCGCTTCCCGATTGTGCGCGAAGCAGCACGGTTTCGGCCTGATCCGCCGCATGATGACCCAGGAGGAGATGCGGCAGCCCCAGCTCGGCACAGGCCGCACGAAGCGCCGCATAACGCGCCTCCCGGGCACGCGGCGTAATCCCTGTCCCGGGCGAAAGACCCTCCAGCCGGCTCACCCGGGCGATGATGGCATGGGCTGCGAGTTGCGCAGCGGCGGTTGCTGCCTCCGAGGCTGATTCCGGGCGGAGCCCATGGTCAATGACCAACGCCGTCGCCGTTCCGCCGCGTCGTTGCGCCCAATCCCCGGCCAATAGCATCAGCGCCAGGCTGTCCGGGCCGCCCGATACCGCTACGCCAAGATGCGGGGCCGGCTCGAACGGCCCCAGAGGCGCCATCAAGTCGGCGAACTCCTCCGCCGACAGCGCACCGCTCATCTCATCCTGCCCGCTTGCCCTCGGAACTCACTTGCATCCGGCGCGGCGGGCGGCTTCGGCGATCGGCTCGTGCAGATCGCCTCGGGGGTTCGGGAACTGCGCATGGAGTTTCGCCAGCGTGTCGCACGCCGCGCGCTTTTCATTGATGGCGATAAGCGAATTGGCCAGGCCGACCAACAATTCCTGGGCGTAGAGCCCTTTTTGATTCCGATTATAGGCATCATCATAGGCGATCGCCGCCTGCGAATACTGATGCTGGCCAAGCAGCGCTTGAGCCAGGAGGAACTGCGCCTCGTAGGCGCGCGGCGAGGCTCGGTTGGCCAGCACCGCACGAGTATCCTTCTCGGCGACCGCGTAGTCGCGCCGGGCAATCGCGGCATAGGCGTTGCGCAAAGCAACTTCGGGATTGCGCTGCGCGACCTGCGCCGAAACCGGACCGGTGGCGGCGCCCGGCCCCACCTCGGCCGCGGCCGGGGCAGGCCGCGAGGCGGCGCGGGCGGAGGGCTCGGCCGCACTGCCGGTTCCAGCCAGCGGGGCGGCGGCCGAAGCGCCGCCAGCGTGCGGATGCTGTTGCGTCTGAAATGCAAGATCATCAATCCGCTTGCTGAGATCGGCGCCTTGTGCCTGAACCGTGTTGGCCAACTCGTCAACGCGACCACGTAGCTGTCTGACCGCTTCCTCCAGGTTGCCCACCCGCGCGACGAGCTGGGCCACGGCGTCGTTGTTGGCGGCCGAGGCCCCGGGCGAACCATTAAGGGTCGGATAGGTCGGCGCGCCGCCAGCCGCTCCGGCCGCCATCTGCTGTTGCAGAATCTGCACCTCGCGCCGCAGCTCCAGGATCTCGTTCTGCATCGCGATCCCCTCGCGGCTCTCCATCTGCGCCTGGACAGGGCGCACGGACCTTACGCCCGCGAACAATCCGACCAAAATCGCCGCCACCAGGAACGCGCGCAGGGGTGCAGCCACGCTCATGCGGTTCTCCTCGCTTTGGTCGGACTATTTACGACGGGGCGCGGAGACGCGATACCGGAGCCGCTCGCGGGCGCCAGCTTGGCGACCACCGGCTCATCCGGACGACCGCGACGTCGGCGGTCAGACGCCCTGGCGGTCAGCGAACCGATGTGATCGCATTGCGATTCTGCGCCCAGGCCTGCTCATTGTCGCCAAGCGCGACCGGGCGGTCCTTGCCATAGCTGATGGTCGTCATGCGGGCGGCATTCACACCCTTCGCGGTCAGGTAGTCGCGCGCGGCATTGGCGCGCCGCTGGCCGAGGGCTAGGTTATATTCCTCGGTTCCGCGATCATCGCAGTTGCCAGCGACCTGCACCTGCACCTGGGGATACCTCGCGAGCCAGGACGACTGGCGGTCGAGGGTTGCCTGATCCTCGGGGGTGAGCGACGACTTATCGAATGCGAAAAAGACGCGATCACCAACGTTCTGGACCAAGTCCTCTTCGCTGCCAGGAGGCGGCCCGGCAGTCGTCGCACCGGCGCCGGTCGCGGCTCCGGTATTTGTCGCCGGATTGTTGGAGCATGCCGCCAACACGGCGACAGCGGCGAGGGCGGCGGCGACATTGGTGTTCATTTGGTTCGTCCCCAGGATCAAGAGCGCAGAGCAAGCGTGTGATGCAACGTCCGCCGGTCGGCTGGTCCGTTCCGGACCCGACCGCGCTTATCGTGGCATCGCGCGCCGGGTCA
Organism: uncultured Pseudomonadota bacterium; assembly: GCA_963822675.1. GTDB lineage: Bacteria > Pseudomonadota > Alphaproteobacteria > Acetobacterales > Acetobacteraceae > CAWGIP01. The sequence goes on along the minus strand of CAWGIP010000009.1, from coordinate 21,663 downwards.
AGGCCAATGACATTGCCCGATTGGCAGCCGCGCGGCGAGCGGGTGTAGTGGCTCTGCCACGTGGTCGCTTCGTGGATCGCCCCAACCTGTCGCTGTAGCAGAGTTCGCACGATGCGCATTCATGTCCAGAATCCGGCCGATGATCCGCTGGGGCCGATCTCGCCGGTGATGTGGGACCAAGCGGCGCTGCGGGCGGGCGAGGCGGGTCTGGATCATACCGTTAGCTTCGGTCATACGGTCGCCTCGTTTGCCGAGGCAATCGGCGAGACCGAGGCGCTCATCGCCGACAAGGACGTGCTGCCGCAATTCTTCCCTTGCCCGGCACCCCGGCTGCAATTGATCTTCGTTGCCAATGCGGGGCTCGACAATCTCGCCCCGTTCGATTGGCTGCCGCCGGGGGTGCTGCTCCTGAACAATCGCGGCACGCACGCAGCTAAAGCCGGCGAGTTCGGGATTATGGCGCTGCTGATGCTGGCCAACCGAGTGCCCGAGATGGCGACGAACCAGCGAAATGAGCGATGGTGCAAGGTTTGGGGCGGCGTGCTCGCCGGCCGTCGGGTCAGCATCATCGGTCTGGGCGCACTCGGGGGTGCCATCGCCGCGCAGGCCGCGCGGTTCGGGATGCACGTGACCGGCATCCGCTCGCGTTCCATCCCGCACCCGGATTGCGCCGAGGTGGTCGTTACCGACAGGCTCGATTCCATGCTGCCCGGAAGCGAATTCTTCGTGCTGGCGTGCCCGCTGACCCGGACGACGCGAGGCATCATGGACCGCCGCCGGCTGGGCCTGCTGCCGAAGCGCGCCGGACTGGTGAATATCGGGCGCGGCGCGCTGCTGGACCAGGACGCACTATGCGACCTGCTCGACACCGGCGACTTGTCGGGAGCCGTGCTCGACGTCTTCGAGCCAGAGCCGGTGCCTCAGCGCCATCGCCTCTGGCGCACGCCCAATCTGATCATGAGCCCGCACACTGCGGCCGATGATCCTGGGACCTACTATCCGCTTAGCCTCGACATTTTCTTCGACAATGTCCGTGCCCTGCGCGAAGGGCGAACCCCGCCGACACTGTTCGATCCTGCTCGCGGATATTGAGCACTGTGAGCGGAAGCGGATGAGTGAGATCGCTGTGCGACGATATACCGCGAGTGACGCCGAAACGTTGCTCGAGCTGTTTCGGAAATCCGTCTGGCGGATTGCGTGCCGGGACTACGGGCCGGCGCAACTCGCGGCCTGGGCGCCGGAACAGATCGACCGTGCGGCCTGGGCTTCGCGACGGGCCGCAACAACAACATTCGTTGCGGAGGTCGGCACCGCAATTGCGGGCTTTGCAGACCTGGATTAATCGGGACACGTGGACATGCTGTATGTCCATCCTGATCACCAGCGATGTGGTGTCGCCAGTGCCCTGCTTAGGGCGACCGAGGCGCTGGCGCGGCCGCGGGGGCTTACGGAACTGACTGTGGAGGCGAGCCTAACAGCGCGTCCGTTCTTCGAGAGGGCCGGATTCCGGCAGGTCATGCCGCAACGGGTGGAGCGCAACGGTCTGTTGTTGTTGAACTACAGGATGGAAAAGCGACTTTCGGCCGCCGGATAGAGATGGCGCTTCGGTCGCTTCGCTTTCGTAAAGCCGTGTCAGGCTGCGGTGGTACAACCGCGTGGACCCTATCCGACATTCCGCCGCCGAAGCCGTATCGGAGTGAGAGGATTCGAACCTCCGGCCCCTGCGTCCCGAACACAGTGCTCTACCAGGCTGAGCTACACTCCGGCCGAGGCGGGCGATATAACGATGCGCCGCTCCCGCCGCAAGCGCTAGAGCCGGGAAGGCGCCACACTGCCCGCATCGAGGCCCATGGGCACCGAGGCCAGCCGGGCTAAGGTCGCCGGTACGCCTTGGGCCACCTCAAACAAGTTCCGCGCCGAGGACGGGGCGAAGCAGTGCGCCACCGCGGCCTCGATCGCGACCACCAGTGGCGCCGCCGAACCAGCAATGTCGCAGAGCAGGATCGGCTTGTCATGCAGCCGGAGTTGCCGCCAGGTAATGATCTCGATCGTCTCATCCAAGGTGCCGAGCCCTCCGGGAAGTGTCACGAACGCGTCCGCCAGTTCGAACATCCTGCGCTTGCGGCTGTGCATGCTGTCGGTGACGATGAGCTGCGATAAGCCGCCATGCGCGACCTCCAGTCGGGTCAGGAATTCCGGGATGACGCCGATCGCGCGTCCCCCCGCGGCGAGCGCCGCGTCGGCGATGGCGCCCATCAAGCCGATGCGCCCGCCTCCAAACACCAGCCCGATGCCGGCGCAGGCGAGACCCCGCCCCAACTCGATGGCAGCGAGACGATAAGCCGGATCGTCTCCGGCATGGGCCCCGCAGAAGACGGCGACGGAACGAATCTCAGGCATGACTCTCCTTGGTCGGCTGGGCGGCCGGGTGTTGGCGCCCCGGCGCGACCGATGCAAGCATGGAATCTGTGATCCTGAACCCGGGAGGATTAAAATGAACAAAACGCTGCTCTTAATGGCGGTATCGGTCGCCGCCGCTATGGGGATGGCGCGCGCGCAGACCGAGACTGCAACCAAAATGCCGGCCGGCATTGATGTGATCGCCGCTCGTCAAGCCGGTCAGGATGTGATGTACGGCGACTTCACGGGCATGTTGCAGGCCGTGAAGAACAAGGCCGCGGACGTCAAGCCGTTCGCCGATCCTGCCGGCGCGCTCGCCAAGTGGGAAAAGCAGTTCCAGACCCTGTTCCCGCGCGGCACCGAGCACGGCGACAACACCAAGGCCCTGCCCGCCGTCTGGTCAGATCGCGCCGGATTCGAAACGGCGGGCCAGAGGTTGATCGAAGCGGCCGAGAAGCTCCGCGCCGCTGCCAAGGCAAACGACACGGCCGCGTTCGCCGCCGAGGTCAAGGACGTGGGCGCAGCCTGCAAGGCATGCCACGACAAATTCCGCGCCAAATAGCACAGTCAATCGGATAGGAAAGCAAACACGAGTGCAACGGCGCAAGCCGCGAATGCCAGCAGCCCGGCAGCGAGCCAGGTGCTTCGCATGCGCGGCGGGTCGGACCCGGTCGGCAGATGTTTGCGGCCTGTAATCATGGGCCAGATGAGGTTCTGCCGTTTAATCACCGCATAGGCCAGAACGGCGGTCACGTGCAGCAGCACGGCGATTTCGATCGCTATGAAGTTGATTGCGTGCACGTGGCTCAGCCATTCGCTCGTGCTCGGGCTCACGCGCTCGGCGAACGGCCCTTCAGTATCCACGTCATTGGTCGCGAACAGCCCGGTTCCGGCCTGGACCGCCAGCAAAACCAACATCAGCAGCACCATCCAACCGCCGGCCGCGTTGTGGCCTATCTCCGTATCGGGCTCACGGCGGGCAAAACGTCGAAGGTGACGCAATGAGGCCGTTGGCGGTTTCAGAAACCGGCTGAAACGCGCCGTATCGCTGCCGATGACCCCCCAGCCGAGGCGAAACAGCAACAGAGTGATCAGCGCGTAGCCGCTGATGAAATGCGCATCCATGTGGTCAACTTCCCGGGTCAGCCACGACGTGCCGACCAGAACCACCACCGACCAGTGAAATAACCGGATCGGCGCGTCCCATACTCAAATCGGCTTTCCCGGCTGCGCCAAGACGTGCATCCCTCAAACAGCGATTGGGGGGCGCAGCTTGGAGGGAAGCACATGGTCCGAGAAACGCTGTGGCACCCACAGAGAAGTAAACATGTTTGCCTGAAGCGCCCTTTCCCGGTATTCGGTGGCGTCCTCGCCAGATAGTTCCGTCGCCCCGGCTGTTAGTCTTGACTTTCCGTTCGTTCGCCTTGATATGCGGCCAAGCGCGCGCCAGGGCAGCACCAGCTGCGCCCGCGCTTAGACAGAGGCGCGCGACCGGCATTGCGTGAAGTCACGCTCACATCCGACTGGACGAGGACTTGACCGAGACGACAACCGCCCCGGCGAATACGGCCGATATGACGGCCGAACCTCCGGCTGCACCTCTCGCGGCGACCGAACCAACGCCGCCGCCGCAAGGAGCAACCTTCGTCGATCTAGGCCTGTCGCAACCGGTGCTCCGCGCCATTGTCGAAAAGGGTTATATCCGCCCAACTCCGATCCAGCAGCAGGCGATTCCCTCCATTCTGATGGGCCGCGACGTTCTCGGCGCGGCGCAGACCGGCACCGGCAAGACGGCCGGCTTTACATTGCCGCTGCTTGATGTTCTCGCGGGCTCGCGGGCAAGGGCGCGGATGCCCCGAAGCCTCATTCTGGAACCGACACGCGAACTGGCCCTGCAAGTCGCCGAGAACTTCGTCCAGTATGGCAAATACCTGAAGCTTAACCACGCGCTGATCATTGGCGGAGAGAGCATGTCCGACCAGCGCGACGCGCTCACGCGGGGTGTGGACGTGCTGATCGCGACCCCCGGCCGCCTGCTCGATGTCTTTGAACGGGGTCTGGTGCTGCTGAGTGACGTCAAGATCCTGGTGATCGACGAGGCAGACCGGATGCTGGACATGGGGTTTATTCCTGATGTCGAGCGCATTGTCGATCTCCTGCCGCCGACGCGCCAGACGCTGTTCTTTTCCGCGACCCTGCTACCGGAGATCAGGCGCCTGGCGGATGCGTTCCTTCGCAGTCCCAAGCAGATATCCGTCTCGCCGCCGGCTTCGGTCGCGACCACCATCGTGGAGGGGTTGGTGCTTGTTGCCGAACACGACAAGCGCGAAGCGCTCCGGCGCCTTATCCGGACAGGCAACGTTCAGAATGCGCTGATTTTCTGCAATCGTAAGCGCGATGTAGAAATTCTCTACCGATCGCTGGTGCGACACAAACTCAGCGCCGGCGCGTTGCATGGCGACATGGCGCAGCCGGCGCGCTTCGCCACTCTGGAAAAGTTCAAGGCGGGCGAGTTGCAGCTTCTGGTGTGCAGCGACGTTGCCGCGCGTGGCATCGACATCGGCGGGTTGTCGCACGTCTTCAATTTCGACGTCCCGCATCACGCGGAGGACTACGTTCACCGGATCGGCCGCACCGGGCGGGCCGGACTGGAAGGTCACGCGTTCACAATCGCCACCCCCGCGGATCGCTGGGCGGTTGAAGCGATCGAAAAATTGACCGGACACGCGATTCCGCTGGTGCCCGTGGAAGGTCTCGACCCGGTGGATTGGGCAGAAAGCGAAGAGCGCCGCGGCAGACGGGGACGCGGCCGGGCTGCGCCGGCTAAACGTAAGGGCAGGCCGGAGGGTAAGGCGAAGGGAATCGTCCGCGACGCGGCTGCGCCCGGGGAACGCAAGAAAGGGGCTGCGACCCAACGGCCGCCCGACCGGCGACGCCGCACCCCGGACGAGCAGCTTGTCCGGCAGCGGGATAACGGCTTGGAGAGCTCCGCCGGTCCTGGGCTTCGGCGGCGAGATCCCAGCATTCATGCTGGTCCGCGCGCGACCGGGACGCGCGGCCGGACCAACCGAGCCGACGGAGGGCGAAGCATGAGCGCGACCGAGAGTAAGAGGCTCCACAAGAGCAGGTTCACGCCGTTCGCCTGGGAAGATCCGCTGCGGCTCGAAACCCAGCTCAGCGAGGACGAGCGTGCGATTCGCGACGCGGCCCACGTCTATTGCCAGGAACGGCTCCAGCCGCGCGTGCTGGAAGCCAATCGCCACGAAACCTTCGACCGCGGCATCATGACCGAGATGGGCGGGATGGGGTTTCTGGGCGCGACGCTCGAAGGCTATGGCTGCGCGGGTGTGAACTATGTCTCTTACGGACTGATCGCGCGCGAGGTGGAGCGGGTCGATTCCGGCTATCGCTCATGTTTCTCAGTCCAGTCCTCGCTCGTCATGTATCCGATCTGGGCGTTCGGCACCGAAGAGCACAAGCAGCGATACCTGCCGAAGCTGCGCGCGGGAGAACTGGTCGGCTGCTTCGGCCTGACAGAGCCCGATGCTGGCTCGGATCCTGCCTCGATGCGCTCACGCGCCCGCGCGGTCGATGGCGGTTTTCTGCTGAACGGGTCGAAAACCTGGATCACCAACTCGCCGATCGCCGATGTGCTGGTGGTCTGGGCAAAGGACGACGCGGGCGACATCAGAGGCTTTATCCTGGAGAAGGGGATGCAGGGCCTCTCGACGCCGAAAATCGAAGGCAAGTTCTCGCTGCGTGCCAGCGTGACCGGCATGGTCATGATGCAGGACGTATTCGTGCCGACCTCGAACATGCTGCCGGACGTCAGGGGGTTGCGGGGGCCATTTTCCTGCCTGAACAATGCCCGTTACGGGATCGCCTGGGGCGCCCTTGGCGCGGCCGAATTCTGCTGGCAGGCCGCCCGGGATTACACCATGCAGCGCATGATGTTCGGGCGCCCGCTTGCGGCGACCCAGCTCATGCAGAAGAAGCTTGCGGACATGCAGACCGAGATCGCCCTCGGATTGCAGTCGGTGCTCCGGTTGGGGCGGCTGATGGATTCGCATGACGCAGCGCCGGAGATGATCTCGCTCTGCAAGCGCAATTCCTGCGGCAAGGCCCTGGCGATCGCACGAGAGGCGCGCGACATGCACGGCGGCAACGGTATTGCCGACGAGTATCATGTGATTCGACACGTAATGAACCTCGAGGCCGTAAACACTTACGAAGGCACGCACGACGTGCATGCCCTGATCCTGGGGCGTGCGCAGACAGGGCTTTCGGCGTTCGGGGACTGAGGCAAATCGGGTTGGCTGGATGGCGGTAAAGCGGATCGTTGCGAATATCGGGACCGAGCAAATCGGCGCCGCCAAAGCATTCTATGGCGACATGCTGGGCATGGCTGTTGTTATGGATCACGGGTGGATCGTGACCTTCGCGGCGGAAGCCAGTGCTGCTCCGCAGATCAGCGTGGCCAGCGAAGGAGGATCCGGAACGCCGGTTCCGGACCTCTCTATCGAAATCGACAACCTCGAAGAGGTCTATAGGCGCGCTCGCGCTAACGGTAGGCGTATTGAATACGGGCCGGTTGATGAGCCCTGGGGTGTCAAGCGCTTCTACGTTCGCGACCCTTTCGGACGTCTGGTCAACATTCTTGCCCACACTTGATGGACACTAGAGCGATTTTAGGGTGACTGGCGATAGCCGCAGTGTGCGAGATAGTTCGAGCATTCGGACGGGGTAAATCGGTGCAGCAGTTTTCTCACTGCAAACCACAGGGAACTTAGCTTGCGCGCTGCCTTCGCGCGTAGCAGGGCCTTCAGTTTCGCGAATGCCTGTTCGATGGGGTTGAGATCCGGCGAGTATGGCGGCAGGAACCGCAGTTCGGCTCCACGCGTCTCGATCGCCTCCCGCACGCCCGCCACCTTGTGCGAGCCCAGATTGTCCATGATCACGATGTCGCCCGCCGATAGCGTCGGCGCCAGTACCCGCTCGACATAGGCTACGAACAGCTCGCCGTTGATCGCACCGTCGAACAGACCGGGAGCAGTGAGACCGTTCTGGCGCAAGCCGGCGATAAAAGTCGAGGTCCGCCAACGTCCGTGCGGCACCGCCGCGACCACGCGCGCGCCGCGCCGGCCGCGCGCATAGCGGCGGGCCATGTTGGTCGTTGCCCAGGTCTCGTCGATGAAGACAAGCTTGGCGGGGTTCAACTCCGGTTGCCCCGCCCGCCATGCCTCGCGTGCGGCGGCCGTCTCGGGACGGTCCTGCTCCGCCGCGCGCTGCGACTTTTTTTCGCGTCAGCCCCAGTTGGGCCAGCGTGCGCGACAGCAGTCCCGAACTGGCCGAGGCGGCATGCGTCCGGTGCAGCCAAATCGCCAGTTCGGCCAGGGTGACATCCGCTCGGCGCTCCACCTCGGCGCGGATGGCATCCTGGAGCGGGGCCAATTTCGGCCGCACGTGCCCCCGTTGCGGACGCGCCGCACTCTCACCGGTCTGTCGGCGCCGCGAGACCGCCTTGGAGACGTAGGAGATGCTCACCCGAAACAGCTTGGCCGCTTGGCACACGCTCAGTCCGCCGTCCACGCCCGCAAGAATCCGATCCCGCAAATCCTGCGAATACGCCTTGCCCCGTCGCCAGGTCATCTCGCCTCCGGTCCACGCAACCGGAAGCCGGTGAATCACAGATCGCCCCCGTGCCGGAATCCCCCCGATTCCAGTCACCCAGGGACCGCTCTAAGCGATCGCGATACTCAAGGCCGGGTTCCGCAGCCGAATATAAAATTCGGCCAGCCGGCTCTTTTAGGAAATAGTTTCTGTTAGCAGCGCCGCGCCTTCTTGCGCGGACATTTCGCCGGATCCGAACGTCTCGCGCACGAGTGCACGCTTGCGTTGCAGCAATGCGTGCAGATTCTGGTCGAATGAGCAGCGTCCGTGACAGATCGCCTGCGGCACATGCACCGTCACCGGGCGCGTTTGGCCGATCCGCAGAACGCGGCCGGTGCATTGGTCCTCGATGGCCGGATTCCACCAGCGTTCCAGATGAACGACGTGGTTCGCGCTGGTGAGCGTCAATCCCACGCCGCCGGCGCGTGGCGACAAGATCATGACATCAAAAACAGACCTCGCTGCCTGGAAGCGGTTCACGCGTTGCTGGCGCACCGCCCCGGGCACGGCGCCGTTTATGATCACCGGCGGCGCGGTCAGGCGGTAGCGTCGTTGAACGAGCCCGGCGAGTTTGGCCTGCATGACGCGGTCGTCCAGGAAAATCAACGCGCGCTCGTCGCGCCCATGGATTGCGTCCAGGACCCGGAAAAGCAGCATCAGCCGAGCGGAAGCATCGATGAAGTCTGCGTCGCTCCCTCTCCTATCGAGCGATGGATGCAGGCTGATCCGCCGTAGTGCGCTAAGCGCCGCAAAAATCGCGCCTTGGGTTTGGCAGTTCCGGGCTTCTGCGATTGTCGCCTCGTACGCCTCGCACTGCGGTGCTGGCATCTCCCGTTCAAGGACGCTCTCTCCACAGGACGGCAAATCCGGCAGGTGATCCCACCGCAGCCGACGCAGGAGCAGAGCCGGCCGGTCGCCGGGCGAATGGTCCAGTTGACGCTTCAGCGAACGCAGATCGACGTCGCCGGGCTCGCGCTCATAGCGCGCACTGAAATCCTTCAGTCCCCCCAAATAGCCCGGATGAACCGCATCGACGATGCACCACAGGTCGGCAAGTCGGTTCTCGACGGGTGTGCCCGTCATCGCCACCCGGAACGCCACATTCATCGCCTTGGCGGCGTCTGTCAGGCGAATGCCGGGTGTTTTGATCTTCTGCGCCTCGTCGAACACCGCTGCGGCGAAACGAACTTGCCCGAAATCCCGATCATAGTCGCGCAAAGTCTCATAGGTGGTCAGCACGCAATCGGCGCCGCGTAGTGCCGCGCTGGAAACACTTGGGCGTCCTTCGGCGCCGGGAGCGCGGTTCGCCGCCAATTCCTTGCCATAGGCGCGAAGGATTTTTCCGAGCCCTGGCGAAGAAAGGTGCCGGTCGTGCTCCTCGCGCCAGTTCTCCAGCAACCCCGTGGGTGCGACGATCAGCGATGGTGCACGCGGGATCTGACCGGCGCCCATTCCCTCACGTAACCATGCCAGGAAGGCGAGCGCCTGCAATGTCTTGCCAAGTCCCATGTCGTCGGCGAGCAGCACGCCGGGACGACCCCGGGTCCAGGCTTGTTGTAACCAGTGCAACCCGTTTTCCTGGTGTCCTTTGAGGTGCGTACACAGGCAGATTGGCACGCCCGGCTTCCATTGGCTTCGCGGCGTCCACCTCGCTTCAATTTCGGTCGAATTCAGATTCTTTACGATCAACAGGGACTCGGTTTTCGCCTCATCTTCGGTTGGCGGCGGCGGTGCGCGATAGGCATCTTGCAGCGCCGAGAGGGCAACCAGCGTTTCGGCTGTGGCCGGAATCGCTATCTTCTCTCCGTTGCTGATGAAATCGACGGTAGGCTGCCCCGCCGCAATTGCTGACTCGGTGGCCGCACGCAAGTCAGCGGCTTCCTCGGGCAACACGGGTATCGTGCGATCGCCGACGACCAGTCCGCGTCCCCGTTTGCGCTGCTCGAGCCCGCCGTGCCGGTCCGCGGGATCGCTGCCGAACCAGTCATTCGAGGGCAGCGAAATCCAAGGCAAGACGCGCGGCCGCCACAGTCCCAGACCAAGGACGCGATCGGAATAGGCTTGGGTTTCGCGGAACACGGTCTCGATAACCGTGGTGTCGGTTTCGTCCCCGAGCGCGTCGCGAAGAAATGCGCGTGGGGACGCAAGCAGGGCTCGCTTGGCTGCCGGCGGCGCCGCCTGGACGCGGCGCACTTCGGTGAGCGCCGAACGCAGCGGCGGCGAAAGCACGACATAGGTGCTGTTGCCGATCGCGTAGAGCGGACGGACCTTGGAAAACCGATTGAACTGGTCCTCGCCGAAGGCGCGCTGCTGGTCGGTGGGCAAGAGCGGCGCCTCGTCAGCGGCGCCGGCGCGATGCAGGATCGGCACCAATCGGCTCGCCTCGCCCTCGCCCGACATATCCAGCGAAAATGCATCGGCAACAGCGATTGTCATTGAGCCGATCAGCCCGGTTGCGTCGGCCTTACCCTCGGTTTGGGCGATCGGCAGAACCTCGCGCAGCGAGGCGAGCGCGGCCATCCGACCGGCAAGGTCGTCCGCAGGCGCGGCTTGTAGCTCGTGGATTTTCTCGGCGAGATCGAACAGCACGTGAGGCAAGCGATGCCACGCCGCGCCGATCCGTAGCCATGCGCCCTGACGTTCGGCCCCGGCGATCGCCTGTCCGGTAGGGACGCTTCCACACCAGATCGGCGGTGAAATCGGCGCTGCTTGATAAGACCGCGCGTGCTGATCGTTGCCGCGAGCGCATCAGCCAATGGAGGTAAGCCGATCGTTTCGGCTTCGCGTGCGGTCAAACCGGCGATGGCCGCGTGTTCGATGAACAGCACCGGACCGGCGTCCGTCGCAGTGTCGGCGGCGTGTAATCGTTGCGCCAGATCGACGCCTTGCCGCAGATTGAGTGGAGCTTCGACGGCCCAATCATTTACCGCGACCGCGCCCTTTGGTCCGATCAAACGGAGCTCGGTGAAATCGGGCGTGATGGCGTGATCGAACCGGTAGCTCATCGCGGCTGCCAGTCTTCTGGTTGCACAATGATGTTCGCGTGCCGCGCTAGAAACAGCGCCGCCCGCCATTGCCAGTAGCCCGTGGGCGATCCGGTGTGCCAGAGACCCGATGTCCCGCTGTCCGCGCGCTCGGGATAATTTGGATGTGGCGGGAATGGCAAACTTTGCCGCTTCAGAGCACCTGTATCGTAGTTTTTTTGACCCAATTTGGGCGCGCGTTCGGCATGCCAAGCCCAACTTGAACAGTGAAGCCCTGATTTCGGCACCGGGAGTGGTGTAAGTTATTGATTTGCTTGGGAGACCGTTTGAGCTGAGAATTCGTGTAGTGCTAAATAATGACTGTTGTCTGTCGATTTTGCTTGACGAATTGACGTGGCACCGGCTGCTAATCGTGGCGTGTTTGTCCGCGAGAAGCGCATCAACGGTTACACCTATCTCTACCTCGTCGAGAGCGTGCGCGAGGATGGACGGGCCAAGCAGCGCATCATCAAGAACCTCGGCCGCAGGGAGGTGGTCGTCGCCTCCGGTGAACTCGAACGCCTTGCCGCGTCGGTGGCACGCTACGCCGAGCGAGCGATCGTCCTTTCGCGGCTCGCCACGGGGAATCCCGATGGGCTCGCCTGCAAACGCATCGGCGCGCCACTGCTGTTTGGCCGTTTGTGGGAGGAGACCGGTTGCCGCGCCGTGCTCGAAGAGACGCTTGCTGCGCGCAGCTTTGAATTCCCGGTCGAACGTGCTGTCTTCGCCAGCGTGCTGCATCGGATCATGATCTCCGGATCAGATCGTGCCTGCGAGAAGTGGATGGCGGATTATGACATTCGCGGCGTCGAAGGCTTGGCTTTGCACCACCTGTACCGCGCCATGGCTTGGCTGGGTGAAGAGCTTGATGCTGATCAGCAGGCTAGCAGCACAGGTGTCGTTCCACGCACGATCAAGGACCTGATAGAAGAACAGCTGTTTGCGCAACGGCGCGATCTGTTCAGTGAGCTGTCCGTGGTGTTCCTCGATACCACGTCTCTGTCGTTCACCGGTGCCGGTGGTGAGACCTTGGGTGAGCGAGGCTACTCCAAGGAACATCGCCCTGACCTGATGCAGATGATCGTGGCGGTGGTGCTCGACGCCGAGGGACGGCCAATTTGCTCGGAGATGTGGCCCGGCAACACGGCGGACGTCACCGTGCTGGTGCCGGTCATCGACCGCCTGCGTTCGCGTTTTGGCATTGGACGGGTCTGCGTCGTCGCCGATCGCGGCATGATCTCGGCGGCAAACATTGCCGCCCTGGAGGAACGCGGGCTGGAATATGTGCTCGGCGTTCGCGAGCGGACCGACGCCTTGGTGCGCAGCGTCGTGCTGGAGGACACACGGCCATTCACCCCGCTCTGCGTGCAACGCGTCAATGGCAAGAACACCCAGCTCTGGGTCAAAGAGGTCAAGGCGGAGAAACGGCGCTACATCGTCTGCCGCAACGAAGAGGAAGCGGACAAAGATGCTGCCGAGCGCCAGGCTATCGTCACGGCATTGGACCGACAGCTCAGGCGCGGCGACAAGGCCCTGATCGGCAACTCCGCCTACCGCCGTTACCTGCGTACCACCACCGATGGTCGAGCATTCGAGATCGATCCCGGTAGGCTTGCCGATGAAGCACGCTTCGACGGCATCTTTGTCTTGCGCAGCAATGCGCGTATTTCACCGCTGCAAGCGGTGCTGCGTTATCGCGACTTGCTGCAAGTGGAAGACCTATTCCGCACGGCCAAAGCGCTGATGCGCACGAGGCCGATCTATCACTCCTCGGACGCCGCCATCCGCGGCCATGTGTTCTGTTCGTTCCTTGCACTCGTCCTGCGCAAGGAATTGGATGAGCGTTGCCGTCGTGCCGAGTTCCGGCCCGAGTGGAGCGATGTGCTACGTGACCTCGATCGCCTTCAGGAGGTCGAGATCAGCTCGGACGGAAGCCAAATCGTGCTACGCACGCCAGCAACAGGTGTCATCGGCTCGTTATTCAAAGCCGCCCGCATCGCCCTCCCGGCAAATATCCGCGAACCCGAATTGGCCTGACGCGCCGTTCCCGGTCACCCCGTCGTGGTGCCGTTGTGGTGCTAAGGATGCCGCACGCTCACGTAACCAACTGATTCGCCTCGCTATTTTCAAAATCACTGTTGAAGTTGGGCCAAGCGCGCAAGGCGCCGTGGTGGCTCCATTCCGCGAGGACCAGTGGTCCGATTCGGAGCAGCAGGACCGATTGAGCGCCGCCTCCGCCTTGCAGCCGCGCGAAGTCGCTGCCCAGACCCGGCAAGGCCAGGGCCGAGGCATGCACATTAAGGCCGAGCGCGAGCCAGGCGTCGTCGATCGCGCCTTTCTCCAGGCACCCGGACCAGAACGCCTCACGATACTTCCATTGTTTATCATGGGTCTCGTCGGTGCGCGCGTGATCCGCGATAAGGCCAAAAATACCTTGAGCGAAGCACGCGCCAACCAGCGCCGGATCAGAGCCGATTTGCTTTCCGCGCCCACCCAGCGACCTGGGCGAAGCTGCGGGTTGCCGATGGCCGCTACCAGGAAATCCTTTATCGCTTGTTGCAGGTCCGCGTCCGGCTGTCGGGCGCCATCAAGCCAGGGCTGGCACAGCGCGCGCGCAATCGCCGCCCGAAAATCATCGAACCGCAACTGTTTTCCGTTACCAGGAATTGGCAGACCCTTGCGGCCTGCTGGCGACCTTGCTCCGCGCAACATCGCCGGTGTGCGTGCCAGAGCTCTGCTTGTACGGCGCGCAATCGCAGCTGACGGCCCGCCCCTCCTCCATGAAGCCGGCCTTTTCAAGCACGACAGGAACCGGTTGCGTACCGCCTAAGATAAGCTCGGCCAGCGTCGCCGGCCCGTGTGCGGCGTCGAACAAACGGAATTCGCCCTGCGCCTTGCGCCACGAATCCCGTCGCGCGTCCGTGCTGTCGTGCAGCAACCTCTGTACGGCGACGCCGGCGGATGAAATTCCTGGCGCCCCGGCAACGAAGTCCCGCAGCCATGCCTCGATCAGATACCGTAAGGTGCGTGGAGAGCGTGACGCCTGGCCGAGAACCAAATCGAGCAGTCCGGGTAAGCCAACGGCCGGCGGCTCCCCGTGCCACAAGATCCAGGGTGCGCGCTCAGATCTCTCGGATCGATGTCTCCCTGCTTTCCGCTGCCCGCCAAAGCCAGGCGCAATCGCCTCCGCACCCCCTCTAATTTCCTCTTCCGGCGGGCGGGGCGTCGCTTCGGCCGCATCGAATACGCTAAGCATTTTCGCCGTTGGCGGCTCGACGGCAGACGATGCGGCAAAGCGACGATCGCCGCCTCCAGCCGCATCAAGGCAGCGCCGAAATGGCCGCTCACTTCTCGCCGATCGCCTGTTGGATGTGCTCGCGCAGCCGATTTAATTGGTCGGACGTGCGCGAGGTCAGCACAAAACGAATGTCGATGCGCCGGTTGCGGCGCAAGTCGTCGTCGGTTTCGCCCTGCGCATCCGGCAATGCTCGCCGGTCGCCGTTCTCGCTTCGCCGAGCAGTTGCAAGCCATCCGGATTGCGGATCGCGTCCAACCCCGGCTGATCCCGGCGCAGTTCGGCAAACACCGCGAGCGCTCGCTCGGTCGAGAGTTCATCATTATCGCGGAATTGCGCCACCCCGGTGATCGGCCGACGGTCCGTGTGGCCTTCGATCAGCACCGTTTCCAATGCCGGCACCGATCCCGGGGGACAGGCGGGTGGCGCCTGGTGCTCCGCGTAGCAGGGCAGTGTGTGCGCCAGTACGTCAGCGAGGATCCCGATGGTCCGTGCGCATCGCTGCTGAGCGCGGCGCTGCCCGTGGCAAACAACAGATCGCCGGACAAGCGCAGCACGCCCGAATGCTGATCCACGACTACCTGCACGCCCCGGGCACGCAGTTCCCGGTCCAGGCTGGCTAGCAATCCCTGCCGGGCTTGTTCTCGCTCCTGAACGTCCTGCTCAAGCCGGTCCAGCGCGTCGCGCAGCAGCGCGCGAAGCTGTTGGTTGCGTTCTTGTTGCGTCTCGGCCTCATGGCGCTGGCGGTCGGCTTCCCCGCGCTGACGCTCCGCCTCCATTCGCTGGCGTTCCGTTTCGACCTTTTGCTGCTGCAGCCGGGTCAGAAGGCGCTCGTAGCGACTGCGCTCGATGAGTTGATCCTGTTCGGCCTGGTGATAATTCAGCGCGAATACGGTCAGCATGAGCAGGAATACGAAACATAATTCCCACCATCAGATCGCTGACCGAGGCGAAATAACCCTCGCCCTCCTCGTCGGCCGGATGACCCAACTGCCTTACCGCGCCCTCGCCTGGACGGGCCGGGGTGGCTGGTAGTCCTCCAGGGTATCTTCAAGCTGTTTGATCGCGGCATGGAGCTGGGTTGCTGCCTTAGCCATGTTCTGATCGGTGCCGGCTACGAACTCGCTGACCCGTTTGGCGAACTCCTGCAGGCCGTTCTGCAGCCGCTCCATGATGCGGGCCAGTTCGCGATCCACGCCGTCAAATCGTTGCGCTGCCGAGGCCAAGCCCTGGCTCAACTCCTGCACGCCCAACTCGGCGGCCTGTCGCCGCTGCGCGGCGCCACCGATCTGTTCGACGGCGGCCGCAATCGCGTAGGGGGCGTTCGTGCAAGAGCTGCACGCTGGCACGCGCGGCCTCGCCGGCGGCACGAAGGTCGGCGGCGCTGCTGGTCAGCGGCGGCGTTGCCTGGCCGACCGCTTGCTGGAGCTCGATGATCCGGCCCGGAAGTTAATTCGCAGCCTCGGTCAGCACGAGGATTTGGCGCGCGAGTGCCGACGTGCGTGCGCCAAGATCGGTACCCGCTCCGCCGAGCGTGGTTGCGGAAGTCGGCCAGCATCTCCTGTAAATGCGCTCGCATACCGCCGATCGCCGCGGCAATGCGTTGCACGGCTTCTTCGGCGCCGCGTTCCAGCGTGGCGCCCGTGCTTGCTGCTGATTGCGCCAGCGCGCCGGAACCGATCCGCACTCGCCTCGAAACCGGCGGAAGCCGCCTCAATGCGGGCCGCCATATCGCGTCCGGCATTGGCGCCGGCATCGCGCGTCTGCTCCGCGACCTGATGCAGTGTCTGGAGCAGCCCGCCCATCTGCTGCGTCATTCGCGACAGCGCTTCCTCGGCGCCCTCGCCCATACGCCGCGCCATCAGATCGGCGAATTCGGACATGCGTGTGGCCGTGTCGTGCAGGCCCCCGCGCAAATCTTGCAAGCCTTCGCCCAGGGTCGCCAGGCGCTCCGTCATTTCCCGCATCTGATCGCCGGTGCCGCCGTGCAGCTTCTGCAGGAATGCATCCAGCATCTGGCCGACTGCGTCCTGGTTGCGCGTCGCCATGCCGGCGGCAAGTTCTTCCATCGCCCTGGTCAGCGGGCCGATATGATCGCCGAGTCGCTGATCCAAAGCGTTATCCAGCGCCGATCCGATAGAGATTGCCAGGTTATTCGAGAACGTTTCAAGTTGAACGAGTTGACGTTGCGCCAGCTCGTTTGCCTCCTCCTGTGCCGCCGCCGCATTCGCAGAGGCATCAGCCTCTCAAGATCCGTCAGAAATGCGCTTAACGCGCGCTCAGCGGGGCGCAGGCACGTCTTCCGCCAGAAGATCGCGTAGGCAATTGACAGCGCAAGCCCGACCAGCGATGTAATGAATTTGAAGGAGGCGGTGTCAAGCAATCCCTGAAGCGCGAGATTGCGTTGTGACTGACTAATTCCCTCTGCGACAATCCCGCCAGCCATTCTGAGCGCGACTGCCAAGCCGAAGAACGTAAACAGCAGCCCGGCGCCCACCAGCAGATTTGGCAGTGCCGCGTGATAGCGCTGGTCAAGCCCCACGTCGGCGAATAGGGACAGATTGAACGAGCTATCGGCGTGCGCGGTCGCACGGACGGGGTGTCCGGGCGCAGAAGGAACGATAAGCGTCTCCCGGAACTCGCGCCATCGGGGCCCTATGAAGGGCACATCCAGAAGTTCGGACAAAGCGGATTCAAAATCGCGCGAAAACTGGAGCGCGTCGTTGGCTTGATTGATCCGATCGCGTGCTTTTCTCAAGCTCCTTTTGAGCCTTGTCACCTTCAGCCAAGCAGAAAGGCCCGACCAAATGGCCCAGATCGCTAGCGCTATCCCGATGACCCAGATTGTGACGGGTTTCGCAATAATCGGACCAATGTAATCCATTTCTGGCGGGCTCTCCCTTTCCCGGGAGACTAGCCTTGCCCTCCTTAAGGCACTCTAAACGCAATATCATTGCCGGACCGATGTCGCACTTTTCCGGTAGTTCCGTCACGCCCGGGGTCAGGCAGACAGAAGCACCACCTCGGGTGGCTCGGGGCCGATCTTGTATGGCAGCGTATGCACGGTTTGCACCTCCAGCGTGACCAACCCCGGCAGGACCGGAATGAGAGACACCGGCAGAGCCGCGTCGCCGTCGGTCCAGCGGAAGCCCGCCTCTGCCGCATGGAACCCTTCGGCCAGCACTGGGGCGTCATGCTCAATGCGCACCTCCACCCCCGACCGGCGCAGTGCGATGCTCTTGATCGCAATGCCCAGCCGACGCTGGTCGCGCCCGCGCCGGATTTCGGCGGGGATGCTGCTGCGCGAAACTAGCCGCAGGCGCGTCGGGCTTGCGTTAAATTCGAACAGGTAGCACCCGTTCTCGACCCCGGTCGGCTCGATCCGACTCCCAGGTCAATCACCAAATGAAAATCCGGGTCGGTCGGTGACCGGACCGGAGCAGCCTGCGCGATCGGATACGCTACGCCAGAGCCGGTCGGCCGCCGGCCCTTCCTTCACAATCGGCGCGCAAGGCGCTTTCGCCTGAGCTCTGTCCGTCCGGTCGCCGCCAATCCCGAGCAGGAACAACGTGCGATTGCCGTCGTCACGGTATGTCTCGGCCGGCGCGCCGTCCGCCACCAGCACGGCGTGGCCTTCCACTTCGATGTGGTAGTATTCGACACTGCGAGCCGCTTCGTCCAGTACACCGAGCGGCCGTTCAATAGCGTCTCGACCATCACCGGTCCCCGTCCATAAACGGCGAATGCCCACGCGTCAGACGCAGATCAGTGTCGGTTGGTTGTCGCCCAGTGCGCCGCGCCGAACGATGATCGGCGTTGCCGCCTCGCGGTTCGCATCGGTGATCCGGGTGCATCCACCGATCCAGATCACTGGCGTGACCGCGCCGGAAATCGTCACCACCTCCATGCCCGCCCGAATCCGTTCGACGGGCACTTCGCCGTGCGGCGTCAGAATCTGCATACCGCGCAGAAGCGCTGGGATCTCCACTGTACATCGGTCCCGCCGGACCCATCGGAGGAGAACCTGAAAACTCGGCCTGTAAAGTCTTCATTCGGGTTGAGCTGGAGGGCCGCGCTGTGCTGTTATCGGTCACCGACAGCACGTTTCCCGCCAGGAGGGCTCCGGTCGTATAGGCGGCCGAGCCGCCGAGATCAGGCGTTTCGCCAGCCGACAGGCCATCGATCGTTCCGGTAAACTGATTGGGCGTATCGATATGCAGCGTTGCGGTGCCATCCTGCAAATCGAAACTCTCGGCGCCGCCGGTGCCGACCACCTCGACCAACCGCCGGAGCTGATCAGAAGCGTACCGGCGCTCGTCACGGTTCCGGATTGAAGATTACCGTCCCGCCGTTCGCGGCGATGGAATCCGACGCGAGCGCGGCCGAACCGCTTTCAAGATCGAACGTCCCGCCGGCCTGCACGGTGAGCGAGGAGGTTGCTTGTTCCGTGAAGGATAAGCCCGAAGCGGCCAGCGAACCGCCGGTTTCAACGGTGATGGCGCCGGTATTGGCGAAGCTGTTCGTGCTGGCTTGGACATCACCCGCCACCACCAGCGAGCCGAGATTGTTGAACGCGCTCGGTCCTCGCGCACGCCAGCACTGTCGGGGGGTGCGGCAGCGTCATGCCGCCCGCCAGGGATATGGTTCCGAGATTGGAAAAAAGCCACGCGTTGGACTGAAAGCTGTTACCTGCCGCCACCGACAGCGACCCGACATTGGTGAAACGCGCGGCATCGGTCTGTGACGGCCCGCCGACAACCGCGACTACGCCCTGATTGACAAAGCCGCCGCGGGCTCCGAGTTCCACACCACCAGCAGACGTCGTAATAGTCGCCGCTGGGCCGAGCGTGAGTGTCGCCGACGGGCTTCCCGAGGATAAAGTCGCCCCGCCGCCGACGCTGATCGTCACCTGGTCAATCGTCGCACTCTGCGAGATCTGCAAGCCCGATCCGAGCCCTTGGACCTGGATCGACCCGCCGCCCGATATCGGACCGCCCACGCTTAGTATTCCCGCGGCGATGTCAATGCTGCCGCTATCCGTGATCGAGCCGACGCTGGTATCGCTCTCCACGGTCGCGCTGGCGCCGGCGAGGATGTTGGCGATGTCGGCCGACCCCGGCGGCCCGCCCGGCGTCCAGTCGGAAGCGGTTGTCCAGTTGTCGCCGCTGCCGCTCGTCCATGTATACGTGGTCAAGTCTGATCCTCCGCCGGGAGCCATTTGGCGGTGCAGACCATTGCATACCGGATACGGAATAATCAAGCGCTTAGAACGAGCAGCGAACCCTGAGCCAGCTCGCGCGTCAACACCCGACGCCTAGCCGAAGGCCGGACCTAGAACAGCGAATACCCGCCGTCGATCACAAACGTGTCGCCGGTGTGATAGGCACTGGCATCGCTCATCAGATAGACCGCGATGCCGCCGAAATCGGCGCCGGCTCCCCAACGGCGCATGGGAATGCGCGGCAGCACGTTGCCATGGAATTTCGGGTTGGCGATCACGTTGGCCGTCATGTCAGTCTCGATCCAGCCGGGCAGGATTGCATGCGCCCTGACTCGGTGCCGAGCGAACTCCACCGACAGAGCACGGATCATCGAAATCATCCCGCCTTTGGTTGCCGCGTAGTGCTCGCTGCGCGCCGCTCCCTCGATTGCGGCGAGCGATGCGGTGCCCACCAGCACGCCGCCAACGCCGCGCTTGACCAGATGCTGGGCCGCGACCCGAAACGTATGGAACGCCCCGTTCAAATTGACCCGCAGAACGCGGTTCCACTCCGCGGCGCTCATCTCAAGAAAAGATGGCACGCCGCGCCCCGAAACGCCCGCGTTGGCAAAGCACGCATCAACACGGCCCAACGCATCGACGGTTTTGGCGAAGGCGTCTTCGACTTCCCGCTCCTCGCCCACATCGCATCGCAGAGCCAGGATTTTGCGACCGGTCTGCGCAAGCTCTCGACGCGCGGTCTCGTTTTTCGCCTCGTTGGTGCCCCAGATGGCGATATCGGCACCGGCTTCCACCAGCGCCCGTGCCATGCCCAGGCCAATGCCCCCGTTGCCCCCGGTCACAAGCGCCGCACGGCCGGTGAGATCAAATGCTGCGTATGCCATGCCGGGCTCCTCAGGTGTCGAGCCGATAGAACCGCGTCGCGGTACCGTTAAACAGTGCCGCTTTGTCCGCGTCCGACGCGCCCGTCGCCAGACGTTTGAAAGCGTTCCAGCACACGAGGTAACTGTACGAGCCCTTGTCCACCGGGAAATTGCTCTCGAACATACAGCGCTCGGCGCCGAACGCGTCGATGCATGTCTCCATATAAGGCCGCCAGGCAGCAGCAAGCTCCTCGGAGGAGGGCGGATCGTCGGCGGTCTCGAAGCCGAACCCATTAATCCGCATCCCCAGCCCACCAAGCTTCACGAAAACGTTCGGGCACCCTGCGAGTTCGCGAATCGCCGGCCGCCAGGCCGCGAACACCTGCTCGCGGCGGCCGGCGTAGCGTCCGATCCCGAGCGGGCCGCAGACATGGTCGAGAACGATCCGGACCTCCGGCACCGCGCGGGCCAGCGCCGTCAGTTCCGGGATTTGCGGATGATAAAGCCACGCGTCGAAACTCAGCCCGAGCTTGCCGAGCCGTCTCAATCCCTCCCGGAAGGCCGCGTCCTCCATCAGACGTGGCGGCACAGGATAGCCGGGGTGGCGGACAGCGGGCTCGTCATCCCAAGCGGTGATGTGGCGTATGCCACGGACCGGTTGCCCCCGGCGCGGACATGCGCCTCAAGAATGCCTTCCACGCGCGCCCCGAGACGGAGATCGGCGTGACCGACGATCGCCGCGCAAATTCGCGCCGGTCCATACCGGCCGGAGGCACTCATCGCCGCCACCCCGTTTACGAACTCGGTCTCGCCAACGGGCCGGAATTCCTCAGGACCTGCGGCGCGGTGGAATGCCCGGGCCTGCACGAAACAGGTCGCGACGATGTTGTGGCCCGCCGTCAAATCCTTGAGCAAATCTGGAAGCATGTATCGCCAGTCAGGCCGATCCCAAAGGTGGTGGTGCGGATCGACGATCGGCAACATCGGATCGAGCACCGGCTCCGTGCGCCGCGCGAGCCAGTCCTCGCGGACCGGCAGGTAATGCGAACCGTGAGATGCAGTCGTGCTGGCGGTCATGCGGCGCGTCCTCCTGTCCGGCAAGGTACCCCGGGGCCGGCTGGGATCGCCAAAAACCGCTCAGGTGCCGCTTGATGTGCTGTACGCTGGGCGACAGAGTGCGGCAACGCAGAG
>CAWGIP010000008.1:0-24662 GCA_963822675.1 uncultured Pseudomonadota bacterium | reverse complement strand
GACTGGTTGAGGCCCCGTTCCCGGTGGCGTGCGTGCAAGGCGACATTGCGGCTCTGCCTGCTGACGCCATTCCGCCCGACACTGACATTGTTATTCACCTTGCCGCCGTCGTCTCGGCCCAGGCGGAGGCCGATTACGACCTCGGCATGCGCGTCAACCTGCACGGCGCCCTGGCCGTCCTCGACGCGTGCCGGCGAATTGCCGCGTCGCGAAAACCGCCGCGGCTCGTGTTCACCTCCTCCATCGCGACGTTCAGCGGGGGACAGGACGCAAAGCTTGAGGACGATGCCCGGCAGGTGCCGGCAAGCAGCTATGGCGCAGAGAAGGCTGCTGCGGAACTGTTGCTCGGTGACGCCTCCCGCCGAGGTTTCCTGGACGCGGTCCTGCTGCGCCTGCCGACCATCGTGGTCCGTCCCGGCCGGCCCAACAAAGCCGCCTCGTCGTTTCTCTCGGCGATCATCCGCGAGCCGCTGCTCGGGCTGGAGACCGAGCTTCCGGTCGCCGACGCCTTCGCCGCCTGGGTGGCCAGTCCGCGCCGGGCTGTGGATTGGCTGCTGCACGCCGCGTCGATGAACACCGAGCCAATGGGCATCGACCGCAGCGTAAACCTGCCGGGAATGAGCATCACCATAGCGCATATGCTCGCTGCCCTGGACGAAGTGCAGCCTAATGCCTCGCGGCTGGTCCGGCATGCGCCCGATCCGACCATCGAGACCATCGTCAATTCCTGGCCGGCCGCATTCGAGGCAATGCGAGCGCGAACGCTCGGTTTCTCGGCGCACGAACCGCTGGCCGACGTGGTGCGAGCGTTCGTGGCAGACGATCTTGAGGCGACGCGCGCGGAGCGAAGGTAAGTGCGGTGCCCGGATCGTGCGTGAATTTAGACCGGGTTGTACCGGACCGTCAGGGCGAGCGCAGCGAAGCGGTCCGGAGGGCTACCCAATGCTGTACACCTGCATCGCCCCACGCCGCGTCGCTCCAGGCTCGGCTAGAACACGCGATGCACCCAGCCGTGCGGGTCGGGGGCGCGACAGCGCTGGATGTCGACCAGGGTCTCGCGCAGTTTCTCGGTCTGGGCGCCCGAGCCGCCGTTGCCGATCGTAAAGCTCCCGCCGTCGAATTCGACGCGGCCAATCGCCGTGAGTACCGCCGCGGTGCCGCAGGCGAACGTCTCTTTGAGGCGCCCGCTGGCGGCGTCCTCGCGCCATTGGCTCAATGCGTAGGGCTCCTCCCGCACCTCGCGGCCCATCCGCGCGGCAGCGTCAGGATCGAATCGCGGGTGACGCCGGGCAGGATCGTGCCGCCGAGCGGCGGCGTCAGCATCGAGCCGTCGTCGAACACGAAGAACATGTTCATGCCGCCGAGCTCTTCCACCCATTTGCGCTCGGCCGCGTCGAGAAACACCACCTGGTCGCAGCCCTGCTTGGTGGCCTCGGCTTGCGCCACCAGGCTCGCCGCGTAGTTGCCGCCGCACTTGGCCGCGCCGGTGCCGCCGGGCGCGGCGCGGGTGTAGGTCTGCGACAGCCATACCGTCACTGCGCCTTCTTGCCGCCCTTGAAATAGGAGCCGACCGGCGAGGCGATCACGACGAACAGATATTCGCTACGACGGCCTCACGCCGAGGAACGACCTCGTTGGCGAACATGAAGGGGCGCAGATAGAGGCTGCCTTCGCCATCGGGAATCCAGTCGCGGTCGATACTGCACCAGCCTCGATGCTGTAGGAAAATTTTCTGGCAAAATCGGCATGGCCAGCCGCTCTGCCGATGCCTGGAACCGCCGGGCGTTCTCGCTCGGGCCGGAACAGCACGGCGCCGCCTTCGGCGCTGCGATAGGCCTTCAGGCCCTCGAATATCTTCTGGCCGTAGTGCAGCACGGCGCTGGCGGGGTCGATCGGGAAGGCGGCCCGCGCCGTAATCTTCGCGTCATGCCAGCCCTTGCCCTCGCGGTAGCGGACCGGCCATGTGATCGGTGAAGACGCGGCCGAAGCCGGGATCCTGCAGGCTGGCGGTGCGCCGGTCCGGCGGCGTCGGCGCCGGATGCGGTTCGCACACGAAGATGAGGGTTGAGGACTCGGACATGGCGATCTCTCGCGGGCCAGCGTCGTTATGGTACGCGCAGCGTACCTGTAAAGGCGGGCGATCCTGTCACCCCTGACCAGACAGTGGCGATCTAAGCGGGACGCAAGGCCGCCTGAGCTGCCGCCTTCGTCTCCTCGCCGACCCAATCTGAGTAGCGCGGCTCGAACCCCGCTCGCGCCTTGGCAATCCGGGCCAGCGCGACCGTGCGTAGCTCGTGTTTGGTGGTAGCGAAGGCCTGCGTCGGCAGTGTTGCGAAACGGCGCGCGCGGTTGATGGCCTGCGACAAGAGCGACGCGGCAGGCGCGCTTTCATCGAATATGCCGAGCGACAGCGCGCCCGCGACGTCGACGATCTGGCTCAACAATATCAAGTGCGCCGAGCCATCTGCGTGAGAGCTCACGGATGGCGGCCTGCAAGGCGGCCACCGGTAGTTTCACGCCAACTCGGACCTCGGCGAGAACCGCTTTCAAGGGCACGTCGGCCGCCACACGCCAGTCAGCGCAGAGCGCTGCGACCAATCCGCCCGCCATAGCATGCCCGTTCACCGCCGCCACCAGCGGCTTGGGCCAGGCGTAAAGCGTGCCGAAGCTGTCGTTGAGCGCTGCGATCAGGCGGTGCTGGCCGGCAAGGTCGAGGTTGGGCACCGTTTTGAGGTCGAGACCTGCCGAAAAAGCGTTGCCCTCGCCCGTTAGGACGGCGGCCTTTATCGCTGCGTCCTCGGCCAACCGTTTGAAAGTCGAGGTCAGCTCCTCCAGGGACGCCCAGTCCATCGCGTTCACCGGCGGACGAGCAAAGGTCACCACGGCGATACCGTTGCTCTCTGCGGTTTTTAAGGTGCTCATAGCGACAAGATGGGTCAATTCTTGCCACAGGTAAAATCGATTGTTTCTTTCCTCTGAATAGATATCATCTATCTCATGAACTTGGCATTCCTGCGCTATTTCCTGGCCATCGCCGAGACCTCGAGCTTCACCGTCGCGGCCGAGCGCTGCCACGTCACGCAGCCCACGCTCTCTGCTGGCATAGCCCGCCTGGAGGAGGAGCTCGGGACCCGGCTTTTCGACCGTGGACGCCGGACCGGACTTACCGTCGCGGGCCAGCGGCTGCTACCGCACGCACGCACGATGATCGAGGCGTGGCAGGCTGCGCGCGCCGAGCAGCGCGTTGGCCGGCGGTCACGGCTGGTGCGCATCGCGATCGCGTCCACTGTCCCGATCATGCGCGCGCTGGTTTGGCTGTCGGTGGCACAAAGCCATGAGGGCTGCGAGTTCGAGATCTCCGAAGGCAGTGCCGACGCCGTCGCCGAGCGCTGGCAGCGCGCGCGCTGCGACGTCGCCCTGTTTCCTATTCGCGAGACGCTGGCCGCCGCCAACGCGATCTCCTTATGGCGCGAGCCTTACGTGCTCGCTGCCGCGGCGAACCATCGCATAGCCACACGCGATCGCTGGTCGCTCGCGGAACTAGGCGATACGCCCTTCATCCTGCGTGCGGCGTGCGAGGCGCACGACGATGCCCGGCGCCTGTTCGCGCGACACGGCGTGCGGCCGCGCGCCGTGCTGCGCTCGGCCGACGAGGAGCGCTGCGCCGGCGCGGTTCTGGCCGGGCTCGGCGTGTGTTTGATGCCGCGATCCCTGTTACGAGCTGGCATGGCGGCGGCGGAAATCCGCGAGCTCAGCCTGGAGCGACGCGTGATACTGGCCTGGCGTGAGGACGCCGACAAAGCAATCGTCGCTACGATCCGCGACGCGGCGACCGGCGGTCCCTTGGTGGCACGCTAGTCTAGCGCCCCAACTCCTGGCGCAGCACGGCCGCCATCACCTGCAACGACAGATCCGAGGCGCGGATATACTTCCCCATGCTGAGGAATCCGTGAATTTGATCGGCGAAATGCAGATGCGTGACACGCACGCCCTCGCGCTCCAGCCGCTGCGCGTAGGCAACGCCTTCGTCGCATAGCGGGTCATGGCTTGCGGTCAGAACCAGGGCGGGCGGCGCGCCGGACAGGTCCGGCGCCCGCAGCGGCGAGGCGCGCCAGTCCGCCCGATCGGCCGGGCTGCGCATATAGTGGTCGATAAACCACTTCATGGTGGCCGAGGTCAGCGGCACGCCGTCCCGAACCGTCTGTGACGAAACCGTGGTCATCATCATGTCCACGGCGGGATAGATCAGAAGCTGGAAGGCGAGCGGCGGCAACGCCCCCGTCGCGCGCCATCAGCGCCATGACCGCGGCCAAGTTGCCGCCGGCCAAATCGCCGCCCACCGCCAGGCGGGCGGGGTCAATCGAGAGGCTCTCTGCGTTACCGATGACCCAACGGACCGCTACGGCGCAATCCTCGACGGCGGCCGGAAATTTGTGCTCCGGCGCCACACGGTAATCGACCGAGACCACGTTGCAGCGCGCCAGATTGGCGAGCCGGCGGCAAACCACGTCATGCAAGTCAAGGCCGCCCAACAGCCAGCCGCCGCCGTGATAGTAGATGAGCCCTGGCAGGCTTTCGGCTGCCGTGGTCTCAAGCGGGCGATAGCAGCGCAACGGGATATCGCCTGCCGGACCCGTGGCAGCGAAGTCGCGCACGTCGCCAACCAAATCGGGCGCCGGCTGCAAGGCATCGCGGCTCGCGGCATAGGCGGCGCGCGCCTCATCGGGCGTGAGCGTCTCGAATGCCGGCCGTCCGGCCGCGCGCATCAGCTCCAATACCAGACTTGTATCGGGGTCCAGCTTCATGGTTGCGCGCGCCCTATCCGGTCCAACTCAGGATCGCCTCGGCCACCTCGCGCGGCTTATCCAGCTCGGCGAGATGCCCGGCGCCTTGGATGACCCGCAGCTCGGTCTTGCCCAGGATGGCTTGGCGGAATCGATCCGCGTAGCTGCGGGGCATAATCTTGTCTTGTTCGCCCCAGATCAGCAGCGTGTCGGCGTTGATCAGCTTCAGCCGCTTTTCGAGCTTGGTGTTGCCCAGCGGCCAGAAAATGCGCGCTGCTGCCTCCGACGCCCGCGTCAGCTCGATCGGCCACTCGATCGAGTTGACGCCCTCGGGCGGCGCCGTCACCGCCGACCAGATCGCCGGATCGGCGCACATCAGCCGCGGAACCGCGTCGGCGCGCTGAGCCCAGGGGTCGGTGGGCGGGTCGGCCTCATCGAACAAGCCGAATGGCGCAATCAAGGCGATCTTGCCCACTTGATGCGGCCAGATCGCGGCCGCTTCGGCCACCAGCGACGCCCCGACCGAGCTTCCGGTCAGATCGGCGCCGGCCAGGTCTGACTTGTCCAGGATTTCGCGTATCGCGAGCAGCCAGTCGAGATGCGTATCGAGGACGGTGTGGCCCCGATCGCCACCGGGAAATCCCGGAAGCGACGGAACGATCACGGTAAGTTTCTCGGCCAAAGCGTCCAGGAACGGGGTCCAACGGGGCAGGCCGCCCAGCCCCGCCAGAAAGCCCAGTTTCGGCCCACCCCCTTTGCGCCAAACGCGTGTAGCAAAGCCGTTGACATCCAGCGTCAACGTCTCGGGTTCAGTCACGATAACTCCGATCCAGTCTAATACTGACAACGCTTTTCGGCAACTCATCCCTGCATTTATCGTTTCGACCCCTCCCCTAACCCCTCCCGCAAGGGGAGGGGAACTTTGCGAGTGCGAACTCCCCTCCCCTTGCGGGAGGGGGCCGGGGGGAGGGGTCGCAAGCGTCAATCGATTGGGCGGTTGGTGTAACTACTCCGCCGCCAATTGCGGCACGAACGCCGGAATCTCCGCGCGGCTCTGCGCTGCTATCGGCTTCGGCCACCAGCGGTCTTCCCAATCGGCGAACACGTCCCGGACATTCGGCATGACCCGTTCCGCGAACAGCTTCGTGTTGTAGCGGCAGAGATCCTTGCCCATGTTCCCGAACTGCAACAGCAGCATCAAGTGGCCGACATTCAGCTTTTTAGCGACTTCGCGCAGCTGCTCGGTCACTTCCTCGGGGGAGCCGATGATCACGTAGCCCCGATCGACGATCGCATCCATTTCACGCGCAACCGAAGCCATGCGCTCGGCGGTGCCTTTGCCGCGCACATTCGCATCCGCGGCCTGCTTGATTTGGCTCTCGATGCCGGCGCGCTGGCTGCCTTCGCTGGTGTAGCCCGGGGGCACGGCGAAGCGGGGATCAACGTGCAGGCAGCGGCCATAGAAGTATTCTGCCGCTTCCGAGTACAGGTCGAACGCGTGCTGCCGACTTTCGCCCACGCCCACGAACTGTAGGAACCCGGCCTGGTAGGGATTGCGGTCCTTCCCCAACCGGTCCATCTCCCGCCAGAACCCGTCCATGGTCGCCTGGCCGGCCTTGTAGCCGTAATAGGACAGGTAGCGGTCCACGTAGTCCATCTCGGCGCACCATTGCCAGGTCTCGACCGAGCCGCCGCCGGGGATCCAGATCGGCGGATGCGGGCGCTGGATCGGACGCGGCCAGATATTGATGTAGCGCTGCTGGTTGAAGCGACCGTTGAAGGCGAAGGTGTCGCGTTCCCGCCAAGCACGCACCACAAGATCATGCGCCTCATGATAGCGCTGCCGCAGCATCGACGGGTTCTGTCCGTAGGCGTAGCACGTGTCCATCGGCGTGCCGACCGGGAAACCGGCGATCAGCCGGCCACCGGAAATCACGTCGATCATGGCGAATTCCTCGGCAACCCGGGTCGGCGGATTGTAAAGCGCGAGCGAGTTGCCCATGACGCAGATCGCCGTATCCGTCGTCCGGCGCGCGAGCGAGGAAGCGATCAAGTTGGGCGACGGCATGAGCCCGTAGCCATTGGAATGATGCTCGTTGACGCAGATCGCATCGAACCCGCACTGCGCCGCGTATTCCAACTCATCCATGAAGTCGTTGTACATGTGGTGCGCGCGTGCCGGATCGAACAGCGAGGAATGGATGTCCACCCACACCGACGGGTGCTTGTCCCGAAAGTCGTCGGGCAGCTCGGTATACGGCATCAGGTGGAACCACATCAGCTTCATTACGCGCCTCCGGTCATTGCGCCAATGGCGAGATCCTACCGGCTAGTAGCGCAGGCCGCGGCCGGCTCGTCAACCGTCGGTCAAGGGCACGAACGCAACATCCAGCACGGGGCGGCGTTGCACCACTCCGGCGGAGGACTTCTCGATCACAATGAGTTCCTGTGCCTCTCCACGCGGCCCGACCGGGACGACCATGCGGCCCGGAGCGCGAAGCTGCGCGATCAGCGTCGGCGGCACGGACGCGGCTGCCGCGGTGACGATAATCGCGTCGAATGGCGCGCATTCCGGCCAGCCCGCCGCGCCCTGGCCTACGCGCAGCGACACATTCCGATACCCCTCGGCCGCGAGCGCGGCGGCGGCCCGCTGCGACAGTTCCGGGATGACTTCGATCGACCAGACCTGGTCTGCGAGCTGCGCCAGTATCGCTGCCTGGTACCCCGAACCCGTGCCGATCTCGAGCACCTTATGGTTGCGTTGCAGATCGAGCAGATCGGTCATGAGAGCCACGATAAAAGGTTGGGAGATGGTCTGGCCCCGCCCGATGCCCAGCGGTGCATTTGCATAGGCGCGGGCGCGCTCGCCTTCGGGGATGAACGCCTCCCGCCGAACGGCGCGCATCGCGGCGAGCACTTCTGGCTTGAAGCGCGCCCGTCCGGTCCAGCGCGCGGTCTCCCGCGCTTCGGCTTCAATCTCCTGTAACATCCTCTCGAGCGGGGTCATGTCTGGCTCTCCGGTCCTGCCAGTCTATACGAATGCCGGGGCGGACGGTGCCAAGCACATAAACAATGGCCCGGCTTTTGCCGACCATGCTGGACGGGGTGTAGCTTTGCTCGCAGCAAGAGAGGACATCGCTGATGGACGTAAGCGCGCCCGGGCGAGCGAAGTTTGACACGGACCCCATCGCCCGCGCCCGGTACCTTATCCCGCTGCTGAACGAAGCCGGCCAGCGCATCGACGCAGCGCGTGAACTGACGCCGGATGTGCTGGATGCGATGCATCAAGCGGGTATGTTCCGCCTGCTGGTACCGCGATCCATCGGCGGGGCCGAATTGGAGCCCGCGCGCTATGTGCAGGCGGTCGAGGCGATCGCGATGGGCGACGCGAGCACCGCCTGGTGCATGAACCAGGGCTCCGGCTGTTCGATATCGGCCGCGTATCTGGCGCATGATGTGGCGCGGCGCGTGTTCGGCCATGCGCGCGACGTGCTCGCCTGGGGGCAGTCGCGCGGCCAGGCCCGTGCGGTCAAGGAGTCCGGCGGCTGGCGGGTTAGCGGCAAGTGGCTGTTCGCGAGCGGCAGCCGGCACGCCACCTGGCTGGGCGGCCACTGCCCGACCTTCGCGGCCGACGGCGCTCCGATCAGCGGGGTGGAGGGAGCGCCGTTCGAGCGCACCATGTTATTTCCACGCGAGGCAGCCGAGATCGAGGATGTCTGGCAGGTGATCGGGCTCCGGGGCACGGGCAGCGACACGTATTCGGTAAAAGACCTGTTTGTTCCCGATGAGTTATCGCTGACGCGGGACGTTGCGGAGGAACGTCGTGAGCCGGGTCTGCTGTATCGCTTCAGCACCAACAACATTTACGCTTCCGGGTTCGGCGCGGTCGGGCTGGGTATCGCCCGGGCGATCCTGGATGATTTCATCACGCTCGCGACGAAAAAGACTCCAGCCCTGTCCAGCAGCACGATGCGCGACAGCGCGGTTGTGCAATCGCTGATCGGCATTTGCGACGCGCGGCTGAAGGCAGCGCGCAGTTTGTTGGTACAGGTGCTGGCGGAGACTCAGGACGCGGTTCGCGAGCGAGGGTGGATGTCTGTTGATGAGCGCATCGGAATCCGACAGGCAGCGACCTTCGCCATTGGCGAGTCACGTGCTGTGGTCAACGCCGTCTGGCACGAGGCCGGTGCCACCGCGATCTTCGACGCGCAGCCGTTCGAGCGCCGGTTCCGCGATATGAACGCGGTCTCCCAACAGCTCCAGGGGCGGCATTCGCATTTCGAGACCGTCGGGCAGCATCTGATGGGGATGGAGCCGAATTTGCGGTGGCTGTAGGGCGGGATAGCGCAGCGCATCCCGCCGCAGCACGGCGCGTCGGCTCAAGGCGGGGTACGCTGCGCTCTCCCGCTCTACCTTCCCATCGGCCTTGCGGCCGCCTTCGCGGTCATTACTGAATCGCCTCAGTCTCGATCACGATGTCCACCTCATCGCCGATATAGGGAATAAACGTCTTCATCCCGAAATCCGATCGCTTGAACTTGCCCACTGCGGAAAAGCCGACCGCCTGCACCTTGTCGGTCTGTCGCACGCCCATCTTGTTGAAGACCACGTCCAGCGTCACCGGTCTCGTCTTGCCGATCAGGGTGAGATTGCCGGCGATCGTGCCGGTCTTCTCGCCCGTCTTGTTGAAGCTTGTGCCGACGAATTTCATTTCCGGAAATTCGGCCACGTCGAACCAATCGGCTCCCTTCAGATCCTTGTCGCGCGGCGCGTACTGGGTTTGCAGGCTGTTAGTCCCGATGGCGACCACCAGCTTGCTATTTGCGATATTGGCGGGATCGAAGCCGACTACGCCGGAAATCTCAGTGAACAACCCGACCATCTTGGAAAAGCCGAGGTGCTCGACGAAGAACAGAACGTGCGTGTGATGCGGGTCGATCTTGTAGTCGGCGGCTTCCGACTGCCAGGCGGTGCCTAGAATGAGGCTGGCCGCGCACGCGGCAAGAGCTAGTCGGCGCATAACGGTCTCCTTCAGGTTCCAAGCGGATTGGGATGACGAAGCAGCAGTATCGCCATGATCACGGCGATTGGTGATGCGGCGATCAGGGACACGATGATTTGGCGAACGCGGAGATTGAACCGATCGGGTGGCAAGGCAAAGCGGGCGCCGATCTGACCCGCGAACAGCACGCCGAGCAGCACGAACAGCGCGGCATAGTCGATCTGCCGCGTTATCAACGCGACGGTATCGATGACCGCCAGCAGCCCGCCGCCGGCGCCGAGCACGGCGCTTGCTCCGAAAGCGCGCGGACTTGCCAGCGCAATGAGCGCCACCACGGCGCAGCCGGCCGTCAGGCCAAGGCAAAGCCCGAAACTCGTGGACGACGCCCCGAACAGCGCGATCGGCGCGAAGCCCAGCGCCAGCGCGGCGAGCAGGGAGGTCGCGATCATCTCACCACCCGGCTGGGCGCGCGACGCCCCGATCGCGTACAGCCGCCACAGCATCAGCGCGCCGCCGGCGCCGAGGCAGACCAAGGCAAGCAACAGTCCGGCGCCGAACTCGGCAAGCACCGGTACGCTGATCCAGATCGCGATCGCAAACGACCACGCGATTGAGGTGGCGGCGAACAGCACGGACGCTGCCCGGGTGATTGCCGCGAGATCGAGCGCCAGAGCCGAACGCCGTTCCGAACACGCTCGCGTAGAAGATCTTGCTGGTCGAGGCGATCGGCGGGAAGTCGGGAACCTTCTGGTAAGTCACCACGTAGGCGATCAAGAACACACACGGCAGCACCAGCCGCGCGGCGAACGGCAAGGCAACCAGCCGGGCCAGCAAGCCCAACACAAGGCCGCCGGCCGCGGGGGCGGCCAGCATCAACGCGACGGGATTGCTGAACAGCTCATCGATGGCGACTGCCTCACATGCTTGCGAGGCGCAAGGTTAGGCACATGCCCGAGATCGGAACAAGCCAGCGCCTACTCGGCGCCGTGTTGCGGCACGCTAACCGGGGTACGGGATAAGCGATGCTTCACCCGCTCGCGCAACGACTGGAACGTCACGTATAGCATCGGGATCAGGAACACGCCGATCGAGCTGGCGGCGATCATGCCGGCGAACACTGCTGTGCCCACATCCCGCCGGCTCAGCATCGCCGCACCCTGGGCCGTTACCAGCGGTATCAGGCCCAGGATGAAGGCCACGGAGGTCATCATCACCGCGCGAAACCGCATCCGCGCGCCCAACACTGCCGCTTCGCGGATCGGCATTCCGGCCTCGCGCTGCTCCTTGGCGAACTCAATGATCAAAATGGCGTTCTTTGCCGCCAGCGCTATCAACACGACCAGCCCGATTTGCGCGTAAAGATCCACCGACAGCCCGGCCACGACGATGCCGATGAACGCGCCCAGCACGCCCACGATGACCGACAGCAGCACCGGGACCGGAATGGTCCAGCTCTCGTAGAGCCCGACCAGGAACAGGTACGCGAACAGCACCGCCAAGCCGAGAATGATGCCTGTTTGGCCGGAGGCCAGTTCCTCCTGATAGGCCGTTCCGGTCCATTCGAACGAGTAGCCTTGCGGCAGGGTCTGGTCCGACAGCCGGGCCATCGTCGCCAGCGCGGTACCTGACGAGACGCCGGGCGCGGGACCGCCATTGACCGCGATAGCCCGATAATTGTTATAGCGGGTGATCACCTGCGGTCCGGTGACGATGCGCAGCGATGCGATCGAGCGCAGCGGCACCATATCGCCCGCCTTGTTGCGAACGAAAATGCGCCAGATCGCCGGAATGTCGTTGCGGTCAGCGGCCTCGGCCTGAAGGTTCACCTGCCAGGTGCGCCCAAACAGATTGAAGTTGTTTACATATTCGCCACCGAGCGTGGCCTGCAGCGCCGTGAATACGTCATCCAGCTTGAGCCCCAGCGCCGCCGCCTTGTCCCGATCGATATCCAGGTAGAGCGATGGGTTGTTGGCCGTGTAGGTGGAGAAGACCCGCGT
Source organism: uncultured Pseudomonadota bacterium (assembly GCA_963822675.1). Lineage (GTDB taxonomy): Bacteria > Pseudomonadota > Alphaproteobacteria > Acetobacterales > Acetobacteraceae > CAWGIP01. The sequence continues at coordinate 12,879 of CAWGIP010000008.1, read as the reverse complement.
CAGCGCGGGGTTTTGGTTAGCCGCGGCAATCAGGCCGCGCATGATCTGGCCGTTCTGCACCGGGTCCTGGCCTTGCAGCGCCTCCAGTTCGTACTCAAAGCCCGACCCGGTGCCGAGGCCGATGATTGGCGGCAAATTGAACGGGAAGACCAGGGCTGTGCGGATCCCCTGGAACATGCCGAAGCTGCGGCGCACCAGCATCTGCACGGAATTCGCGAACCCCACGCGATCCGCAAACGGCTTGAGCCGGGCGACCATGAAGGCCGAGTTCGGCTCCTGCACCCCGTCAAGCAGCGAAAAGCCGATAATGGCGAGCGTGTCCTGCACCTGCGGCAGAGTGTGCAGCATCTTCTCGGCCTGCAAGGCGACCTCGCCGGAACGATCCACCGACGCGCCATCCGGAAGCTGGGCGGAGATGAAGAATGCGCCCTGATCCTCTTCGGGCAAGAAGCCGGTGGGCGTGCGGCTCATCATCCAAAACGAACCCGCGCCGAAAACCGCGACCAGCAGGATGGAGAGCATGGAGACGCGTACCAGATGGCGCACCGCGCCGGCATAGCCGTTGCGCACGTGATCTATGCCTCGCAGCACCCAAGCGATCGGACCGCGCCGGCGTCGCCCGGTGTGGCGCAGGAACAACACGCAGAGTGCAGGCGAGAGCGTAAGCGCGTTGATCGCCGAAATCACCATTGCGCAACTGATCGTCACGGCGAACTGGCGGAACAGGATCCCCGATAGACCGGGAATGAAGCCGACCGGCACGAATACCGAAAGCAGCACAAGTGATATGGCAATAATCGGCGCGGTGATCTGCCGCATGGCAATCAGGGTGGCCTCGGCCGGCGAGAGCGTAGGGTTTTCCTCCATCACGCGCTCGACGTTTTCGACCACGACGATCGCATCGTCGACGACAATGCCGATCGCCAGCACCATCGCGAGCAGCGAGACAGTGTTGACGGTGTAGCCCAGGGCGAGCAGTGCAGCGAAAGTGCCGACCAGGCTGACCGGCACCGCCACCATCGGGATCACCGTCGCGCGGATACTGCCGAGAAACAGGAACACGACCAGCACCACGAGGGCGAATGCCTCGGCCAGTGTCTTGATCACCTCGTGGATCGTGTCGCTGACGAAGGTGGTCGAATTCATACATGACCATCACGTGCAGCCCAGGCGGGAACCGAGGCTCCAGCCGCGCGAGGGTGCGGCGGACATTGGCGGCGGTTTGCACCGCGTTGGCGCCCGGCGCCAGATAGATGCCGAGCGGCACGGCCGGGCGGCCGTTCAGCCGTGACTCGCTGTCCGAACTTTGCGCGCCGAGTTTGATATCGGCTACATCTCGCAGGCGCAGCACGGACCCGTCCGGATTGGCGCGGATGACGATGTTGCCGAACTGCTCGGGTGTAACGAGCCGGCCGCGGGTCTCCAGGTTGAACTGGAACTGCTGGCCTTGGCCGATCGGCCGCGCGCCGATCCGCCCGACCGGGGCTATGACGCTCTGCTGGTTTATGGCGTCAACGATATCGTTCGGGGTCAGGTTGAGCCCCACCAGCCGGTCGGTGTGGAACCAGACCCGCATCGAGTAATTCAGCTTGCTGAACAGGTTCGCCTGGCCGACACCCGGCGTGCGTGAAAGCTGGTCGATGACGTTGATCAGCGCGTAGTTGGTGACGAACAGCGGGTCCAGCTTCGGATCATCGCTGTAAAATGCTATGAATTCGAGGATCGAGGTGGAGCGCTTCTGAACTGTCAGCCCCTCTGCCTGGACTTCCGGCGGCAATTGCGCGAGCGCGGTCTGCACGCGGTTGTTGACGTTGACCACGTCAATGTCGGGATTCGTACCCAGGTCGAAGCTCACGGTCAGCGTGTAACTGCCGTCGTTGCCGCTGTTCGACTTCATGTAAATCATTTTGTCTACGCCGATCACCTGTTGTTCGATCGGCTGGGCAACGGCGCTTTCAACCACTCCCGCGGAGGCGCCCGGATAGAGGGCCGTGACGGTGACTTGTGGAGGGACGATATCCGGCAGCTGCGCGACCGGGATTCGCGTCATCGCCAGCACACCCGCCAGAGTGATGACGATGGCAATGACGATCGCCAGCCGCGGCCGGCGGATGAAGACGGCGGAGATCATCGCTCGGCCGCCGCAGCCCGCCCGGGTCCGGCGGCCGGACTGGGCCGCGCTTTGGGTACTCCGGCCGGCGCCGGGCCGGCGCCGCCTTTCAACTCAGCCGGGTTCGCGGCGATCGACGGCGCAGCGGGACCCGGCAGAACCGCCTGGCCGGGATGCACCTTCTGCAAGCCATCGACAATGACCATAGTTCCGGGCGCAAGCCCGGTGAGCACCGTGGCCGTGGTCGGCGAGGACTGGCCAAGCTGGACACGAGCCTGTCTCGCCTTGTTCTGCGCATCAACCGTGAAAACGTAATCACCCTGCTGGTCCGACAGCACAGCGGCGCGGGGGATGGCGACAAGCTCCACCGGCTGCGCACCTTCCAGCAGCACGGTCACATACTCGCCGTCCACCAACTCGCGAGCCGACTCCTGATTGAGCCGGGGCTCGCCGGTTGTCGGGTTGGGAATCTTGCCGCGCAGAGTGATCGTGTCGGTGCTCTGCGAGACCGAGTTATCGACGAAATCAAGCGTTCCAGTGTGCGGGTAAATCCGCCCATCCGACAGGCGCAGCTTGATGACGGCGGCGCCCAGTCCGCCCTTGTCGGCATATTGCTGGCGCAAGTCCAGCTCGGCGCGGAGCGAGACCGGGAAAGACGACATAGATCGGGTCCTGGCTCACGATTGAGGTAAGCCGACCCGAGCCCGGCGAGACGACGTTGCCGATCGTGACGTCGGTACGGCCGATCTTGCCGTCGATCGGCGCGCGGATCTCCGTGTAGCCAAGATTGATTGCCGACTGACGGGCCTGCGCCCTGGCGGCTTGCAGTTGCGCGGCATCGGTCAGCATCGTCGCCCTTGCGTCGTCGACCTTGGACTGCTGACCCGCGGCCGTCTTCAGCAACGCCGCCGCGCGATTGAAGGTGAGTTCGGCGTTCTGCAGCTGCGCCTGCGCCTGCTCCACGGCCGCCTGCTTGGCTGCGAGATCCGCCTGGAACGGCGGCTGTTCGAGAACGTAAAGAAGGTCACCCTTCTTCACCTCCGAACCCTCAACGAAATTCCGCTTTTCCAAGAACGCGGTCACGCGCGCGACCAGGGTCACACGGTCGATTGCCTGAATGCGCCCGACGAACTCCGATGTCTCGGTAATGGCCTGCTTCTGGGCGCGCACAACACCAACAGCCGGCGGGCCGCCCGGGCCGGGCGCCTGCGCGTGCGCGGGTGCGAAGTTGAACAGCAGAACCGACACGGCAAAAACAGCAGCCGCAAGGCGTAAAGGCATTCGGGTCGTCTCCGGCCACCGCGTTCTGCGACAGCTTCTCATCTCGATCAGGTCATGTAATCGCGGGCAAGAAACCCGCAATCTGCGGCGATAGACGGGGTGGGCCCGAGCGGTCAATGGCGGTCTTGCGCACAACACCCTTGCCGGCCAAGTCTATTCGACAAAATTGGGCCGGTGGGACCGTCCGACCCCAAGGGGCATCCTTCAATGACCGAGCATGTATCAATCTGCGAAGTCGGCCCGCGGGACGGGTTGCAGATGGCAAAATCGCACATGCCGACCGCGACCAAGCTGCGCTGGATCGGAGCGCTGGCGGCGGCCGGTCTCAAGGAAATCGAGGTCGGCAGCTTCGTCCCTGCGCGCGTCATTCCGCAAATGGCGGATACCGAGGAGGTCGTGCGGCGTTCGCTGGCGATCCCCGGCCTGGTGGTGATCGCCCTCGTGCCGAACGTGCGGGGCGCCGAGCGCGCCTATGCTGCCGGGGCGCATAAGATCAGTGTGCCGATCTCTGTCAGCGAGGGCCATAGCCGCGCCAATCTCAACCGAACCCCGGAGGAGAGCATCGCCGAGATGCAGCGGCTGATGGACTGGGTGCGCGCCCAGCCGCGCCAAATGGAGGTGATCGCCGCCTGCTCCACCGCCTTCGGCTGCTCCATTGACGGGACGGTGCCGACAACGAAGACGGTGGCGGTCGCGAGCGGCCTGGCCCGCGCCGGGGCCGACAAGATCATGCTGGCGGACACGGTGGGCTATGCGCACCCGTCGCAGGTAAAAGCGGTGGTGCGCGCCGTGCGCGCCGAGATCGGACCGGCTCTGCACGGGCTGCATCTGCACGACACGATGGGGCTCGGCCTGGCCAACGCGTTGGCGGGGTTGGAGGAGGGCATCCGCGCCTTCGATTCCTGCCTGGCCGGGCTGGGCGGCTGCCCGTATGCGCCCGGCGCATCGGGCAACATTGTCACCGAGGATCTGGTGTTCATGCTGGAGAGCATGGGGTTCGGGACGGGAGTTGATCTGCCCAAGCTGTTCGCGGCGCGGGCGATCCTCCACGAGGGCCTGCCGGGCGAGCCGATGCACGGACAGGTGCCGCGGGCGGGCATACCGAAGACGTTCCGCGCGGCCGCTTAGGACGACGAACCACCGCGGGCTTGCGTCGCGGTACCGCGTCTCATGAGCGTGCTGGTAACGGGCAGTTCCGGCCATCTCGGTGAAGCTCTGGTCCGCACCTTGCGGGGTGCAGGCCGCGAGGTCATCGGCCTTGATAGGATCGCCGGCCCGTTCACGACGACAGTCGGCTCCATCGCGAACCTAACCTGCGTGGCTCAGTGCATGCGCGGCGTTCGGGTCGTGTTTCATGCGGCGACCCTGCACAAACCGCATATCCCCACGCATACGCGCCAGGATTTCGTTGGCACGAACGTAACGGGGACGTTGATCTTGCTCGAAGCCGCCGCGGCGGCCCGTGTTGAGGCGTTCATCTTCACCAGCACGACCAGCGTTTTTGGCGACGCGCTGATCCCGCCTTCCGGCAGCCCCGCAGCATGGATCACCGAAGATGTCGTTCCGGTTCCGAAGAATATCTATGGGGTGACCAAAGCGGCGGCGGAAGATCTCTGCCAGATTTTCCACCGCAATCAGGGCTTGCCCTGTATCGTGCTCCGCACCTCGCGTTTCTTTCCCGAGCCGGATGACGATGCCTCGATCCATATGGCGTACGCCGACGCGAACGTGAAAACAAACGAGTTTCTGAGCCGGCGTGTGGACCTGGCGGATGTCGTAACCGTCCATCTGCGCGCGGCCGAGCGCGCCAGAGCCATCGGCTTCCGCCGTTACATCGTCAGCGCGACGACGCCGTTCCTGCCAGGGGATCTGCCGCGATTGCGCGAAGCCGCTCCGGCAGTAACGCAGGCGCGGGTCCCGGAATATGAACCGCTCTACACGCAGCTAGGCTGGCGAATGTTTCCCGGCATCGACCGGGTCTATGTCAATTCCCGGGCTCGCAGGGAGCTTGGTTGGGAACCGCTATACAATTTCGAGAGCGTGATTGCCGGGCTGCGCGCCGGCGGCGAGCCGAGAAGCGAATTGGCGCGACTGGTCGGATCGAAGGGATATCACCGCGGCCCGGGCAGTCCATAATTTCCGAGCGCGGCGGTTCGCGCCAGAGCGGACCGGCTCTGCACGGCCTGCATCTACACGACACGATGGCACTTGGCCTGGCCAACGCGCTCGCCGGACTGGAGGAAGGCATCCGCGTCTTCAATTCCTGCCTTGCGGTCCTCGGCGGCTGTCCATACGCCCCCGGTGCCTCCGGCAACATCGTCACCGAGGATTTGGTGTTCATGCTTGAAAGCATGGGCTTCGAAACGGGTATTGATTTGCCAAAGCTGCTCGCGGCGCGGGCGATCCTGCATGAGGGATTGCCGGACGAGCCGATGCACGGGCAGGTGCCGCGCGCGGGCATACCCAAGACGCTCCGGGCGGCGGCTTAGGAAGGACCGCGAACTCTATTTCGAAGGCGGCAGCATCATGTCACCCGCTCATCCCCGCGCAAGAGACTGTGAAAAAATACCCGGCAACTGCGATCGTTCGCCGGCACTCGTCATGGCCGGCGAAGGCCGGCCATCCACGACTTTCTTTCCAACAGCTTAGCATTTGGCGGCAAAGTCGTGGATGCCCGCGACAAGCGCGGGCATGACGAAGAATAGACGTCCGCCCGATTCTTTCACAGGCTCGCAAGCGGGGATCCAGACCGGCCGGTGACCCGTGCCTCATAGGCCGAATCCGCTGCCGGGTCTCGCCAATCCGGCTTCGCTTGTTCGATGAGTTGAAGCTTCCATCCACGATTTCATCGCTTTAAGCGGCGCTCGCGAGGCATCTTGGCGCGTCTCGTGCTGTTCGAACAAGACGCGATGCTTGACCTGATATCGCGACCTGAAACCAGGCACAGCACCGCGTCGGTGCTCTGAAAGGCGGCGCAGCAGGTCATCGGTATGGCCGACGAACGAGGTGCCATTGCGCCGGCTGGCGAGGATGTAGACGTAAAGTTTCGTCATGAGCTGTCGTTGCCCGGGAAAGCAAGCATGAATCCACTTTTACGACGCGAGAGCGGGAATCCGGACGGCCTGTTACAAGTTCCTTACTGCCCTGTGACGCCGCTTATAAGCGCGGGGAATCCGGCGGGTGTAGAGATGGCCTCGCAATGGGACGGCGATCCTTGTCCCGGCAGAACAGAGAGGGAGACAATCGATGAAAACGATGTTGGTTGCAGCGGTCCTGTTTTCGGCGATTGGTGTTGTTGCGTCGCACGCCGATCAGGCCCACTCACGAACCTATGCAATGACCGCCGCACCGAAGACGGCCGTTAGCTCAGAGCCGGTTTTGCCTGATAAGTCTGGCCAGATGAACGAGCAGCCACAATTGACCTGGGACGATCTCAAAATCGGCAATCCTCGAATGATCGGCGTGCTACCAAATGGTGTTCTCGCAACGTACAATTGATAATGCACAGCTCGGCTGGCGAATGGCTGTTGGCGCGCAGAGGCTCTCAAACGTCTCTGCCAGCCGAGCTGAAGTTCTGGTGCGCACTCGACCTGGAGGTTAGGACGTTGCGGCCGGTCAATTCAGAAAAATCTTCCCCGGATTGAGAATTCCCCGCGGGTCCAGCGCGTGCTTGATCGCGCGCATCACGGCGAGGCTCTCCGCGCCGTGTTCATGCTCCAGGAACTCGCGCTTGCCGACGCCCACGCCATGCTCGCCGCTGCAGGAGCCGCCGAGCGCCAAGCCGCGTGCGACGATTTTCTTGTCCAACTCCCAGGCACGTACCAGCCCATCCGGCTCGGGCGGCACCAGAATCACGGTGTGGAAATTTCCGTCGCCCACATGTCCGACGACAGCGCCCGTCAACCCCGAGGCCAGGATGTCCTGCTTGGTCCCCAGGATCGCCTCGTCCAATCGCGAGATCGGAACGATCGTATCGGTGGTAAGTGCCTGGTGACCGGGCTTCAGCGCGAGCGCGGCCCAGAGCGCATCATGGCGCGCTTGCCAGAGCTTGTTGCGCTCGGCGGGGTCGGTCGCCCAGCGGAAACCCGATGCGCCAAAACCCGTGGCGATTTCCTCGGCCTGCTGCGCCTGCTCGGCCACCCCGCTCTCGCTGCCATGGAACTCGAAAAACAGGCTCGGCAGAGGTTCCAGCCCTTGCAGCTTCGAATAGGCGATGCAGGCCGCCATCTGCACCTCGTCCAGCAACTCCATCCTTGCGACCGGAATGCCCATCTGCATGACCGCAATCACGGTCTCCACGGCATCGCGCAGAGTTGGGAACTGGCAGACGGCGGACGAGATCGCCTCGGGGATGCCGTATAGCCGGAGCTGTATTTCGGTGATGACGCCCAGCGTGCCTTCCGAGCCGATGAACAACCGGGTCAGGTCGTAGCCGGTGGACGATTTGCGCACCCGCCCGCCGGTGCGGATCAGCCTTCCGTCCGCGAGTGCCACGGTGAGGCCCAGGACGATCTCGCGCATGGTGCCGTAGCGAACCGCGTTGGTGCCCGAGGCGCGCGTGGCGCACATGCCGCCCAATGTGCAAAGCGATGTGCCGGGATCGACCGGGAAAAACAGGCCCTGGTCGCGGAGATGCTCGTTGAGCAGCGGGCGGGTGACCCCGGCTTCCACCCGGCAGTCCATGTCCGGCTGGCTGACCTCCAAAATGCGCGTCATGCGCGACAGGTCGAGCGTGATGCCGCCGCGCACCGGGGTGACATGGCCCTCCAGCGACGTGCCCGCACCCCAGGCGATGACCGGGACGCCCTGCGTGTTGGCCAGGCCGAGGAGTCTGGCCACTTCCTCGGACGTTTCCGGGAAGGCGACCGCGTCCGGCAAGGCGGGGGGCTGCGTATCCTGGCCGTGCGAATGATGCTCGCGAAGCGCAGTATTGGTGGTGATGCGCTCGCCCAACGCGTCCCGGACTGTCTCGATCACCGCATCGACTGGGTGGCTCATGGCCTGTTCTCCAATGATCCGTGTCTGTTGTAGCTGGTGGCGGCACGCTGACAACGGCCACTGATGAACTTAGGTCCGCTCAGACTGTATTGACCCTTACTTGCGCTCAGCCGACGGAGGTTTGGTCATGCGCGCCATGCTGCTCGATGCTCCCCGGACCCGGCTACGCCTCGCCGCGATCGAGGTGCCGGAGCCGGGGCCTGGCCAAGTGCTGATCCGCATCCACGCCTGCGCCGTCTGCCGGACGGACCTGCACGTGGTGGACGGCGAGCTCGACCGGCCGAAGCTGCCGCTGGTGCCGGGCCATGAGATTGTCGGCACGGTGCAGGCGCTGGGATCGGGCGCGAGCCGCTTCCAGGTCGGCGCCCGGGTGGGCGTTCCCTGGCTCGGCTGGACGTGCGGTGTGTGCGCCTACTGCCGTTCGGGGCGCGAGAACCTCTGCGACCGTGCGCGCTTCACCGGCTACGAGATCAACGGCGGCTACGCCGAATACACGGTGGCCGACGAGCGGTTCTGCTTCCCGATCCCCGACCGCTATTCCGACGCTGGAGGCGGCGCCGCTGCTGTGCGCCGGGCTGATCGGATATCGCTCGCTACGCATGCCGGCGAGGCACGCGCCTCGGTCTGTATGGCTTCGGCGCCGCGGCCATATCATCGCCCAGGTCGCGCGATACCAGGGCGCGAGATCTACGCCTTCACGCGCCCCGGCGACGCCGACGCCAGGATTTCGCCCGCGCTCTGGGCGCGGTCTGGGCCGGCGGCTCCGACAAGTCGCCGCCCGAGGACGCTCGATGCGGCGATCATCTTCGCGCCGGTCGGTGCACTGGTCCCCGCCGCACTGCGCGCCGTCGGCCAGGGCGGCATCGTGGTGTGCGCGGGCATTCACATGAGCGATTCCCGTGTTTCCCTACGACTCCTCTGGGGCGAGCGCGTGCTTCGTTCCGTCGCCAATCTCACGCGCCGGGACGGCGAGGAATTCCTCGCCCTCGCCCCGAAGGTCCCGGTGCGCACGCAGTCGATCCGCTATGCACTGGAACAGGCGAATGCGGCGCTCGACGATCTGCGCGGCGGGCACGTGCAAGGCGCCGCGGTGCTGGAAATGACGTAGCCGTGCAGGCGACTAGACAGGGTTGTCGGTCGCTGGCCGCAATAAATTTGCCTGCACTGTCGCCAGATGCTCGGCCATGCGCCGGCGCGCTTCATCGGTATCGCGGTCGCTCAGTGCCGCGAGGATAGCCGAATGCTGGCGGTGATATGTCAAGCGGCGCTCGGGCGTGACGCTCCGTCGTTTCAAACGCGTCCATTCCGGCTGATTGCGCACTTCGTTTATGGCAGGCGCAAATGGTTTTAAGCAGGCCATTCCGGGCGGCTGCAACGATTGCCAAATGCAGCATGCCGTCCCAATGCTCGAACCCGAGGAGATCGGGTGCCCGCTCGGCCTCGCGCAGGCAGTCCGCGATGCGGCGGAGATCCTCCATAGTGGCGCGGGTGGCGGCCAGCTCGGCCGCAACAGGCTCGATCAGCAGGCGCACTTCCATCACCTCGGACGGGCTTGCCCCGCGCAGACGGTCGATCAGTGCCGAGGCCTGCGTGGTCGGACTTCTGGCAAGGGTCACAACGACCCTCGGCCGACATGACGAGTGATCTTGCCTTGTGCCTCCAGTTCCTTGAGCGCCTTGCGCAACGTGTTGCGCGCCAGGCCGAACTGGGCTTCGAGCGTACGCTCGGTAGGCAATTTGGCACCGGGCGGCCAGGCGCCATCGGCGATGTTGCGCTCGATCATGGCGAGCATGGCGTGGACCCCGCTCGGCGAACGAGCGCGTCCATCAACTGTGTCCGTTTCGTCTGGCTCCAGGCGCATCATGATCCATTATGATCCATTCTAACCCGTAGCGTCAATTCATTTCAGCATGTTGGCCGAAGCATGGCTGTAGGCAGTTGACCCAAGAATGCGAATGGAGCAAGCTGGCTCACTCACGCCCTTAGTGGGCAAGTTGGATCAGGCGCAGATGTTCGTTGAGGAACTTGGCGGTCGCGGCGAGACCCTGGTGTTTGTTCACGGACTGGGCGGCAGCACCAATACCTGGTATCCGCAAGCGCAAATCCTGAACGGGATCTGCGCCTGATCGCCTATGACCTTGCGGGGTCGGGCCGCTCGCCGGTAACTGAAGAAATTTGCATCGATGCACACGTTGCGAACCTGCGCACGATCGTGCGCGAGAGCGGTGCCGACCGCGTGCATCTGGCGGGGCACTCGCTCGGAACCATCATTTGCCAGCACTTCGCGGCCCGATATCCTGATCGCGTCGCAAGCCTTGCCCTGGTCGGTGCGTTTCCCGAACCGCCGCAGGCGGCGCGCTCCGCTCTCCGCGACCGGGCGGCAAAGGCGCGGGCCGAGGGCATGCCCGGGATCGCTGATGCGATCGTCACCGCAGGACTTGCGAACGACACCAAGAGCAATCAGCCGGCGGTGGCGGCCTTCGTGCGGGAATTGCTGATGGCGCAACCGGGGGAGGCTATGCGCGCAACTGCGAAGCCTTGGCCGAGGCCAAGGCGCCGACCCCTCGCGGATCGCCTGCCCCGTGCTGCTGCTGACCGGCGATGAAGATCGCACGGCGCCGCCCGATGTTGCGCGCGCGCTCGCCAGCGCCATCGCGGGCGCGCGGGTGCAAATCCTGCCGGGCTGCGGGCATTGGGCGACAATCGAGCGGGCGAAGCAGGTGAACTATGCGCTCACCTTGTTCTACGCCCGGTCCGCCAGCCGCTTGCGGCCGGGGCTGCGTCATGAACGGACGCATCTTCGTCTGCCTGACCTGCGACCGCTACGCGCCCCGTGCCCCAAACGAGCCCACCCCGGGCCGAAGGCTTGCCGCCGCGTTGATGGCGGGCACGAACACGCCGGAGCATCCGGTGACGGTGCGAACCGTTGAGTGCCTGAACGGGTGTCCGCATCCCTGCACGGCCGCGCTCCGCACGCCGGGTAAATGCATCATTCGCTTTTCCCGGCTGCAACCGGAGGACGCTCCGGCCCTGATTGAAATGGCCGAGCGATACGCCGAGAGTGCGGACGGAAATCTGGCTGACGAGACATTTCCTCCGGCGCCGAGGAGCAAGATATCGCTCCGGGTGCCGATGGTGCGCGCGGGCTGACCGCGCGCCGGAACAGTTGATGGCTTGAATGACGTCCAAGGAGGATGCAATGGCACGGGTGCTGTTCAACAACGTGAAGATTTTGAGGGCAGCGGCAAGGATCTGCTGCCGGGCGAAGTGCTGGTCCAGGGCAACCGGATCAACGCCGTTGCCGCGCCAGGCGAAAGCCTGCCGCGCGAGGGCTGCGAGGTGATCGATGCCGGCGGTGCCACGCTGATGCCGGGCATGGTCAACACGCATTGCCATCTGACCTACAATAATGGCACCACGGTAGCCGAGCTGACTGCACTGCCGGTCGAGGAGCATGTGACTGCTGACCATGCACAACGCGAAGCAGGCGCTGGACATGGGCTTCACCGCAGCGGTTGGCGCCGCGTCAGCCAAGCCTCGGCTTGACATTGTCATTCGCAATGAGATCAACAAGGGCAAGATCCCCGGCCCTCGCCTGCTCGCGGGTTCGCCGGAACTGACGGTCACAGGCGGACTTGCCGACGACAACCAGCTTGAGCAGAAGCACCCGTCGGTCTCGATCATCTGCGACGGCCCCGACGAGTTTCGCAAAGTGGGTACGCACCATGATCCGGGAAGGGGTGGACCTTATCAAGTTCAACAACTCGGGCGACAGTTTCTGCTACCCGCGCATGGCGGCCTACGACAATCCGATGACGGACGCAGAGGTGGCCGCTATTTGCGACACGGCAAACAACATCGGCAAGCGCCTCGCCGCCCACGCCCACGCCGACAGCTCGGTGCGGCAGTGCATGAAGAACGACGTGGAGTTCATCTTCCACGCCACCTTCGCCACCGATGAGACGATCGAGCAGCTGGAGCGTGTCAAGCACAAGCACTACGTCTCACCGGCTATAGCGGCGCGGTACAACACGACTGTACGAGGCGAAGGACGGGGCATCACCACCGACGTTGCCGAAATGATCGGCAACAAGCGCGAGCTGGAAGTGGGCATCGAGACCATGACCAAGATGCACAAGGCCGGCATCAAGGTTCTGCCCTTCGGCGACTATGGCTTCGCCTGGCTGCCGCAGGGCACCGAGGCGCGCGATCTCGAGCATTTCGTCAACCTGTTCGGCTTCGAACCTTGGGAATCCTTGCGCGCTGCGACGGCCTATGGCGGCGAGGTGTGGGTCGGCAAGTCCGGCGAGAAAATGGGCCGCATCGCAACGGGCTATCTGGCCGACATCCTGTTGGTGGACGGCAATCCGCTGCTCGATCTCAGCCTGTTGCAGGACCGGAACGCGCTTCTGGCGATCATGAAGGACGGGCGTTCCATAAGCCGTTCCAGGGCCGCATCGCCTTGGATGCGCGGGTTGCCGCGGAGTGAT
>CAWGIP010000007.1:0-78289 GCA_963822675.1 uncultured Pseudomonadota bacterium | reverse complement strand
AATGTTTTCCTCATCCACTCGTCTAACCTCGCCGGTCGAAGCTCCCGTAGGATTACTATCGCAAGTTGCAGAACTATGACAGACGAGGTTGTGTGGGTAACGAAGAATTCTAAAACGTAGCGGACTTTGGGCTTCGCCAAGTCCCGTTGACGGCCGCCATGGACGCGAAGCCTAATCGCGAGGCCGCATATCCCCGTCCGAGCCGCAACGATGCCCCATCTCATTGGTGCCATCGACCAGGGCACGACCAGCACGCGCTTCATCGTCTTCGATCGCGCAGGCGCCATCGTCGCCATGGCGCAGAAGGAGCACGGGCAGATCTATCCGCAGCCCGGCTGGGTCGAGCATGATCCGGTCGAGATCTGGGAGCAACACGCAGATTGCCGTGATCGAGGCGCTGCAAAGCGCCGGCCTCGCCCGGAGCGATCTCGCCGCGATCGGCATCACCAACCAGCGCGAGACGACGCTGCTCTGGGATCGCGCGACGGGCGAGCCCGTCTGCAATGCGATCGTCTGGCAGGATACGCGCGTCGACCGCTCGTCGCGGATTTCGCGCGGGCATGGCGGGCAGGACCGCTTTCGCGCCACGACCGGCCTGCCGCTTGCGAGCTATTTCAGCGGCGCTCAAGCTGCGCTGGATTCTCGATTACGTTCCGGGCGCACGGGCGCGCGCCGAGGCGGGCGAGCTGGCTGTTCGGCACCATCGATAGCCTGGCTGATGTGGAACCTGACCGGCGGCGCGGGGGCTGCACGTCACCGATGTGACCAACGCCAGCCGCACGCAGCTCATGAATTTGGCAACGCTCGATTGGGACGACGCGTTGCTGAGCGCTTCGACATCCCGCGCGCGGTGCTGCCGGAGATCATTCGTCCTCGAGCGAGTGCTATGGCGAGGCGCGCGGCGCGCTGGCAGGCGTGCCCGTCGCGGGCATCCTGGGCGATCAGCAGGCGGCGCTGTTCGGGCAGGCCTGCTTCCAGCCCGGCGAGGCCAAGAACACCTACGGCACCGGCTGCTTTCTGCTGATGAATACCGGCGGCAGCCGGTTTCATCGATGCATGGGCTGCTGACGACCGTCGCGTACAAGCTGGATGGGCAGCCGACCGCCTACGCCCTGGAAGGCTCGATCGCCATCACCGGCGCGCTCGTGCAGTGGCTGCGCGACAATCTGGGCCTGATCGCGCTCCAGCGCCGAGATCGAGACGCTCGCGCGCGTCGGTTCCGGACAATGGCGGGGTTTATTTGGTGCCGGCCTTTTCCGGCCTCTATGCGCCGCACTGGCGGGCAGATGCGCGCGGCGTGATCGCCGGGCTCACGCGCTACGCCAAGTCACGGGCATATCGCCCGCGCCGCACTGGAGGCGACCGCCTTTCAGGTGATGGAGGTTGTCGAGGCGATGGCAGCGCGATTGCGGTTCGCCGCTGCAAGATGCTTCGCGTGCGATGGCGGGATGGCGGTCAACGACCTGCTGATGCAGTTCCAGGCCGACATCCTCGATGTGCCGGTAGCGCGCCCGCGCACCATCGAGACCACCGCTTTGGGCGCCGCATATGCCGCCGGGCTTGCCGTCGGCTACTGGAAGGGTCTGCCCGATTTGCGCGACAACCACGCCATTGCCCGCACGTGGCAGCCCGGCATGCCGCGAGAGCGCCGCACCGCCTTGACCAGCTTGTGGCGCAAGACGGTCGCGCGCGCGCTCGATTGGGCCTGAGCGGGACCGCCCGAGTTAGCGGCGGTAACTGTCGCCCTCGATCACCTTCACGCCGTACCACCCCCAATAGACGCAGTGTCGTTGGATGAGACCGTTTTCGATCTCCATTACTTCGACGAAGTCCATCTGATCGCCGTCCGGCGTGGCCCGCGGATACTCCCACATGAGCTTCCTACCATCCGTGAAGAAGCCTGCGCGATAGCGGCGCCGGCTCGGCGGGGTGCGATCGAAGACGACACGCAAGAAGTCACAAAGTTTCTCACGACCCTTGACGATTCCCTCCTCCGATTTCAGCAAATGCCGGACCAGCGGGCTCTCCAGCACGGTATCCGGCGCGTAGAGCGCGATGGCCGCACCGACGTCCTTGGCGCCGAGCGCTTCATCCCAGAGCTTATAGATGCGCTCTACGGCATGAAGCGCGTCACCGGGGATCGCGGCTGCTTGTTCGTTCATCAAGACCTCCTTGGTCCTTATGGCCACCAGAACGGCTTGTTCGCCTCAAACTCGGCCTCGGCGCGGGTAATGCCGATGTCCTTCAGCATGCGGTCATCGAGATCGGCGAGCCGGACGCGCGAGCGATGGCGCTGCCACGCTTCGCCCAGCATCGTACGAAGCTGTTCGTATAGCGGTGGTCCCGGACGGCGCTGCGGTGGAACCGGCTCGCGAGGCAGCAGGTTGCGCGGCGGGCATTTCCGCCCGAAAGGCGGTGTCGCAGCGTTCGACAACTCGCGGTATAAGCAGATGGGCGTAACGGAACCCGGCACGCCCGTCAGCGTCAGTAGGGTCTCGCGCATGATGGCTCCTTCCCGGAAGGGTTGGGCCGCTTATATCCGTGGCCTGCTGACACCGTTGTGTCAGCAGTCTTCGGGTCGGAACCGGAACCATGCGCCGATCGGATCGCCTGTTCGACATCATCCAGTATCTGCGCGTCGCCCACAGGCCGAAGACGGCGGCGGAGCTTGCGGCCGAGCTGGAGGTAGCCCCGCGCACGATCTATCGTGACGTTGCGACCTTGCAGGCGCGACGGGTGCCGATCGAAGGCGAGCCGGGTATCGGCTACGTCCTGCGCCACGGCTTCGACCTACCACCGCTGATGTTCACGAGCGAGGAAGTCGAGGCCATTGCGGTCGGGGCGAAACTGCTGCGGCGCACCGGCGATCCGTCGCTCATGGCTGCCGCGGACCACGTTTTGTCGAAACTGGCCGTGATTCTGCCGGAGCCGCTGCGCAGCAATTTGACAGCAGCGCCGTTCTTCGTTTCCGGACCGGGTGCGCCTGTAGCCCGGCATGTTGATCTGACCAAGGTGCGGACCGGTATCCGCGATCATCGCAAGCTGGAGATCGGCTACAGTGACGAAAAAGGGGTGCAGACCCAGCGCCGGATCTGGCCGATCGCCCTCGCCTATTACGTCCAGGCAACGCTGATCGGCGCTTGGTGCGAACTACGGCGCGATTACCGGCATTTTCGCGCCGACCGAATCACGCAGCTGCAAATTCTTGACGAGCGATACCCGCCGGACGACGGCCGGATGATGAAGCGTGGCTGGCATTGCACCAGCCCTCGGCTGCGGCGCGGGGCGATTGAGCAGCGGACGCGCCCCGCGTGTTTCGGGGCGCGCCGGCCAAGGCTGCCGCTAAGACGTCCATCCCTTGTATTGATCGACATTGGCGCGATCGACAATCTTGGACGGCATCAGGATCATCTTATTCTCCGGATTCTTGCCGTTCATAATGCCGTTTCCGACTTTCACCGCGAGGCGGCCCATCGCATACGGATCCTGGCTTGCCGAGGCCTGGATCAGCGTCTTGTTCTTGAGGGCAGAGACGATATCGGGTGCGCCGTCAACCGAGGTGATCACGATGTTGTCGCGGTGCAACTGCTTGGCGGCGAGATCGGAGCCGATCGCCTGCGGGTCGTTGATGGCGAAGACCCCCTGGATGCTGGGGAACCGCGTCAGATAGCCCTGCATCACATTGAGCCCACCCTCACGCGATCCCTTGGCGTCCTGGTCATCGGACAGGATCTTGATCTGCGGATCTTTGCCGAGCACTTTTTTGCAACCGTCGACTCGGTCGATCACGGCCGAGACCTGAGGCCCGTTTTCGATAATCACGTTACCCTTATGATCGATCTTGTCGGCCAGGAACTGGCAGGCGATCTCGCCCGCCTGAGTGTTGTTGGTCTGCACCGTCGCGTTCGCTCCGGCCGCGGCAACATCGACGCCGATAACGACGATGCCGGCCTTCTGTGCCTTTTTTACCGCCGGAAAGATCGCTTTCGGATCGACCGCGTTGACCAGGATCATATCGACGCCCGAGGCAATAAAGTTGTCGATCTGCGTGAACTGCTTGTTCAGGTCGTAATCGGCGGACAGCACCGTGACCTGCGCCTTCGGATTGATCGCGTGTGCCTCGTCCGTGGCACCCTTGCCCAGCGCCACAAAGAACGGGTTGCCCAGCGAGCCCAGTGAAACGCCAATGGACTTCAGTTCCTTGGCCGAAGCGGCGCTGGCCGCCAGCATCAACGCGGCGCCGGCCAGCATGATCTTTTTCAGCATGCGACAGTTTCTCCCCTGGCCCACGTGCGGCTGGCGCGACGGGGGGCCAGACTGCCCGCCGCGTGCCGTGCTAACCGGCGCCGAAGCCGGATTCCGTGTGCGCACGCGTCTCAGGTGCGTGCGCTGCCCTGGAGCCGGTACCGATCGAGCGCCACGGCGCCGATGATGACCAGGCCCTTGATGATGAATTGCCAGATGTCCGAAACCCCGACCAGGATCAGTCCGTTTGACAGCGCGGCGATAATCAGCGCGCCGACCAGCGTGCCCCAGATCGAGCCGATGCCGCCGACGAAGCTCGTTCCGCCCAGGATGACTGCGGCGATCGCGTCCAGCTCATAGGACTGTCCGAGCTGCAACCCGTTCGCTGCATAGAGCCGCGCCGCCGCCATCACGCCGCCGAGGCCCGCGAGCAAACCCGCCAAGGCGTAGACGAACAGCAGCACCATCCAGACCTTGATCCCTGACAGCCGAGCCGCCGCCGGGTTGCCACCCACCGCGTAGATGCGCACCCCGAGCACGGTGCGACGGAGGACGAACCACGAGGCAACCGTCACCACCATCGCGATCACCGCCAGCCAGGGGACGGAGATACCGAAGCCGAGCGGGATGTTGCTATTGCCGATGAAGTCGAACGCCAGTTCGGGATTGAACACCGTCTTGTCGTTGCCCATCAACCGCGCGATCCCGCGCACCGCTGTCAGGGAGCCCAACGTGACGATGAACGGCGGCAGGCTCATGAAGGCGATCAGTCCGCCATTGATAAGCCCGAAGACCAGGCCGGTGGCTAACGCGGCAGGGATTCCCAAGAGGCCCCAGCCCGGTATCAGCGAGGCCATGACCGCAGCCATCGCCGAGGCGGCAAGGATCGAGCCCACCGAAAGATCAATGCCGCCCGTCAGGATCACGAAGGTCATGCCCGCTGCCAACACCTGGTTGATCGAGGCCTGCTGAAATACGATCGAGACGTTCTGGGCGGTGAAGAAGCGTTCGCCGCTGAGATAGTGGAACGCTATGCACAAGATGATCAGCACAGGCAGCATGCCGACCGCCTGTATCCAAGCCCCGAGCTGCACTTGGCGTGCACGCGATCCCAGGCTGCGCGTTCCCGCCGTCGCGGGTTGCGTTTCCAACTGAGCCATGTTCGCCTCCTCCCTCGCCGTCCGCTCAGGCGGCCACGCCGGCGGCATAGGCCATGATAGCTTCTTGTGTGATCTGCTCGCGCCCGCCGCCGCCGACCTCTCCCATCATCTTTCCCTCCCGCATGACCAGCACGCGGTCGCAGATGCCGATGATTTCCGGGAGTTCGCTGGAGATCACGACGACGCCGATATTGCGCCGCGCGAGATCGTCGATGATCCGGTAAATCTCCGACTTGGCGCCGATATCCACGCCGCGCGTCGGTTCGTCCAGGATTAGGACCTTGGGGCCGGTCTCGAGCCAGCGCGACAGCAGCACCTTCTGCTGGTTGCCACCCGAGAGGCTGCCGGCCGCGACCAGCTGGCTGGCGGCGCGGATGCGCAGTGTCTCGAAGGCGGTTCTCGCGCGCCGTCGAGCCGCCGCGAGATTCAGTACCCCGCCCCGCATGGCATCGCGCGCAATCACGCCGAGGTTGATATTCTCAGCGCAGGACATGTCCAAAAACAGGCCGAGCCGCTTGCGATCTTCGGTCAGATAGGCGATTCCGGCGGCAAGCGCGTCCTCGGGTGCCTTGATTGCCGTCGGTTTGCCGTCGAGCAGGATCTCGCCTCCCGCCCTTTGGTCCGCGCCGTAGATCAGGCGCGCAAGTTCGGTCCGGCCGGAACCGACCAGGCCGGCGATGCCCAGCACCTCGCCACGATGGAGCCGGAAACTGCAAGACTTTACCCGCCGTCCACCGTCGGTGATGTCGCGAACCTCGAGAATGACCGGTCCACGACTGCCGTGCGGATCGTGCTCCTTCTTATAGAAGCTCGAGAGATCCCGCCCGACCATCATCTTGACCAATGCCTCGGCGCTGATCTCGTCCCGGGTCAGGGTGCCGACATATCTGCCGTCGCGCAGCACCGAAATCCGATCGGCGAGTTCATACACCTCGGCCATCCGGTGGCTGATGTAAATAAGCGCGATGCCGTCGGCGCGCAGCTGACGAACCAGAGCGAACAGTCGCTCGGTTTCACGCGCGGACAGCGACGTGGTCGGCTCGTCGAGCACGAGGATCTTCGATTTGCCGTGCAGCGCGCGGGCGATCTCCACAAGCTGCTGCTCGGCCATCGACATGCCGCCGACGAGGGTTTCCGGCCCGAACGGTGCGCCCAGGCGCTCCAGAACCGGGCCGCAGCCCTCGCTCATGGCGCGGCGGTTAAGCACGCCGCCCCTCCGGCTAAGTTCGTTGCCAAGGTAGATGTTTTCGGCCACGGTCAGGTTCGGCGCCAGCGCCAGTTCCTGATAGATGATGGCAACGCCGTGGCGCTTTGCCGCGATCGGGTCGGTAATGTCCACCAGCTGGCCATCGACCCGGATCTCGCCGCCTGAATCGGCGTGATAGGCGCCCGACAGAATTTTCATCAGCGTCGATTTGCCGGCGCCGTTCTCGCCCATCAGCGCCAGAACTTCGCCGCCCCTGGCCTCGAGCTGCACGTCGTCGAGCGCCTTGATGCCCGGGAAGGTCTTCGAGATGGCACGCATCTCCAAAGTAGGCGTACCACGACTATCACTTCCCATGATCCGTCCCTCCCCCGGGTCTCGCCTCGGCCCTCATGCGTCCAAGGCTACGGGCCGAGCATTGCCGAACAGAATGTGCTGGTCCGGACTGTAGTTCAAATGCAGCGGCAGTATCGCCGCACCGATCACGGCGGCATCGCGCCCGATCGTGCCGAGGCGCAGTGCCGGCGGCTCGCGCGCTTCCGGAACGGCGGCAGCCAGCATGGCGCGAAGCCGTGTGACAAGGCGCTCGATCAGCGCGCGCGGCAGATCCCCGTCGATGACGACGGCCTGAAGATCGAGCACGCTAGCGATCGAAAGCACGGATCGACCAGCGCGTCGGCGCAATCCTCCAGCCATTCCGCAATCAGACCCGGATGGGCCTCAATAGCCCGGTCGAGGTCGGCGCGACCGACGACGGCGATACCATTGGCACGGACATGGCGGATCAGCGAGCTGATTGAGGCGCGCGTCAGCAGAATATCGCGGGACCGGTCGGGTTTCGGCGTGCTGGGCAGACGTGAGGGCGCGACCGGCATCAGCCCGATGTCGCCGGCATTGGCGGTGACGCCGCGCCGGTATTCGCCGCCGAGCACGACGCCGCCGCCCAATGCCGTGCCGATATAAATATTGACGAAATCATCCAGTTCGCGACCGCGACCCTGAAACAGTTCGGCCACGGCAACCGCCGTGCCGTCGTTTTCGTCGAACAGCGGCACATCCAGGGAATCGCGCAAGGCCGCAGCGAAATCGAAGCCGCGCCACGCATCGTCGGATTCGGTTTCCGTTCCGAGTTCGCGGCGCCAGGCGCCCAGATTGTAGGGGATGGCCAATCCGACCCCGGCCAGCCGCGCGCTGGCAATCCGCGGGATCGCTTGACGCATCCGGGCGACCTCGGACAGGGCCACGGTGAGCGCCTGTCGGGGCGAGAACGCACGGTCGTGCCGGCGCAATTTCAGCACCGCTCCGTTGAAATCCACCAAGGCAACGTGCAGCGAGCGGCGGCCCAGCTTGACGCCGATCGCGTAGGCACCTTCGGGGTCCAACGACAAGAGCGTCGCCGGCTGGCCACGGCCTCCGGCCCGCTTGCCGATGGTGCGCACCAAGCGCTGGCGCTCCAGTTGTTGCACGATCTGCCCGGCGGCGTTTGAAGTCAGGCTGGCGTGGCGGGCGAGATCCGCCTTGGACGCTTCGCCCAGGCGGCGCAGTGCGGCCAATACCACCCGCTCGTTATAGAGGCGTACCGCAGTCGAATTGCCGCCCTGGCCACTGGCCATCTGGCTCAATGTGTTCCCTCCCGATTTGATCTTGCTTGTGTTCAATCGGCGCTCTTGGCACATCCCAGGGCGCAGCATCAAATAAATAAATCATCATGAATTAATTAGTCCTTCCCCCGCCGACGCATGGCTGGTAAGGTCGTTTCCGACCGAGCCTGCCCGGGTGCAGCAGCACGGTCGCCTTGCGGCTGGTTTCGCGCGTGTGCAAGCGCGCCCATAATATCCGAACAGGCGAAAAGCCCCGGAAGGGAGGAGACAAAATGAGAATGTATCGCAGGCTCTTCGCGGCCGCCGTCTTGGCCGGGTTCGCGGCCCCTGCAGTGGCAGCCGACGCGCCGTTGGCGATCGGCTACGTCACCAAGTCGGCGACCAATCAGGGCTGGGTGCTGATCAACTCCGGCGCCACTGACGCTGCCCGCGAGGCCGGCGTAAAACTCGTGGTCGCCGGACCTTCAGCCCAGGGCGCCCTGGCCAGTCAGATCGAGGCTATCGAGCGTGTCGTCGCCCAAGGCGTCAAGGCGGTTGCCGTGGCACCGGTGGATTCCGCCGGCATCACCCCGGTCGTTGCGCGCCTCAGCGCCAAGGGCGTGCCGTTCGTTGCCATCGACACCGCGATCGACGGCGGCTTGGCAAAGAGCTACGTCGCCACCAACAACCTCGCCGCCGCCGCTGCCCAGGCTGAGTGGGTGGCCGGGCAGATCGGCGTGTCGGATGAGATCATCCTGGTGGATGGCAACCTCGCGCAATCCACCGGCCGGGAGCGCCGCCAGGGCTTCCTCGATCGCCTTAAGGAACTCAAGCCGGGCGCCGTTGTCATCGAGGTGCATACATCGTGGAACTTCGATGAGGCACGAACCGGCGTCGAAGCGGCTCTGAGGGCGCACCCTAAGGTGACCCTGATCGCCAATGCCTGGGACGATGGCACGCTCGGCGCGGTCGCGGCGCTGCGGACCCGCGGCTATCAAAAAGGCCGCGTTCGCATCATCGGTTTCGATGGAGCCCCGAATGCGCTGGCCCTGCTACGCGACGGCTGGATCCAGGCCGACGTTGCGCAGATGCTGTATCGCGAAGGCTATGAGGGCGTGAAGACCGCGATTGCCGCGGCCAAAGGGCAAGCCGTCCCGCCGCGCGTTGACACAGGCCACGCCGTGGTCACGGCGGCGACGCTCGATCAGTTCGTTGCCGAAAACAAGCTGGCACGGTTCATGGAGTGACGGGTCCAGGGGCGAGGCGCGTGCATTTGCGCATCAATGATGGCATCGCCTCATCTTCCAGGGCAACGATGGGACGCAGAAAGCCCTCGGCTTCGATGCGATCGACCCGCGCACAGAACAACGACACGCGCAACACGAAATGCGTAAACCCATGCCGCACCTCGCCCGCCACGCGCCAGTCGGCCGGCATGGGCGCGTGTTGCAACGCCTCCTCGACAGACCAGGGCTCGGGCCGCCACGCGGTGCCGGGCAGCTCCGTCATCCCACCCAGCAGCCCTGAAGCGGGGCGGCGGCGCAGCAGAACGTTATTCGAGGCGTCGGTGAGCCAGAAATGCGCGCCGTGGCGCAGCGGCCGCTCGGGCTTTTCCGCCCTGGCCGGCAGTCGCTCGGCAATCCCCGACCGGCGGCCCGCGCATTCGGCAATCCACGGACAGAGCACGCAGCCCGGCGCCGCAGAGGTGCAAACCGTGGCTCCCAGATCGAACAGCGCCTGAGCGAAATCGGATGGACGGGCCTGCGCGGCCGGATCGGCGCCGAGGTGCGCGGCGGCGTCGCGGATCGCCGGCTTGGCCGCCTGGCAGCGGCGAGGTGATCGCGAACAAGCGGGCGGCAACACGTTCTACATTCCCGTCCACGGCGATGCCGGGCACACCGAAGGCGATCGCCGCAATCGCGGTCGCCGTGTAATCGCCGACGCCGGGAAGCTCCCGCCAGCCTTCAAGGTCGCGCGGGAGGCCGCCCGCTCGGTCAACGATGCGTGCCGCCGCGTGCAGATTGCGGGCGCGCGCGTAGTAGCCAAGTCCGGCCCAGCAAGCGAGCACGTCCTCCAGCGGCGCGCGTGCCAAGTCAGCAACACCCGGGAACCGCCTGACGAAGCGCTCAAAGTACGGTATGGCCACGGTGACCGTTGTCTGCTGCAGCATGACCTCGCTTAGCCAGACCCGATACGGGTCGGGCGTCGCGCCGGGCGGTGCGCGCCAGGGCAGGTTGCGGCGATGGCGGTCGTACCACGCAAGAAGCAGGGACGCGGGCGGAATGGTGAGGCAGGACACGAACGGCGATATCGCAGCGCCCGCGCGCCACGTCTATGGACCGCGCCCGCTCGCCGCCCTGCTGCCCGCGATCACTCGCCCCGGATTCCGCCGCCGCTCTCCAGCTGCCGCACACGTGATGATTGACTGGCCTGCAATCGTCGGCCCGACGCTCGTCGCGTCCGCCGAACCCCGCCGCCTGGCGGGCGGCACGCTCACCCTGGTCTGCACGGGCGCCGTGGCGATGGAATTGCAACACCTGGCACCCGAACTCATCAGCCGGATCAATACCCATCTGGGCGCGACGGTCGTGCAACGCCTGCGCTTCGTGCAGGGGAACGGACCCGTCACGCCGACGCCGGAGCACAAGACGCTGCCTATATCCGACGCGACGGCGCAGGCTGCCGAAGCGGCCGTTGGCGGGTTGCCGGAAGGACCGCTACGCGAGGCGTTGGCCGCGCTGGGGCGGCTTGTGCTCGCAGGCGCGGTCCGCTCGACGCCCGGCAGCGAATCGTCGTAAACTACCATATCTAGAGGTCGCAATGCCGATTTATCGCCGCCACCTACTAGGCCTTGTCGCCGTCGGTGCTGTCGCTCCCGCTCTTGCTCGCGCCGCCACCCCGCAACAGACCGCGTCGTGGGAGACGCCACGCGCGCTAGGAAGCCAGCAGGCCCGGAACGTGGCCGAGGAATTCTTCTCGCTGACCTGCACGCATTGCGCCGCGTTCGCGCGCGAGACGTTTCCGCAGGTCGAGAAAGACCTAATCGATACCGGAAAGCTGCGCTGGGTCTTCCGGGACTTCCCGCTCGACCGGGTAGCCTTGCAGGCAGCGATGGTCGCACGTGCCTTGCCGCCGGATCGCTATGCGCCGTTCGTGCTGACCTTGTTCGCGACCCAGGATCGCTGGGCCTTCGCCAGCGGCGTCGATTCCACGTCCGAACTGCGCAAGATGGCGGCACTCGCCGGTTTGACGCCGGAGGCCTTCGACGCAGCCGCGAACGATACCGCGCTGCGCGACTGGATTTTGGCCGAACAAGCTGCTGCCGAGAAGAAATACGGCATTGACGCGACGCCGACATTTATCGTCAACGGCCAGAAGCACGCGGGCGAGATGGGCTACGCCGCCTTTTCGAAACTTGTCCCCAACGCCTGAGGACGTCCCTTGCCGGTCAGCTTCAGCCGCCTGCGCATCGCCGGGTTCAAGAGTTTCGCCGAGCCGGCAACCGTTGAGATCCTTCCCGGCCTGACCGGTATCGTCGGCCCCAACGGTTGCGGCAAGTCCAATGTCGTTGATGCGCTGCGCTGGGCGATGGGCGAGCAGAATGCCCGCACCCTGCGTGGGGGCGAGATGGAAGACGTGATCTTTGCCGGCGCCGCCGGCAGGCCATCTCGCAACATCGCCGAAGTGGCGCTGACGCTGGACGAGACGGTCGGCGTCGCGCCGCCGCCTTTCCACGAACAACCCGAACTTGAAGTCATTCGCCGCATCGAACGCGGTTCCGGCAGCTCCTTCCGGGTGAACGGGCGCGAGGCCAGGGCGCGCGACGTGCAGACCCTGTTCGCCGACCTTGCTTCCGGGGCGCGTGCCTCGGCGATGGTCAGTCAAGGTCGTGTGGGCGCATTGGTCGCCGCCCGGCCCGAGGGGCGCCGCGCCGTGCTGGAAGAGGCGGCGGGCATCACCGGGCTGCATGCGCGCCGGCACGAGGCCGAGCTGAAACTCCGCCAAGCCGAACAGAACCTGGCCCGGACCGAGGATTTGAAGTCACAGCTCGATGCGCAGCTTGCCGGACTCAAGCGGCAGGCGCGACAGGCGAGCCGGTACCGCAACATCTCCGGCGCGATCCGGACCGCCGAGGCGGAGCTTTACGCGATCCAGCGCACCCGCGCCGAACAGGCACGCGCCGACTCCGGCGCGGCCGTTGAGCAAGCACGCACCGAGGTTGCAGCGGCGACGCGCGAGGCGGAGGCGGCGGACAAGCGCGCGGCAGAAGCGAGCGAGGCGCTGCCCGCTCTGCGCGAGAGCGAAGCGGCTGCGCGGACGGCGCTGGAGCGGCACCGCTTGGCTGGAGAACAGATCGCCGCCGAGGAAGAGCGTGCCCGCGCGGCGCTGCGCGAGGCGGAGCGTCGGCTGCAGCAGATCGGCACCGACCTGGCGCATGCCGAGCAGCTGCGCGGCGATGCTGCTTCAGCGGAGACCCGACTCGCGGAAAAAGGAACCCGACTCGCCGAAGCCGACACCGGGCACGCAAGCCGCGCGGAAGCAGCCGAGCGATGCGTGGCCGAGGCAACGGAGTCTGTCCGGCTTGCCGAGACCGAGGCCAACCGGGCGACCGAGGAAGCCGCCGAAGCCTCCGCCCGCGCTCAGGCGGCTGAGCAAATGCTCGCCCAGGCCGAGCAGCGCGTGCGCCGGGCGGTTGAGCAGCATACGAGCGCTATTGCCGAGCGGGATCGGGTGCGCGCGCAAGCGGTCGATCCCGCTTTGGTCGCCGAGGCGGAGGCAAAGGAGGCCGCGGCGACCTCGGCGCTTGGGTTGGCGCGAGCCGAGCAGGAGACGGCGGAACAGGCGCGTGCGGCCGGCCAGGCGGCGCTGGCGGAGGCGCGTACACGGCAAGCGGCAGCAGACTCCAGCCGCGCGAAGCTGGCCGCCGAAACCCGCGCGCTCGCAGAAGTGCTGGCGGTGAAGGACGGCGAGCGGTGGCCGCCGATGGTGGATGCGCTGTCCGTTCCGGCGGGGCTGGAGGCAGCGCTTGGCGCGGTGCTGGGCGAGGAACTTTCCTCGGCGGCTGACCGCGACGCGTCCCGGCACTGGCGAGAACTGCCGCAATTCGACCCTCTGCCGGTCTTGCCCGAGGGTGCAGTAGCCCTGTCCACCCTGGTCGCCGGCCCGCCCGCATTGGCCCGGGCATTGTCGCAGACCGGGTTTGTCGGGGATGAAGCAACGGGCGATGCCGGTCAGCTTCTGCTAGGGCCGGGTCAGGCGCTCGTGTCACGTGAAGGCGCGGTCTGGCGCTGGGACGGCTACACGATTCGCGCCGGCACGCAGACGGCAGCGGCGGTGCGGTTGCAGCAACGCAATCGGCTGACGGCGCTGCAAACCGAACTTGCGGCGGCCAACGCCCGAGCGGGCGAAGCGACAGCGGCGAGGGCCGAAGCCGAAACCGTGGAACGAGACGCCACGGAAGCGGAACATCGCACGCGCGCCGCCCGCCGCGAATCGGAGCAGGTATTGGAGCGGGCGCGTGCGGCAGCCGCGCAGCTCAAGGCGCAGGCGGCCAGCGCGGCGGCCCGCATCGGCGCGGCGGAACAGCAGGCGGCAACACGCGAGCCGGAACGCGCCGACGCAGAAGCGACGCTTTCCCGCGCGCGTACCGCGCATGCGGCATTGCCGGATATTGCCGGACTGCGCACGCGTGTGGAGCAGGCGCGCGCGACGCTTTCCCGCGTCCGCGCCGCCGAGACGAGCGCGCGCGCCGAGCTGGACGGAATTGTTCGCGAGCACGCCACCCGCGAGGCGCGGCTTCAGGCCATTACCTCCGAGCGCGCCGACTGGCGCGAGCGCGCCGCGGACGCGATCAGCCGCGTCAGCGATCTCACGGCGCGCAAGGGCGAAGCGGAAACCGAGCACGCCGCGCTACTTGCAGCTCCGGCGCAGGCACACGAACGGCGGGTGGCCGCGTTGGAAGCGCAGGCTGAAGCCGAAAACGCGCATCGTCGGGCCGGTCAGGCGCTCGCCGCTTCGACGCAGCGCTCGGCCGAGGCCGACAGCGCGTCGCGCGCAGCCGCAGCGTCACTGGCCCGGTCCCGGGAGGGGCTTATCCGTGCCGAGGCATTGGCCACTCAGGCCGATCATGCCTGGGGGACGGTCGCCGAGCGCATTCTGGAGCGCTTCGGCGCGAATGCTGTGCTTCCGGAGCTGCCGGCCGGCAGTGCGCCGGCGGCCGAAGTCGAGGAAAAGGCGCGCAAACGGCTGGAGCGGCTGTTTGCGGAACGCGATGAAATGGGGCCGGTCAATCTGCGTGCCGAGATGGAGGTGGCCGAGGTCGAGCAACAGATTACCGCCATCGAGCGCGAGCGCCAGGAGATCGGCACCGCGATTGCTAAGCTGCGCGGCTCCATCGGCCATCTCAATCGGGAAGGGCGCGAACGCCTGTCGACGGTGTTCGAGGAAGTGGATCGCCAGTTCCAGGCATTGTTCGCGCGCATGTTCGGTGGTGGGCGTGCGCATCTGGCCCTGGTAGGCTCGGATGACGCGCTGACGGCCGGTTTGGAGATTTACGCGCAGCCGCCCGGCAAGCGGCTGGCGACGTTGTCTCTGCTTTCCGGGGGCGAGCAGGCGCTGACCGCACTCTCTCTGATCTTCGCCGTGTTCCGCTGCAGTCCCGCGCCGATCTGCGTGCTGGACGAGGTGGACGCGCCGCTTGACGATGCGAATGTGGAGCGGTTCTGCCTGCTTCTGGAGGACATGGTGCGCGAGAGCGGCACGCGGTTCCTGGTGGTGACGCACCATCCGCTGACCATGTCGCGCATGGACCGGCTGTATGGTGTGACCATGCAGGAGCGCGGCATATC
The DNA here is from genome assembly GCA_963822675.1 of uncultured Pseudomonadota bacterium. Classification (GTDB taxonomy): domain Bacteria; phylum Pseudomonadota; class Alphaproteobacteria; order Acetobacterales; family Acetobacteraceae; genus CAWGIP01. The sequence continues at coordinate 63,252 of CAWGIP010000007.1, read as the reverse complement.
GCGGCTCCTGTCCGTCGATCTGCGCCAGGCCGAGGCAATGGTCGAGCCCGAGCGCGCCGCAGCGGAATAGGCTACTCCTGCGCGGTCTGCACCTTGATCTGGCGGGCGCGCGCAAGGATTTTGTCCGTGATCTCGCCGACTGTCGTCGGGCTCACGGGAGCATCCAGCCACTGCCCGTCCTGACGCACTTGGCGGAACAGCGACAATCTGATCGCGTCGGTCCGCAACTCGCGTCCCAGGATGTAAGCCGTCGCCTTGAAGCGTTCGTTGACGTCGCCGGGCGGGGCGTACCAGTCGGTGATGATGACGCCACCAAACGGATCTGCCGAGGCGAGCGGCATGAAGGAAAGCGTGTCGAGCGCGCCGCGCCAGAGATAGGCGTTGACGCCGAGCCCCGCTGCCGGCGCGTCCGAGGAGCGAGACGTGCCGCGACCAACGCCTACGAGCAGCCCTTGGTCGCCAAGAACCGTGCCGCTCTTCGGTGCCGTCTCCGGGCCGTAATAGCCGGCCAGGCCCGGCGGCGGCCTGACGTTCGGTGTTCCGTCGGAGCAGCCAGCCAGAGGCCCGAGCGTGCAGAGTTGGAGCGCAAAGATTACCCACAGCCGTTTCATCGTAAGCGGGTCCAGGGGATCACGAACAGCGCTGCTTAAAGCGATCCCGGCCTGTCTGTCGATAGGAAGCGTGCCGCCGGATACCCAGCCCGCGGCTTCGCAACCCCGAACGCGCGAACACAACCCACCACGAGGTACCGGACCGAGGAGCGACCCTGTGGCATTTGCGCAACTCTCCCCAGCGGCGCCCGCGAGGTCGGGAATTGTCTTCGAACGGAAACAGACACGGGTGGCGCAATCCATAAAATTTCGATCGACAGCTGAGATCGACATGCGGGCATGACGCTGAAGGGGGGCGCGTGCACAAATCATCGCTTCTGCGATTGGCCCTACTCTCCGCGACGATGCTGGGCGGCGCCGTCCTTAATCATCCCGCGCGCGCGCAAAACGCCGACCAGCGCATTCAGAGCATAGAGCAGCAGATCAAGCAGTTGCAGGACGAATTGACGCGCGTGAAAAGGGAATTGACCGCCCGCGAGCGGCAAGTGCGAGCGGCCCAGGCGACCGCGACGCAGGCACGGGAACAGGCAGCGCAGGCACAGGCTCAGGCGCAGGCCAGCCAGGAGGCGGCGATGCAGGCCGAAGCCGCGGTACGCGTACCCCTGCCCGGGACCGTGCCACCGCCGGGCGCGGTGCCGCCGTCCGGTCCGCCTTTACCGCCCGGCACCATACGGATCGGCGGTGTAACCGTCACTCTGGGCGGGTTTGTGGCGGCCGAAGGCGTCTATCGCACACGCAATCAGGTCGCTGATATCGGTTCCAACTTCAACACCGCGATCCCCTTCCCGCAGAGTCAGCTCTACCACGAGGGCGAGTTCCGCGGCAGCGCGCGTCAGAGCCGCCTCTCGCTATTGGTGCAGGGCCAGCCCAGCCCCGTCAGCAACGTCGCGGCCTATTACGAGACCGACTTCCTGAGCTCGGGGACCACCTCGAACTCGGCCGAGAGCGACAGCTATACGTTGCGGCTCCGGCAGGCTTATGGAACGTACGACAACACGGAGTACGGGTTTCATTTCCTGGGCGGTCAGGCATGGAGCTTGGCCACGCTGAACAAGATCGGCATCACCCCGCGGCAGGAAGACATCCCGCTGACCATCGACGCGCAATACGTCGTTGGCTTCAACTGGACACGGAATTGGCAGCTCCGCTTCGTGAAGGATTTTAACGATCACAAATTCTGGCTGGGTGCCTCGGTCGAATTGCCGGAAGTGAACTACTTTATCGGGCCGAACGGAACCGGGGTACCGGGAACCGTGAATTCGACAAACCCCGGCGGCTCGCTGCTGAACGGCACGTTCAATTACAGTGACGACATCGCGCCCGATGTCATCCTGAAGGTCGCGGCTGACCCCGGCTATGGGCATTACGAGCTTTATGGGCTGGCGCGGTTCCCGCACGACCGGGTGTCCACGGTCGGCAGCGGGAACAACAACACCGCGTTCGCCGGCGGCGTCGGCGGCGGCGCGATCTTGCCGATCGTACGCGGCAAGCTTGATTTCCAGCTCAGCGGGCTGGGGGGTTCGGGCATCGGCCGCTATGGCTCGGCCCAGTTGCCGGATGTGACGATCAACTCGAACGGTGCGCCGGAGCCCTTGCCGGAAGTTGAAGCATTGATCGGGCTGGTTGGGCATCCCGCGCCGGCCTGGGACCTGTATAGCTACCTCGGCACCGAGCAGATCACCGGCAGGCGGTCCTTTGTCTCGGGAGGCAAGCCGTTCGGGTACGGCAGCCCCTTCTATCCGAATGCCGGATGCGAAATTGAACTGAGCCCGCTTGCCTGCGTCGCCAACACCTCGGGAATCTGGCAGCTCACGACCGGCGCATGGTGGCGGTTCCTGCACGGCGACTTCGGAACGGCGGAAGTGGGATTACAATATTCGTTCACACAACGTAGCGTATTCTCTGGCCTCGCCCCGCCCGGCCTCAACAGCGGGCCATCCACCAACGTCAATATGATATTCTTCAGCTTCAGGTATCTGCCGTTTATCTAGGCAGTGTTGATGCCCGCGAAGCTGACCCGGGTTACTGGCGCGGCTGCACCTGTCCTACTATCCGCTCGTCGCCTCCAAATGCCATCACAAGCGCCGGGTGCGCTCATGACCGCTGACATGCCCCCCAGGCTGGCAATGCTCTCTGTCTGTTTGCTAGCGACCGTGCTGTCGCTCGGAGAGACAACCTGCGCCCCGCCCTCCAGCTGCTACATTTACTTCCTCGCCGGCGGACCACGTCCCGAGTGCGTGATGACTTACGCGAGCGGGCCGGCTCGCGGGTCCGAGCAGATCGGCGCAGTGCCTGCTCCGGCAACGCGCGTACGCTGTCCGCCCGAACTCATGCCGGTGATGGCGCAGGTCCCGAATGCGCCGCCCGGCGTCGAATCCCTGCAATCACCAACGCCCGGAGCGCGCGTCCGGGCTGAGGGAGCGGCTTGCTGGGCGCGACCTTAGAAGACCGCACCGGGGCAGGAAATCAGGCCGGAACCGGTTCCACCATTGGCCGTGCAATCACCATGCACGAACGTGCTTCCTGTTCGAAGTCGGCGGCCAAGGTTCTCAGTGTTCGTGCCAGGTACGGATCGGTCGCGGTCGCCGCAGCGTTCCGCAATTCGGTAGCCCTGACAAGCATCTCGGTTTCGCCCATCGGTCCCGTCGTCCCCGTGGCTCCTGCGGACCGGGAGCGGCCTGCCACTCGCGATCCTGCTACCTGGACTTGTAACGCCGATAGGTAAATAAGGAGTTAAGGCCCGCCTGGTGTCAAGTCCGGCCGGCGCGCGACCCGCCCGATCGATTCGGCCCCACATCCGCCAGTTGTAGCGGCCGTCGCTTGGCGAGGAAGCGCGCGCCGGGGTGACTGGACAGACGCCCCGGAAATTTGGACAATTGGGGTCGCGTACGTGATTTGGTCTTGCATTCTCGGGGGATGCCCGGCTTATTTCACGTGTTAGCAGAAGCCCGCCCTGCCTTCGCCCCGGTCCGTCGATCCACAGGAGAGTCTCATGCGCTTGGCCATGTCCGCCGTGATCGCCGCCAGCCTGCTGTCCGGCCAGGTCGCCGGCGCGGAGCATTGTGCCACGGCGGTGGATCGCGGGGCCTTCGACATTGCCGGGCTCAAGAGCGAGTTGATGGTCGTCGCACTGGCCTGTGACATGCGCGACCAATACAACACTTTCGTGCAGCATTTTCGGCCCGACCTGCAACGGGAGGAGCGGGCGCTGAACGCCTGGTTCGCCCGCAGCTACGGTCGGCACGCGCGCCAGCAACACGATGATTACATAACGACCTTGGCGAATGCCCAGTCTCAGGCGGGGATTTCCGAAGGCACGCTGTTCTGCAAACAGCACGCCTCAATGTTCGGGTCGGTCATGGCGGCCCGCAGCACCACCGAACTCGTGAGCTTTGCCGCACATCAGCCAATCCCGCAACCGAAGATGCTCCCATCCTGCACGCGGCGGAGTAGTCTTACGCGAACAGCTGACAACAGGTAGCCCCTAACCCGCCAGAATGGCGTTGCGCAGGGCCAGCGGTTCGCCGACCTGGCGCAGCGGCTCGATGCCGGCGCCGACGCCTCGGATCACGACCGTGCCGTAACCAAGCAAACGCCCGGCCAGGCTCTGCTCGACATCAACCGTCTCGATCTTGCTCACATTCATCTCGGCGGTGTAGCGCGACAGCAGCCCCCGCTTGTAAATTACGCGCCGGTCGGTGACGACAATCTCGGTGCCTTGGCGGCGCAAATACTCGCCCAGGAATGTCAGGATCCCGATCGCCCCGATCGCGGCGGCGGCGTAAAAGCAATAATTGCGCTGCGGCTGTTCCTGGGCGACCCACTGACCTACAACGGCAATGGCGATGGCAACCGCGATCCACAGCGCGGCGGGCCAGAAGATCAGCCAGTGCAGTCGCGCGATTGCCTTCACGGTCTCGTCAGGCTGCAGCACCCGATGATAGTAGGTCATCCTGCATCGCTCCCCTCGCGCGCCGACATGGTGGACCGAACCGCCCGGCGCAACAATGTCGGGCGGCACGCCTGGCCCGCCATATGCTCACACTCGCATCAGGGAGGAATTGCCATGCCGTCCAAGGTCGTGGTCGTGGACAACCCGCTCAATTCGATGGAGGTGATGCGCGAATTGGCCCCGTCCGGATTCGAGATTGTCACCGTCCACCCGCATGGCTCGGAGCTTAACGCGGCGCTCCAACAGTGCGCCTACCTCGTGGGACTTGGCGAGGTCCGGATGGATGACGCTTTTTACAAAGCGGCGCCACGGCTGAAGCTTGTGCAGCTTCTCAGCGCCGGCTACGACCGGGTGGACATTGACGCGGCGCGCCGGGCCGGCGTCCCGGTCTGCAACAATGGCGGCGCCAACGCCGTAGCGGTCGCCGAACATGCCATGATGCTGATGCTGGCGGTCTGTCGCCGGCTCACCTGGCAGCATGATATGGTGGTATCGGGACGGTGGCGCGGCAACAACATCGCCGATGTGCGGCTTTACGAACTGTACGGCCGCAGGCTCGGCGTCATCGGCCTGGGCACGATCGGCAAGAAGGTCGCGCGGCTCGCGCGCGCGTTCGGTTTGAGGTGCAATATTATGAATCACGGTACGGCTTACGGAAGACCAGGCGGATGCACTGGGCGTCCGCTTCCGGCTACTGAACGAGCTGCTGCATACCTCCGATATCGTGTCGCTGCACGTGCCATTGACGCCGCAAACGCGGCACATGATCGGCGCGGCTGAACTCGCGCTGATGCAGCCCGGCGCCTATCTGATCAACACCTGCCGCGGGCCCGTAGTGGACGAACCAGCGTTGTACGAGGCGCTGTCAAGGGGCGCCATTGCGGGCGCCGGGCTTGATGTCTTCGAGCAGGAGCCGCCGGCCGCCGACAACAGACTGTTCGCGCTCGACAACGTGGTACTGACGCCGCATTTCGCCGGACCGACTTGGGAGAATCAGTACACCCGGTTCCGCAATGCGTTCGACAACGTCCATCGCGTCGAACGCGGCGAGCAGCCGCTGTGGATCATCCCCGAATTGCGCGTTTGAGATTGTCGACCCGAGCCTCAGGCCGGCGCTGCGGCATCCGTGAGGATTACATCGCTCGCTTTCTCGCTTATTACATAAATGGGCGTGACGATAAAGAACCCCGGGATGAGCGGGAAAACCGACGCGTCCACGATCCGCAGGCCTTGGGTCCCGTACACGCGAAACCGGCTGTCAACAACAGCAAGCGGATCGCTCGCAGGCCCCATCTTGTTGGAACAGGACGCATGATGACCCCACGCCTCGTCAGCCACGAACCGGGCGATGTCGGCGGTTGAGCTGATCGACGGTCCGGGGACGACCTCCTCGGCGGCAGGACCACCCAACCCGTGCAGCGGTCCGTTCATCCGCCGCGCAAACTCGACCCCGGCGACCACCGAGGCGAGATCATCCCCTTGCGAATCGTTTCCCTCGGCAAAATAGCGGAAGTTGATGTCGGGCGTGTCTCGCGGGTCGGCGGAGCGCAGCATCACTGTGCCAGCGGTATTGCTGGTGTGCGCCTTCAGGATTGCCCAGGTGAAAAAGTCCTTGTCCCGGATCGCCTGCGAATACCCGGGGAAATAGCCGCGGAAATATCCTGGCACGCCGAAGATGAACAGATCGGAAGCCTGCCGCTCCGGGACGGATCGGCGGATGACGCCGAGCACCGTTCCGTTGGTCGCATAGGGACCGCTGCCGTTCAGCCATTCGGCGTAGCATGGATCGACCGGTTCGCCGGCGCCGGGCGGCTGAAAGCGGCACGCCCGCAGCAGCGGAAAATCCGTTCGCATCCGTGTGACAACAGCCATTTCGTACCTGTCCTGGAGATTTCGTCCCACTCCGGGCGATCGGCGATAACCGGAATCCCGAAGCGAGTCGAGCTCGTCGCTTGGGCCGATGCCGGACAATTTCAGGATCTGGGGGCTGTTGAAGGCACCGGCTGCCAAAATTACTTCGCGCGTCACCCGCACTTGCCGGCGCGGTGCGGTTTCCGGACCGGATTGCGGCGCTCCGGGGTCCGCGCGATAGAGATGCGCCCCGTCGAGATACTCGACGCCGACGGCTCGCGTACCCTCGAACAGAATGCGCGTAACGAGCGCGTTTGTCCTGATCAGGAGATTGTTGGGCAGAGCCCGTGCGGTCGCCAGCAGGTATTCGCGCGGCCCTGCGCGACGTACGCCACGGACGGACACCGGAATATTATAGATGCCGGAGCGTCCGGCACGCTCGGCGCGCCAATCATTCGGGTCCAGCCCGGCGGACAGCAACGGACCGAACAGTGCGGGCAGCCCGGCGACACCGATAGCGCCGAATACGACCTCCCGGAGTTGCCCATCGCGCGCAAGCAATAGGGGATTGTTGATCTGCGTTGTCAGCCAGCCCTGATAGCCGTGCCGGCTCGGATCGATGGTTGGGTCGCGCGGAACGCCGCGATAGCGGCAGCGCTCCAGACGCTGGAAATAGCTGCGCATGTTATCGCTGCGCCAGGATGCATCGCCGGTGAGCGCTGCAATGCCGTCCCAGTCGGCGGCATCGGCGGTAATGGTGATCATCGCGTGATGCGCGGTACAACCTCCAAGCGTGCCGGCACGCGGATAAAAAATGCCGTTCCTCGCGGCGACAAATTTGCGGTCGCGTTCCTGCTGGCGCTGATTGGTATAGTGACGGACGTAATAGGCCCAGGATAGCGCGGGATTCTCGGTCGCCAGCGGGTGGAACGCGGGGATTTCATAGTCCGGGCCGTCGTCGTCCCCGCCGGCCTCGATCAGCACCACTTTATGCCCGGCCCGGGCAAGGTTGGCCGCAAGCGGCGCACCGCCCGCGCCGGATCCGATCACCACATACTCCACCGGCGCGGCAGCGGAGACCGGGATGCCGGTCGGCAGATCCTCGGGGGAGGGGCGGCGATCGGCACACCCGCCCAGCGCGGCCGCGAATCCGGCCGCAGCGGTGGCGAAACCGCGGCGGGACAGGCGTGCGCTGCCCGGCCTGCGTGTCGAAGCTGTCACCTGCGCCTCGCTTCCTTAGAACGTCTTCAGAAAGGCTATCAGCGCGCGTTTGTCGGTATCGGGCAGTTGCGTGCCGAAATAGTGCCCGCGATTGACGACGTAGTCCGGGCATTTGCTCAACTCAAACAGCGGCTGGGCCAAATTGGCAAAGACTTGCCGCGCCTGCGCATCGGTTGCATTGGCCGGAAGCGTCTTCAGGTCGCGAATGGCGCGCAACAGCAACATCAACGATCTTGGCATCGTGCGCGGCGCGCTGCGCCGGGTCATCCGTTTCAGCTACAAGCTGCAGATTGGCGAGCAGATCAACCGGCGTTCCCGCGGGAATTGGCCCGATCTGCAAGCCTCCCTGGCCATCGAACAGCGAGGGAACGATAAGCCGGGCGATCGCCTCCGACCTGCGAACGAAATCGGGCAAGTAACCGGCCGGGATACGGAGATAGCTGGTCGCCGTCGTGCGATCGATCACGCCCGGGACCTTGTCGCCCAGCAGGGCATCACGCTGCCGCCGCTCCGGCCACAGCATTTGCGCGATCGAATCATCGAACGAAGCCATGCGCGCCGCGACGGACGGATCTGGATTGAAGGTGCCGACGCTGTTGTTCAACAGGAAGGGCGAAGTCGACCAAAGGCTGATCAGGCTCGGCACTCGTGTATAGCCGACGCCGCCGGCCGGCATGGTGAACTGCCGCGCATTGCCGGTGAACGGATCATAGACGGTGATGTTGCCGACCGAAGGAAGCTGCTTTATAGCTCTCGGAGGAGAAATTGTCCCAGATCTTGTCGCGCGATCGAATTGGTCGCCAGCGGACTGCACGCATTCGTTTGCAGCAGCGTGACCGGGATGCGCATGTCATTCGATAGATAGTTTCCGTCGAGGAAGTCATCGGCCAGCACGATTTGTCGCATCTGCTGCTTGAAAGTCTCGGTCTGGGTCCAATCCCAGTATCTGGCGAAGCAGGCGAGATAGTCGGGGCCGATGCAGGCGCCCGGATCAGCGCCGGTCGGCGCCTCCGGGGCCTTGCTGGAGTGACAGCGGGCGCAGTTCTCGGCGAAGACGATCTTGCCGCGCCGCAGCGTCGCCGCAGTGTCGCTTAGATACGCTGGCCCGCCGGGCGCGTCGCGCAGCTTATGCGGATAAGAGGCCTTGACGAGGAACAGGGCCATGTCCGGCGTCTGCGCCTCCGTCGCCCGCCAGTAGGCCGAGTTGGCGCGAAGATCGGCGATCGTAATGGGGCTCTGGGGTTTGCCCCCGATGATCGGCGTGAAGTGCCGCACCCACTCTTCGCTGAACAAGCCGATGTTCACATAGACACGGTTCAGTGCCCCGAGCACGCCAACGGAATCGGAGCCGTCCTTGAGAACGTGCGGCGTCCAGACGGTATTGGGCGGCTGAAACAACCGCGTCAGCCATCCGGAGCTGACGTAATCGTTGAACTGCCGATTGTTGAGCGCGCCCCCGGCCAGTTCCTCCTTGCCCCAGCGCAGCGCCGCCAGCAGCCGCGGCCCCACATTGTAGACCGCGTTCATGGTGCGGGGATTGTTGATGTAGTCGGTCGCGACCAGCGATGTATCGAGCGAGCCGGGGCGCGCGGTATGCAATAGCTGAAAAAAGAAGTTGGAGGGATCCGCACTCCAGGAAAAGATCCGGTCCACCCAGAAATACTGGGCGCCAACCAGCGAACTCAGGTTCTCCCACCGCGGATGTTCGGGATCGGCCGGAGGTTTGTCGGGGTTCGGCCCGACATGGCAAAACGCGCAGGACATGCCGACGCGATAGGGCCGCACAAGGTCCTTGGAATTGTAATAGCCGGGATCCGTGTAATAGCGGACCGGATCCCATCTGCGGGCAGCCCGGGCATCGAAATCGGGATTGGGAAACAGGCGCAGCCCGATCACGCCTGTCGCATAACCGTACGCCGAGCCAACCGGCAGTCCGTTCTTTCCCGCGCGCGCCTATAGCGACACCCGGATATTTTTGTCTCGTTTTCGAACGGATCGGGCGCGCAGTCGCTGCGCCGAACATCAAGCCACAAGCCGTATCGGCTGGGATTTGGTCCGGTCGGCTTGTCGAAGCAAGGCTCGTTGACGAGCCCGAGATAGTTCCAGCGGTTGTCGCGACTGAATTTCAGTCCCGGATAGGACGAGAGGGTCTTCAGAAGATCGAAATTTCCGAACGAGTAGCCCGTGACTTTGTCCCAGAACCGGTCGTCGCCTCCGGTCCAGACCAGCCAGGTATTGCGTCCTTTGATCTCGTCGCCGGTCAGCGGAACTCCGCCGTCCATTCCTCGGAAATAGTCCTCATCGGCGGCCGGAAACGATTCGAGGTTCGCCCGGACAGCATCGCCTCATCGCGAACGGGCCGGGAGGCGGGCAGCACGGCACAGGAGCCGGTGAGCAGAGCCAGCGCGAACAGGAAATGACGCGCGCTGGTGCGCGTCTTGCGAGCCTTTGCATTGCGTTTCCGCCCCGGGCGTTTCGGATGATCTCGCAAAATGCTAATGCCGATCACAGAACTTGCTTAACATTTCTGGATTGCGTCACACGAAAGTGACCCGCGAAGCAACGAAACACCGTGGCGCTTTGTCGCCGCCATCAGGCCTGCGTAAATTCACCGCCTGCAAGGCTGCTGCAGCTTGAACGCAACATCTATCTGAATGGGCAATAGCTGGTCTGACGCGCACGGATTGGCGGCGATCAATCGTCCGGACGCTTGGGAATTCAGCAATACGCACCAGCGATCGGCAAAGTATGCCTTATTAGTGTGCATTTGTGCATCTGATCGTGCTCAGACGCGCGCGTGCCCTGAGCCAAGGCTTTGCTGCACCGCAAAACAGAGCCTGGCACGTCACTTGCGACACGACCCGTATGAGCAACATTCCAAGCCTGGAATCGGCCGCTATCGGGGCTCGTCAACGGGTCCAAACAGGTCGTCGCGGACACCGATTCACGAAAATAAGACAAATGCTCGGCAGACCTGCTGCGTCGACGATCGCACTTGCCGCACTCGCCGGCGCACCCGCATTCGGACAGAGCACAGGATCGGCCCCGACATCCCCCGCGCCATCAGCCCCACAGGCGACCGGAACCCCCACCCCACCGAGCGGCGCACCGACAACTGCCGCCGCACCGACTACCCCGCCTGCTGCGGCCACGGTGACATTGCCGGCTCCGGGGATGACCGGACCACTGGCATTCAACCCCACTCCGTTCAGCATCGATCTCGGCCCGGCCGGGAAGACTTATATCAGCGGCGTCCTCACCGGCCTTGGTTTGGTGCAGAATAACCCGGTGCCCGGTGATCAGAATGGCCACTTTGACATCAGCAATGGCCAGCTCATTCTGCAAAAGATCGATGGGCTTGTACAATACTATATCCAAGTCGGCGCTTATTCCCTGCCGGCGCTGGGCACCCAATACATCTCCGCCTCCTCCGGTAATGCGATGAAGGACTTTTTCGGCGCCGTGCCGGAGGCTTTCGTCAAAATCGCTCCCACCGGCAACTTCTCGATCGAAGCCGGCAAGCTGCCGACCCTGATCGGTGCCGAATACACGTTCACGTTCGAAAACATGAACATCGAACGCGGATTGTTGTGGAATCAAGAGCCTGCGGTCAGCCGCGGGGTGCAGGCGAACTACACCGCGGGACCGGTGGCCTTCTCGCTGTCATTTAACGACGGGTTCTACTCGGACCGGTTCAACTGGGTTTCGGGGTCGGCGGTATGGACCATCAACAGCGCCAATTCGCTGACGTTTGCCGCCGGCGGCAATGCCGGCACAACCGCCTACTCGAACCTCGCAACTCCTCTCGCGCAGAACAACGGTTCGATCTACAACATCATCTACACGCATACCGACGGGCCGTGGACGATCACGCCCTACTTTCAAGTGACTTATGTCGGCAAGGATCCGACGATCGGGATCGATAATAATGTCGAGACGTTCGGCGGGGCGGTACTCGCCAATTACGCCTTCAGCCCGAAGTGGAGCCTCGCCGGACGAGTGGAATACATCGCCTCTACGGGAAGCCTGTCGGACGGAACACCGAACTTGCTCTTTGGGCCGGGAAGCAAGGCTTTGTCCCTGACGTTGACACCAACCTTCCAGTACAACCGCTTCTTCGCGCGCGGTGAATTTTCCTTTGTTAAGGCGTTCGACACCACGGCCGGGTTTGCGCTGGGCTCAAGCCTCAACGCCACGAACCAGGTTCGCGGCCTGATTGAGACCGGCGTCCTGTTTTGACTACCGCCTCGATCGTCGCGCAGCTACCCGGATGGCAAGTCAGGCGCGTGGCCCGGCTACGTCACGCCGGGGCGCCGTCGTCGGCTCGCCCGGTCGGGTTTCCGGCGCAATCAGCCGGAGCAAAGCCAGTGCCGCCGTGCCGATCACGGCCAGGGCAAGAAACGCGCCACGTGGCCCGGCCGTATCCGCGATCCAGCCCGCGAACGTCGTGCTGATGGTTGCTCCAAGCCCGGCGGCAAGGCCGAACGACGCAATGGCGAGATTCAGATAGCCCGTCCGGCGCGTAAGGTCGGCGGCGATCAACGGAATCATGATGCCCAGCACGCAGGCGCTGATGCCGTCCAGTATTTCGATACCGATCAGGTGAACCGCACCGGGTAGCAGCGCGAACAACAACGCGCGCAGCGGCAGAGCCGCAAACGCAGCCAGCAATAGCGGCCGCCGGCCCCAGCGCTCGGCAGCGCGCCCCGCCCAAGGCGCAAGTACCGCTACGATCGCCTGTGGGACCATTATTGCCGCAGACACGATCAGCCCGGAATCAGCCCGTTTCGCTAGCGTATTTAGCGCGAGCGGCAGCAGCGCCGCGTTTGCGACATAGAACAGCAGGATACAGACAGCAAAACTGTGCAGGTGCAGCTCGAAGAAAATGTGCCACGGCCGGTGTGGGCCGCAGCGCCGCTGAGCTGGATGCAACAGCGCGGGGTGATCAGCCTCCGTCACATCCGGATGCCCCGGCGGCAGCATGGCCAGGGCGGCCAACGCCGGCAGCGCGAGAGCGGCGGCGAACAGAAACACGGAGCGCTCGCCCATGCGCGTCGCCACAAGCCCGAGGAACGCGGCGGCCCCGGCATTGCCGAGCGATGCCCAGCGCGCATTGCCGCCCAGACTCGCGCCGAACGCGACATGGCCACAGAGCCGCAGCGTGATCGCCGCGATTGCCGGCGTCAGCACCGTGCCCGCGACGGCGTGCAGTGCCTGTGCGGACCAGACAAACAGCGCGGCCGGCCAGACCCCGAGAATTGCGGCGCTCAGCGCCGTCAAGGCCAGCGCCCCCATTGCGGCCAATCGCTTGGCGTGAACCGCATCTACTAGTGCCCCTGCGGGGAGTTGGGCGAGCAGCCCGGCCACGGTCCCGATGCTGAGGGCGAAGCCGACCCTTCCCTGATCCCAGCCAAGTAGCGTCAGATAAACCGAGAGAAACGGGCCGAAGCCGGTCTCCATTCCCGCGGTGAAGAAATTCAGCACATTCAGTGCAAACCGGCCGGGAAGTCCGGGAGGCGAATGGTCGCATCGTTCGGTCACACGCGAAAAGGGCCGGGCGCATCACTTGCCCGGCCCTACAATAAACTAGTTTGCTTGCGTGTCAGTCGCCGGCAGCACGCAGCAGGGGCAGGCGCTCCCGGCAGAGCTCCTCGTATATCGATACGTAGTCGAGCGCCATCCGCCTTGCGGTGAAGCGCCGCTCGAACTGCTGGCGTACCAGCCGGCGATCCAGCTTGTCGATATTGCCGACCGCCGATATAGCCGCCGCCTCATCGGGCACGATGAAGCCGGTCAGTCCGTGGTCGATCACCTCGGGCACCGAGCCCCGATTGAGGGCGATCACGGGCGTGCCGCAGGCCATCGCCTCGATCATCACCAGCCCGAACGGCTCCGGCCAGTCGATCGGAAAGAGCAACGCATGCGCGCCAGACAAGAACTCAGGTTTTTCCGCATCGTTGATTTCGCCGATGAACTCGACATGTGGGCTGCGGTCGATCAGCGGCCTGATCTCATTGTCCCAATAAGCCTTGTCGGCGTTGTCCACCTTGGCGGCGATGCGCAGGTTCACGCCGGCGGAACCGGCTATGCGGATCGCTTTGTCCACGCCTTTTTCGGGCGCGACGCGGCCGAGAAAGGCGAAGTAGCGCTGCGCTGCCGGCAGCGGCCTCAGCAATCGCTCGGGGATGCCGTGCTGCACGGTGCGCACCCAGTTCAGATCCGGTATCGGGCGGCGCTGGTGGTCCGAAATCGACACGAACGGCGCGTCGGGAAAGGTTTCATAGATTTCCTTGAACTCCGAAAGGTCGAGCCGGCCATGCAGTGTCGTAACGAATGGTGTGTGCTGTCGCGTGAACAGCGATAGCGGGAAATAGTCCGTGTGGAAATGGATCACGTCGAACTCATGCGCACGACGACGCACCAGTTCCATCATTCGCATGTAATAGGCGATCCAGTCGCGCACGGATGGATCGAGCCGGATCGCCTGCTCGCGCATCGGCGCGAGCCTGGCCGAGGTGGTCGAATTGCCGCTGGCGAACAATGTCACGTCGTGACCCTGCGCCACGAGTTCCTCGGTGAGCGAATAGACCACCCGCTCCGTCCCGCCGTACAGTTTAGGCGGAACTGCCTCGAACAGCGGTGCGATCTGAGCAATACGCATAGTAATAGGTCCCTCTTTTTCAGGGCTGAATAAGTATAGCGCCTGTTTTTACTGGAGCTTGACTTTGAGCCGGATGCCCCTGTATCAATTGTGAGGTATAGAAATCGAATGTGGCGGGAATCCGGTCACATTTGCGGCGGATCAAAGGCACGGCGCAGAGCATTGGACGGAAGGAGCCGCCCCTGATGGGCAGAAACGGAACCAATGCGTTGAACCCTGAGGCTCTCACCCGCTTGCGCGGTCATCCGATCGGCTTCCTGTTGCACTACGTCCGTCGGCACCTGCCGGGTCACGCCGTTGTGTTGGGCGCGGTGGTCGGCGCGGTAGTCTGCAGCGTATCCACGCAGTACGGCCTCAAGCATCTGATCGATATCGTCGCTTCCGGCCCGCATGCCGCCGCCGCTTCCGGGCGTTCGGTCTGGGGGGCTTTCCTGCTGCTCTGCGCCTTCATCGCCGCCGATAACCTGCTCTGGCGCGTTGGCGGCTGGGTCGCGGCACATTGTTTCGTTTCAGTGACAGGAGACATCAGGCGGGATCTATTCGCGCATGTCAGCGGCCACTCGCCGAGCTGGTTCGCCGAGCGGCTGCCGGGCGCGCTCGGCGGGCGGATCAGCGCCACCGCCGAGGCGGCGTTCACGGTGGAAAACACTGGCTCCTGGAACGTGCTGCCGCCCTGTGCCGCGGTGGTTTGCGCCATCTTCTATATCGGCGGGGTCAACCCTCCGCTGGCCCTGACATTGGTGCTGCTCGCAGCAGGACTTGGCGCCCTGATCTACCATTTGGCGCGTCGCGGGACGCCGCTGCACCGCGCCTATGCCGGCAAGGCCGCCGCCGTTGATGGCGAGCTGGTTGATGTGATCGGCAATATGGGCGTCGTGCGCGCCTTCGGCGCCACGTTCGGTGAACAGCGTCGGATGGGGCGCGCGATCGGCGCGGAAATGGCGGCTCGGCGCGGCAGCCTGCTGTATCTCGAAAGGCTGCGGCTGCTGCACGCCGTGCTGACGGCGCTGCTCACTGCCGGTGTCGTTGCATTCGGAATCACGCTTTGGGAGCACGGGCGAGCAACGGTCGGCGACATCGCGCTCCTGACCGCCCTGGCCATGACCATCCTGAATTGCACGCGCGATCTAGCCGTGGCGCTGGTGAACCTGACGCAGCATGTGGCCCGGCTGGAGGAGGCGATCGGCGCCTTGCTGGCGCCGCACGAATTGCCCGACCGGGTCGGTGCGCGGCCGCTCCTGGTCGGCTCGGGCCGGGTCCGTTTCGAACAGGTGCGCTTCGCCTACCCGGGCCGCAGTCCCGTGCTGCGCGGGTTCGATTTGGCGATCCAACCGGGCGACCGCGTGGGTTTGGTCGGCAGTTCCGGCGCCGGAAAATCCACCGTGCTAGCCCTGCTGCAACGCTTCTATGACGTCGCTGGCGGGCGAATTCTGGTTGATGGCCAAGATATAAGGGACGTGACGCAGGAAAGCCTGCGCCGCGTCATCGCCGTGGTGCCACAGGATATCAGCCTGTTCCACCGCACCGTGCTGGAGAATCTCCGCTACGCGAGGCAAGACGCTTCCGAGGCTGACATCCTGGCGGCCGCCGAGATGGCGCGCTGCCGCGACTTCATCGAAGCGTTGCCCGAGGGTTTCGAGACGATCGTGGGCGATCGAGGCGTGAAGCTCTCCGGCGGGCAGCGGCAGCGCCTCGCCATCGCCCGCGCGCTGCTCAAGGACGCGCCGATCCTGTTGCTGGACGAGGCGACCAGCGCGCTCGACAGCGAAAGCGAGCGAGCCATCCAGGAGGCACTCGACAGGCTGATGCAGGGCCGGACGGTGATCGCCATCGCGCACCGCCTGTCCACATTGCAGAGCTTCGACCGCATCATCGTCATGGATCGCGGGCGCATCATCGACGACGGCTCGCCCGGCGCGCTGGCAGCGCGTAGCGGCCCCTATCGCGAGCTGCTACTCCAGCAACATATGGAGCCGCTGCCGCTCGCGGCCTGAACGACCGAAGCCCCGAAGGGCATGCGCGCTTGGGCCGTCTGATCGTCGTCTCGAACCGCGTGGCGCCGATCACGGAGGGGGAGCCGGCGCCAGCCGGCGGGCTCGCGATCGGCGTGCTGGACGCACTCAAATCCCAAGGTGGGTTGTGGTTCGGCTGGAGCGGCGAAATCGCCGCAGATGCCGAGCCGTTCGCGCAGCGTGGCCGGAAGCTGGGCGCATCAGCGTCTTCACTATCGACCTCTCGCGGCGCGACTACGATGAATTCTACCGCGGCTTCGCCAATGGCGCGCTTTGGCCGGCGCTGCACTATCAGGCGGGTCTTATTCGCTTCGATCGCAACGAATTTGTCGGCTACCGGCGGGTCAACGCGCTGTTCGCCCGATCCCTCGCCCGGCTGCTGCGGCCCGACGACCTGATCTGGGCGCACGACTACCACCTTCTGTGGCTCGCCGAAGTGCTGCGCGACGCGGGCTGCGCCAACCGCATGGGGCTATTCTTGCACACGCCCTTCCCCGAGCCGGGCGTGCTGATGACCGTGCCGGCGCATGCCGAGTTGGCGCGTGCCATGGGCGCATTCGACCTGCTGGGGTTTCAGACCGAAACAGACCGGACCGCCTTCGCCGATTACGTGCTGCGCCATGCGGGGGTACAGCGCTGCCGGAAGGCCGGCTGGGCGTGTTCGGGCGGGTGTTTCGGACCGGGGTCTATCCGATCAGCGTCGATGTTACCGCTGCCCGCGCCGAGTCGGAGCATCCGGCCAATCGCCGCGGTGCGGCGCGCCTGCGCGCCGGGATCGGCTCCCGCAAGCTGGTCCTCAGCGTCGATCGTCTCGATTATTCCAAAGGCCTTCGGCGGCGTTTTGCCGCGATCGAACGGTTCCTGTCCGAAGCACCCGAAAGTCACGGCCGGATTGTGTTCCTGCAGATCGCGCCGGCCTCACGCGGCGATATCCAGACCTACCGCGAGATCAGGTGCGAACTGGAGGCCGAGGCCGGGCGGATCAACGGCCGCTTCGCCGATCTGGATTGGGTGCCGCTGGTCTATCTGAACCGCAGCTTCGCCCGCAACGGGCTGATGGCGCTGTACGCCGAGGCACAGGTCGGGCTGGTAACGCCGCTGCGTGACGGAATGAACCTTGTCGCCAAGGAATACGTCGCCGCGCAGGATCCCGAAGACCCGGGCGTGCTGGTGCTCTCGCAGTTCGGTGGCGCGGCGTGTGAGCTGGACGCGGCACTGATTGTCAACCCGTATGACGAGCAGGCGACGGCCGACGCGCTAGGCCGGGCGCTCGGCATGCGCATCGAGGAGCGGCGGGCGCGGCACGCCGATATGCTTGACGTGCTTCGGCGCAACAGCCTTGCCGGCTGGCGGGACCGCTTCCTGGCCGACCCCGCCGCGCAAGGGTGACCCGCGCGGCGCCGGGGTGGCTGTATCCTACCGGTCGGTATATGGTGTGCATTGACATTGCAATCGACGCTGGCTGCAACGGAAAGTCATTTGCGACCACCGCGCCAGCGGACACGTTGTGAAGGAACGCTCGTTAATGACTGTAAGCATCCGCCAAATTCATCCGGTGTTCATGGGCGAGGTCTCCGGTGTTGACCTCAGCCGCTCGCTCACGCGTGAGGAGGCGGCGGCGATCGACGCGGGGATGGACCGCTACGCCGTGCTGGTCTTTCACGACCAGGTAATTACCGACGAACAGCAGATGGAATTTGCTCGCAATTTCGGCCCGATCGAAATCGCACGCGGAAGCAATATAACGAAGGCGGGCGAGCATAGGCTGTCGGAAGGCATGGCCGACGTGTCCAATCTCGGCAAGGACGGCCAGCCGCTGGCGCGCGACGACCGCAAGCGGCTGTTCAATCTCGGCAACCAGCTCTGGCATTCGGACAGCTCGTTCCGCGCGGTCCCGGCGAAATACTCCATCCTGTCCTGCAGGCTGCCCGCCACCGAAGGCGGCAACACCGAATTCGCCGACATGCGCGCCGCCTATGACGCGCTGGATGAGCGGACCAAGGCCGAGATCGAAGAGCTGGTCTGCGAGCACTCCTTGCTCTATTCGCGCGGCACGCTGGGCTTTTCGGAATTCACCGATGACGAGCGCGAGATGTTCCGCCCGGTGCGTCAGCGGCTGGTGCGAACACATCCCGTGACAGGACGTAAATCGCTGTTCCTGTCCTCGCATATCGGCAAGATCGTCGGCTGGCTGCGGCCGGAATCGCTGTCTCTGATCCGCGACTTGGCCGAGCATGCGACCCAGCCGCGATTCGTTTACGCGCATGGTGGCGGCAATGGGACGTGGTGATGTGGGACAATCGCCAGACCATGCACCGGGTTCGCCGCTTCGACGAGACCGTGCCGCGCGACATGCGCCGCACCACGGTTGCCGGCGACGCGCCGACGGCGGAGCAGATGGCGGCATGAAACCGGACGGTGCGATCGCCGCTGCATAACCAACGCTTCAGCGGAGGACCGAGGTGAGCGAAGCCTTTATCTGCGATTTCACTCGCAGCCCGATCGGCCGCTACGGCGGCGCGCTCAAGGACGTTCGCACCGATGACCTTGCCGCGCACCCGATCCGGGTGCTGAAGGAGCGCAACACCGGGGTCGATTGGGAGGCGCTGGACGATTGCTATTTCGGCTGCGCGAACCAGGCAGGAGAAGATAACCGCAATGTCGGGCGCATGGCCGCGCTGCTCGCGGGCCTGCCGGCGAGCGTGCCGGCCTCGACCATTAACCGGCTGTGCGGCTCCGGGCTCGATGCCATCGGCACGGCGGCGCGGGCGATCCGCGCGGGCGATGCGGAACTCGTGCTGGCGGGCGGCGTAGAGAGCATGACCCGCGCGCCCTTCGTGATGGGCAAGGCCAGCGAGGCCTTCTCGCGCCAAGCCGAGATTTTCGACACCACGATCGGCTGGCGCTTCGTCAACCCGCTGCTCAAGGCGCAATACGGTGTCGATTCCATGCCCGAGACGGCCGAGAACGTGGCGCAGGATTATCAGGTGGCGCGTGCCGATCAGGACGCCTTCGCCTATCGCTCGCAGATGCGCACCAAGGCAGCGCAGGACAGCGGCTTCTTCGAGCGCGAGATCACGCCGGTGACGGTCAAGACACGCAAAGGCGAGACGGTCGTAGCAAAGGACGAACACCCCCGCAGCGACACGACGCTCGAAGCGCTCGCCCGGCTAAAGGCTCCGTTCCGCAAGGAGGGCGGCAGCGTCACCGCGGGCAACGCATCCGGCGTCAATGACGGCGCGGCGGCGCTGATTTTGGCTTCCGAGGCGGCGGCGAAGAAGCACTGCCTGACTCCACGCGCCCGGGTCGTAGCAATGGCAACTGCGGGCGTGGAGCCGCGCGTGATGGGTATGGGACCATTGCCGGCAACGCAGAAGTTACTGGCACGATTGGGCATGTCGCTGTCCGATATCGATCTGATCGAGCTGAACGAGGCCTTCGCGGCGCAGGCGCTTGCTGTGATGCGGGGCCTCGGCCTGCCGGACGATGCCGAGCAGGTCAATCCGCAGGGCGGCGCGATCGCGCTCGGCCATCCTTTGGGCATGTCCGGCGCTCGGCTCGCGCTGACCGCGGTCAATGCGCTGGAATCGCGGGGCCAAAGACGCGCCGTGGTGACCATGTGCATCGGCGTGGGCCAGGGCATCGCGGCGCTGATCGAGCGGGTCTGATAGAGCCTGATTACTTCCGGCGCCGACACCACCTCTCCCTTTGGGAGAGGTCGCCCTGCGCAGCAAGGCGGGTGAAGGTCGGCGACATCCCCCACCGGATTCGCTTCGCGAACCGACTTTCCTGCAAACGGGAGAGGTGAGCCGCCAGACTGAGTGCGCAATCCTGTGACCCACGTCATACGAGCCTGCCCCGGGCAAAGGGTATGTCCGACCCGAAAGCCGGAAGGGGTCGGTCATGCTCACGGAAGATTTCGATGAGTGGTTTGATGAAGTGAAGCTTCTGGTCGAGGCACCTCGTCTGCGGCCGGCCGACGCATGGCGCGACGGCGACACGTGGCACGATGCCTTCCTCGACTGCCTCACCCCGAGCGAGGCGGTCGTCGGCGTGACCATCCGGGACACGGAAGATCGGCCCTTGCTGGATTGCCCCAAGCTGCAGGGCTTGGTGCGGCGCGGCAAAAGGATTGGTGGGTTGATCCGCCGGTCGGGCGGTTATCGAATGCAACCACCAGCGGTGCAGCAGGACGCGAGCTGGTGAGCGCCGCGGGCATAGACTGGTTAGCTGTGATTACATATCCCGGTTAGCGTCGCTGTCCAGAAGGGCATCGGTTAACCTGTCAAGGTCATCAGTCTGACCTGCTACTCCCACAATGCCCAAACTGCCTCGATCTTGCCATGTCGGAAACTTTTGAACGCATCCGCGAACCTTCCTATTTCGACCGAACCGTAAAGAAACGCTGGCTCAGCCATTCCGCTATCAAACTTCTTCGCATTATAGCTAGCAGGGGTCAGCATGTACTCGTTAAGATCGATTGCCTGAGCTAAAGTCTTATCCCTCTGCCAGTGAAGTCTCACCACCCCGTGCGCTATGTCGTTTCGCCTTTTCGCTGCCTCGCGTGCTTCATCAAGGACTCTCTTAGAAAGATCTTCAGACGCCTGATCAGGGCGCTTCACTGACCATTTGATGGCTTCTTCAATAACACCGGCTCTACCGTGGAATTTGAATGCGTCCAAGTATTCTCGACGCGATATCGCCTCGATGGGCTTGACGCCGATTGTCTTCGCATACAGACGGACAAGGTAAAGCTCTAGTTCTTTCCATTCGGTTAAGGCGCGGCCTACAGCGGCCCATGTGATTTCTGCTGACGGATCGCCATGTTCGGGAAATGGCGGAATATCCCAACAGCTTGGCAACAAGGTTCTCCTGATCGCGGCAACTCATTAGAGTTGGTGCAAGCACCAGCAAGCAAGCTTTGAAACGGAATTACCGCCGCGAAGTTAGCCGCGCATTTGGCGAGGCGGGTACCGCAGAACGGTACCATACCGCCTCAAGTATTCATCGCATCGAAGAAATCATTGTTCGTCTTGCTGTATTTCAGCTTGTCGAGCAGGAACTCCATCGCATCCACCGTGCCCATCGGGTTCAGGATCCGGCGCAGAACCCACATTTTCGACAGCGTGCCCTTATCGACCAGCAGTTCCTCCTTACGGGTGCCCGACTTGGTGATGTCGATGGCGGGGAAGGTGCGCTTGTCGGAGAGCTTCCGGTCCAGGATGATTTCCGAATTGCCGGTGCCCTTGAACTCCTCAAAGATCACTTCGTCCATGCGGCTGCCGGTGTCGACCAGGGCGGTGGCGATGATGGTCAGGCTGCCGCCTTCCTCGATGTTGCGCGCCGCGCCGAAGAAGCGCTTCGGCCGTTGCAGCGCATTCGCATCGACGCCACCGGTCAGCACCTTTCCCGACGATGGCACCACGGTGTTGTAGGCACGGGCGAGTTGGGTAATCGAATCCAGCAGAATCACCACGTCGCGCTTGTGCTCGACAAGGCGCTTGGCCTTTTCCAGCACCATTTCGGTTACTTGTACGTGACGCGTAGCGGGTTCGTCGAAGGTCGAGCTGATGACCTCGCCCTTCACGCTGCGCGCCATGTCGGTGACTTCCTCGGGCCGCTCGTCGATCAGCAGCACGATTAGGAACACCTCCGGCTGGTTGGCCGCGATTGCGGTAGCGATGTTCTGCAACATCACCGTTTTGCCGGTGCGAGGCGGGGCGACGATCAGCGCCCGCTGGCCCTTGCCGATGGGCGAAATCAGGTCGATCACCCGCGGCGTATTGTCCTTGCCCGGACCCTTGGCCACCGACTGGAAATTCTCGGTCTCCATCTTCAGCCGCTCGTTCGGATAGAGCGGCGTCAAATTGTCGAAGTTGATCCGGTGACGCACCGCCTCGGGCGGCTCGTAGTTGATCGTATTAACCTTAAGCAGGGCGAAATACCGCTCCCCGTCCTTCGGAGCGCGGATCTGGCCTTCGACCGTATCGCCCGTGCGCAGTCCGAAGCGACGCACCTGGCTCGGGCTGACATAAATATCGTCCGGCCCGGCCAGGTAATTGGCCTCGGGGCTGCGTAGGAAACCGAATCCGTCGGGCAGGATCTCCAGCGTGCCTTCGCCGTGGATGGCCTGATCGTTTTCGGCAAGGTTCTTCAGAATCGCGAACATCATGTCCTGCTTGCGCAGCGATGACGCGTTTTCAATCTGCAACGATTCGGCAAAGCTCAGCAGGTCTGCCGGGGATTTTGCCTTCAGTTCGGCGAGATGCATCTGGGACGCCTCGGGGGTTCTTCAGTCGTTGCGACGGGACCGCCAGGAATTGTCCGGTCCGATATGCGGCGGCCAACGGCTGGCTGCCCGCGTCGTCCCGTCTAGGAGATGAAGATCGGCGGCGGTTGATCGCCGCTGGAGGAGGGAGCCGAAACGCCAAACGGCGGCCCGGACCTTCGTCAACAGGCAGTTGGCGACGCCGGACCGAGTTGTCAAGGTCAGAACGGCCGCACGATCACCATAATCACGATCAAGGCCATAAGAACAGTGGGCACCTCGTTGGCAATCCGGTAGAAGTGCTGCGAGCGACGGTTGCGGTCGTGCAGGAAGTCCTTCCGCCAGCGGGCGAACTCGCCATGCAGGGCCGACATTCCGATCACCGCGGCCAGCTTCACGTGCCACCATCCCCAAGACCAGTCGATCACCCCGGGCGTCAGGACTAGCAGGATCCCGAAGGTCCAGGTGCTGATCATGGCCGGGTTGACGATCTGCTTCAGCAGCCGGCGCTCCATCACCTTGAAGCGTTCGCTCTCGGCCGAGCCGGGCCGCGTGTCACAATGATAGACGTAGAGGCGGGGCAGGTAGAACATCCCGGCCATCCACGCGATCAACGAAATCACGTGCAACGCCTTGGTCCAGGGATAGGCGTGCGCCAGGATCGGGATGGTCACGGCCGCGTCTCCAGGATAGCTCGCAGCAACGCTGGCAGTTCGGACATTGCACTGAACGGCACTGCTCCAGCGGCTTCCAGCGCTGAATGCTCCCCGGTCGGGCTGAAGCCAAGGCAGGGCATACCAGCGCTTCTGGCTCCGCGCACGCCCGGAACCGAGTCTTCGACCACCACACATTCCTGCGGCTTCGCTCCGGCCGCATTCGCGGCACGCAAGAAAAGGTCAGGCGCCGGCTTGCCACGCCCGCCCTCGGCAATCACGTCATCAACGCTATGAACGCGCCCGCGCGAGGCGTCGGCCAGGCCGGTTCGGCGGAGCTTGGCCGCCAATTCGACGCGCGAAGAATTCGATGCCACTTGCCAGTCCAGTCCCAAGGCTTCGGCTGCCGCAATAGCCTCTCGCGCGCCCGGCATGATCTGGACCTCCTGAGACATCGTATCGGCCAACCGCCGGGACAGTTGACGATACCAGTCTTCAGGAAGGCAACGGCCGATCCGGGCCTCGATCATGGGGCGCATGTCGGGCAACGACACGCCCAGAAACAAGCGATGAGCTTCGGCCGGCGTGATTGTCCACCCAAGTTCGCTGATAGCGGCAGCTGTTACGCGCTCGGTTATGGGCTCGCTATCAATCAACACGCCATCACAATCGAAGATGACGCAGCGCAGCGGGAGCGATAGAGGCGAAGAAGCCAAAGCTAGCGGGCCAGGTGACTGGCACAATTTGCGGGTGCTTGAATCCACGTCAGAGCCATCCCAGACCCACTAAACACGCACAAAGAGAGGACATCCGGCGAATTGCGCCGGACAGATACGCCCGCCGGCATGGCTGCAAAGCCCCGGCCCCCCCGCCCGCGCGCGGCGCACGAGGTCAGCAAGCGCAGTGATAAAATCACTCGCGTCGTTCTGCGTAGGCACGCGGAAATACGCCGGGACTCCCAGGCGCTCCGCCAACCGGCGATACTCGACATCCAATTCCACCAACGTCTCGGAATGTTCCGAGACAAAGGCGATCGGAACCACCAGAACCGCCACGCCATCACGAGCAGCACGTTCGATCTCCTGATCGGTAGACGGTTCCAGCCACTTCTGCGGCGTCGCGCGTGACTGATAGCAGATTACCCAGTCGGGTACCGCTTCGTCCCATGCCGCAAGCACTGCGCGGACGGTTCGCTCGACCTGCCACTGATAGGGATCACCTGCCGCAACGATCGCCTCGGGCAGTCCGTGCGCCGAGAACAGCACGCGCAAGGGGATACTGCCAGCAAGTTCCGCTTGCGCCTGCCGCCACGAACGCGCCAGAAGCCCGACTGTCGCAGCAACATATCCCCTATCGTCGGGCCAGCAGCACAAGGATGTAACTGGCGCAACTATACCGGCGCGGGAAGACGCATCGCGCCAAGCCGCCAGCGAGCTTGCCGTCGTCGTGGTGGAGAATTGCGGATAGAGCGGCAGTAGAACGACTTCATCCGGCCGCCAGGCCTTCACCCGCCGTGCTGCTTCCAGGCTCATTGGATGCCAGTACCGCATTGCAATGAAGGACTTGGCGTTGAGCTCCGGCAGTGCCGCTTCCAGTCCGGCAGCCTGACGCAGCGTTAAGTCCAGAAGTGGCGAGCGACCGCCAAGCAACGCGTAATTCTCCGTTGCCGGCTTGAGCCGCGCCCGCGCGACCGCGCGCGCCAATAGAGGCCGGACAAAGAAGGGAACTCGCAGGATGGCCGGATCGCGGAACAGATTGAGCAGGAATGGCCAGATGGCTTCCGGTTTATCCGGGCCGCCCAGGTTGAACAGCACGATCGCGACGCGACGACTGCCCGGCCCTCCCTTGCTCAGCCGGCACGCACCAGCCTCACCAGTTCAGCGACGTTCTCCACCGGTGTGGAGGGCAAGATGCCATGACCCAGATTGAAGACGAACTGCCGGCCCCGCATCGCACCCAAGATCGAACGGGTCTCATTGGCCAGCACCGGGCCTCCGGCGTCAAGCGCCATCGGGTCCAGATTGCCCTGCACAGTGACCGTCCGAGGCAGCAATCGGATGGCGGTTTCCGGGTCGGTCGCGGTGTCCAGACCGACGGCGTCGCATTCGCCATCCCGCGCATACGTGCCCAACATTGTTCCGGCGAGACGCGGGAAACCGATTAGCCGCAGACCCGTGAACCGCGCCTTGAGCCTGCGCGCGATCTTGGCGGTTGGTTCGATGACATGTGCGCAGAACATGCGCGGCGACAGAATCCCTGCCCAGGAGTCGAACAACATCACCGTCTCTGCCCCGGCCTCCACCTGCGCCGCGAGATAGATCACCGTGGCCTCGGTCAGCGTGTCCATCAATCGCGCGAACAGCTCAGGTCGGCCATAGGCCATCCCGCGCGTTGCCGCAAAATCCTTCGATCCGCCTCCTTCCACCATGTAGCAGGCAACCGTGAAAGGCGCGCCGGCGAAGCCGATCAGCGCCGTTCGCTCGTGCCCCTCTGCGAGAAGCCCCGCACGCACGCGCTGTACGGTCTCCAGAATGGGTGTTATCGCAGGGAGCAGGCGCGCCGGTTCCAGCGCACCGATCGCGTGCGCATCTTTGATCGGCGGCAGCACCGGGCCGTCGCCCTCCCGGAACGTAAGCCCGTGGCCCAAGGCCCGGGGCAACATGAGAATGTCACTGAACAGGATCGCCGCATCGAAGCCGTACCGCCGGATCGGCTGAAGTGTGACCTCGGCCGCCAGTTCGGGCGAGGTGCAAAGGGCAATGAAATCGCCCGCCCGAGCACGTATCGCGCGGTACTCCGGAAGGTAGCGTCCCGCCTGCCGCATCAGCCAGATCGGAGGCGGCCAAACCGTCTCCCCCGAAAGCGCCCTGAGTAGCGGCTTCGCCGTTTCCGTCGTCATTCCTTCTCTTAACAGGAGAAGAAGATAAAGTACTTGTGAGGCGGTAGATTAGCCCTGTGGACATCGGGGTACCCGGCTAGCCCCTGGAGCGGTCCCGATCTGTCCACAGCAGCAAGGCTTCGCAAGCGTCTGAGGATTCGGGACAGAGCCGATCAATCCCCAAATTCACACCCAAACGGGCTCGCTCGATCCTCACGCTTTCGTCAATGCGGAGTTATCCCCGGCATCCTCCGGCGGAGCGGGAGCGGCACGTGTCATCCCGGTTATCCCCATGATTCGCGCTGCCGTTACGGCGACACGTTGCCCCGTGACCCGGACTCGATCATGGTGTGCCGATGGCGCGCGAGCGCATGAACCTGCACCTCGTATCCGACGCGACGGGCGAAACACTAAATGCGATCGCCCGCGCCACCACTGTGCAGTTTGAGCATGTGCAGATCGTCTATCATCGCTGGAGTCTGATCCGAACGCGCTTTCAGCTCCATCGCGTACTGGAAGGCATCGAGGCGGAGCCCGGCCCCGTGCTGGAAACCCTTGTGGATCGTGCGTTGCGGGCGGATCTGGACGGCACCTGTCAGCGATTGGGCGTACCGGTGGTCAATGTGCTCGATCCGGTCCTGAACTTGCTCCAGGACTATATCGGCGAACAAGCGACCGCCCGGCCCGGTCGGCAATACGTGCTCAATGCCGACTATTTCCAGCGCATCGACGCCATGCACTACGTGCTGGCGCATGATGACGGCCAAGCCCAGGCCGGGCTTGCAGAGGCGGATGTGATCCTGGTTGGCGTCTCCCGTAGCTCCAAAACGCCAACCTGCTTTTACCTCGCCAATCGCGGCATCAAGGCGGCTAATGTTCCGCTGGTGCCGAGTTTGCCTGAGCCCCAGGGGCTCGGCCCGACGGGCGTTCCAGTGATCGGCCTAACCCTGGAAGCGAAGGCGCTGATCGAGATTCGCCGGCACCGGCTTCGCCTCATTGCCTCCGGAACAAACGCGGCGGTGATGCGGCAGGGCAGCAGCGAGTATGTGGATGAAGAAGCGGTCAAAGCCGAACTGCTGTGGGCGCGCCGGTTATGCCATCGCCATGGCTGGCCAGTGATTGACGTGACGCGTCGTTCTATCGAGGAGACTGCGGCGACCGTGTTGAAACTTATGGAAGCGTGGCAGGAACGCCACCGCAAGCCGGCCGAACGGTTGCCCGCCCGGCCGGCTTGTAAGCGGTCTACCTCGCTTTGTCCGAATATGGCTGTGGCTGCTGGACCGGCTCGGTCGGGTCGGTCCGCTGCACTGCCTGAGCGACTTGCGGATTTGGCTCCGACCCGGGAGTCGAATTCCGCATCGCCCGGTTGTTGCGCCGGCTTCGACCCTGCGGAAGCGATCGCCCCGGCCTCGCGAGGACCGCTTGGCACTTGCCCATTCGGGGTCATGCTGTCGATGAGCTGCGGGAGTGCCGCTGCCAACTCCGATAATAGCGTGTGCTTATCCAGGCCGGTTTGGCCGGCCACATTGTTAATGGCCTTCTCCCCGAGTGCAGACCGGACCTGTTCGGGCGTCACCGGCTTATTGGACTGCGCATTGTCGACCCAACTTCGCACTATCTCGCCCAGGCCGGCTTGCTCGAACCGGTGGATGAGGTCCGGCAAGTCGTTGGCCCCCGCGGCGCTGCCACCTTCGCCGCCAATCGCCGAAAGCAGCATCGTCGCAGGCGCGTCCCGGCCACTCGCCGTGGCGCGCACGTCACCCCAAAGATTATCCAGCAACCCCATATTGCGGCCTCACGATTTTGTGTTGTTCATCCAGTCGTGCTGTGTCAATCTCCCGGCTTCGTGAGCACTTCAGACGGACTGGCCGAATGCCCAAATCTTCACCGGTCATCGATATCGACGCCGAAGCTACCCAAGTCTCGGTCCAAGCCGTTCCGGGCGCGATCTTCCTCCGCCTGCGTCGTGAACGGAGTGATGGAACGGTGCGGCGGATGTTTGTGGAGATGACCGTGGCCGAAACGTTCCATCTCAAAAGTGAACTTGACGCTTGTATCCAGGTCGCGGCGGCAACCGCCACGCCCTGAAAATCTTCTCCCTGGCATCGGCCCGAGCGCGTCAAGCGTACCGAGCCCGGGTCGGTGCTGGGCTGTGATCATGGCTTCGGTGGGATCGCGGCGGCGTGGCCGGTGCGGTCGTCCTCGACTTCGATCTCGGTCTTGCGTTCGGTATCACGGACCGTTTCCGTCCTCTCGGCGTCGCGCTTCTTGATCGCGACCTCTCCGACGACGCACGCCTCTTTCGCCACGACGGGCTCTTCCCCCGTAGCAGTCACTTCGATCGTTCGCTCGCGGAAAGCATCATTTGGCAAGCCGCTCGCCCCTGCGCCGGCTGCGTTTCCCGGATCCGTCGAAATCCGCACCTCCTCCTTCAGGACCAAGCGCGTCTCGACCACGAACTGTTCCTCAAGCACCGGAATGGTGATCAGGTTTCCCCCTCACGGACGGAGAGAGGCTCGGCGACAACTCGGTTCACCGGCACGCGCTTGATCTCGGGCTCTTCGGTCTGAAGCAGCTGCTCAATCGTCTCGTCGTGACTGGCGACTGATTTACAAACCACGACCCGGCAGGTTTCGACGCGTCGTTTGCCAATCCGCGCTGTCTCTTCGACGATCGGAATTACTGTCTCTGGCTCAGGCATCGATTCGCCCGATCACCTATCCTGCTCCAGCCGCGTTCTGCGGTAAGGACGCGCGAGCAGGCGAGCGGTTGCGCCGGAATGCGGTTCCGTGATCGGCGGCCATGCCGTTTCTGGCTCGCAACTAGCGCTTGCGGACGAGAGGGCCGACTATGTTGCAGCACCCAACACCAAGACTGATACTGGCAAGTGCATCCGGGGCGCGTCGCGCGTTGCTGGCCGGCGCCGGTCTCACTTTCGCGGCGGAACCCGCCAACATCGGCGAGGATCAGATTAAGCGCGGTGCGCAGGCCGACGGCGTCGAGGTGGTCGATGCGGCACTACTACTGGCCGAAATGAAGGCACGCCGCGTCGGGCGCCGGCAACCGGACGCCTTGGTGGTTGGCGCGGACCAAATCCTGGTTTGCGACGGCCAATGGTTTGATAAGCCGGACGGCCCCGTCGCGGCCGACCAACAGCTGCGCGCTTTGCGCGGCAAGACGCACATGCTGGTGACGGCGGTCGTCTGCCACCGCGACGGGTCGCCCATCTGGCAGCATGTCGCCCGCCCAAAACTCACAATGCGACAGTTCTCCGAGGCGTTTCTCGAGGCCTATCTTGCAGCGGAGGGTTCGCACGTGACCGAGAGCGTGGGCGCCTACCGGCTGGAGGGGCCGGGCGTGCATCTGTTCGACAGGATTGAGGGGGAGCACGCCGCGATTTTGGGTCTGCCTCTGCTGCCATTGCTCGGCTTCCTGCGTCAGCATGGCGTTTTGCTGGCATGATCCCCGTCTGGCTGCATAATCTCTCGACTGCGTACCTCGGCCTTGACGGGCTCTGTGCGCTGACTCGTCAGCCCGAAGGGTTGACCCTGGAAGGAGGAGGAAATCGTCATGCAGGATTACCAAATATTCGAAGCCCGGAATTTCGTTCTTCAGAAAGGGGGCATCCTCCCGCTAGCACGGCTCGCGTACAAGACGGTGGGCAGCCTCAATGAGCGGCGCGACAATGTTGTGGTCATCCCTACGTGGTACACGGGAACTCACGCCGATATTGAAACTTTTATGATCGGCCCAAATCGAGCGATCAACCCGGACCGCCATTTCATCATCATGGTCAACCTGCTGGGAGGCGGGCTGTCGTCCTCACCCAGCAACACGCCGGCCCCATTCAATCAGGCACTGTTCCCTAACGTCACCATCTACGACAACGTTCGATTGCAGCATATGCTGGTTCGTGAGCAGCTCGGGATTGAGCGAATCCGTCTAGTTACCGGTTTCTCCATGGGAGCGTGCCAGACTTTCGAGTGGGCAGCGCAATATCCCGATATGGTCGCGGCGATCTGCCCGATTGCCGGATCGGCTCGAACCGCCTCGTACAACAAGGTATTTCTATTGTCCCTGCGCCGGACGCTCGAACTGGATCCGGCCTTCGCCGATGGATTTCTACCAACGCCCGCCAATTCGGGGCCTCAAAGCTTTCGCGGCGATCTACGCCGGCTGGGGCTTCTCGGAACCGTATTTCCGCACCGAGGCCTATCGGCAATTCAGCGCGACGAGCACGGAGGAATTCGTGCAAGTCTTTTGGGAGCCGTTCTTCCTCAAATGCGATGCGAACAATCTTCTGTGCCAGCTGTGGACTTGGCAGCGAGGCGATATCAGCGCGCAACCGGCATATGGAGGGGACTTCGAAAAGGCCCTGGCGTCGATCAAGGCACGATGCATCGTTGTGCCGATCGACCATGACCGGTATTTCCCTCCGGCAGACAGCCAGAACGAGGCCCGCCACATTCCGGGCGCCGAATGCCGGATCTGCCCTTCGATCTGGGGTCACATGGCGCTTCTGAACCCCGAGGATGCAAGGTTCTTCGACCAGGTCTATTCCGATCTGCTCACCGGCTGACTGGCACGAGCCGAGTGGGGCCAGCACGTTGCCGCGGGTGCGATACCCCACTAGCCTCGGTTCCACCTGTGCGTAGCAAAAGGGGAGGAGCATGAGCGCGCTTGACGGTCCGCGGCGGGAGATCCGGCGCGTCTTGCACGAAGGGTCCGCCTATTGGGCGGAGCCGGTTGATGGCGGCCTTCGCCTGGGCGACGGCCGCATCGTCGCCGAGCAGGCTGTTCTTCATCTCCCGCCGTGCGCACCGACCAAAATTATCTGCATCCACCTCAATTACCGTTCGCGCGGCTATGAATTCCGCGGCACGCAGGATGTGCCGAAGACGCCGACCTATTTCCAAAAGCCCGTCACCGCACTGAACGGTCACGGCGGTCAATTGGTCCGTCCGGAGGGCTGCCGTTACCTGAACTATGAGGGCGAAATCGCCGTGGTGATCGGCCGCGTGACGCGCAATGTCACGCCCGATGAAGTCTGGGATCACATCGCCGGGTTCGCGCCGGCAAACGATGTCGGCTTGCAGGATATGCGCGACACGGATGCGGGGTCGATGCTGCGCGTCAAAGGGCCGGATGGGTATTGCCCGATCGG
The DNA here is from genome assembly GCA_963822675.1 of uncultured Pseudomonadota bacterium. Lineage (GTDB taxonomy): Bacteria > Pseudomonadota > Alphaproteobacteria > Acetobacterales > Acetobacteraceae > CAWGIP01. The sequence continues at coordinate 31,981 of CAWGIP010000007.1, read as the reverse complement.
TCCCGGCCTGGTCACCGGCGTCGACGTGCGCCGCTCGACGATCCGCACCTGGCGCAACGGCAAGCTGGTGCAGGATGGTGCGGTCGAGGAAATGATCTTCGGCATAGACTATATTGTGGCCGATCTCGCGCGCCATATCACACTGTTGCCGGGCGATGTCATCATGACCGGCACGCCGGCCAATTCCCGCCCTATGCAGCCCGGCGACACGATCGAGGTGGAAGTCACGGGCCTCGGCCGTCTGAGCAAACCACGTGGTCGCCGCCCCGGCGCCGCGCGCAACCGCTCGGGCACCAACCGACCGATACCGACGAAGTGCGTCGCGTCGCGCTCGGCAATGACGAGCGCCTGCCACCGCAACTGCGCCCGCACTGAGCGCTTGGCAAGCAACGCCCGGAAGCAAGGGATAAATCCTTTGCTTCCGGAAGCCCTGTTGCGATAGTTGCGTGACCAATTCGCGCACGGTGGGGCGGTCTTGAAATACGACAGCTCGGGCTCGATCGGAAATCGCTAATGGTGTTAGAATCTAGACGCGGCGATGATCCTTTCACAGCGGCCTCCTCCGCGGCTTGCTCTGCCGAGGAGCAAGAGACGGGTCAGGCTGACGAACTCGGTTCAGATAGCCCTGGCCCACCTGAGCGCTCTTTGGCACGAGATGAGACCCTACTTCCTCCGGATTCGCTTGGATATGTCCAGCAGTTCGATCTGGAGTCGTCGGAGCCGGAGGACGCATCGGGCCGCCTGACGATCGCTTGCGAGGCCGTCGGCGCCCAATCGCTGGATATGCTGCTCCCCGTCAGCGGCGGTTCGTCAACCGAAGCGGACCGAAGCGATGCCGAGACAACCCCGGCAGCCGTGGACGCAGCCGAACGGGCGCGTGCCATGCCGCCGATCTCAGGTACCGTTGCTGCCGGCCAGTGCGGGCGCTAGGGGCGCGATCTATGTCTTCGGGCATGTCGTAGTTTGCGCGAAGCCGCTGCCGCTGGCGCCCTATCATACGCGCGGCTGGCACGAGCCCGAGCACGAGTTCACCTGGATAGACGGTGTCGAGGGCGTCCTTGAACTGCTGGTCAGACGACCCTCGGGCGCCTGCCAACTGGATCTGCACGTAATACCTCATGTTGTGGCCGGAAGGCCGCAGACGCTTGAGGTGTATTTCAACTACTTCCGGCTCGGACGGTTCGAAATTCCCGGCCCAACAACCCTCTCGGTGGAACTGCCGAGCGAGCTGTTCATTTTGCAGAAGACGCGAATCAACCTCCACTGTCCCGACGCAGATCCGTCCCTCTGAATTCGGCTCGCTCGACCGGCGCCGCCTGGGGATAGCCGTAGGTCGCTGGTGCATCCGTTGCGACTGAGCGCGGCAGCGCTTTCGGACGAGTCCGGCCGGGGCCCGGCCCGCGGATTGGACCACACCGGGACTGCCGGGCGGCTGCGATTTTCCTTGCCGGGCGAGTTCGTAGACCATCGCGGCGTATCGCGACCACGCCCGGTCGTGCGCCGCATCGCGGTAATCAAGCCCGATCACATCGGGGACTTGCTGATTGCCGCCCGAGCGTTCTGGCTGCTGCGTCATTTCTTCCCGAGTGCCAGCATCGACCTGCTGTGTGGACCCTGGAACATTGGCTTGGCTCGCCGGCTTGGCATTTTTGATAACGTGATCGGTATTGACCTGTTCCACGAAATCAGTGACCAGCAGAACGATGCCGCACAGGCCGCCGCCGCGCGGCGCGCAGGTATCGTGCAGCTACAGGCGCTAGGACTCGGCCCGTATGATGTCGCGATCGACTTGCGCTACGACCGCGATTCGCGTCCGGCGCTGAAGGCACTGGACGCGACAATCTATGCGGGCTTCGGCCAGCGCCACGAATTCCCGTTTCTGGACGTCGCCATTCCCATCCAGGAGCCCGGAGGACCGAGCCACGCGCAAACCGGTACCATCATACCGGGCTCGCGGTTTCATCGAGAAGCAACGCTCGGGCCGGTGTTTGCCGCCGATGTCGATGCCGGCCGCATTCGCGCGGACAGAGGCGCCATCGACCTCAACATTGTCGTGACCGGCGCGAAGAGCCCGGCGGAGTGTGGCATCCTGGCGGACGATATACGGCAACTCGGCGTGGGCCTGGAGCGGATCCGGGCAACACCGGTTGCGAATGGCTAGGCGCTGGCCACCATTTGGCCACCGATCGAGCGGCTGCCGGGGGCACGGGATTTAGTCCTGAAGTCGGGCTGGTCCTACCTGGAGCCCTGGGGCGTTTGGGGTGTGGGGAAGCGGTGCAGCCTGAGCCTGATCCTGCCACCGGCACGCGGCGAGACACATGTCCAACTCGACCTTTGGTTGGCCGGCCACATCAACCCTGGCAACCCTGAGATCACCTGCGAAATAAAATCTGGCGAGAACGGCGAGACCCTCGGACAGGCGCACTTCGTCGCAGACGAATACCGTCGGACCGTTTCTGTCCTGGTGCCTCGTCGCCAATCCTGGGCGCGGCTCGTCTCGGAGCCGTTCACGCTTGCTCCGGGCGCTTACGAGGGCAGCTTGCGGCTCTATCTCCGGAAGTCGCTGGACGCCGGGAGCATCTGGGTATGACACTGCGGAACCGCGAAAGCGGCGCGATAATCCTGCAACAAGAAGCCGCGGCGCCGATCCTGCATGCCGGCTTGTGCGACGTTCCGCTTTCTTGCCTGGTTGAGCTGGGCGAATCCGAGTATTGCCTGGAGATCGAAGTCAGCGATGCCGCTGCATTCGAAGGGGCCAGAGTTGAGCTGTTCACCTTGCGCTCCGTGGAACGGCTGAAGACCCATATCCCGCCCACGCATATGGAAACGCGCGCCTGCCTGCTGGTACTTCAGCTCGCGCTGGAGCTGTCTGACGAAACCCCATTTGCGGCTGATGATTGTGCCGAGCGGCTTACGGCGTTCCCGTCCGCCGCAGCGGACCCCGAAGTGCTGGCTACCGCCATACGTCGGCTGGAGGGTTGGCGCGCAGATGGGCTCTGCGTCATCGGGATCGGCATGGGCTGCAGCAGCGCCATCCGCAAATGGCCCACGCACTACTTCACCGAGCTGGCGAAGGAGCTGCTACAAATTGGCCAGGTCACGCTCGTGTTCGTCGGCAGCGACGCCGATCGCGACGAGGCGCTTCAGGCATGCCGCGAGCTTGGGCTCGATCCCGCTCCGCACATGCTCTGCGGAGTAGCCGCGCTTGCCGACCTGGGACAGGTGCTCCGATTATGCGATCTGTTCGTCAGCAACAATACCGGCACGCTCCATTTCGCCGGGCGGGCTGGCGTGCGGACCATCGGCATTTACGCCGGAACCAATCATCCGCGTGAATTTGGCCCCGTGGGTCCCAACACGTCCTGGCTGTTCCGTGACGAAGCGTGCGCACCCTGCTTTCTGAGCGAGTTGAAGAATTGCCATTACGGGCATCGCTGTCTGCGCGATCTGCTGCCGAGCGATGTTCTGGCGTTCCTGATGCCGGAGATCGCTTCCGTCCTGTCCCGCCGTTCGGCCGCGAAATCAGACCTTAACGACGGTAATGCTTGGCTGCCCTTCCTGGATGCGTATCGAACCATGTGCTTGTCGCCGGCCCCAGATTTCCGACGCATCCTTGAGGGCGTGTGTGACCTATGGGCGCCTGAGCGGCGCCAGTTAGCCTCCGCCACCTCAGGTTCCGTCTGACGCCGACGACCGCAATTTGCGGCCGCCCGTGCGCCGCGCCCCGAGCGCAGGGGCTGCCGCATCCCTTACATCCCAGGCGTGCTTCTCACCGGCGCCGCAACCGTCCTGTTCGCGGTCGCGCCCAACTTCGTGGCCGTCGCCGTCGCCCACTTCTTTCAGGGGTTGGCCGCAGCCGCTACCTGGATCGCGGGGCTCGCCTTCATCGCGGAGCGCTATTCCGGGACGGCGGGTGGAGATATGGGTTATATTACGCCCTAGGGCACGATGATTTTACGTTGCGCAATATCCTGAGTTTCTGAAGTAGGTGGCGCATTCGGCCGGAGTGGTAGGTGTTGAGCGTTCACCGACGGTGGCGCAGACTGCGTTACGGCTGCGGGCAGCGGTCTTTCGCAGCAGGTGCTTGAGTTTCGCGAAGACCTACTCGATCGGGTTTAGCAGTTCGCTGAAAAAGCCTGGGAGCTAAAATCAGTTCCATCCGGAATGACGCCTGTTTCTGGTTTGTTTCGTGTTAGCTGCCCGGTTCGCATGCCGGTCCGCTGCGATTGCGTCGGAATGACGCGCATCGGACAGACTCCACCCTCATGCGCTTACCAGCTTGGGAATACGGATCAGGTTATAGGCGATCAGATTGAGCATGAAGTCGGTCGCCACCCGGGCGATGCCGCGGTGCTTGGTCCTGCGCATCGTGCCATGCTGCTTGCCCCAGCCGAAGATGCACTCGATCATCGCCCGGCGCCTTTGCGACATGCCGTAACCGGGGTGGCGGGTGGTGCGGCCATCAATCGCGCTCCGCCGCCGCTTGCCGGTCTTCGTCGCAGCGTCGTTGCGCGCCACATGCGGCGTCACATCCAGCTCGCGCAGCGCCGCCACGTGGTCGGCCGTGTCATAGGCCTTATCCGCGCCCACGGTGATGCGATGCCCGGCGGTTTTGCGCTTGGCTTTCAGCATGGCCTCCGAGGCTCGCCGCTCTGCTGTGCCATGCGCCTGCGTCAGCGTGCCCGTCACGGCGAGGCCATGCCGGTTCTCCATCGTGACATGCCCCATGTAGGACAGCTTTGCTTCGCGACCGGCGGCCTTGCGGTACAGCCGACTATCCGGATCGGTCACGCTGGCATGAGTATCGTTCTTGCGCGTCTGGCCGTGGAAGTCCTTGCCATCGCTGTCGCTGCCGTCTTTCGGGCGAAAGCTCTTCTGCGATGCCCACGCTTCGATCAGCGTGCCGTCCACCGAGAAATGCTCGTCCGACAACAGCGGCACCACCTTCGGATGGTTCAGCAATTTGGTCATGAACTTCTGCAAGATGTCGCCATTTTGCAGCCGCTCGCGGTTCTTGCTGAAGGTCGTGGCGTCCCAAACCGCCGCATCCGGAGCCAGCCCGACAAACCAGCGATACAACAGGTTGTAGTCCAGTCGCTCCATCAACTGCCGCTCCGAGCGGATACCGTAGAACAGTTGAAGCAGCAGCGCGCTGAGCAATTGCTCGGGCGGCACGGAGGGGCGTCCCTCGCGGGCATAGAGCCGGCCAAAGCTTGGGCTCAGCTCCTTAAGGACATCGCCCACGAATTTCTGGATCTGGCGTAACGGATGATCCTTCGGGACCCGCTTCTCCGGCGAAATGTAGGAGAACAGGCCACCCTGGTCTCGAAATTTGCCGCGCACCGCTTCCCCGCAGAATTTGTCGCAGACACCGAATCACTGCCCACCGCGTCGCAGCAAGGGGTTTTTCAGCGAACTGTTAGGTCTTCTGGGCGAGTATTTCAGCAACAGTATCAGGCGGGCACCGGCGCGCCTGATCGCGGTACGTGCAGCCTTGCTCTTGGCAAGGTTGTCGGCGATGACAATCTCGCCGGGCTGGAGGGCCGGGATCAGTTGGTGCTCGACCTAGGCGCGGAAGCTCTCGCCATTGATCGGGCCGTCGAGCAATCATGGCGCATCGATGCGATCGATCCGTAAAGCGGCGATAAACGTCATGACGTTCCATCGACCCCACGGCCCCTTGGCAGGCAGCCTGGCCGCATGCGGCGGCGAACGCAGCGGGATAGCGTGATCTGAACGCGACGGCTCTGGCGGCCGCGGTCGGCAACCCGCCACGTTTGCCCGTGGACGCGATCTCGCTGCCTGGCTCGGCCTGGTGCCGCGGCAGATGACGACCGGCGGCAAGCCGCGGCTGCTGGGGATCAGCAAGCGAGGCAACAAATATCTGCGCAAGCTGCTGGTGCATGGCGCCCGGGCAGCGCTGCCTTGGCTGTCGGCGAGCACGACACCGCTTGGCAGATGGCTGCACGGCCTCACGGGGCGGGCGCACAAGAACACCGCGATCGTGGCACTGGCTAATTATAACACCTCAAAATCAACCACCGGGGCAAGTCGCTGCAGCGGATCACCGGCCGCCGACAAAGCTGCATAAACGCTCATCAATGTCGAAGAAGCCTCGCTGACCCGACATCCCCGCCTCCAGTTCCGAAGCGCCCAGAGGGAATCAGGTCAGCCGTGACCGTGGCTAGGTATTTCGAACCATCCAAATGTCTGACGGCAGAGTCGCCAGTAATGGATAGCATTTGCTTTGCTCTTGGGATGGTGGTTTTGGTGCCATCAAATAAACATGGCCATTAGGTAGTGGTCGGAATCTGATCTTCGTCACAGGCAACGGCAGGGGTAACTGTCGGCGGGGGTGCATCGCTATCAGCCGCCTTGATCGCCGTCTGCACGCACAGCGTGACCGTCCCCTCGAGCGACCCCGCCAAGGCACTGGCGCCGATCGCCGTTCGTGCCGCGTCATCTCGCTGCGCCGCGTCCTCCGACTGCCAGATGCCGACGATGATCTGGACGCCCTGCGGCAAGCGGCGCCGCAGGCGCTGAACGAGATAGCGCAAATGCGCCGGACTTCCACCGATGTCGAGAAAGGAGATGCAAACGATCGCGACGTTGGCCGCGTCCAGCGTCTCGATCTTCTCGCGCGACACTTCATCATATTTGGCCAGGCGGCCGTTAAAGCCGTGTTTCTCGAGTAGCTGGACCAGAATAACGGATGTTGTTTCGTCGAGCGGACCCCGGCCTGCGATGCAGAGGACTATGGGCGATTTCTCGACCCAGGCCTGAGGCAGCACGATACCGGCAGGGGGAACGTTTCGTGGATCAGGTTCGGGCGGCAGAGCCGGGCCATCGAGCAGACGGTCGGCGTGCGCGGTCTCAGCCTTCTTTGGCGAGATCTTCTCGTCTCTGTATGTGTCCAGCCCCCGGACCAGAACCTTGATCGTGCTGCTTACGCGCTCAAGCTGCTCACGATCGATGATCCCCCTCTCGGCATCGCTTGCCGCGAGCTGCATCGCCTTGACGACTATCTGATCGTAATAGGTCCCGAGCGACCGCTCCTTCAGGATCAGTTCGGCATGATCCTGGGCTTCATCGGCGTCGCCGGCGAGGATGCGCTGGTATAGCGTCTCGGTCAATGTAAGCGTCGGCCGATCGCCTAGCAAGACATCGAGGAATTCGAGCCGCTTCACATGCCGCCCCATCACCACCAGGCATAGGGTGAGCGGTGTCGAAAGAATAAGGCCTACAGGGCCCCACAACCACGACCAGAAAATGGCGGCGACCACCACGGAGAAGGGCGAAAGGCCGGTGCTGTTTCCGTATACCAACGGCTCCACCACTTGCCCGGTCAGGCCTTCAACGACAACATAGAGACCCGCCGTCCACGCCATCATCGACCAGCCTGGTTCGACCGCTGCCGCCAATGCGATTGGCAACATGGCCGAGATGAGCGAGCCGACATAGGGCACAAACCGGAGAAGCGCCGACACGATGCCCCACAAGATCGGATATGGCAGTCCGATAATGAGCAGCCCGGTTCCGATGATGACGCCGAACGCCGTGTTGATAATGAGCTGCGTTAAAAAATACCGGCTGAGCCGCTGGGCGCCATCATCGATGGCCACCGTGGTGCGATGAAGGTCATCGGAGCCGATCAGACGGATCATGCGGTCACGCAGATCTTCTTTCTGCAGCAGGGCAAAAACCGCAACGATGAACACGATCCCGAAGGTCGCGACGGGCGACAGCACCGGGGAAAGATAGCGTTCGGTGAGTGCCAGTGATGTCGAACCGAATGTCTGGGGAGCAGCAGGCGGGGACGCCGCTGGGGCTGGTTGGGACGATGTGGATGCTGACGACGAAGTCTCAGGTTTGTCTTTCGACGCGCCGACCTCGTCGGCCAACTGAGAGAGCCGTCCTATGGTGTAATTACGAACATTCGTAACCTTTGTTTCGACCGTCTTAGCATATTGAGGGATGTCCGTCGTCAGTCGGGCAATCTGGCTGCCGATGACACCGCCGATTGCCAAGACAACGCATAATGCCAGGGTTACTCCGAGGAGCACGGACGGCACGCGACCCAAATGTGCGCGGCGAAGCAGGTTCACCATCGGTGCGAGCACGAAGGCCAGCAGCAAGGCCAGGGTGACCGGCATCAGCACTTCTTTGCCGAAGTAGAGTGTCGCCACGATCATGACGAACAGTGTCATGGCCTGCGAGGCGTGCGGCGCCGCAGCCTGGGCAATCGGTCTTGATATCGTAATGCCGGCCGCTCGTGCGTCTGACATGTCAGACCCTCTTTCGCGTTTAGGTATTAAAGATCAACGCTGCATCCGTGGTCGCCTTAGCTCACGCCGCCGTGAGCCTGGCGCGTCACAATACACATTGGGTTGCCGCCTGGAATTGCCGCTCCCCGGTTGCGGACTTGGTAAATAGGGAGCCCATGTATTTCGCGAACTAGGTAAGCGTGGCGTCGGCAGCGAGCCGGTTCGAGATGTCCGTTCGGAACTCGCCGCTCCGGCGAGATATAGGTATATAGGAGAACAACCCGCCCTGATCCCGGAACTTGCCTCGCATGGCGCTCCTCCACCCAGACCGCGGGAAGCGATCGAATCATGGCACTCCGCGTCGGAGCTAGCGGTTCTTCAGCAAACTGCTAGAGCAGATTCATGATGACTGGAAACGTCGCGCTCTCTTCCCTCGCCGCTCCGATTCCGCTCAAGCTGAACGCGGGCGGGCCGGCGCTAAAGCTGCCGTGAGGGCGCGTTCCAATTCACTCTGGTAGAATGGCTTTGCGAGAATTGGAACGGCCCGGAAGGTCTCCGGAATCCCGCTAACTCCGTAGCCCGTCGCCAGGTACCGAACGGGATATCTCTGTTGGCGAGCGCTTCGGCAACAGGAAAGGTCTGAGAACCGTTCAGGTTCACGTCGAGGATCGCCAGATCGAATGCCAGCGACGAAACCTTGCGCATCGCCTCTTCGAACCGCGAAGCGATGCCAATGACGCCGCAGCCGATGTCCGCAAGCATGTCCTCGATCAGCATCGCGATCATCGCCTCATCCTCGATGATGAGCACTCGCAACCCTTCGAGGCCTGTCTCCGTCACCACTCCCGATCTCCGCCTTTATATTTTGCGACTGATGCACTATCGTTATCAGAGTCCCCCTGTAGTGGCGCCTCGATCGTGCAAACGACGCCCGTTGCGGCGAAATCAATACGCACGTCGCCGCAGAGATCCTGCTGGAGACCGCGCTCGACAAGGCGCGAGCCAAACCCCCGCCGCTTGGGGGGCGCAACCGGAGGCCCACCGATTTCGGTCCACCGCATTCGCAGTTCACGAGTAGCATCACTGCCGGCCACGGCCCACACAATGTCGACCCACCCTGAATCATTCGACAGCGCACCGTACTTGACCGCGTTCGTGCAAAGCTCGTGCAGCGCCATCGCGAGCGCAAGGGCGTATTTCGGCGATATCCAGATGTTCGGACCTTTGATTTCGAACCGGCCGCCTCCCTGACCGCGATACGGCGCGACGGCTTCCTCGACGACTTTCGCCAGCGGCGCACCCTCCCAACTCTCTTGTGTCAGGGTGTCGTGCGCCTTCGAGAGCGCCATCAGTCGGCCCTCGAACTGCTGCCAGGCTTGTTCGGTATCGCGGATGTTGCGGAAAGTTCTGCCTCGCTAGCGATTGCACCAGGGCAAGCGTATTCTTGACCCGGTGATTCAGCTCGTTGAGGAGCATATTCTGGTGCTCCTCGTGCCGTTTGCGCGCGGTGATGTCAGCGAGGACGACAGCAATTCGACGGCCGGTCCCGTCCTCGACTCGGAACGCGTAGAGTTCCAGAACCCGCCCGTAAGTCACGAGACCGCGCTCGAACCTGACGGCTTTCCCCGTCGTCAAAATGGCGTCAAAGGTATCGAACCGTTCCTGCGGCTCTCCCGGAAACGCCTCTCGTATGGTCTTCCCGACCACCTCGCTGACGCCGCTTTGCACCCCGAAGGCCGGGTTGGCGGCGAGATAGCGAAAATCGACCGGCTCATCGGGTCCCGCTTCGACCTTCTCGACGATGCAAAAGCCCTCATCGATAGCTTCAAACAGCGTTCGGGTACTTCGCCTCGCTCTCGCGGAGCGCCGCGTTGGCGGCCTTGCGCTCGGTGATTTCTGCTTGCAGTTGCTCGTTAAAATTCTCCGCGGCCTCCGTGAGTTCATGCTGGCGCACCGATGAAATCAGCAGCGCCTCGTTCATTGCGCCCGCCTGCTGATGGAACCGGGTGGTCTCGGTCACCTGCATCATCACGCCCATCGGGCGTTGCTCTGCGTCCAGAACCGGCCACATTGCATAAGACCAGTAGGCGGGATGAGGCTCAGGCTGCGCCGATTTAGTGTGGGTTTCCGCTTCGCCTGTGCGATAGACGCGGTCCAGCACCGCCAGGCATCTGTCCCCTTCGTGCGCCGTTTCGGCGAAGGCGTTTCCGACCAACGCCTCCTTGGATTTACCGATCATTCGGCAAAAGGCCGGATTGACGTAACGCACGATATGGCCGGCGCCCTCCAGTTCTGCCATCGGCACAGGTGAACGATCCATGAGGGAGTGGCAGACCTCCAGCAGGCCCGGCGTCAGCGGGGTCGATATCGGGGCTGCCTTCACCTCACGGCTCCTCAGTGTGCCCCGATTGCTTCCAATACGCGGGAATCCCAGTGATCAGCGCGCGATACTCATTGAGGTGTCTGCCGCTCAGCACCATTCCCTTGTCGGTGATTTCATACTCGCAAATGCTCTTGCTGTGCTGACTGTCGCGCATCTTAATAACCGCGAGGATGCGACGAAGCACGCCATTAAGATCAACGTAACGCAACCGGATAATATCATCGGCCAGAAACGAGACCATGTATTGGCTGAAGCGAAACTCGGTAAACGACTTATCCAACTCCACCGTGCTTAGAGTCCGTCCGGAAAGTTCACATGGGATTGCAGAGCTTTCGCAGCATTAGCCGAATTGAGGCGAGCCGGATGAATGCCACGGCGTTGCGGGTCAGGTTTTCCCAATCCTTGGCCAATCGGCGGCAGCGATTGAGCCAGGCGAAAGTCCGTTCCACAACCCATCGCTTGGGCAGAACGGCAAAGCCGCGCGCTCGATCGGACCGCTTCACGATCTCGACGGACAGTCGCGGAAGCAACTTCGCCAGTTCCTTGCGGAATTGCGGTCCCTGGTAGCCGCCGTCGGCGAACAGCTTGGATAAAAACGGGAACAATCCGAACAGGCCGGTCAACACCAGCACACCACCGTCGCGGTCCTGCACATCGGCCGGGTGCACCACCGCATTCAGCAGCAGACCAAGCGTGTCAACCAGAATATGCCGCTTCTTGCCCTTGACCTTCTTGCCCGCATCATACCCGTTCGGGTCAATGCAGCGCCCCCTTTTTCAGCGCTCTTGACGCTTTGACTGTCCAACACGCAGCCGGTCGGGCTCGCCTCCCGACCGAGCCGTTCGCGACACTTCACATACAGCGAGTGATGGATCCGCTGCAGCGTGCCGTCGTAATCCCACCGGCTCAGGTAGTCATGCAGCGTGCTCTTCGGCGGCAGATCCTTGGCTACGGAACGCCACTGGCAGCCGGTGCTGAGCACATACATGATGCCGTTCACCACCGCCCGCTCCTCCACCTGGCGCTTGCGCCCGCCGCGCTTGGCCGGCGGGATCAGTGGCGCCACATGCGCCCATTCTTCGTCCGTCAGATCGCTCGGGTAACGCAACTTGTCCCGGTTGTGTCGGGCGCGAGCCTCGATCGTCCACATGCGGCACCTCGCGAATCGGTGCCCCGCATAAATTCATAAAAATCCGCGCCGGATCAAGCGCTTCCGCCGAATTCCGCCAACCGATTCGAAGAACTCGCGAACTTGCCGGACGGACACTTAGAACCGTGACACCCGTCCCCGTCAACGAGGCCATCATCCGGTAAAGCGATTCGCGAAAATCGGTGCGGAAACCCGGCGCCAGCGCCATCTCGAAGCCGACCAGCAAGTTGATGACCAGCCGCGTGGCGCCTACCTCCTTGACGGCATCAAGTATCGCTTGCAGACTTTCGTCCACCGAAAGATCCAGTGGGCGCAGGTAGAGAATCTTCAGTTTGCCTTCTTGCTCCGCCGGTTCCAGGTCATGCCCCAAATTCTTGGCGCGCCGCACAGCGTCTTCAGGCCGTTCCTCGAACACCGCCATTATTCCAGGCTCACCGTGCCGCAGCCCTTCGGCGATGAACTGGGTCCCGAGAACCGATTTACCCGTTCCGGATGCCCCCGCCACCAGCAGACTGTCACCGAGGGGGATGCCGCCACCCATCATTTCGTCGAGTTCCGTGAACCCCCGTGGAAAGCCGCGGGCGTCTGGCGGGCCGCCCTTTTCGTTCCATCAGCCCCAACGTGCGCGAGAAGGCTTGCAGGCCATCCTCGGTGATACGAAACGTGTGCAATCCCGGTACGGAGGCCTGACCGCGCAGTTTGACGACCTGCAGCTTCCGAACCACCGAGTTCCGTTTCGCCACCTGCGAGAGCCAGATCAAGCCGTCAGCCACGGTGAACACGGGGTTGTCACGGACTTCGGTCTCGTCATATTCGCCGATCAGAAAGGTCGTGGCCTCCCAACTGGTCAGATGCAAGGCGAGCTGCTGGACGAAGAATTGCACGTCCATCTCGGTCGCGGACGTCTGTCTCCGCACGGCGGTGCGAAACGAGTCCACCACCACGATTGCAGGATTGGCCGCCTCTACTTGCTTCACGATCTCATCCAGGACCGCGCTCAAATCCTTCTCCAGCACGACCTGGCTCAGGTTGACGAATCGGATCGCACCATTGATCTTGGCCGGATCGAAGAAGGAATACTGCTGCTGATAGCGCAGCATCTTGATGGGTGATTCGCCGAGGATCGTGAAATAGAGCGCGGGGTTTTGCGGGGTCGCATTGGCGAACACGAATTGATGCGCCGCTATGTCCAGCAAGTATGCCATCGCCCTCTACGAGCTGGTCCAGCTGCGCGGCAATATGGACCGGTGCGTCGAGAGTTTCGCGCTGGATCGGTTTCGAGATTTGTTGGGGGTGCCACCGGGTGCCTACGAGCGCGGAAACGACTTCATCAAGCGCGTGATCGAGCCTGCCGTTCTTGAGGTGAACGGCCTATCGGAGTTTGGCGTGAAGGCCGAGGTCGATCGGGCCTATTCCCGCGCGCCGATCACGGGCGCCAGCCTTGCTTGGTGGCGAAAGACGGGCGACGAATACCGGGAGACCTACCAGGAACGGCAGCGGTCGAAGCTAGGGCGTATGGCGCGGCTAAAGGGGGCTGTCGAACTCGTTTCGGTTCCCTCTGGCCCTCCGCCGAGACACTGCTCGGCCGATAGGTTCTGATGGTCATTTGAGTTAGGACGACGCCATGCTGATGAGGCAGGCCCCACGCCTACCGCTCCCCAAATCGGTGCTTTCCCTTCTCGGCGAGCCATAGGTCGATCGCCTCGCCCAGGATCGCCTGTAGGGTCGTGTCGCGCTCCTTCGCCATCATGTTTAGCGTGCGGGCGAGCTCCGGGCTGAAATAGCCAACTACGGCCCGCTTCCCTACCCTCGCCCTCGCCTTGGTGCTCGTTTTGGCGGTTGCCTCGGTTTCTGCCGCCGCTGCGAGGGTTTCCTTCCGCTGCGGCTGGCGCTCTGCCTTCAAGGCATCTTTCAGCCCGGAAAGCCGCCCGCTCATGCCGTCACCGTTGCAATCGTGTCAGCATGCCGGCACGATGGCATGCCCATTTGCTGGCATATCCAGATCCAAAGGGCTGCAATCTCGGCAGCCCCCTTCCCCTCCGGCTCGAACTCCTGCGCAGCCTGGCCGCCGCCAGTCGAGTGTCGGAATGCGGCGCGCTCAGACAAATGAATTGGTGCAACCTGCAACCCGATCTCGGTAACCAGCTCGGCCGTCTCGGTATAAAGGCGCGCAGCGGATGCCGGCCCGGCATTGAAGACGGCGAAAGCCGGCTTGGCGGCGAAGCGGGTCAGATCAGTGGTTGTTTTGATCGAATGGATATCGAAGGCATTTGGGCGGCAGGGCACCAGCACCAGGTCTGCGGCTTTGGCTGCCGCGCGGGCCTCAGCCTCGGCAAGTGGAGGAGTATCGATCACCACCAGGTCGGCGCCGTGACCGGCGGCCTTTTCGAGGGTCCGGACCAGCGTTGCCGTTTTGGCGGGGATGACGACCGGGGGCGCTTCCTTCCGCCACTCCGACCACGCCTCGGCCGTGCCTTGGGGATCCATGTCCAGGAGCACGCTACTGTAGCCGGTCTGCTCCGCGGCAACAGCGATGTGCAGAGCGAGGGTGGTCTTGCCGGCTCCGCCCTTTTGGCTGATCACGGCTACGGTTCGCATGCGGGCAGGCCCTTTGTGCTGTCGTGCTGGCACGGTGGCACGTCATCACGATTCACTACAAGGGGACGCGAGCGTGCGAGCATGTTGTCATCTTTGGTAAGACGGCGTCGATCCTGCTGGCGACCGCGATCGTGTCCGGGCCAGTCGGAGCTTCGCCAGTGCATCCCAAGTTGAGTGCCGCTTCAGACCGCGAACGCTCGGAAACTCCGCCTTCCCGTAGTCTCCCGAGCGATCCCGGCTTTTGAGAGCTGGGCGAGCAGCCGGAGCGCGGCCGGCGGAGTAATCCGGAGGTCGCGGGCCAGTCCTTTGGGGGTCACGGCGGGTTCACGCAGCATGCTCTCGAGTGCCCCCGGCAGGCGCGACCGGCGATCGAGCCCCGCCGTTAGCTTCGCGCCTTCCGCCGCCGCGGTCTGCAACCGGTCAAGCTCCTGCAGTCCGGCACGCGACGCCTCGGCAAGCAGGCTCAGGAAGACCCCGGGCCAGTTCGGCGGCCCGGCGGGATACAGCCGGGTGAGGGCCTCACCCCGCAGCCGCGGCAGCACCCCAGGTTCGCTGATGGCGAGGACCGGTGCGGCGCCCCAGAAGGGCAGGGGAATGACGGGCAGCGCGCCGTTCTCCGCCAGCAAGCCGGCGCTCATGGCGAGCGCCGCGATCGGCGAGGGGAGGTCGGTGATGCCAGATTCCAGCCAGTCCGCTGCAGCGAGGGCGGCGGTGAGGAGCGCCGGCAGCGCGGCCGTGGCGGGCTTGGCGGTCCATCGGGAGCGCCAACCGGCCAGCCGGGCCGGATCGCAGACCCCGGCAAGCGGTTCCAGAGCGACTGCGGCTGTATCCGGATCGGCAAACAGCCGGGAGTGCCGTGACAGCTGTTGCAGCAGGCGGGCGAGAACGAGCGCGGTCTGCACCTGGCCCTCGGCCTGCAAACGGCTCGCCGGGTCCATCGCCTCCCAATGGCGCCCGGCGGTGTTGGGCAGTTCGCTGCGGCCAATCAGATGGGCGGCACGCAGCGCGAGGTCGCGCGGATGTACCCAGGCGCCCACGCTGGCGAGCCAGCCGGCGGCTTCGCGGAAGGCGAGACGGGCGATCAGGCCCTGGCGGATCACCGTCGTTGCGGCCTCGGCCTTGGCGTCCAGCCGACTAAGGGCGGCCTGGCCGGTGCAGAGCGGGTCGAGCAGGGCGGCGAGATCAAGCCCGGCTACTTCGGCCGGCGGACCGGGGCGGGCCGGCGGCCGGGGGAGGGAAGGGGCCTTCTCAGCGTCCTCCCAGACGGGGCGGAACCAAGCGTCTGTAATGTTGTCGGACGGCGGCATCGGCACTCGCCTGGATCATTGATCGAGCTGCCGCAGAATGCCGCTACAAACCGATTTGCGGAGATTCAATTGGTTGCTCGACCGGGTCTTGCCGGCGGCCGGATTGAAGGCTCCGTCTTGGCCGGAAAGAATGAACGGGAAGCGCGATTCTGTTGCATCAGTTACAGAACTCGCGTTTCCGTGAGGTATGAGGCGCATTTTGCGGCTGGCGGTGCAGCATGAGGAGGTGCGGCTTTTGCGGACACGAGTGCAACTCTACTATGTCCGACTCTTCGCCTGGATGGCGCCGCTTACGGCTCAGGCCCCGCCCGGACCACCCTGACCACTTGTCACCGGTCAAGCTTTGGTTGCTTTACGGCACGTCCGCCCGTACGGTTCCGCCAAAGGTGGAGCAGCAAATGGCGTGTAGGGTGGGGTCCGATGGGTCGAATGTGTCAATGTACTGCGGTTTCCGACTGAGCGCCGCGAGCGGACAGCCCTCGAGTTGCTTGCGCAGGTGGCCCCATCGCGGTCGCTGGTAAACACACTGATCACCGAGCGCGGCGAGACGCCGCATGACGCACATGCTGGATTTGCGCGCGAGTTCGCGCAGCAGGTGCGTGCACTCGAGCTGGGCTGCGGGCGGGATGAAGCTATCGTACGGCTGCGAGTGCTGGTCGATGCACATATTGCCCACGCGCTTGATTTCTGCCGCGACTTTCAGGAAACGGCGGATCGGCTGATCAGCCTGGAGATACGGGCGGCTAAGGCGCAGACCATTTCTGCTGCGCTGCGTCTTGCGCTAAATAAGGCACGTCGCGAGCTGGGCGGACGCGCGATCGCTGCGCGAGCGGCGACCGATGCCGCGTTGGGTACAGCATCGGCGCTGGCCACGTATATTCGCGACGGGTTAGGCGCCTTTCCGATGATCGCGGAGGACCCGCGGCAACTTGTGCTGTTCGCACGGGCCGTAGGCTGAGACTGCGAAGCCAACTGTCAAAAACCAGCTATCATTGGAAGAAATTGCTGTCCTGGCCGCGCTTGCTCACCCGGCAGCCATGCTGCGTTTCTTATTTTCCGATCTGGATGGCGTCTTCGCATAGGCCAGCCGGGCATGCGCTTCGCAGTACCGGCTTGCCCGGAAAGGTGGGGGAATTGCAAAAGCGGAAATTGGGGGTTCCGGGGTCACCAATCGGCCAGCAGCATTGCTGCCCACTCCGGAACATCCAGCGGTTGGGCGCTACGCTGAATATCGTGCTCGGTGTTGTGGTTCCTCTGGATAGTGGCTCAGCTACGGTCGCAAGGGCGGCGGAAGCGCGTTGCACACTGGAAGGTCTCGGGATCGTTGAGTGCAGGTGGCGTGGTCGCGCTGAACCACGGAACTGCTCCCAGGTTGGCCCTGATTTGATCGGGGATATGCGAGCCGGGAGCTTTAGACGATGTGCCTTGCCGATGACAGCATTTTTCGAAACGTCCAAACGACGGCCGATTTCGGCAGTAGGGACATCTTCGTACCAGAGCTTGCGTAACGTCGCGATGGTGAAGTCGGTCCACGGGGTATCGTTCTGCATCGGCCATCCTGTTCCGATGTTGCTCCACCCTCCCTCGCGTCGATGGTCGTCGGCATGCGGGGAAGGCGCGCGTGCGCTCGGCGCAGCCCTGTCGTGATGCCGGGCAGTAGGCAAGCATCTTTAACATCGTCACTCAAGAAGGATTGTGAAGCCTTTGGAATTGCGCTAGATCACGTGATCGTGAGATAGTGCCGAGTCTCCGGCTACTTTCTCGAGGCGCTCGCCCTTGATAGGCCGAACGGGACCAGAAACTTCTGTATGGCAGACTGCTGGTCTCCCGAGGTTTTCCCCGATTCGGATGTCTTCCTCTCCCTCGCCCATGATTGCCCATGCCGCGCAGACGGAGGCGCTGGCTGGCCTGGTAGAGCGCGTGACCTACCACAACGACGCGACCGGCTTTTGCGTGCTGCGCATCAAGGCACGCGGGCAGCGAGACCTGATCACCGTGGTCGGCCATGCCGCCAGCATTGGCGCGGGCGAGTGGGTGCAGATGAGCGGGAGTTGGGTGAACGACCGCACCCACGGCCAGCAGTTCAAGGCAGCCTTCCTGAAGGCCAGTCCACCTACCACGCTGGAGGGGATCGAGAAATACCTCGGGTCGGGAATGATCCGTGGCATCGGGCCGGTCTATGCCAAGAAGCTGGTGCGCGCGTTCGGCGAGGCAGTGTTCGAACTGATCGAGCAAGAACCCGCTCGGCTGCACGAGGTGACGGGGATCGGCCCCAAGCGGGCCCAACGCATCGTCGCCGGCTGGGCCGACCAGAAGGTGATCCGCGAGATCATGCTGTTCCTGCACGCGCACGGCGTCGGCACCTCGCGAGCCGTACGGATCTTCAAGACCTATGGCCAGGACGCGGTGCAGGTCATCAGCGAGAACCCGTACCGTCTGGCACGCGACATTCGCGGCATCGGCTTTCTGACCGCCGACAAAGTAGCGGAGCAGCTGGGTATCGCGAAGGCGGCGATGATCCGGGTGAGGGCAGGGGTGAGCTATGCCCTGTCTGAGGCGATGGACGAAGGGCACTGCGGTTTGCCCACGGACGAACTGATTGATCGCACGGCCAGTCTGATCGAGGTGCCGCCGGTGCTGATCGATACCGCACTCGCTCTCGAACTCGAGGACGGAGCTGTCGTGACCGATACGGTCCAGGGGCGGCGCTGCGTGTTCCTGGCCGGCCTCTATCGGGCCGAGCAGGTTATCGCCGCGCGTCTGTACGCCCTCGCCTCCGGTCCTCCGCCCTGGCCGGCGATCGATGCCGCCAAGGCAATCCCCTGGGTGGAAAGCAGGACCGGCCTAGCCCTGGCAGAGAGCCAAAGGCAGGCGCTGGACTTGGCGGTCGTCAGCAAGGTCCTGGTGATCACCGGCGGACCGGGTGTGGGCAAGACCACGCTGGTAAACGCGATTCTGAAAGTGCTCCGAGCCAAGGGCATCGCCGTCGCGCTGTGCGCACCAACCGGACGGGCAGCCAAGCGGCTGGGGGAGAGCACCGGGCTGGAGGCTCGGACCATCCACCGACTGCTGGAGACCGATCCGAAGACGGGCAGCTTCAAGCGCAGCGAGCAGCATCCGCTGACGTGCGACCTGCTGGTCGTGGATGAGGCCAGCATGGTGGACGTGCCGCTGATGCGCTCGCTGCTTCAGGCACTGCCGGACACGGCGGCGTTGCTGATCGTGGGAGATGTCGATCAGCTGCCAAGCGTCGGGCCGGGGCAGGTCCTGGCCGACATCATCGGCTCGGGCGTGGTGCCCGTCGTACGGCTGACCGAGGTGTTCCGCCAAGCGGCGCAGAGCCAGATCATCGTCAATGCCCATCGGGTCAATCAGGGGCAGATGCCGGACCTCGCCGCGCATGCAGGCTCGGATTTCTTCTTCGTGGACGCCACCGAGCCGGAGGAGGGGGCGCGCAAAGTGCTGAGCGTGGTTCGCGAGCGCATTCCGGCGCGCTTCGGTCTGGATCCGGTGCGCGATGTGCAGGTGCTCTGCCCGATGAACCGGGGCGGCTTAGGCGCCCGCGCGTTGAATCTCGCGCTCCAGCAAGCCCTCAACCCGCCCGGCGAGCAGCGCGTGGACCGGTTCGGCTGGACGTTTTGCCCGGGTGACAAGGTGATGCAGGTGGTCAACAACTACGACCGCGACGTGTTCAACGGCGACCTCGGCATGATCACCCGAGTGGACATCGAGGAGGGCGAACTCAGCGTCAGCTTCGAGGGACGGGAGGTCAGCTACGGTTTTGGGGAGCTGGACGAACTGGTGCTGGCCTATGCCACTACGATCCATAAGGCGCAGGGTTCCGAATACCCGGCGGTGGTGATCCCGCTCAGCACCCAGCACTATCCGATGCTGGCGCGCAATCTGCTCTACACCGGGCTGACCCGCGGCAAACGGGTGGTGGTGCTGGTGGGACAGCGGCGGGCACTGGCCATCGCGGTCAGGAACCAGGGCGGTCGCAGGCGTTGGTCCAGACTGCGGGAGTTGATCGCGAACAGGACGGCCTGCGCGGCACAGATCAGAGCGCCCGATTGACGGAACGGATCCGGGTTTCGATACGTGAAGCATGCCCCATCGCGCCGACCGTCCTTTCTTCCGTGGTGTACGGGGATATCGGCACCAGCCCACTGTATGCGTTGAAGCAGGCGGCTCAAGCTGGCGGGGCGCTTTCGCCAGAAACAGTGCTCGGCGTGCTTTCGCTCATCGGCCGCCGGTCGGGTCGCCGTTGCTCGGGCTGAAGCTGTAGGTGATCGGTAAGCGGCGCGGCGGCGGCATCTGGCGGGGAGACCCGGATTGTGATCCGGATACGGCATGGATGCGATCACGCCGGAGTTGGCCGCGGAAGATGAGAGCGCTCATACGAGTAGTCGTAAGAGCGCTCGCAGTCCTCGCATCGAGGTGCTGGTACGGGCCGATCGGCGTCGATCGTGGACGATGTCGCAGAAGCGCGAGATCGTGGCCGAAAGCTTGGGGCCGGATTTGACCCCGGCGGATGTGGCGCGCAAGCACGGGATCAGCACGGGACAGCTCTACACTTGGCGGCGGCAGATGGTGAGCCTGCAGAGCGCCGGCTCGACGCGCCCCGGCCCGCGCTTCGCGTCGGTGGCGGTGAGCATGCCCGAACCGATATCCGCCTCCGTCCCGGTGCCGCCAGTCCTGAACGGATCACCGGTGCCGATCCGCCCGGACGGTCTCATTGAAATCGTGCTGCCTGGCGGCGTGTCGCTGCGGGTCGATGCCCGGGTTGATGGCCGGGCTCTGCGTCGTGTGCTGGAAGCTCTGGAGAGCCGTTGATTGCTCTGGCGCCAGGCGTCCGGGTCTACCTCGCCTGCGGCGCGACGGATATGCGAAAGGGCATGACCGGGCTGGCGATGCTGGTCCAGCAGGGCTTGAGTGCCGATCCGTTCGACGGTGCGGTCTACGCCTTTCGCGGGCGCCGGGCCGGACTTATCAAGCTGATCTGGCATGATGGTGTCGGACTATGCATGCTGACCAAGCGTCTTGAGCACGGCCAGTTCGCCTGGCCGTCGGCGAACACCACGGGTCGGATTGCGTTGTCGCCGGCGCAACTGGCGGCATTGCTTGACGGATGCGAGTGGCGCGCGCCGGCACGCGCCCGGAGACCGGAGCTCGCCGGATAATCCGGTTTTGCATGCAATAAATTCTGGCAGCGACGCGGCGGCGTCGTGCACCGTCGCGCGGTGTCGATCACCATTGATCCCTTG
This sequence comes from uncultured Pseudomonadota bacterium, assembly GCA_963822675.1. Lineage (GTDB taxonomy): Bacteria > Pseudomonadota > Alphaproteobacteria > Acetobacterales > Acetobacteraceae > CAWGIP01. The sequence goes on along the minus strand of CAWGIP010000007.1, from coordinate 11,015 downwards.
CCGGACGATCCCGTCATCCTACAGCAGATGCTGCGCGAGTTGCATGCCGAGAACGACAAGCTGCGGCTGCTGATCCAGCGCTTTGCGCGTCACCAGTTCGGCCGCCGGTCCGAACAGCTGACGGTGGAGCAGCTGCAGTTCGGCCTGGAAGATCAGGAACAGACGGCTGCCGAGCAGCAGGCAGCCCGGGCCGCAGCCGAGATCGCCGGCGGAGAGCCACCCAGACCGAAGACCAAGCGTCCAATGCGCAATCACGGCGCGCTGCCCGCGCATCTGCCGCGCTACGAGGTGGTGATCGACGCCGAGCACGAGGCCTGCCCCTGTTGCGGCGGCAGCATGCATTGCATCGGCGAACTGCGCACCGAGCAGCTCGACATCGCGCCGGCGCAGCTGCGGGTGCGTGTGACGCGCCGTCCGCGCTATGCCTGCCGTGCCTGTGAAGGCGCCGTCGTGGTCGCCGAGGCGCCGGCGCGGCCGATCGACGGCGGCATGCCGACCGAAGCGCTGATCGTGCACGTGGTGGTCAGCAAGTTTTGCGATTCGCTGCCGCTCTATCGGCAATCGCAGATGCTGGCGCGCCAGGGCATCTCACTCGATCGCTCGACCTTGAGCAACTGGGTGGGCACCGCCTGCTGGTGGCTGACCCCACTCTACGAACTGGTGGTCGCGACCGTGCTGTCCTCACCCAAGATCTTCGCCGACGACACCAGCCTGCCGGTACTCGATCCCGGCCGGGGCCGGACCAAGACGGGTTATCTATGGTGCTACGCGGTCGATGACCGGCCTTGGCAGGGCCCGACCCACCCGGCGGTGGCCTACATCTACGCCGATGACCGCCGGAACGCGCGCCCGGCCGAGCATCTCGCGCGCTTCGGCGGCGTGCTGCAGGTCGACGGATATGGCGGCTTCAAGCGGCTGGCCGGCGAGCGGGCCGATCAGTCGATTCGTCTGGCGTTCTGCTGGGCGCACATGCGGCGCGACTTCTTCCAGTTCCATGCCTCGACGAAGTCGCCGCTGGCGGCGGAGGTGCTGCAGCGGGTGGCCGCACTCTACGTCATCGAAGCCGAGATCCGCGGTCAGCCCGCCGAGCAGCGACAGCGAGTTCGCCAGCAACGAAGCCGGCCGATCGTCGAAGCCTTGCATGAATGGCTGCAGCTCCATATCGGTCGGGTGTCCGGAACCTCCGATCTGGCGAAGGCCATGCGCTACGCACTCCGACACTGGCCCGGGCTGGTCGCGTTCCTCGATGATGGCTGCATCGAGATGGACTCGAACACGGTCGAGCGCGCGATCAGGCCGCATACTCTGACGAGAAAGAATGCTCTCTTCGCCGGCAGCGACGGCGGAGCGCGTCATTGGTCGATGGCGATGACGCTGATTTAGACGGCGAAGCTGAACGGCGTCGACCCGATGGAGTGGCTCACCGACGTCCTCGAGCGGATCGTCTCTGGCCAAACCAAGGCTCCCGAACTGCCCATGCTACTTCCGTGGACTTGGGCCAGATCGCGAGAGCCACCTGCCGTGTCATACCAACCCGCCTAGAGGCTGACACACGCCCACTCCCTGGTGCCGATTGAGCGGATGCGGTCAGGATCGTTGACGAAAAAATTCCAGGCGCTGCTGCAGGCCGCGACGATGGCTTTGTAGCTGTCCCATACCAGGGCACACAGCCGATTGGCGCGGAGATATTCCCAGACATTCTCCATTGGGTTGAGTTGGGGGAATACGACGGCAAGGGCAGGAGCGTGATGTTATCCGGCACGCCGAGCCGGCCGCCGGTCTGGTGCCATCCTGCGCTGTCGCAAACCAGCACGGCATGCGCGCCGGGTACGACCTGGGTGCTGATTTCGGCCAGATGTTCGGTCATCGCCTCGGCATTGACGTTCGGCATAATGATCGCGGCCCCGACCGCGCGGTTTGGACAGATCGCACCAAACAGGTAAGCGGAGTCATGGCGATTGTCGCGGACCATCAAAGGTCGGGCGCCGATCGGCGCCCAGACATAGGCATGGCCGCCCTTCTGGCCGACCCGAGCCTCGTCCTGGAACCAGATCTCGATCGGCTTGCCGGTGGCGGACGCTGGCAGGGCGGCTTTCACCAAGTCAGCGAAGTTTTTTTAAACGCCTCCTCGGCTCGGCGTCCTTCTTCGGATGAAATGGGCGCGGTTGCAGCCGGGTCATATCGAGCTGACGCAGCCACTTGCCAATGGTGCTTTCATGCACCGTCACATTGAAGCGGCGAGCAACCTCTTCGCGCAGATCCACACAACGCCATCGCACCACTTTGTGCGTCTCCAGATCCGGCCCCTTGATGACCAGGGCTTTCAGTTCCGCCATTTGTTCCGTGGTCAAGGCCGGCTTGGGACCAGGGCTACGGCGCGACTTCAGCCCTTCGACACCCGCCTCATTGTAGCGATGAACCCAGTCGCGCAGTGTTTGTCGGTCCATGCCGTTCTGCTCTGCAGCTTCGGTGCGCGTGCCGCCTTCCAGCACCATCGCCACTGCCAAAAGCCTTCGGACCTGCGCGCCATCGTGGCATTTGCCAGCTATCGCACGCAGCTCAGCCGCCGTGTGCTCCGTCCGCGTGATCGTCACTGCCGCACCCATCCGTTGCCTCGCTGAAGCGAATCACCCTGAGTGAGCATCGAATTGGAACCGGCAGCGGTTGGAATCCGGGAGAGTCGACGTCTGTGCGGGTTGGTATCACTCGCAGCATAGACGCCGCGCCCAATCTCGGCTCCCCTCCGAAGCGAAATGCAAGGTGTCGCCGTCGCGTCGCTCTGATGTCCGCTTTCAAGGGGGAGGACGCAGGATTCCATCCCCCGCTGGGGGGTGGCACAATAACAATGCAGTCGCGCAGGGCAGGAGACGGGTCCGCTGGACGTCGGTCGACATGCTCTGATGTCCGCTTTCAAGGGGGAGGACGCAGGATTCCATCCCCCGCTGGGGGGTGGCACAATAACAATGCAGTCGCGCAGGGCAGGAGACGGGTCCGCTGGACGTCGGTCGACATGCTCTGATGCGCGGATTGATTACCGCCGTTCCGCTGTTCGTCCGGGGCTGGTCCCTGTCTTACGACGGGCATCAGCGCGAAGCTGGCCTCCAAGCGTAGCTCGGGAGTTCCCCACCGTGGACCCGTCCCCAGCCTTGCACGACGGTTGTTCGGCGACCGACGCTTCCTTCTGTTGCTACGGAGTGGCGTTTTGGTTCACGCCGCCTTGGCGGACAACGGCAACGGCTCAATGTGACGCGAGATCGCCCATAGAAACGCGGCGATCTCTCGCGCGATCGCGGTGACGACGACGGTGTTGCGTTTACCCTTGGCCATCAGACGCCTATACCGCGCGCACAACCGTGTTTGCGCCTTCCACGCAATATCACGCACCTTCTGAGGGAGAGCTTGTTGCCGTTGCTGATGCTGGACGCCCACTCCCGCGGAATGACGGTAAGTCCAGGCCGCCTCGACAAGCGCTTTGCGCGCGCTGCTATTGCCCGCCTTGGTGATGCCACCCTGGCGCCGCGTCTCTCCGGTCGAGCGTTCCGATGGCACCAGGCCGAGGAATGCCATCAATTGTCGCGGATGATCGAAGCGGCGCAAGTCGCCAGCCTCGGACACCATCGTCACGGCCGTCATAAACTGGACCCCACGCATCGCCTGGAACGCCGCCACCACCGGCGCCATCGTCCAAGCGGACTCCAAAGAGACGATACGCCAGTAGTGGCGGACTGATTCCCAAAGCCTTGCTCACTCAGCGACCCCGGCCCCCTAGGAAAGTGAACGCAAGGGTGGCTCCGAAGGCTGCATTGCCGCGATGCTCGGCTGCGAATGAATTCAGACCCTGGGCTGGATGATCCATCCGGGCGATTGCGTGGCCTGATCGCCAGCATCAGGCCAGCATCACGATTTGTCCTGTCGTCTGTTCAGTTCAGTAATGTTCAGTAGGGTGTGCCGCCTGCCCGTCCCTGCTTCAGCGCGCTGGCGTACCAGCCGAATTCCACCAGAAATTCCGCCAGCGCGGGCGCGAGCCATGTCCTGCTGCGGCCGGCCCGCCTCGTCGAGTGCTTGGGCAATACGCGGGATTGCCAGCAGCGTCGGAATGCTGGGCATCCCCAGTTCGCCCAGGATCATGCGCAGCTGCATCGCTGCGCGCGCGCCTCCGAACTGGCCGGCCGAGTAGCAGACGATCCCGGATGGTCGCCAGAAATACTCCTCCAGGAAATAATCCAGCAGGTTCTTAAGCCCGGGCGGAATGCCGTGGTTGTATTCGCCGCTGACGATGATGAACCCGTCGGCCCGTCGATAAAGCGCCGCCAGCTCGTCCAAGCCAGCCGGCGCCGCGCCCTGTTTGTACTCGCCATAGGTGCGCTCCAGCAGCGGAAGCCGTAGCTCCAGCGGATCGACCAAAACCGGTTCGTGGCCGGCGGCCGTCAACGCGTTCACCAGCATGCGCCCGGCGCGGATCGCCTGGCGCTCGGGACGCACCGAGCCCAGCAGCGCGGGAACGGTCAGGCCGGCATCTGACATCGCGCTCTCTCCGGGCCCCGCGTCAGCGGATCGCCGAACACGAGCAGAGTCGATGGGTGCAGCGCAATACCGGCATGCTTTAACCGTTCGATGGTTTCGGCCGCCGGAAACCAGTCGCCCTATCCGATGACCATTTTGGCCCATTCGCATCGCGTTATGGAAGCGACGCGGGCGGGCATTTGCCGCGCGCCAGGAATCCCTCGACGGCCGCGTACGCCAGGCGGAGCGCCCCCGTGATGTTGATGTCCGCCATCGCCTCCAGCTGGTCCACGTCCGAACCGTGCATCGGTCCGGAGACGGCAACGCCCGCATTGTTCACCAGCATGGCGATGGAAGGGTCCTCGCGGAGCCGCTGTTCGATCCGAAGCAGTCCTGGCCGCCCGACAGGTCGGCGACCAGGACTTCTACCGAGCGGCCGGCTTCCGCCCGCAGGCGCTCGGCCAGCGCGTTCAGCCGGCTTACGTCACGCGCCACCAAGATCAGGTCGTGGCCGCGGCGTCTCCGTCGGGAGTGGCCGTCAGCGCTATTGATGGCGATCGTCATGGTTGTTTTTAGTGACGGCAGCCACTAATAATGTCAAGGCGCGTTTTCGCGCCCTCGAGGTGGAGACATGCGGGTTACCAAGGATAAGGCGGCCGAGAACCGGGAGCGTATTCTGACCGGGGCGGCCCGGCTGTTCCGGGAGCACGGTCTCTCGGGCGTTGGCGTCGATGCCCTGACTGAGGCCGCCGGACTGACTCATGGCAGCCTGTACAGCCAGTTCGGCTCGAAGGAGCGCCTGGCCGCGGAGGCACTGGGTCACGCGCTGAGCACGAGCTCGGCACGCATGAACGACGCCGGGATCCTGGACGACTACATCGCCCGGTACCTGTCCTCCGACCATCGGGAACGACGCGGCGATGGCTGCGTGATGGCGGCCCTGGCGGGTGAAATGCCGCGCCAGAGCGCCGCGATTCGGCACAGCTTCACGGACGCCGTGCGGGCGATGGTGAAACGGATCGCCGGCCTGATGCCGGGCCGCCGAGCGTCCGAGGACGCGGCTCTGGCTGTTGTGGCGACGATGGTCGGCGCGCTGACCCTGGCGCGCGCCGTCGACGATCCTGACTTGTCGGACCGCATCCTGGCCGCCGCGCGGACAAGATTGGCGTCGCGTTAGCCACCAGGCCCAGGCAGGCGCGGGCCAACACTCATGTGACAGCCCACGAAAAGGGACCCTACCCTCATTTTCCCCAACGCCCTTATGGGAGCACGACATATGACGGAACCCGGCAAGCGTGACGCTCAAGACGTCGCACTGATCGTTGGGGGTGGCCCCGGCATCAGCTCCAGTTGCGCGAGGCTGTTTGCGATGAACGGCATGGCTGTCGGCGTCGCAGCCAGAAACCCAGAGAAACCGGTCCTGCAGGACCTGGAGAAGACGCACGGCGTCCGTCGATACGCGTGCGATGCAAGCGACCCTGCGGCCGTGAGGCTGCTGTTTGAGAATGTCGTTCGAGACCTTGGGGCTCCTACGCTTGTCGTGCATAACATCGACGGTCGGGTTCCCGGCATCTTTGGAAAAGGGATCGCCGAAGCCGACCCGAGCATGGCGTTCGAAACAATTCGAAACTCGGCGTTCAGCGCGTTCCTGGTGGGTCAGCAGGCAGCCCGGCTCATGCGCGAGAACAAGCCGAACGCCAAGGGCACCAAAGGATCGATCATCTTCACGAACGCAAGCGCAGCGCTCAAGGGCTTCCCATCGAGCGGTGCCTTTGCGATGGCATGTCATGCAAAGTCCGGGCTCGCGCAAAGCATGGCGAGAGAACTGATGCCGCAAGGCATCCACGTGGCGAACGTGCCAATCGACGCCGCCATCGGCTGGACGCAGGAAGACGCCACCCGCGCCCACCGGCGGGCAGGAATGACCGTCGACGACAACATGGCCGACCCGGACCATATCGCGGAGACCTACCTGCAGCTGCACCGCCAGCATCGGTCGACTTGGGCGTTCGAAGTCGTGCTACGGCCGTGGGTCGAGAAGTGGTGATCGTGAGCACGGCCGCCGATGATTGCGAGCGTTTACAGGTAGCGGCCATGCGCTTGCGGCGTTACGCGGACCTTGCGGCGACAGCCTGTTCCACTCTGTCAAACGCCGGACTGACGGCGCGGAACATCGTTTCCGGGGTGCGCGCTGTAACCTCAGAGTTCTGCGTCAGCTCCCGAGGGAGCGCGGCCTTTCAGAACATCCCGCCTCTCAGAATTCAACACTTTCGCGCAGGAGCGCCGCTATCCGGCAGCCACAGGCAAGGTGCCTGGCTCCGGCGAAACCGTCACCGGATGCCCGTCGCGACGCCACCAATCGAGGCCGTCGAGCAATTCCTTGGTGCGAAGTCCTAGCTAGTGCTCTGACTCATTCGGAAGGAGCGGGCAGTCTGTCGAGTTTTGCCAAAATCGAGGCTGCGGATGCTGTCCAGACGAACGGCCTCGGCTCAGCGTTGTGTTCGGCGAGGTAGCGTTTGATGGCGGCCTGCAGATCGACGAGCGAATGGAAGCTGCCTCGGCGAATACGCCTGCGGGTCAGCACGGAGAAGAAGTTCTCGACTGCGTTCAGCCACGAGCCGGAGGTCGGGGTGAAATGGAACGTCCAGCGCGGGTGCCGTTCCAGCCAGGCTTTGACCTTCGGATGTTTGTGGGTCGCATAGTTGTCGACGACGGCTTCGATCGCCTTTCCGCCCGGCACTGCGCGCTCGATGTCATTGAGGAAGCGGATGAACTCCTCGTGCCGGTGCTGTTGCATGCAGCGGCCGATCACGCGGCCGTCGAGCACGTTGAGCGCCGCGAACAGGGTCGTCGTGCCGTGGCGCTTGTAATCGTGCGTCATGGTGCCGCAGCGGCCCGGCTTCAGCGGCAGTCCCGGCTGGGTGCGATCGAGCGCCTGAATTTGGCTTTTCTCGTCAATCGACAGCACTACGGCGTGCGCAGGCGGATCGACATACAGGCCGACGATGTCGGTCAGCTTGGCGGCAAACGCGGGATCGCGCGAGCGCTTGAAGCCGCGCACGCGATGCGGCTGAAGCTTGTGCGCCGCCCAGATGCGCTGCACAGAGCTGAGCGAAATGCCGGCGGCCTTGGCCATCGCTCGGCCGGTCCAGTGCGTCGCCTCGCGCGGCGGCTTGCCGCAGGTCAGCGCCACCACGCGCGCCACCGTCTCGGCGGCGATCGGTGGCCTGCCGGGCTTGCGAGTCTTGTCGCGCAGCAGACCGTCCACGCCCGCTTCGGCGAAGCGTTGCTGCCAGCGCCAGATCATCGGACGGCTGACGCCGACCACCGCAGCGACCTGCTGCACCGGGCGCTCCGGCAATGCCGATGCGAGGATCACCCGCGCTCGCTCGATGTGCTTGGCTGACGGTTCCGGTCAGCGACGATCGCTTCCAGCCGATTGCGGTCAGAGGCTGAGCAGGATGCATACGGTCTGTGCCATGCGGCCAAACTCGCACGGCACCGGACACCTGTGAATCGGCAAAATGCGTCAGTGCACTCTCTACGATGAGAGCCGCTGCGGCGTCCAGGGCGGACACTCTCGCCGCCAAGGATCGTCATGCCTCCTGGAGCTGCGTTTCGTGACTGCCCGAACACCAGCGATGTGCGCGCCAGGGCAACGTCCAGGACGGCGGCCTTGCCGGTATTGACTACGTGCTTCAGACGGCGGAACGTGGAACATCTGGTGGCGAGCACGCTGCCGGAACCTGCCAGTCGAACAGCATAGGTGCGGCATGCTGCTTGGCCGTCGGCTTATCAAAGTCCCCGCCGGGCGCTTCGATGTAGCCGGCCACTTGCACCAATTCGATGTCGGCGAAATGGCAGACCTGGTTTTACTAGCACCGGCCAAAGAACCGTCCGGCTCTGTGCAGCTAAGCCGCGCGCGTGTTCCGGTTGCGGATAGTGGCGCCGAAGGACGCGAGGAACCAGCGATTGGGATGCTCGCCGGCATCGGCGCGGTGCCCGCCACCACGAAGGCGGCCCAGCCGAGTGCAACGCTGCGGGCTCGTCGGCGGACGGTCAGCTGGCCGGTCGATTCGCCCCTGGTCGCGCGCTACCGAAGTCACAAAGAATCTTTAGTTGCGGGCTCGGACTGCGCTGCCGCCTCATATTGGCGGCTGGCGTAGCACGTACGGGGAAGGAGCAGGGTCGATGGCTGGATGCGTGATTTAGGACTACTTGGCAGGCCGCACCCACCGCCTTCTGCCCGCTACAACTACCATAGCACAAACTGCCGCAGTCCTTCGGCCCCCAGGTCCGACGTCGATCAAATTCGGCCCCTGAGCGCAGGCGGCACAGCTCAAAGCGCCGATGCGCCCCCCGAGCCCGCTCGCATTTGCCTACACCGGCTTGGTCGCTGTTGCGCAGCGGCACACGGCCAGCAGTGCCTTTCCCGTCGACCTCGCCCGCCTCGGCCTTGCCTCGGGCCATGGCAGGCGGCTGCCGGAGCGGTTGCGCACCCGAATGGAGGCGGCGCTGGGCGCGGACTTCTCTGCCGTTCGCATCCATGTTGGCCCCCAGCCGCAGCGGTTGGGCGCTATCGCCTTCGCGGCTGGTAGCGATATCTATTTCGCGCCTGGACAGTATCAGCCCGGGACAGCAGCTGGTCGAAGCCTGCTCGGGCACGAACTAGCGCATGTGGTACAGCAGAGACAAGGGCGTGTGCGGAACCCACTGGGCGACCGGATGGCCGTGGTCAACGACCCGGCACTGGAGGCGGAGGCTGATCGATTTGGTCTATTCGCCGCCACTTTATGGTCGCGAGTAAGCAAAAAAAGAATGTCTGAACCAAAAGTTCCGGCTCGAAGCAATTGTCATACGATACAACGAACGATCTGGGTACAGAACTCCGCCGATTTTTTATATCTCGATATTACGAATGTAGTTCTGGCACTAAATGGCGTGCAAAAGGCGCATTATGATCGGATGTGGGGTGCTGGTTGGAGAATGGCGCGGCTGGGCACATCTGGAACGTACGAACCCACCTCCTTAACAACATCCTCCTCCTCAGCAACATCCACTACCACTACCACTACCACTACCACTACCACTACCACTACCAATACCACTGGTACGCTTTACTTCAACGATCTCACCGGCAAGAGCGATCCCAACATCGAAGAGGTCGTTGCAGAAGTCCACGTCTGCCCCAGGCCCAGGTGGAAGCCGTCGCGGGACGAGGAGAGGGACGAGGAGATCTGGCTCTTTCCGATCGTGTCGGACCGGACGAAGTGGTCCGCGGCCGAATTTCTCGCGACGCTTCGGTCCAGGGGCGTGCTCGTGTCGCTCGGCGCCGATGGGATCATTCCCCGGCGCGGAGAGTTCTCCGAAGCGGACAAGAGCGCAATCTTGGCTCATCGCGAAGAGATCGTGGCGCTTTTGGACAAGTGGTGTAAGCCGCGGGAGGAGGGGGCCCAGGAAGAGGAGGGGGCCCAGGAAGAGGAATACATGTCCTACGCAGACCGAGCGCGGTTGCCGTCAGCGCCCTCACGGCCGGTTTACTATGCTCCAGGGAAATGCGAAATTTGCGGCGCAGAGCTCGTTAAAGTCAGAGCTGGGCTGGCGGACCTCGCGATGGTGGCGGGATCCTTTTCAGACGTGGCGAAGTCACCTGATTACCAACGAAAAATGCAGAAATCATCCTACTATGATCGCGCTGATGATCGCGATCCCGCCAAATGGACGAGCGTATGGCCGCAAGAGGTGCGATCTTACTTCGAAGGATCCATCAGCAGTTCAAAAAACGTTAGGTATCTGGGCAAAGTACTACTGAAACAGGACGTGCTCACGAACCGTATGAGTATGAGCTATTATTTCCGATCTGACGAACCTACATCCTCCCTGGACTATGACGCTGGCCGAAGCATCTCCGACGCCCTTCTCAGATACACGCGGTTGAAAGCGGTTTGGCTCAAGTTAATGCTGCCATTGATGCGTTACAATGGGCAGCTTGCTTATATCCAGGATCAGCCTTGGTTCAAAGACCGTAAATATGGTGTTCTGGTCGACATGAATTACTATCCAGACCGAGGTTACACCGACCGAGCGTTATTTATACACAAAGATACCTCCGGGCAGAACCTCTTCGTCACTTAGTGTTCGGTAATTTACAGCCAATGCCAGGTACGGAGTGGACCCTGGATCTGCAGTCTCCCACGCACCACAAGGCGACTTTTTTGGAGATGCTCATGCCTTCTACAGTGCGTCGGGAAATTGAAAAAGCGCGAGCTCTCATCGCCAAACATGCCGAGTATGTGATGGGAGCCAAGACTATTGAAGGTGGCGTCACCAGAGAAGGATTTGCTTTCCTCTCGTGGGTGGACGAACTGATATGGCATGCCACTCCGTTTATTGGACCTCGCTCAAAATTCTACACTTGCCCGGATCATAAAGATGTCGTTCGGGATGAGCCTGGGAAATGCGGCAAGAAATTCTATGCCTGCCCGTCGGGCCAGCATGAGGACCGGGATAAC
>CAWGIP010000006.1:0-245733 GCA_963822675.1 uncultured Pseudomonadota bacterium | reverse complement strand
TTGGCCTGGTGCTTGCTGCGGGCACCGCGATCCGTTTGCTGGCCGGGCCGGCGGGCGGGCGCCTCGCCGATCGTTCTTGCAGACCGTCCCGGGTGCTGGCCGGCCTTCTGACGACGGCTGCCGTCCTCGCGCTCGGCTTTCTGCCGGCTTACGGCCTCGTGCTGCTGCTTGTTGTCGGTCTGGCTGAGTTGGCGGTCCTGGCCCCGCTGATCCCGATTGCGGACGCGCTCACGCTCTTAGCGGCGCGCGGACCGCCGCGCTTTCAGTACGGCTGGGTCCGCGGAACGGGGTCCGCGGCCTTCGTGGGCGGGACGGTTCTTTCGGGATTCGCCATCGCGCGGCTCGGGTTACCGAGCTTCATCTGGCTGAATGCGGCCCTGCTCGTCGCGACGGCCGCGATCGCACTGACCCTGCCTCGACAACTCGGCTCCCGCCCCCGAGCACCCACAGATCGAAGGCGGGATCCTGTCCCTTCTGCGTCTCCCCTGGTTCGCCCGGCTCATGGCGGTCGCTTCTCTCGTCGAGGGCAGCCACGCCCTGCATGACAGCTTCGCGGTCATCCGGTGGGAGCAAGCGGGGATCGGACCCGATGCAGCCGGGCTGCTGTGGTCGGAGGCGGTTGTCTCCGAGGTCCTTGTCTTCATCTGGCTCGGGCGTCGGCTGCTCGACCGCCTAGAGCGATTTTAGGGTGACTGGCGATAGCCGCAGTGTGCGAGATAGTTCGAGCATTCGGACGGGGTAAATCGGTGCAGCAGTTTTCTCACTGCAAACCACAGGGAACTTAGCTTGCGCGCTGCCTTCGCGCGTAGCAGGGCCTTCAGTTTCGCGAATGCCTGTTCGATGGGGTTGAGATCCGGCGAGTATGGCGGCAGGAACCGCAGTTCGGCTCCACGCGTCTCGATCGCCTCCCGCACGCCCGCCACCTTGTGCGAGCCCAGATTGTCCATGATCACGATGTCGCCCGCCGATAGCGTCGGCGCCAGTACCTGCTCGACATAGGCTACGAACAGCTCGCCGTTGATCGCACCGTCGAACAGACCGGGAGCAGTGAGACCGTTCTGGCGCAAGCCGGCGATAAAAGTCGAGGTCCGCCAACGTCCGTGCGGCACCGCCGCGACCACGCGCGCGCCGCGCCGGCCGCGCGCATAGCGGCGGGCCATGTTGGTCGTTGCCCAGGTCTCGTCGATGAAGACAAGCTTGGCGGGGTTCAACTCCGGTTGCCCCGCCCGCCATGCCTCGCGTGCGGCGGCCGTCTCGGGACGGTCCTGCTCCGCCGCGCGCTGCGACTTTTTTTCGCGTCAGCCCCAGTTGGGCCAGCGTGCGCGACAGCAGTCCCGAACTGGCCGAGGCGGCATGCGTCCGGTGCAGCCAAATCGCCAGTTCGGCCAGGGTGACATCCGCTCGGCGCTCCACCTCGGCGCGGATGGCATCCTGGAGCGGGGCCAATTTCGGCCGCACGTGCCCCCGTTGCGGACGCGCCGCACTCTCACCGGTCTGTCGGCGCCGCGAGACCGCCTTGGAGACGTAGGAGATGCTCACCCGAAACAGCTTGGCCGCTTGGCACACGCTCAGTCCGCCGTCCACGCCCGCAAGAATCCGATCCCGCAAATCCTGCGAATACGCCTTGCCCCGTCGCCAGGTCATCTCGCCTCCGGTCCACGCAACCGGAAGCCGGTGAATCACAGATCGCCCCCGTGCCGGAATCCCCCCGATTCCAGTCACCCAGGGACCGCTCTAGGGCCGCGCGGCGCGGCAATGTTGGCGGGGCTAGCGGGCGTCCTGCGTTGGTGCGTCATGGCCCGCACCTCCTGGCTGCCCGCCCTGGCCGGGATCGAGCCGCTGCACGGCCTCACCTTCGCGCTGCTGCACCTCGCCTGCATGCGACTGATCGGCCGCCTCGTCCCGGCACATCTGGCAGCCCGTGCACAGGCCTTCTACGGCACGGTGGCTATCGGCGCGGCGACGGCGGTCCTGATGCTCGTGTCTGGCCCGCTGTATGGCGGGCTTGGCTCCGACGCTTTTCTGGTGATGGCTGGTCTCTGCGCGCTAGCCGTACCGTTGGCACGCGGACTTCCCCGGGCAAGAGAGGGCTTGTTAGTTTAGGGCGCCCGCGCATTCTCGTGCCGATCCCCTTCAGCCTCGCTGATCCGCTTGCCTTCCTGCTGGAGAGGCTCCAAGCGCGCCACTCACCGCCGAGCAGGGACGATCTTCTTATAGCAATGGCCCTATCCAATGACCGGTTTGGGTGGAAAAGCCGTCATTCGTTCCCCGCCATATCGAAACCTCGTGAAATGTCACCGTGCCCGCAGCGGTGCACCGGTTAGCGGTGCAAAGCAAACCCGTGCACCGCTCTATTCCGTGGTGGGCCGCCGACCGCCGCTCGATGTGCAATCCGAACTCACTAAATCGACGGATTTGGCCAAGCCAGCGGTCGGGAATTAACATCGGGTCCTAGGTGAGCTTGCCCGTCACCTGCACCACATCCACGCTCACCCGCGGCCCTCCGGGTCCGACGCGGTATAGACCGCCGTCACGTGCAGCTCCTTGTCGCCGATGATTTCCAGATACCCGATCGTTAGCGGCATCGCCGTGCCAGGAACCGCGCCATAGAGTACCTTCTGAAACTCGGCAGCAATCGTCCATCGTCGCTGCGCCGGACGGCAGGAACATGGTTTCGGTGGCTCTCGCGGTGGCGACGGCAGGCTCGCGCCCCGTCACGGCGCCGGCAAAGACCATGGGAACGAAGCGTTTGCCTATTTTCGCTTCGTCGCACTTGGGGTTGAGGATGTTTATTTCGGTTGCATAAATTCCCGGGCGCACCGGACCACACGCACAGCCGCAGTCGGTCTGCACGCCGCAGACGAACTTGACCGCATAGGTGTACTTGCAAGCCGGAACCGTGATGCGCGTGGGTTTCTGCGCGGCGACGCTACCGTCGACCACGACGTCAATGTCGCCGGTAAAGACGCGGTCTCTTGTCGCGCAGTCTTCAACCGCACCGCTGAAGGTGACCTCGAACGGCAGCACGTGCTGGACATTGCCCGGAAGCGGTCCGTAGCTCGGCGGCGTGATAGAGGTCACGAAGGGCGCAATCGCTCCCGTCGGCTGCAGATGCACGTTGTTGATCGTCAGCAGGTTCTGCAGCTGGGTGATGATGGCTGAGACGACGGCGCTCGGATTGATGCCGGCCACCACAATTCCACCGGTTGCGGCCGCGATCTTAGTTGCCTGTCCCGGTGTCCCACCCGGCGCTCCACAGGCCGCGTAGGCAGGATTGGACGAGGCCGTTGGATCGCCATTGAGACCGTTCGGGTCTGCACCGTCATTCACGCTGATGGCGAGGACGGTATAGCCGCCGCTGACCAACTTCGCCGTCACCGAGGCTTCGGTGATGTCGTATCCAATACCGCTCGCGGCGGCGCAGATCGGGTCGTGGCCAGGGGCATCCCCAATCCAGACAATGATGTGCTGCACCCCTGGCCGCCAGCCGATCAAGGGCGAAGAAGCAAGCTGGTCGAGCGCGAACAGCTGCGCCTCGGGAGTATCGCCGCGGCCGACCGCGACCCATGAGCCGATCGCGGCCGTAACCGCCGCCACGTTGTTCGTGATGGGATGCAGGTTCTTGAATGCAATATCGCCAACGTTTACGAAGTCTTGGTATCGCCGACGCCGAATTGCAACCCCGGATTGCTGCTCAGCGGGCCCAAAATAGCGTTGGCGCTTCCCTGCACGGCCGAGATCACACCGCCCATGCTTCCCGTATTGTCCGCCAGGAAATAGATATCGGCCGGCGCGACAGCGGCTTCGGGGCGGGATCGTGACGGTGATGGTCTCGCGCAGGGTATCGCACTCGCCCAAGCGCAGGTTGTTTGTCGCCGGGTCCACGGTGACCGCTTTTGCGCTCGTGATGTGCGGAGGCACCGACTCGATATGCGGCCGGAACAGCCGCCCACGTTCGATGCCGACCTCAACAACGTTGCCGACATCGTCCAGGATGACCTCTACGGGGGGGCGTTTGGTTCCTCCAGGGTCACGGCCAGAAAACGATGAATCGGACGACCATCCGCTGGATGCCGGTCCGTTTCCGTCCTGACAATTCTGTGCTCGCGTCAGCCGAAATGCCGTTGGAAATGCCGGCGAGCAGCTTCATTCGCTTCATTCGTTGCGGGCATGATTGTCTCCTACCCCCGACCTGCCGATCGGGATCAAAGGCGGGTTGATCGATGGAGGCGGCCGCCATCGGCGGCCGTCCGGAGATACGTTTCCGGCTAGGAGGTCGTGTGTGCTCGCATAAAGCTTTCTTCGCTTTCGAACAGGACCTCCTCGACGTGCACAACCTCGGT
The DNA here is from genome assembly GCA_963822675.1 of uncultured Pseudomonadota bacterium. Classification (GTDB taxonomy): domain Bacteria; phylum Pseudomonadota; class Alphaproteobacteria; order Acetobacterales; family Acetobacteraceae; genus CAWGIP01. Next base: position 241,390 of record CAWGIP010000006.1, on the reverse strand, counting down.
CTTGTTTGCGCCGATCACGACGATCTCGGGCGCGTACCTGCCGTGGAAATCGGCGGTCACGGTATAGGGCGTCGTACCGTGAGCCAGCGGGCCGGTCCAACCCATCACCTCGACGGCCAAGCCGGCCACGAAGGTCGGAACTTGCCTCAGCTGAAATCCGAAGCTGAAGTTTCGCGCGTGGCCGTGTACGGTGACCCTGAAATATCCTGGGTGCCCTGGGCCGGCCCAGAAATACCTGGCCTGCGCAGTATCAAAAGGTTCGGACTGAAAGAAGGGCATGGCTGGTCTCTCCCGTTGCTACAGATCAAAGCCCTTGACCTGATATTTCACACATGGCCGGCCGATCGGCCGACGCTTGCCAAAAATACTTTTGCAATCGGTCGAGGAGTGTGACCTGAGTCACAGCGTAAAAAATTTCATTTGCGCAGCGCGCGTAACACGGACAGCCGACGCGTCCGGCCGCTCCGACCCAGCCGATGCCCCCAGCCGCTCCGACGGGTACTTTTACCCGTCGAGCTTTCCGCGTCTTACCAGGATGAGCCGGCCGGGTGTGACGATGCGAGTTGGAACGCCCTTCTTGTCTGCGGTGTGTGCGTCGGTTTGCTCACCGACGCGCTTTCTGCCCACTGTGCGCCGGACTGAATGTCGGAAAAGGGTCGGGTGCGGCCTACAAGCGAACGCCCGCAGACCGCCCGGCTTTATACCTCCGTATGCTCAGCGAGAGTGAGCGCGTCTTCGACGTCCACTCCGAGATAGCGCACCGTGCTTTCGATCTTGGGGTGACCCAACAGCAACTGCACCGCCCGCAAGCCGGTGGCTTTGTAGATGATCGACGCCTTGGTCCGCCGGAGCGAGTGCGTGCCATAGTCCTCGCGCCGCAACCCGATCGCAGTCACCCACTCGTCCACCAGCCTGGCATACTGCCGAGTGCCGATGTGGTGCGCGTGGTAGGTGCGGCTTGGGAAGGCGTAGTCGTCGAGCGTCCCACCCCGGTGTTCCAGGCCAAGCCTGGAGACTGGAGCGAGCCGCGTCGAGCAACTCGAACTGGACGGGCCGGCCGGTCTTCTGCTGCGTGAGCGTCGCTCTCGTCCTCACCCGGCCGCCGCTGACGAGTTCGCCGATCCGGATCTTCACAACGTCGCAGCCACGCAACTTGCTGTCGATGGCAAGGTCGAAGAGCGCCCGGTCTCGCAGCCGCCGTTCTCGGTCGAGCCAGAACCGGATACCCCAAACCTGCTGCGGCTTGAGCGCGCGCTTCGCGCCGACTATGCGTCCAGCGTTCCACGGCTGCCTCTCCCGAGTTGCCGGGTCAAACTCAGAATGTCCCATCTTGTCCTCCTTCTGGCCGGATTGGCCATGGAGAGGGTCCGCTTCTCGCCTTCCGGGGAGGGGTCTGCCATACGCGGCCGGCTACGGGACGGGTGGAAGCCAGTCTGTCGCTTTTCCGGCACGCAGGCCAAACCGGACATCCGAACTCGCGACAAGAGTTGGCCGTAAGTGAAACGTCTGTGTCGAAGATTTTTGTCGTCGTTTGGGGTCGAAGCACTCGCTATACCAGCCGAAACACCGAGCGGGAGCTCTATGAAAGAACGCCAGATTTCGGAGGACGACGCGCTGGCGCTCTGCCGGCGGCCCGAGGGACATTTCTTCGACCGGAAAGCAGCGGCGATCTCCGGCCAAAAACTGCAGAAAATCGTGGTCGCTTTCGCGAATGCCGACGGCGGCGAGGTCGTCGTTGGGATTGCAGACGACAAGGACGAACCCGACCCTACGAAGCGATGGGCCGGCTACAAGACAATCGAGGAATTCAACAGCCACCTACAAGCTATCCACCAGCTCAACCCCTCCGTCGATGCGCGTTACGAGTTCCTGAAAAGCGACGCTCGGGATACCTTCGTCCTGCACGTCTTCCTGGAGCGGAGCGCCGATGTGAATAGGACGGCCGACGGCAAGGTCTATCAGCGCACCGGTGCCCAATCCCTTCCGTTGACGGCCGATCAGATCGCGGAATTGGGTTTCGCTAAGGGCGCACGCTCCTACGAAAACATGAAGCTTCCTGACCTCAGTCCTGAGCAGATCGCTGATGCGGCGGAACTGAAGTGCTTCTTGGCCGATTACTCGCCTTCGACTGACCCTCTGGACTACGTGGTCAACCAGCATCTCGTCGACGCCAAGGATTGGACGCCACTGGTCGCTGGCATCCTACTATTCGGCGACAATCCATCGGTTATGCTGCCTCGTAAGTGCGGGGTCCGCATCTCGCGGTATGAGACCCGCGAGGACGATCCGGAACGTGATCACCTCAAGGAGTTGGTACTCGATTGAAGGCCCAGCTTACCGTTTGATCCATGAGTTGGTGAACAAGATCTCCTCCATCTTGTCTGGAATCTCCATGTGGGTCAGCAAGGGTACGGAGAAGAAGGGCTACCCGCCGGAGGCCATCTGGGAGGTATTCGTAAACGCCGTCGTTCACCGGGACTACTCGATTTCGGACGACGTACACGTGACGATCTTCAATGACCGCATCGAGATCACCAGTCCCGGCAGGCTGCCTGGGTATGTTCGGGTCGAGAACATCCTAGAAGCCCGTTTCTCCCGGAACTCGAAGTTGGTGCGTTGCCTCAACCGGTATCGCAATGCCCCGAACAAGGATATGGGCGAGGGATTGAATACGGCCTTCCAGAAGATGAAGGAGTGGAAGCTCAAGCCTCCTGTCATCAAAGAGGACGGCAACTACATCAAGGTCACAATCCGACATGCTCCCCTGGCCCTGCCAACGGAGGCGATCATGTCGTTTCTGGAAGACAATTCTGAGATCACGAACGCCCAGGCGCGGCATTTAACCGGGATTAAATCTGAGAACGCTGTAAAGAAAGAGTTCTACAAATTGCGGGACCAGGGATTCATTGAGCGCGTCCCGGACAAGGGGGGCGGTCATGCTGCCTGGCGCAAGGTGAGGCCGCCGGACGGCGTCTCGTAGAGCCGACAGGATTCTCCGTCGCACGAGGTCCGCTTTCAGGATCAATCCACCCAACTCGTCGGCGTCTGGGATGGGTCGAAAGCGGAATTCCGCCTTCGACGAGATCGATGACGTCGTGGTCGAGCACGACGCCCCCACGCACCTGACTTTGAGGCACTGAAGTGCCTCGACATCTCCATCGTGGCGGCGGGGCCGCCCGCCTGAAGCGGCATCGCGTCTGACCGATTTTACGGAGAGCTGTTCATGGTTTCGCACGATCGCCCGGCGACACGTCTCGCCACGCGCCTCGCCTTTGTCGTCGCGGGGTTCGGCATCGCCTGCTGGGCGCCGTTGGTGCCCTTCGCCAAGCAGCGGCTTGCCGTCGATGACGCCATGCTCGGTCTGCTGCTGTTCTGCATCGGCTTCGGATCGCTCGTGGCGATGCAGTTCGCCGGCGCGCTGAGCGCGCGTTATGGGTCCAAGCCGGCCATCGTCGCGGGCGGTCTCGGCCTTGCGGTCATCCTACCGTTCCTGGCGGCGGTTTCTACGGCGCCGGCGCTCGCAGGGGCGCTGCTCGGCTTCGGCGCGGCGCTCGGGTCGCTCGACGTGGCGATGAACATCCACGCGGTCGAGGTCGAGCGCGCGGCGGATAGGCCCCTGATGTCGGGGTTCCATGCGCTATTCAGTATCGGCGGCTTCGCCGGTTCGACGCTGATGACCTTCCTGCTGTCTGCGCCGCTTGCGCCGCTGCCGAGCACGCTGTTTTGCGCGGCGATCATGCTCGTGCTGACCCTGATTGCCTGGCCGCGCCTGTTGAACGGGGCGCAGGGCGAGAAAGGGCCGCTGCTGGTGATGCCGCGCGGCATCGTGCTGCTGATCGCCACTCGCGGCCGCCTTTCTCGCCGAAGGTGCGCTGCTGGAATGGAGCGCGCTGCTGATCACCGGCACCGGCCTGGTGTCCGAGGCGAAGGGCGGCGTTGGCTACATGCTGTTCGCCGTCGCCATGACCACGGGGCGTTTGACCGGCGATGCGGTGACCGCCCGCCTCGGCGATCGCGCGACCCTGTTCTGGAGCGGCATCCTGGCGGTTGCCGGGTTCGTCGCCCTGCTCACGGCCCGGTCGCGGCGCTGGCGATGGCGGGCTTCCTGCTGATCGGCCTTGGCGCCTCCAACATCGTGCCGGTGCTGTTCCGCAAGGCGGGCGCGCAGACCGTCATGCCGCCCGCGCTCGCGGTCAGCGCGATGACGACGGCGGGCTATGCCGGCGTCCTGGCCGGCCCCGCCGCGATGGGTTTCGTCTCCAAGGCGATCGGGCTGCACAACGCCTTCTGGATGCTGGCGGCGTTGTTCTGCCTCGTGCCGCTGACCGCGCGGTTCGTTGCAGGTGGATCGGCCAGCGATCGATCGCAACGGTCCGCGCCTGCTTCAGGGAAGGCGGTGCAGCCGCGCGGATGACCAAGATGGGTCGAAAGCGGTCATTGAATAGGGCCGTTGGTAGCAATCGGCATGTCCAATTGACCGCTCTAGAGCGATTTTAGGGTGACTGGCGATAGCCGCAGTGTGCGAGATAGTTCGAGCATTCGGACGGGGTAAATCGGTGCAGCAGTTTTCTCACTGCAAACCACAGGGAACTTAGCTTGCGCGCTGCCTTCGCGCGTAGCAGGGCCTTCAGTTTCGCGAATGCCTGTTCGATGGGGTTGAGATCCGGCGAGTATGGCGGCAGGAACCGCAGTTCGGCTCCACGCGTCTCGATCGCCTCCCGCACGCCCGCCACCTTGTGCGAGCCCAGATTGTCCATGATCACGATGTCGCCCGCCGATAGCGTCGGCGCCAGTACCTGCTCGACATAGGCTACGAACAGCTCGCCGTTGATCGCACCGTCGAACAGACCGGGAGCAGTGAGACCGTTCTGGCGCAAGCCGGCGATAAAAGTCGAGGTCCGCCAACGTCCGTGCGGCACCGCCGCGACCACGCGCGCGCCGCGCCGGCCGCGCGCATAGCGGCGGGCCATGTTGGTCGTTGCCCAGGTCTCGTCGATGAAGACAAGCTTGGCGGGGTTCAACTCCGGTTGCCCCGCCCGCCATGCCTCGCGTGCGGCGGCCGTCTCGGGACGGTCCTGCTCCGCCGCGCGCTGCGACTTTTTTTCGCGTCAGCCCCAGTTGGGCCAGCGTGCGCGACAGCAGTCCCGAACTGGCCGAGGCGGCATGCGTCCGGTGCAGCCAAATCGCCAGTTCGGCCAGGGTGACATCCGCTCGGCGCTCCACCTCGGCGCGGATGGCATCCTGGAGCGGGGCCAATTTCGGCCGCACGTGCCCCCGTTGCGGACGCGCCGCACTCTCACCGGTCTGTCGGCGCCGCGAGACCGCCTTGGAGACGTAGGAGATGCTCACCCGAAACAGCTTGGCCGCTTGGCACACGCTCAGTCCGCCGTCCACGCCCGCAAGAATCCGATCCCGCAAATCCTGCGAATACGCCTTGCCCCGTCGCCAGGTCATCTCGCCTCCGGTCCACGCAACCGGAAGCCGGTGAATCACAGATCGCCCCCGTGCCGGAATCCCCCCGATTCCAGTCACCCAGGGACCGCTCTAGTGGGAGCGGACCAGCAGTTTTTGGACGAAGACTCAGAGTAACAGTGAGCGGGTTATAATGGGACCATCAGTGGAAAACCTCGAGCTTCTGAACGGCATCGCGTGGCATCTTGAGTGCATGGTTCTGTCCGCGGCAGCAATCGACAATTTCCGTCCACCAGCAGACGGGTTTCAGATGCGAATGCAATATTCGCTTTACGTCACCAACGTGATGTCAGCGATTGACATGGTGCTCGAAATTCATGGCACCGACTTTCAGACAGCCTTGGAGGACAGCCTGAAGACTTCCAATTTCTCGGGAGCCGAGGTTCTGGGTTACATACGTGAACTCAGAAATGGTGTTGTTCACCCAGGGATAGATCCTACCAGCGGTGGCGTGGTCGTCGACGGCGTGGTCTGCGCCACCGCGCCACCTGCCGTGCAGAACCGAGTTGGTACTCGTAGCTATGCTGCGCCAGCAACATTGTTACGCGACATATTCATCCATTGCGAAATTGGTAGCAAGCCAATCATCGCCCGCTTCCTCGAACCGAGCTTGGAGGTACTCGCTTCCGTGAAGCCAGAAGCGATGCTCAATGATGCGCTTAAGGCCATCGAAGCGGTTCCGCATATGCCAGATTGGGCGAAGGAAATGGGGCGCAGACACATGGAACCGGAAATGCTGGTGAAGGTCCAAACTCACCTGATTGAGAAATTGCGGGGGCTGCTCAAACCACGCGCTGGCTCGCGCATTGCCTGAACGATTTTTACCAATTCACTTGAAGCGCGTGTCTCGTGGCCAAAATGTCTGCAGTGGGATGAAAGCGGCCATCGGACGCGGCGGCAGATATAACTCTCAGGGTGGGCCTCCTCGACCCGAAGAGGCGAGACGATGGGCGACAGATGTGCGCTTGACACTGATGGCGTAAAGCAACGCGGTGGGGGATTACGGTCGCATTTTACCTTTCAATGAAACATACGTCCTGAGTTGATAACCACCGTCTGGCCAGTCATAGTCTCTGTTCGGCACATGGTCACCACCATCTCAGCACAGTCGTCTTTGTCTGCTGCCCGCTTCAGAAGCGACATCGCCGACGAGCGCTCGATCTGCTCGGGCCGGAGATTTGATGTCGCCCGCGTGCCCTCAAGGAGCCCCGGCGCCACACAGTTGACAAGCGTCTCCGGCGCTAGGGCCACCGCCATGCAGCGGGTAAGGTGAATAAGCCCGGCTTTTGATACCGCGTAGGCGATGGAGGAGCCCGTCGGCGCGAGTCCTGCCACGGACGCGATGTTGACGATCCGGCCTCGACCTTGTGCCTTCATCACGGGTGCCACTGCTTTGGTCAGGCGCATCGGGCCCGTGAGGTTGACGGCCATGATCTTGTCCCACACCTCGATCGTGAGATGATCGAGGTCGGAGAATGGGATCGACTTGTTGTAGGCAGCGTCGTTGACAAGAATGTCGAGACGACCAAACCGACCGGTCACGTCGCCGACGACGTTCTTCACGGCTTCATCATCGGTGATGTCGCAGGCGATCGCCGCGGTGTTTATTTGATACTTCGATTTCAGCTCGCGGGCGACACCCTCGGCCTGGTCGCGGCTCTGTGCATACATGACGGCAACATGCATACCATGCTTCGCCAGTGCGTAACAGATCCGCTGACCAAGTCCACCGTTGCCGCCCGTCACAAGTGCGACGGCGCCCTTGAGGTCCACGAGTTTGCTCCTGCCTGCCAGTTCACCGCTACCTTGCAGCCGATCCGATAGTAGCGACGGTAGTTTGTTCCTGGCCTATCTAGCAGGCAAGCTATCACCGAGAGAGGCGGGTCCCGCCTCGATCAGAGACGCATTGATCAGGTCCAGAGGAGAACCGATCGCTGTTCGCAACAAGGGATCGGGCATGGATTCATGAGGCGATGCATCAGGCTGGTTAACCCCGCCGACCGAAGCTGGATGTGCGCCCCCAAAAAGAGTATTGCGTCGCATCCAAGCTCGGTCTAGTTGTGCGGGCGTCGTCGATGCCCCAACGCGGCAAGGACCAAGCGGCAGATCCCAGTAGCGCCCCGAGCGGCCATAGCGGAAGAGCCCACACGGTCAGACCCAGGAGGCCTCCGGTCTTAGGACCGGTCGGCACGACAACGGAGGGGGGCGCATGTCCCCCTTCGTTCCAGTCGTCAATCCGTGACCGGAGGTTTACCGTGCAGCAGCATGCGTTACCGACTGTGTTCCCACCGATGACCGATGCCGAAATGAACGAGCTCCGCGCCGACATCGAGGTGCATGGGCTACGGATGCCGATCGTTCTTTATGAAGGGCAGATCCTCGATGGCTGGCAGCGTTACCTTGCGTGTCGCGAAACGGGCGCCACCCCGCGGTTCGTGACATTTGAGGGTGACGAGGCTGCGGCGCGCAGGTTCGTCATTGCGGCCAATCTGACGCGGCAGCATTTAGACGCTTCGCAGCGGGCCATGATCGCAGCCCGGTTGGCTACGCTTCCGGCCCACCGTCCTGGGAAAGCAGGCAAATTTGCCTACTTCCGGGTTGACGATCAGCGAGGCTGCGAACCTCGCTAACGTTAGCGAGCGATCTGTGAAATCGGCCCGAGCCCTCTTGGGCACTGGAGACTTCTGAAACCGTCGCAGCGGTCGAGCGCGGGGAAGTGAGCGTCTCCAGAGCCGTCCACGGCGTCCGCCCCATAAATCACCGACCGGCGCCACAGACGACGTATGTCGTGCGAATGCTACCTTCTGAACGAGGAGAAATGAAAACCGGCTTGCGCATATTGCCGCCTCCTCAACCAGCACGGATAAAGGCTCGCGTACGGTTGACGAGATCCGTACCGATGACCTACGACCCCGACGCCGATGTCGCACACATTCAGCTTGGCCGATGCGCCGGTGAGCCTAAGCAAGGAAGTTGTGCCGGGCGTCGTTCATGAGTTGGACCCGGCCGGGCGTTTGCTGGCGATCAAGGTGCGCAAAGCGAAACAGAGATTGGGGCAGGAGCGATCGACAAGAACTGATCATTCCAAGATCAGGGTTGAGGAGGCACTGGCCACTTTCAAGCAGGCGTTTCCACCGCTGAGCGCGTGCCAGTGCCTTCTGACGGTGCAGTCGAGGCGAGCACGAGACTTGGTTGATATCTCGGCACGATCAGGGCTGATGACGAACTTGCGCCTGCCGAGCTGCTGGCCGAATTATCCCGAGCAGGGGGCGATGAGCCAACCCACGACCTCGCACGCCTCATGTATGATGGCTCGAGAGAGCGAACGACGGCTGCGATGGCTCACCGGTTGCGTATGATAATTATTCTATCCAGGGGAGAAAGCCGCACCCGCCAAACAAAGCGTCACTGAGACACTGTGAGCCGAAGCCCGTGGACATGAACTCCTCGAACTCGGACATCACCTCAGCTGGTAGATGGCGCCTCAGCAGGTCGACGAACGCGGGCGCCCTTGCCCGCTGCTCCTCCTGCTGCTGACGGAGTTGCGCTTGCCGCCATGAATACTCTACTTCGCGCGCTTCATCGACGATCCGCGCCATTTCTTCGAAGTCTAATTGTGAACCCCCGGTCCGGTATTCCATTCGATGTACCTCATCGGCCCCCGGGTTGGCGAATTACTACGTTCGCGGGGGCAATGCGAACGCGCAAGGGAAAGTCTCTTCTTGATCGAACGATTTACGCCAGGACGCTTTCTGGTGAAGACTAGATCGAGGAACACCTCTTCACGTCTCTACCATTAACAAAAAAACTGCCGCTGTTCCGACCACGCTATCGGAAAGGGCTTGAGCAATCTTGGAAGCGTCAGGGTCGCAGACTGTCTCCCGTCAAGGATGCTTTCGATAACGTCCGGGGCGAGCAGCGTCAGGCGCAAGATGCTGCCGACGTAGCCGCGGTCGATCTTCTCCGCGGCAGCCATTTCGGTGATCGAACCATAGAGCCCATCTTCAAGCTGGCGCTTCCAGCGATGGGCCCGGGCGAGCGCCTTCACCAGGCTTGGGTCTGTGCGCGCGCGCTGGGGAATGGAGCCGCATGTCTCGCCAGCCGGTGTAATGACCACCTTCCCCCCGCCACGACGCCGGATAACAAGCGGAACACGTACGGTGACGGTCGTAGAGGCGGCGCTCACGCTGCCGCACTCCCCTGAGGCGCCGAAATGCCGCCCAGTTCGTGGATCAGGCCGCTCAAGCCCGCCACACGAAGCTGGATATCAGCTCCCTCAGGACGCATCTCCACCCGCTCCACCAGAAGCCGGACAATTCGGGCTTGCTCCGCGGGAAACAACTGGTCCCAGAGCGGATCAAACTGCTCCAGCGCCTGGCGGACCTCGGTCTCGCTCAATTCGGGCATACCCAGCCGCGCTGCCTGCCAAGTAGCGACGATGATCTCCGGCTGCCGTAGCAGCGCCCGAAGCTGGCCGATGACGGCACCCTCGATCTCCGCTGCCGAGATTCGACGCACGATCGCCGGATTGCTTTGCTCCGCCTTCAGCAAAACCTGGCTGACATAATACCGGTACAGTCGCCCGCGGCGCCGGGTATGCGTTGGCGTCAGCGCACGACCACTCGGCTCGAAGATTAATCCCTTCAGCAGGGCTGGCGATTGGTTCCGGTTACGGTTGGCCCGAACCCGCGGGCTCTCTTGCATAATGGAGTGCACGCGATCCCACAGCTCTCGGGGTATGATGGCCTGGTGCTCGCCAGGGTAGGATTGACCCTTGTGCACAGCCAGGCCGAGATACGTCCGGTTATTCAACAGTTTGTAGACGTCACCCTTGTTAATCGGTTTGCCGGATTTGGTCGTCACGCCTTCGGCACGGAGCACCTGGGTCAGCTTGGTGCCAGAACCGGTCTCAATAAAGCCCAGAAAAATGCGGCGAACCAGCGCCGCTTCGGTCTCGTTGACCACCAGTTTGCGGTCGCGCACGTCATAGCCCAGCGGCACTTTGCCGCCCATCCACATACCACGCATACGTGATGCTAAGACCTTGTCTCTGATACGTTCACCGATTACTTCGCGTTCGAACTGAGCGAAGCTGAGGAGGATGTTCAGCGTAAGACGGCCCATGCTGGTCGTGGTATTGAATGATTGTGTAACGGAAACAAACGTCACATCATGCGCATCGAACACCTCGACCAATTTGGCAAAGTCCATCAATGCACGAGACAGTCGGTCGATCTTATAGACCACGACCACGTCGACTCGACCCGCCTCGACGTCAACCAGAAGACGCTTGAGCGCTGGTCGATCTAGATTGCCGCCGGAGAACCCGCCATCATCGTAGCGATCAGACACCGGGACCCAGCCCTCTGCGCGCTGACTAGCGATGTATGCCTCGCACGCATCTCGCTGCGCATGGAGACTATTGAACTCCTTTCCAAGGCCCTCTTCAGCGCTTGCACGCGTATAAGCGGCACATCGCAGTTTGCGGTTGGCGGCCGGCTTTGTACCGCAAATCCCGTCCCGCTTGGTCATACTCGCGCCCGCTGGTTCTTCAATCCAAAGAAGACCAGGCCATTCCAACGGACCCCTGTGATCGCGCGAGCAATGGCGGACAAAGATCGATACGGTCGACCTTGCCATTCGTAACCGTCGTTGAGAACGGTCACTCCGTGCTCGATGCCCTGGTACTTGCGGAGCAGGCGTGTGCCGGCGATCGGGCGATTATCGACGCGGATCCTGCGGCGGGCTATGTTGCCGCCATCTAAGCGCTCACCAAGCGCTTGCAGTCTGGCTACCGTCTCTGGTTTCAATCCACCGTATACCAATTCCTGGATGCGGTACGCGAGCCGGCTCTGCAGGAACGATCGACTGTATGGGGGCGGTTCGCTTGCGAACAACTCGCGCCACCGCGCTTTCAGGTCAGGTGTCGTAGCCGCTCCGAGTGCAACTAGTTCTGTAAGGACCGAGGTGGTGTGCCGGCCCGTATTGGGCTGAGCAGCGACTGCCGTTCCTTTCGTCATGCCATCCTCTTGGTAGCCGGGTTTGCATGACTGCGTTGGTTCGGGAAGATGTCGAGCGAACTTTCTCCGTTGTCTCCAGATTCGCTGCTTGACTTCTCCGATTTGACCCTGACGCGGATCAGCCCCGCCGCGAGGATAGCAGCGACCTCCAGGAGATGAGGTGGCAGGGATTGTAGCACGAGTGGCGAGGGTCGGGAGCGGCACGGCATTTCGGTTGGCAGATTGGATGGCCTGGCCGGAAAAGATAGCAAATATTTACATTCGATGTAGTGCAGCGAGCGGCTCCGCCTCCTGCAGGGTGGCAGGAACGTGGATCCGTCCTCGGCGGCGTAAAGGGGCGAATGCAACGTGTTCGGGTGATAGGCCCTGACCAAACATCGATCGGAATGAAGTTTGGAGCCGTAATGCGCGAGTGCCGGCGGACAAAGTCGAACGCTGGGCGGTGGACCGTCTTGTGCCTTATGCGCGAAACGCGAGGACTTACAGCGACACGCAAATCGCGCAGATTGCTGCCAGCGTGCGCGAGTGGGGCTGGACGGTGCCGGTCCTGGTCGACGAAGCCGGCACCTTGATCGCGGGTCACGGACGTGTCTTGGCTGCACGACAGCTGGGCTTGGCCGAAATACCGGTCACGGTTGCCACTGGCTGGAGCGAGGCGCAGAAGCGCGCCTACACCATCGCCGACAACAAATTGGCTCTGAACGCTGGCTGGGACGCCGAGCTGTTGCGGGTTGAATTGAGCGACCTGCGCAACATGGGAACCGATCTCGGGCTGATCGGCTTCAACGACGCGGAGATTGTGGATTTGTTCGCGATCCGAGGCGGCGGCCTCACGGACCCGGATGATATTCCCGAGCCGCTGCCTGAATCGGTACCGTGCTTGGAGATGTTTGGAACCTCGGCCGACATCGGCTTGTCTGCGGCGATAGCACTGATCCCACCATTGCTGCACAAGCCCTCGACGGCAAGAAGCCAGGGCTCATGGTTACCGACCCGCCTTACGGAGTTGATTATGATCCCGCATGGCGCCACCGAGCCGGCATAAATAATTCCAAGCGTACCGGCAGAGTCTGCCAATGACGACCGAGCTGATTGGCGTGACGCTTGGGCGCACTTCCCCGGCCAGATTGCCTATGTCTGGCACGCGGCACTCCATGCAGGCACGGTAGCCGAGAGTCTGCTTGCCTGCGGCTTCGAGATTAGATCACAGATCATTTGGGCAAAGGATCGGCTCGTCATGGGGCGGGGCCATTACCACTGGCAACACGAGCCATGCTGGTACGCGATTAGAGGTGCGGGACACTGGTCGGGCGACCGCAAGCAGACCACGCTCTGGCAGATCGCCGGCCGGGCTCAGGACGTCGAGACCGTCCATGGCACGCAGAAGCCAGTGGCGTGCATGCTGCGCCCGATCGAGAATAACAGCAGCCCCGGCCAGGCGGTATTCGAGCCGTTCGCCGGCTCCGGCACAACCATCGTCGCGGCCGAAATGACGGGACGCGTTTGCCACGCCATTGAACTGAACCCACTCTACGTGGATGTCGCGATTTGTCGATGGCAGGCATTTACGGGGCAGGTCGCATTGCTTGAAAGCAATGGTCAGAGCTTCGCCGAAACCGCTGAGCAGCGAGGTTCGGCACGCGACGACTATTGACCACAGACCGAGGCCAGACGGGTGGACGCAGAATGGATTACTGAGAGTGATGAGCCGGCCCGGCTCGTATATTCGCCGCCAGCGACCGGCTGGAACGCCAATATCCATTCAGTATTGGTGCAGGTCATTGCGAGAATATGCGGAGTCATTTGTGCTCCCAATCGCAATCGAGGTAGAGGCCATGCCGCCGGGAATCGGCCAGGGCCTTTTTGCTCGGGAGTGCCTGAACCCTTGAACATGGCCGATATGCGGGATGGCGAGAGACAGACCGCTCGCGCCACCTCGGCCCGTGTCGCGCCTCTGCGCAGCATCGATAAAGCTAGCGCCTTTCGTTCTCGGCGCATTTCGGCTCGCAGCTTCGCCGTCATACGCTGCGCGGTGGTGCGGTTGATGCCGGTGCGCTGCATCACTTCGCGAACAACATCTTGCGGCCGCTTGGCCGTGATAATGCCAGGATCCAGAACGCGCTTGCGGGTGATTGGCGCTTTCGTGGGACCACCATCAATCAGCGGCATTGCCCGGCCCCAAGGCCACCACAGCTCGAACGCCTCGCTTTCAGATGTCGCGGGGTACAGCCGATAGATTGGCATCGAGTGCATGATGCCGTAATAGAGCGCGACCAGCTTCGCGCTCATGAATGCCAACCCGTCAGCGTTGTTCATTGCTTGGGCGTATTCGGCTGCGGTGACATTCCCGGACGAAAGGCGGGCATCCACATAATCGGCAAAGCCTCGCTGTTTTTCCTCCTTGGCAAGCCAATGTCGCATGAATTCCAGGGAGGCGCGGGCTTCCTCCGGCTTCGAGTTGTAAATGATGCGCACATAAACACCGTCAGACACTGGAACCCTCGCCTGCAGGGCGTCGTTGGGCTCCCAGCCCTTACTCATGGTCTCCGTGATGGGGTTCGCCGTGATCCGGCTGTTGTGGGCCGATGCCGTCAGCCGGTGAAGCAACGGTGGACGCAGTAATAGCATCCCCGCCTCGGCCAGCTCCTTTCTGAACTTTGGCGCGTTCTCGCCTTTTTTTCCCAAGAAATCGAATCCTCGTGCCGTCAGAGCGAATTCCGCCAAGGCAACAAGGTCCCGGCTTGTGGCTCCGCAGCGACCGCGCTGATACGAGTACCTATCCCGGACCCCAGCGATGAGGCGGCTAAGCGCCAGCCGTGCGTCCGCCCAATCCATGGAGGGGAGGTCACGAAACTTGCTGGCTTCTTTGTATCTCGTCGTGCCCAGCGACCCCGAGCAGCCGTACAACTTGGCAGTCAGTTCCGACGGTGTACCGGTCGCGCACCTCTCCGGAAAGGTGGTTGACTCATAGTCAACGCGATCACGGTCATCATCACGGGAGTAGTCGGCCTCGGGCTCATTCGCCGGCAGCCGCGCCGGCTCAATGGTGAGAAAGCCGGCCGGCAGTGACACGTTCATCTGTGTTTCTTCTGTGATGCAGCCAGGGCTGCCGTCTCGGACGCATTAGTCGGGGTGGGCAGCAGGGGTGACGCACTTCCTTCGAAACCCCATTCCTCGGGGTGCGGAAGCAATTTCGCCAACATCCCGATGGCGGGCCCGGGCGGCTCCAGTCGCGGCGTCGCGCCGTTGGGTTTCGCCAATCGAGCCAGCACTTCCTGGACCTCTGCATTGTCTGTGGCGCGCATTGAAAATTTCAGAAACAGTCTCTGTGGCATGCCCCGCGATATTGGCCAGCATGTTCCGATGCCGCGCGAGGAGATGCCGTGTTGCCGCTACCCGCACCTCCTCACGCACCTTGGGATTCAAAATGCCGCCCGGCGTAAGACGCAGACCAATGCTCGCCTTGGCAAATTCAGCGGGATAGGCGGCAGTGTAGAGGCGATCGAATTCGGCGATGTAGGACGCCATCACCTTTTGCAATTCCGAAAGTAGCTCCGGAATGCCGGGAACATCCATGCCGTCATACATCCGGCCCAGGACGGCTTCCAACTCGGCTTCGCGGGTTTTCAACCAGGCATCGGCGCGACGCTGATCCTCTGCTTGACGCTGTCTCAACGTGCCCTTGACCAGGTTGACTTCGGAGGTGCGCCATGTTTTGCGCTGGGACGCCGCTGCGGACCTGGGTCTCGCCATTATCGAGGAATTCCTTATCCTGCTTTGTGGTATTCGAATTAGCAGAAGTGCATCATAATCGAAATCATGCAGATCTGCAATTGATACGTCCAAAAGTGCGCGCGAAGGTGAAGAGAGACTGTGCTAACAAATAATTTGATCTGCTGTGGGCTGCAAACTGGCGTATCGTACCGGCCGGAAGTGTCGAAGCCGCAGGCAAGGACATCCCCTGCCTTCCTTGCGATTTGCGGATTGCTTCGCAGTTCCGGAACGATCTTCGGTCCCTTTGAATCACCCGGTATCCGGAAGAAGCCTCGGGTGTTGGGCCATTTTTCCGAGTTCTCTGCCTTTACCGCCTCAAACATACACTTGACGCGACAAGGATTTTGCCAGTGAGCCACCTGCTAATTGTTGCGTTCCGGGCGCGTGTTGCCTCTAGCAATCACGCTTCATAGCGCGGAACTCGGTTAGGATCTCATTAAGCCAACATGTTGCTGAATTATTCTTGCAACGCGGCCTTGCAAAAACGCATGACAGCTCAGATCATGCATCTTTGCAAATGGAATGCTCAATTATGCACATTGAGGTGAAGACAGACCGGAAGCAGCACGCTTTCGTCTGCGGAGCAGAAAATAAGTGATTACCTCGAGTTATAGTGTCATTTATTGGTAGGCACTCCGTCGGGGCGCGAAAAAGCGACCGGCGGCTCGCGACTTCCTCGCCGGCACATGCCACCAATGGCTGCTGCGCTTCTGCGGGAGCTTTGGCGTGCCCTGCGCGGTGGCTCAGCGCGAATGGTTTGATCACGCAAGCATCCTGACGCCAGTGCCAAACTGCTTTTCAGGGCCAACTATGTTAGATAGCATGCTACGCTACATCGCAGAAAGCGTTAGATCGGCGCATTAACCGGGTCACGCTCGATCAGGTAAAGCGGGGGTCGCCAGTCGGATCGTCATCGTGCTTCGCCAAGCTCCCTCACGATCGTCCTCGCCCGCCCGGCCGATTCGCGTGCCATATCGGCGCACAAGCCGGTATAAGTAGTTGGATTCAGCAACGATTTGATAGTCGGTAACGCGAGATGCGCGGTAACGAGCGGGTTCGCCGCCAGCAGTTCGGCAAACGACCGATCCTCTGTCGCGGCCGCCTGCGCGGCTTCATAAACTGCGTCATGCGCGTGCTGCCGCCCAATGGTCTCGCCCAAGCGCAACATCACTGCCTCCGCCATAATAAGCCCGCCGCTCAGGTCGAGATTGGTCCGCATCCGCGCCGGATCGAGTTTTAGCCCGCGCATGACCGCGACCAGCCGGCTCAGCATGTCGCCCATCGCAATTGCGGCCCGTGCCTCCGCTCCGTCCATCATCAAGCTGGTGGTTCGATCGGCCTCGTGCTCGGTCTGCATTGCCTCCAACGCTGTCGGCACCACCGAGCGGATCTCGGCCGAAGCGGCGATGATGTCCTGGCAGAGCTTCGGGTTGCGCTTCTGCGGCATGGTCGAGCTGCCCACAGTGCCGGGTGGTACCGGCTCCTCCACCTCGGAGAACTCGGTCTTCATCAGCATATAGACCTCGCGAGCAATTTTACCGCAGGTCGCGGCGATCATGCCTAAAAGGCAGATGTTCTCGGCCAGATGATCGCCCAAAGCACGCGAGGGCACGCGCATTGTGTTCATCCCCAGATGCCGGGCGACGCGGGCCTGCACCGCCGGGCCTTGCGCGCCCAGCGATGCGAAGGTGCCCGCCGCGCCGCCGAGGATCGTGACGAAAATCCGGGGCGCCGCCTCCCGCAACCGTTCGACATGACGGATCAGCTCGTCGATCCACACCGCGACCTTGTAGCCGAAGGTGGAGGGCACGCGTGCTGTCCGTGCGTGCGAGCGGCTATCGGCATGTCCGCCCCCCGCTCGGCAAGCTCGGCCATCGCCGCCAACGCCTCACCAATCAGGTGCAGGAACACGCTATGCGCCTGGCGCAGCACCAACAGATCGCCGGTCTGCGTGATGTTCTGTGTGGTCGCGCCCCAATGTACCCAACCGCCATTCGGCTCGCCCACGATGCGCGCCAGCTCCCAGATCAGCGGCACGAGTGTATGGCCGGTACGGGCGAAGCCCTCATCGATGCGGGCGCGGTCCATCAGCTCCAGCCGTGCCTTTCCCACGATGGCCGCGGCGGCTTCCGCCGGGATGATGCCAAGCTCAGCTTGTGCCTGCGCCAACGCCGCTTCCACGTCGAACCAGGCCTGCCAGCGGTTCTCCAGTTTGTACAGCGCGCGGATGCCGGGATCCCGCACCCGCGCTGCGGTAGGCAGCGAATCGCTCATGTCACCAACTCCTTGTTGAGACCGCAAGTGGATGCCGGTTCTCGCCCTCGTTGGGCTAGGAAACATAAACAGGCACGCGAGAGCGCTGTTGCAGGAACCTCGGGCTGCTGCAGGAGATGACGGTGGCGCCGAGCGACTTCGCCCACTGTCAGGCGATCAGGCCGACGCGCCAGCGGCCGCATGGAACAGGATAGTGTCGCCTGCCTTCACCGGGAAAATCTAGCGGATCAGATACTGCGCGGTTAGCCCCTTCAGCATCATCGCCTCGGCCCGCTGATCCGAGATGCCGTCGAGCAATACGACTAGACGGTCGGCCGGGATGATGCGCACCTCCGAACACGCAGCGGGCGGCCCGCCGGCATAGGCCACGCGATCGCCCGGTTTCACCAGGTCACGCATCGCGCTGAAAGGATGGCCACTCTCGTGCAACCTCTATTCGATGACCGCCAATCAGGACGCAATCCGCTAACTGTACTCGGCTGACGGCCACTGCCGTCCACGCCTCGCCATGTCCGCGTCTCGATGCCGCGCTCGGTGAGCTCCGCCGCTATCTGACGCAGTCGGTGGACGGCTCGGCAACCCGTTCCACTGCGGCCGATGCCTGATTCCGGAGCGCCCGAATCAATAGCGGTTCGGCGGCTGCGCCAGCGCGGGCCGATCGAGGCGGAACAGCGAGATGTCGTGCCTCGTCGAGCCCATGGTCGCCAGATCGGCGAGGATCTCGCCGATGACGCTGCAAAATTTGTAGCCGTGGCCGGAGCAGGGCGACGCGAGGATCACCTGCGAATGCTCCGGATGCCGGTCGATAATGAAATGCTCGTCCGGCGTATTGGTGAACACGCAGGCTCGCAGCGCCATGCTGGCGCCGCAGCCATCGGGGAAGTAGCGTTCGCCGAACTGGCGAAGCAGCCGCTCGTCCTCGGCATCGATGTCGCGACGGATGGCGTCCGCTGGCGCGGTTTCGCCGCGATGATGGTAGCGGCCGAACTTGAACCCGGGCACCTGATAAACCGGTAACCCGTAGTAGCGGCCTTCTTCCACCTCCAGGTTGAACACAGGGAAACGCTCGGCCGCGAACAGTTCGGGCCGCTTTGGCTGCAACCAGGCCAGCACTTGGCGTTCTGGCACCGCGAGGTTGCGCAGCCACGCCGCCAGTTCGCCCATCCAGGCGCCGGCGGTCAGGATCAGGTTGACCGCAGCATAGTGGCCTTTGTCGGTGGTGACTTCGACGCCGCCGCCGCGCGCTTCCCAGCCCAGCACACGCTCGCGCGCTCGAACGTCTGCTCCGGCCGCTTGCGCGGCGCAGACATGCGCTACGATCGCGCGCTCGCTGGCGATGAAGCCGCCGTCGGGCTGGAGGATCGTGCGGATATGCGCGGGCAAGCGGTAACCGGGAAAGCGTTCGTTGACCGCGGACCCGGTGAGAATTTCGTGCGGTAGATCGTGCAGCCGCGCCGAGGCGAGCGCATTGGGGAACAGTGCTCCGTCCTCCGGCCCGGCATCGATTGAGCCTGTGACGATCAGCAGCTCTTCGCCGGTAATCTTCTCGATCTCGCGCCAGAGTTCAAACGCGCGGCGGAGCAGCGGTACGTAGTCCGGATGTTCATAGTACGGCAGACGGATGATTCGGGTCACGCCATGCGAGGAGCCCATGGCGTGCGGAATGTCGAAGCGCTCTAGCCCGAGCACGCGGCGGCCGCGCTGCGCGAGCTGCCATGCCGCCGCGCTGCCCATGCCGAGTATCATCGCGTCAAATTCCATTTGCGGTTCAGTTGCCCCACACGTCGGCAAGCACGGCCATGTTGCGAAGCCAGGGAATTCCGTCTCGCGCCCGCTCTCGATCATTGGGTAAACCGAATACTGAAACGAAGGAAAAGGGGTGTTGGGTGTTGTGCAATGCTCAAATCGACTATCGCCAGCTCGCAATTCAGCCGACGTTACACTCAGGCTCAGCCAGCTTCTCGACGTTTCGTGGGTCAAAGACGGCGTTTTCAGTCACTCTACGTCACCGCGCGACTACGTCTCGCGTTCTGGACCGGGTCCGCAATGTACACCCATAACGGGCCAGCCTGGATGCCGAGCGGCCCATTCATTAAGGATTTGCTTCTGCGCGCTGGCATCCTCGCAGCTCTGGACGGGTGCGATGACCACTGACTGGCATGTCGAGGTGCAGATCAGCAGATAAACAAATAGCGGTATCATGGCCTTCCCTCCGTCAGAGGAAGGGGGTTCATCTCTGGACCGGCACCTGACACTTTATCTGGACGTAACAGGCTGACCTAGTGACGAGCGTCACAGCGGAGATCCGGGGGACGGGGCGCTGGTTCTGGATCGTCTGCTGGTCAGTCGAAACCCGCAGATAGATCGCTGCTCGCTTCGGTGTCTCCGCCTTCGTTCGATGGCGGTCCGAATGTCACAAGCACATCCGCAATCAACTGTTTATCGAATGTCCGAACACACGATTTCGGCCATGGATTTCCTGCGGCCTTGCGATGCTCGTCGTCGGCGCTCATCGCCCCGCGGGCCAGCGCCTCGCGCAGTGCCTGGATCCGCTCAGACCTACTACTTATGACTGCCGCCATAGAGCACGGTGCCGCCGTTCTCAGGTGTGAACGCGTCGATCGCGCCGATGACGCTGATGCTGATGGGGCGTCTGGGCCGCAGGAAGGGGTAGAAGGGTCGTCGAAATGCAGCGCCTGTGCCTTCTCCTCCGGGTAGAGAAGCAGCCGTACAGCATGTCTGCGTTTCCTCAGTGAACTCGGCTTTGGCTTCATACCATAGTGAAGCGCGACGCTGCTCCTCGCGCGTCCATCTCAAATGTAACACTCGCGGTTCCCTCAGTGCCCGCTCTCGGGGCGGCAGTGTGCCCCGCCGAGTGAGGATTTTGGGGTCAACAGCACGCACTCGGCCGCCACCCACCGAATGGCTCAAACCAATCTGGCATACCGTCGCGTCGATTCATCGGTTCCGCGGGATCACTGGACAAGGCTACTCTGTCTCCGTAACTCTCGAGCAATGGGCAAGGAAGAGTTCAGCGTGCGCGCGATCCTGGCCGGCGGGGCGCCGCAGGACGCGCCGGTCACGGTGAAAGGCTGGGTGCGCACCCGGCGGGAACTCGAAGGCGGGTATTTCGTTCGTGCACTTGTCGGACGGATCGTCTTTCCATCCGCTGCAGGTGGTCGCGCCGAACACGCTGCCTAACTACGCCGGCGAGGTTCTGAGGCTGACGGCCGGTTGCGCCCTAGAGGCAACGGGGACGATCGGGCCATCGCCGGCGAAGGGGCAGCGGTTCGAGATGCAAGCGAGCGCGATCAAGGTGATCGGCTGGGTGGAGGACCCGGAGACGTACCCGATCCAGCCGAAGCCGCACTCGCTGGAGTTCCTGCGCGAAATAGCGCATCTGCGGCCGCGGACGAACGTGATCGCGGCGGCGACGCGGGTGCGACACACACTGGCGCACGCGATCCATCGCTTCTTCGACGATAACGGCTTTTTCTGGGTCAATACTCCGGTCATCACCGCATCTGACGCGGAGGGGGCGGGGGCTTTGTTCCGGGTATCCACACTGGACCTTGCCAACCTGCCGCGCACGCCGCAGGGCAAGGTGGATTTTGCCCAAGATTTCTTTGGCCGCGAGGCGTTCTTGACAGTGTCGGGGCAGCTCAACATCGAGGCGTACTGCCTCGCGCTCACCAAGGTCTACACGTTCGGGCCGACGTTTCGCGCGGAGAACTCGAACACCAGCCGTCACCTCGCCGAGTTCTGGATGATCGAGCCGGAGATCGCTTTCGCCGACCTCTCGGACAATGCGAGTTTGGCGGAAAAGTTACTGAAATACACTTTCGAGGCATTGCTCAACGAAAGGCCGGAAGATCTGGCCTTCTTCGACGAGCGGATCGAAAAGGGGCTGGTGGCGAAACTGCAAGGGATCGTCGACTCGGACTTCGTGCGCATGGATTACGGCGAGGCGATCGCGGTGCTCGAGCAGGCGAAGCAGAAGTTTGAGTTTCCTATTAAGTGGGGCGTGGACTTGCAGTCGGAGCATGAGCGCTATCTCACCGAAAAACACGCGAAAAAGCCCGTGATCGTGATGAACTACCCGAAAGACATCAAGGCGTTCTACATGCGGGTGAACGACGACGGCAGGACGGTCGCGGCGATGGACGTACTGGCACCGGGAATCGGCGAGATCATCGGCGGCAGCCAGCGCGAGGAGCGGCTCGAGGTTCTGGACGCACGCATGGCGGAGCGCGGCATCGATAGGGAGCACTACGCCTGGTACCGGGATTTGCGCCGCTATGGCACGGTGCCGCACGCGGGGTTCGGCCTCGGCTTCGAGCGCACGATTGCGTATAGCACGGGCCTCTCCAACGTGCGCGACGCCATTCCATTCCCGCGGACGCCAGGAAATGCGAGCTATTGATACAGCTGCCTCAGGCTCGTGTTCCCGATCACGGTCAGTGGTGCACCGGGTATAGAGAAGTAAATGCAGGACGGTCGGACGTACGGCGCCGCGCCAGCACCCTAACCCAACTTCAACAGTGATTTTGAAAATAGCGAGGCGAATCAGTTGGTTACGTGAGCGTGCGGCATCCTTAGCACCACAACGGCACCACGACGGGGTGACCGGGAACGGCGCGTCAGGCCGATTCGGGTTCGCGGATGTTTGCCGGGAGGGCGATGCGGGCGGCTTTGAATAACGAGCCGATGACACCTGTTGCTGGCGTGCGTAGCACGATTTGGCTTCCGTCCGAGCTGATCTCGACCTCCTGAAGGCGATCGAGGTCACGTAGCACATCGCTCCACTCGGGCCGGAACTCGGCACGACGGCAACGCTCATCCAATTCCTTGCGCAGGACGAGTGCAAGGAACGAACAGAACACATGGCCGCGGATGGCGGCGTCCGAGGAGTGATAGATCGGCCTCGTGCGCATCAGCGCTTTGGCCGTGCGGAATAGGTCTTCCACTTGCAGCAAGTCGCGATAACGCAGCACCGCTTGCAGCGGTGAAATACGCGCATTGCTGCGCAAGACAAAGATGCCGTCGAAGCGTGCTTCATCGGCAAGCCTACCGGGATCGATCTCGAATGCTCGACCATCGGTGGTGGTACGCAGGTAACGGCGGTAGGCGGAGTTGCCGATCAGGGCCTTGTCGCCGCGCCTGAGCTGTCGGTCCAATGCCGTGACGATAGCCTGGCGCTCGGCAGCATCTTTGTCCGCTTCCTCTTCGTTGCGGCAGACGATGTAGCGCCGTTTCTCCGCCTTGACCTCTTTGACCCAGAGCTGGGTGTTCTTGCCATTGACGCGTTGCACGCAGAGCGGGGTGAATGGCCGTGTGTCCTCCAGCACGACGCTGCGCACCAAGGCGTCAGTACGCTCGCGAACGCCGAGCACATATTCCAGCCCGCGTTCCTCCAGGGCGGCAATGTTTGCCGCCGAGATCATGCCGCGATCGGCGACGACGCAGACCCGTCCAATGCCAAAACGCGAACGCAGGCGGTCGATGACCGGCACCAGCACGGTGACGTCCGCCGTGTTGCCGGGCCACATCTCCGAGCAAATTGGCCGTCCCTCGGCGTCGAGCACCACCGCCACGATCATCTGCATCAGGTCAGGGCGATGTTCCTTGGAGTAGCCTCGCTCACCCAAGGTCTCACCACCGGCACCGGTGAACGACAGAGACGTGGTATCGAGGAACACCACGGACAGCTCACTGAACAGATCGCGCCGTTGCGCAAACAGCTGTTCTTCTATCAGGTCCTTGATCGTGCGTGGAACGACACCTGTGCTGCTAGCCTGCTGATCAGCATCAAGCTCTTCACCCAGCCAAGCCATGGCGCGGTACAGGTGGTGCAAAGCCAAGCCTTCGACGCCGCGAATGTCATAATCCGCCATCCACTTCTCGCAGGCACGATCTGATCCGGAGATCATGATCCGATGCAGCACGCTGGCGAAGACAGCACGTTCGACCGGGAATTCAAAGCTGCGCGCAGCAAGCGTCTCTTCGAGCACGGCGCGGCAACCGGTCTCCTCCCACAAACGGCCAAACAGCAGTGGCGCGCCGATGCGTTTGCAGGCGAGCCCATCGGGATTCCCCGTGGCGAGCCGCGAAAGGACGATCGCTCGCTCGGCGTAGCGTGCCACCGACCCGGCAAGGCGTTCGAGTTCACCGGAGGCGACGACCACCTCCCTGCGGCCGAGGTTCTTGATGATGCGCTGCTTGGCCCGTCCATCCTCGCGCACGCTCTCGACGAGGTAGAGATAGGTGTAACCGTTGATGCGCTTCTCGCGGACAAACACGCCACGATTAGCAGCCGGTGCCACGTCGATTCGTCAAGCAGAATTGACAGACAACAGTCATTATTTAGCACTACACGAATTCTCAGCTCAAACGGTCTCCCAAGCAAATCAATAACTTACACCACTCCCGGTGTCGAAATCAGGGCTTCACTGTTCAAGTTGGGCCTAACCGCACTGTCAGCGCGCCGCCAGTGCCGTATGCCCCTGGTGGGTATCCAGCTAAAGCTGACGAGACGGCGGAGCCGGCAAAGAAGCTTCTTGACGTGGAGCGGATCGCAGTCGTCGAGGCCTCTGGCATAAACGTCCTTTATCAAAAGGGCCGTTCCCGAGTGAGCGACCCTTTTGATAAAGAAGGTTTTGCCGTCTTGAGCCCAGCGCCAAAGCGCTTAACGGGCCGCTGAAAAAACTGCACGTGAAGGCCAACTTGCCTGCGCCCTCCCGCCATCACCAGCTTCGGCAGGCGAATCAGATTGTACGCCGTTGCCCGCTATTGAAACATCCAGCCGACGCGGGTACGGCCCCGGTATTTGGTCTGCGCCATCCCGCCGATCAACTTGATCCAGCCATTCGCCTCCTCGATGCGCTTACGAATGACCTGGCTGATTTTGTATCCGAGCTGGTTCGTCGTGCGGGCGTCGACGTTCGACCAAAGTGGCCACTGATGTTCTGCGCCACATGCGGCGTCACCGCCAGCCCGCGCGCACCGGTCACGAACTGATCCGTGTCATAGGCCTTGTCGGCACCCACCGTGATCCGATGCTCGCCCAGCATATCCAGCGCGGCTTCCGCCTCCGCCGTCCCGGTCACATGCGTCAGTCGCGCGTTGACCACCAGCCCCTGCCGGTTCTCCATCAGCAGATGGCCATGAAAGGACAGCTTGGCCTCTTTTCCCGGTCCCTTCCTGGCCAGCCTAGCGTCCGGATCGGTGGTCGATGCATGGGTTTGATTCGAGCGTCTGTCCTTGTGGAAATCGCGCGTGCCGTTGCGCCCGGGGCCCGGCGGCTGATCCTGCCCATCCTTGCGCCGGACGCTCTTCATCGACGCCCAGGCCTCGATCAGCGTGCTATCCACCGACAAATGCTCGGTCGATAGCAGACTGCTTCACCTGCGGCAGGTTCAGCGCCGCGGTCATGAACGCGGCGGCGACGTCAGCTTCCAGAAGATGGTCGGAGTTCTTGCTGAACACCGTGGCGTCCCACACCGGTTCGTCCACCCAGAGCCCGACGAACCAGCGTGAAACAGCAGGTTGGAGCTGAGCTGCTCCATCAACTGCCGTTCCGAGCGAATGGTGTAAAAGGCTTGCAACAGCAAGGCGCGCAGCAGCTTCTCAGGCGGCACCGAGGGACGGCCGGTCTGCGAATACATCGCCTCGAACTGATCCGGCAGATCCGCCTGGGCGGCATCGGTGAGGCGATGGATCTGCCGTAGCGGATGGCCTTCGGCACCCGGCTATCCAGCCGGACGTAGCTGAACATCGTGTCGTTGCGTTTGTCCTCGCAATTATGGACTTGGCAGGCCGGGCTTCGACCTATGAGATCCGCTCAAAGGCGCGGTAGCAAACCCGAAGCGTTCAGGCGTCTTTGCCAGAATGGTGCGGCCGCCCAGCGGTTCTCTGCAGCATAGCAATCCTGCAGGTGACTCTCGTACGCGCGTTTGATGCCGTAAAGGACGCGTCGATAGGAATCGAACGAGCCGAGATCGCCGCCGATGTATCGGTCTGCTGCCTCCGCTGCAGCAAGGCCGGTGAACAGCGCATGGAGCAGCCCCTGGGAGGAGATGGGATCGAAGCTCATGCTGGCATCTCCCGCAGCGACCCAGCCCCGACCAGCGCACGGCTCAAGAAAACAATCGTAAGCCGCACACGAACCGGCCTTGATCGGCGCGAACCCAGCCTGTTCCAGTACCGGGCCGATTTCAGCAGTTGTAGACGCGCTTGCCAATAGTACCTGCGCCTTTCCGCATTGATCGCCATGCAGGCAGATCGGCATTGGTGAAGAACGCTAGCACGCGACGTTGCCCCGCTATGGGCGCCGTGTACCACCAGCCATCCTCCACAGCCTCGATGATACTGAATCCGGCACTGGAGCCGCCAGGACGCTCCCCTCCCACCATCCAGGCACACACCAGCTTGTCGCCGGCGCAGCGATGTAATGACGCGCCGAGGCGACGTGCTACCGGCGCGGCGCGACCGCCGCAGTCGATCACCACGGCCGTTGCTAGTTCCAGTGGCACATGATCGCTGCTCAGGTTGATGCGCCAACCTGTCCCGTCCCGTTCAATGGTGTCGAACCTCGCCGGCATCGCCAGGATCGCACCGCGCCTAACAGCGATGCGGCGAAGCCAAGCGTCGAAACGCGCCCGGTCGAGATGCCAACCATTGCCATCAGCGTCACGTAGGAAGTCGGTCTCGAATACTGGGCCGTCTCCCCAACGTGCGCGATTGCCATGGCAGCGCAGGTGCCCCTCACTCAGGAACTCGTCGAGCAGCCCCATATCCGACAGCAGCCGCCGCCCTGCGGGCGGCAGTGCCTCGCCCATGTGCGACTGATTGTTGGCGCGACGTTCAACCAGAACGACATGTCGCGTCGGTGCCAGATTCAAGGCGGCGACAGCGCCTGCGGGGCCTGCTCCGACGACGACAACGTCAGTTTCGAGCATCAGCCCCAGTGCTTAAGGCCGTACGGAAAGCGGCGGACCTTTTCGATACCGCTTAGGTCCAGGTTTTCCGCCGTCCGTTCAGACGCGGCGGCAGCCAATGGGTGTGCGGCATCGGGCAGATCCTGCACTTCCATTTCAGACGGGAACGGACCGGATGTAAGACCATCGCGCTGCTCTACGACGCCCATGCGGTCGAAATGCGCAATCATATTATTGATTTGGTACGTATAGCTTTTGTTGCCCAACGGCTGCAGCCAAGACCCGCGCCGCGCGAATGCGGCCAGCCGCTCCGCCAAGGGGCGCTGCTCGTCCATTACGATCTGATAATCCGCGCTGGTCAGGACTTGATTCGGAACGCGGGCCGGCCAGAAGGTTGGCACATTCGGGTCGTACGACTTCAGATATCCGGACCGGCAACTGGCCGTGTCGGTCTGCCACGGAACCGCCATCCAGCGGGTGACGCCACCGGGTAGCTGTCCACCGAGCAACGGGCCGTTTGGCAAAGTGATGGTTTCTGCGCCCAGTACCGGGCCATATTCGGGCTCAATCCAGCCAGGCGGCGCATGAGCTAATCGGAATGGCGCCATGTACATACCGGCAGTGCGCATAGGCCATGTCATCTCGCAGCCGGGGTGGAAGGCATCGGCCAGACAGAACTCGAGCGAGGCGCGATCGAGTATATTTGGCTGCTCCGCGATTGGTTCGGAATCGATTGACCGTGACTGCTGGGCCTGCGGATCATAGTCCGCCTCGAAATCGCCAGCCGACCACTGTTGCAGAAAGCCGAGTTGCGTGTTTGTTAGTGTTACATGCTGACGCGGAGTAGGCGCGGGAGGGATATTCACTGCATCGCCGTAAATCCATGGCCAAGGCACGGGTGACCAGGAGTCCCGATCAAACACACGGAACTGGTCGGCGATGACATGGCGCATTTCGGCCATGCTGGGATCAGGGCACGACAGTTTAGCCAGCCACGCAACACTGGCGAGATCGTTCGGTCCACCCCAGCCAAATGCCGCCGCAAAACCGGCATTGACCCATTGCAAGCGCGATAGACGCTCAAAGATAGGTTGTATATCGTTCCGGAACGACGGCCTTGCGGGCTTTGGCAACATACCGGCGGCAATCAATACATCGCGGACTAGATCCCACATAGTACGCACGGACTTCTGCAGCGGGGCGTAGTTCGGCGGCGCAACAACAAGCCAGGCCGGGTCGACCGGCAAGGGGTGGCCTTCGAACGTAACCTCTGCCGTCACCGGGCCATCCGCCACATCGTCGTGCCAGCCTTCGTTGTTTGCGAAGGTGACCGCCTGAGCGCCATTGTACGACGCGGACTTGCCACGACCACCCAGCACAATAAGCCGGCCGTCCTGGTCGGTACGCAGTTCGCCCAGATAGACCGGCTTGTCCATGAAACGCCCGGTGTCGAAGCGATAGTCCGGCCCGTTCTGATCACGGCCTGTGATACTGCGTGGCCCGGGATCAATCGTCAGCCGTTGTCGATCCGAAATCGTCGCATTGCGTAGTCGCGACGGCGGCGCCGATGCCACCTCCGGGATATCCAGCGCGATCTGGAACTGGTACCATGCGGCCTTCTTATTGGCGAGGTGCACGCTCCAGCGTATATCGGCATTGTTCGCAGTGAGTTCGGCTACTGGAGATCCATTGGCGTCCAGACCATAGACGCGGAATCGCGGAGCCTGCCGCTTCAGGGCACCTGTTCTGTCGCGATAAAATCCCGGCTTTGCCGCTGCAGGATTTGGCACCTCGGGAGCGAGGAAGTACTCCAAATCGCTGTTGCCGATACGGGCTATCCCGATACCTGGATAGATACCCGCTCGAACGATCCTACCTTTTCTGGCCGTATCATCGTTCATGCGACCTGACCCCGTGTTTGCGTCAGTAGCGGGTTCGGTCCAGGCTGGCATGATCTCTGGCGCGCCGTCGATCAGCACGGCATCGTGCTCGACATCCTGGTGCAGAACCGCCGGAATGCTAAGTTGGCGAGCGGCTTCATCAGATGCACGGCCCTTCGACCCGCCTTCCCAA
The DNA here is from genome assembly GCA_963822675.1 of uncultured Pseudomonadota bacterium. Classification (GTDB taxonomy): domain Bacteria; phylum Pseudomonadota; class Alphaproteobacteria; order Acetobacterales; family Acetobacteraceae; genus CAWGIP01. The sequence goes on along the minus strand of CAWGIP010000006.1, from coordinate 212,841 downwards.
CCTGGTCAGGTTAGCCGGTGCTCGGCTGGTGTGTCGAGGGCCTCCTAATTGGAGATATCGAGTGACAACGCTGCGATTCGCTCGGTACCGCTCTATACGCATCTGGAACGCATCGAACGGGGACTGGCTGCGCTTGGGATCGGTCCGTCGGACCCGATCCTGCCTGAGCAGTTGTTCCACCTGGATCAATGGCACTACCACGGTATTGAGGCTATCCACGCCGCAGCAGAACAGCTTGGCCTCGGGCCCGCGAGCCGCGTGCTCGACGTCGGCTCTGGTCTGGGCGGGCCGGCGCGCTATCTCGCGCATATGACGGGGTGTCACGTTACTGCCCTTGAGCTGCAACCGGAGCTGCACTCGATTGCCGCCGACCTGACTTAACGCTGTGGCCTTGGCAAGTGTATCACGCATCTCTGCGGCGACGCGCTCAGCTATCCGATACTACACGGCGCGTTCGATGCTGTGGTGAGCTGGCTTGCGGTCCTGCATATCTCTGACCGGCCACATCTTTTGAGGCGGCTTGCGCATTCCCTTCGTCCCGGCGGGATCTGCTACATCGAGGATCTCTGTATGCGTGCCCCATTTGCGCCGGCGGATCTGGTTGCCCTGCGTAACGTCGTCTTTGGCACCACAGTCACCAGCATTGAAACCTACATAGGCGATCTGCAAGGCGGCGGGATTCGTCGTAATCACCGCCACAGACATGACCGGGGACTGGGCACCATATGCCCGTGCCCGGTTGGCGACATGGCGGCAGAATCGCGCTATTTATGTTCAGGTAAATGGTGAAGCTGCCTATGCAGCGCAAGAGAGATTCTACCGAGTTATCGCAAGTCTCTATCAAAGCGGCAGTCTGGGTGGTGTTCGCCTAGTAGCGCGTGCCCCATAAGCAAGAAGTGACGCATCGCATCGTGGCGATACCGAAGCTGCTGATGGTCGACAAGATCGGCTATCTACCGTTCGGGCGCGAGTCCTCGAGCCCCAGGGTATAAACCATCTCGGTCACACAGGGGAGGAACGAGACTATGCAGCGGGCCATCGTAGATGCTCCTTTGCGCCAGACACGGGACGACCTGCGATCGCGAATCCCCGAGGTCGATATAAGCTGTATCAGCTGACACTTGATCTGACAGTGTGCCGGCGGGCCGAGCGGTTTGAGTATTCACCTTGTCACGCTACGATCGATTTCTCGCTCGCCAGCGACAAGCTGTCAACGAAGCCTATCTCGCGGACCGTAGCACCGTACTTCTGGTGAGGACTTGTTTGCTATACAACAGGGAAAATTGACTCCGTGTCTGCCGTCGTTGCCAAGCCGGCACGGTGTATGCCCCCTGATCGGCCGGGTCTCCGCTTTCACATTGCGCGCGGATGCGCTGGAGCGATTCCGGTATATCGGACGGGCCTGCAAACGAGCGGCTAGCAGCCCCCTCACCACACTGGCAGTGGGATCAATAGCTGCGTGCGGGCGAGCTGACTGAGGTCTGAGTGCCTGACGAGAAATATGAGAACCGATCCGCGAGAACCCGCGCGAGCCTATCTCGCCGGCACGCCATCACGGAACGTGATCGAGTGAGAAAAGCGGTATTCAAATCGAAGGCAACTCCTCGCCGGGTGCCCTTGTTGTTCTACCGAGCAGGCTTAGGAGTGCGGCATGGAGCCGGATTACGATTACATCATCGTGGGCGGCGGCTCCGCTGGCTGTGTCGCGGCCACGCGGCTTGTGCGCGATCACGGCGCGCGCGTGCTGCTGATCGAGCGGGGCGTCGCAAACGGCCATCCGATCCTGCGGATGCCCGCCGGATACATGAAGTTCCTCGCGCGCGAGGATTATCTCGAAATGCACCAGGCGGTGCCGCAGCCGCAACTCGGCGGCCGCGCGCCGATCATGCCGCAAGCCCGGCTGCTTGGCGGCGGCAGCGCCATCAACGCCATGGTCTATATGCGTGGCCAGCCCGAAGACTATGACAGCTGGGACGAATTCCTGGGCGGCGGCAGCGGCTGGTCCTATGCTGAGCTGCTTCCCCACTTCACGGCGATGGAGCGCAACACCCGCCTCGGCGCGCCGTACCACGGCACGCAGGGCACGTTGATCGTGGGTGATCCTGGCCGCATCGACCCAATGTCGCGGGCCTACATGCAGGCCGTCCAGTCGCTAGGGATTTCGCACACAGCTTTATCAGTCGGGCATCGGCCCGGCCTCGCACCTACGGGCACATCGCATTTCCGTTGTCGCCGACCTGCCGGGCGTTGGCGAGAACCTCCAGGACCACCATGAAGTGCCGGTCGTCAGCGCTGCCCGCGGTCCGATGGGCTACTATGGTCAGGATCGCGGCTGGCGCATGCTGCGGAATGGGCTCCAATATTTGCTCACCCGCACTGGCCCGGTCGCGACGACGGGCGTGGAGTGCTGCGCTTTCCTCGATCCGGACGGGGGCGAGCGCCCGACGATCCAGCTCTATTTCGTGCCAACCGTCTATTTCGACCGCGACGTGACCGATGTAGCGGCCACGTGGGGCTGCACGCTGACGCCCTGTCTGCTCCGCCCTAAGGCACGCGGCACGGTGCGGCTGCGTTCAGCCGATCCGCAGGACAAGCCGCTGGTGGACTGCCGATTCTTCGGCTATCCGGACGATCTGCGCCTGACGCTGGCCGCCATGCGCTTCGCGCGCCGGGTCCTGCTCGAAGCGCCGCTGGCCGATCTGGTCGCGCGCGAGATGCTGCCAGGCCCCGGAGTCCAGTCGGACGAGGACCTAACACGGTACGCCAAGCGCATGGTCAAGACCAACTATCACCCAGTCGGTACCGCGCGCATGGGCCCGCCTGGTGATCCTATGGCGGTTCTGGACGAGCGCCTGCGCGTGCGCGGGGTGAAGGCACTGCGGGTGATCGACTGCGCGGCGATGCCGTTCATCCCTTCGGGCAACACCAACGCCGCGGCACTTGCCCTCGGCAGCCGGGCCGCCACCCTGATCCGCGGCGAGAACGTGCCGTCCCGGCCGGTAGATCAGACGATGCGCTCGTGACGGCGAAATGGATCAATCGCCCCCGCCAGCGATACAAGGGCTTGTGCGATCAATGAGCCGAGTACCAGACCGATTATTCCGTAAACCGTCGCAGCCTTGCTGAAAGCGATCTGAACAATGTATGTGTCGATTGTCGTGCCCAGGATCGCGAGCTTATATCCATGTTCGTCCCGAGCCAAATCGAGCAAGGCTACTGGCGGTTGCAATAAGGGTGGGACGTGGACGATGCTGTCGTAGGCGTTGCGGAGGATGCGGAATCGACTGACGGATTGTGCCAGGCTTTGGGCATTAGATGGTTCCGTACTCCTCAGAGCCTCGATGACCTGCTCGTCAGTGCCTGCTTCAAAATGATAGTATGCGCGTGCAGACTGCTCTCGCTGATCGATATCTCGGCGCTCGTCGTTTGTTACTTGCAATAGACCAGCCACATAGCCACTAGTCAACGTGGGCATTTGTATCGCAAAAATCGCAATGACCAGTGCCAAAATCAGGTTAGCTGCATCCGACATCCAGCGGCCGAAGAAGCCGAACATGGATCACCTTCGCGGGTCATTGGGTTTATAGTGGTGAGCGGTGTGCCAGCACCACTATAGCCGGAATGGCATGGGTTGCTAAGTCGCCTGTTGACCCACGCGGCGAGCATGGCTCATTCGCAGCCGTTGCCGAACTCAGTGGAAGGGGTTGACGGCGATGGTCGATGACGGGTTTGTTGCACCCGCTGAAGGAGGCATCGGCTTCACCGAGGCATTCGAGACGGTTCGTCGATCCGCTTGCGGCACAAGAAGAAGAAACGGTTCGTCGAACGGCTGGTCGTGCTCGGCTCCGATAATGGGGAGTAACGCTGGCCTACGGTTGCGCGGCTCGATGAGGATGATCGTGTCTGAAGGACTGTCATCAACAACCCGGCGTAGCTTCCTTGCCACGTCAGCAACGGCAACGCTCGCCGGTGCGATCGGATCTTCGCTTGCGGCCTCCGCTGAGGACCAGAGCTTCACGCAGGCACCACTGCCCTTTGAGGGAAAATTCCCTTCGCTCGGCGGCGCCACTGGGTGGCTGAACTCGCCGCCATTGAGGCCAGCCGGCCTGCGCGGAAAGATCATCCTGATCGACTTCTGGACCTATACCTGCGTTAACTGGCTGCGCACGTCCCCTTATGTCCGCGCGTGGTCCGAGAAGTACGCGGCTCAGGGCTTGGTGGTCATAGGAGTGCACACGCCGGAATTCCCGTTTGAAAGGAACCTCGACAACGTTCGCCTGATGAGCAAGACCCTGAAGGTCGGCTATCCGATTGCGACCGACAACGATTATGCGATCTGGAATGCCTTCAACAACAATTATTGGCCGGCGCTCTTCTTCGTTGATGCCCAAGGCGATCTCCGGTACCGTTTTTTCGGAGAAGGCGCGTACGGCAGCTCGGAGAGGGTGATCCAACGGTTGTTGTCGGAGGCGGGAGTCCGCGACGTCAGCCAAGGGCTCGTTTCCGTCGATCCGCGCGGCCTCGAAGTTGCCGCCGATTGGGGCAACGTGAAGTCCCCGGAAAGCTACCTCGGCTATGGGAAAGCCGAGAATTTCGCGTCCGGCCAAGACGCGGTGTTGGACAAACCGCATGTCTATGCCGCCCCCGATCAATTGAGGCTTAATGGCTGGGGACTTTCGGGTGATTGGACGATCCGCCGGGGATTGGCGGCGCTGAACCAGCGCAACGGGCGGATCGCCTACCGCTTTCACGCCCGGGACCTCAATCTCGTCCTGACACCGCCGGCGCCGGGCGCGACCGTGCGGTTTCGGGTACTCCTCGACGGACAGCCGCCGGTCGCCAGTCACGGGACCGACCTTGATGAACAGGGCAACGGCCGGGTCGTAGAACCGCGAACCTATCAATTGATCCGACAGCAGAAGCCGATCGTCGATCGACGGTTCGAGATCGTGTTTCTCGATCCGGGCGTGCGGGCTTTCGTCTTCACATTCGGCTGACAAGACAGAACGGGCTGGCGCTACGGGAAATGGGCCGGATCGAACGCACCTTGTTCACGCTCGACTGGCTGGGAAACCCGGAACTAGCTGGCAGGCACCGGACACTCGAATCCCGTTCGTCTCAATGTCAATGATGCCACTCTGCGGCCCATTGGCCCCGACTTTACCCGACCGGCCATCCCCGGCTCTATTTTCGCCTCTTTCGCCGGCGCCGGCGCTCTCGCCGACCCGGCGACTGCGTCCCGAATCTCGACCGGCACAAACGTCGGCCGGGCTTCGATGCTTCGTCGCGCCTGTCGACGCCATGTGCTCAACAGATTGCGGCTCATCCTATGTCGGCGTGCGACGTCCGCGAGCTGTGCCCCAGGCTCAAACCTCTCCGCCAAAATCGCCCCCTTCTCCTCCCCCGTCCACCGCCTGCCCCGCGCTTCGCCGGTGATCACCTCAATGCGGCGGTTGATGCCAAGCTTGATGGCAGTGTTGGTGGCACCCATCGAGGTAGCCGCGGGCGCTCCCCATAGCGATATCCGGAGCGCTCGCGCACCCGCCCAACACGCGAAATTTCTAGCCTCACTGTTGATGTCAGGGGTCGGGCGCGCCCAGCATGCGAAATCTAGCCGACCGAGCCGAGGTCTGCTGTGCCTTGTTCCATCGCTTCAACAGGTCTGGGCGTTTCGGCGGGACAGTCAAAGGCTTGGTGACACACGACGCGCGCGTACCTCAAATGCGGAGCACGACAGGCGCCCGTTTCGTCGACACTGGGACTGGAAGGCGAGGAGATGGCCGGGCAACTGCCACGCGAGAAACTTCAAGACGTATGGGCCGAGATGTTGTGACCAAGCGCGGCGCTCGGCCCCTCTGGCCTACTCTCGCCGTGGGTCCAGTGGTGTGATCCAGTGTGCTCCGCGATAGGCAACAGATCACGGCCTGGCCTCGCCCGAATACAGGAGGAACTTTGTGCTAATCGGCCTAAACCCGCTACTCACACCCGACCTACTTCACGCGCTCTCTGCGATGGGCATGGCGATACGATCGCAATCGTTGATGCCAACTATCCTGCAACGCGCGGTCGGCGAACGCTCGATCTCGCCGGCGCCGATATCGTGCAGGCACTAAGCGCGGTGCTCTCGCTATTGCCGCTCGACAGTTTTGTGTCTGATCCGGCCTGCATCATGCAGGTGGCTGGCGATGTGGCAGCTATACCGCCCGTATGCGCCGAGATGAACCGGGTGCTGGCCGAGCACGGGTACAAACCGGCCGCAAGTCTGGAACGGCACGCCTTCTATGCGGCCGCCGAGAGCGCCTATGCGATCGTGCGCACCGGAGAGCGACGGTTCTACGGCAATATCCTGCTGACCAAGGGCGTGATTCCGCCGGAGGAGCCATGAGCAGCAACAGCATTACCCGGTTTATTCCTCAGGGTCCGCTCGGCATGGGCGGCGCCCCGCTGGGCAATCTCTTTGATCGCATTCCGGACGAGGTGGCCGCCGCCACGGTGCAAGCCGCGTGGGATTTCGGATATTCGCCACTTCGATACCGCGCCGCACTACGGCGCAGGCCTTTCGGAACACCGCCTCGGCGCCGTGCTGCGGAATTTTCCGCGCGACGAGTACGCGGTTTCCACCAAGATCGGCCGTCTGCTCGAGCCGGTGCCGAGTGTCCCCGAATTGGACGAAAATTTTCGCTGCGGATTAAGCTTTCGCCGCAGGCTCGATTATACGCATGATGGCACGCTGCGCTCTGTCGAGGACAGTTTGCAACGCCTCGGCCTGCCGCGCGTCGATATCGTATATATCCACGACTGCGCACCCGACTGGCTCGGCCCCGCATGGCGCGAGCAGTTCGAGATCGCCATGCAGGGTGCAGCCCGCGCGTTAACGCGGCTCCGTGAGGAGGGCGTGATCCGCGCTTGGGGGCTTGGTGTCAACATGGTCGAGCCCTGTTTGCTGGCACTGGAACAATCTGATCCCGATCTGTTTTTGGTGGCCGGACGCTACACGCTGCTTGACCAAACGGCGCTCCCTGAATTGCTGCCGGCATGCAAGTCACGGGGCGTCCATGTCGTGGTTGGGGGGCCCTACAATTCCGGTCTGCTCGCGGGCGGCACCACATTCAATTACGAAGCGGCGCCGGCCGATGTCCTCGCCCGGTTGCGCGCGATCGAGGCGGTGTCCGCACGGCATGGAGTAGATCTCAAGGCGGCGGCGCTGCAATTCTGTGCTGCACACCCGGCTGTGGCCGCAGTCATCGCGGGCCCCCGCACTCCCGGGGAAGTAAGGCAGAATGCCGAGGCGATGCGGGCGCCCATTCCCCACTCGCTCTGGAGCGAGCTGAAATCCGCAGCTCTGCTGCCCGAAAACGCGCCGACCCCGGACGGAGCGAGCGATCCCGCCGTCCAGAAACCGTAGCCCCTGACCCGCATTTCGTGGAGAGGCGGCGGTGTGCCGCCCGAAAGACCATTTCAAGCGCGCTGGCGCTCGCCGCAGGACCGGGCCGGCCCCGATCAGGCTTTCAAAAGCCGTTCAGGTCGATTGCTGTCTCCTCGTCGATTGCTGTCTCCTCTATGTGTCGACCTCCGCAACCGACCGAGGAGCGCTTATAGAATGCAAGTCAACATTGGCGCCGACGTTGTCGTCAACGACCGTGCCTACAGGCGACCCGACAAGCCCGTCGTAGTCATTTGCATCGACGGCTCAGAGCCCGGCTACATTGAACAGTCGATCGCAAAAGGGCTGGCCCCCAATTTTGACAGGCTGATGAAGACCGGAGTGAACACAACGGCGCTATCGGTGATCCCAAGCTTCACTAATCCGAACAATCTTTCCATTGTCACCGGCCGCCCCCCTGCCTGGCACGGAATTGCCGGCAACTTCTTTTACGACCGCGAGGCTCGCGAACAGGTCATGATGAACGACGCGCGCTTTCTGCGCGCACCCACCATCTTGGGCGCGTTTCAGAAGGCCGGCCTCAGGGTCGTGATGGTCACCGCCAAGGACAAGCTGAGGACGCTACTCGGCAAGGGTCTGGACTTCTCGAGCGGGACCGCGGTCGCCTTTTCGTCCGAGAAGGCCGACATGGCGAATCAGGCCGAGAATGGCAGCGAGAACGTGCTCGGCTTCGTCGGGCTGCCGCTGCCGAAGGTCTACTCGGCCGATCTCTCTGAATTCGTCTTCGCTGCGGGCGTGCAGCTGCTCGAGGGCTTTCGGCCGGACCTCATGTATCTCTCGACGAGCGACTACGTGCAGCACAAGGCGGCGCCGGGCTCGAACGTCGCGAACAGCTTTTACGCAATGCTCGACCGCTATGTCGGCCAACTCGATGCCGCAGGCTGCACGCTGGTGATGACCGCCGATCACGGCATGAATGACAAGCACCTGCCGAACGGCGAGCCGGACGTGATCTATCTCCAGGAGATCCTGGACACGCGCTACGGTGCGGGCTCAAGCCGGGTAATCCTGCCGATCACCGACCCCTACGTCGCCCATCACGGCGCGCTCGGCTCCTTCGCGACGGTCTACGTCGATGCCGCGGAGCAAGAGGGCGCCATCGAGTTGCTGAAAGGCGTTCCAGGGATCGAGGTCTCAATCTCGGGAACCGAGGCCTGCGAACGCTTCGAGCTGCCGCCCGACCGAATCGGCGACGTCGTGGTGCTTTCGTCGCGGCACAAGGTGCTCGGCACCTCGGCCAAGCGCCATGATCTCTCCGGCCTCACCGAGCCACTCCGCTCGCATGGCGGTCTGACCGAGCAGACTGTGCCGATGATCGCGAACCGCAGGCTCGAGGTCCCACCGGGTCGGGTCCTTCGCAACTTCGACGTCTTCGATGTCGCCCTGAACCTTGTGAGCTGAGCCATGAACACCAGGAAGACCTCATGCGCCATGAACCCATGCGTATCGTCGGCCGCCGCGTCGAGGCCGACGACGTAATCGAGGTCACTGCAAACGAGGTATATCGGTGTCTGGATTCCCGAACTGGACAGGACAGGGTTGGCTACAGCTAGGAGAACTGACGCTCGCCTTCGCCTTGTCTGCGCTGGTGGGTGCGGAACGGGAGATTCGGCAAAAGAGCGCGGGGCTTCGAACCCATACTCTGGTTGGCGTTTCTGCCGCTCTCTTCATGTTGGTCTCGAAATACGGGTTTATGGATGTCCTTGCAAGCGGCCGGATTGTTCTCGATCCGTCGCGAGTTGCTGCGCAAGTCGTGTCCGGCATCGGCTTCATTGGCGGCGGCGTCATCTTCATGCGCCGCGACGTTGTTCGCGGGTTGACCACGGCGGCATCAGTATGGCTCACGGCGGCGCTCGGGATGGCCTGCGGCGCAGGGCTACCCGTCCTCGCGGTTGCCACGACACTTGGTCATTTCGCTATCATGCTCCTCTTTCCCAGGCTGGTGCGCCTGCTACCGCGCCCGCGTCGCATGGCAACGGAAATCTACATTTCCTACGAGGGTGGCCGTGAACTGCTGCGCACCATCCTCATCCGGTGCACCGAGCTTCGGTTTGCCATTAACCACGTGCGGCTCGAACAGGAAGGTCTGTTCCCTGCCGGGCGTGAGGAAGCAGAGGACAGAGCCGATGACGAAGGCGTCGAGATGGAACCGCGATCGGGGAGAGGCACGGTCGCCTTACGCATGCAGGTGAAGGGCAAACGGCCTGTTTCCCACTTGATTGCCACACTGAGCGACATCGATGGCGTCCGCGAGGTCGGGACCGTGAATGAAGACTCTGGAACTCGATTAATCGGTATAACTGAGTGGGAACACGCAGTTAATCTATGCTGTGTGACCCACGGCCAGGTCAGAACCGGGCAACCGGCTGATGTCGCCATCGGTTTGTCGGAGACGGCCGATCTCCATGTAATTATACCTACTGACTGGAGACGTTACAAAGGTGGAGGATTGATCGTGTTCAGAGGCAGAGCAGTGCTCAAGGATCCAGAAAGCGGCGCTACAGTTGGCGCGTTTACCAAAACCTGCAAACACAACGGGATTACGAAGGCCAAGGTGGTTCTTCGGGAACCCATCACATTGGAAGGCACGCAAACGTTGGAAGTTTTTGGCACGGTAAAGGACCAAGCAGTGATCTCGGTGACTACCAAAACTGGTGCGGCGACCAAGATCCATGAATTCGGTGGAACGAGCGCCCTTGGTTGCCTACCGGATAAGATGGACGTGGCGTTTGTAAGGAGCCCGGGAGGTGAGCTTGTAGTTGCCCCCGAAAAACCGGACAGGACGTAGTTGTTATCGGTGGTCCACGGCCGTGCTCGCGTCAAGCCAGACGCTTCGCGTCTCCGCGCTGCGCGCGGCTGACGGGCTTGACCCGATCCCGCCGGTGGACGGTTTGCTGTGATGCGATCGCCGCGGTGCGCCGACCGCAAGATCGGTCGCGCCATTCTTCACCAAGACACGGAACTCTCGCGGCGATCGATAGCCAAGCGCTTTGTGCGGGTGCACCATGTTGTAGTGCTCGAACCAGCCGTCGAGCTGTTCGACCACCGTGGCTGCGTCGGGCCGCGGGCGAACCTGCGCATAATCGCGCTTGAAGGTCTTCACGAACGCCTCGGCCATGCCGTTGGACTGCGGGCTCTCAACGGGCGTGGTCAGCGGCACGAGGCCGATCAGCTTGGCCAGCGCGCGTGTATCAGTGGCAGTGTAGGGCGAGCCGTTGTCGGATAGCCATTCGATCGGCACCGGCAGCTTATCCACCAGGCCGAAGCGGCGTTCGACGCTTTCCACCATCAGATCGCGGATGTCGTTGCTGTCGATAGCGCCCGTGGTGGCGATCCAGGAGATTGCCTCTCGGTCGCAGCAGCCGAGGGTGAAGGCGATGCGTACCCGCTCGCCATTGTCGCAGCCGATTTCGAACCCATCCGAGCACCAGCGGGTGTCGGTCTGATCGACCGCCACGCGGCCGTCATGGCGGCGTTCGATACCGGCGCCGGAGTGACGCTGCAGCAGCAGGTCATGGGCCTTCATCACCCGGTAGACGCGCTTGACGTTCACCGCCGGCGCGCCGGTCTGCTCCCGGTCACGACGCAAGAGCGCGTGGACGCGGCGATAGCCATAGGTCGGCAGCTCCGCGATGATCGCCTTGATCTCCGCCAGCAACGCCGCCTCAGGCTGAGGTCGGCGACCGCGGCGTTCCGGGGCGCTCGCTGGTTTAGCCTGGACGGCGAGGTTCGACCGCGCCACGTCAAGCGTATCCGCCACCGTCTTCATGGCGTGCCGTCCCGATCGGACGAGGGCGAGCGCAACAGCCGTTTTTTTGGCTGTGCGAGATCCAGCGCCTCCCGCAGGATCTCGTTCTCCAGTGTCTTCTTGCCAAGCAGGCGCTGCAACTCACGCACCTGATGCTGCAGGGCTCGGTAGTCCGAGGCCGGGACCACCTCCTCACCGGCACCGACCGCCGACAAAGCGCCTTCTGCGTAGAGCCGGCGCCAGGTGAACAACTGGTTGGGGGCGATACCATGCTGGCGGGCGATCACCGACACCGACATGCCCGGCGCATACGTCTCCTGCACCATGCGCGCCTTCTCTTCCGCCGACCAGCGTCGCCGCCGCTGCACCGACGTGATCACCTCAACCCGATCGATCTTCCCAGTCATAGACACAGGCATACTCCTGGTTCTTACCCAAGGGGTACACCCTGTCCGGTCAATTAGGGGGCCGGAATAGTGAACCCTCCTTGCTGTCTTGGGCAAGGGAACGATTCATCCGGATCACGCTGATGCGCGAGATGACCCGCGGGTGTGTCGGAGCACATCGCTGCCGCGCCTCCCGCAATCTCTGCGCGCGCCGACTGATCGCGGCCCTTGAAACCGGACATCAGAGCGTCCGGTGAAGGCACCTTGGGCCTTTCGACCCCTAATTCTGATCGACGTCGAGGGCATATCCTGCCGCGCGTACAGTTCGAACCAGGTCCGTTCACGGTCCTCGTTCAGCGCTTGCCGCAGGCGGCGGACGTGGACGTCCGCCGTCCTGAACTCGACCCGAGCATCTTGTCCCCAAAGGGCGTTGACCAGCTCCTCTCGCGCGAAGACGCGACGCGGGTGCAAGAGTAGGAATTCCAGTAGCCGGTACCCGGTCGGGCCTAGATCGACCGCACGTCCAGCCCGCCACACTCGGCGCGCTCCCAGATCCATCCCAAGATCGTGGAACGTCAGCGTGCCTTGAGACCGCGGCTGTCCGCTCGCACGCCGCAACAAGGCCCTGATGCGGGCAAGCAGGGTGTCCATTGCGAACGGCTTGGTGACGTAGTCATCGGCTCCGGCATCCAGCATGTGCACCGCGTCCCGCTCCGCCGTGCGGGCGCTGACCATCAGGATCCGCACGTCCCGGATCGCCGGCGCGCGTCGGACCCCGCGGCAAACCTCGATTCCTGACAAGACCGGCAGCATCCAGTCCAGGATCACCAAGTCGGGCGGCGCCGCGGCGATCTTGGCGAGGGCTTCCCGGCCACTCTCGGCTTCCTCGATGCAGAAGCCCTCCTTTTCCTGGTTGTAGCGCAGCATTGTGCGTAGCGCCCCCTCGTCCTCCGCGACGAGGATGGACGGCTTCTCGCCCCGCTGGCTGCTATCCGGCATCACTCGGGCTTTCCGTCACCTAGGCATGCGCCCCATACCCGACCCCGCATTTCTCACTGATGCCGTTACATCGGCGGGGTGAGCCCATCCTTGCCAAAGTTGATACGGGGCGCCTGAAGAGTGCCATCGGGCTGCTGTCTCGCGGCGGCAATGAAAATCTTCAAACCGGGTTTGAGGTCACTCTTCTCGGCGGGCATATAGGCCACGACCGGAGCGTCCGCCGGGACCATGATCTTCTGTGTCCCGCCCTTGTAGCTGACCGTCAGCATCTGGCCGTCAACTCCGAGCACAGTCTGCTCGACGTTGCCGTTTGTCATGGTGCTTTGCGGCATCAGGTCCCAGGCACGGTGTCCTTCGCCGGTGCCACGCATCGCTTCCGGGAACACGTGCACCTCGAGCGCGCGCTGGCTACCGTCGGCCCGAGGCATCCCGGTAATGCCGACGAACGTGCCCGGTTTGACATCGGCAAGCGACGCCTTGACGATCGCTACGATACGGGTGTTGTCGGCAAGCGCCACCGTCCGTTCGGAACCGTCGCGCGCCTTGACCACCAGGTTCGATCCCTCGATGCGTTCGATGGTTCCGCGCAGACGCACCGACAATGAGTCCTGCGCCACGGCAAAGGACAGGCTGAGCAGTACGCTGAAACCGAGTGCGCCGATCAGATGGTGGAGTTTTTCTTTTCAGCATCTTTTCCTCCCCGCTCCCCATGTCCGCGTAGGATAGCACATGTATTTGGGCCTTGATCTCGGTACCTCCGGCGTGAAGGCGATACTGCTGGGGCAGGGCGGAGAGCTTGTCGGGCAAGCAAGCGCACGGGTCGCGATCTCCCATCCCAGGCCTTCTTGGAGCGAGCAAGAGCCGGAGGATTGGTGGAAAGCGACGGCTACAGCGGTCGTTGCGCTGAGGCGCGATCATGACCTCTCATCTGTTCGCGGCATTGGCCTCTCTGGTCAGATGCATGGCGCGGTCCTGTTGGACCAAGCCGACCAGGTGCTCCGCCCGGCCATCCTGTGGAATGACGGGCGTGCAACAGCAGAGTGCGTTGCCTTGGAGATCGCTGAGCCGCGGTCGCGCGCCATCACCGGCAATCTCGCCATGCCGGGCTTCACCGCACCGAAACTGCTGTGGGTGCGACGCCACGAACCTGAGGTCTTCGCGCGCGTCAGGCGCGTCCTGCTACCGAAGGACTGGTTGCGTCTGCATCTGACCGGTGCGGCCATCTCCGATATGTCGGACGCGGCTGGAACGCTATGGCTGGATGTCGCGGCGCGGCGCTGGTCGCCAGCCATGCTGGCCGCCTGCGATCTCACCGAGGACCGGATGCCCAGCTTGGTGGAAGTACCCAGATTGCGGGGTCGCTGCGGCAGGAGGTGGCGGCAGACCTGGGATTGCCAGCGGGCATCCCGGTCGCGGGCGGTGGCGGCGACAACGCGGCGGGGGCTGTTGGTATCGGCTGCATCGCGCCGGGCCAAGCATTCGTTTCCTTGGGGACGTCAGGCGTCCTCTTCGTTGTCGATGCCGGGTTCCTGCCTACCCCCGAAAAGGCCGTGCATGCTTTCTGCCACTGTCTGCCGCAGACATGGCATCGGATGTCGGTCATCCTCTCGGCGGCCGCTTCGCTCTCCTGGTTTGCACGCCTGACCGGAGCTGCGGATGAGAGCATGCTGCTGGCCGAACTCGCCGAGCTTGGCATTGGCACCGAGGGGAGGCTGGTTTTCCTGCCCTATCTTTCGGGTGAGCGCACACCCCACAATGATGCAGCAGCACGGGGCGCGTTCACCGGCATCGAGGGGTCCCAATGGTCGTGCCGATCTCACCCGGGCGGTGCTGGAAGGTGTAGCCTTCGCGCTAGCCGACGGGCTCGACGCGCTGGAGGGACGTGGTTCACGGGTTGAGGGTTTGACCGCGATCGGTGGAGGCGCGCGCAGCGAGCTCTGGCTGCAGATCCTGGCCTCCGCACTCGACCGGCCTCTGCAAACCGTCCTTGGAGGCGAGGTCGGCCCGGCACTCGGCGCGGCACGGCTGGCGCGCATCGCTTCTGGCGGCGGCACCGTGAGCGAAGTATGCGTGCCGCCACCGCCGGCAGCGGAGTTCCTGCCCAGCCCCGAACTTGCGGCGCAGCTCGCTCCGCGGCGAGCCGTATTCAGGCGGCTCTACTCCGCCCTCAAAGTCGCCTGTGCCCTGGAACGCGAGTAGTGCCGCCTTCAACCTTTGCGAATCGCGCGATATGCCTCTCCATCCGGCGAGCATCATAGTCATGCCACAGCGCACATCCGCACTCGCGGGCGCAGATGCTGCGATGCTGCCGCAGGACGTGTTCAGGATGCGGCAAAGCCAAGAGCTGATCTTCCGCTCCGGGTTGGTGCCCGTGCTCGCCAACAAGGCGTATACGACAATGATCCGACGTTCAGCCGGCGCGTGTTGCCGCCGCCGGCGGTGCCGCAAGTCGATATCGCTGTGCCGCTGGACGATCGCGGGCTGGCGGGGGCGCGGATGCTGGTGAGTGTGGGGTGTGCGCCTACGTATGCCCCCTAAACAGGGTTCGCCAGTGCCGTGCCTGCGATGAGGTCCCAATTTCGGAGTCGATCGCCGGCTTCCAACCGGGTCCGGTCGGTTTACGAGACTGGGGGCTCGCATCAGGGCACCAGGAGGCAGCATGACTACGACGACGATCGCGGCTGTGCGGAACGTAGCGGTCGGTGGTGAGGATCTGCAGGCAGACATTCGAGTGCATCGCCATCCTGCCCACGGTCAGCATGGCCGTTTCCTCACAGCCGAAAGAAGAACTGCCATCGACTACGATTCTGAGGACGACGGCTTCTACACGACAGGTGGCATGAGCTTGGTGCGTACTGTATTGGCAATCGCAGCCGTTTGGTCCGTGGCAATTGCTGCGGTGATCGCACTTGGCTCCTAACGATGAATGGAACAGGTCGCGTGCCTAGGCTCAATCCCATAAGCTGGGTGGTGGTGGTAATCGATCGACTTGTCTGCGCTCGTTATTGCAAGTTACAAAAGATTTGTTTCAGTGTCTTCAATCATCCCTGCGGCTTAACAGCCGCCAACTCACGGCGAACAATCGCCGCTCCTTCGACCATCGCCCGAAGCTTTCCCAAAGCGGTCTCGCGGGGCAAATACTTCATGCCGCAATCCGGTGCGGCGATCAGCCGTTCCGGCGGCACGTAGCGCAATGCCTTTTGCAATCGCGCAGCCACCTGCTCCGGTTTTTCCACGGCCGCATCGCTGAGGTCGAGCACCCCAAGCATAACCGTGCTTGCCGGCGAGTTCTCGCAAGACAGCCATATCGAGTTTCGGCTGCGCCGCTTCTATCGAGATCTGCTCGGCTGCGCACTCTGCAAGCTGGCCGAGAAAGCTGTAGCCGCTCGGCTTGTTGCGGACGATCGCCGCATAACCGAAGCAGAGGTGAACCACAGTCCGCCCGCCAATCCCTTCCAAGGCCCGGTCGATGGCGCGAACCGCGTATCGGGCCGCGGCATCGGGGGCCATGCGTACCCACGGCTCGTCAAGCTGGATTACGTCCACGCCGGCGCCCTTCAGTGCGCGAGCCTCCGCGTTGACCGCGACGGCGTAGTCCATCGTGAGCGCTTCCTCATCGGCGTAAAAGTCGTTCAGCACTTGACGTGAAAGGGTGAACGGACCGGGTAGGGTGATCTTCGTGGCTCGCGTGGCGTGTTCCTGCAGGAACGTCGCGTCGCGCAGCTCCACCGACCCGCGCCACCGGATCTTGCCCACCACACGCGGAACTTTTGTGCTGCGGCCCGAGGAGCTGGGCACCTCACCCGGACGGTCTGCGTCGACCCCGTCGAGTGCCAATGCAAAGCGGTTGGAGTAGCTCTCCCGCCTGATATCCCCATCGGTCACGATATCGATCCCAGCGTGCTCCATGTCGCGGATCGCCAATACCGTTGAGTCGTCCTGCGCCTGCTCAAGCCATTGCTCCGCAATTCGCCAGATATCCCTGGCGTGCGTGCGAGGCACGCCGTGCTGGACGAGCCGCGCGCGGTCAACCAGCCAGTCCGGTTGCGGGTAGCTGCCGACCACGGTGGTGGGAAGGATATGAGTTGGATATGGCATGTCGGACGCCCCTATCAAACGAACCGCGCGTGAGATTGCCAGGACGGCGCGTTCCGCCTCGGCTGGCAACGAAGCCGGCGATCCCTCCCCTACTGCGGCCCGCGGCGGGCCTAAACTAATCTCCTGGCTCGGATTTGCCCCCATCTGGCACCGTGCCGAAGACGTTTCGAGCCCGAAATGCAAGCGAAGGCGGCCAACGGCCATTTCCCAAGCTTGATCGTCCGCCAAGCGCATGTGCGGCAGAGCACATTGCGCCCAGCCTGAGTTTACAAAATTGAGGGCACCGCCCTCGTGATCTCGACCCGGCAACAGCTGCTGCCAAGGAAGCCGCTGTCGACAGACGGCGCAGTGGAATTCGGCCACTCCTCGGCGGCACATGAGTGGCGCGGCACATGATCGTGCCGCACGGGCGGACGGTGGGGCATCGTTGCCGCACTCGCCGCCCGCTTCGTGGCCTCGATATAGCCGAGGAGGCATTCGCCGAAGCCTGCAGAAGGGCCGCAGCAAGCTGGCCGTGTGAGGCGCCCCGGCACATCCTTGATAATGCCTCCTCCTCCCCTGTTGGCCTTTTATCGGTCCTGCTTCGGCCGCACGAAGCAGGCGATTTGCCAAAGCCTGCTCCACTCCTCCGCTCTGCCCTGCTTTGGGTTCAATCCGGATCAGGCCCGTTCACCCGCGCGTAGCCGGAGCCAAACTGCGCATCGCGCTGGCGAAAGGCCTCCCTGAGGCCGTGCTCCCGCATTCTTGCGCGGAACTGGTGCGCCATTGGAGCGAGGTGGCCGCGCGCGTCGATCTCGGCGAAAATACGTTGGGCGGTACGCGCGCCCATCAGTTCGAGGCCGAGATTGACCAAGCGCTTGTTCGCGGCCAAAACGTGCGGATCGACCAGGCCCATGCGGCCGGCGAGCTTCATCGCTTCGGTCTCGAGCTGCCCCGCTGGGACGGCTTTCAACACGAGACCGATTTGAGCGGCATCGGCGCCGGTCAGGCTGTCGCCCGTGAGCAAGAGGCGCTTGGCCCATTGCGGGCCACAGAGATAAAGCCACATGTTGTCGGGCGGAGTGCCGAGGTCGCGGACCGGCGGAAAGCCGATGCGGGCGTCCTCTGCGGCGATCACGATGTCGCACAAGCCAATCAGCCCGGTGCCAACTCCAATGCAGGTGCCTTGCACGGCGGCAATCACCGGTTTGTGCATGTCGAACAGAATCATTCGCAACTTCTGGCCCTGTTCGAGCCGCCAGATGTCATCGTCGATCTCTTCGCGGCCGCGATAATCTGGTCCGCGTCCGGACGTATATTCGGTGAGATCGGCCCCTGCACAGAAATGCGGCCCCGCACCACGGAGAACCACGCAATGAACTGCATTGTGCTCGTCGGCTTCGGCTAGTGCGGCGTGGAGCTCTGTTAGGAGCTTGGTGCTGAGCGCGTTGCGGCGCTCGGGACAATTCAGGGTGACAATGCCGGTCGTGTTTTGGACTTCATAGGTGATTTGTTCCAATTGCATAGGTTTCCTCCTCTAGGGATCTCTGATTAAGCCGGTCTCGACAGCGGGACTGGGATGCGCTCCAGGGGCAGCGAGAGGTGAACGCCGTCGTGCGGAACCTCGCCGGGGTGGCGCGGCCGAGCGCTGATCCGGTCGCAGGACGTGATGGTTCCTTTGTTGCGGCTCCTGGCGCGCCTAGCGCGGCTACTCTGCCGGCTCGTGTATCCGCAAATCATTGTTGACGCGGTGATCGCCTGCCACCCAGCGCGCCAACTCGGCGTGAGCGTCGGCGCGGCGCCGGGAATCGATTTCCGCCACGTTCGGCGCATCGACGGTGAATTCAACGACTAGGCCGTCAGGTGAGGTGCAGTACATCGACCGGCAATAGCCATGGTCGATCTCCCGCACAGGCTCGTTCGCAGTCTTAAGGCACGCGAGCAGCTCGTCATAGGTAGCGTCGTCGACCTTAAAGGCGATGTAAAGCTGCCGATCTCTGCCGGTTTCTCGGCCTGCGTCTTGCGATACACCTCGTCGTCGGCGGAATGAGAAGAACGCCAGAGCCCCACGGTCTCCCAGCCCGTAAAACGTATGGCAGAACGCCACCTCCCGCTTGACCCAAGGGTTGAAGTGCTGCTCGCACCACGTGGCGACCAAGGGAATACCGAGCACGTCTTCGAAGAACTGCCGGTTCTTCTCCTGATCCTTTACCACATAAGCGTGGTGATGCAGGCGCTCCGGCGGGCGGGACAGCAGCTTAGCCATAAGACAGTTCCTCCTCTCGGGTTGCCGAGGTCTCCGCAGCGCGAGCCCCGATGCCGCGTTGAGTAAAATTCGCGACCAACTGCGTTATATGTCAAACATATGGAAGACAGAACACGATCGAACCCGTTCCTTGCTGCCATCGCTGACAACCACAGGTCCCGCCGCGATGCCAGTGACGACGTTGCGGCATGGGTCCCTTACGAATTGGGCTGTCTGATATCGTGGAGCGATCGGCCACACGCCTCTGGAGCATTGCTTTGATAGTAACTGTTTTCCCACGCACGATCCGGGTTGTCGAGCATACGCTGAACCCATTGAGCGATGGTACGATGCTGGCAGCCAAGATCTGGCTTCCTGACATGCCGAGCGAAATCCGGTTCCGGCGATCCTGGAGTATCTGTCCTATCCCATGTGGTCCGACGGGGGCCAGAGGCGCACCCTGCTGCGCTTCCGCCAGGCGAATGCGAACAGCAACGACACACAGGTGCGGATCGACGACAGCAGCGAAGCCCGTGAACCGAAGTACTGCGTCAGGCAGCTCATGGCGGACTTCCTCCCGAAACGCGTGCGAGAGGCTTGGCAGATCCCGGTCGGCGGGACGGCGCTCGGATTCGAGTTCATTTCGGACGCGACATTCCGCGACGTCAACTTTGGCGAACTCACGAGGCCCAGCGTCCAGTTCAAGGTCACGGGCAGGGATGCCGAGCGTCTCGGCTTTAAGCTGTGCCGGCACTGCGGCAAGGTGCAGAAGCACGCTCGTTCCGGCGACCATGCGGCCGAGCAGACCAATAGCTTCGAGTGCCCGAAATACGGCGGCAACAAGGCAGTAAGCTTAGGTTTGCCAAACGTGATAGACGCAACGGCGTACCGGGCCACGCCACCGGTCAGATGCGTTTTTGACCAGCACGCCGGCGGTGGTGGACAGCTCGGCAAGCCGTTCCGCTGCGGCCGATGCCTGATTCCGGAGCGCCCAAATCAATAGCGGTTCGGCGGCTGCGCCAGCGCGGGCCGATCGAGGCGGAAGAGCGAGATGTCGTGCCTCGTCGAGCCCATGGTCGCCAGATCGGCGAGGATCTCGCCGATGACGCTGCAAAATTTGTAGCCGTGGCCGGAGCAGGGCGAGGCGAGGATCACCTGCGAATGCTCCGGATGCCGGTCGATAATGAAATGCTCGTCCGGCGTATTGGTGAACACGCAGGCTCGCAGCGCCATGCTGGCGCCGCAGCCATCGGGGAA
Organism: uncultured Pseudomonadota bacterium; assembly: GCA_963822675.1. Lineage (GTDB taxonomy): Bacteria > Pseudomonadota > Alphaproteobacteria > Acetobacterales > Acetobacteraceae > CAWGIP01. Next base: position 192,685 of record CAWGIP010000006.1, on the reverse strand, counting down.
GTAGCGTTCGCCGAACTGGCGAAGCAGCCGCTCGTCCTCGGCATCGATGTCGCGACGGATGGCGTCCGCCGGCGCGGTTTCGCCACGATGATGGTAGCGGCCAAACTTGAACCCGGGCACCTGATAAACCGGTAACCCGTAGTAGCGGCCTTCTTCCACCTCCAGGTTGAACACAGGGAAACGCTCGGGCGCGAACAGTTCGGGCCGCTTTGGCTGCAACCAGGCCAGCACTTGGCGCTCTGGCACTACGAGGTTGCGGAGCCGCGCCGCCAGTTCGCCCATCCAGGCGCCGGCGGTCAGGATCAGATTGGCCGCAGCATAATGGCCTTTGTCGGTGGTGACTTCGACGCCGCCGCCGCGCGCTTCCCAGCCCAGCACGCGCTCGCGCGCGCGAACGTCTGCTCCTGCCGCTTGCGCGGCGCAGACATGCGCTACGATCGCGCGCTCGCTGGCGATGAAGCCGCCGTCGGGCTGAAGGACCGCGCGGATATGCGCGGGCAAACGGTAACCGGGAAAGCGTTCGTTGACCGCCGACCCGGTGAGAATTTCGTGCGGTAGATCGTGCAGCCGCGCCGAGGCGAGCGCATTGGGGAACAGTGCTCCGTCCTCCGATCCGGCATCGATTGAGCCGGTGACGATCAGCAGCTCTTCCCCGGCAATCTTCTCGATCTCGCGCCAGAGTTCAAACGCGCGGCGGAGCAGCGGTACGTAGTCCGGATGTTCATAGTACCGGCAGACGGATGATTCGGGTCACGCCATGCGAGGAGCCCATGGCGTGCGGAATGTCGAAGCGCTCCAGCCCGAGCACGCGGCGGCCGCGCCGCGCGAGCTGCCACGCCGCCGCGCTGCCCATGCCGCCGATACCGACGATGATCGCGTCAAACTCCATATGCGTTTCAATTGCCCCACAGGTGGGCGAGCACGCGCAGCCGGTTCTCCCCGGCGCTCTTCTCGATCCGCCCAGGGCTCCAGCCGGCGCGCTCCATAGCGCGGATCAGGTTCGGATACTCACCGATGGTGCGAAAGCCCGCCGGGTTGATACCTCCCCGAACTCCGTATGGCAGCGGCCGTCCCCCTTGTCACGCGTGATCCAGTCGAAGAATGCCGGCCCGTGCCCGTGGGTGAAATACCGCCGAGCGAATGCTTGTGAACCGCCAACGAAAGCGGGACGGGCTCCGTGCGGTGGCCATCAATTTCGGCTCGGTGCGTGCCGCGACCGCTACGCCGGACCCGATACTGGAACCTCCGGGGATCCGATGCGTGCTCAGATCCCACGGGTTCCAGGGCGTTCCCATATGCTGGTTGTTTCCCAGCACCGAACGCGAACTCGACCGTGTGGGCTTTGCCGACCACGATCATCCCGGCTTGCACAATTCGCCGCGCCAGAGTGGCGGTTCGGCTGGCCAGGCGGTCTTGCCACGTCATGCAGCCGCCTGTCGCGACCCGCCCTTCCAGTTCGACGAGATCCTTCAGCGCGATCGGGATCCCGTGCAGCGGACCGACCGTGTGCCCGGAGCGGATCGCCTTGTCCGCGACTTCGGCCGCTAGGCGCGCGTCATCGAAATATGACGCCACGAACGCGTGCAGCTTCGGATCGCTCGCGCTGATCTTCGCGATGGTCGCTTCGATGAGTTCGACAGGCGAAAGGCGGCCGGCGAAAATTTCGCCAGCCAGAACGTGCGCCGGCAACACGGTCGGATCGACGGTTCTTGGCACTTTACGAGTCCCTCTTGGCCGGTGGTTTCGAAAATGCGCTCACGCCGCCAGTTTCACCAGCTTCTCGATCTCCGCCATGCGGTGATCGACCCGCTCAGGCTGCTGGCTTCCGAGATTGACGACCAAACGATCCACTTCCAGCTCCGCGTATTCCCGCATAGCATCGATCGGCATTGAGACGGGGGGCGTGATGATAATCTGGAACTCCTTCCCGCGCTTTCGACCGGCTTTGGCGAAAGCTGCATCGAGGTGCCCTAGTACCTCCTTGGTTGCCGCTGGGTCACGATTGAAACCATACCAACCGGCGCCGAAATGCACCGCCCGGCGGAAAGCCGCCGGGGCGTAACCGCCGACGATGATCGGCACGTGTGGCTTCTGGACCGGCTTGGGGTCCAGCCGGCAGGTCTCGAACTTGACCCACTTTCCCGCGAAATCGACCACGGGCTCGGTCCACATCCTGCGCATGGCTTCGAGGAATTCGTCACAGCGGGCGCCGCGGTCTTCCCAGCGATATCCGCACGCCTCGACTTCCTCCTTGTTCCAGCCGACGCCGATGCCGAAATCGAGGCGTCTGTCGGTCAGCCAATCGAGCGTACACACTTCCTTGGCGGTGTAGATCGGGTTGCGCTGCGGCACGAGTGCAACCCCGGTGCCGAGCCGCAGCCTGGTCGTTACCGCCGCCAGGAACCCGAACGTGGCCGTAACATCGAGCAGCCCACCACCTTCCGGAACCGGAAGACGACCGTCCTTGGAGCCGGGATAACCGAACGTGTTCCTGTCGAACAGCACGACATGTTCGCCCATCCAGATCGAGTCGAAGCCCATGCCCTCCGCCCGGCGGCCAAACTCGCGAATCATCTGCGGCGTCGCCAAGGGCGACATGAATGTCGAAAACACTCCGATTTTCATGTTGGCCACTCCCTTTATCGCTGGGCCGGTCTTGCAGCTTCAGGCCTGAACAGAAATCGGCTACGCCTATTCGCCCCAGACATCCGCCAGCACGCGGAGCCAGTTCTCGCCGATGATCTTCTCGATGCGCCCGGTGGTCCAGCCGGCGGAATCCATTGCGCGCAGAAGGTTGGGGTATTCGCCGATCGTGCGGAAGCCCTCCGGATTGATGACTTCGCCGAAATCGGTGAGCTTTCGGCCATCACCCTTGTCGTGCGTAATCCACTCCATAAAGTCCTGGCCATGCCCTTGGGTGAAATCCGTGCCGATGCCGACGTGGTCCTCGCCGACGAGGTCAATGACGTAGGCGATTGCGGCCACATAGTCGGCCACGGTTGAGGCCGGCCCCTTCGGCAGGAAAGGAGGGAACATCGTCACGCCAATGAAGCCACCGTGATCGACGATAAATCGCAGCTGCTCGTCGGACTTGTTGCGCGGATGCTGCTTCAGCGCCGCCGGCAAGCAGTGCGAGTAGCAGACGGGCTTACTGGACGCGAGGATTACATCTCGCGACGTCACCGGGCCGACGTGACTCAGGTCGCACATCATGCCGACGCGGTTCATCTCCGCCACGACATCGTGGCCGTAGTCCGACAATCCCGCATCGCGTGATTCATAGCAGCCCGTTCCGACCAGGTTCTGCGTGTTGTAGGCGATTTGCGCTATGCCGACCCCCAGCTCCTTGAACAACTCGATGAAGCCAAGCCGGTCTTCGAAGGCGGAGGTGTTCTGAAATCCGAGGACGATGCCAGTTCGCCCCTCTTCCCGCGCGCGGCGGATGTCAGCCACGGTGCGCGCTTTCATGATTAGGTCGGGAGAGGAACGGAACCACGCATTCCATTGCGCGATATTGCCCATCGTGGCCTCGAAACCCTCCCAAATGCAGCAGGTACAATTCGCCCCTGTGAGACCGCCACGCCGCATGTCCTGGAAGACATCCGGCCCCCAGTTGGAGACGATAAGCCCATCGAAAATCACCGGCGTCCTAGGGGCTGACATGGATCCGGGTCTGCTCGCTTCACAAGGCATATGGCCTGCGTTGAGCTTTCCAGCTTGCAGGCAGTTTAGCAAACCTTAGCCGAGGAGGATGCTCGCGCCGGATCAGGCCAGAGGAACTCATGAAACTTGCGTTGGGCGCTAACCTGCCATCCGAAAGCCAAGTAATGGGCCGATGGAAACTTAGTCTCTTGCACCTCGCGAGCAGCATCGCGGTTGCGCTCGGGCCAGAATTCGCAGAACCACGCATCCATCGCGCCCGAACTACGCTTGGTCAAACTCACGAAGCAAGTTTTTCGAGCCTTCCAAATGAGCTAAGTGGCGAGCTCCGCAAGCTAGCGTGTCGCCCGCGCCGATGTGTTGAACATCACGCCATTGGTGTCGATGACGGCGAGATGAAGTGCGGCGAACCGCCGTTTGTCGCTGGAAGTCATGCTTCAACACGGTGTGGCAGAACTCGTCGCTCACCGGCGCCCCCATGAACCAGCGCGGCGATGGATGAAGCGACTACTGCTTTCTGTCCATCAGGCTTTGATTTCGCAATACCCCGCCACGGCAATGCGACGTCTTCGGGCACAACCACGTCCTCATCCTCCAAATCATCGCTTGGTCCATCCTCGAATCCTTGGGGCGGCGGGACCTCCATTTGTTCGTTGTCTCTTCGGCATCCAAGTTCGAGCGCCGGATCAGCTAGCATGTCCGTCTCCAACTAACCACTCGGCGGCAAACGCACGAAGCTCTGGCAGGCACGTGAATGGCGTTCGCCGGTCCAGGTCCCCCCGCGGGTGGGCGGTCGCCGCGACCAGGATGCCGTCCTCCCCGCTTCTCCATGTGCTGGATATCGGACCGATCGAATCGTCAGCGTCCGGCCATCCTGAATCAATTCAGTCAACGTCTTGCCCATCGCTCTTCTCCGAGCGTCCGAGACCGATCCTGTATAGCCGAATTCAAGCCATCCGGTTCTCGGGCTCAACGCCGGCACGGGTGGCTCACAGATGAGCCGAAAGCGGAAATCCCCAGGACCAATAGATGAGGGTGGCTCACGATGGCGCGGAAGTCCTTCAGTCGATATGCTCGCGCATTTCGGAAGAAGGATCGCGCGATGAATGAGGCCAAGCTGGCTCCGAATCTGCCGAACTGGATGCAGGATCATGCGAAGCGATATCTCGCCAGCGGCGGCACGGACGGGCACATGTTCACCATCCCCCCCCGGGCTATGCCGAAATGACAGTCCCGTCGCTGCTGCTAACGACTACAGGGCGGACATCCTGGGAGAAGTACGTCTTCCCGCTGTTCTACGGTAAGACCGGCGACAGCTACTTTGTAATCGCCTCGAAGGGTGGCGCCCCGCAGCATCCGGCTTGGTATCGCAACCTCCTGTCTAACCCGGAGGCTGAGGTGCAGGTGGGCACGGCTCAGATGAAGGTGCGAGCCAGGACTACAACAGGCGAAGAGCGCAGAGGGTTGTGGCAGGAAGCGGTTAAGTTCTGGCCGCCATACGCCGATTACCAGCGCAAGACGGAGCGCGAAATTCCGGTGGTTGTGCTGGATCGCATGACGTGATGGCGACCTGCTCTCTCGTTCTGAGAGCCCGAGGCAAGGCGGCAGCAGGAGCGGCCGCCTTACGCCCCCGCTGCCGCCGGAGCGCCGCGACCATGGACCAGCAGCATCGCCATGATAACGACGCCGTAGATGATCCGTCGGCTTGCTTCAGGCATTTGCATCACGGATAGCATGCTGGCCAGAAGGCTGATGACCAGCACGCCGGCGACGGTCCCGATATAGCTGCCGCGGCCCCCGAGGATGCTGGTTCCACCCAGCACGACAGCAGCGATTGCCGGAAGCAGATACTCGTCGCCCATGCCCTGATACGATTGATCGAGCCGGCCGGCCAATAGTACGCCGCCTAAGGCGCTCATGAACCCCGAGAGCGCAAAGGACAGCATGATCACGCGCGCGGTCCGCACGCCCGACAGGTAGGCCGCGCGCTCGCGATTTCCTATCGCGAAAACGGAGCGTCCAAAACCGGTCTCCCGCAAGAGCACGAGAATCCAAACTGAAACGACCAGCCAGACCCAAAGCATGTTTGGGATGTTTAACAGGCTGCTGTCCTTGCCCAGCACGCGCATGAACGCCGATGCCTTGGTCTGAGGTGCGAAGCCGCCTGTGTAGAGCACCGCGAGACCGAGCAGCACGGCATTGGTCGCCAGCGTCAGGATCATCGATGGCAGGCGCAGATAGCCGACCCCAATTCCGTTCAGCAGGCCCACGCCGAGGCCAACGGCAAGCCCGCCGGGGATCGCCCACGCGGACCAGGGCTGGCCGAGGCCGACCAGGGTCGTCGCTAGCATTGCCGCCGTAGTCATTACCCAAGGGATCGACAAATCGATATGGCCGAGCAGGATGACCACCATGGTGCCGGCGGCCACGATCCCTAGGAAAGACGCTATCCTAAGCTGCAACACCAGGTAGCCGGGCGACAGGAAGGCCGGCAGATAGGCGCTGCCGATCGCCAGGATCACTGCGATTGCGCCGACTGAGACGAGCACGGAGTTGTCGAGCCCAGGAATGATCGACCGAGGTGCATCGCCGCTACGTGAAGTTTCCTGTGCAACTAGTATGTCAAGGCGGTTACGTACGGTCAACAGCCGGAGCGAGCCTAGACCGATAGCGGCCAATAGCACCAATCCTTCAAACAGCGGCTGCGCCAAAGGCGGGACATGCGCGAACATCAGCATGCCGTCGATGGTACGGAGCACGTAAGCGCCGAAGATCGATCCGATAACGCCGCCACTGCCGCCCAGCAGCGACGTACCGCCAATTACCACGGCGGCGATTGACTTGAGCGTGTATTCCCCGCCGACCTGGGCATCTCCCGAAAGGGTCTGAAGCCCGAGGAACAAGCCTCCGCATGCTGCGAACAGTCCGCCGAGCGTATAGGCGGCCAGCCGTGACCGGCCAACTCGCACACCGGACAGATAGGCGGCGGTCTCGGAGGAGCCCGCTGCATAGCAACCGCGGCCGACAACCGAGCTGCGGAACGGCAGCCAGACCAGCAACAGCGTGGCGATCAGCAGCACCAGCGCGGTCGGAACGACCCCAAAGGTTTCGTTCGTCAGCGCGTCGCCGAGCGCCTCGTCGATTTTTCCGCCAGGCACCGGACGCAACAAATAGGCAAAACCGGTATAGATCGCCCCGGTCGCCAAAGTCGCGATGATCGGCTGAATACGCCCGACCACAACAGCAAGTCCATTGGCGAAACCGCAGACCAGGCCGGCTGCGAGTGTCATTACGATTCCGCCCGCGATCTCCCATACGTTGCCGCTGACGACATGGGACGCCACGCAATCGGCGAGCGCCAGGATCGATCCGACCGATAGATCAAGGCCGCCGGTCAGCACCGGCAGCGTCTGCGCCATCGCCGCGAAGGCAAGCGCCAATCCCTGATTCGCGGCGGGTGTCGTGACCAGGATCGACAGATGGCGCGGGTGCAGCACCAGGAAGGTCGCAAACACGGCAACCAGCAAAAGCGCTGCGACCAGCGGACCTCGATAGCGGCGCATCGGGGCTTGCAGGCGGGTCACGGTACGGCTTCGGCCCGCCGGGCGGCACCCGTTTCCAGATTCAGCGAAGCGCCGACGATGTTCGCCTCGGTGATTTCGGCCCCGACGAGCTCGGCCAGACACCGACCGCGATACAGGATTAGCACGCGTTCACACATGCCGATCAGCTCGTCATAGTCCGTGCTGTAGAACAGGATTGCAGCGCCCGCGTCAGCCAGGCGGCGGATCAGGATATACAGCTCCTGCTTGGTGCCGACATCGATGCCGCGCATCGGGTCCATCAACAGCAACACGCGCGGCTCCGTCGCTAGCCACTTGCCGAGCACGACTTTTTGCTGGTTGCCGCCCGATAAGGTGCCAGCCGGGCGCGACGGGGCCGAGACTTTGATTTGCAGGCGCTGAATGGCGGCGGCGATCAGGCGGCGTTCGCCTCTGCGATCCAGCAACGGGCCCCGTCGCAGCCGGTCGAGCGAGGCAAGGCTGAGATTGTCCCCCACCGGCATTTGCAACAACAGCCCTTCGGACTTGCGGTCTTCGGGCACGAGTGCGACGCCGGACGCGGGCGTCTTCGCCGCGTACGGGCCGCCGAAAAGACCTGGCCGACCCTCGATCCTGACCTCGCCGTGTACGTCCCGCAATGCACCGAAAAGCGCCAGCAGCAACTCGCGCTGGCCCTGCCCATCGAGCCCGCCCAGCCCCACGATCTCACCCTTGCGGACCGAAAACGAGATGTTTCCCAGCCGGTCGGTCCAGGAGAGATTGCGCACCGACACCATCGCGGGCCCGGACCGGGACGGCAGGGATTTCACGGGATAGGTCTGCGCGATGTCACGGCCGATCATCAGGTTGACCAATTCACGAGGCGAGCGGCTGCCTTGCGGAAACGTTTCGATATGACGCCCGCTCCGGAACACCGAGCATGTGTCCGCCAAGGCTTCTATCTCATGCATGCGATGGGAAATGTATATGATCGCGACCCCTTGCCGCCTGAGAGCGCGCAGCACGTCATACACGGTCTCGACGTCGGCAGCCGTCAACGCCGATGTTGCCTCGTCCATGATCAGCACGCACGGCTCGCGGCCGAGCGCTTTCGCGAACTCCACCAACTGACGACGTGACAACGGCAGATCGCGCACTAATGCTTGCGGATCGAGCTCGGCGCAGCCGACCCGCGCGAGAAGCTCTTCGGCCCGCTGGCGCTGGGTGCGACGGTCTATCAGTCCGGCGCGCGTCGGTGGAGAGGTGATGCAGATGTTATCGGCGACGCTGAGATCTGGCAGCAACGAGAGTTCCTGAAAGACGCAGATGACACCCCGTCGCACCGCATCCAACGGGTCGGCGAACGCGACCGGTACGCCTTCCAGCTCTATCCTGCCCGCGTCGGGCCGGACAGCTCCGGCGATCAGCTTGATTAGCGTGCTTTTGCCCGCGCCGTTTTCTCCCAGAACCGCGTGGATCGAGCCGCGTCGGCACGCGAAGTCCACCCGATCGAGTGCGATGACACCGCCATAGCGCTTCGTTACACCCGTCAGCCGCAGAATCGGCTGAGGCTCCGCCTCGGCGATGCCGGTCATGCTGCTCCGCCCTTCGTCGTACGAGCGCCATGCCGCGTCCACATGGCGCCCACAAGACCTTCAGGTATTACCCGGCTTTTGCTTCAGGAGTTCATCCAGCGGCATGACTGCGTTGCAGGCCGGAATGTCCGCCCCAGCCTGGAAATTGTCCGGCGCATTCGCGAAGTAGTTTACGCCCTCTTTCAGATCCTTCGAATAAACAGTCGGGATCGGCAAGAGTATCAGCTGTGGCAACGCCTTGCCTTGTAGTTCCGCGATCGCTGCCTGCATGGCAACGACGGCGAGCAACGGTGATTGGACACGCGAGATGGACGTCCAACCCTGATCGTGGATCATCTTCAGCGAACCATTCTCGCCGGAGGTACCGAGCGGGATCTTCGGGTGTTTGGCATCGTTAAGCGCGTTCATCAGCCCGGTTGAACCATGCTGCGTGACAATGGCGGCAAAATGACCCTGGGTTGCGATCGCGTCGCCGACAACCTTCTGCACCGTGCCGTCATCCCAGTTGCCGACAACGGTGACCACATCGATCCCCGGCTTGTTGTCAAACACCTTATGAAAGCCTATCGAGCGGTCGCGATCCACCGCATTGCCGGGCAGTCCCCTGATCTCCAGAACCTTGCCCTTTTTTTCGGGCATGTTGTCGTAAACGAACTGCGCCTTAACCGTCTCGAACTCGACCTGAGGCTCGGTCACCTGAATTACCTGGTCAGTATCAAGGACATTGTCGAAAGGAATTAACACAACACCCGCTTTCTTGGCGCGCTTGATCACGGGCTCGAAAGAGGTGGGGCTCACCGCGATTGTGATGATGGCGTCGTAGCCGGCAGCGATCAGGTTGTCGATGGCGCCGATCTGCGCTGCAACGTCGGTGCCAGTGGAGATGACTTTGAGTTCCTTGATGTCCTTGGCGTTCTCGGGGCGCGCGGCCCAAGCCTTCAGGCCCTGGATCATCTGGATGCGCCAGCTGTTGCCGGCGAAACCGTTGGCGAGCGCCAACCGGTACGGACCGGGCCGCGCCTTTATCTGCATCACCTTCGACCCGGGCGCAGGCTTGAAGCAGCTTGGATTGTAGGTCTCGGCGGCAGATGCGCCGCGGGTCTCTATACTCAATCCTGCGGCTATGGCACCGGCGAACAACACAGCTCCTGTCCTCAGGACTAGGCGGCGTGGGCTCGACATCGTTCCTCTCCTTTGTAGGTGGGTCCGAGCTAACGAAAGGGGTGAAGCGTCTGTTGATCTTCGTGCCCGGTCCGCTCGTTCAATGAATGTCAGGATGAAGCGAAGGACAAGGGGATGCAAGGGCGACTGTCCTGATCAACCCTTGTGCACGCATTCCGGTCGAATTGGCAGTTATTCTGTGGCTTGACTATTGCACCACCAGCTGCCGATCGGTCCGAGTTCGCTCACCCGCTGGCGTGAGCGCATCGGCCCGGCGGGGATGGAGCTGCTGCTCGCGGCCACGATCGAAGCGACGGTGGCATTAGAGTAAAGCCGTGAGTCCAGCGGATAGGCGATCGCCTTCAGCTGCTCCTCCTGATTGCAGCGTTCGGGACTCAGACCGTGGCATGATTGCCCAACACTTGTCCCTCAGCGTGGCAATCAGGTCAGACATCGGCGCCTAGCCCGACTTGTAGGTGGGGTGCATGTGCGCCTAGGTGATCCTGTGCTAGTCGGGAACAGAGAGAGGCAAACCATGCATATCGGATTGTTACTGTTTCCGAACCTGACCCAGCTCGTCCGCCGATTAAGGCATTGACCACGTAGGACGCCAAGTTCGATCTCCACCATGTTCAGCCAACTTGCGTGTTTGGGCGTGTAGTGAAATTCCAGGCGACGAAGGATGCGGTGGGCCTCCGGTGCCGGAAAGGTTTCGTAGAGAGCTCCGGCGGTGTGAGTGGATAGGTTGTCTAGTACGATGCGAACCAGCTCAGCCTGCGGATAATGGACATCGACGAGATCGCGCATGCACACAGCGAAATCCTGCGCCGTGCGTTGGTCGGTGATCTTCATCTTGCGCCATGGCGGATGTGCATCGAGGAAAGCGGACAGGTTGACCGTGCCGTTGCGGCGGTATTCATAGTCGGAACGCCGGGGTCGCCCTGGCGCCGCGGGAATCGGCTGGCGTGTTTCCCCGACAACTGCACGGGGCTCTCGTCGAAGCCGACCACTGGCCGCTTCGGATCGGCGGGCTCCGCGTAGAGATCGAGTACATCCTCCATCCGGGCGACGAAGTTGCCATCGACCTCGGCGATGCACCACATGTCTTGTCGCCATGGCTTCAGTTCGTTCTCTGCCAGACGCCGGCGCACTGTCTCGCGCGACACTTGCTGTGCTTGGTGAGCCTGATGATCTCGCCGGCGGAGCAGTTCGCGTCCAGCGTGCGCGCCCCCGCGGTGGGTTGGAGAGGTGATGGCGATCAGAAGCGCTTCTTCATTGCCCGACAGCTTGGGCGGCGAACCAGGACGCGGCCCTTCGCTCTGGGCCCGTTCGAGATTGCCGTCGACGAAGCGGCGCTTGGTGCGGTAGACGGTGACTCGCCAACGCCACGCTGACGGCGATCGCTTTGTCCGCGGCGCCGCTTGCAGCCAGCAAGATCTCTGCTCGTTTCACCTGCGTGCGGCATGACGGCCGCCGCGAGCATCGGCGAGCTGTTCGTAGCCTATGTCGAGCAGGGACTGGCGCCGACGCTATCGGCGGGCGACATCGTGATCATGGACAATCTGGGCTCGCACAAGGTGGCGGGCGTGCGGGAGGCGATCGAGACGCGTGGAGCCGAACTGCGGTTCCTGCCGCCATACTCGCCGGATCTCAACCCCATCGAACAGGCATTCGCGAAACTGAAGGCCCTGCTACGCGCGAAGGCAGCGCGCAAGCTAAGTTCCCTGTGGTTTGCAGTGAGAAAACTGCTGCACCGATTTACCCCGTCCGAATGCTCGAACTATCTCGCACACTGCGGCTATCGCCAGTCACCCTAAAATCGCTCTAGTATGGAAGACGCGCGATCCGGTGCGCGCCATCACCGGCATGCAAATCGCACCCGACACGAGTTTTACGGATTGTCCGCAGCTGGATGTGATTTGCGTCCCTGGGGGTCGGGTGTCGCCACCCTGATGGAGGATCCGGAGGTGTTGGAATTCCTGCGCCGACAAGCGGCAGGGGCGCGCTATGTCACCTCCGTTTGCACCGGGGCGCTGGTGTTGGGGCGGCGGGGTTGTTGAAGGGAAAGAAGGCAACGACGCACTGGGCGTCGCACGATTTCCTTGCAAGTCTCGGCGCGATTCCGACACGCGGGCGCGTCGTACAAGATGGCAATATCTTCACGGGTGGCGGCGTGACGGCAGGAATTGATTTTGCCCTGACCCTCGTGGCGGAGCTGTGCGGGCCGGACGCGGCGCAGGCGATTCAGCTACAGATCGAGTATGCCCCTGCCCCACCCTTCAACGCCGGCTCGCCCGAGACGGCGCCCGCCCAGGTGCTGAATTTGGCGCGCATCCGCGTCGCCGGTATGCGGGCGGAACGCGAAGCCCTGATGGGCCGTGTCGCCGCGCGGCTAACGGGATAGGTCTCTCGGGTCGCGGCGCCATCCTCACCGGCGGCAATGGCCGCCAATCACGGGGTGATAACTCCGTCCGCGCGCCACGGCGCGCAACTCCGCCAGCGTGCCCGTTACCTTCGCCGCATCGTTCATGCCTTTTGCCATAGCCAGGCTGATGCCGGCCGTAGAGCCCAGGTTGATCATGCCTGCGGCTATCGCTTGCGAACCAATGTCGCGGTACGCTCCAGGCGCTCGATACGAAGGCATTCGTCCACCAAGTCGATTGGCGACATGCGGCGCGCGGCGATTTCCACGGCCAGTGCATGGGCGAGATGGAAGGCGGCGGAGGTTATGGCGCGCTCCCTTGCAAACGGCAGTTCCGATCATGCGGCACGCGGTCAGCCCGAGACAGGATGTCCGGCCGACGGCCCGCCATAGGCGGGTTGATGTGCGCACGCCATTCCCGCACACCAGGCCAGCAGCAGACAATCACCCGCGACACCATGGCAGCAACTCCCGCCGACCTCTTCGCGCTGTTCGACCGGCTGGCCATCGCGCACAGCACGATTGAGCATCCGCCATTCTTCACGGTGGAGGAGGGTCGGCCCTGGCATGACAAGATCCTGGGCCTCCACTGCAAGAATCTATTCATCAAGGACCGCAAGGGCGGAATCTGGCTAGTGGTAATGCCGGCGGACAAGCGCGCTGATCTTGGGCGGCTCGAGAAGGCCCTGGGCGCCCCCCGGTTCTCTTTCGCCCGGCCCGACCTGCTGCAGGAGGTGCTGGCACTGACGCCCGGGTCGGTGACGCCGTTCGGGCTGATCAACGACAAGCAGCGGCGCGTCACCGTGATCATTGACGAGGAGATGCTCGCCAGTGAGTGGGTGAACCTTCATCCGCTGTATAATGCCGCGTCGACCACGCTGCGCTCAGCCGACCTGCTGCGGTTCGTTCGCGAACTCGGCTATGAGCCGATTGTTGTGCGATTGCCGGAGGCGCCGCGGACGATTAGTGGTGCCGATATCATCTGCCGAGGTCAGGCAATGGCCGGAGAATGTTTGATCCCGGTTCCTATCGCTGCTCCAATCCATCTACAGCCAAACATTCTCCGCAGCGTCCAGGACCGCTGAAAGGCCCAGCCCCGGCGGGCTTTCGCGCATTAGGCTTGGGGGTGCGATACCGTTGGGGGTGCGATACCGCAATAATCGGCCAAATCTCTCTCTGATCGCGATTTCTCTCCGGAGCTTGGGACTGCCCGGATTTAGTCTACAAGCTTTTTTTAGCCATTTCAGCGGTTTGAACTCGTTATACGCTCGGAAAGTCAGGATCTCGTTCGCCTTCCCGGTGGCTAAGCGCAAAAACCTTGGAAGGAGCCTCGAGGCCGGATCGCCGTGCCAACGAAGCTATGCGTAAATGAGGGCTCTCCATGTGGGTGGTTCATATCGGCGTCTCCGACCCGCCCTGCCCCGCTAGTGCCCATCCGGGCAATGACAGGCGGAGGCGCGCGGGATAGAGAGCCACGTGTCAGGCAATGGGGCGCCGCGCCTTTGCGGGCTACGCGGCTTGCGCCACTTGGGCGGCAAGGCCACGCTGCCCGACAATCACTTGGAGCTTTGAAGATGTCCGGCTCATCCGAATACACGCCCCCGAAAGTCTGGACCTGGAACAAGCCCAGCGGCGGCCAGTTCGCGAGTATCAACCGCCCGGTCTCAGGACCAATGCATGAGAAGGAATTGCCGGTCGGACGCCATCCTCTGCAGCTGTATTCGCAGGGCACGCCGAACGGCGTGAAGGTCACGGTGATGCTGGAGGAGTTGCTGGCACTCGGCCATAGCAATGCGGAATACGATGCCTGGCTGATCCGGATTGGCGAGGGCGACCAGTTCGGCAGCGGCTTCGTCGCAATCAACCCTAACTCGAAAATCCCGGCGCTGGTGGACCGCAGCGGTCCAAAGCCCATCCGGGTGTTCGAGTCCGGTGCGATCCTGCTGTATCTCGCGGAGAAGTTCGGGGCGTTTCTGCCGACCGAGGTCAGCCAGCGCGCCGAATGCCTGTCGTGGCTGTTCTGGCAGATGGGCAGCGCGCCGTATATCGGCGGCGGGTTCGGCCACTTCTACGCCTATGCGCCGACGAAGATGGAATATCCCATCGACCGGTTCACGATGGAGACGAAGCGGTTGCTGGACGTGCTCGATAAGCGGCTGGCGGACAATGAGTACCTGGTAGGAGGTGTGTATACGATTGCCGATATAGCCGCATGGCCGTGGTTCGCGGGCTTGGTGAAGTTCGGGCAGTACGGGGCCGCCGAGTTCCTGTCGGTGAACGAGTATAAGAACGTGATTCGCTGGGCCGATGCGATCTATGCCCGGCCGGCGGTTCAGCGTGGCCGGATGGTCAATCGTACCAGTGGCGAGCCATCAAGCCAGTTGCACGAGCGGCATGATGCGAGCGATTTCGGGACGAAGACCCAGGACAAGCTGGCTGCGGCGGAGTGAACCGCCATGCCGTTTATAAGAGGGGCGATGTGCGCATCCGGTACGAGGAGGCCGGCAGCGGATTCCCGCTATTGGTGACTCCCGGTGGTGGGTTGAATTCCTGCGTCAGCAGCTGGCCGACGGCGGTGTTCAACGCCATGGAAATCTTCAAGGACGAGTTCCGCTGCATCACAATGGATCAGCGCAACGCGAACGGCGGCGAGTCCACGGGGCCGGTACCTGTCGATGATCCTTGGGGTGCATTTGGCCGATGATCAGCTCGGGCTGTTGGATCACTTGGGAATCAAGCAGTTCCTGTTCATGGGCTACTGCATCGGCGGGTGCTTTGCACTGAAACTGATGGAACAGGCGCCGGATCGGGTTGGTGGCGGGTGTATTGTGCCAGACGGTGGGGCACCGGCCGGAGAACCCGGACGTGATGTATAACTCGGGACGGGATGTATGGGCGCCGGAATTTCAGGGCGGCGCCCCGGCGTGACGAGGGCGCGTCGAGGCGTATCTGCACAACTTGTATCGCGCGCGGCCTGACTTTGTTTACGCGTGCGGCGGGGTTCGTGCGCTCGTGGAGACGTCGATGATGGTGATGCCGGATGGTACGCCCGCGCATTCCGCCAGCCCAGGCTCTCCACGGTTGGACCGGTTGAGCGTCATGCGGAGGCGTGTTCGGCGCAACCGCTGCCGCGGAGGTCCGGAAGCGGTGAATGCCGCTGTCACCTTTGGTCTCAACCCGCGGCTTGCCGCCGAGCGGCAGCTCGACGAATTCTTGGGTGGCGTTCCGCAAGAAGCTCTACAGCTAACCAACGGTGAGTCCGATCTTGATCGGCTCGCGTGCACACACAGAGCCGCCCGGCCTATGTCCGGGATCCGTCCGTCAGATAGCAAATCGGCGATGGACACTGACCAGCTAGTCATGATCCGCGCCACCCACAAAGGATGAAGCACGATTGAATGTTTCGATCATGTTCTCATTTCCCCCGACGTTCAAGCGCCGTTCGGCACTTTGATCCAGAAGTAAATCAGCAACTGGGCACTTGTACCGTCGACAAAGAAGCTTGTTTTTGCGCCGGCTCGCATGGCGATGTCGGGCTTCGACTGCGCCAACGTGGACTACATTTTCCTGGTCGACCGCGGCCTGGAAAGCAACTTTCTGGTCAAACGCGGTCGCGGCGACCGCACCCACCAGCGCCCTCCGCGCACCCCTCTTGGCTGCAACGAAGCCTGCGTGCTGCTGTCGCTCGGCTTGACCGCGAACGGTGCCGGCGCCCGGCAGAACCAAGCCCCGCCGGGACGTGCTGCCGAAATCGCTTCTGCTTGCCTCCGCGAGGTTAACCCTGACCCTGATCAGCCGGGCGCATCGTCGGCGCCTGCTGGACGCCGACTGGCAGCCATCTCCCCCGGCCCCTTGCGGCCAAGCTCCGGGACTGGTCTGCTCCCGCCGCTCGCAGGCACGGGATTGCGCGTGAGCTCGCCCTCCGCACGCCTGGTCAGGTACGCCCGAGTGTCGCATGGAGGGTCGTCTTTCGTGTGGATTGTTCGTCTCGCGCTCAATCGCCCCTACACCTTCATCGTCCTCGCCCTGGTGATCCTGCTGCTCAGTCCGCTGGTGATCCTGCGCACCCCGACCGACATCTTTCCCAACATCAACATTCCGGTCATCGCCGTCGTTTGGACCTATACCGGGCTTGACGCCGAGGAACTGGAAGGGCGGATCACCGGCAGCTACGAGCGGGCGCTGACGGCGCTGGTCGACAACATCGAGCACATCGAATCGACCTCGTACAACGGCCTCGGGCTGGTCAAAATCTTCCTGCAGCCGAAGGCCAGCCTGGATACCGCCAACGCCCAGGTCACCGCGGTCTCGCAGTTCATGCTGCGGTCGATGCCGCCCGGGACGCAGCCGCCCGAAATCGTGAATTTCAGCGCCTCCAGCGTGCCGATCCTGCAGCTCGGGCTGTCCGGAAAGGGCCTGTCCGAGGCGCAGCTCAACGACCTCGCCCTCAATTTCCTGCGCACCCAGCTGGTCACGGTGCCCGGCTCGGTGCTGCCCTATCCGTATGGCGGCAAGCAGCGGCAGGTGATGATCAACCTCAACCCGCAGCTCGTGCAGGCGAAGGGGCTCTCCACGGCGGATGTGCTGAACGCCGTGAACGCGCAGAACCTGGTGGTGCCGGGCGGGACCGCGAAGATCGCGCAGTTCGAATACGACATCCGCATGAACTCGAGCCCGTACACGATCCGCGAACTCAACGACCTGCCGATCAAGCAGGTCGGCGGCGCCACCATCTACCTGCGCGACGTCGCCACCGTCAGCGACGGCTATTCGCCGCAAACCAACGTGGTGCGGCAGAACGGCCAGCGCGGCGTGCTGGTCACCGTGCTCAAGGCCGGCGACGCCTCCACGATCGACGTCGTGAACGGCATCCGCAACATGCTCGGCCGGGTGATGCAGACGCTGCCGCCCGAGCTCCGCGTGCAGCCGATGGCCGACCAGTCGATATTCGTGAAGTCGGCGGTCAGCGGCGTCGTGCGCGAGGCGGTGATCGCTGCCAGCCTGACCGCGCTGATGATCCTGATGTTCCTCGGCAGCTGGCGCAGCACGCTGATCATCGCGGTCTCGATTCCGCTGTCGATCCTCACCTCGGTGATGGCGCTGAGCTTTCTCGGCCAGACCATCAACATCATGACGCTCGGCGGGCTGGCGCTCGCGGTCGGCATCCTGGTCGACGACGCGACCGTCACGATCGAGAACATCGAGCGCCATCTGGAACAGGGCGACGCGCTGCACGAGGGCATCCTGAACGGCGCGGCGCAGATCGCCATGCCGGCGCTGGTTTCCACGCTCTGCATCTGCATCGTGTTCGTGCCGATGTTCCTGCTCGGCGGAGTGGCGCGCTATCTGTTCATTCCGCTCGCCGAGGCGGTGGTGTTCGCCATGCTCGCCTCCTACGTGCTGTCGCGCACGCTGGTGCCGACCATGGCGATGTACCTGCTGCGCGCGAAGGCCGCCCACGGCGGGCCGTCGCGCAATCCGTTCACCCGCTTCCAGCGCGGCTTCGAGCGGCGGTTCGAGCAGGCGCGCCACGCCTATCGCGGGCTGCTGATCGCGCTGCTGCGCCGGCGCATCGCGTTCATCCCGTTGTTCATCGCCGGCTGCGCCGCGGTGTTCCTGCTCGTGCCCTGGCTCGGGCAGGACTTCTTCCCCAATACCGACAGCGGCCAGTTCATCCTGCATTTCCGCGCCAAGACCGGCACGCGGATCGAGGAGACCGCGCGCCTCGCCGATCTTGTGGAGGCGGTGATCCGTCGGGACGTTCCGCCGACCGAGCTGAACAACATCATCGACAACATCGGGCTGCCGTACAGCGGCATCAACACCACCCACCTCAATACCGGCGCGATCGGCCCGGCCGATGCCGACGTGATGGTCTCGCTCAAGCCCGACCACCGGCCGACCGCCGATTACGTCAGAGAATTGCGCCGCGATCTGCCGCGGCAGCTTCCCGGCGTGACCTTCTATTTCCTGCCGGCCGACATGATCACCCAGATCCTGAATTTCGGCTTGCCGGCGCCGCTCGACATCCGCATCGAAGGCAACAAGATCGACGAGAACCGCAAGGTCGCCGACGACATCCTTGCCAAGGTCCGCAACGTGCCGGGCGTGGTCGACGCCCGGATCCAGCAGCAGTTCGATTATCCGGCGCTGGACATCAACGTCGACCGGACCAAGGCGATGCAGGCCGCGTATACCGAGCGCGATGTCGCCACCGGCGTGCTCAACGCGCTCAGCGGCAGCTTCCAGACCTCGCCGATGTTCTTCCTCAACCACCGCAACGGCGTCAACTACACGCTCGCGATGATGGCGCCGCAGTACGACGAACAGTCGCTCAAGGAGCTCGACAACATCCCGGTCACCTCGCCGACGGCACGCCGCCCGGCGATTCTCGCCGATCTCGCCACCATCAACCGCACGCAGGAGATGGCGGCGGTCGACCACTACAACATCCGCCGGGTGATCGACATCTACGCGACCGTGCAGGACCGCGATCTCGGCGGCGCCGGCCGCGACATCGAGCGGATCGCCGATGCGGCGCAAAAGCAGTTGCCGCGCGGCAGCTTCATCACCCTGCGCGGCCAGCTCGAGACGATGCACGATGTCGTACGCCAACCTGCTCGAAGGCCTCGGCTTCTCGATCGTGCTCGTCTATCTGCTGATCGTCGTCAACTTCCAGTCCTGGCTCGATCCGTTCATCATCATCACCGCGCTGCCGGCGGCGCTGGCGGGCATCGTGCTGATGCTGTTCTTCACGCACACGCCGCTGAGCGTGCCGGCGCTGATGGGCGCGATCATGTGCATGGGGGTGGCGACCGCGAACTCCATCCTGGTCGTCTCGTTCGCGAGGGAGCGGCTGGCCGATGCACGGCGACGCCGTTCTGGCCGCGATCGAGGCGGGCTTCACCCGCTTCCGCCCGGTGCTGATGACCGCGCTGGCGATGATCATCGGCATGGTGCCGATGGCGTTCGGCCTCGGCGACGGCGGCGAGCAGAACGCGCCGCTCGGCCGCGCGGTCATCGGCGGCCTGCTGCTTGCCACCGTCGCGACATTGGTGTTCGTTCCGGCGGTATTCTGTCTGTTGCACGGCGGCCGCGCCGCCGGCGCCGTCGTCGCAACCCAGCACGGCGGCGCCGGTTGGCGGCCCATAGGGACATCAGATCGCATGCCCGACGGCACCGAAGTGAAGGAGCTACCGCCTGCCGAGGTGGCGGAGGCGGGCACGAAGCCGGCCCGACATCGCCGCTGGACCGGCATTGTCATTGCCGCAATCGCGGTGCTCGCGCTCGCGCTCGGCATCCTCCGCGGCATCGAGGGCCGCAAGCAGGCCGCGGCCACCCTCGCCGAGACCACACGCGAGGACGCGGTGCCGACGGTCGCCGTCGTCCATCCGCAGCCGCGGCGCGCCGGAGCAGGAGCTGGTGCTGCCGGGCAACACGGTCGCCTATACCAGCGCGCCGATCTATGCGCGGACCAGCGGCTACCTGAAGGCTTGGTACTTCGATATCGGCGCCCGCGTGAAGCAGGGCGACCTGCTGGCCGAGATCGAGACACCCGAACTCGACCAGCAGTTGCGCCAGGCGCGCGAGCAACTTGTTCAGACGCAAGCGGCACTCGCGCAGTCGCTGGCAAACATGGAACTTGCCAAAGTGACGACCGGCCGCTCCTCGGTGCTGGTTCGCCAGGGCTGGACGAGCCAGCAGCAGGGCGACCAGGACCGGCTGACCTACGCGGGGCGCGTCGCCGCCGTCAACGTGGCGCGCGCGAATCTGCTGGCGCAGCAAGCGCAGGTGGACCGGATGCAAGAGCTGACCGGCTTTGAGCGTGTGGTCGCGCCGTTCGACGGCGTAATCACCGCGCGAAATACCGATATCGGCCACCTCATCAACGCCGGCGCCGGCGGCACGGCGGCCGAGCTGTTCACGCTGGCGGCAGTCGACAAGCTGCGCATCTATGTCTCGGTGCCGGAGATGGACGTCCCGGCGGTTCGCGTCGGCGAAGCCGCCAGCGTGGTCGCTGAACGAGTTCCCGGGCGAGACTTTCCGCGGCACGGTGGTTCGCACCGACCATGCCATCGATCCGCAGTCGCGGACGCTGCTGGTCGAAGTGGACGTGGACAATGCCGACGGCCGGCTGATGCCCGGGGCCTACGCCTTCGTCCATTTCGGCCTGCCGGCCGCGGCGCATTCGGTCACTATTCCGTCCGACACGCTGCTGTTCCGAGCCGAGGGACTGCGCGTCGGCGTGGTTCGTGATGGCCGCGCCGAACTGGTCCCGATCCGGATCGGTCGCGACTACGGCGATAAGGTGGAAGTCGTTTCCGGACTGACGCCCGACGATGTGGTGATCGTCAATCCCTCGGATTCGCTGGTCAGCGGTACCGCCGTGCGGATCAGCAGCGACAAGAAGGACAAGCCTCCTTCATGAGGCGGCCGCTGCGAATTGCGTTCGCCTCCCCCGTCTCCTTGCGCCCCAATCCAACCTCATTGAATTGGCCGCAAGGCGGATGCTGCCTGGGGCCCGGACAAGCCGCGATTTGCTGAGTTACTAGGCCTCGCTATCCTCGCCCCTTTACCCCTTTTGCCTGCCGGACGGGCCGGGCGCAAAAACCCGGGGAGCGTACGGTGCCTCATCCGCCGTATGCTTCCTTGTGCTCGGCTCGCTGCCTCGGTTTCTGGCGCTCTACACCGCCCTGTTCTCCGCCTTCGGGGTTGCCTCCCCTTTCTTGCCCGCGTTGCTGGCCAGCAAAGGTCTGAACCCGACCGGCATTGGCCTGGTGCTTGCTGCGGGCACCGCGATCCGTTTGCTGGCCGGGCCGGCGGGCGGGCGCCTCGCCGATCGTTCTTGCAGACCGTCCCGGGTGCTGGCCGGCCTTCTGACGACGGCTGCCGTCCTCGCGCTCGGCTTTCTGCCGGCTTACGGCCTCGTGCTGCTGCTTGTTGTCGGTCTGGCTGAGTTGGCGGTCCTGGCCCCGCTGATCCCGATTGCGGACGCGCTCACGCTCTTAGCGGCGCGCGGACCGCCGCGCTTTCAGTACCGGCTGGGTCCGCGGAACGGGGTCCGCGGCCTTCGTGGGCGGGACGGTTCTTTCGGGATTCGCCATCGCGCGGCTCGGGTTACCGAGCTTCATCTGGCTGAATGCGGCCCTGCTCGTCGCGACGGCCGCGATCGCACTGACCCTGCCTCGACAACTCGGCTCCCGCCCCGAGCACCCACAGATCGAAGGCGGGATCCTGTCCCTTCTGCGTCTCCCCTGGTTCGCCCGGCTCATGGCGGTCGCTTCTCTCGTCGAGGGCAGCCACGCCCTGCATGACAGCTTCGCGGTCATCCGGTGGGAGCAAGCGGGGATCGGACCCGATGCAGCCGGGCTGCTGTGGTCGGAGGCGGTTGTCTCGGAGGTCCTTGTCTTCGTCTGGCTCGGGCGTCGGCTGCTCGACCGCCTAGGGCCGCGTGGCGCGGCGATGTTGGCTGGGCTGGCGGGCGTCCTGCGTTGGTGCGTCATGGCCCGCACCTCCTGGCTGCCCGCCCTGGCCGGGATCGAGCCGCTGCACGGCCTCACCTTCGCGCTGCTGCACCTCGCCTGCATGCGACTGATCGGCCGCCTCGTCCCGGCACATCTGGCAGCCCGTGCACAGGCCTTCTACGGCACGGTGGCTATCGGCGCGGCGACGGCGGTCCTGATGCTCGTGTCTGGCCCGCTGTATGGCGGGCTTGGCTCCGACGCTTTTCTGGTGATGGCTGGTCTCTGCGCGCTAGCCGTACCGTTGGCACGCGGACTTCCCCGGGCACGAGAGGACTAGCGCTCTTGATGGGGGCAGCTATCAGCTCTCCGATGACAGTTCGAACTTTTCCTTGCGCTTGCGCCAGGAACGCGCTTTGCGCGTGCGGCTGAAGGCAAATCGCACGACGTTTGCAACCAGTTTTCGATCTCAAGCGGCTTCCGGTCCGAGCCGCATTGCTCCTTCCGCCCGCTCGCCACCACCAATCCGCGGGCGGGCCTTCCTGGCCGCCGTCGCTCCCCTGCTGATCGCGGGACTGCTCGCCTGGATCGCCGCCTCGGCTCCTGCGGCGCTTTTTCCGCCGTGTCACACTCCAGACCGACCACAACGAGCCAGTTCGTCTCTCGCTGGCGGCGGCAAGGGCACGCGAGCGGGGGCCGATGACGGCCCGCCTGCGCGGGGTGGCGCCGCTGGCGATGGCCATCCTTTGACGTCGGAAGTCCCCGGCACACCATGGGGCGTCTGCGCTTGGCTCAGGGCTGTTCGCGACGGCCGCAATTCCCTCGCGGCTACGGCGCACTCCTCCGATCGGGGGGAAGCCTGAGCCTTGCTGAACGCAACCTCGTCCCCGGGATCCGTCGTCCTCAGCTCGCAGGCCGGAGGCCGATTCGGCAAGTTTGCAGGTTTCCTGTGCCTCGGACCCTCGACGGCAATGTTGCGGGCCGCAAACAGTCGGCATGTGAGCCCTTCGGCATCAGCTCTCCGACGCGCAGGAAAGTTCTCATGATAAAGTAGCGCAACAGGAGATTTAGAATGGCAACGGTAACCGTCTTTGGCGGGACCGGCTTTCTCGGCCGCCGCATCGTCGACCGTCTCGCTGGCGCGGGCGAGATCGTCCGCGTAGCAGCCCGCCATTTTCAGGCGGGCAGCGCCCGCCCATCCCTCTCGGGATTTGGCTGTGCGGTTCCGTTCGCAACCGATGTCCGCGATGAGAAGGCCGTAGCGGCCGCGGTGGCCGGTGTGGATGGCGTGGTCAACGCCGTCTCCGCTTATGTGGAGAAGGGTGGCATAACCTACACTGCGGTTCACGTGGAGGGCGCGTTGAATGTCGCCAAGGCATGCGAGTTTCAAAAGGTCGCCCGTCTCATCCATATCTCCGGGATCGGAGCGGACCCAACGTCGCGATCGGCCTATATCCGCGCGCGCGGCCAAGGCGAGCAGGAGGTGCGACAGGCGTTTCCGCAAGCGATCGTGCTGCGACCGAGTGTGATGTTCGCCCATGACGATAGCTTTCTCAATGCCCTTGCGGGGCTAGCGAGGGCGTCGCCCATCATTCCATTGATCGGTGGGGGCCGTACCAGGCTGCAGCCGATCCACGCCGATGACGTCGCCAAGGCCACGTGCGCAGCTCTGCGCGATGCCGCGGCTCCCGGCACGACGTACGAGATCGGCGGGAGCGAAAGTTTAACACTAAGGGAGATCATCGAGATGATCATGGCCCGCTTAGGGCGCCGGCGCATTCTCGTGCCGATCTCCCTCAGCCTCGCTGATCCGCTTGCTTTCCTACTGGAGAGCCTGCCGAACGCGCCACTCACCACCGCGCAGGTCGATCTTCTTAAGGCCGACAACGTGCCGGCCCCGGATTTGCCCGGTCTCTCAGCGTTTGGCATTGTCCCGCAGCGGATTCGGGACGTTATCGCGACTATTGGCGCCGATTGATCTCTTCGGAGTTGTGCGCTGATTTGTCTTGCCATTAAGAGATCAAAAGCGCACCTGACCGTGCCTCGATCAGATGTGGGGGGCCATAGTCGATGCTGGAGCGGCGCGTTCTTCGATTTCGTAAACGGTGACCGATGCGCTGCAACCAAATACTCGATCTATGACCGGAGGGTAGAAGCTGCTTACGTCAGACCGCATCGTCAACGTCAAGTCCGTGGTCCTCGGGCCGACGCGCTTATCGATCGCCTGGGGACCCTCTGACTAAGGCCCTCTCGACCCGGCCACGGAACGGCGTGTAATACCAACCCGCACAGACGTCGACTTTCCCGGGATTCCCAACCGCTGCCGGTTCCGATTCGATGCTCACTCAGGGTGATTCGCTCGAGCGAGGCAACGGATGGGTGCGGCAGTGACGATCACGCGGACGGAGCACACGGCGGCTGAGCTGCGTGCGATAGCTGGCAAATGCCACGATGGCGCGCAGGTCCGAAGGCTTTTGGCAGTGGCGATGGTGCTGGAAGGCGGCACGCGCACCGAAGCTGCAGAGCAGAACGGCATGGACCGACAAACACTGCGCGACTGGGTTCATCGCTACAATGAGGCGGGTGTCGAAGGGCTGAAGTCGCGCCGTAGCCCTGGTCCCAAGCCGGCCTTGACCACGGAACAAATGGCGGAACTGAAAGCCCTGGTCATCAAGGGGCCGGATCTGGAGACGCACAAAGTGGTGCGATGGCGTTGTGTGGATCTGCGCGAAGAGGTTGCTCGCCGCTTCAATGTGACGGTGCATGAAAGCACCATTGGCAAGTGGCTGCGTCAGCTCGATATGACCCGGCTGCAACCGCGCCCATTTCATCCGAAGAAGGACGCCGAAGCCGAGGAGGCGTTTAAAAAAACTTCGCTGACTTGGTGAAAGCCGCCCTGCCAGCGTCCGCCACCGGCAAGCCGATCGAGATCTGGTTCCAGGACGAGGCTCGGGTCGGCCAGAAGGGCGGCCATGCCTATGTCTGGGCGCCGATCGGCGCCCGACCTTTGATGGTCCGCGACAATCGCCATGACTCCGCTTACCTGTTTGGTGCGATCTGTCCAAACCGCGCGGTCGGGGCCGCGATCATTATGCCGAACATCTGGCCGAAATCAGCACCCAGGTCGTACCCGGCGCGCATGCCGTGCTGGTTTGCGACAGCGCAGGATGGCACCAGACCGGCGGCCGGCTCGGCGTGCCGGATAACATCACGCTCCTGCCCTTGCCGTCGTATTCCCCCGAACTCAACCCAATGGAGAATGTCTGGGAATATCTCCGCGCCAATCGGCTGTGTGCCCTGGTATGGGACAGCTACAAAGCCATCGTCGCGGCCTGCAGCAGCGCCTGGAATTTTTTCGTCAACGATCCTGACCGCATCCGCTCAATCGGCACCAGGGAGTGGGCGTGTGTCAGCCTCTAGGCGGGTTGGTATAAGTGCGGGGCGCGGTGACCGAGCGGGACCGGGAATGCGGCAGCTTACTCTGGCGACAGCGGGCTTCGAGCGTTACGGCAAGACGACCCGTCGGGCGGCATTCCTGGCCGAAATGACCGGGTGGTGCCGTGGCGAGAGCTGTGCGCGCTGCTCGAGCCGGTCGATCCGAAGCCCGGCAGTGGCCGTCCGCCGGTAGGGCCGGAGCGGATGCTGCGGCTCTACCTCCTGCAGCAATGGTTCAATCTTTCGGATCCCGGAGTGGAGGAGGCGCTGTACGGGTCGCAGTCGATGCGGCGGTTTGCCGGCATCGACCTCGGCCGCGAGCCGGTGCCGGATGAAACCACGGTGTGCAAGTTCCGCCACCTGCTGGAGCAGCGCGATCTCGGGCGGCGGATATTCGAGCAGGTGCATGACAGCTTGAAGCCCGAGGCTTGAAGGTAAGCACCGGCACCATCGTTGACGGCACCATCATCAATGCGCCGAGTTCGACCAAGAACGCGGCACAGTCCCGTGATCCCGAGTATTTCGGGATGAAGGCGCCTTTCGGGGTGGACAGCAAGACGAAGCTGATCCACGCGGTGGTGGCGACGGCGGCTGACGTGCACGACGCGACGGTGCTGCCTGATCTGCTGCACGGCGACGAGACCCGGGTGTGGGGCGACCGGGCCGACCAGGGCAGGGAGAGGTGATCCGCGAACACGCGCCGCAGGCCAAGGACTGCACCAATCGCAGGCATCCGCATCGCGGGGTTGTCGATGAAGTGGAGAAGGCCCGGAATCGGACCAAGTCCAAGGTCCGGGCGAAGGTCGAACGCAGCATTGGCGTCATCCAGCGGGTCTTTGGTTTCGCCAAGGTGCGCTACCGCGGGCTGGACAAGAACGCGCACCGGCTATTCATAACCTCAGTGTTGGCTAACCTGTTTATGGCGCGCCACCACCTGCTGTGCACCTGAGGGCGCAGTCCGTCTGCAACGTTGCCAGCAGCTGCCGCAGACGGCAAACCAGCAAAAACTTTCAACCCGGAGGTCCTTATCGGGTTCG
Organism: uncultured Pseudomonadota bacterium; assembly: GCA_963822675.1. Lineage (GTDB taxonomy): Bacteria > Pseudomonadota > Alphaproteobacteria > Acetobacterales > Acetobacteraceae > CAWGIP01. The sequence continues at coordinate 166,372 of CAWGIP010000006.1, read as the reverse complement.
GTATCAGAACCAACGACTCCACTCGAAATCACAAGCTGGACTTGCTCAGACCTTTCGTAGAAAGCCGCCAAAGCTCAAGATCCCGTATTCGGCGCGGCCAGAGACTTTGTCCGGCATCACATCGTAGATGCTGCCGAGCTTCTCACCACCAGTATCGTAGACGGCCGCCCCGTTTACCTGGAGGAAGACAGAAAGCTCGAATGTAGTTGCCCCCGAAAAACCGGACAGGACGTAGTTGTTATCGGTGGTCCACGGCCGTGCTCGCGTCAAGCCAGACGCTTCGCGTCTCCGCGCTGCGCGCGGCTGACGGGCTTGACCCGATCCCGCCGGTGGACGGTTTGCTGTGATGCGATCGCCGCGGTGCGCCGACCGCAAGATCGGTCGCGCCATTCTTCACCAAGACACGGAACTCTCGCGGCGATCGATAGCCAAGCGCTTTGTGCGGGTGCACCATGTTGTAGTGCTCGAACCAGCCGTCGAGCTGTTCGACCACCGTGGCTGCGTCGGGCCGCGGGCGAACCTGCGCATAATCGCGCTTGAAGGTCTTCACGAACGCCTCGGCCATGCCGTTGGACTGCGGGCTCTCAACGGGCGTGGTCAGCGGCACGAGGCCGATCAGCTTGGCCAGCGCGCGTGTATCAGTGGCAGTGTAGGGCGAGCCGTTGTCGGATAGCCATTCGATCGGCACCGGCAGCTTATCCACCAGGCCGAAGCGGCGTTCGACGCTTTCCACCATCAGATCGCGGATGTCGTTGCTGTCGATAGCGCCCGTGGTGGCGATCCAGGAGATTGCCTCTCGGTCGCAGCAGTCGAGGGTGAAGGCGATGCGTACCCGCTCGCCATTGTCGCAGCCGATTTCGAACCCATCCGAGCACCAGCGGGTGTCGGTCTGATCGACCGCCACGCGGCCGTCATGGCGGCGTTCGATACCGGCGCCGGAGTGACGCTGCAGCAGCAGGTCATGGGCCTTCATCACCCGGTAGACGCGCTTGACGTTCACCGCCGGCGCGCCGGTCTGCTCCCGGTCACGACGCAAGAGCGCGTGGACGCGGCGATAGCCATAGGTCGGCAGCTCCGCGATGATCGCCTTGATCTCCGCCAGCAACGCCGCCTCAGGCTGAGGTCGGCGACCGCGGCGTTCCGGGGCGCTCGCTGGTTTAGCCTGGACGGCGAGGTTCGACCGCGCCACGTCAAGCGTATCCGCCACCGTCTTCATGGCGTGCCGTCCCGATCGGACGAGGGCGAGCGCAACAGCCGTTTTTTTGGCTGTGCGAGATCCAGCGCCTCCCGCAGGATCTCGTTCTCCAGTGTCTTCTTGCCAAGCAGGCGCTGCAACTCACGCACCTGATGCTGCAGGGCTCGGTAGTCCGAGGCCGGGACCACCTCCTCACCGGCACCGACCGCCGACAAAGCGCCTTCTGCGTAGAGCCGGCGCCAGGTGAACAACTGGTTGGGGGCGATACCATGCTGGCGGGCGATCACCGACACCGACATGCCCGGCGCATACGTCTCCTGCACCATGCGCGCCTTCTCTTCCGCCGACCAGCGTCGCCGCCGCTGCACCGACGTGATCACCTCAACCCGATCGATCTTCCCAGTCATAGACACAGGCATACTCCTGGTTCTTACCCAAGGGGTACACCCTGTCCGGTCAATTAGGGGGCCGCTTCATCGAACGTGCAGAATTGTTTGTTGCCAGGGGCTTTGTGCAACCTACCCGAGGACCCTGACATGCGCTGCTTATTCCTGGAAGGGCGAGCGGTAGGCGCCGTCGTTGACGAGCAAGTTGTTCACCGCCCAGCCGCCGGTCATCCGGGTGGTGATCTCTGCCGGATCCGCGGCGATTGTGGCGGTTAAGCCGGAAGCGGCGGAAAGCTCGAAGAAGAAGACCCGCATGTTGCTCTCCTTAACGGCGCGCGTAGGTGCGCCGGCACCCGGCCAAGTGCGACGGAAGCCGGTTGGTTGCTGTGACCGTGGGCACATTGCGGTTAGGGGATGAGATCGCGTGGGCCTATAAAGGTGATCGCTTTTGCTGTTTCGTAAGTGCGCGTCGCTCGGCAGAGCAACGGTAATCCGATGTGATTGCGCAACGTCGCTTATTCTGGCAATCTCCCGCCCATGATTCGCGGCGGACTGTTCACGCGCTATTACCTGGAAGAAGGCATTCGCGAGACGGAGGCGTATAAACGCCTCGATCCAGGTGCGATAACGTCATTTTCTGAGCAAGCCGCCTCCAAATGGCGCGGGTTTTGCGCGATGCGGCGTCCGAACGAGGCTGAGACGGAAGCCGAATTCATCTTCCCGGTCATCAACTTGCTGGGTTGGCAGTACCTTCCACAGCAGGAGCCGGGCAGAGGGCGGAAGGACGTGCCAGATGCCCTGTTGTTCCTGTCGCGGCAGCGGAAAGATACGGCGCTCCGGCTCGACCACTCGGAACGCTTCCGCTACGGATCCGTTGTCGTGGAGAACGAGGCCCGCGATACACTGCTGGACCGCGCGAGCGCAGGACACGAATCGCCGTCGTCGCAAGCGTTGCGTTATCTCAAACGCGCAGATGGCATTCCGGGTAGCTCGGTACAATGGGCGCTGCTCACCAACGGTCGCTTCTGGCGACTGTATTGGACCAACGCGCGCTCGCGTGCGGAGGGGTTTGTCGAGTTGGAGCTGCCCGCGTTGTTCGACACGCTGGCGCCGCCGGTTCCCGCAGGGGCGCCTCATCGCAACGCGGGAGCCAAGCTGGTCGAGTACGCGGGCGTCTCGCCACGTCGGGGGGTGCTGACCGGCTTCAACGAGGCTTTCGTAATCGATGGACGGACGCGCGACCGGCTGATCCGCGATGACCCGCGCTCGGAGGAAGTGATCAAGCCTTATTTGCGCGGGCAGGACATCGACCGCTGGGCCTCGGACTGGGCCGGGCAGTGGATGATTTTCACCCGGCATGGGACCGACATCGATGCCTACCCAGCGATCCGGGCCCATCTCGCTAGGTTCCGAGGTGAATTGGAGCCGAAGCCGGCGGATTGGCGGCCTCGCAAATCGGACGAAGAATGGCCAGGACGCAAGCCTGGAAATTACAAATGGTACGAGATACAAGATAATGTCGCATACTGGCGACTGTTTGGCCAACCAAAACTGGCTTATAACGATATAACCTGGAGATCGCAATTCTGTATTGATCGTTCGGCTGCCTTGGTGAACAATACTGTCTACTTTTTGCCTGCTGCCGATGCATGGCTAGTCGCGTGCCTAAACGCAGCTGTCGGCTGGTGGTTCAGTTGGCGGAAAGCGCAGCACGCCAAGGATGAAGCGTTACGATATTTCAATACATTTGTCGAGGATACCCAATTCCAGACCCGCGAGGTTACGCTGAGCGCTGTGCCGAGTTGGTTCTTAGTCTACAAGCAATCCATCGCGAAGTTCACTCTGCCCGCCGCCTCCTTGCCGACTGGTACCGCCAAGCCTGGGACATCGAGCGCATCCCCGAAGCGTTGCGCAATCCCTTCGCCCTCGCGCCGGACGCATTCGCCGCCGCGCTCCGCAAGGCGTTGCCGCGCGCCCGTCGCGTCTCGGCGGCGGAGGTCTCGCATATCAAGCAAGAACACGCCCGCACCGTCGCCCCAATGGCCCGCCGGCTCGCCGAAGCCGAACAACACGAGCGCGCGCTCGACCGCATGGTGAACGCCGCTTACGGCCTGACACCCGAGGACGTTGCCTTGCTCTGGCGCACCGCTCCACCGCGCATGCCGATAGCCGCGCCCGCCAAGAAAAGCGAGGAGGCCGAGCCGGCCAGCCCCATGCCATAGGAGCGTACCATCCCGCCAGCCCGATCCACGTACCGTTATACCTGCCGCTCTGTTCGACGGCCGTTTTTGCCCACTCGGGCCTCTGGGCATTGCGGCGCACTTCGATAACATCGTCGTAGGTTCGCCAGACCCGATAGCCAGATAGTTCCCCGCAACATTACAGTCGGTTTTCGCCTGCCTGCCCTCCCCACGATGCGCTCCGGGGCACCGCCGGCGGCGGCTAGAACCCGGCTCGCCGAGAGCGCCAAAGTCGCTATAGCTGCAACGATAATAGGAACTGTTCTCATGATTCTTTCCTTCATGGCATGGAGCGAAGGTGTCGTCCGCGCGGCGACCATGGAAAAAAGTCGAGCTACGGCCAGCCTTGTCGGATAGGCGACGGTCTCGCCAAGCTGCGACGGCTTGCACAACGGCAACTTGTGTTCAAACCCCGCGCCGACAGCATCACCACTTTGCCAGGCCGTCTAATAGATGACGGCTTGTTGCCGGCCTACCCGGATCAGCATTCCCGGGCGCAGCCAACCGCACCGCGACGAAGTTGCAGTTGCGCCGGGTTCTGGAATAACGGAGCGCGCCAAGCGTCAAACATATCTCGTAGAGGCCACGGGCAATCCCCTTGAAATCTATCGCCCTGCGCGCCCACGTTCATTCACGGCCCTTGGAGGCCCTTAGCCATGGCTAAGTTCATCCGGTTAGTAGCGCTGGCAATGCTCTTCGCAACGCCGGCCTACGCCAATCGCGGTGGCGGGCATGGAGGTGGCGGGTTTCACGGCGGGGGCGGCTTCCATGGAGGCTTCCACCGTGGCTTTCGTAACCGCGGCTTCGTCGCTGGCGGCTTCTTCGGATTTGGGCCGTTCTACGGTTACGGCTACCCCTTCGGCTACGGCTACCCCTTTGCATACGGCTACGGCTACGCACTCCCGCCGGCGCCCGGATTTTGCGTAGCACCGTCTCCGCCCTGGCCCCCGGGATACTGCGGACAGCAGCATTTTTAGCTAGCCGCACGCGTCCGGCCGGTTCGATCCCCCTTTGCGCAAGCGGATGGGGGGCAACCCGAAGAGTCGCTGGTTTTCACCCCCAGTGCGCCGGCACCCAGACCCATTGGCCACCGTTCCACCGCCACTGGCCCTGCTCGTAGTGGTGCCAATGCGCCTGGCGGATCGCATAGCGACCGGAGATCCAGACATATCGCCCTTGCGCGGCATTCCAGTGCCAGTGCCCGGGCACCCAGACATACCGTCCGCCGGGCGGCGGCGGTGGCTGTTCGTATCGCGGCGGCGGCACCGGCGGATAGGGCGGCGGTGGCTGTGCCACAACCGGCGCCGCGACGGACGCGGCCATCAGGGCGGCCAGCGCGGTGGTCAGAACTCGTCTCATCCGTTCAGCCTCTCCTGGTTCAGATGTCGGCATAGCAGTGAGTTCTCCGCGGCCGCTCCGGGATGCGTGACCGCGCCAAGATGAGCGGGGCCGACAAGCTGGGCGTATTTCCAGATGGTGCCGCTGTTGTAGTCGGTGCGGCACGGCTGCCAGGCGGCACGGCGCGAGGCCAGTTCCGTTTCGGACAGAGCCACGTCGATCGAGCCTTTCTCGGCGTCGATCACGATGCGATCGCCGTTGCGCAACAGGGCGATCGGCCCGCCGACTGCGGCCTCCGGCCCGACATGGCCGACACAGAATCCGCGCGTCGCGCCGGAAAAGCGTCCGTCGGTGATCAAGGCGACCTGCTCGCCCATGCCCTGCCCGTAGATCGCGCTCGTGGTTGCCAACATTTCGCGCATGCCGGGTCCGCCCTTCGGCCCCTCGTAGCGGATCACGATAACGTCGCCCGGCTTGTAGGCGCGGGCGGCGACGGCGGCATACGCGTCCTCCTCGGAGTCGAAGCAGAGCGCCGTACCCTCGAAACGAAGCGCGTGCATACCGGCGATCTTCACGATCGCGCCCTCGGGTGCGAGATTCCCCCGCAACCCCACGACACCGCCGGTCTTGGAAATCGCGTGCGCGACCGGATAGACCACGTCCTGATCGGCCGGAAAGGCTACGTCCTTCAGGTTCTCCGCGAGCGTCCTGCCGGTGACGGTGATGCACTCGCCGTGCAGCAGCCCGCCGTCCAGTAGCGCCTTCAGCACCACCGGCACGCCGCCGATCCGGTGCACGTCGAGCGCCACATATTTCCCGCTAGGCTTGAGGTCGGCGATATACGGCGTGCGCCGCATGATCTCGACCACGTCCTCCATCGTGAAGCGCAGCCCGGCCTCATGCGCGATCGCCGGCAAATGCAGGCCGGCATTGGTGGAGCCGCCCGTCGCGCCGACCACCACGGCCGCGTTCTCCAGCGCCCGGCGCGTGACGATGTCGCGCGGACGCAGGCCGCTTTCCACCAGGGCCATCACAACGCGACCCGATTCCACCGCCCAGCGGTCGCGTTCCTCGTGGGGCGCCGGCGACCCGGCCGAACCCGGAAGGGCGAGCCCGATCGCCTCGCTCACCATCGCCATCGTGTTCGCCGTGAACTGCCCGCCGCAGGCGCCCGCCGACGGGCAGGCGACGCATTCCAGCTCGTGCAGCTCGGCATCCGTCATGCGGCCCGCCGCATGCTGACCGACCGCCTCGAACACATCCACCACGGTGACATCGTGATCCTTGAACCGGCCGGGCAGGATCGAGCCGCCGTACATGAACACGCTCGGCACATTGAGCCGCAGCATGGCCATCATCATGCCGGGCAGCGACTTGTCGCAGCCGGCAAGGCCCACCAGCGCATCATAGCAGTGGCCGCGTACCGTCAACTCGACTGAATCGGCAATCAGGTCGCGCGAGACCAGCGATGACTTCATGCCCTGGTGTCCCATGGCAATGCCGTCGGTCACCGTGATGGTGGTGAATTCGCGCGGCGTGCCGCCCGCCTCGGAGACGCCCTTCTTGACCGACTGCGCCTGGCGCGAGAGAGCAATGTTGCAGGGCGCGGCCTCGTTCCAGCAGGTCGCGACGCCCACGAAAGGCTGGGCGATCTCAGCCTCGCTCAAGCCCATCGCATAGTAATAGCTGCGATGCGGTGCCCGGCCCGGCCCCTCGGTCGCGTGGCGGGACGGCAGTCTCGACTTGTCCCAGCGCCTCGTCAGCATGCTCATCGCTCCTTTGAGTTTGACCCCTCCCCTATCCCCACCCGCAAGGGGAGGGGAGTTCGTTCGCAGCGGCTTGCTTCTCCCCTCCCCTTGTGGGAGGGGGTAGGGGGAGGGGGAGGGGACGCAACGTCTCCAAACCTCCGTCATAGGCCAGAGACTAGAGCTGCTTTATCGCGAGGACAGGCTGAATGCCAGGACATGGCTGGCGAGACCGGGATGCAGTGCGGGAGCGGAGCCACGGTTTTTTGAACGGGCGTTAACCAGTTCGCAACTGCGGCCTGACTAGAACAGGACCGGAACGCAGGAGAACAGATTATGCGCCGCCCCGTCAAGATGCTGATTTTCGCCGGAGCACTGCTGGGCGGCCTCCAGACTACCCGGGCAGGGGACCGCTCGCCCTTCGCAGTCATGGGGTGCGGCTGGGCATGAGCGCGACGGATGTGCTGGAAGTGCTCTATGGCCAAGGCGTGCGGGAAAGCGCGGTGAGTCAGCACACCCGTCCCTGCGCGTCGCTGTCCGTGGCCGCCTGCACCGACAGCATCACGGCAAAGCTGCCCGACGGACCCATCGTGATCCGCTTTACCGAAGCGCCGCCCGGCTTCAATCACGGGCGCGAATCCGCCTACAGCATCGCCTACACGGTCGTTGCCAACGGACCCTCGCAATACGCTCTGCTACACGGGCGCGCCGCCGAGCGATACGGATTGAGCGATCGACAAGCCATCTGGTGCGACCCGCCGGCAACACGCGACGCCGCCTGCCCGGAAAACGAACCTCGCTTGAGTTTCGAGCCGCGGCCCGGTGCCGCCGGCGTTCTCAAGCTGACGGATAACGGCCTGCCCGGCCGGCTCGGGATCGCGCAGCTGGGAGCGGCGGAGCAGGCCAATTCGGCGTCTGGCCGGCCGTGAAAGGCTCGCGATAATCAGCCTACGAGGCCAACTCCGCCAACGCGGCCCGAAGCTCACCGATACCGAGACCGGTCTCGCTGCTGGTCGTCAGCGTCTCGGGATAGGCCGCTGGATGGGCACGGGCGAGCGACGCCGTCTCCTGCTGCTTGCGCACAAGCGGTCCGGGCTTCACGGCGTCCGCCTTGGTCAGCACGAGCTGATACGTTACCGCCGCGCGGTCCAGCAGCCCCATCACCGCCTCGTCGGACGGCTTCACCGGAACACGGGCATCCAGCAACAACAGCACGCGCCGGAGGTTCGGCCGTCCGCGCAGGTAGTCGAACATCAGCCCCTGCCAGTCCGCCGTCACCGATTTCGGCGCCTGCGCGAAGCCATAGCCGGGCATGTCCACCAGTGTGAGACGCCCGCCGAGGTCGAAGAAATTGAGCTGCCTCGTCCGCCCCGGCGTGTGCGAGACGCGGGCCAGCGCCCGGCGACCCGTCAGCGCGTTCAGCAGGGACGATTTGCCGACATTGGACCGGCCGGCGACGGCGACCTCCACGCCCCGGGCGGAGGGAGTTGCTCAAGCGCCTGCGCGGCATGGATGAACCGGCATTCGGCCGCGAATAGCTTCCGTCCGACCTCCTGATCGGCTCGCGCTGCGTCAAAACCCGGGCCGTCATTATACTCCCTCAGGTGCGCGCGAGCCCCGGGCGGGTCAGGCGCGTGCGCCGCATGATCAGCCATTGCTGGGCAATCGACAGCAAATTGTTCCAGCTCCAATAGATCACCAGCCCGGCCGGGAATCGCGCCAGCATGAAGGTGAAGATCACCGGCATGAACTGGAACAGCTTCGCCTGCATCGGATCGGGCGGGGCGGGATTGAGCTTCTGCTGGAACCACATCGTCAGCCCCATGATGATCGGCCACGCCCCCAAATGGAGCAGCGGGGAGATCATCGTCGGATCCCACGGGACCAAGCCGAATAATGTGAAGACGTTGGTCGGGTCGATCTGCGAGAGATCATGAATCCAGCCGAAGAACGGCGCCTGACGCATCTCGATCGTGACGAAGATGTCTTTGTACAGCGCGAAGAACACCGGGATCTGGACGATCATGGGCAGGCAGCCGCTGGCCGGATTCACCTTCTCGGCCTTGTAGAGGCTCATCATCTCCTGCTGCATCTTCTGCGGGTCGTCTTTGAACCGTTCCCGCAACGCCGTGATTTTCGGCGCCAGCAGCCGCATTTTGCTCATGGACCGGTAAGAGTAATTCGCCAGCGGGAAGAACAGGGCCTTGACGAAGACGGTGAAGACAATGATCGCCAGACCGAAATTCCCGAGCAGAGAATTCAGGAAATCAAGGCAATAGAAGATCGGCTTCGTCAGAAAATAGAACCAGCCGAAATCCACCGCCTTGTCGAAATAGGGAATGTTGTATTGGGATTCGTAGCGGTCCAGCAGGTTCACGACCTTCGCGCCGGCAAACAAGTGCCCGGCCTTTTCTGCCGTCGCGCCCGGCGCGATTGTCTGGGGCACAGGGGAAACGTAGTCGACCTGGTAGTGTCCGTCCCCGCCGGGGATGTAGCGGAAATGCACCGTCTCCGGCACGTTCTGGTTGGGCACGACCGCCGTCAGCCAGTATTTGTCGGTGATCCCCGCCCATCCGCCCGTGGAGGTCGCGTCATAGGCAATGTCGCCTTCCTTGCCCTTCGCGCCGCTGTGCGTCTTGTCGTAGGTGTATTCCTGCAGCCGCCCGTCGGTAACGCCAAGCAGACCCTCGAACAGGATGTAGTAACCCGAGGTCTCAGGCGTGTAGTCCCGCCGGATGCGCGTCCAGGGATAGAGTTGAACCGGCTCGCCGGTCGTGTTCGTCACTTCCTGGCGCACGCTGAACATGTAGTGATCATCGATCGCCAGCACGATCTTGAAATCGAGCCCGGCGCCGTTGTTCCAGGAGAGCGTGACCGGCGTACTTGTCGTCAGAACGGGAGCAGAGGCGGTCCAAACCGTATCATCGTCCGGCAGTTTGACATTCTCGCCCGCGGCCGCCGACCAGCCGTATTGGACGAAATAGGGGTGCAGCCCCGAAGGCGGCGCCAGCAACTGCACATCCGGCGAATTGGGCGCGTCGGTCTGGCGATAGTCGTTCAGCACCAGATCGTCGATGCGCGCGCCCAACAGGCTCATTGAGCCGCGCACGGCGGGGGCGTCGATTTTGAGCCGTGGCACCTGCTTGGGCACTGGTGTCGATGAAGGTGCGGTGGTGACGGCGGGCGCGCCAGAGGCCGGGCCGCCCTCGGCCGGGGTGGCCGATTTAGCGAGCGGGGCCTGCTCCGAATGCTTGGTCGGCTCGGGCGGCTGCGGCAAGTAGCGGCGCGCCACCATCTGATAGCCGAGCAGGATCGCGATCGAAATCAGGATCGCCGTGAACAGGCGCTTTTGGTCCATCAAGTCCCCGTCTCGCCGCGCCGGACGCAACCGCGCTCGCGGCATTGGTGGTCCGGCACGGGATCATAACCGCCCTCGTTCCACGGGTTGCAGCGCAAGACCCGCCAGCCGGCCAGCGCACTCCCGCGGATCGCGCCGTGGCGTCTGAGCGCTTCCAGCGCGTAGTTGCTGCAACTCGGGTAAAAACGGCAATTGCCGCCCAGAACCGGCCCAAGCGTCCACTGATACAGGTGGACCAGGGCCGAGACCAGCCAAGCCGCCGGGCTCACGACAGCCCGGCCCTGCCGATTGCCCGGCGCAGATCGTCTTGCAGTGCCCGGAACGGGCGGCCGCGCGTGCCGCTGCGCCCGATCAGCACCAGATCGGCCCCGGTCAGGCTGCGCTCCGCCAGCAGCAGACGAGCGGCCTCCTTCAGCCGGCGCCTGATGCGGTTGCGCACCACGGCGTTGCCGACCTTCTTGGTCACGGTAAAGCCGACGCGTGACCGGCGCGTCGTCCGGCCGTTGCAGCGCCTGCAAGACAAGGCCGGGAGCCGACACGCGCCGCCCGGCAGCGGCAACACGCAGGTACTCCGCACGGCGCTTCAGGCGTGGCGGCGGGGACGCTTTGATGGTTTGGGCCAAGTCCGGAGTGTCAGGCGCTGAGACGCTTGCGGCCCTTCGCGCGCCGGTTGGCCAGGATCTTGCGACCGGCGGCCGTGGCCATGCGGGCGCGGAAGCCGTGACGGCGCTTGCGGACCAGCTTCGAGGGTTGGTAGGTGCGCTTCACGACAACTCTCCGTGGACAAGGCGCTCGCGCGAACCGGGCTGAAGGGCCTCCCGTCGCGGCGGGACCGCTCACGCGCCGGCTTATATGAGGCGCAACGACCCCGCGTCAATCGAGCCTCCGTTACCGCGTGGTTGCCATGCGGTTGCCATGGTGAACAACTGTTCGCCCTGCTGCGTTGTCTGCTTGCATGCACACGGATGGCAAGCTTACAGACACCGCATGCTGGGTAACCGCAGCGTCGGATCACCCTGGTGATCCCGGCGCCGGACACCAATGTGCCGATCGTGCCAGCCCTCTTCGGGCCGGCAGCCTGAAGCGGGCGCGCCCGCGGGTCATTCATCCTTCATGGCAGCATTCAGAGAGGCGGATATGCTCCACGGGCTTTGCAAGGGTTGGGAAAACTCCCGGGCGCAAACGTCGCCAGACAGCTTCACGCCTAGCCCTGAAACAGCCTGAGCCGCAGCGTTGCGCCCGGCAAGACCATTCGTCCTGGTCCTGATCGCCGCGCTTGCCGCCGTCGTAATCTGGCAAACCGGCATCTGGCATGCACTAAGCTGGTCCGAGCTCGCGCGGCACCAGACGGCCTTAATCGGACTGGTTCGCGCCCATCCGACGGTGGCCGCCTTCATCTATACGGCGCTCTATGCGGCGTTCGTCGCCTTGTCGATCCCCGAATCCGCGGTCGTCACCGTGGCGGGCGGGCTGCTGTTCGGCACGCTGATCGGCGGCTCCCTGGCCGTTCTCGGCGCTACTGCGGGCGCGGTGATCCTGTTTTTGATCGCCCGCTCAGCATTCGCCGGAACCGTTGCGCGCCGCGCGAGCGGCTTGATGGACCTTATCCGCCCGCGCCTGCACCGCGACGGATTCAGCTATCTGCTGGCGCTCCGTCTCATCCCCGCCCTGCCCTTCTGGTTGGTTAATCTGGCGGCCGCGCTGTGCGGCATGCGGCTGCTGCCCTATGCCGCCGCCACGTTGATCGGAATTATCCCTGTCACCTTCGTGTTCGCCTGGATCGGCTCGGGGGTGGGCGATGTGCTGGCGGCGGGTCAGGTGCCCAATGTCGCGGTGATCTTTTCCCCGCGCATCCTGGGGCCGCTCGTTGCTTTGGCGGCGCTGGCCCTGCTGCCCGTGATCCTGCGCCGCCGCTCGCGGCGGGATGCCTGACAGCTACGACCTGGCGGTGATCGGCGCGGGGGCGTCGGGCCTCTCCGTCACCGCCGCGGCCGCGCAACTCGGGCTCAAGGTCGTGCTGATCGAGCGCGGACGCATGGGCGGTGACTGCCTCAACACCGGCTGTGTGCCCAGCAAGGCGCTGCTCGCCGCAGCGCACGCCGCCGAAGCCGCGCGCAGGGCCGGGCGCTTCGGCGTTCGGCTTCCGCCGCCCGAGATCGATTGGCCGGCGCTGCGCGCGCATGTGCATGGCGTCATCGCCGCCATCGCTCCCAATGATTCGGCGCAGCGATTCCGCGCGCTTGGCGCAACCGTGATCCAGACCGGGGCACGCTTCGTCGCACCCGACACGCTGGCGCTGGACGGCGACGAGCGCCTCCGCGCGCGCAAGATCGTGGTGGCCGCCGGCAGCCGCCCGGCGGTTCCGCCCATCCCCGGCCTCGATCGCGTGCCGTTTATGACCAACGAGACCCTGTTCGATCTGGCCGAAAAACCCGAACATCTGCTGATCTTGGGCGGCGGGCCGATCGGGCTTGAAATGGCCGACGCGCATGTCGGGCTCGGCTGCCGGGTCACGGTCGTCGAGGCGGATCGCATCGCCGCCAAGGATGACCCGGAACTGGTCGATGGCTTGCGCGCCGCCCTGGCGGCGCGGGGCGTCGCGTTCCTGGAGGGCGTGGCCGTGACCACGGTGGAACCGGGTCCGGCGCTTCTGCTCAAGGATGGGCGCCGGATCGAGGGCAGTCACTTGCTCGTGGCAACGGGACGGCAGCCCAATCTGGAAGCGTTGGACCTGTCACACGCGCATGTGCGGGCGGGTCCACGCGGGATTGCCACCGATCGCGGCCTGCGCAGCGTGAGCAATCGCCGCGTCTATGCCACGGGCGATATCGCCGACCCGCAAGGGATCGGTCCGCGAGCCTTCACCCATCTGGGGCTCTACCATGCGGGAATCGTGATCCGCCGGGCTCTGTTCCGGCTGCCCGCGCACATCGACTACGCCGCATTGCCGCGCGTGACCTACACCGCGCCGGAGCTTGCCCAGGCGGGACGGACTGAAGCCGAAGCCCGGGCGGAGAGAAAGGGCGTTTCCGTTCTGCGCTGGCGGTTTTCCGAAAACGACCGTGCGGTCACCGAACGGGACACGACGGGATTGGTCAAGCTGGTGGTGCAGCACGGTCCTCAAGGTGGCCGGGTCATCGGCGCCGGCATACTGGGGCCAAACGCGGGCGAGATGATCGGGCAATGGGCGCTCGCGATCGCGCGGCGCACCCCGATCTCGGCGTTGGCGGGCCTGATTCTGCCCTATCCAACGCGATCCGAAGCGGGCAAGCGCGCTGCCGGCGACTACTACGTCGACCGGCTCTTCGCGCCACGAACAAAGGCGCTGGTGCGCTGGTTGAGTCATCTGCCGTGAGGAGTAGCCGGTGTCACTCAACTCCCTCTCCGCCCTTGGGGTGGAGAGGGTAGGGTGAGATGGGGGAAATGCGTGCCGGAGGCCTGATCCATGCCCATCAAACAACCTACCGCCTACCCCGATCTCGCCGATCCGCAGGCACGGCCACGCTATAGCGGCGTCGCGACGTTCTTCCGCGCGCCAGCCAGTGACACGCTGGACGGGGTGGATATCGGCCTCATCGGCGTGCCCTTCGATGGCGGCGTCACCAATCGTCCCGGCGCCCGGCACGGTCCGCGCGCGGTGCGCGAGCAATCCACGCTGCTGCGGCGCATCAACGCCGCGACCGGCGCGACCCCCTTCGCCACGGCGCGGGTGCGCGATCTCGGCGATTGCTGGATCGAGCGCCCGTACGAGCTCGGCGGCGCGCTGGACGAGATCGCCGCGTTTTACCGTGTCGTCGTCGCCGCCGGCGTGGTGCCGCTCTCGGTGGGCGGCGATCATTCCATCAGCCTGCCGATCCTGCGCGCCGTGGCCGCATCACGTGCCCTGGGCATGGTGCATATCGACGCGCATTGCGACACGGGCGACGACTATCTGGGCTCGCGTCTGCATCACGGCGCGCCCTTCCGTCGTGCCGTGGAGGAAGGACTGCTCGACCCGAAGCGCGTTATCCAGATCGGCATTCGCGGCACCACCAACGACCCGGCGATCTGGCGTTTCAGCGAAGAGCGCGGCATGCGCGTGCTGTCGATGGACGAGTTCCACGACCGGGGTTGGCGTTACGCATCCGAGGAGTCGCGCCGTGTTGCGGGCGCGGGACCGACCTATCTGTCCTTCGACGTCGACAGTCTCGATCCCGCGCAGGCGCCGGGCACCGGGACGCCTGAGGCCGGCGGGATCACCGCGCTTGAGGCGCTCCGGCTTCTCCGTGCGCTGCGGGGGGTCGATTTCGTTGGCGCCGATCTGGTCGAGGTCGCGCCGCCCTTCGACATTGGCGGGCTCACCGCTTTCAACGGAGCCTCGATCCTGTTCGAAATTCTGTGCCTCATTGCCGAGGCATGGCAAGCGCGGGCGGTAGCTAAAGCAGGTTCAGAATGACTGCAACGCGTTTGCGTTGTCCGGAAATCCACAGAGCATTGGCCAGCGGCGGTCGCGCCGCGGCCGTCGCAAGCGGCCTTTCGCGTCCAACCGACCGACCTCGATGGGCCCGTACACGGGGGCACTTTGCTAAACTCCTGATTCTTCGTCTGACTTCGTCACCAAATGGCACGCAGAGCTCGCTTTGGCGCTGGGGAGAGAATTTGCCCCACTTATACCAGACGCCGTATCGATGACCGCTTTCGACCCTTTGCGGACATTCCCACCGGGTTTCTGCACCAGCTAACCATTCGATTTCTTGGACCATAGCTATCGGCGCAAAAGTCTTGCAGACTGTGTGGAAACGCGAGCAAGCGGGGACAGCGCGCAACTTAGATTTGTCGACAGGCTGCATCCAGCAAGCTTGTACCGTCCGGGAGCGCTGCTGGATTCGAGTAATGCTCATTGCCGTTGCGGCATGGAGTTTCCACACGGTCTGCTTGATTTATGAAACACGGCGGAGGTCGGTGCGATGTCGCAGAAGATCGCTTCTGCAACATTCGCGCCTGTGAGTTAGAATAGGCCAAGGTTAACGCTTGCCGAATCCCCTCTAAATTTCCTGTTTGGGCCAGCATCGGTTGTTGTTGCTGATCTTGGGCGCGAGCGATAACGCGGCACAAAATGGCGACTTACCAAGCAAGACTGGCATTGGCCGGATCTCACCGAGGGGCTAGCTAACGTGTCTCAATGCCGGGCGGGACGTAAGTGTTGTCCTCGACCGTTCCCTCCGGGCCGTAGACTCGAAGCATTATGTTGAACGCGCCGGGCGGTATCGGCAGCCAATTTGCCATCGGCACGCCCGCTGGCAATTTCTGGGCCATGTAAATCGAAACTGAGTCGTCCGCATTAAACTGCGGCGGCGTGTAGCTGGCGACCGCGTATTTGTTGGCAGGGTTAGGGACCAGCTCTATCGCCTCCGGGGTATACGCGGTCAGGGACCAGAAGCGCATTGCCTCAGGGAGCTGCCCCTTCGGAAAGGTCAGGACATAGCCCAGTGGGTTGGTCCCGTCGAGCGGGTTGCCATTGGCATCCTTGAATGCATGATAATACGCTGCCGCCTTGATGCCGTTGGCGTACTGGATGAATTCGGTGATCGACGACCGCTCGACGACCTGGTTGCCCCAGTCCCCGATATTGGTGAAATGGATCCAGTTTGTCGGGATAGGCGCCCAGCCCGTATGCGTAAAGTAGCGTTCCAAGATCAACTCGTGGGCTGCCTGAGCGCCGCCGCTGAACTCGGACCTGTTCACATTCCGGTTGGCGAACAAGCTGTTGAACCGGTTCCGTAGCGCCTGTTCGTAAGGGGAGGGGGGTGGCGTCCTGTCAGACTCAACGGCTGTTTGAAGCAGTCTGAGGAATGCGATCGGGGCATGGGCGACGAGGTTGTCGGCTGTCGTCTTGAAGGGCAGGGCGAAGAGGATCTCTGGCACGATCTTGGTCGTCGTTCCCCCGGAGGGGTTGTTGACATAATCGCTCAGGGTCTGCGTCGTGAGTGACCTGCGGAACGCGTCAGCTTGTGCGATCTGATTCTCGCCAGTTGGGGAGAATTTGTCTGCCCTGAAGATCAAAGCCGAAAAGTCGAGAGGCAACGTGATGGGGGTGACGTCTGCGGGAAGCGTGCCTGTAAATCCTCCGGGCCCAATGAGGGCATAGCTTCCCGGCGTCTTCGGGATGCTCGCGCTCGCGGGGAGGAGATCGCCGTAGGGGTCCAGCATCAGTATCGAATACGACTTGGGCGGGAACGGGGGCGTCGGGGGGATGGTTAGGACCACCGGCTGGTCGGTAAGATCAAGGTAGGTGCTCGCGTAGAGCGTATCAACGTTGATGGCCACCACATAGTGGTAGATCGGAGAAATCCGGTTAGGTCCGACCAGGTTGTTGAGGCTGTTACTCGCGAACACCGTCTGATAGTACGTGAACCACAACGGATAGAATTGAGCGACGTACGCGACCGTCGTATCAAATGGGCTTAGCTGCGATACGGCTTCCGGGTTCCCAGCGATTGCGTCAGGATCCACAGGCGCTTGCGCCGCGCCCGGGGAGACGCCTGCGATCATTGCGAGACCGGCAGTAAGCGCAGATGCCAAGCAAAGTCGGCGCAGATGGCCGTAAACTCCAAGTCTTGCGCTCTTCATGGCAAGTCTCGCTCGAACTGTTACCATACCGGAGCCGCTATCGCTCCCGGGTATCCTGTTCTTGGCTCGCCCGGCACGACGGACAACCAAGTAGTTCACACGAACCCAGCCGGGTAAGTAATTTTGCATGGCGTATTCTCCTCACGGCAGCACCGCGCGGCGACCAATCGCGCCGCGAAGGCTAGTCCAGGCGTTCCATACAAGGGTCAGCCCTCGTGCCATATTACGCGATCGACAAAGGCGACGTCGCCTTTATAATACAGCTTCCGTAGTAAAAGGAACCTGCTGCGTCGAGAGGCGTCGTGCGACTGCACTACCAAATTGGGAGGGATGGAATGACATCAAAACGGGACGTCGCAAACTTGCATCAGGCAATCTCCGCAATTGACATTGTAAGAGTTGTCAAAGCCCTCGCGGTGTTGTTGCTCGCTTTGGGCGTTAGCGTCGGTGTATCCTGGCCACCTCCCTGCAGCCTTGCAGCCGAAGCTGGCCATGATTTCAAAATCTGCAAGGAGCGTTATGCCCTCTGCGCGGCATCAACCTGCAAAGCAACGGGAAGGTTTATCACGGTAAATGTCACCGCTGGTGGCACCGCGTCCTTTCCGGAATATGATTGCACATGTCCGATCTTTTCGGGCCCCGCGATCGCCGACGTGAACGGAGGCAACATGCAGGGCTCCTGCCAACCCCCGCCGGATCAGATCTGGTCGCTCTACGCTCCGAGGCTCCATATACCGCAGGCCATCAATGACTGGGTGCGCTTTGGGCCGAAGGCGTTAGCACCGCCACTGATATGCCCGGCGAGCCTCAACCTCGGCGACAAGCTGGTGAATTGCTTCAGCTTCGCTTGCGACCACAGAGCACCGATCAACGGCGTTGCGGTGGCCACCTGTCACTGCCCGTTAGGCGAATCGCTTGATGGCACGGCGGTTCCCTCGGACACGGCCTTCGCCACCCAGGCTGGTCAAGGAAATCAGGCGATCTGTCATCAGTTCCCCGTCAGCGGACCGCTGCCGGCACCCGGCTTACAACCGTCGCCTTGAACTCGCAAAAAGGCCATGCGGCGCTCGTGCGCCGCATGGCCTTCAATCAATCGAAAAGAATTGCGAGGAGGATGGCTATGCTCGGCTGCAATGCCGCATAATTGGTATATTATGGCAACTCTGGCCAAAACAAATCCGAGTATCAGCAAAGCATTGCCACGCCGCCTGAAGTATTTGCTGGCGTGCGAATATCTTGAATTTCGCGCCGCCTCAGATGTCCGCTCCCACCCGAAGCGGTCATTGGACAGGACCACTGGTATAAGTGCGGGTCTACGATTCCGAAGGCCGAGTGCCGGCCCACCCATCGTCCTACCCGTCGCGCAGGCGCAAGAGTTATCCGCGGCGACCGGGCGGCACGGCTACGGGGTAAATGGCGCCGGACGCAGACCATCCGGGACGGGCCACCGCCGGCGCTGCGCACGTCAGGCCTAAAGCCCCCAGCGCAGCACGATGAGCGCCGTGCCCGCCACGGCCACGATGATCGACAACGGCAGCCCGAGCCGCCAGTAGTCAGCGAAGCGATATCCGCCCGGCCCCATTACCAGCAAATTGTTCTGGTGTCCGATCGGCGTCAGGAAATCGCAGGAGGCGCCGAGGGCGACGGCCATCAGGAATGCGTCGGGGCCGAACCCGAGCTGCTTTGCCACCGATGCCGCCACCGGTCCAATGACAATCACCGCCGCGGCGTGATGCAGGAACGGCGTAACCAGCATGGTCAGGACGAAGAGTAGGCCTACAGCCACAATCCCCGGCAGATGTACCGCAATGTCGGCCAACCCTTTCGCGATCAGGCGGCTTGCACCGGTGGTCTCCAGTACCTCGCCCACCGGTATCAGGCAGGCAAGCATCACCAGCAGAGACCCGTCCAGGGAATCATAGGCCTGGCGTGGCGTGATGAGCCGCAGCAACACCATCAGCACGGCAGCAACGAAGAACGCGGCCTCGACACGCAACACCCCCGCGACAATAACTCCGAGCGTGCCGCTCAGGATCAGCAATGGCAGCCAGCGTGATGTCGCCTGGCCGAGCGCCAGATCGCGTCCGGCCAGCGGCAACAAGCCGAGCAGGGTGATCGCTTCCGTCAGTTGCCTGCGCCGACCTTGCACCACCACCACGTCGCCCACCTGGAAGCGGTTACTGCGCAGGCGGGACAGGATTTGTTGCCCACCGCGGCTGATCGCAAGCAGGTTCACCTCATACCGTTGCCGCAGCCGCAGGGTCTCCGGCGAGGCACCGACAATCGCGGTGTTCGCCGTAACCACCGCCTCGACCGTCTCCAGTTCGTCGTCCTTGGCGCCCGAAGCCGTCTGCCGCATGGCGGCAGCCCCCAGGAGTTCGAGGCCGGCGCTGTCGACCAACGGCTTCAAGGCAACGGCATCGCCCTGCAAGACGAGGACGTCGCCAACGTAGAGCGTCCAGTGCGCGCTGGGCACGTAGCGCCGATCACCCTCACGCACGATCGCGGTCACGCTCACCTCACCTTCGCTGAGCCTTTCCAGGTCGGCCACTGTCTTGCCGGCCAGCGGCGAATTGGCGGGCAGCAGAACCTCGGTCGTATAGTCCTCGACCGAGAAACGACGCTCGGCTGACGCCTCGCCCTTGCGCTCAGGCAGGAGCCGCCAGGCCACGCTGAGGAAAGCGACCGCCAGGAGCGATAGGGGCAGTCCAACCGGTGCGAAGTCCAGGAACCCGAACGGCCGGCCCTCGATCTGTTGGCGAACGGTGGAGATGAGCAAGTTGGGTGATGTCCCGACCAGCGTGATGGTCCCGCCGATCAAGGAGCCGAAGGCGAGCGGCATCAGATAACGTGATGGCGGGCGCCCGCTGCGCTCCGCCGCCTGCAATGCGCTGGGCAGGAACAGCCCGAGAGCGCCCACGTTCTTCATCAGGGCGGACAGCAGAGTCACGCAAGACGCCAGGACCAGCACCTGCAGTGACGTCGAGCGTAGCAGGCGCATCAACCGCCGCATGGCAGCGTCCACAACGCCCGTCGCGCTGACGCCGCGGCTCAACACCAGGACCGATCCGATAATGACGATGATCGGGTTGGAGAAGCCGGCAAAGGCCTTAGCCGGTGGCAGGAGCCCGAGCAGGATGGTGCAGGACAGCGCCAGCGCCGCCACCAGTCATAGCGCAGCCGATCCCAGACGAAGAGGATGAACATGCCTCCGACGATGCCGAAGGCCTCGATCTGAGGCAGCGTCAAGCGGGCTCTCGCATCAAAGGATAAACATGGAGGCCGGCGAAATTCGGACAAGCATG
Source organism: uncultured Pseudomonadota bacterium (assembly GCA_963822675.1). GTDB lineage: Bacteria > Pseudomonadota > Alphaproteobacteria > Acetobacterales > Acetobacteraceae > CAWGIP01. Next base: position 146,196 of record CAWGIP010000006.1, on the reverse strand, counting down.
CCGCCTCAAGACCAGACTAGATCAGTGCCTCGAGCATGGCCGCCTTGCCGGCGCACGATACACTGGCGCTTGGCTCAAGGCACCTGCCCGGCCTCAGTCCGCGCAGCTGCAGCGCCAGTCTCGGCGAAGGACGGGCCCTTTCTGCGGTTGACGGCGGAGAAGCAACTGGCCGCCATCCAGCGCGAGCAAAACGGCGGCCCGCGCGCAGGCGGCAGGAGATGGCGTGATAGCCCTGCGCAACGCCGCGGAAAACGATCAATGCGGAGAGCCGTTCCCCATGACAAGTTTGCCGGCGAGTAAGCCCGGGCGCCTCGCCCGAGGGTTTGGAGACCTGCCATTGGTGGTGAAGCTGAAGGAGCAAGACTTCAAATGTCAGACAGCCGTCCCCCGATTCCGCCGTATATGGCAGAAACTGCGGCGCAGAAGGCACGTGCGGCAGAGGATGCCTGGAATAGCCGTGACCCCGCGCGGGTCGCGCTCGCCTATACGCCGGACAGCCGCTGGCGCAATCGAGCGGAATTCTTCTGCGGTCGCGAAGCCATCGTGGCGTTCCTGACGCGGAAGTGGGCCCGCGAACTTGACTATCGGCTGATCAAGGAAGTCTGGGCCTTTCACGAGAATTGTATCGCCGTGCGCTTCGCCTACGAGTGGCACGACGATTTAGGCCACTGGTTCCGCTCGCACGGCAATGAGCAATGGGAGTTCGACCAAGCGGGGCTGATGCGTCGTCGAGAGGCGTCTATCAATGACGTGCCAATCCGTGAAGAGGAGCGGAAATTCCGCTGGCCTCTCGGTGCGCGGCCCAAAGATCATCCAGGCCTCAGCGATCTTGGATTGTGAACCGGAAGACTAGAGGTTTCCGAGAAGGCAGGCCTTGCTGGTTCGTTCCGACGCGCGCCGCTTCGCGAATTCGTCATTGATATCGTTCCGGAGCATTACCGTCAGACAAGATCCGCCACGACGGGCCGGCCTTTCGTCATCATCGCGGCTACCAGCCCGCGGTCGATCTTGCCGAGCGGATTCCGCGGAATCTCGTCGACGGCAGTCAGCCACTCGGGCACTTTGTAGTCTGCAAGTTGCGTCTTCACGTCGGCGAGGATTTCGTCGAGCGCGCCGATCGGGCTTCCTGGCTCCAGTTGCACGATGCCGGCCACCCGCTGGCCAAGCACCGGATCCGGCACGCCAACCACGGCGGCGTCGCGCACCGTGGGATGGGCGACGAGCACGCCCTCCACTTCGGCCGGGGCGACGTTGGAGCCGCCACGGATGATGAGTTCCTTGCGGCGGCCTACGAACCACAACTCGTCGCCTTCACCCTGCCGCATCAGGTCGCCGGTATGAAACCACCCATCGGGCTTCGCGTCGTCGATCCGGTTCGGCCCGGCCCAATAGCCGGCCGTGACGTTGGCCCTCGCAGCAGCAATTCACCAACCTCGCCGCGGCTCACTGCCATGCCATGGTCGTCCACGAGCCGCACCTGCGCGCCCGGTGCAATACGACTGACAGGTCCAGGCTGCAGACCATACGTGAGTGCATCTGGCGCCTCCGTGGCGGCCCAGAAGGAACGCAGAGGGACACCGAACACGGGCAGGAAATCCTGCTGCAACGAGACCGGGCAAACAACATCACCTCCCGAGAGGCAGAATTGCAGCGAATCGACCTTGCGTGGCTGCAACCGCTGGCGTTCCAGCATGGCATGGAACATGAATGGCAGACCGAGCATCCAGGTGCATCGGTGGGCCGCAATCGCGTCCAATACGACGCTCGGAGCGAAGCGCTCCAACAAAACCATACGTGTACCGTAATGGAAGCAGGCAAGGAATGTCACGAATTCGCTGCCATGCACCATGGGAAGCGCGTTGACTACGATCTGCTCGCCATGCAACTCCAGGTGCGTGAATGCATCCGCGATCGCCGAGAGCGTCGCCGCTGTGTGGATCACGAATTTGGGCTGCCCCGTTGTCCCTGATGTGGTGAGCAGAACGGCCGGTGCGTCTATGTCGGGTTGCCACGGCAGCGAACGATCGGCGTCCACCTCGAACAGCTGTGCCCAGGGCCGCGCTCCCCTGTAGCCGGCGGTTGGACCCGTGATGAAGCGCACATCCGGGGCCAGGATCTCGGGCTCGATCGACTCGACCTGAGAATAGAGCTGCGCCCCGCCAATATAGAGGGCGGGCTGTATCCGCTGGAAGATGTGGCGCAATTCGGCGGTCTTGTATCTGAGATTTATCGGCGCTGCAATGGCTCCTATGCGGAAGCATGCGTAGTAGGCGATCGCCATCTCGGGCGAGTTGGCCATGTGCAGCGCAACCCGGTCGCCCTGTCGGATGCCACGCGCCAGCAGCGCTCGCGCCAGGCGTTCCGCCTCGGTCAGCAAACTAGAATACGTCCATGCGGCATCGTCATAGATGAATGCCACGCGGTCCGGATGCGCATCGGTCTGATAGTACAAAGCTTCTATCGGACTCATCGGCTTGGCCTCTCGTTCTCGCCGCCGAGTACCATCTCGACGGCATGGCGAGAGTGGACGAGCAGCGTTACGCCGCTGAAAACCTTCGATGGCAACATGGTCAACTCCCGAGTTGTCGCCTGCGTTGAGGAATGCTTACGCGCGCCAAGCGGAGCCGCGGATCACGCTGCAGAAATTAGCAGGCGTGAAATGTGGGTCCTTGTCGGCGAGCACGTCGGCCTTGACGTTGCCGAAAGTCGTGTGGGGCTTGTGTCTGATGCCGTCGTAGAACGCCTGGATGATGTCTTCCTTGAAGCGACCGCCGCGCGGATGCGCCCGCACCACGGCCTCGCGTTCTGTGTCGGAGAATTCCGAGTAGGCGATGCCCAGCACGTCCATCTCTACGCCCGCCGTCACTAGCGCAATCACCGGGTGCATGTGCTGTGGAATGCCCGGCGTAGTATGCAGCGCGATTGCGGTCCACACCGTGTCGATATCCTGCTGCGATATCCGATGGCCGCGCAGGAAGTCGCGCGCGGCGTTCGCGCCGTCCACCTCGAAGCGCTCATCGGGGCTGCTGTGTCGATGCGTCAACCCCATGTCGTGAAACATCGCGCCGGCGTAAAGCAGCTCGGCATCGAACATCAGGCCGCGCCGCGCCCCGGTCAGCGCGCCCCAGTAGAAGACGCGGCTGGAATGATGGAACAGTAGCGGCGATTCGGTGTCTCGCACGAGCTCCGTGATTTCGTGCGCAAGCTTGCTGTCAGGGACGCTGATCCCTCCGATCGCCTTTGCCATCTCGGAGTGGCCTGCACTGGTAGTGGGTAGGGAACTTTGCGTCACGATAGGACTCCTGTCAGTGGGCTCTTGGGTGAGGACGATTGGCTGCGTTGCAGAAGTTGGCTCTGGTTTGCGGTAATCGCGGCGGCTGCTCATGGTGGTGTTTGGTCGATGACCGTCCACGCCACGACATCTGTCCGCCCGGCCTGTGGATGCCATGGCAGTGATGTATAGCGCGATGCGCGGACGGAAATGCAGGCCTGTCCTAAAAGATCTAAATTCCCCTGAAGGCGCAATCTCTCCTGCACTTTTGTTGTCGCTTGGTATTCTAAAGAATCGACCAACCTGTACTTTGGTCCGAGATCTACAGATCGTGCCCGTTTGTCGGCGTGGCGCTATGCTCATACGGGTCGCGATCCCGGCTGTTCTTATGCTGGCTCATGGAAGTGCCCGGGCGCAGGGCAACTTGAATGCGCACGGTATAGTATCATATGCATGCCGTCGCTAAATCTTTCATAGAGCCCCCGATGCCCCAGCCTTTTCGCTTACTCGGCCTGTCCGGCAGCCTGCGCCGAGCCTCCAGCAGCACCGCAGTGCTTCACGGCCTTCGGGACGCGCTTGCGCCCGGGGTCGCGCTCGACATCTTCCCGCTGCACGGGATGCCGCTCTACAACGAGGACGATGATGGCGAGCGCGCACCGGAATTGGTGCGCGGCTTGCGTTGGGCCATCGAGTCGAGCGATGGCGTGATAATGATCTCGCCCGAGTACAACCACGGCATGTCCGGCGTCCTGAAGAACGCGCTCGACTGGGCCTCTCGGCCTTATGGACGATCGGCGCTAAGGGGCAAGCCGGTGCTGACGATGACGGCGTCGCCCGCCTTCACGGGCGGCGTGCGCGCACAGCAGCAAATGAACGAGACGCTCGCATCGATTCCGGCGCGCCTTATCCTCCGACCGCAGATCGTGATCGGCGGCGTGCATGAGAAGGTTCGCGACGGGCGTCTCGTCGACGAAGCCGCGCTGCGCTTCGGGCTTGCGGGCGTCGATGATCTCCTCGACGAGATCAGGGCAGCGCGGTTTCTTCGACCGGCGGCGTGAGCTTCACCGACTGCCAAGCCGCCGCCCGACGCGCCGCGACGAGCCATCCGCCGCACCCGGCGCGGCAACGAGAAGTCTGTCTCCGGCCATCGCCAAAGGCATGTCGGTTCACTGTGTATGCGTTGAAATGCGGTGGTGTTGCGGTCAGTGATTCGGGCCTCGGACCAACCCCTGAGACCAGCGAACGGCTCTTAGTTCCTAGGACTTGCCTGCAGTTGGTTCGTCGTGCTCGCCCGAGCGGCGATAGCCGCCAATAGCCGTTCCGACATCGATTCGACGGTGGACATGATCGCCGCCCTTGTTGCGTCGTTGGTTATGGTATCCTGTTCGTAAACGAACGGGTTCGCGCCATCGAAGACATTAACCATCAGTTGTGAGACGCCTCTTGAAGCCGATAGATTCACGTGCCAGACGATGCGCTGCGAAGGAAATGGCGGCTCGACGGGACCGGCAATCACGCTGCCACGGGCGGCCGCTCGTTCCATACCTACCCTTACTAAGTGCGTAAATTCTGCGTCGGTTATTCCAGGCGGGGACTCGCGTATGCTCACACTCGCGGTGCCCGAGGACGTCATCATCTCGAAGCTTGGCTGCAACGCGAGAGTCGCGGGCGAGCCTGTGCACGAAGCCAGACCGGAGAGGAGCAGCACGGTGCACATGCGCGCCAATACGCCCGGGGTGATGCATGCAAATATCTTGGTTGTCCCCCTATCAGATCGTTTACCGAGCTTCAGACGAGAGCGTCGCGCCGGGCTGCTCACATTATTCAGCCCGGCCGACTGAATGTTGGTGTTGTCGGCCACCAAACGCGCCGATTTCAGGAGCTGGCTCATGTCGTCACGCTCGTTGCAGCTCCACCCGGACCTTCTCTGGCGTGAAGGGCACCGATCGCATACGGATCCCTACGGCATTGTGGATCGCATTCGCGACCGCGGCGGGCACGATCGCGGACGAGGGCTCGCCCACACCCAGCGGCGCCATGTCCGGGCGGTCGATCAGGTCGATGACAACATCGGGCACCTCCGGGAAGGTCAGAATCGGATAGCTTGACCAGTCGAGGCTCGTGACGTTCTTCCGGTCGAAGGTCACCCGCTCCTTCAGCACGCGGCTGACCGTCTGGATGACGTTGCCCTCGATCTGATTGCGCGTGCCGTCCGGATTGATGATCTGCCCGCAATCATGCGCCACGAAGGCGCGGCGCACCCGCACCTGCCCGGTGGACCGCGTCACTTCGACCTGCGCCACGCCGGCGACGTAGGTGCGGGACAGCTCGTAATGAACGTACGCCAGTCCCAGACCCACCGCGACCTCCGCCCCGGGGTCCGGTCGCGGCCGCATGCGCCACCCGGATAGACGCGCGACACGCTCAAGCGCCTCTGCCCCCCGTGGGTCGTCGATGCTCTCCAGGCGCACATCCAAGGGATCCTTCCCTGCCAACGCCGCGAGCTCGTCGAGGAAAACCTCGTTGGCGAAGGTGTTCTGCATTCGCCCGGGCGAGCGGATCCAGGACGGCCGCAGCGGCGTGGTCGCAAGCCGCCGCACAACCGTGCGGATGTTGGCGCAGCGATAGGGGATGGCGGTGTCGTTCAGCACCCCACCCGGGTTCAAGCCGGCGTCGCTCGGCAGCCCCGCTAGGTCGCTGGCCAGGAGGGTAACATTGGTCGCGGTCGAGTCGGGATAGAAGAACGTGCCGAGCCATGCGGAAACCCTGCCGTCGTCGTCCAAGGCGCCCTGCATGTCGATCAGAGCCGGCGCACCTTTCGGATCCCAGCCATGCTCGTCCTGGCGCATCCATTGCACCCGCACCGGCCGGCCGGTCGCCCGTGCCAGCAGCACCGCGTCTGCCGCCGCATCCTCGTGGCCGTTCCGCCCGTAGCATCCGGCGCCTGCCAGGTAGATGCAGCGGACCTGAGCCGCCGGAACGCCCAGGGACGCGGCGAGCTGTTTGCGCAGATTGTGGGTGGCCTGCGAAGCCGTCCAGCACGTCACCTGGCCGTCCTTCACCTGCGCGACCGCGCAGGACGGACCAATTGAGCCGTGCGTATGGATCGCGAAGTCGTACGTCGCGGACAGCCGCCGACCGGCCTCCGCCAGAGCATGGGGTGCATCCCCAACATTGCTGGTGACCGTCTCGTGGGAGACTTGTGTGGCGCGCACGTACTCGAACAGGTGCGCCTCGTCCGGCAGGTTGCTGACGTCCGACCACTTCGTGGCCAAGGTCTGTGCGGCCTTGATCGCCGCCCATTCCGTGTCCGTCACAACGCCGAGAAAGTTAGCGATCCGGACGACCTTCACTTTGCCGGGCAGGGACCGAACCGAGGTCTCGTCGACCGACAACAGCGTCGCGCCCACCGCTGGCGGGCGGACCACGCGCCCATGCAGCATGCCGGGCAGCCGGAAATCCTGCATGAAGGTGAAGGTCGCCGTGACCTTTCCCGGGATGTCCACACGCGGGACCGACGTGCCGACCAGCTTATACGCGGTCGGCGGCTTGACGGGAGCAGCGGCATCCACCTGCAACGCGACGGGAGCCCCGGCCGCGAGCTCCCCGATGTCAATGGTCTCCGCGCCGCTCGCATGAACCACCCCATCGACGATGCGCAGATCCTCGATGCCGGCACGTAGGCGAGCCGCGGCGCGCCGCAGGAGTTCGGCGCGCAGCGTCGCGGCGGCGTGACGTAGCTGTATGCCGCCTTTCTCGATAGCGAAACTGCTATTGGTCGGGCCCTGATCCGGCGTCAGCGCCGTGTCGCCCTGGATCAGGGTGACGTGGCGCAGCGGAACGTCCAGCTCGTCGGCAACGATCTGCATGAGCGCGGTCTCGACGCCGGTGCCGAGGTCGACCTTTCCGGCATAGATGGTGACCCGGCCACCAGGATCGATGGCAAGAAATCCCTGCACCGCATCCGCCGAGACGGACTTCGTTGCTGCGGTTTCCGGCGTTTCGGTTTCCTGTGGCGTGCGCTCCTGCGCGCCGGCGCGGCCGTGCGCGATTGCGAAGGTGACGACGAGCGCGCCCACGCCCTGCAGCAGCGCGCGCCGATCCAAGGCCGGCTTCGTTGCGTCGGTGCTATGCATATGCACCCCGCTGGACAGCGCGGATGATCCGCAGATGGGTGCCGCAGCGACAGAGATTGTTGGCGAGGGCTTCCTTGATGTCGTCGACGGAGGGATGCGGCTGCTGCCGCAGAAGCGCCGCGGACTGCATGATCATCCCGTTAATGCAATAGCCGCACTGCACAGCCTGTTCGTCGATGAAGGCCTGCTGCAGCGGGTGCGGCTGCTCGGGTGTGCCGAGGCCTTCGAGCGTGACGATCTTGCCCGCTCCGACACTGGAGAGCGGCGTCACGCAGGAGCGCTCGGGCTGGCCGTCGATATGGACGGTGCAGGCTCCGCATTGGTCCAGGCCGCATCCGAAGCGCGGCCCCTTGAGGTTCAGGATGTCGCGTAGGGCGTAGAGCAGCGGCATGTCCGGGTCGTCGACATCGACGCGAAGGGTCTGCCCGTTCACATGAAGTGGAAACGATGGCACGAACCGGCTCCTTTCGCATTTGCTGAGGATCGCGGCGTGCGACACGCGGCGGATCCGAACCATTATTCCTCCGCCCGGAAAAAAAGCCCCGCCGAACGCGGGGGTTGAGTTAGCCGGCAAATAGCAAACCGGCCGGGGGAGGATTTTCTGAGAAGATAGCGGGCGCGGCAAAATAAGGTATTGATCGAAGGGAAGGATCGGCCCCCATCAAGAACCGGAAAGTATAAACCTTTGTCTAGCACGGGTACGACTTTGTGGGAGCGATCAGCAATTGTATGCTGCGCGCGACACCCGGGACGGCAAGACTGCGCGACACCCGGGCAGATGGATGGAGGCGCCTGATGCCATGTTGCCGTCCTTTCGCGACCCGCGTCGCGAAGTTGGATCGACCTGGCCGCTAGCGGAGACGCGACATGATGCAGGCCGGTTCCCGTTGGCTTTCCAGGCTGCCGGTTGTTGGCGGCTACGGCGTTGCCGTTCTGTCCGTCTTGGTCGCGGCCGCGCTGATCGTCACATGGCAGCATCATGCGGAAACCGCTCCGGCATCCTTACTTTTCTGCGCCGTGATGCTCAGCGTCTGGCGGGGCGGGCTCCGTGCAGGGCTGCTCGCGACGGTGCTTTCCCTGGTCGCATTGGACTATTACGTGGCCGCGCCGGCCCACTCGCTGGCTGCACAGCTAGCGTCCATTCCGCGCCTCCTCGTATTCGTGTTGGCAGCCCTGTTTATTTGTCTGCTGGGTGCCGCGCAGAAGCACGCGACGCAATCGCTGAAGAAGGCGCGAGACGAACTGGCCGGCAAGGTCGCAGAGTTGCAGAAGGCCAACCAGGCTTTGCAGGCGGAGAACGCGGAGCGCCGGCGGGCCGAGGTCTTGGTGGGCGAGAGCGAGAAGCGTTTTCGCGCGCTGATCGAGCACAGCTCGGATGCGGCAATCATGCTCGATGGCCACGGCGTGATCCTCTATGCCAGCCCGCCGATCGAGCAGCTCTTGGGCTATACGCCGGAAGAGATGGTCGGGCAGCATCGCATGGGTTTTATCGACCCGGAGCAGCATGGCGCCACCATGGCGGGATTTGCCCGTCTGCTGCGAGAGCCGGGCAAATTCGTGACCGTGCAACGCCGCGTGCGGCACAAGGACGGGTCGTGGCATTGGCTGGAAGTCACCGCGACCAACTGGTTGGACGAGCCTATCGTGCAGGCCATGGTGGCGAATCTGCGCGACATCACCGAACGCAAGCAGGCGGAAGACGCCCTGCAGGAGAGCGAGAAGCGTTTTCGCGCGCTGATCGAGCACAGCTCGGATGTGGCCATGATGTTCGATGGCCCCGGCACGATCCTCTATGTCAGCCCGCCGGTTGAACGCCTCCTGGGCTACACGCCGGAAGAGATGGTCGGGCAGGATCGCCTGGCTTTCATCGATCCGGACCAGTATGGCGCCACCGGGGCGGATTGGGCCCGCCTGCTGCAAGAGCCGGGGAAAATCTACACCGCGCAACGCCGCGTGCGGCACAAGGATGGATCATGGCGTTGGCTGGAAACCATCGTCACCAATTGGTTGGAGGAGCCCGCGGTACGGGCGGTGGTGGGGAATCTGCGCGACATCACCGAACGCAAGCAGGCGGAAGACGCCCTGCGGGAGAGCGAGCAGCGCTTCCGCGACTACGCCGAGACGGCTTCGGATTTTCTTTGGGAGACTGACCCGGACCATCGTTTTACCCGATCGGAAAATTTCGCTACCGTCAATCAGTTCCCGTTTCTCCGGTTAGGCATGCGGCGATGGGATTTCGCCACCGATGTCGAGGAGGAGCCGGAGAAGTGGCGCCGTCATATCGCGACCCTCGAGGCGAGGCAGCCATTTCGCGACTTCCACTACCGCACCACACATTCAAACGGCTCGCCGCTGTATATGGCCACCAGCGGCAAGCCGGTGTTCGACGCGGAAGGACGTTTTCTCGGTTACCGCGGCGGCAGCAGCGACGTAACCGCGGCGGTCCGCGCGGCGCAAACGGAAGAGGCATTGCAGAATGTACGAGCGGCACTCGCGCACGCCACTCGCGTGACGACCCTGGGCGAGCTGACTGCCTCGATCGCACATGAAATCAACCAGCCGCTTGCGGCGGTGGTCACCAATGCGAGCGCCAGCCGACGCTGGCTCGCCGTTCAGCCGCCCAATCTGGACGAGGCACGAAAGGCTCTCGACCGCATCGTGAGGGAGGGCAATCGCGCAAGCGACATCATCACCCGCATACGCGCGCTGCTCAAGAAGTCGGCCGCGCCGACGCAGCGGTTGAGTATCAACGAAGCCATCCTGGAGGTGGTGGCGCTGACGCGCAGCGAGCTGCAGATGAATCGCGTCGCGCTGAACTTGCAGCTCGCGGATGACCTGCCACCGGTGATCGGAGATCGGGTCCAGTTGCAGCAGGTGATCCTCAACCTGATCGTCAACGCCATCGAAGCCATGCGCAGTCATGCCGCGGGACCGCGCGAGCTGCTGGTCGGCTCGCGCTGGGACGCGGCGAACGGCGCGCTCGTCACGGTAGAGGATTCAGGCCCGGGTCTGGATCCGGCCGGCATCGGCCGGCTATTCGACGCCTTCTACACGACCAAGCAGGACGGCATGGGCATGGGGCTGGCGATCAGCCGCTCGATCGTCGAGGCACATGGCGGCCGGTTATGGGCGACGCCAAACGCGCCCAATGGCGCCATATTTCAGTTTTTTGTGCCGGCGGAGGGCAGTGAAGAAGCCTTATCGAACCAGGCTGACGCGTCCTCATCGCTCATGTCACGGCGATGATGCCGACACGGGACGCCAACGCTTGTTGGAGAGCCGGCCCGGCACTACTTTGCCCGCAATCGGCCCGTCCGTGGGCTTATCACCGATCAAGCCGGCTTATCAGCGACTGGTACTGCCATGACAGAGGAGCGTCCTGTCGTCTGCCTCATCGATGACGACCCGTCCGTTCGTGACGCGCTCGATGGGCTGCTCCGCTCCGTCGGACTCCAAGTGCGTTCATTCGGATCGGCGCAGGAGTTCCTGCGGGCCAAGCTGCCCGATGCGCCAGCGTGCCTGGTGCTGGATGTCAGGTTGCCCGGGCCGAGCGGATTGGATTTCCAGCGCGACCTTGCGCAATCGAACAGTTCGCTTCCGATCATCTTCATCACCGGTCACGGCGATATTCCGATGTCCGTGAAGGCGATGAAGGCCGGAGCCGTCGAGTTCTTGACCAAGCCGTTCCGCGACCAGGAATTGCTCGACGCGATCCAGCAGGGAATCGAGCGGGATCGAACCCGCCGCCAGGAGGCCGCGATCGTCGCCGGATTGCAGGAGCGATACCGCGGCCTGACGCCGCGCGAGCGGGACGTCATGGCGCGCGTCGTCACCGGCCGCCTGAACAAGCAGATCGCGGCTGACCTGGATTTGAGCGAGGTTACCGTCAAGGTTCATCGTGGCCAGGTCATGCGCAAGATGCTGGCGAAGTCGCTGGCCGATCTGGTGCGGATGGCCGACAAGCTCGGCGTAAATGCCGGAAGGTCATAGGCGCTCTATCCGAAGGTGTAATCGAGTAATCGTCCTCCGCGCCACACATTGTCTACGACCTTCAGTGCAAGCAGGTAGCAACTACGTGAATCAAGAGCGGACCGTTGTGCGGCCAAGCAGCAACGGTGAGAGGCCCGTGTCGAACAATAGTCTGATTTCGATAGTCGATGACGACGAGTCGGTTCGCGAGGCCACAAGGGGGCTGATGAGCGCGCTGGGGTTCACTGCGGAGGCGTTCGCGTCGGGCGAAGATTTCCTGAAATCCGGGCGTATCCAGGACACCTCCTGCCTGATCGTGGACATGCAGATGCCCGGGATGACCGGGCTTCAACTGCATGCACGACTGATCGCCTCGGGCCGCGCCATTCCTACGATCCTGATCACCGCCTATCCCGACAACCGGGGCCGTGCGCGCGCGTTGGATGCCGGGATTGCCTGCTACCTGACCAAGCCGTTCAGCGAGGATGCGCTGCTCGGCTGCATCCGCTTCGCACTCGATCTCGAACAGCGTGCACGGCTCGCACTCCGACCCCGGAACACACAACTAAGAATCGACGCCAAGTTCTGCGCGCCGATGGCTTGAGTTGCCCAATACCAATTCTTGCAACCAGCGAATTCGGGACCGTCCGTCATGGCGAGCGACCGTGCGCGGCGCAGCGGCGATCCAGCCGTGCGGCACGGAATCTGCCGCCTCGAATCCCGAGCTGGGAAAACTGTCGCCAAGTCGTGGTTTATTTGAAGTGGCAGGGTTGGCCCACCGTGGGCTCGGCTCGCCATTTGCACGACCATCAGCACCGCTGGAGTGTTGCCGACAGTCCCTGACATGTGCCCCTTCTGTCCTTGCGCATTCGGCTTCGTGTTCTGGTCCTCCCCGAACGAGATGTCGCCAGCCCCCATTTCGACGCGCCTGCCGTCCATGGTCTGCACGTACCAGCGGCCCGAGAGCGGAACGATCCACTGCGGCTTCGGGTTCTCGTGCCAGATTCCCTCCCACCCCACCGGCTGGACGGTGCGATCACCGTGGATCCCGCGGCATTAATGTGATCCTGCCATTGCGGCGAGGCCGGCGGCTCCATGCTCTTCAGTGCGAAATCGTGCAACGTGCAGCGGCTTTGATGGCTTACGCCGTCGTTATCGGTCCAGACGTGCCAATAGCTGACCACCGGGGACTGACCTTTTACCGCCGCATGCAATGGCGAAACGTAGAGGGCCATCGCCGCGAGGCCGAGTACGAGCAACCGCATAACAGTCTCCAGTAGGTAATCGATGATTGCGCTAGGCGCGTCGCCCAGCCCGAACCGGTGGATTTCGGCGCCTTCCGCCGCACCGGCCTCATTCCGCCGGAACCGCCGCGCGCGATTCGTGTCCGCGCCGGATGCGCCCCAGCAGCTGACTGAGCCGGTCCATGTAGATGTAGATCACCGGCGTGGTGAACAGCGTCAGCAGCTGGGAGACGACAAGTCCGCCGACCATCGCGTAGCCGAGCGGCTGGCGCAGCTCCGATCCGGTGCCGTTGCTCAGCATCAGCGGCAGGCCACCCAGCAAGGCGCACATCGTGGTCATCAGAATTGGACGGAAGCGCAGCCGGCACGCCTCATGGATCGACTGTTCGGGGGTCAAGCCGCGCATGCCGCTCGGCCTCCAGGGCGAAATCCACCAGCATGATGCCGTTCTTCTTGACGATGCCGATCAGCAGAATGATGCCGATGATCCCCATCACATCCAGGCCGAACCCGAAAACGAGCAGCACCAGCAAGGCGCCGGCGCCGGCCGACGGCAACGTGGAGATGATCGTCAGCGGGTGAATGGTGTTCTCGTACAGCATGCCCAGGATGATGTAGACGGCGATCAGCGCCGCCAGGATCAGGATCGGCGTGCTCGAGAGCGAGGACTGGAAGGCCTGGGCGTTGCCCTGGAAGCTCGCCTGGATCGTCGGCGGCACATGCAGGGCGGCCATCGTCTGTTGGATCGCCGTGACCGCCGGGCCGAGCGGCGCGTTGCCCTTCAGGTTGAAGCTGAGCGTCACCGAGGGGAACTGCCCCTGGTGATTGACGGCCAGCGGCACCACCGTCGGCTGCTGGGTGACCAGTTCGCTCAGCGGCACCATGCCGGCGGTCTGCGAGCGGACATAGATCCGTTGCAGGGCATTCGGGCCCGAGCTGGAAGCCGGGGTTCACCTCCATGATGACGAAATACTGGTTGAGGCTCGTATAGAGCTGCGCGATCTGGCGCTGCCCGAAGGCGTCGTACAACACGCCGTCGATCTGCTGCGGCCGTGATGCCGAGGCGCGCCGCCGTATCCCGGTTGATCGCCAGGGTGAGCTGCGGCCCGGCGGATTGCTGGTCGCTGGTCAGATCGATGATCTGCGGCAGTTTCCCAATCGCGTTCTGCACGATCGGCGCCCACTTGTTCAGCTCGTTCAGATCGATGTCGGTCAGCGTGTACTGGTACTGTGTCGCGGTCAGGCGGCCGCCGATGACGATATCCTGCACCGGCTGCATGAACAGCCGCACCCCGACCACCCCGCGCACCGCCTGGCCGAGCCGGGCCATGACTTCGGTGATCGGCGCACGTTCCGGCTTGGGCTTCAGTGCGATGAATATGCGCCCCTGGTTCTCGGTCGAGGTCGCGCCACCGGCGCCGATATAGGCGCCGACTGATTGGACCGCCGGATCTTTCAGCGCCGTGCCGATCACCTTCTCCTGTATCGCCGACATGCCTGCCGGCGAAACGTCCTCCGCCGCCTCGGTTATGCCGAGCAGCAGGCCCGGTATCCTCTTCAGGGAAGAAGCCCTTCGGAATGATGATGAACAGCCAGGCCGTTGCCGCCACCGTCGCCAGCATCACCATCAAGGTGACGAAGCGATGCCGCAGCGCCACCACCAAAGCCCGATCATACGCCGCGAGCAGCGCGTCGAAGCACCACTCCAGGGCGCGCGACAACCGGCCCTGTGCCTCGGGGTGCTCCTGCCGCAACAGCCGCGCGCCCATCATCGGCGTCAGTGTCAGCGAGACCAGCGCGGAAACGGCGATGGCGACCGTCACGGTAACCGCGAACTCCTGAAACATGCGGCCGACCATGCCGCCCATCAGCAACAGCGGGATGAACACCGCCACCAATGAAATGGAGATCGAGAAAATCGTGAAACCGATCTCGCCCGCCCCATCCAGAGCGGCCTGCATCGGCTTCTTGCCCATCTCGATATGCCGGGCGATGTTCTCGACCATCACGATCGCGTCGTCGACGACGAAGCCGACCGCGATCGACAGCCCCATCAGCGACAAATTGTCCAGGCTGTAGCCGAACGCATACATGACCGCGAAGGTGCCGATGATCGACACCGGCACCGCGATCGCCGGGATAACCGTCGGCCACACGCTGCGCAGGAACAGGAAGATCACCATCACGACCAGCCCGATCGTGAGCATTAGCGTAAACTGCACATCGGCGACCGAAGCGCGGATGGTCGTCGTGCGGTCGGAGATCACCGAAACCTTGATGGCAGGCGGTATGGATGCCTCGAGCTGCGGCAGCGCTGTCTTGCACGGCCTGCACCGTGTTGATCACGTTGGCGCCGGGAAGCCGCTGGATCGCCAGGATGATGCCTCGATGCAGATTGACCCAGCCCTTCAGCGTGATGTCCTGCGGTCCGATGGCTGGCCTTGCCGACATCCGATACCCTGATCGGTCCGCCGTTGCGCCAGGCGATGATCTGATTGTCCCAG
The DNA here is from genome assembly GCA_963822675.1 of uncultured Pseudomonadota bacterium. Lineage (GTDB taxonomy): Bacteria > Pseudomonadota > Alphaproteobacteria > Acetobacterales > Acetobacteraceae > CAWGIP01. The sequence goes on along the minus strand of CAWGIP010000006.1, from coordinate 131,072 downwards.
TCTTGCGGCTTCAGGATCTGATCGTTGGTCTGCAGCGTGAAGGCCCGCGCTTGCGCCGTACAGGGTGCCCTTGGGCTGATCGACGCTCACATTGGTGAGCGCGGTGCGCACGTCCTCCAAATCGAGACCATTGGCCGCGAGCTGCGCGGGATCGAACTGGATGCGAATTGCCGGGTGCTGCTCGCCGCCGACGCCGACCAGCCCGACGCCCGGCACCTGCGAGAGCTTTCTGCGCCAGGATGCTCTCGGCGTAGTCGTCCACGGTGGTGATCGGCAGCGTATCGGACGTGAGGCCAAGCACCAGAATAGGCGCGTCCGCCGGATTGGTCTCGTGGTAGGTAGGCTGCGTGATACATGTCCTTCGGCAGCTGACCCGACGCGGCGTTGATCGCCGCCTGCACGAGCGTCGCCGCGGGTTGATGTCGTCGCTCAGCGCGAATTGCAGCGTGATCTTGCGTGTAGCCGAGCGAACTCGTGGACGTCATCTGCGTCAGATAGGGGATCTGGCCGAACTGCTTCTCGAGCGGCGTGGCCACCGAGGAAGCCATCGTCTGCGGATCGGTGCCGGGCAGCTGCCCGGTGACCGTGATGGTCGGGAACGCGACATTCGGCAGCGCGGCCACCGGGAGCAGCTCATACGCCATGCCGCCCAGCAGAACGATCGCCACCATCAAGAGCGCGGTTGCGACCGGCCGGCGGATGAAGGGGGCCGAGATGCTCATCACAGCATTCCTGAACTGGCTTCGGAGTTGTTCTGCACGCTTGGATCGCTCGCCGGGACTTCGACGACCTTGACGCCATCGCCGAGCCGATATTGACCCGCCGTCACCACGGTATCGTTTGGCTGCAATCCCTTGTCGATCAAGGCGCGGCCGTCCAGCGTCTCGGCAACGCCCACCTGGCGCTCCTGCGCCTCCGTTCGGCCCGACGACGTAGACGAACGAGCGACTCGTCTCCCTGCACAAGCGCGCTCAGCGGGACGCTGATGCCGTTGTGCCGGACCCCGACGGTCAGGCGCACATTGACGAACTCCCCCGGCCACAATGCCCGGTTCTGGTTGGGGAAGGTTGCCTTGAGCTGGACGGTGCCGGAACTCTGGCTGATGGTGTTGTTCACCAGCAGAAGCGTGCCTTCGCCGAGTTTCGTGCGATCGTCCTGTCCATAGGCGACGGTTCGTCAGTTGGCCTTTGCTCATGGCCTCCTGCACCGCGGGCACATCCTTCTGCGGCAGCATAAATACGACCGAGATCGGCTGAATCTGCGTGATCGTTACGTATCGGCGTGGCGGTGCTCGGTTGCAGGATGTTGCCGATATCGACGCGGCGAATGCCGGTCACGCCATCGATCGGCGAGGTGATCGTGGTGTAGCTGAGCTGCGTCTGTGCGTTGAAGATTGCCGCCTTGTCGCCGAGGATCGCCGCCTGCAACTGGGTCACCGCCGAGGTCTGGTCGGTGACCTGCTGCGTCGAGGCGAAGCCCCTGCTTCATCAGCGGGACATAACGGCTGAGATTGGCCTGGGCGTTGGTCAGGTGCGCCTGGTCGCGCGCCAGGTTCGCTTCCGCCTGCTGCAGCGCGGCCTGATAGGGGCGCGGGTCGAGCTGGGCAATCAGGTCACCCGGATGCACGGTCTGGCCTTCGACGAAGCCGATCTTCTCGATCGTTCCGGTAACCTGGGCGTGCACGTCCACGACGTTGTACGCCACCACCGATCCGATGCCCGTCATCACGATCGGGAAGTCCGCGACCTGGACCTTCGCAGCGACCACCGGAACGGGCGGTACAATCGCCGGGGTCGCCGGCGCCGGCTCCTGGCCATCGACCCGCCAGGCGATCAGGCCGCCGACGCAGATCACACCGACAATCGCACCGATAATTGCCGCGCTTCTTCATGTCCGAGTTTTCTCCTCGCGCATTGCAGCCCGAAGGCAGGCGAAGCGCTTCGCTGCTCACTCGCTGTCGGAGATGCCGGTTGCGGCCTGACCAGAACGGGGATCGACTTCGCGGCCGGCGTCTTGCTCTTCAGATCGTGGTGCGCCAGCGGCAGCAAGGGATTGCATTCCGGGTAGTAGGCGCCGATCGAGCCGCGAGGGATCTCGTACGGCCGCGCCTTGAAGCCGCGGACCATTCGCTGCCGCCCGTCATCGGCGAGCGCTTCGATCTCGACCAGCATCTCCGGCGCGATGTCGCGCTCCTGCATGTCGGCCGCGTTCATGAATACGACCATCCGGCCGCCGAACACGCCGCGATACCGGTCGTCCAGCCCGTAGATCGTGGTGTTGTACTGGTCGTGGCTCCTGAGCGTCGCGAGCCGGAGCATGGCGGGGTGGCTGACCGGGGTTCCTCGTCGATACCGTCGAAGACGAGGAAGTTCGCGCGCCCGCTCGGCGTCTTCCACACCCGATCGCGCGGCGGGGTATCGAGGTGGAAACCGCCGGGTTGGCGTATCCGCTGATTGAAGTCGTGGAAGAGGTCGGGAAACACCGCCTCGATCTTGTCGCGGATGAGATCGTAGTCGCCCTCGAAGGCAGACCAGTCGATGCCGCTGTTCGGCAAAGTGGCAGTCGCCATGCCGCAGACGATCGCGACTTCGGACTTCAACTGCTGGCTCGGCGGCTCGACAAGCCCTGTCGAGGCATGCACCATCGACATGCTGTCTTCCACGGTGATCGACTGCCGCCCGCCGCGCTGCATGTCGATGTCGCTTCTGGCGAGGCACGGCAGGATCAGCGCCTGCTCCCCATGCACGAGATGACCGCGGTTGAGCTTGGTGGTGATCCCCACGGTCAGCCGCAGCCGGCGCATCGCGGCCTCGGCGATCGGCTTGTCCGGCACCGCAGCGACGAAATTGCCGCCCAATCCCACGAACACCTTGGCGCGCCCGTCGATCATCGCCTGCACCGCTTCGATGACGCTGTGCCCATGGGCGCGGGGCGGCTCGAAGCCGAACACCTTCGCGATCTGGTCGAGCAGCTCCGGCTTGGGCTTTTCGTCGATGCCCATGGTGCGGTCGCCCTGCACGTTGGAGTGCCCGCGCACCGGGCATATGCCGGCGCCCGGCTTGCCAAAATTGCCCCGGAGCAGCAGCAGATTTGCCAGCTGCTGGACATTCGCCGAGCCGAGCCGGTGCTGGGTGATGCCCATGCCGTAGCAGACGATCACCGCGTTCGCGCGCATATAGATCGCAGCGACGCGCTCGATCTGGTCACGCGACAATCCCGATACGCGCAGAATGTCGTCCCAACTGGTGCCCCGGAGATCCTGGGCGAGCGCATCGAAGCCCTGCGTGTGCTGCGCGATGAACGCGACGTCGAGCACCGGCGGGTCGCCGGCTGCGGCCGCCGCCTCGTGCGCTTCGAGCACGAGCCTTCATGACGCCCTTGAGTGCCGCGACATCGCCGCCGACGCGCACCTGGCAATACTCGCTCGCGATGCGCGTCGAACCGAAGGTGGCCATCTCGCACGGGACTCTGCGGCGCAGCGAACCGCTCGAGCGCCCGCTCGCGCAGCGGATTGAACACCACGATCGGCACGCCGCGACGCGATGCGTTGCGCAGTTCGGTCATCATCCGCGGACTGTTGGTGCCCGGATTCTGGCCGATCACGAAGATCGCCTCGGCATGGGCAAAGTCGTCGAGGATGACGGTCCCCTTGCCGATCCCGATGCTCTCGGGAAGGCCCGACGCTGGTCGGTTCGTGGCACATGTTCGAACAATCGGGAAAATTGTTCGTCCCGAAGCGCCGCACGAATAGCTGGTACAGGAAGGCGGCCTCGTTGGAGGTGCGCCCCGAGGTGTAGAACTCCGCTTCATTCGGGTCCGCGAGAGCGCGCAGCTCGCGGCCGATCAGCGCGAAGGCCTCGTCCCAGCTCACCGGTACGAAATGGTCGGTTGCGCGCTCGTAACGCATCGGCTCGGTCAGGCGCCCCTGCTCCTCGAGCCAGTAGTCGGTCTGCTGTTCGAGGTCATGCACGGTATGCGCGGCGAAGAACTCCCTGGTGACGCGCCGTTTCGTCAGCTCGAAGGCAACGGCCTTCGCGCCGTTCTCGCAAAACTCGAAGGAGCTCGTATGCCGCGGGTCGGGCCAGGCGCAGCCAGGGCAGTCGAACCCGTCCGGCTGGTTCATCGACAGAAGCGTTTTTGAGCCCTTGAGCACGATGCTTTGCTCGCGCAGCGCCTTCGCGGTGGCTTGCAGGGCGCCCCAGCCGCCCGCAGGAGACTCGTATGGCTCGAACCTCGGGCCACCTTCCGGCTCGTCGACAGGGCTGTCAGCCGATGATGGGAAGTCTACGTTGTCAGACATGTTGCCTCGCGGAAGTTGGGATGCTCATCCCGTGTCGACACGGCAGACCGAGGGATCGCGGCATCGCGGGACCATTGACGAACGGCACTCCGACCGCTCTCATACGGGCAACACCGCCGGTCGACCCTCCGGGAAGCGATCGATGGTCGCCTGGTCGACGTTCATCGTCTGCGCGACCATGGCGCGTGGCGTGTGCTTCAACCAATCGGAGAGCGATACTTCAGAGTAGTAGGCGCTGTTGAACACCTCCAGATAGACGAGGTCGGTGTCGCCGGTGTTGCGGATGTAATGGCCGAAGGCCCGCTTGACGTAGCCGATGTCGCCGGGATTGAAGTTTTGCGTCACCGCCTGCGGGCCGGTGTTGAACACTGTCAGCTGCCCTTGGCCGGCGATGAAGTACTGCCACTCGTCGGCATTCGGGTGCCAGTGCATCGCGCGCATCCCGCCGGGATGAATGGTGACGAGCCCCGCGGCTATCGTCTTCGATATCTTGAAGTTGCTGCTGTCGGCGACCTGTACGAAGCCACCCCGGGTCTTGGACAGCGGCGCGACCTCGTTCAGTTGGAACGTCGAACGGAGCGGCAGCTGCCCGGCTTCCCCGGCCGCCTGCTGCTGATCGGCGCCTAACGGCCCCGGCATCTGACCCTGGAAGATATAGAGATCGTGCAACGGGATCTTGCTGAATGTCTCGACCGGCAGCCCAAAGTTGAATGCAAGTGCATCTGGCGACGTGTGCGCCAGCCAATCCGTCACCAGCAGCGTGTTGAACTCGGAAGCCTTGCCGTCATCGAAGCAGATGATGAACTCGCAGCCATCATCGCCGATGCCTTGCAGCGAATGCGGTAGGCCGGAAGGGAAATACCAGAGTCCGCCCTTGGGCACGTCCTCGACGTTTGCGCGGCCGAACTGGTCAATGGTGGTGACGCGGCACGCGCCGCGTGTGACATACGCCCACTCGGCCGCGAGGTGCCAATGCAGCTCGCGAATCCCGCCGCGCGTGAGGCGCATGTTGACGCCGGAGATCGAATTCGGAAATGCCGAAGTCGGCTTGGGTGACCTGGCGCGCCCAGCCGCCGTTCTGGATGCGTCGCGGAGCGTTGTTGAACGAGGCCCAGAACATGGGCATGTCGCCGACATCCGTCGCCGGCGGCGAAAACGCCCCGGGGAACTGCTTCGCAAGCGCTGGATTGGCGGGCCCCGGGTCGGTTGCGCTCGCTGGGTTCCCTTGGGTGCTGATCGCACCCTGCGGCGGCTCGTCGGGATTGCCGAAGGAGGCGGCACGGGCCACGGTTGCAGCGGCGACAGCACCCCCGGCAGCGGTCGCTGCGAGGACGGAGCGACGGGACAGAGTTGGCATTTTTTGACCTCCCGATGCCAGCGGCGACGCCTATTCTTGGCTCAGCCGGTTTTTGCTACGGAGATCCGATATAGCGCCCCGGGACGCCATCACTCAGCCGCACGTGGGTAAGATCATGTCATCCAGAGAGTCGGGGCGTCCTATACCTTGGTTGAGAAAGTCTATGACCTTGCGGCGGGAGGGCGGGCCGGCGCTCCCGCAACCAACAGCTTTCGGGCTGCGGAAATTCGAGGCCTTCTGTACCAAGGTATATGGGCCTGGTGCTTCCGCGTGCACCACGCCGGCCAACGTACTTCATCTCCGCGTCGATAACCGACCTGCGCCCCTTATAGACGCTCGCGCCGTGGCTGCAGCAATGCCTTCAAGCTGACGCTCGCGGCATAAGCTGCTCTCGAATTCAACAAACACTCCCAGCATGTCGAGGAACGCCGTGCCGGCAGCAGTGCTGGGGTCGACCGGCTGTTGCCTAGCCTCCAGATTGATACCCTTTGCAGCCAGCTTGTGCACGATGTTCTGCAGGTTCTTCTTGCGGCCGGAGGGCCGGAGGCTCATGGTCGATGCAGACGAAACCCTTCTCGGTTGCTGCATGCGCTTGGTCGGTTCGGCAATGCAAGATATCGTGACTGGACCGGGCGGCCGCGTGTTGATGACATGCATATCGACGTTGTAGCTGCTAAGGTAAGCGAGCTGGATCTTTTTCGCTTCCTCAGGTCCATCGCGAGGGGTCGCCGCGGAGCGTGCGGAGCTGGTCTACCTGATCCCGCAAATGGAGTGCAAGCGAAGCACCTTTGATGAGTACGATATCATGCTCATGACGCGTGCCCCGGCATTACGAGCGCTGTCGTGAAGCTGCGTCCATTGACATCGGTCAGTTTGAGCCTGGCGGCACCCGCTATATGATTGATGCCGGCGATCGGAGGCAATGTCACCGTCGCCTCGGCCCCCATCGGTGCGACCAAGCCATAAGGCCCTGCCTTGAACGTGTTATAGGCGAAGTCGTTGCGGATTGACTTTGGCGGTAGTCGGGTCAGCGCATCAGTGTTCCAGGTCTCGATGGATTGGCCGTGGCTCCCAATCAGTTCCGCCTTCATAATATGGGCAGGTGCTGCGGGTGTGCCGCCGTCGAGATAGATGTGGAATCGCAGCCCACCATCCGGCAAGACCACGCCATCGCTGAGCGCAAAGTGATGCTGTGTGGGGCTGACCGGCCCGCTGTGATACGGAGTGACAACCGAGCCGCGATAGAAGCTATAGGTGCCAATATCGAAAGCTAGCACCGCAGTCAATACGGCGAGGCCAAAATTGCGGAATGCCATGTCGCTGGGCGGCAACGGCAGGCTGCCGGCAAGCCAGCGAAACCAGGGGCGACTGGCGAGGCCGGGATTGCGCTGTAGCAGTACGTTGTCGAGCGAGTAGGCACCGCCGCCGGCAAGCATGAGTGTTGCGCCCATGGCGAGATTGCAAGCCGCTATCGTCCATTCGTCGATGCAAGTCGCCCCTTGCCAGCCGAACATCAGCATCAGCACGATCGAAAAGCCCATCGAGACGACCGCGGCCAATCGCGTCAGCAGCCCAGCCATTAAGGCCGCCCCGACGATCAACTCGGCCCCGCTGAACAGGATTATGCCAGCGTAGAGCACCCAGAAATGTTGCAGCATGTAGGCGATGACATCGCCCATGCCGAGCAACGCGCCGGGCATCGCGGTCTGGAACTTGTCGGCCATCCAGGTGGAGGCATCCGGGTTGAGCTTCGAGGGATCATAGATGAAGCGTCGAGAGCCGCCACCCCAGTAGATAAAGCCCTGGATGACGCGCACCGACAACAATGCGATTGCGGCAAGGCGCCAGTTGCGCTCACCCACGATCCCCGCCTCGGCATCAACGGTGAACCGCCCTGTCGCCAGTGTTGTCATTACAGTCTCCTGTTCGTCGGTCTCACTCAAAGCCGGCGCGCTGCAGCTCCACCATCGTGACGACCACGCCCGGCATCAGCACGATCCCAGGGATCAGATGGTTGGTCAGTTCGGTGGATTCGGAGATGCCAAAGTCGGCTTGGGTGACTTCGCGGGCCCGGGTCGGTTGCGCTCGCTGGGTTCCCTTAGGTGTTGATCGCGCCCTGCGGCGGTTCGTCGGGATTGCCGAACAAGGCGGCACGGGCCACGGTTGCAGCGGCGACAGCACCCCGGCGGCGGTCGTTGCGAGGGCGGAGCGACGGGACAGATTTGCCATTCTTTCTATCTCCCGATACGGGCGGCGCCGCCATCTCGGCGTGAGACAAGCTTGCAACCGAGATCTTGAAATAGCGCCGCGGACCACGTCACTCATCCCCACTTGCGTAGGATCGCGTAGTCAGGAGAGTTGAGGTTTCATATACGTTGGTCGAGAAGATCTACGACCTTGCGCGGGGGACCGGCCCAGCGCTCTCCGCAACCCAGCGGCTTCCGCGGCGGCGGACTCCGAAGCTTCCTGCACAAAGGTATATGACCGCCATCCTTCCGCGTGCGCCACGCTGGCTAATGTACAATTGAGAAATGGTGTTGTGATTCGCAATCTTAAGGCGATGGCAGGCGGGACGGCGTCGTAGCGAACACCGACAGTCCCGGACGCCGCCGGCCATGTGTCGGCGCGCGCAGCGGAGGTCGATCGCGACTGCGCAGAGCGAGCGTCGGTTCTTTTTGGTACACCGACCCATCCGCAAAGGAGTGTCTCGTGACCTCTGCTGTTATCAACATCGCTCCTTATGGCAACCTGTCCCGCTACCTGCAGGACATCCGCAAGTTTCCAATGCTCTCACCCGAGGAGGAACAGGCATTGGCGCGTCGTTGGCGCGATGACCGGGATGTCGACGCGGCGCAGAAGCTCGTCACGTCGCATTTGCGGCTGGTCGCGAAAATCGCCATGGGCTACCGCGGCTACGGCCTGCCGATTGGCGATCTCATCAGCGAGGGCAATCTCGGCATGATGCAAGCCGTGCAGCGGTTCGACCCGAATCGCGGGTTCCGCCTCACCACCTACGCCATGTGGTGGATTCGCGCGGCGATCCAGGAGTACGTCCTGCGCAGCTGGTCGCTTGTGAGGATGGGAACCACGGCGGCGCAGAAGAAGCTGTTTTTTAACCTGCGCCGGCTGAAGGGCCAGATGCACGCCTTCGACGAGGGCGATCTGCAACCCGAGCAGGTGGCGAAGATCGCGCACCTCCTGGACGTAGCAGAGCCGGAGGTGGTGAGCATGAACCGCAGGATGATCATACCCGACCACAGTCTGAACGCACCGGTGCGGAGCGACAGCGAAGGGGAGTGGCAGGATTGGCTGGCTGACGAGACCGAGAGCCCGGAAGCCGCCGTCGCCGAGAACGAGGAGCTTTCGGGGCGCAAGGCGTTGCTGGCCAACGCGCTGAAGACGCTGAACCAGCGCGAGCGGCACATCCTTGAGGAGCGGCGCCTGAAGGACGATCCGAAGACGCTTGAGGTTCTGTCGTCGCAGTATAACATCTCGCGCGAGCGGGTACGGCAGATCGAGATGCGCGCGTTCGAGAAGCTGCAGAAGGCGATGAAGCTGCGAGGCGCCGGGCGAGGGGCTCCGCTGTCGGCCATTTAACGGCCTGTGATGGTGCGAGCGGCGGTGACAGCAACCGCCGCCGCCGCTTGCACAATCTGTCTTGCACAACCTGTCTTGCACAACCTGTGTTGTCACGCCACTACGCTGCGCGGAGGCGGAGCCATGAATTCCGGTCCGATCGGATCGGTGACCGTCTCGCGCAGGATGCGCTCGATCTCCGCCTTTGCCGCCGCGTCGAGCGACCACCCGCTGACTTCGTCGACCGGCCGCAACTGGCCGGGATGGCGCGCGCCCCACAGCGCCGTGCTGATCCCCTGGTCCAGCATCCAACGGATCGCCAGGTGAATGACCCGCTTGCCGAAGCGTTGCTGCGCCAGGCGATCGAGCCGTTCAACGGCGGCAAGATATTGCGCGAAGCGGGGCTGCTGGAATTTGGGGTCCGACCGGCGCAGATCATCGCCGTCGAACTTGGTATCCGTGTGCATCCGGCCGGAGAGCAGGCCGCGGCACAGTGCGCCGTAACCGAAGGTCGCGATCTTGTGCTGGCGGCAATACGGTAGGATATCGGCCTCGATGCCGCGCTCGAACAGGTTGTAGGGCGGCTGCAGTACGTGCAGCGGCGCGACGCGACGGAACCGCTCCATCTGGTCGACCGAGAAGTTGCTGACGCCGATGGCGCAGATCTTGCCCTGCTCGAACAGGCTGCGCATGGCATCGGCGGATTCCTCGATGCTCACCAGCGGGTCGGGCCAATGGAGCTGGTAGATGTCGATGTGATCGGTCCGCAAGCCGATGCAGGGAATCCTCTACCTCCCGCATAATTCGCGCGCGGCTGGCATTGCGGAATACTTTTCCATCTTTCCATTCCAGGCCGGTCTTGGTGGCAAGGAGCACGCGCGAGCGCAGATGACCCTCGGCGATCGCACGGCCGACAAGTTCCTCGGAGCGGCCAAACCCATAGGCTGGAGCGGTATCAATGAGTGTGATGCCGTGGTCCACCGCAGCCTGGATCGTTCCGACGGATTCCGCTTCATCGGTTCCGCCCCACATCCAGCCGCCGATCGCCCAGGTGCCCAGGGCGACGCGCGATACGTCAAGCGACGTGCCGGAGATGGTGGCAAGCTCCATGGCGATTTCGGGAACGTCGATTTCGTGATTCATGATTTTACTCCTTCGGACAAGCGGGCTACTGCGCGTGTTTGCGCTTGCTGCTTCTGCGGCGCACCTTGGCGAATTCCTGCGAGGTGGCGATACTCCGGTGGAGTGCGCCGGTCGCTTCTGGACCAACGAGATGGTTCGTTGGCAACTCTTAGAAATACTACTTTGGTGTAAGTCGCATGACGCTACCGGTTGCAGCGATCTGGCATACCCAAGCGAAGCGCCTATTTGATGCGCGATGGTCGGGGCCGGGATCGACTCGCCGCATTGGCGGGCGCCGGTTCCCGACAGAGCGAGGCTCCTTCATGGCAGCGCAGCCCAGTCCCTCGGTCCGCATCGTCAGCCCGACCGAATTCGACCGCGCAACGGCGCAGACACCAGGCTCCGAGCGTCGCGCCGCGATCACGCCGCAGCGCGGCGTCGAAACGACGATGTGGGGCGGGCTGTTCGAAGTCAGGCCGGGCGCCCGTACCGGAATTCACCATCATGGCGAGCAGCAGACGATCGCTTACGTCCTTTCGGGTGTCTGCGAAATCCGTTGGGGCGCCCGCGGGGAATACGCGGCGACGGCGAGAGCTGGCGATTTCATCCATGTGCCTGCTTGGCTGCCGCACATGGAGATCAATCGATCGCCGTTGGAATCTTTTCACTGGGTAGTGGTCCGCAGCACGGCAACGCCGATAGTGATCAATCTTCCGGACGAGACGTGGCCATCGGAACGACCTTGAACAACTGCGAGCAAGCGTCCTCCTGTATCCACCGGCCGTTTGACGGCCAGCCGGCGACCTGAACCGACGTTCGGGATTATGGACGGGCAAGCGGTGGAGACGAGTGAAAAGGGAGCGTTCACCGCGCGCTCACGAGATCGCTGACGCACCGTACCAGCGGACAACGCTACCCGGCCTTTCGGTCGCTACGACCTTCGTACACTCGCCTGGATGGTTTCGCGCAACCAGCGCTGAGCCGGCAGATTGTCCAGCCGTCGCGGCCAGATCATTGCAAGGGAAACCCGGGGCGTGGGGAACGGCAGCTCACGGAATACGAGCGGGCAGACCTGTATCAGGCCGATCGCGGTACGCCGCGGCACCACCGCGAGCTGGTCGGAGCCAACCAGCATCAGCACGATCGACAGCATGGGCACGTCCACGGCGATGCGGCGGGCGAGTCCCCGCGCTTCCAGCGCCTCGTCAACGAAGCGCGTATCGTCCCCGCTGGAGGTCACCAGGACGTGCTGGATCTCGGCCAGAAGCTCGGCCGTGAATGGGGTGATCCGGGCCGCGGGGTGATCGCGGTCCAGCAAGGCGACAAAATCGTCCTCTATGATACGCACGCACTTGAACCGCTCCCCGCCATCAATCAGCGTGGTCAGCGCTAGATCCGCGTCACGGTCGAGCTGGTCGAACACGTTGATCATTCCTACAGGCCGGGCTTGCAGCCTCACGCCTGGCGCCGTAGCCGCGACCAGTCGCGCCAGCGGCGGCACGACCGCGCGGGCGGCATAGTTATTTACGGCGAGAGTGAAAACGCGGGTCGCCTCGGCGGGGTTGAACGTCTCCGGCTCCAGAGTCACCCGCAGCACCCGGAGAGCGTCACGCACCGGCTCCGCCATGTGCTGCGCCCGCGCAGTTGGTTGCATACCTTCCGGCGTGCGGATGAACAGATCGTCGCGCAGCATAGCGCGCAACCGTGCGAGCGCATGACTGGTAGCTGGCTGGCTCAGCCCGAGCCGGTGGCCGGCGCGCGTGAGATTTCGCTCCTGCATCACCGCATCGAAGACGACCAGGAGATTGAGGTCGATGTCGCCCTTTGTAAGGGCTCCCGGTCCATTGTCAGCCACAACTGCCCGCCCGCCCGCGTGGAAGGGTTGCATTGGGGATTTCGCGCGCGGCATCGTTCATTGCTGAATTCATCGGCTCGGTATGAGAACCTCCATCCGCGGCGAACGCAAGCCACGGCCGCTGCCCTCAACGGTATCGCCCAATCAGCCCTTGGTATCGCCCTACCAGTCCTTTTCGGCATGCGCTTATGCCGTCAGGAATGGGATGGAAATGGAGTCGTCGCAACCATCTGCAAGCCTGTGCCGGGCTGATGCGGCATGCAACTTTGTCCCAAACTCGACTCCGCGGAAAGCGGAACAGGAGCAATCATGAGGAAAGCGATACGCCTTGCAGCCGCTGCCGCGATGCTGCTAACGGCGGCACCCGTGGCGGGCATCGCCGCAGGTATTTATACGATACCGGCTACCCCGACTTTCGGGGGTGGCGCTTCTTCTTCGCTGGAAGGGCCGGGGACGATCGGTCTGAACAGTGACGGTGTGTATGGCAGCCCTGGCATGGGCATCAACCCGACGTTCGGCGGGCTTTCACCCACCCTCGGTGCAACCGGAGCAGCAAACGGCGGCGTCGGCGGGACGAGCGGCGGCTTTACCGGAACAACCGGCGGCATTGCTGGCGCCCCTGGTGGACTGGCTGGTGCACCCGGCGGGCTGCTTCCGTTGGTAGGCCATCGCGGCTAACCGCTACTCGCTCTTGCAGACGGTTGGAGCTGATCCCGGACCAGCGCAAGGCGCATCGATGCCGACAACGAGACGCTTGTAACCAGCTGCCGCGTGATAAAACAGGTCACTCATCCGAGCGGGATGGGCGACCTGTTTTTGGCGACTGAGCGGCGATGAGCAGCAAACAATCGCTTGGCCATGCCTCGATTGTGGATGAAATCGCGTCTGCCCATGCCGACCCGCCGATCTCGGGATTTTGAAGATCTATTCACCTCCAGGGCCAAACATCGGCGACAAGCCGGGGCAAAGGGCTGTGCAATACGTGCCATCTGGATGGGACGCAGAACACGGCAGGCGCGAAAACGCCTAAGTCACCTCCTGCAGGCGGAAACATTTTCGCCCAGAACGGGAACTCCAACCCTCTGTTCACAGAGTTTCAGCCCCATAATCTCGGGCTTCCCAACAATTATGCGCTGCCCTTCTATTGTGAAGATGTTCCAGACCAGTACGGCTATGTCGCAAATCCACTCGGAATAGACTATGTGGACGAGGGCTTTGGTGCCTTCCTCGCAGGCACGGCCGCCGCGCCGAACCCAAACCTGCAGTGGGCTCAATATGCCCCGCACTGGATGGGAACGTTCCAAACGCCGACGCTGCGCAATGTCGACAAGCGCCCACGCCCCGACTTCGTGAAGGCCTACATGCACAATGGCTACCTCAAGAGCCTGAAAGAGGTTGTGCATTTCTACAACACACGCGATGTGCTGCCGCGATGCCCCGGCGACCCCACCGCGTCTTCGCTTGACCCACAGGCCGGAACGACCTGCTGGCCCGCGCCCGCAGTGGCGGCGAACGAGGACACGACAATCGGACATCTTGGCCTGACCGATCATGAGGAGGATTTGATCGTGGCCTTCCTGAAGACATTGACGGACGGTTTCATGAAGGTGCCCGCCCCGGGTGGTGCGATCGGTGCCTCGATCGGCACCGCCGCCCCCAGCTCGTCTAGCTCCTCCAGTTCGTCCGGCTCCTACAGCTCCTCACCTTGAGCAACCCGCAGCGCCTTCTGCACGCCATCCACGATATTTCGTAACTTGAAAGTCGTGGATGGCCGGGGGCGTTCCGTGCCCCGCTTCGTTCTCAGGTTGTGGCCGTTTTATTGTGACCGTCACGGCTGCTGCTCGGCGCTCGTTCCGCCATGCAATACCCCGCGTTCTAAAGCGCATAGCGCGCGATCGTTTCACTGGTGACGACGGCTAAGGTCTCAGCGCTGGCCAGCAGCATGGCTATCAGGATCAGCTTGCGCACGGCATGACCTGTTCGGATCGGGCTTGGTATTTCTGAGCCCATTGCCGGCCGATCTCGGCGGCTTCGTCCGGCGTCGGCCACGACCATTGCGAGCCGCGCGCACGAATGGCGACCCACACCTTATCGCCATGCAGCCGTTCCTCTACCGTGTAGTTCTGGGGTGCCATCTCGGTTGCCTGTCCATCGTCTGTTGCCTCTCGCCGGAGGCCGTCAGTGATTTCTGATTGCCGCAGACCGCCAAAGCGCACGCGGACGGATCCTTGCCCGGTTTTCAGCCATCTCAGCGATGCTCTAGCCGCGATGCCCGCCGAAGCCGCCGAGCGCCGCGAAACCGTGCCCGCCGAACCGTGCGAAGCCGGTTCCGGCATGCGGGGCGAAATGGTGCTCATCGAGCCCATGACCAAAGCCCCGGTCATGGTGGAAGTGGTCGAAGCCGCCAAAGCCGAAACCGAGCGAGCCGTCGACCGGAGCGTAACCGTAAGGGTACCCCTCGTATCCGTCGTAATATCCGTTATAGGCAGAAGGGTAGGCACCCATGCCGTAGTCAGGCGCTGGTGCACACGCGGAAAGGGCAAGCCCGACACTCAGCAGGAGCGGGATTGCCTTTGCAATCGTTCTACTGTGGTTCATTGCAGCCTTCTTTATTTTGCGATGGATTTTTGCCGGGATCGGAACGTGCGCGGTCGCGGCCCGCCTGACGCTCGGCGATGCGACAGCCCAGATGCCACAGGCCGCAGACCAACAGCGCGTACAGCATCCAATGTAGAAGCTTTGCCCTGATCGATCAGATCGTTCATCTCGGCCATGTTCATCGGTTTTTCCCCGCTAGCACCCGTTATACCAACCCGCCTAGAGGCTGACACACGCCCACTCCCTGGTGCCGATTGAGCGGATGCGGTCAGGATCGTTGACGAAAAAATTCCAGGCGCTGCTGCAGGCCGCGACGATGGCTTTGTAGCTGTCCCATACCAGGGCACACAGCCGATTGGCGCGGAGATATTCCCAGACATTCTCCATTGGGTTGAGTTCGGGGGAATACGACGGCAAGGGCAGGAGCGTGATGTTATCCGGCACGCCGAGCCGGCCGCCGGTCTGGTGCCATCCTGCGCTGTCGCAAACCAGCACGGCATGCGCGCCGGGTACGACCTGGGTGCTGATTTCGGCCAGATGTTCGGTCATCGCCTCGGCATTGACGTTCGGCATAATGATCGCGGCCCCGACCGCGCGGTTTGGACAGATCGCACCAAACAGGTAAGCGGAGTCATGGCGATTGTCGCGGACCATCAAAGGTCGGGCGCCGATCGGCGCCCAGACATAGGCATGGCCGCCCTTCTGGCCGACCCGAGCCTCGTCCTGGAACCAGATCTCGATCGGCTTGCCGGTGGCGGACGCTGGCAGGGCGGCTTTCACCAAGTCAGCGAAGTTTTTTTAAACGCCTCCTCGGCTTCGGCGTCCTTCTTCGGATGAAATGGGCGCGGTTGCAGCCGGGTCATATCGAGCTGACGCAGCCACTTGCCAATGGTGCTTTCATGCACCGTCACATTGAAGCGGCGAGCAACCTCTTCGCGCAGATCCACACAACGCCATCGCACCACTTTGTGCGTCTCCAGATCCGGCCCCTTGACGACCAGGGCTTTCAGTTCCGCCATTTGTTCCGTGGTCAAGGCCGGCTTGGGACCAGGGCTACGGCGCGACTTCAGCCCTTCGACACCCGCCTCATTGTAGCGATGAACCCAGTCGCGCAGTGTTTGTCGGTCCATGCCGTTCTGCTCTGCAGCTTCGGTGCGCGTGCCGCCTTCCAGCACCATCGCCACTGCCAAAAGCCTTCGGACCTGCGCGCCATCGTGGCATTTGCCAGCTATCGCACGCAGCTCAGCCGCCGTGTGCTCCGTCCGCGTGATCGTCACTGCCGCACCCATCCGTTGCCTCGCTCAAGCGAATCACCCTGAGTGAGCATCGAATCGGAACCGGCAGCGGTTGGGAATCCGGGAGAGTCGACGTCTGTGCGGGTTGGTATTAGATGTCGCTTCGGCATCAAGGCGCAAGGAAACGTCTGCCGAATGGGCGCATGAATGGGGTGAATGAGAGGGCTGGTCGCAAAACCGGCCGCAAACAGCTCCCCGTCCCGGTTACAGACGGTCCTTGCTCGCGGACCCCAGCAAACCGCAGCGCCTTCTCCGCGCAGGCTGGCTGATCGAAAAAGAAAAGGGCCCGAAGGGGGTCACTCAAACAGCGACGGATCCCAAGGGTAGAAAACCCGGCGCATTTTCTAGGCGGCTGGTCTCATTAGAAACCAGACTCAGGGAACTAGTCGACGCCGTTCCCAAATAATACGATTTGATCGCTGGGTCATACGATTTAATGTATTGTCATGCGGTCGTGATCTTGATGTTACTATCGCATGGGCGTATACGCTAACGCGGTGTTCATGTAGTGGCCATCTTCGGCGCTTGTGGCGGCTGGAGAGTTCGCTGCCTGGTTCACAGTGCGATTGCGCCGCTACAGCGCGAAAGAATGCTCGAAAGAAAGCAGTTCATATCCAGCGCTAAAGGGAGCTTAGGCGATGAAACGCACCGTACTCCTTGGTACGACAGCCATTTGCGCTGCAATTGCCGGAACCCTGCTGGTCCATCGCGGTGCCGCGCAACCAGCATCTACGCCGCCACTTTCGTCGACCTACAACTATAATCCGTACCCACCCGGCATTCTCCCGGCCGATATAGTGCCAGAGATAGCGAGGGTTCGGCGCGAAATTCAGGGCATCTTCAGTGAAACTCTCGCGCAGTGGCGCGCATTACCACCACCTACACTGACCGGGAACCCGCCAATTCTTCAGGGCACCGGAGATCAGGCCAATGTCATACTCGGCAAGTTGCTGAACTTCGACGAGAATATGTCTCCGTTCAAGAACGAGGCCTGCGCTTTCTGTCACATGCCATACGTTGCCTTCAGCGGACCGATCCCGTCGGTCAACCTGACGATGATTGCGTATCCCGGATCGGCTCACTTCCGGGCCGCCAAGCGGACAGCGCAGCGATACACTTACTCACCCTACTTCCCGGTATTCAATTTTAACCAAGAACAGGCGGCGTTCTTTGGCGGAAACTTCTGGGATGCGCGCGCGACCGGATATTTGCTGCAGAGCCCCGATGCCGAACAGGCTCAGCATCCCCCTGTCGATCCCTTGGAAATGGGTCTTCCTGACACGGCGTGTATCGCGTTCCGGCTATCCCAGGCGGTGTACCGACCGCTCTTTGAGACGGTATGGGGTGCGGGCTCGCTGGACATCAAGTTCCCGCCAGGCACCGAGAAGATCTGTGATACCCCAACAACTTCGGCGGAAGCGCCACGCCGATTGCGCTGACTCCGGACGACCGCGCCAAAGCAAACAACGTTTATGACCATTGGGGTCAGTCCATTTCGCATTTCGAGAAATCCCCAATGATGAGCGCGTTTTCGTCGAAATTCGACGCCTTCCTGGCGGGCAAGTACACCATGACCGCGGACGAGATGGCGGGGTACAACCTGTTCAACGGCAAGGGCAACTGCAACTCGTGCCACCTCGACGGACTGTCCACGACGCTGACCGCGAAGCAGACCGACACCGGCACCCCGGCCAATACGACGCCTGTGTTCACCTGCTTCGGCTATTCCAATCTCGGGCTGCCGCTGAATCCCAGGATTGCTTTGTTCTATGAGACCGTGCCGGATCAACTCGGGTTTACGCCCAACCCCTATGGCTTCGGCTACAGAGATTTGGGACTAGGCACGTTCCTCAGAAGCGGTTTCGGCTCCGGACCCAATCCGAATTCCCAGTGGCTACAATTCGCGCCGACCTCCGACGGCCAAATGCAGACGTTGACGGCGCGCGACGTGGCCCTGACACCGAAACAGTGCCCCACCACCGAGGCGCCAGGACCGTACTTCCAGAAGGAGTTCTTTCACAACGGCTATGCTAAGAGCCTGAAGCAGCTTGTCCATTTCTACAATACGCGAGATGTGTATCCGTTCAGGATCACCTCAGGAAACTGCCCCTCGGGAACGACGGAAAAGGTGGACTGCTGGCCGGCACCGGAGGTGATTAACAACATTGACATGACGGTCGGTAACCTCGGTTTGACGGATCAGGAGGAGGACCAGGTCGTGATCTTCTTACAGACACTAACCGACGGTTTCACAACGCCTTACCCCGATGCGGATAAATTTACAGGTCAGTGCATGACCGGGGGTACGGCAGCGACCCAAGGCAATGAGTTCCTCATTGCCACCCCGACCCTTCCGCCGTGCGCATCGGTTATCTGCGACGTCCCGCCTGTGCCGGCGCCGCTCGCTATTCAATAAAGGGCAAAGGAACGCTGGCAAGGGAACCGCAATCGGAGGTCTGTCCATGGCAAGGCTGCTATTGAAACTGGCGATCACGGCCGCGATCGGCAGCTCGCTCTCCGCAAGCCCGACGGTCGCTCAGCTACTTCCTTCAGCGCCGAAGGCCGCACAGGTCACGCTGACCCAAGCGCCAACGCCTGAAATTATTCTGGATGACTTCGCCATTATCCGCTGGACCACCACCAACCCCGGGGGATCGAATGAACATTTCGGAATCGTGCATTACGGCACGAACCCCTACGCACTGACTCAGACGGCGCAATCGCCCATCAGGCTCAACCAAGCCCATGCAGAGACGATGTTCCGTGTGCGCGTGTACGGCCTACAGCCGGAGACGACCTACTATTACACGACGACCTCGATGGAGAGCAACGGCACGAGCGATGGGGTCTCGAGTTCCTCTCGCCACGTTCACCACGCCAGCTGCAGGCCAGCGAATTGTCAATTACCCGCAACCGCAGTGACGATGATTGAGCGCTGACAACGGGGCGCCGCCGAACGCGGTTCCCGCTGTCGTGCAGCGGCGGCGTGCCGATCCAGGCCTACGGCACGGAATGAGCGACCTTGAGGGAACTACGCCACGGATAGGCCCCGCGACCGGATCGAAGCAATTGGTTGCTGTAATCACATAGCCGCCGAATAATTGAGGCCAAAATGGTTTAACGCCACGATAGTCGCAATCCCTAAGACTGTCGCAAGGATAAAAATCATCGTGCTGCGAAATGGCGCGTCACGCGGTTCTACAACCCGGCCGCCGATAGACCGGAGGTGAGCGAGGTTCAGATTGATCTGATCGTCCATGACCGACGCCCTTCCTGGCTGCTGTGACGCCTTACTCCAATATGCACCAAGCGGCCGAGACCGGTTGTGACGCGAATCACTGCTGGACGTTATGCCGGGAATCGCGCTTTGCCCTTTATGGTCTCCAGTGTGTGACGTGCGAGCATCGCCTCTTCGTCGGTCGGGATGACACGGACCTCGATTTGGCTGCCGGAGCCGCTGATACGGTCCCGGCCAAGGGCGTTCGCTTCCGCGTCGAGCCGCACGCCGAGCCATTCCAGCTGCTCGCAGACACGCTGGCGCACTTCGGGCGCGTGCTCGCCGATGCCGGCCGTGAACACAAAGCCATCGAGCCCGCCCAGCGCGCTCGCCAGCGCGCCTGCTTCACAGGCAATCCGATAGGTAAACAGCGCGATCGCCTCTTCCGCGCGCGGATCATCGCTCGCGAGCAGCGCACGCATGTCGCTGGATAGCCCGGAGACCCCGAGCAAGCCGGAGCGGTGATAGAGCAAATCCTCCACCTCGCGCACGCTCATACCGCGCTGCCGCTGCAAGTAGAGCAACACGCCGGGATCGATACTGCCGCAACGGGTGCCCATCACCAAACCGTCAAGCGCGGTGAAGCTCATTGTCGTGTCGACGCTGCGCCCGTCGCGCATGGCACAGAGACTGGCGCCGTTGCCGAGATGCGCGACGATAGCCCGTCCGGCCGCCATCGCCGGCGCGATCTCGCGCAGACGGTGGGCGATGAACTCGTAGGACAATCCGTGGAACCCGTAGCGACGCAAACCCTCTTGCTCCAGCGCGCGCGGAAGGGCGAAGCGCGTTGCCACATCTGGCATCGTGCGATGAAAGGCGGTGTCGAAACAGACCACCTGCGCGAGTGCCGGCTGCCGCGCCGCAACGGCGCGGATCGGGGCAATATTGTGCGGCTGATGCAGCGGCGCCAGCGGGACCAGCGCCTCCAATGCCATCAGCACGTCATCGGTCACGCGCACGGGCGCATGGAACCGACTGCCGCCATGCACCACACGATGGCCAACCGCGACCAGCCGGTCCTGACCGAGATGCCGCTGCACGAAGCCGAGCAGTCGCGCCAGCAAATCTTCGTGCGACTGCGGTTCTCCAAGTGCGGTCTTCCAGGCTTTGCCCGCTCGCGTCGCGCGCATGGAAATGCGGCGCGCCGCCGATGCCTTCGATCTCGCCCTTTGATGTGAGGGCAAGGCCGTTCTGATCGGCTAACGTGAACAGGGCAAACTTGATGCTGGAAGAACCGGCGTTCAGGGCAAGGATCGCGTCGGGCACGGAATCACCTCCGCCGAAGCTACTCGGCATCCCACCGCCAGTTCGCAATTTCCGGCATGTCCTCGCCGTGCTCCACGATATACGCCTTGTGCTCCGCTAGCACGTTCTCAAAGGTGCGAATCACGTCGCCGGCTTCGGAACGGAGGCGGCTCGCCCGGTGTAGCGCCTCGATGGCGATGTGATAGCGGCTGATCCCGTTCACCACGAGCATGTCGAACGGCGTGGTCGTGGTGCCCTCCTCCATATAGCCTTTCACATGGAACCGTCCGGGATTCGGGCGGCGATAGATCAGTTCGTGGATCAGCAGCGGATAGCCGTGGAACGCGAACACGATCGGCGCTGCTTCGGTGAACAACTCGGCGAAGCCCTGCTCGTCCATCGCGTGAGGATGATCGCCCTTCGATTCCAGGGTCAGCAGATCGACCACATTTACGACGCGAACCTTCAGTCCCGGCACCGCACGCCGCAACAGCCAGGCAGCTGCCAATGTCTCGCGGGTCGGGATGTCACCGGCCGCGGCCAGCACCACATCGGGCTCGCCGGGAGAAGATGCCCACTCCCAGATCGAAGCACCACGCGCGCAATGTGCGCGAGCCTGCTCGATCGACAAAAACTGCCATTGCGGCTTCTTCGACGCCACGATCAGGTTGATGTAGCCCTGGCTGCTCAGGCAATGATCGGCAACTGACAAAAGGCAGTTCGCATCAGGCGGCAGGTAAATGCGAATTTCGGCCTGCTTCTTCATCATCAGCGTGTTGATGAAAGTCGGCCCCTGATGACTATAGCCGTTGTGGTCCTGCTCCCAGACATGGCTGGTCAGCAGATAGTTTAGCGATGCCACCGGCTTCCGCCATGGCAAGTCAGCCGCCATCTTCTGCCACTTGGCGTATTGGCCCATCATCGTGTCGATTATGCCGATGAATGCCTCGTAGCAGGCGAAAATACCGTGCCGACCGGACAGCAGATAGCCTTCCAGCCAACCTTCGCAGCAATGCTCCGACGGGATCTCCATCACGCGCCCGTCACGACGCAGCCCGACATCGGTGGCCACAAGCGGCAAGTCCCAGGCCCGGTTGGTCGCCTCGAACACGGCGCCGAGATGGTTGGAGTTCGTCTCGTCCGGGCAGAACAGCCGGAAATTGCGCTGACCGTCGTTGGCGCTGAACACATCGCGCAGCCACAAGCCGAGAACCCCAGTATTCTCCGCCTGCGCGGCGCCCGGGCGCGTAAGGCGCACCGCGGCGGTTTCGATCCCCGGCAGCTTAAGCGGGATCTTGATCGTCCCGCCATTCGCGTGCGGGCTTCGTCCCAGCATGCGCTCAGGCGCCGGCAGTAGCGCGGTGATGGGCGTGATCGGCCGGCCCTCGGGGTCGAACAACTCGTCCGGCTTGTAGCTGCGGAGCCAGGACTTCGAGCGCCTGCAAATGCGCAGGATTGGTGCGTGGGTCTTCGATCGGCACCTGATGCGAGCGGAACGTGCCCTCGACCGGCTTACCGTCCAGCATCTTGGGTCCGGTCATGCCCTTGGGGGTGCGCAACACGATCATCGGCCAGCCGGTATAGGCTGGCGCGGAGCTGGCTTTCGCCTGTTGCTGCAAGCGGCGGATCTCGCCATAGGCCCAATCGAGTGCTTCGGCGAGTGGCTGGTGCACCGCCGCCGGCGTCTCGCCCGCGACCTCGCGCATCGCATAGCCGCAGCCGCGGAAGAAGGCCGCCATTTCCTCGCTTTTCATGCGCGCGAACAGCGTGGGACCGGACAGTTTCACGCCGTTGAGGTGCAGGATCGGCAACACGGCCCCATCCCGCGCCGGGTCGATGAATTTGGGCGAGTGCCAGGAACAGGCGAGCGGGCCGGTTTCGGCCTCACCGTCGCCCACCACACAGGCGACGATGAGGTTCGGATTGTCGAGCGCGGCGCCGAACGCGTGCAGCAACGAGTAGCCCAGTTCTCCCCCCTCATGGATGGCGCCCGGCGTCAGCGCGGTGAGATGGCTGGGAAAGCCATTCGGCCAGGAGAAGGCATGGATTAGCCGCGCCATCACCTGCCCGTCCCGGCCGTATTCCCGATAAACGGCACCCATAGTGCCTTCCAGCCAAAGGCAGCCCAGGATCGCCGGGGCACCGTGACCGGGGCCTACCATCAACATCGTCTCGGCCTCGGTGTCCTGGATAAGACGACAGAGATGGGCGTAGACCAGATTAAGCCCGGGCTGGGTGCCCCAATGGCCGAGCAGGCGCGCCTTGATGTGCGCCGGCACAAGTGGCTCTTTCAGCAGCGCGTTCCCGCGCAGGTAGATCTGCGCGGCGCCAAGGAAATTGGCCGCCCGCACGAATGTATCGAGTTGCGTGATCCGTTCCTCGGTCAGGGCCATGAGACGATCTCCGGATGAGGTCGTTTGTCCTACACGCGATTGCGGGTCATCACGATCAACCAGCCGTGACCCGCCGCAGGAAGGGAGATTCAGCCCGCGCCGCCATGCCAGCGCAAGGCTCCCTCGACCTGGTGGGCAAGGCGGTCAAGTTTCATTTTGCGCAGAAGTGACGCACTGCAACGCTTTGCCTCGCGCCGTCTCCAGCCACGCCGCGAGGCGTGCGCGATCGATCTGATATGTCGCGTAGGTCCGATGCGGCTGGAAGCCAAGCCTCGCATTCACCGACAGGATGGCCGCGTTTTGCTGACCGTTGGACGTCGCCACCACCGCCAGCTCGGGATGGCCTGAAACGAGCTGTTGCAGGATCGCCGCCTTCAGTCCCTTGGCAATGCCGCGGCCTCGCCGATCGCGGCGCACGCCGGTGAAATGGTGCCAGGCACGATGCGGCAACCGCGCATCCCAGCTTGCGTCGGCAACGCCTGCAACGCTGCCGTCCGGCTCGCGGAACAGCACCATGTGATGTGCCCCACCGGTGCGATCGAGTTGACGGTACCATTCGCGCGTCTCGTCGATATCCAGGCGGGTCGGGGGGCGATCCATCGCGCCCCACGGCATGTCATCCATCATCGCCGCAATCAGCGGCAGCAGCGGCTCCAGCACGGCGAACGGCACGCGTTCGCGATATGATTCCAACGTCAGGCCGGGATAGCCGGCCAGAGCCGCGTTGATCCAGAAAATCCAGCATCGGCCGATCAAGGCGATCAACGCGCAGGCGATTTTCGATCCAGCGCACCTTCTCCTCGGCGCCGATCCCGCGCAGGAAACCGTGACCATCCTCGTCGTGCGTGCCCAAGGTAAGGATGGTCTTGCCGTGCGCGACCATCACTCGATACAATTCATCAAGCAGCGCTGTCCCGATCCCGCACCGACGGCACGGTTTCAGCACGCCTCCGAAAGCATGGATGAAACGCTTGCGTTCCGCGTAACCGGAGCTCTCCGGCGCGAGCAAATACGTAGTTAGGCTACCGACTGCGTGCCCTTGTTGCAGAGCCAACCAGCGGAGCGTCGAGTAGTGTGGGTCGGTCTGCCGCGCATCGGCCTCGAACTCCGGGTCCGCCAACAACGGCCCGTCCGGATCGCTTTCGGCATGCCGGGCGTGACGGAACGCATGATACTTGGCCCAATCGGCTGGGCCTGCGCCTACCGGATCAAAGCGGACCAGCTGCATTGGGCCTTTTATACTGGCAACGCACGCGGAGTCTCAAGCGCGTTGCAGCCGCCGATCTCCGCGCTGCTCGTTACACTCCTGGTGGGACTGAGGCGATCCCCTCTTGCGGTAGCTGAAGCAGTTTTCGGCGCACCCTCTCGGCGGCGTGGACAAGCTGTTTCTCGTCGACGGCATGCTTGAGTTGTGCACGTAGTTCCTTGTTCGCACAAAACGCGTCTACGTAGCCGAACAGCTCATCCAAAGCTTCAAATGCGGCCGAGGAAAGAATGCGTTTTTCGGCCTTAAATTCCTCCAGAAACCGGTGTTCGAAATCTTCGGCTGCCATTTCTCCCGCCAGAAATGCGTCAATGAGTTTTGCGTATGGCTGCAGCTTCATTTCAACCGCCCCCAAGCCTGCCTGTGTTGGTCAAGTACTGCACCTGCTGCCAATTCAGCTTCCACCCGCTTAGGTAGTTTCCATCAGAGTCGCGGATAACGTTCAGCTGAGTTTGGGGATTAAAGAAATGGGTAACAGATTGCCCCCTGTAAGTTCCCGCAACCGCATCACGCACGTGATCCTCGATCGCCTTCTGATAGGCAACTGCCGAATTGGGGCTCCAATTATCGCTTATGCCGAAGTCGCCTGCATGTTTGAATTTGGCTTGCAGTTGGGCTCGATCAAATCTCAAAACCTTCGTCCCCGTCTGGGGAACCCCTGAACTCGGCTTGGGTGGTTGTCGTACCACTGGCCGCTTGAATCGGAGGTTCTTCCTCCCTCACCTCTTCCGTCACACTGCGGGTGCGCCCCGCACGCATGACTCAGAGCGGACAGGAACGCCACACCAAGAACCGTAAAGTCGCGGGCATAACGGTCGGCGACTACGTCCAACTCGGCGCTCGTTGTGGCACGCGTCGCCTCTGCTGTGGCGATCACCATGTCACAAAGCGCTGTAAGCCCGCTCAATCCCGCTATCGTATAGGCGACTGCCGCCAGAGCGGCATCCGCGACCTCGCCCATGCCGACCGCCTGAGCCGCCGTGAGCACCACGAAGGCCCCGACTGTCGTCGCGATTGATGCGGGCGAGAGCAGTGTCAGAAATGCTTCCCGCAGCGACCCGCCAAGTCGGGGCGCGGTCCGGCGCAGAGCCTCTTCGATCTTTTCCGTTGAAGATAGAGCCACGAGGCGGGACGCCGGCGTTCCGGCAGTCGCAATCGGAGAATTGAGGGACGCCACTCGCGACAAAACGCCGCTCGGGCCGGTTCCTGCAAATTGCGGCAATGTGGTCGGCATCGGCGCATGCGGCAGTAGAAGAACGAAAATCTCGTCTCGGCTCGCGGCCCCCGCGACGGCAGCAACAAGTTGCCGGTCAGAGAGCTGGTAAACTGGCTGGTTCGGGTCAAGTCGAGGATAGATCAGGCGCAGCCGCCGGACGGCATCGGGGTCATGCACAACGCAACGCTCGATCCAGAAGGCGTCAGGTGGATGCGGAGACCCGCCTAGGATGCGCCGCATCGCATGCAGCCGCGCGATTGTGCGACCCGATCGCGGCCCGATCAGCAGGATTCCATTTGGACGCCGAGATCTCGACGATCCCCTCATCCTGAAGATCGCCCACGGGAGAGCCTCCTCGCGAAGTCAGGGCGCTCCGGGCCTCACTGCCGGTCGGCCGGCGGATGATCGGCCTCCGCCACAAGCGGGAGAGGAATCCACTGCAAGCCGCCCTGGCGTTGGACGAGCAGGAGGACTGATTTGCGATCCTCGCGCCGTCCGGTCTCGATCCGCTTCTGCACGTCGGCCGGCGTGTGCACTTCGTTCTGCTGTACTTCCAGGATCACGTCGCCCGCTTTCAGCCCACGCGACGCCGCGGGGCCGTTCGGGGCCACATCCGTGATGACGACGCCTTTCTGGTCCGGCCCAAGTTGGAACTTCTCGCGCGCCTGCTGATCGACCGGCGCAAGCGTCATGCCGACGCCGGCAATCTCGGCCGGCGACGGCCCGGACTGTTCCGGCTGCTTCGCTACGGCCGGCTGTACATCGTCGGGCTTCTCGTCAAGCGTGACATCGAGCTTCATCGGCTTGCCGCCGCGCCAAATCTCGACCGGCACCTGTTTGCCCACATCTGAATCCGCCACGATGCGCGGCAGCGCGCGCATGTCCTTCACGTCGATGCC
The DNA here is from genome assembly GCA_963822675.1 of uncultured Pseudomonadota bacterium. GTDB lineage: Bacteria > Pseudomonadota > Alphaproteobacteria > Acetobacterales > Acetobacteraceae > CAWGIP01. The sequence goes on along the minus strand of CAWGIP010000006.1, from coordinate 104,675 downwards.
GTTGAACTTCAACACTACGTCACCGCTCTGCAAATGCGATTTTTCCGCCGGTCCACCCGGGTTCACCGCCGCGATCAACGCCCCGGCCGAGTGATGTAGCCCCAGATTTTCGGCGATATCGGGCGTGACTTCCTGGATGCGCACACCCAGCCAGCCGCGTCGCGGGTGGCCGAATTCGCGCAATTGCGCCACGACGAGCTTGGCCATGTTCGAAGGAATCGCAAAGCCGATGCCGATCGAACCGCCGGACGGCGAGTAGATCGCCGTGTTGATGCCGATCACGCGCCCGTCCATGTCGAACAGCGGCCCGCCCGAATTGCCACGATTAATGGGCGCGTCCGTCTGAATGAAATCGTCGTACGGGCCTTCGTGGATGTCGCGCCCACGCGCCGAGATGATGCCCGCCGTCACCGTGCCGCCAAGGCCGAACGGGTTGCCGATCGCGAGCACCCAGTCGCCCACGCGAAGGACCGAGGAATCGCCAAAGGTGAGCGCGGGCAGCGGCTTGTCCGATTTTACTCTCAGCAGCGCGATGTCGCCCGATTCGTCGCGCCCTGCGACCGTCGCCTCGAGCGAGGTATTGTCTTGCAAGGTGATCGTGATCTTGTCCGCGTTTTCGATTACATGATTGTTGGTCACGATCAGCCCGGATGGGTCGATGATGAACCCCGAGCCCAGACTCTGCATCCGCTGTTCCGGCGGAGGCGTATCCTGGCCGCCCGGGCGATGGCGGTTCATGAAATCCTTGAAGAACTGCTCGAACGGCGATCCCGGCGGGAAGACGGGAACTTCCGGTCCCTGCCCTCCCAGACCCGCGGTCTTTACCGAGGTAGATGACGAAATGTTGACCACCGCCGGCAGCAGTTTGGCGGCGAGGTCGGCGAAGCTGTCCGGTGCGGGCCGCGCGAAAGCGGCTGGCGCAACCCCGCCGAGTGGTGCCATCGGGCTTGCAGCCAGCGCAGCGGACGCCAGCAAAACGGCGCGGAGGGCGAGAGATCGAGGTAGGCGCATGGGCAACAACCCTGGAAGAGAGTGTGGGGATATGGCGGGAACAGGCCGTCTCGGCAACAGGGTCAGTGAACGCCGGTTCCGGGCGGCGCCGCAAGGTAGCGCAAGAAATCGTTTTCCGGACCGAGCACGAGCCGCGTCTGCCCGCCCGCCAGTGCCGCACGGTAGGCCTGCAATGTCCGCCAGGCCGAGTAGAAGCCGGAATCCTGTCCGTAAGCGTTGGCGTAGAGTCCGGTAGCCTGCGCCTCTCCTTCACCCCGTAGCTGCTCGGCCCGCGAACGGGCGTCGGCCAGCAGCACGGTCCGGTCGCGCTCGGCGTCCGCCCGGATGCGGGCGGCGGCCGCGGCGCCTTCGGCCCGCGCCTGCGCCGCGACCCGCTGCCGCTCGGACTGCATGCGCGAGAGAATCGCCTCGGTATTCTCGCGCGGCAGATCCGCCCGTCGGATGCGCACATCGACGACCGTGACGCCGAAACCGGTCATTTCCGCGTTCACCTGGTTGCGGATGCTCGCCATGATCCGGTCGCGATCGGCCGACAGCACGTCGGGCAAGGAGCGGTTGCCCAGTACCCGCCTGATCGCTGAAGAAACGATCGCGTTCAGCCGTCCCTCAATGGACGCCTCGACTGCGCCGGCCGCCTGGTAGTAGCGCAACGGATCACTGATACGGTACATGGTGAAACTGTCCACGATCAGCCGCCGCTGATCGCCCAAGATAACCTCCTCGCTCGGCGTGCGCAGGTTCAAAAGCCGCCGGTCGAAGCCGATCACCGTTTGCACCATCGGCAATTTGCTGTGCAGCCCCGGGATCGTCCAGCACGCGTATCGGCTTGCCCAGCTCCGTGACCAGCGCCTGCTCTGTCTGCTCGACGGTGAACAGCGCGGCGTTGACCAGAATGAACGCCACCACGATCGCGGCCAATCCGGCAATGGCGAAGCGGCTCATCGCGCGGCTCCCTGGCGTGGCGTGCTTGGCGCGGCGGCCGGCCCGCCCGCCGGCAACTGGCCCGGCCCACCGAGCGGCAGCAAGGGCAGTAATGATTTTGCCTGACTGTCCAGCACGACGGTCGGAGCATGGCTCATCACATCCTCCATCGTCTCGATGTAAAGCCGCTGGAGCGTGACATCCTTGGCCTGCTGGTAAGCGGCGAGCACGCTGAGAAAGCGTTTGCTCTCACCGGTGGCACGTGCGACCGCCGCCTGTTTGTCGCCTTCGGCCAACGCGATGATGCGGGCCGCTTCGCCGCGCGCCCGGGGCACGATGTCGTTGCGGTATAATTTGGCCTCGTTCCGCATTCGTTCGGCATCGGTATTGGCGCGCTGCACGTCGCGGAAGCTTTCCACTACGGCGGCGGGTGGGTCCACCTTCTGCAGCAGCACCTGCACGATCTGCACGCCGGCATGGTAGCCGTCGAGGATCTGTTGGGTTTGTCGGGTGACATCATCGGCGACCTGCGCGCGCAGCGGCCCGAGAGCCGGCTGGATCGGCGTCCGGCCCATGACCTCGCGCAGCACGCTTTCCGTCACCGCCCGCACCGTGGTCTCGGGCTCGCGCGTGTTGAACAGGAACGCGGTCACGTTATCGATGCGCCAAAGCACGGCAACGTTGATGTCAATGATGTTCTCGTCGCCGGTCAGCATCAGGCTTTCCGGCCCGACATCACGGGCTTCCTCCCCCGGCTCTCCGGCCTCGGCCGAGCGATAGCCGATCTCGATGCGGTTGATGCGCGTTACCGCCGGTGTGGCCACCGATTCCACCGGCCAGGGCATGTGATAATTGAGGCCGGGGGGTGTGATGCGGTTCAGCGCGCCGAAGCGGAGCACGACGCCCTCCTCGTCCGGCTGGACGCGGTAAAAGCCGCTCGCCAGCCAAAGCGCGACAACGCCGAGGCCGATCAGCGCTAAGGCCCGCCCGCCCGGAAGGCCGAGCCCGCCTTTGCCGGGGCCGCTGCCGAGCCCGCGCCGGATGGCGGCCTGGGCGCGGGCTATGACCTCCTCAAGGTCGGGGATCGGCTGCGGGCCTGGTCGCCCCGGCCGCCGAGGGCCACCCGGATCGGCCCCCGGCCCCCAGGGATCATCGTTCCCGCCATGGTCATCGGGCGGTGGCCGGTCGGATTGGGACCGGCTCGCACGCGGCCCATCCTGTCCCCAAGGGCTCGGGCCGCCGGAATTGGAGGACATGCGGACTACTGGCTCCTGCGCGGCCCGGGGTCGCGCACAAGGCGTTGGCGGATCGGTCGCGACGCGCCACTTATCGGGTCCATGCAGCACGAAGCATGAGACCCCAGCGCTCTCAGCCTCGTGAGATATCCACCGTCAGCACAGGGTTTGCAAGCGAATGAGCAAGGGGCCGAGCCAAGTGTCGCCGGACGCGCTGCGGGAATTGCTGCGCGCCGTGATGGACCCCGCCACGGGCAAGGACATTGTCGCTGCCGGGCTGGTCGAAGGCGTCGAGGTGCGCGGCGGCATCGTGCAGGTCGCGCTGCTGACGGATCGCGCGCGGGCCGCGGCGATGGAGCCGGTCTGTCGCGCGGTCGAAGCGGCGCTGAGCAAGCAGCCGGGGGTCATCAACGTTACGGCCGTGCTGACCGGCTCCCGCCAGCAAGCGCCGGCAACGCCCCCCGCTCAGCCGGGCCATCGTGCGAGCCTGCTCCTGCCGGACGTGGGAGCGATCGTGGCGGTCGCCTCGGGTAAGGGCGGCGTGGGCAAATCGACCGTGGCCGTGAACCTCGCCGTGGCGCTCGCCCGCCAGGGCCAAGCGGTGGGTCTGCTCGACGCGGATATTTACGGCCCCAGTTTGCCGCGCATGCTGGGCGTGACGCGCAAGCCGGAAGTACGGGGCGATCGCATGCTGCCGATCGAAGCCTGGGGCCTGAAATGCATGTCGATCGGTTTCCTGGTCGAGGAAGAGACGCCGATGATCTGGCGCGGCCCGATGGTCATGGGCGCGCTGGAGCAGATGATGGGGCAAGTCACCTGGGGCGCGCTCGATATTCTCGTGGTGGACATGCCGCCCGGCACGGGGGATGCGCAACTCACGATGGCGCAGCGCGTGGCCATGACCGGCGCCGTGATCGTCTCGACGCCGCAGGACATCGCCTTGATCGACGCCCGCCGGGGCGTGCGGATGTTCGAGCGCGTCAAGGTTCCGGTGCTGGGTTTGGTCGAGAACATGAGCTTCTTCTGCTGCCCCAATTGCGGCCACCGCGCCGAGATTTTCGGCCACGGCGGCGCGCGGCGCGAGGCCGAGCGGCTCGGCACCGCGTTCCTGGGCGAGATCCCGCTGCTGCTCGATATCCGCACCGCCTCCGATGCCGGCACCCCGATCGTCGCGGCGGCGCCGGACGGCCCGGCCGCGCAGGCTTTTGGCGAGGTCGCCGGCAGTGTCCGCGCGAAGCTCGCGGCAGGCGCGGCTCAGTCCACTGCAGGACCGCGCATCGTGATCAGCTAGGCTTGGGTCCACCCGAGCACCCAGCCGCCGGCCGACTTGCGTACATCTGGGCGGCAAGCCGGACCGCCACGTGTACACCCGCCCATCACGCACTGTCCCGGATGTACATCCGCAGCGGTGATACACACGGCACCGTTGCGCGTACGCCACGGCTTTTGAAAGGTTGAGTGTCCCTTACAGCTCGGTTTCCGCCCGATTGGCCGCGTCTCCGCCCGTTGTCTGCAATGGATTCGACCCTTATCCAGCATCCTCGACAGGTCCTGCTCGTCGGGCACATCCATGCATCGCCCCACGCATTCATTGCAGGTGAAAGAGACTAGCCAGCCGGTCGAGCTCGCAGCTTCATATGTCGAGCACCGAATTTCATAGAATCGGTTTGCATTCAGTAATGTTGGCCCGCGCGAATGGATTAACGCTTCGCCGAACAGTTTCGATGCCTGGTCAATGAATTCCCCGAACAGCCTCTCGCGTCGGGAGGCTTCCTGAGCAGCTCTCTGGGTTCGGTCCTGATAGCTCTGGGTCAGCCAAGTAGTCGCAAGCGAGGCGAGCGCCCCAATCGCCGAGCCAGCAAGAGCGGATAAGGCAGACAAATATGCCGCGTTCATTGCTGGGTCTCGCCGAACTGGCTAACGCAACGTCCGCGGCCGACGCTTCTCAACGCCGCGCGATTCGCCCCGGATTGTCTTTTCTGCCGAGTCTGCATCATCACTGCCCCAGCCACCTAGAAAAAACGTGGTCACCGAGAAGCTTATACCCATCAACGGCGTCATTGACCCATTCCGCTCATGCCCGCCTTCGACTTATTTCCGCTCGTTCCGGCGCAAGCGGGAATCCAGGCGAACGGGAGGAAGTCGGGCGCGCAGTGTGGATGCTCGCCTTCGTTCAGCAAGTTGCGCCTGTTTGCCTCGAAAGCAACAATCGAAAGCGCAGATGCAGTTTTGAATCGTGTTGTCGACACCTACTATCAGCCGAACACGGATTTGAACTTCCGGGAAGCGGTGCAAACCCATGAGCTCGATCTTCTGCGAGATTTCGCGGCGGCGTGCCGCGCCGAGTTGAGAAACTGATATGTTCTATGGCAGGTCCTCAGGGCGAAAATTGGCGGTCCTCCTCTCCCTGTGTGCTTGGCTTTGTGGCTGCTTACCATCGGCCCTACACAACTCAACGAGGACCAGCTCGGCTTCTCCCGAGCGCTCTCCAGAGTCGGAGAAACGACAAACCTTGCTGAACTTTGTGCGCCTTCGCTACGCCGACATGCCCATCTTCCTCGATGCGACACAGGTGATCTCCGGTTACCAGCTGCAGCAAAATGTAACAGGCGGCGTCGAGATTTTTCCTCACGCGGCGACTAGCACTTTTCTATCCGGCAGCACTTCTGCCCAATTACAACAGAGCCCGACCTTCACATTCCAGCCGATTGCAGGCGACCGCTTTGCGCAAAGCTTTCTTCGGCCGCTTTCTCCTATTGACCTGTTGTCGTTCGCGCAGGGCGGCCTGCCCGTGGACGTCTTATTTCGCCTCGCGGTGCAGTCGGTCGGCTCGCTCGAGAACACGACTGTCTTCCAGCAGACCGGGGGTGAAGGCTCGCCCAATTTTTTTCTGCTGCTCCATGATCTGCGACGGTTGCAGATGGCCAACTTGATTGGTATCAAACTGGAGCGGCAGTCAAAGCTTGGGTCGGAGGGTAAGGCAGCGACCCCGGAGCGCGTCTTTGTTACTATAACCGCTACAAAGGAACCTGCCCTCGCTGCAGTCGAGACAGAGGCGCGGCGCCTCCTTGGTATTGCGCCTCGCGTGCCAGAAGTTGAAGTTATCTATAGCCGGTCAGCGAGTAACAAAGAGCAGATCGCGCTGCTGACTCGCTCGACACTCGGCGTGCTGCTCTCGATTGCCTTCCAGATCGAAGTTCCGACGCACGATGTGCTTCTGGGTCGGACGCTACCTACTCTCGGCTTTACCGCCATGGAGCGTCGCCCCGTCATGGTGATTCATTCTGGTCATGTGAAACCGGATAACCCCTTCACTGCAATACAGTTCGACAACCAATGGTTTTGGTTAGATAAGAGCGACTTCGATAGCAAGCTCGCCTTCACGATGGTGAATATTCTCCTTGGGCTTACCAGGACAGCAAGCCCATCCAGGAACGGTGATTACGATTCCGGCAGGCTGAGCGGCTTGCTTGTCACGAGGCGCAGCTTCAAGGCGAATGCCGTGCGGCTGCAATTGCACGCATTGGCCTACAACCTGGCAAACTTTCTGCGCACATTGGCACTGCCCGAGGCGGTGAAAGTAGTGGTCAATTACCACGCTGCGCGACAGGTTGGTGAAGATCGGCGCCAAGATCGGCCGCCCACGGCCGCTCCGTGACTTTCCAGATGGCCGAGGTGGCGGTGCCGCGCGCTCTGTACCAGGACATTCTGAGTGCGATCGCCGCACTCCGTCCGCCGCCACCGGCCCTATGTTGAGGATCACCGTCTTGGCTGGCCGGCGCGTCTATCGGCGGGAGACGCGCGCCCAAATCCGGGGCCGTGGATCGGAAAACCCGACATTTGGGTCTTCCCTGCACTGCAACGGAGGGTCGACGGGCTGTGGCCGGAAAAATCGAGCAGACTACAGTCAGCTACAAAGGGCAAAATCGTAGACTATCTGGGGAATCCCGGATACATACGCTTCGCACGCGCCGGCCGCGCGGCCAGCGATCGTTGCACAATGTCGGCTTATGGCAACCGTCGGACCTTACGCGATGCCCGCTTGTTGGTCGCTAGCCGAAAGACCGGGCTTGACCCCCTAGCGGACATTTGCTCTGACGAACTTGCTGCCGTTTTGCGTCAGCTCGATCAGCGTACCGGCGCTTGTCGGCGTCGGGATGATGGGTGATCGCGTCGATGCCATCTTCGCGGCTCCGAAGGAAATCGGCGGCTTTATCAAACACGAGTGCTGAAAACGGAATGCGGGGCCCGCGGCGGAACCCATTGTTGCCTGTGTCGGTTACTACGTCGGCAAATCCGTCCGCAACCCAACGATTTCCGCAAAGGTACAACAGATGGCGCAATGGCTCATCGTAGTCTCATGGGCCGCGGTCATTCTCGGCCTGTTGACCGCGCTCGCGATCACGTTCGATGTCACAGCCCATCCCCAGCACATGAAGATCATGAACGTCGTATGGCCGATCACCGGATTCTATCTTCCGGTCCTCGGCTGGTTGCTTTATGCCGACATGGCGCGGCGAAAGCCGATGAGCATGTCTATGGACACGCATGCTGCACACGGCGGGCGTCCGTTCTGGAAAAGCGTGTTTGTCTCGACGACACACTGCGCCGCGGGCTGCGTTATTGGCGACATCATCGGCGCGCCGATCGTGTTTTGGGCTGGATGGACGCTCTTCGGCGAGCGGCTCTATGCCGAGTTTTTGGTTCTGTTTGTTCTCGCCTATATTTTTGGTATCGCGTTCCAATACCTTCCCATCCGCGCCATGCGGCGGATTTCGCGGCGCGTGGCGCTTCTTGAGGCGATCAAGGCCGACACGCTCGCACTGATAGCCTTCGAAATTGGCTTGTTCGCCTGGATGGCCGTCATTTATTTTCAGTTCGTGCCGCGGCCCGAACTAACATCGCCTATTTATTGGTTCATGATGCAGATCGGCATGGTTCTCGGCTTCATCGCCAGCTTCCCGATCAACTGGTATCTAGTTCGCGCGGGCGTGAAACCCGGCATGTGAGCCCCACCTCTTTTCTCCACGTTTCCAGCTTCACTGGGGGAAAGCCAGATGGAGCGGTTGCAAACGCCGACCCACCGGAAGGCGACGCCCATAAGGGCATTCGCGTCACCCAGCGTGAGGGCAAAGGCAGTCGTCCAGTGACGATCCCCGCTCAACCGGGGCGGGACGTCGTGAGCGCCAGTTACCGAAAGAGCTGGCGCGCGGCTCGGTCGTCGCAAAGGTCGCGGCGGATCCATTACGGTCATACGTTCTGGGAAACCCGGAATAAATGCGAAAGTGGCGTCTCAGCTTCGCGCTCATTAGGCGCGACTGCGGTCAAGCGCGGCGTCGATTTCCGCCGCTGTCGGCATGGAGCCCTGCGTTCCCGGTCGCGTGCAGCAGATCGCAGCCGCCGCATTGGCCCGCCGCAGCGCGGGCTCCAACGCAACGCCGCGATCCAGCCCCGCCGCGAGCACGCCGGCGAAGCAATCGCCCGCGCCAGTCGTATCGACGGGCGTGACCGGGTGCGCCGGAACCGTGACCAGTAAATCGGGGGTGGCGGCTTCGGCGCCGCGCTCGCCCAGGGTCCGCACGACGGTGTCGATGCCAAGCGCGGCGCGCAGACCGGCGGAATTGGCATCCGCGCCGATATGGCGTGCGAGCCAGTCGGCCTCGTTTTCGTTCAAAACAAGCAGATGCAACATGCGCAGTGCGTCGCGCGCGATTTCCCCGGCGGGCGCGAGGTTCAGGAGGACGCGGGCACCGCGTGAGCGGGCGCGGCGGATCAGCGTGGCGCACTCGCTTGGCGGCGTTTCCATCTGCAACAACAGCGTCGTGCCCGGCGCGAGGAGCGCGTCTTCCACCTGAGCGGCCCGCGCGGCAAGATTGGCGCCCGAGCCGACGCCGATCACGTTTCGCCCGGCTTGATCAACGAAGATAGCGGCACAACCGGTGGTTTCGTCCTGGTGCGCGCCGACGCGCGCCAGATCCACGCCGGCCTGTTGCAGCGTGACCAGCGCGCCGCTGGCAAGCGCGTCCTTACCCACGGCACCGGCGAACACTACCTTCGCCGCGTCGCGCGCCGCTGCCACGGCCTGATTCGCGCCCTTCCCGCCCGGTTCGATGCGAACAGCCGGGGTCAGCACCGTCTCGCCGGGCGCGGGCAGGCGCGGCAGCGGAAAGATCAAATCCAGATTGATCGAGCCAAAGACGACGATCATGCGACGGGGCGAAAGCCTCTCTTCCGGGGGTCAGTATGGCGGGCCTCGCCCGCCAACGCACCGCATTCAGAACGCAAGCCAAGTGTATAGGAACACCGTGTTATTGTCGCTCGCATTGCGACCGAACCCGTCATAGTTCCGGGATCCGCCGTTGAACAGCGTATAGGCCACGTATTGGAGGCCGATTTTCAGGTTCGCGAACGGGTTGCCCCAGAGAATCGTCCTTGCCGAACGGCACCCAATCCAGCTCGACGATGAAAGCGTTACTGTCGGGCTTGCCGTTGCGGCTGCCCGTGACGGGTTGGGCCGGGAACATTAGCGGGTTCGCCGGTCCCCATGTGTATTGCCAACCAAGCGTCAGCCCGTACGTGTTCCGATAGTAATATGTTGCGTTAGCGCGAATTTGGTTCAGTGAGCCCGTCTGCAAGCTGGAATTGCCCAGGTTGAAAGACCCTGTGAGGTTCTGCGTCTCGTGAACGATACTGGCGTCCGTGGTGACAATGTTCGTGCCATCGCCCAGGAATTGATAACCACCGTCAAGCTCGTAATCGTTGAAGTGATTGCGCCCCTGCGAGGTATTGACGTTGAACGACGAGATCGCCGGATTGATGTCGGCGCTCAGAATCAGTCCCCCGATATGTGCGGCCTGACCGTTCCAGTCCCATTCGTAGGCAAGCCGCGCGTACGGCGCGAAATAGGCCGTGCCGCCCGGGCCAAGTGCATTGCCGGTCGCCGATAGCAGAGTCGGACCCAAGGTATTGTACCCGCCGATTTCAGCGTAGAGGCGTCTATCGAACCATATATATCCCGTCAGGCCGATCGAATTGCCGACGAGCCCGCCAGCGAGTAGCGGCTGCGCGGTGGGAACGGGCGCCAGCGCCGAACTCGCAAAGGGAAACATCCAGACGAAGGTAGAATTGTAAGGATCCTGCACGGTCGGCCCGTTATTGAGGTCGAGCCCGTAGCGCAGTTCGGAGTCCCCCAATGTGGCTGTGGTCGTGAGCCTAATATCGGAATTGTCGAGTTTGAATGCTCGGTTGATGCCGGAATACGTGCCCTGAATGAAAGCGCCCAGGTAATCCGTCGCCCTCCCGGCAAGAAAAACGCTGATTTGGTCGAGCGCCGGGTTGTTGTTCGTGCCGAAATTGGCGGCCGGAGGTGTCGGTTGCGCAGTCTGCGTATGGGTGAACGAGCCGAGAACGAAGGCCGCAAGCGGAATATGGGCGATCAGGCCGCTCCCGCCTGTCTGCGTGTAGCCGCCGATCTTGAAGGCACGCCCGAGTGGAGTGAGCTGCGGGCCGAACGCGCCGACATGGCATGCCGTGCAAGGCTGTCCTGTCTGCTGCGCAAAGGCGGGCACCGCCTCCGCGGGCTTGGGTACAAGCAAGACTATCCCCACCAGCAGGACTATGCCGGCAATCAGGCCATGCATGCGGCGCATACGGTCCTCGGGACGTGGCCCGTCAGTGCAGCGTTGCCAGGTAGGCGATTACGTCGGCGCGCTGCTTCGCATTCTTGAGGCCCGGATAGGTCATCAGCGTCCCCGGCACGAGTTTGCGGGGCGCGGTCAGATAGATATCGAGCGTGCTTACGTTCCAGGTTAGTCCGGATCTCCGGTTCGCGTCCGAATAGCGGAATCCGGGCACATGGCCGGATGGCCGGTTCACGACGCCGAACAGGCTCGGCCCGATCAGGTTCCGATTGGGTTTCGCCGTATGGCAGGCGGCACAAATCGACGCGAATAGTGCCTTTCCATTCCCGGCATCTTGCGCGCGAGCACCAACTGATCCGACCAGAATTGCCAGCAGCAAACCGGTCACGGCGACGGCGTGCCCAACTTGTCTGCGGGTTGTCCTGGGTTGACAGAAGAGCGGCGCAATCACGGGCGGTCTCTCCTTTAGGGCGGCTATCGCCTTTTCACCGTCATCGGCGCGGCGATGACAGCAAAGACGCCGCACGCGTATCTCTTATTCCTGCGTGACCTTGTGGTTTGCGATGTCACGAATCAGCCATTGACGCGGCTAAGCCGGGAGAGTTGGAATAAAACCGCGCGTCAGAGCGTCAGGCTTCCCGACCGAGTTCGGGGGCTTGGCTGCATGCGGTGCGCGAGAGTAGGGCAGCTATGGCGTGCGGACTCGGATGAGTGCCGGCCGGAACCGACGATCCGCGCGCGCCGAGAGGCGACGGTGACGGTTATGCCCGGCGCGCTGTCGGCGATGGAAGCCTGTATCCCTGCGTTGCGGCGCTACGCATCGGCGCTGCTGCGCGAACGTCAAGACGTTGATGATCTTGTGCATGACTGTCTGGTCCGTGCGCTCGACCAGCTCCACACGCACCGTGCCGACGCGGACATACGCGCCTGGCTGTTCGCGATCATGCACAACCTGTTCGTCAGCAGGATGCGTAAGGCCAAGGTGCGCGGCCGGCCCGAACCGGTCGAAGAAGTGAACGACGTGGCGCTGGAGGTTCGGGCCAGGCAGGAAGATCATTTGCACACGCAGGACGTTTTACGCGCGCTGGACATGCTGTCCGAGGAGCAACGCAGCGTGCTGCTGCTCGTGACGGTCGAGGATATGTCTTATGCGCAAGTTGCCGGCGTCCTGGATATTCCGATCGGCACGGTCATGTCGCGTCTGGCACGGGCAAGAGAGCGGCTGCGGCAAATCATGGACGGGGAACCCCGTGGCGTGCTGAGGAGGGTCAAGTGAGCGGCCCACAGCCGGTCAGCAGCGACGACCTGCACGCTTTCGTTGATGGCCAGCTTCCGCCGGCCGAGCGGGACGAGGTGGCCCGTCGTCTGGAGACCGATGCCGAAGCCGCGCAATTGGTTGCGGCTTACCAGGTCCAGCGGCAGGCATTGCGGGCCGCGTTCGCGGCGCGTGCGAGCGAGCCCGTGCCGTCCCGGCTCGCTCTGGCGCGCATTCTGGAGGAGCGTCACCGCAGGCGCCCGGCCCCGTGGCGCATGGCTGCAGCGGTGCTGCTGGCATTGGGGGTCGGCGGCGCCGCGGGCTGGGCGCTGCACTGGCAACCGAAGCAGAGCCGTGTGCAATACGCGATGTCGCTCCTGGAGCAGCAGGCGCTGACCAGCCATATCGTGTATGCACCTGACAACCATCACGCGGTCGAAGTCTCGGCCGGAGATGTCGCGCATCTGTCAAGCTGGCTGTCCGGTCGCCTCAAACGTCACGTCTCACCTCCGGATCTGTCCGGCTTGGGCTATCACCTGATCGGCGGACGGCTGCTGGCCACTGAGCACGGTGGCGCGGCGGCGCTGCTCATGTACGGCGACGACGCGGGAGACCGGCTTTCGGTGCTGATGCGTCCGATGTCGCCCGATCTACATGCGCCACAGGCCGATGTGAGCCAGGGGCAGCTCAACAGCTGCGCCTGGATCGAGTCCGGGCTGGGCTACGCCGTGGTCGCCGCGCTGCCCGATCACACGATTGATCGGATCGTGGATCAAATTCGGGCTGGCGCTCGTACCTGAAACTTTCCGAGCCCCGGGAATACCCGGCTCACTCTCGCGTCCTCCCTGCACGGACGCCGGTCTCCGGCGGCATGCATGTCCGATAGGGAGGACTCGTTGTGGCAACCAATGCTTCGCAAGACGGATCACTGGTATCGGCCTCGGATGTTACAGCCTCACTTGGCATGTCGGAGAAGCTCAGTTTCACCGAAACCAAGCTGGTCGGCTCCGATGCGTCAGTGGGCGCCCCGAAGACCGATCCCAACCTGGTCAATCCCTGGGGCGTATCGCACCCTCCGGGCGGCCCGCTCTGGATCTCGGAAAACAACTCGGGATTCGCCAGCATCTACGCCGTGAACGGCCAGAGCGTGACTCTCAACGCTATCCCGCCGGTCACTATCGCTGTGCCGCCCGGGCAGAAGCCTGGCACGGCGGCGCCGACAGGGCAGGCGTTCAACAGCTTCGCAGCGCACGGTGCGTTTACACTGTCGGACGGCTCGCCGGCCTTGTTCCTGTTCGCGACCGAGGACGGCACGATCTCGGGCTGGAACAAAGCCGCCGGCACACAATCGGTGATTGCGGTCGATGAATCGCACAATCCCGCAGATGGGTCCGAAGCGCAGGGTACGGGCGCCGTCTATAAGGGACTGGCGATTGCGAACTCCAAAGATGGCCCCACGCTGTACGCGGCAAATTTCCGCCACGGGACGGTGGATGTTTACGACAAGAACTTCAATCTGATCAAACAGTTCACCGATCCCAACCTGCCCAAGGGCTATGCGCCGTTCAACGTGCAGGTGCTCGACGGCAAGCTGTTCGTGACGTTCGCGTTACAGGATACCGCAAAGCACGACGACGTTGCCGGCGCGCATCACGGGTTTGTCGATGAATACGACCTGCAAGGCCATTTGCTCCAACGCGTCGCCTCAGGCGGCCCGCTGAACTCGCCCTGGGGCTTGGCGATCGCGCCGCAAAGCTTCGGTGCGCTCGCGGGCGATCTGCTGGTGGGCAATTTCGGGTCAGGCACGATCAATGCGTTTAACCTGAAGACCGATCACTTCGACGGCGCGCTGCGGGGCGCCGACGGCAAACCGATCGCCATCGGCGACCTGTGGTCGATCCTCCCGGGCGGCGGTGGTATCGGCGGCGACCCCAAGGCGCTGTTCTTTACCGCCGGCGTGCAGAACGAGGCGCACGGCCTGTTCGGCAGCATCACCGCGAACACCGCCTAGCGCTCGCCCTCGAAGCTGATCGGCGCGCTGTGCTCGCCGCTCGGCGAGCAGGCGGCCGGGCGCGCCGTTTCGCCAAGCAGTCCATAGCCCGGCTGGGTTGCAACGTGACGAACACTGTAGCGGATACGGAGAAAACACGTGTTAAAAGATACGAACAACGAGACCAAGCGCCGCGCCGATAGACGCCTGTTCATGCAGCAGATGGCGGCAGGCGGCGCAACCGTCGGCGTCGGCATGCTGGCGGGCGGCCTGCCCGCGTTTGGCCAGTCCAGCGGCGGCTCGCTAAGCCAAGGGGACGCGGCGATCCTGCAGTTTCTTGCTGCTGTTGAGACAATCGAGAGCGATCTCTGGTTGCAGTACGCGGAACTGGGCGGCACCCAGGACAAGCAGTTGCCGGGCCTGCCCACCGGCGGCAGCGCCGAATACACGGCTGCGCTGTCGAACCTCGATGCGGACATGCCGCAATACATCCACGACAATACCGACGACGAGTTCAGCCACGCGGCGTTCATAAACGCGTATCTGAAGTCGCGCGGCGCGGAACCGGTCAATCTGGATCAATTCCGCACCCTGCCGAGCAGCGCCGCGAAGGGCGCCAACCAGATCGGCCGGCTAACAAACTTGATGCAGCTCACCGTCGATACCAGTTTCTGGACCCGCTACCGCGACACAAACCACAACCCGGATCTGGACCCGAACTTCACCTTTCCGCAGGCCGTTCCCAGCCTCTTCGCCGGGCAGTTCCCCGCAATCCCGCGCAGCGACGCCGACCTCAATCCCAAGGGTCACATTCAGGCCATCGCCAATACCGCGGCATTCCATTTCTGCTTCATCGAGCAGGGCGGCAGCAGCCTCTATCCCACGCTGGCGCAGAAAGTCAGCGACCCGGAGGTGCTGCGCATCCTGATCAGCATCGGACCGACGGAGACCTCACATTTCCAGACCTGGCACGACAAGGCCGGCAACGCCGTTTCGACGCCGCTGGCGCCTCTGACCGACCCGACCAATTCGAAGCTTGTATTCCCGAACTTGAATGCCGCGCCGTTCGGCGGCGAGACCTTCCAGACCAATCTGATCATGCCGGAGCCGACGCCGTTCCTGAACCGGAAGTT
Organism: uncultured Pseudomonadota bacterium; assembly: GCA_963822675.1. Classification (GTDB taxonomy): domain Bacteria; phylum Pseudomonadota; class Alphaproteobacteria; order Acetobacterales; family Acetobacteraceae; genus CAWGIP01. The sequence goes on along the minus strand of CAWGIP010000006.1, from coordinate 89,490 downwards.
CCCCCGCGTCTCGATCATTCGCCCGACATCGGACAGGGAGGGAGGCGCCGTCGCCACCGTTAACGCCTTCACCAAGGACGGGCTCTTCATCGGCCAGTCCGCCGGGTTCTTCCAGCTGCTCAGCGATCTTGCGAACGACGCGGATGCCGCGAGCCGCGGTTGAATAAGCCCAGGCTGTGCCCGCCAGAACGAACGCCTATGCGCCCAGGGCTAAATACGTGAGCTAAATTACGTAACGACCTGGGCCAGCCCCCACCTCACCCAGCCTCTCCGCCCCCAAACGGGGGCAGAGAGGGGCAGCTCACGCCTCTTCTCCCTCTCCGCCCTCGGGGGCGGAGAGGGCCGGGGTGAGGTGGGGGACACACCGGCAAGGCGTCATGGCGGCAATCCGAAGCGCTCAAGCGACAGCGCGCTTGGTATTCCCCAGTCGCCGCTTCACGCCACCTCGAACAGCCCCGCCGCGCCCATGCCGCCGCCCACGCACATCGTGATCACGACGCGCTTGGCGCCGCGACGCTTCCCCTCGATCAGCGCGTGGCCCACCATGCGCGCACCGGACATCCCGTACGGATGGCCGATCGCGATCGCGCCGCCGTTGACGTTCAGTTTCTCTTGCGGAATACCCAGCCGGTCGCGGCAGTAGATCACTTGGCAGGCGAACGCCTCGTTCAGTTCCCAGAGATCGATATCGTCCACCTTCAGCCCATGCCGCTCCAACAGTTTCGGCACGGCGAAAATGGGGCCGATGCCCATTTCATCCGGATTGCAGCCGGCCACGGCGATGCCGCGATAGACGCCGAGCGGCGTCAGCCCGCGCCGTTCGGCTTCCTTTTCCTCCATCAGGACGGCCGCCGAAGCGCCATCGGAAAGCTGTGAGGCATTGCCGGCCGTGATGTACTTGCCTTGCTTCACGCGCTGGCCATCCTTGAAGACGGGCTTGAGCCCGCTCAGACCCTCCAGGTTCGTGTCCGGCCGATTGCCTTCGTCGCGCGCTAGCGAAACCTTCTTGGGCGCGGTCTCACCGGTCGCCTTGTCGGCCACCAGCATGGTAGTTGGCAGTGCCACGATTTCGTCGTCGAAGCGTCCGGCCTGCTGCGCGGCCGCGGTGCGCTGCTGCGAACGGAGCGAGTATTCGTCCTGCGCCTCGCGGGAGATGTTGTAGCGGTCGGCAACGATCTCCGCCGTCTCGATCATGGTCATATAGAGCTGCGGGATCTGCGCGACCAGTTCCGGATCCTGCGCGCGATAGGCGTTGCGATGCTCGTTCTGCACGAGCGAGACGAATTCCAGTCCGCCGCCCACGGTGATCCGCATGCCGTCATCGATGATCTGCTTGGCGGCGGTGGCGATGCCCATGAGCCCCGAGGCGCATTGCCGATCGACCGACATCCCCGCCACGCTGTCCGGCAGACCGGCCCGCATCGCGGACTGGCGAGCGATGTTGTAGCCCGTGCTGCCTTGCTGTAGCGCGGCGCCCATCACTACGTCGTCCACCTCGTCCGGTGCGATTCCGGCCCGTTTGACAGCCTCCGCGATAACGTGTCCGCCGAGCGCCTGGGCCTGGGTGTCATTGAACGCGCCGCGATAGGCCTTGCCGATCGGGGTGCGGGCGGTCGAGACAATAACGGCGCTGCGCATCCGGGTCTCCTGAACTTGCGTTTCCCGACCGGTTTTCACGCAGTGAGCCAAAGGACGCAAGGCCAGCGGGCGAGCAGTTGCCCGCTCGGTGCGCTCCGAAGCGCTGCCTGCGCGAAATCTTGTCTTGCGCGACAGGGCGGCGGACGGCGGGAATGGACGTTCGGACTACGCTCGACAACAGCGCGGAAGGACCGCCCATGCCCCCCTCGATCCTCAAATCCCGCATCAGCGAAGGCTTGCCCGATCCGCCCGGTGCGACATGGGATGGTCTAGGGGTCAATTTCTCTCTGTTCTCCGCCCACGCCAACAAAGTGGAACTTTGCCTGTTCGACGAGAGAGGCGAAAAGGAGTTGGAGCGCATCGAGCTTCCGGAGTACACCAATGAGCGCTTTCATGGCTACCTGCCCGACGCACGCTCGGGCACGATCTACGGCTACCGTGTGCATGGCCCGTACGAACCCGAAGCGGGACACCGGTTCAATCCGAATAAGCTAGTGCTGGATCCGTACGCGAAAGCGCATGTCGGAGAGTTGGTCTGGGATCACGCATGCTTCGGCTACACGATCGGTGCCGAAGGCGACGATCTGACTTTCGATACGCGCGACAGCGCACCCTTCGTTCCGAAATGTCGCGTGATCGACCCGGCTTTTACCTGGGGCCGGGTGCGCACACCGGAAGTGCCTTGGGACAGAACCATCATCTACGAGCTGCACGTGCGCGGGTTTACGATGCAGCATCCCGCCGTTCCCGAACATCTGCGTGGGACATTCTCGGGCTTGGGGCACAAGGAAGTCATCGACTACATTCGCTCGCTCGGTGTCACCTCTGTCGAGTTGCTGCCCGTCCACGACTATGTCGCCAATTCCCACCTGCTCGATAAGGGCCTGACCAACTACTGGGGCTACAACACGATCGGCTTTTTCGCTCCCGAGCCCGAGTTACTCGGCAGTGCCGGCTTTCGTCTCCTCCGAATTCAAGGAGATGGTCGCGGGTCTGCACGACGCAGGTCTCGAAGTGATCCTTGACGTCGTGTACAATCACACGGCCGAAGGCAGCGAACTCGGACCGACACTCTCGTTCCGTGGCATCGACAACGCTTCCTATTACCGCCTGCTGCCGGATCAGCCGCGATACTACATTAACGATACCGGCACCGGAAACACGCTGAACCTGAGCCACCCGCGCGTGTTGCAGATGGTCACCGATTCGCTACGGTATTGGGCAACCGAGATGCAGGTGGACGGGTTCCGGTTCGACCTAGCGACAATTCTTGCGCGCGAGCCATACGGCTTTGATGAAGGCGGCGGGTTCCTGGATTCCTGTCTGCAAGATCCAGTCTTGTCTCACGTCAAACTGATTGCCGAGCCATGGGACATCGGGCCGGGCGGCTATCAGGTCGGCGGCTTTCCGCCGGGCTGGGCGGAGTGGAACGACAAGTTCCGCAACACCGTTCGCGCTTTCTGGAAGGGCGACGAAGGCAAGCTTCCGGAACTGGCTACCCGGCTGGCGGCGTCGGCCGATGCATTCAATCGCCGTGGCCGAAAGCCCTGGGCAAGCGTCAACTTCGTGACCGCGCATGACGGATTCACGCTGCATGATCTCGTGTCCTACAACGAAAAGCACAATGAGGCGAACGGCGAGGACAATCGCGACGGCACCGACGACAACCTTTCCTGGAATTGTGGCGTCGAAGGTCCGACAGACGATGACGACATCCTCGACCTGCGCGACCGGCAGAAGCGGAATTTCCTGGCCACCCTGCTGCTGTCGCAGGGAACGCCCATGCTGCTCGCGGGCGACGAGTTCGGCCGAACGCAGCAGGGCAACAACAACGCCTATTGCCAGGATAACGAGATAAGCTGGGTGAACTGGGAGATCGACAGCTTCGGTCGCCAGCAAGTGGATTTCGTGCGCAAGCTGATCGCCATGCGTCAGGCGTTTCCGATATTGCGCCGAAGCAGGTTCCTGACTGGCGAGTACAATCCCGATTTTGACGTGAAGGACGTCCACTGGCTCACGCCGGAGGCTGTCGATATGACCGACGAGCAGTGGAACGACGCCAATGCCCGCTGCATCGGCATGCTGCTCGATGGCCGCTCGCAAGCCACGGGTGTGAAACGGCCGTCCATGGATGCGACCGCGCTACTCGTGTTGAACGCGTATCACGAGGTGGTGCCGTTTTGCCTTCCCGAAGTGGTTGGAGGCTCGCGCTGGCGGCGGCTACTTGACACGAACACGCCCGAAGCGGAGGGCCAGCTGACCTTGCAGACCGGCGAGGAGTACCAGGTGGCGGGGCGCTCGGTCGTACTGTTCGCGCTCGAGCCCGACAGCCAGAGATCGGTTGCGCTGCGGCGTGCCAGCCAGGCCTTGCGCCAACTCGCCGAAACCACCGCGCCGGTGCCCGGCGCGGCCACGGCGGAGGTAGAAATCGAGACTGCGAGCAGTGCAACCTGAAGACGGCCCGCCAGCTTTCCGGGCGAGCCGCATCAGCTTGGACGACGGCTCGCTGGAGGCCGGCTGGTGGGGACCCGCACCGGACACAGCTCCGACCCTCGTCCTGCTGCACGAGGGTCTCGGATCGGTTGCATTGTGGCGCGACTTCCCCGCCAGTCTTGCCGCCGCGACCGGCTGCGGCGTTTTCGCCTATTCCCGCTTCGGTTACGGAAGGTCCGATCCAGCCTCGCTGCCGCGTCCGCTTGACTATATGCAGCGCGAGGCGCGCGAGGTCCTGCCGCGCGTGCTGGACGCGGCGCGCGTGCGCCGGGTCGTGCTGGTGGGACATTCCGACGGTGCGTCGATCGCGGCCGCCTACGCCGGGATGCATGACGATCCGCGCGTGCGCGGGCTGGTGCTGATCGCGCCGCATTTCTTCGTCGAGCAGCTGTCGGTGCAAAGCATCGCCGCGATCAGCCGCGACTATCATGCAGGCGCCTTGCGGGAGAGGTTGGCGCGCTATCACACGCACGTGGACGTGGCGTTCCGCGGCTGGGCCGAGTCTTGGCTCAATCCTCGGTTCCGCACCGAATTCGACCTTCGTGCCGAAGTCGCGCACATACGGGTTCCGATCCTTATTCTGCAGGGGCGAGACGATCCGTACGGGACCGAGGCGCATGCGCTTCTGGCGGAGCGGCTGTTGCCGGGACTGGTGCGGACGGTTCTGCTGTCCGCCCGGCATGCGCCGCATGTAGAGACGGCCGAGGAATCGATCACGGCGATCGCCGGCTTCGTGGCGCCACTTCTCACAGGCGAAGATCCGATAGCCTCCGCTTAACCATCTCGGGCGCCGTTCCGGTCGCGTTTTCCACAGGCGCGGTTGCGTCACGCGCGACGCGCCGCCCGAGTAGCGGTGCCAGGGCCTGAGCCACGGCTACGGAATGGACGATCTGCCAGGGTTCGGACAGGTGATCGGGCGTATCGAAAAAGCTGTCGCGGGCATACAAGCTCCGGTTCGGGAGTTCGACGAAACCGGCGCCGTTTGCCACGTAAACTGCGCGGATTGCTTCTCGCGTATCGTCCCGCATCGGTGCATCGGCGAACTCGGTCGGCAGGCCGCCGACCGCGCGCACGCCATGCGTGCGGGACCATTGCAGGAATTCGGCGATCAGGACCGTGCCGTAGCCGGTGCGGATGTCCTCAGGGCGCGCGCGCGCCGGAGTGGCCTGCGCGAGAGCGACCCGGCTTGCGGCTGCCAGCGCTACGGTATGGCCGACATGATCGCCCCAGGCATTTGTGCCGCCCTCAGAAGCGGCGCGTGGATCGCGAAAATGCGCCGCGAGAAGCAGGTGTTCGATGACCGCCATGGCCGCAAAGCGCAGATCGAAGGCGAAAGCCGCCCCAGCCCAGCGATCCGGCGGAAGCGCGGCGAGCGCGCGCCAGTCGTGGCGGAACATCACCGCGCCATCCGGCCCCACATCGGTTGCGAGCCGCGAGCGGGTGTACTGCGCTTCCTCCATCGGCAAGTAAACGACGTCACCCGGCCGCAGCACGGCGCGCCAGCGGCCGAGCAAGGTATCGAGCCCGATCCCGACGGCGATCCCGCCGTTCACGCAGGGCATGCCGAGCAGCTTGCCGATCACCTCGCATCGATGCGAATAGGGCGCGTTGGAACCGGCCAGAATGACCAGCTTCGGACCGGGCATGGCGGTTCCGAGTGAAAGCTTCTGCTGCATTTGCCGGCTCAGCTCGTCATAGGTCAGCGGCCGATCGAGGATGAAGCCGAACAGGCCGGCGTAGAGCAGCAAGGAACCGAAACAGGCGAGCGCGATCCGGCGCATCAGAACCGGAAATAGACGAACGGCACGGCGGCCGGGGCGAAGACCAAGGCTTGCACCGTGAAGGCGAAGCCGGCCGTCAGGGCAAAGCCGCGCGCCCGCGAGGTTAGCGCGTGCAGATGTGGGACCAAGAGCACGATCGCCCATCCAAGGCCGAGGCAAAGCAGCGCCTCAGGCAGACTAAGCGTTCGTCCGTCGGCCAGATTCGGCAGCGCCGCCACGGGGCGGGCAATAAACCCGAGCCAAGGCATCCATTCCAGAATCATTTGCGGCAAGGCAATGCCGTTTAGCCCGGCCATGCCGCGTAGCACGATCCAGGCAGCCGGCAGCCCGTCGGCGCGGAACGGCACCCAGGCGACCACGACCACAAGCAGCGTCAACGCACGCGCGACAATCACCGGAAGCGGCTTCCCGAGCCGCTGCCATGCGGCATGGAGCACCAGAAACAACCCGTGCAGCCCGCCCCACAGGACGAAGCTCCATGCCGCACCGTGCCAAAGCCCGCCCAGCAGCATCGTGGCCAACAGGTTCACGCACCGGCGCAACTCTCCCCGCCGGTTGCCCCCGAGCGGGATATAGACGAAGTCGCGCAGGAACAGGCCGAGCGTGATGTGCCAGCGACGCCAGAAATCACTGATGTCGCATGACTGGTAAGGGCTTCTGAAATTCAACGGGAACCGCACATTCATCATGCGTGCGAGCCCGATCGCAATATCCGAGTAGCCGGAGAAGTCGAAGTAAATCTGCAAGGCGTATGCGGCCGCTGCGCACCACGCCTCGAAGAACGTCAGCTTCACGCCGTGCGCGGCGGCGGCGAAGCCCGGGTCGCTGAACTGCGCGAACGTATCCGCGAGAACGACTTTCTTCGCCAGCCCGAGCAGGACGATCATCAGCCCGTCGGCAAGCGCCTCCGACCGTGCGACGGCCAGGCCCGGAGCGGTCAGTTGCGGGACGATCTCCGATGGCCGGACGATCGGGCCGGCAATCAGATGCGGGAAGAAGCTGACGCACGCCGCGTAGGGCAGCAGACCGGTGCGGCCGGCACCGGGCCGGTTCATGCTGTCGGCGAGAAACATGATCTGCTGGAACGTAAAAAAGCTGATCGCCAGCGGCAGCGCCACCTGCAGCAAAGGCGCCGGTCGGCCGACAAGGGCGGCGGCAATGCCCGCCAGGAATCCCACGTATTTGCACCAGCCGAGCAGAGCGAGATTGAGGGCGACGCCAGCCAGGAACCAATGGCGCGCGGAACGGGGTCTGACCGGAGCGAGACCGGCGATGCGCCGTCCGAGTGCATAATTCACGAGGATGGAACCGGCGAGCAGCGGGACAAACCGCGAATCCCACCAACCGTAAAAGAACAGGCTGGTTACGACGACCCACAGCAGCGCCGCGCGATCTCCGGCGACCCTACCAATGGCGAAGAACCCGCCAAGCGTCACCGGCAGGAAGCCGAGCAGAAATGGCAGCGAATCGAACAGCACCAGCGCATGCTGGGCGATGCACGTGACTATCCGGTAAATGCGAAGATCGAGCGACTTGCCTGGCCTACGCGTAACGCGTAGTATGCCAAACAGGAAGGAACGGGCCTCCGTGGCAGTCACTCGCATGACACTCGAGGAAATCAAGGCCGGCGCGTCTCGCCGATCCGCGGATGAGCAGGCGAAATTCAAGCGCCGGATGGCCGAGACCACGGAAGCGGACATTCACCGGCACATGCTCGAGGACCACGAAAACCCGGATCAGACGCCGCCATTCGAGCGACCGGTGTTGCCGCGGCTTGTTCGGAAGAAGCTGGGCATGACGCAGACCGAGTTCGCAGCCTTGCTCGGCATCCCGGTCGCAACACTGCGCAATTGGGAGCAGAACCGGTTCATCATGGAGCCTGCGGCGCGAACGCTGCTGAAGGTGATCGACCGCGAGCCGGTTGCGGCGTTACGCGCACTGCGCGGCACGCAGGCGGCTTGATCGGCGGACCTCGCGAGGTCTGATCTCTCACTCGCCGGTGATCATGACTCGGATGCGCGTGGCCAATACCTCCATGGCGAACGGCTTGGCGATCACTTGCATCCCCCTTTCCAACAGGCCGTTGCCGAACACGGCATTCTCCGCATATCCGGTAATGAAGAGCACTTTGAGGTCCGGCCGATCCACTCGCGCCGCATCGGCGAGTTGGCGGCCATTCATTCCGCCCGGGAGCCCGACATCGGTGATCAGCAGGTCAATGCGTGGCGCGGTTGCCAAGAAACGCAGGCCCGATGATCCGTCCTCGGCTTCAATCGCGGTGTAACCAAGCTCATCCAAAACCTCCATAACCAGCACGCGAATGGTCGGCTCGTCGTCGACGACGAGCACGGTCTCGTTGTCATGCGCGCGAAGGTCGACCATCGTCGCGCCATACGCCGCATCATCAACCGTCTCGGCGGCATGATGGCGGGGCAGGTAGAGCTTGACGGAGGTGCCGCGCCCGACCTCGCTGTAAATGCGGACTTGGCCCCCGCTCTGGCGCGCAAATCCGTAGGTCATGGACAATCCCAAGCCGGTACCCTCTCCCAAGGGCTTGGTGGTAAAGAACGGATCGAACGCGCGTGCGACCACTTCCGGGGGCATGCCAACCCCGGTGTCGGTGACGTAGATGCCCACATACTGCCCTGCCGCAATCTCCCGTTGGCGTGCGGAACGGAGATCAAGGGACGCGTTCTCGGTTTCGATCGTCAGCCGACCGCCATCGGGCATCGCGTCGCGCGCGTTGATGCATAGGTTCAACAGCGCATTCTCGAGCTGGTTCGGGTCGCACAACGTCGTCCAGAGGCCTCCGGCCTTAACCACTTCGAGTTCGATTGCCGGGCCAATCGTCCGGCGGACCAGTTCCTCCATGCCGCCGATCAGCCGGTTCGCGTTGACGGCCTTCGGCTCCAACGTTTGCCGCCGCGAAAAGGCCAACAAGCGATGGGTCAGGGCGGCTGCCCGGTCCGCAGCGCCCCGCGCGGCGGCAACGTAGCGGAGAAGATCATTGATGCGGCCCTGAGCTGCGCGCGCTTGCAGCAGCTCAAGGTTACCAATGATTCCAGTTAGCAGGTTGTTGAAATCATGTGCCAGACCGCCCGTGAGCTGGCCGACCGCTTCCATCTTCTGGCTCTGGCGCAAGCTCTCCTCGGCGCGTTCGCGCTCCGCCATTTCCTCGACAAGACGCGTATTGGCTTCACGAAGCTCCCGCGTGCGATCCTCCACCCGCTTTTCCAATTGCTCGTTTACATGCTGTAGCGCGGCCTCGGCCATTTTCCGCTCGGTCACGTCGGTGCCGGCGCAGATCGCCCCCACGACGGCCCCGCCAGGTCCATAAATCGGGTGAGCCTCAAACAACACGGCAAGCCAAGAGCCGTCGTTGAAGCGGATCTCCAGCTCCTCATCCGATACATCTTGCCCGCGCGCTGCCCGTTGCAGCGGAAGCTGCGCCGAAGTGATCTCCTTGCCGTCGCGCCGCACATGAAAGTGACCGGGACGCTCCGGTTCCGGCGCGGACAGAGACGGGTTCGCCGACAACGGCATGCGAAGGAGTTTTGCAGCCGCCCGGTGCCCTGTACATACCGCGCGTCGGGATCGGACGTGAACCAGACGCTCACGGGGACGGTCTCCAAGACCGTCTCAAGCTCGGCCGTGCGAGCCCGCAGCGCATCGCCGATTTCCTGGCGCATCCGCGCCATTGCGAGATTTGCCCCGACGCGGGACAGCAGCTCGCGAGCCGAAAACGGTTTCGTAAGATAGTCGTCCGCACCGGCGTCGAGGCCCTCCGACCGCGCCTCCTCGCCGGCTCGCGCGCGGGCGAAGCCGTCTGTTCCTCTGCCGTCCGAAGGCTGTTACCTCATCCTCCCGATGACCGACGATCTACCGAACAATCCGGCCCTGCTGCCGGCGGGGCTGCGCGACCTGCTGCCGCCCGAGGCCGAGACCGAGGCAGCGGCCGTTGAGGCATTGACCGAGGTTTTCGCCGCGCACGGCTACCAGCGGGTAAAACCCCCGCTGCTTGAGTTCGAGGACACACTGCTGGGTGGCTCGGGTGCTGCGGTCGCCGAGCAGACGTTCCGGCTCATGGACCCCGATTTCGCAGCGGATGATGGGGTTGCGCGCGGACACGACGCCGCAGATCGCGCGCATTGCCGTCACCCGTCTGCGCGGTGCTGCGCGGCCGCTGCGCCTGTCCTATGCGGGACAGTGCGTTCGTGTGCGCGGAACGCAGATCGCGCCGGATCGGCAGATCGCGCAGGCGGGTATCGAACTGATCGGCAGCGACCTGCCGGAAGCCGACGCGGAGATGGTTCTGGTCGGAGCCGAGGCGTTGGCGGCTGCCGGTTTGACGCGCGTGAGCTTCGACCTGACGCTGCCTACGTTAGCTCCGGTCCTGCTGGACGAGGCCGGCATTCTCGGCTCCGCACGCACCGCGCTCGCCCGTGCCCTCGACCGGAAGGACACGGCCGCGGTCGCCCGGAATGGCGGGCCGCTCGCGCCGACGCTGACCGACCTGCTGCTCGCCGCCGGTCCCGCAGACCGTGCCCTCGCGGCACTCGGCAGCGCCGCGTTGCCACGCGCCGCCCGCGATCTCGCGGATCGCCTGGCAATAACGATCGATGCGATCCGCGTGCGCGCGCCGAGCCTGCGGCTGACCGTTGACCCGATCGAGTTCCGCGGCCTGCGCTATCATACCGGCGTGGCGGTCACGATCTTCGCCCCGGGCCGGCATGAAGAACTGGGGCGCGGGGGCCGCTACCTCTGTGGGGAATCGGAGCCGGCAACCGGGCTCACACTGTATCCGGACGCGATTCTGCGGGCAGCGCCCGCCACGCGGCCGCGACCACGTCTTTATGTACCCTACGATAGCGACCCGATCGAGGCGGCGCAGCTCCGCCGGCTTGGTTATGCCACGATTGCGGGATTGCAACAGGATTCGAACCCCGAAACAGAAGCCCGCCGCCTCGCCTGTACGCACCTACTCCGTGGCGGCTCGGCCGTTTCGCTTGACAACAATAATGACTGATTGACGGGAGAGCTGCATGGCGAATGTCGCCGTGATCGGCGCGCAATGGGGCGACGAGGGCAAAGGCAAGGTGGTGGACTGGCTCGCCAGCCGGGCCGATATCGTCGTGCGCTTCCAGGGCGGCCACAATGCCGGCCACACGCTGGTGGTCGGCGAAGAGACCTATAAGCTGTCGCTGCTGCCCTCCGGCCTGGTTCGCGGCAAGCTTGGGATCATCGGCAACGGCGTGGTCGTGGACCCGGAGGCGCTGCTGGCGGAAATCGCTCGCGTCGGCCGGCAGGGCTTGCGAGTTACGCCGGAAACGCTCCGCATTGCCGAGAACACGGTGCTGATTTTGCCGGTTCACCAGGCGATCGACCGGGCGCGCGAGACGGCAAGGGGGGAGCGGAAGATCGGCACTACGGGGCGCGGCATCGGTCCCGCCTATGAGGACAAGGTTGCCCGCCGCGCGATCCGATTGGCCGACCTGGCCGAGCCGGATACGGTCGCGATGAAGCTCGACGAATTGCTGCTGCATCATAACACCCTGCTTGCCGGGCTCGGCGCACCCACCTTCAAGAAGGCCGGGTTGCTGGAGCAATTGCTGGCGCTGGCGCCCAAGATCCTGCCCTTTGCCGAACCGGTCTGGGAAAGGCTGGACGAAGCGCGTCGAGCCGGCACGCGCATCCTGTTCGAAGGCGCTCAGGCGGTGATGCTGGACGTGGATCACGGAACCTACCCGTTCGTGACCAGCAGCAACACGGTTGCGGCAACGGCGGCGGCGGGCGCCGGACTCGGGCCGGCCGCGGTCGGTTTCGTCCTCGGCATTGCCAAGGCTTACGCCACGCGGGTCGGTGCGGGGCCGTTCCCGACCGAACTGAAGGACCGAACCGGAGAACTGCTGGGCGATCGCGGGCACGAATTCGGCACCGTGACGGGACGGCGGCGGCGTTGTGGCTGGTTCGATGCGGCCCTGGTACGCCAAGCCGTCAAAGTGGGTGGCGTTCAGGGTTTAGCGCTGACCAAGCTTGACGTGCTGGACGGCCTGCCGGAACTCAGGATCTGCACCGGCTATCGCATTCGCGGCGAGGCGTTCCGCCACCTTCCGGCTGCGCCGGGCGCGCAGGCTGCTGCGGAGCCCGAGTATGAGACAATGAAGGGTTGGTCAGGATCGACGCGCGGCGCTCGCTCCTGGGCCGAACTACCTGCGCAGGCTGTCAAATACGTCCGCCGGATCGAGGAACTGACGCAAGCGCCGGTGACACTCCTTTCGACCAGCCCCGAGCGCGACGACACGATCCTGGTCGCGGACCCATTCGAACGCTGATGGCCCTGAGCGGTTTGCAGTTTGCTTACCTTTACCGCTCAGGCTGCACCCCGTCATGGCGAGCCCGGCAAAAGACCCGCGCGTCATCAAAATCGGCGCATACGCCGTCGATCTCGGCCAGCCGATCGCTGGTCTGGGCGCCGGTCCGCCGGCATTCGCCGCAGCGGAGCACAAAACCGGGCAAGGCGGGTGGATTGCGCTGCAAAGCAGCAAGGCCCTGCTTCCGCGCGCCCAGTTGCCGGGAATATTGGCCGCTGGGCCGGTTCCGAGTGTGCTCTGGCCGGTCGCGCATGGTCCGGCGGGTGAGTTCCATTACGTCGTCTATCCCGCGCCGGCGGGCCGCTCCCTCGCCAACGCGGTGCGCCCTTGGTCGGAAGCCGATCTGCTCAACCTGGTACTAAAGCCCGCAGCCCTTGCGCTGGAAGAGCTTGCCGTGCGCAAGCTCACGCACCGGGCCATCCGGCCAGACAACGTTTTCCAGGCCGGGGCCGGCCAACCGGTCGTGCTTGGCCCGGCATGGTCGGCACCACCGGCCACGCATCAGCCGGCGATTTGCGAGCCGCCCTACTCGGCCATGTGTGTTGCGGCGGGGCGCGGCGAAGGGAGCATCGCCGACGACGTTTATGCTCTCGGCGTGCTGTTGCTGATCCTGGCGACCGGTCGGACGCCGCTCGCCGATCTCGCTGCGCCGGAAGTTGTGCAGCGCAAGCTGGACGTTGGCTGCTACGAAGCGCTGACCAGCGGGGCGCGTCTGCCGCTCGCCACTGCGGATCTTGTGCATGGCATGCTGGCCGATGACCCTGAGCACCGTCCGACGCCTTCCTTGTTGCTCGACCCGGCTGCCGCGCGCGCCCGACGGGTCGCAGCGCGTCCGCCGCGACGCGCCCGGCAGGCGCTGGAGCTAACCGGAACGGCTCGATGGAACGCGCGGTCGCTGGCTTACGCGATCGGCACGGCGCCAGATGCCGGCGTGCGAGCTCTTCGCACCGGTGCCGTAGACCAGTGGCTCCGCCGCGACCTGGGTGACGCGACGCTCGCCGCGCGGCTCGAGGACGCAACGCGTGCAACTCGGGCAACCGGGAGTTCCGGCCAGTCGGGTGCGGACGCAGCCTTGGTGACGGCAGCCGTGGCGATCCTTGATCCGATGGCGCCGCTCTTCTGGAAGTCTTACGGCTTCTGGCCCGACGGGCTGGGCTCCGCCCTTGCAGCTTCCAATGCCGAAGCACGGGAGAGTGCAGACCGGCTCGTCGAAGCGGTCGCCGCTGAAATCGTAGCTACGTGGGCCGCGCTAAGACCGCACCGATGCGATGTGGCGGCGATGCGCTTGTTCGCACGTCAGGCGCGCGCCTGGTTGCAGCTCCGCGGCGTCGCCGGTGGCGTTCCGCGACTGCTTTCCATGCTCCATCCGCTCGCACCATGCCTGAGCGCGTCGCTGGCGGGACAATCAGTCTCTTCGCTGAATGAGCTACTGCCCGCGTTTGAGCGCATTGCCGATCGCCTGCCGCGCAATGCCGATCGACTGGTCGATGCACATATAGGCGCGTTCGTGACTGCGCGCTCCGAGAAACGCGACGAGAGGGAAGCCGCCGCCACTGCGGGGTCGGAAGACCCGGAGGTGGCGCAACTCGCCACGTTGCAATTGCTGGCCAGACTGCAAGATCGCTTGCATCCGGCGCCGCTTCCCGAGTTGGCGAAATGGATCGCCGCGGCTTGGGCCGGGTCGCTCTCCAGATCATGGCGTAGCCAAGCGCGGCGCGCCGCACTGGTGAGCGATCTTGGCCGTCTCGCCGAGGCCGGTCAGCTCGGGCCCATGCTTGCCCGCGCGCAGGATCCCGCCCATCGCGCCGCCGACTGTCGCGAAGCTGAACGGGCCGGCCGGGAGCTCGCGCGCATCGAGGCGGACCTCACCGCGATTGAAGCCGGTTCCGGCCAGCGCGCGCAGCTTGCAGCGCGCTTCGGCCAGGAGGCCGCAGCGGCCTTGGGCATCGCCGCGCTTGCGGCAGCACTCGGGATCGCATGGATTGGCGGATGACCGAAACGAGCGGCAGCGGTCACCGGAACTGCGGCGGCCGATCGCTCGGGGTCGCTATTATGGCTGCAAGGATTGCTCTGCGGCGCCCTGTCCATGCTGCTGCCGGGACTGGCACTCCTCTTGGCAGCCATGCTCGCGCCTGCGATCGGCGCCGCTTTGTTTGATCGCGAACCGGGCCGGCCAACCGCGCGCTGCGTGGCCTTGTTTGCGCTCGCTGGGGCAATGCAGCCGACCCGAAGCTTCTGGTCCACGGGTCACTCGCTTGCGGACGCACTCACCTGCCTTAGCGAGCCGCGGGTATTAACGACGGTCTGGACCGCCGCAGCGCTGGGATGGCTGGTGGCGCAAGTCGCCCCCCTTGCCGCGCGCTTGCTGCTCGATGCCGGCAGCACGGCGCGAGCGCGCCGCCTGCGGGCTCGCCGCGCGCATCTACTGGAAGAATGGACCTTCGACCCGCGGGATCAGGCGACGCCCATCTCGGAGGACTGACGGGCGGGAGCGGCCGATTGCAGCCGCCGTTCGGCGATCTGCGCCTTCATCGCCTTTTGCAGCTTCTCGAACGCCCGCACCTCAATCTGACGAACGCGCTCGCGGGAGATGCCGTATTGCTGCGACAACTCCTCGAGCGTTGTCGGGTTATCCTTAAGCCGGCGTTCGATCAGGATATGGCGCTCGCGCTCGTTCAGGGTTTTCAGCGCGCTGGATAGAAGCGCCTTGCGCCCGGTCAGCTCCTCCCGCTCGGCAATAGCCGATTCCTGGCTTTCCGTTTCGTCAACCAGCCAGTCCTGCCACTCGCCCTCGCTGTCGCTGCGGACAGGTGCATTCAAGCTGTGATCGGGGGCGGCCAGCCGGCGATTCATGCTCACCACGTCCTGTTCGGGCACGTCCAGCATGCGCGCGATCTTGGCTACCTGTTCGGGCTTCAGGTCGCCATCCTCGATCGCCTGCATTTGCCCCTTGAGCCGACGGAGGTTGAAAAACAGCTTCTTCTGCGCGGCCGTCGTGCCCATCTTCACCAGCGACCAGCTATGCAGGATATATTCCTGGATTGCCGCGCGGATCCACCACATCGCGTAGGTCGCCAAGCGGAAGCCACGATCCGGATCGAAGCGCCGGACCGCCTGCATCATGCCTACGTTGCCTTCGCTGATCAGTTCGCCGACCGGCAGGCCGTACCCGCGATAGCCCATCGCGATCTTGGCGACGAGCCGCAGATGTGACGTGACAAGCTTATGTGCCGCTTCCATATCCTGGTGGTCACGCCAGCGGCGGGCGAGGTCCAGTTCTTCCTCGGGCGACAGCATCGGGAATTTGCGGATCTCCTGGAGATACCGCGATAGGTTCCCTTCCGGGGCGATGTTGAGGACGGCAGAGGCCACGTCAGGCTCCTTTCGTCTGGTCGGCGTTTTCCACGCCTGCCCAGTCTGGCACAGGCTGCAACGCCGCGGACTGAAGATTAGTCCATCGGGCTGGCAAGAATGTTACGTCCCGGCCTCAGCCCTGTTTCAGCAGCTTCGGCCGGACGCCGCACCCGGGCGAACTTGCCGGCTCGCGCGGACGGGTATCGATATACAGGACTGGATTAGTCCTGTCAAGATTGCTGACGCATCATGTCAGACTTGTGGCAGACGCACCGCACGATCGAGCAGCCCGATCAGGCGTCGCCATGTCGTCGGGCAGCGGTGTCGCGAAGGATATGCTTCGGCCGGTTCGGGGATGAGCGAAGCCAAGTCTGCCGGCATGCAAGGCCTGCCGCGGGAAGTCGAGCAGCTGGCGCCCGAGTTCGCCGGAAAAGACGCGCGCCCCGGGAGGGATGCGGCGAAGGTACACCGGATCGCCGACCAGCGGATGCCCCTTGCTCGCCAGATGGACCCGGATCTGGTGCGTCCGTCCGGTTTCCAGCCTGCATTCAAGCTTCGACACTGCGGCGCTCCAGGTCCGGATGGTCCGGTAGAGCGTTCGCGCCGGCTTCCCGCCGCCCCGGGCGCGGATCGCCATGCGCTTACGGTCGCGCGGGTCGCGACCAATCGCAGCTTCGATCGCGCCCTCGGCGGGGGAAGGCACGCCCCAGCAAAGTGCGACATAGGCCCGGTCGAGGTCGCGCGCGGCGAACGCTGCCGAGAGCCCGAGCATGGCCTGCTCGTTCTTCGCGACCACCATCACGCCGGACGTGTCCTTGTCCAGCCGGTGTACGATCCCGGGCCTGCGCTCCCCGCCGATGCTGGCAAGCGTGCCGGCACAATGGGCGAGTAGCGCATTGACCAGCGTTCCGTCCTCGTTTCCGGGCGCGGGATGGACGACCAGGCCGGCTGGCTTGTCGATGACGATAAGATCCGCGTCCTCATACAGAATGGTGAGCGGGATTTGCTGCGGAACGGGCTGTGCGGGCTGGACCGGCGGCACGCTCAGGATATACGCGGCCCCCGCGCGCACCGGCTCGGATGCATCGACCACCACCACCCCGTCTCGCCGGAGCTGCCCCGCCTCGATCAGCGACTTGACGCGCGAGCGTGAGATTGTGCCGATGCGCTCCGCCACGAACCGGTCCACGCGCTGGCCGGCGGCTTCGCGTCCTGCCTGCAGCCGGATAGGGGCCGGGTCTTGCATGCGCTAGGAGATAGCGCGGCGGGCGAATGCCGACGAGAGAAGCTGGGGGCGAGAATGCGGGGGCTCCAGGTGCTGACGATCGCGATGGCGATCCTGATCCTGGCAGGGAGCGCCGTGCTGATTGCGACCATCGTCAAGCGCGCGAGCACGCCGGAGAATGCCGGGGCGGGACCACCGTTTGCGGCGACGCTGAACGAGCCGGCCGGCACGCATATCGGCGGGATCGCCGCAGTCGGCGATCGGCTCGCGATTCAGTTGCAGGGTGGTGGACCCGATCGGATTGTGCTGATCGACCCGCGCGCCGGAACGAGTGTTGGGCGGATCGTGCTGGCGCATTGATAGAAATGCTCGGACCGCTGACCGGGGCCGTTGCACGCCCTTGCGCGCCCCGACCGCCGCCGTTATATGCCGCGCCCTGACCGCGCGCCGGGCCTGAGGGCATGCCCGGCCGCGTCGCGCGTCCCGGACGGGGCGCCTACCCGGCGAGAAGGAGAGCGAAATGCCCAAGGTGAAGACCAAGTCTTCGGTTAAGAAGCGATTCAAGATCACCGCCACCGGCAAGGTGAAGGCCGGGCCGGGGCTAAAGCGGCACAATCTGTCTGCGCGGACGCAGAAGGCCAAGCGTTCCAACCGCCGCATGCAGACGCTGACGCCGATGGACGCGCGCACCATCAAGCAATGGGCGCCCTACGGAATCAATTAAGGGAGTAGCGCGGTATGGCCCGGGTCAAGCGCGGCGTTACGGCGCATGCGCGTCATAAGAAGGTTCTGGCGCAGTCCAAAGGCTTCGTCGGCCGGTCGTCCACCAACTACCGGATCGCCCTGGGGCGGCTGGAGAAGTCGCTGCAATATGCCTATCGCGACCGGCGCAATAAGAAGCGCGATTTCCGGGGGCTGTGGATCCAGCGGATCAATGCCGCCGTGCGCGAGCACGGGCTGACGTACAGCCGGTTTATCGACGGGCTAAAGAAGGCGGGCATCGAGATCGACCGCAAGGTGCTGGCGGCGATCGCCTATGATGACGCGGCGAGCTTCGCGGAGATCGTGCGGAAGAGTACAGGCGGCCTTGGGGTAGCCTCCCGTCTCTACTACTCGCCCGACAACTCCCGCCGGCGCCGGTCGAGTTCTTCGCTGTAGCGGCGCAAGGCGTGCTGCTCGGTCAGCAGGCCGATGACGTGCTTCGTCTCAGCCCCGTCCACCACCGCCAGCGCGTCGCTTTCGGCCGTCTCGAACATGCTCACCGCTTCCTTGATGGTCATTTGCGGCAGCAGCATTGCGTCCGCGCCGTGGACCACGTCCTCCACCTTCTGCCCGTCCGCCTCGTCGGCGTGCGCTTCTGGCACCTGGACGATCCCGGCATAGCGGTCCGCCTCGTCGATCGCCACCACGCGCGTCGTCGAGCCCAGCGGAAAGTCGCGGCGGAATACGCTCAGCGGCATCTCGGCGCGCACCGTGCGCACTTCCCGGCGCATCATGCGCCCCACGGTCAAGCTCCGCATCCAGCCGATATCGACGGCGCTGCGGATCACCTCACCGCGCAGGTGGAAACGCCAGGTCGCGAAGGAATAGCCGAAGATGCGCCGGACAGTCAGCGACGAGACCACGCAGGCGCCCAGCACCGCGATCGTTAGCGGCAGGCTTCCGGTTGACTCCAAGGCGAGAAAGCCCATCGTCATCGGCCCGCCGATAATCGCCACCGCCATCGCGCTCATGCCGACGACAGCGGACGCCACCATCGGCACCGCGTGCGCGGGCATGATCGCCATTTGCACGAGCGCGAACAGCTTGCCGACGATCGAGCCCAGGAACAGCGAGGCGAAGAACAGGCCGCCGCGAAACCCGGAGCCGATCGACACGGCCGAGGCGACCGATTTGAGCACCACAAGGCAGGCGACCCAGATCAG
The DNA here is from genome assembly GCA_963822675.1 of uncultured Pseudomonadota bacterium. Classification (GTDB taxonomy): domain Bacteria; phylum Pseudomonadota; class Alphaproteobacteria; order Acetobacterales; family Acetobacteraceae; genus CAWGIP01. Next base: position 70,703 of record CAWGIP010000006.1, on the reverse strand, counting down.
CGCATAATTGGCGTTGATCACCATGCCGATGGCGCCGTGGCCCGAGGACAGGACCGCGGGAGTGACCAGGGCGAGCAGAGCCACCACGACGCCCCCCACGGTTGGGCGGAGCCAAGCGGGGATGCCGCTCTTGCGGAACAGATCCTCAACCAGCGTGACCGCACGCATCACGGCGATGCCGATCAGGGCGCAAAACGCTCCCAGCACCAGGATGGCGGGGTAGTTCGCCGGAAACAGCGACGGGATCGCCAGTGTGAGATCGAACGGCGCGTGGCCGAGCGCGTTCAGCACCAGCACGGCGGAGATCGAAGCCGCCGCCACCGGCGCGAACGTGCCGAGCGTGTATGTGCCGATGATCAGCTCGAAACCGTAAAAGGCGCCGGTCAGCGGCGCGTTGAAGGCGCTCGCGATGGCGCCCGCGGCGCCGCAACCGACCAGCAGGCGCAGATCGCTCCGGCGCACGCGGAAGCTGCGGCCGATCCGGGAGGCCAGTCCCGAGGCGATTTGCGTATAGCCGGCCTCCAGCCCGATTGAGGCGCCGAAACCGTTGGAAATCAGCGTCTGCAAAACCACAAGCAGGCTGTCGTTCAGCGACATGCGCCCGCCGTAGAGCGCGTTTGCCTCGATCGGGTCGGTGGCGCGGCGAAGCTTCAGGCGGGCGATGAGCAGGCCGAGCAGGCCCAGCAACACCCCTCCGAGCGGTGGCACAACGACCGTCCGAATCAGGCCGAGCCGCGCCGTCGCGCTGAGATGTTGGTCCATGTCAATGCCGAACAGCAGCACATGCGCGATCTGCGCGATGCCCGTCATGACAAAGACCAGAACCCCCGCCGCTGCCCCGATCAACGCAGCCAGGACCACCAGCCAGACTTCGTCGGCGCGAACGAGCGCACGTAATGTCTGGGGCGCGTGCAGCACGGCCTCGCCGAGACGGCGGCGCGGAGGACGATGCTGTGGCGTATCAATGCGATTGCTGGACCGGAAACCCCAGGACCGGCGCGCAAATCGGGCTCTGGCGGTTGTGGCGCGGGGTGTCCCCGCTAGCATCGGGTCGCCGGAAGCAGCCGACATCGTCCAGTCCAAAGGGCGGGGCAGCCTGGAATCAGGCGCGGCTGCCGAGCCCTGAGTGCCGGCAGCACGCTCCCCTTCATGGGGCTCTTTACCGGCCCCGATCAACAACGGATAGGGTTGCGGTCGGCCGCGTTCCAGTAAAACTATCATTCAGTCACCGGAAGGATACACTTGCTCGCCCCGCTGCGCGCCAGGGGCAGAGCCGCTTTGCGCCAGCTACTTAGCTCGGCGCTTTTCCGGCAGGGATACCGCACGCAGGAGTGGTATGGAGCAGCGCTAAACTTCCCGGGCGGGACAGACCTGCTCTAGAAGGCGCCGATGCCGCATCAACTCGCCTCCATGACCGGCTTCGCGCGCGCTGAAGGCCGTACCGGGGGCATCTCCTGGGTCTGGGAATTGCGCAGCGTGAACGGGCGGGGCCTTGACCTGCGCTTCCGCCTGCCACCCGGCTCCGAGGCGATCGAGCCATCGTTACGTTCGATAGCAGGGGGCGCACTCAAACGCGGCAATGTCAGCGCGAACCTCACGCTCCGGCACGAACAAGCCGCACGGCTGGAACCGGACACTGCTGCGCTCGATCAAGCCCTGACGCTCGCCTTGGACCTGCACGCGCGCATTCCCGGCAGCGCCCCGCCGCGCGCGGATGCCTTGCTCGCGCTGCCGGGCGTCTTGCGGCCGGTTGGCGCCGAGCAGGACGCCGCCGAAATCGAGGCATACGAATCCGCATTGCGCGCGGGATTCGAGCAGGCGCTGACCGCGCTGGTCGCGGCGCGTCGCGCGGAAGGTCAGCGGCTGGCGCTTGCATTGTCACACCTGCTGGACGAGATCGCCGAGGTGCGTCGTCAGGCGGCACGAGAAGCGGCCGACCAGCCCGCGATCCAGCGCGCCCGCATGCTGGAGAATTTGCAGGCATTGTTGCGGGAAGCGCCCGCGTTGCCGGAGGAACGGATCGCGCAGGAAGTGGCGTTGTTGGCAGCGCGCACCGACGTACGTGAAGAACTCGATCGCCTTTCCAGCCATCTTTCCGCCGCCCGCGCGCTGCTGGCGGAGGCCGGACCGATCGGCCGGCGCTTCGATTTCCTGGTGCAGGAGTTCAACCGCGAGGCCAACACGCTGTGCAGCAAGTCCGCCTCGGTCGCCTTGACGGCGACAGGGCTCCGGCTCAAGGCGGCGATCGAGCAGTTGCGCGAGCAGGTACAGAATATCGAATGACCGCAATACCCCGTCGCGGCCTCTGCCTGGTGCTCGCCGGCCCGTCGGGAGGCGGCAAGAGTTCGATCGCGCGTGCGCTGCTGGACCGTGAGAGCGGCTTGTCCGTGTCGGTCAGCGTCACGACGCGCAAGCCACGCTTGGGTGAGCGCGAGGGCATCGATTACCTGTTCCGCAGCGAGGCGGAGTTCGAAGCGATCAAGACCGCCGGCGGGTTCCTGGAATGGGCGCGCGTGCTCGGCCGGGACAGCTATGGCACGCCGCGCGCCCCGGTGGAGGCAGCACTCGCCCGGGGTCGCGACATGGTCTTTGACATCGACTGGCAAGGCTATCGGAGCCTTCGCAGCGCCCTTCCCTGTGACGTGGTTGGCGTGTTCCTGCTACCCCCCTCACTGACGGCGCTGGAACGGCGCCTGTCCGCGCGCGGCGGCGACGATCAAGCCGAGATTGCGAGGCGAATGGCGCGCGCGCGTGAAGAGATCAGCCATTGCAGGGAGTTCGATCACGTGCTGGTCAACGACGATCTCGACCGCGCCTCCGAGGCCGTACGCGCCGTATTGCACGCCGCGCGATCGGCGACGGCACGGCTTTCGGGTTTGTCAGAATTCGTCGCGCGGCTGAGCGGGTGATAAAAGCCGCTGACGGTATACGGCGTAGCCTTTAACCTCTCACGCCACGCTGGCTGCGATCCCGCTTTGATCGCGTAGTTCGTCCAGCAGCGCTTTCGCGTCCTTCAAATCCTTCGTTCCGAAACCTTCCGTGAACCAGCCATAAATCGGCGCGAGCAATTCGAAGGCTTCCCTGACCCGCCCCTGCTCGCGCATGAGCCGAGCATAGCTGGTCGCGGTGCGCAGTTCCCATGATTTCGCTTGCTGATTGCGCGCCCAGTCGAGCGAGGCGATGTAATTGCGCTCCGCACCTTCCCTGTTGCCTTTAAGCGAGAGCACCCGGCCTTTGATGCGGAGAACTTCAGCATAGTAGAGACGCTCCTCCCACCCTGGGCGCTCGATCTGTTCGAGGATGCTGCTCAATAAGATCGCAGCGCACCATCCAGATCACCTAGCTGCGCCATTCCTTCTGCGATGACCGACTTACTATAAGGAAGGCTCGATCTACCGCCACTTCCTTCGTAGACCGCAATGCCAGCCTGCAAGCGATGCCATTCCTTCAGCAATCTTGCCTTGCGGATCAAGGCCACCCAGAGTTGCGGGGGCCAGACAGCAGCTGATGAAAGGGATGCTGTTCTCCTCGCCCACTCGCTTGGCCTCCTCAACGCGCTTCAGTTCCTCCTCTGGCTCGCGGAGGTAATCGAATACCATTGCGCCCATGTCAAAGCCCATCCAAGGTCGAAAGGATGCCCTAGCTTGGCGCGCATAGGCGTCCATAGCGTCACTGATGCTTCACGGCTTGATCCGGGTAGCCAAGCATCCAGGTCAAGCGTGCCAGAAAAACTAGACCGTCCGTCTTTGGGTCATGGGTAAGGATATACGCCAAATATCGATGGCGCTCTTCGTTGTAGAGCGCCATGATTTGGTCTGCATGCTGCCGAGCCTCGATCAGCTCGCCGAAATAAAAATATGAGATCATAGCGGCAATGTGCGCAACCAAAAGGAGAGCCGGATCACCTGTACGTTTGGGCAGACTCCTGTATCTGCTTGACCCAATCAAGCGATTCGGCAATCCGTCCACTGGCCAGCACGTTCGAGTGCAGTCCCTCGAATATCGGAAGCAGGGCATTGTTGCAGCCCAGAGAATGCGCCAGTGCAAGCGCGGGATGCAGGCTGTCCCAAACCTCTGGACTTGGCCAGCCTCTGAGCCTAATCCACGACTGGCCCAACAAGCTCCGTAGGTTCAGCTCCACGCCGTCGCGCTCCGCCGAAGCTGGTAGAGAGACCACCAGCTCCATGCCGTTTTTCAAGTGGGTGATTGCTTCGGTGAGCGCCACTCGCTTAAGCGCCAAGCTGCCCGCTTTTTGCCAAAGCGAGATAGCTTTCTCGGTTTGTTTTGCCTCGGTGTAATGATGCGCGAGCAGCTCCGGCTGAGTGTCAACGATTTCTGGGAACCGTTGTTCAAGCCCCTCCGCCAACATCCCGTGAAGATCTTGCCTTCGACTCTTCAGCAGCGTGCCATACGCCGCGTCCTGCACGAGCGCGTGCTTGAACAGATAAGTGGCTTCCGGCGGCGTACCGCGCGCGAACAAAAGCCCCGCGCTGGTCAGCCGCTCCAAAGACTCGCGCAGTTCCCGCTCCGGCCGGTCGGCAATCGCGACGATCAACTCGTAGCGGAACTCTCGCCCAATGACCGCGCCCTTTTGCGCCATGTCCCGGGCCGCCGGCCCTAGGCGATCGAGGCGCGCAATCAGGGAAGCCTTTAGCGTCGCTGGAACAACAAGCGCCGGGTGCGGGAGTGATGAAAGCGCCTCCGTCGCCCGCGGCCCCGATTCCACCACCGCCTTCGTCACCTCCTCAATGAACAGCGGTACGCCGTCGGTGCGCTCGCCGATTTCCTGCGCTATCTTCTCGGGCAAGGCGTTGTCGCCGGCAATGCCAGCGATCATCGCTGTCGTGTCGTGCCGGTCTAACCGCGTCAGCGCAAGGCTCGTGACATACGCCTGCTCGATCCAAGGCGGCTTGAACTCCGGGCGGAACGTGCCCAGCAGCAGCACCGGTTGGCGTTCCAGTGCTGCGATGACGCGATCGAGCAGTTCGCGCGAGGACGGGTCAATCCAGTGCACATCCTCGTAGATGACCAGCACTGGCTGGCGCGCCGCCAGCCCGGTCAACTGCGCGAGCAGCGCCGCCATTGTCTGGTCGCGCCGCGCTTGTGGCATCATCTTCTGCAGCGCTCTCGCTGGTCCGTCTCTATCGACAGCAATTCGGCGATTAGCGCCGCCGTCTCATCGCTCGCGTCGGACTGCGCCAGCACCGCATCCAGCTTGCTGAGCTTCGCTTCGTCCGTGTCCTCGCGCGCGAATCCAGGCCGCATGTTCCATTTGCGCGATGTGCGGATAAAGCGCGCTGTCCTGATGATGCGGCGAGCAGAAGAAGCGCAGCTCGATATGCGGTTGCCCCGCAATCGCGTCCTGCAAGGCGCGGGTAACCGCGACTTGCCGATCCCCGGCTCGCCGCTGATCAGCACCACCTTGCCGCTACCCGATTTGGCCTGTTCCCAGCGGCGCAGCAGGAGCGCCAACTCCTCCTCGCGCCCGACCAGCGGGGACAACGCCATGCCCGCGAAGCGCCTCGAACCGCCCCTCGGCCGTGCCCTCGCCTGTCACGTGCCAGGTTTCGATCGGCTCGACGGCCTCATCAAGCCGGAATGGCTCATGCGCGCGGCACTCGAACAGCCCGCCCACCAGCCGCCGCGTGCTGGCCGCGATCAGCATCGTATCGGGCTGGCCCGCACGCCAGCCCGGCCGCAATGCTCGCGGCCTCCCCAAGCGGGAGCCACGGTCACCGCCAACCACCGCGAGCCCCGTCGCAATGCCGATGCGGACTTGCAGCCGCCCCGGCTGACCGCTCTCGATCCGTCCTGTTGTCTCGATCAATCAACAGGGCTGCGCGGATCGCCCGTTCCGCCTGGTGCTCATCGGCTTGCGGATAGCCGAAATAGGCCAGAACGCCATCCTTCAGCAATTGGTCGATCGTGCCGCCCGCCTGCACGATGATCGCTTCGCAGTGTGCATGGAACCCGGCAAGCACTCGTTCCAAATCTTCCGGATCGTGCCGAGCCGCGACCAATGCCGGGCCCGCCAGAGCGGCGTGAATGATGGTAAGTTGCCGCCGTTCGGGAGCAGTCGGCGCGGTCGGAACAGGCGTAACGGCTTCTGGCTTGCTCTCCGTACTAACCGGCTCGGCAACCGCTGCCTCCGTCACTTTGGCCGTGAATTTGTAGCCAAGTCCGGGAATGGTGACGATCAGGCTCGGCCGTTTCTGGTCCGACTTCGATCTTCCGGCGTAGCCGAACCATCGTCATATCAACACTGCGGTCATAACTCTCGGCGTCCCGACCGGCCAGGCTGTTCAGCAACTGATCGCGCGACAGCACACGGCCCGGACGGCGGACGAATTCCCGCAACAGGCTGAATTCGCCGCGGGTGAGCGGGATCGCCCGCCCCGCCTCATCGGTCAGCGCGTACCCGGCAATATCGAGCCGATATCGGTCAAAGCGAAGCACCGGCTCCCCGGCGCTCGGTTTCGGGCACCGGCCGCAACGCCTCGGCGACGCGGGCCAGCAGGTCCGCTTCATCGGAGAATCGGAAACTATCCGGCTCGGCTTCCCCAGCGCAGTCCTTGGCAATCAGGAGCGGCTTGGCGGCTGTTTGTTTCCAGCTCGTCCAAAAGTTTCCTGGTTTCCGGCCCAAGCCCGTCCGCCGCAACCAGCGACAGGACAAACCCCTTCAGGCCGATGCGCCGCGCATGGGCGACGTTTTCCGCGAGTTCGACGCCGTATCCGCCGCCCTTCAGCGCACGCGCGAGCCGGCCACGCAACGCCATATCCTTGGCGACGACCAGAATCCGCTGCCGCATCGCCCGGCCCTCCGCGAGGCGATACCGGGCCTGAACTGACCCCGTCACACCCTCCGCGTGCAGAGACAGTAACCTCGCGGCCGGGCACTCTCAAGCTGGTTGCAAATTCAATCCGACGCCGCACAGACCATTCAAATAATCCCGGCGGCGATATTCACCGTCAGCGCCAGGATTACGGTATTAAAGACAAAGCTCAGCAAACCGTGCAGCGCCGCAAGGCGGCGCAGCTTGCGCGACCTTACCTGCACGTCGCTGACCTGGAACGTCATTCCCAGCACGAGCGAAAAATAGACGAAATCGAGATAGTCCGGCCGCGTCTCGCCGGGGAATTCCAACCCACGGTCGAAATCCGGCCCGCCATTGTCTCGTGCGTAGTATTCATGCGCGTAACGGAAGGCGAAGGTGACGTGCATCATCAGCCATGACGCAAACAACGTCACGGCGACCAACGCGATATGGAAACTCTTGCGGCTGCCAGGCAAATCCTTCACGCCGGCGAACTCGCCGAAAATCGCGGCAAGGCTGAACACTGCCGCGGCGACGTCAGCGAGAAGATCGTCCACTCACCCTCCTGCTGGCGCTCGGCGTCCAAATCCATGCGGCTGGCGCGTTCTGTGGAGAACAGCAGAGCGGCGGAGGCGAGATAAACAACCACCCCGATATCCCACGCCAGTATGGAACGCGTGACCGGCGCCAATGTCGGTGGCAGCAGAGCAGCCGCAACGGCACCGCAAACGCAGCCGGCGACCAGTCGCGGACGCACTGAGAACACGCGCCAGATTCGTGCGATTGGCGCCGCTGCTGCTCCCGCCATTATTTGACTCCGTTCAAGCCAGCCGCGCGAGCCGTTCCGCCAACAGCGCGAAGAAACCATCGGCGTCAAGCGTTTCCAATAACGTGACATTGGCCGGCGATGCCCGATCGCCGAAACGATGGATGTTCGTCCGCCCCCGACTCTCGCCCGAACCCGTATCCACCGAAGCGCGTGCCGGCCTCGTAGTGAACAGGGACGGGCGCAGCAGCCAGGCCACGGCGCAGGGGTCATGCAAGGCAGCGCCCAGACCGCCCGGGCGCGCCGTGGCCGGCACCGTATCCCTGATATCGCAAGCAACTTTCAGGCACCGGCCGAGGCCGGCGCGGCGAAGGGCCTCGATCCGCGTTTTGGTGGCCAGCGCCTGCGCGGTCAGTTCCAGCGTTACCAGCGTAACGGGCCGCCCCGAGGCCAAAACGATCGCCAACGCCTCAGGATCGTTCAACGCGTTGAACTCGGCGGCGGGTGTCACGTTGCCCTCGGCCCAAGCGCCCGTCATCAGAACGATTTGCGCGACCTTGCCGGCGAGCGCGGGCTCCGTCGCTAGCACCAGCGCCAGATTGGTCACCGGGCCGATGCCGACCAGCGTGACGGGCTCGGCACTGTCGCGCAGCGTGCGGCGAATCACGTCAGCCGCAATCCCGGGCGCGGGGCACCACCTTGCGGCAGGACGATGCCACCAAGGCCGTTTTCGCCGTGAATCGCCCGCTTGGTCAGGAAATTGCCCAGTAACGGCCGCTCGGCCCCGGCATAAACCGGCACCGAAACTCCGGCCAGCGACGTCAGCGCGAGCGCATTCGCCAACGTGTGCTCAAGCTCGACATTCCCCCCGACTACCGTGATCAGGCGCAGGTCCAACTCCGGCGAACCAAACGCAAGCAGCAGCGCCAGCGCGTCATCGGTGCCCGGGTCGCAGTCGATAATGACGGGAATTGGCATGCAGCCACGCTCCGGCAATCGTTATGGTCCCGCGAAGGGGTTCTTCGTTCCCCGAAGCTGCAAGCGGATCGGCGTCCCCGGCAACTGAAACGTCTCGCGCAGGCCATTAACCAGGTAACGCTGATACGTCTCGGGCAGCCGCTCGGCCCTTGTGCCGAACGCAACGAAGGTGGGCGGACGTGCCTTGGCCTGAGTGCATGTAGCGCAGTTTCAGCCGCCGTCCGCCGACCAGCGGCGGCGGATGCCGCTCCAGCGCCTGCTCGAACCATCGGTTCAGCTCGCCCGTCGGCACCCGCCTGTTCCAAACCTCGTAAGCGCGCCATACCGCCGGCAACAGCCTGTCCACGCCCGCGCCGGTCAGCGCCGAGAGCGGAACGACTTCGATCCCGCGCAGCTGCGCCAAGCTTGTCTCCAGCCGGTCCCGCACCGCCGCCCGCGCAGCCGCACGATCCGCCACCGCGTCCCATTTGTTGAGCGCGATCACGCACGCCCGGCCCTCGCGTTCGGTCAGTTGGGCGAGATGCAAATCCTGCTCGTGCAGCCCATCGCACGCATCCACGGTCAGCACGACCAGCTCCGCCATTCGCAACGCGCCGATCGCTGCGCTCAACGGAGAGCTTCTCCAGCGGCGCGTCGATGCGGGCGCGCCTGCGCAAACCGGCGGTGTCCACAAGCTCGATCTGCCGTCCCTCGGCATCCGTCAGCGTCACTGCGACCGCATCGCGCGTGAGACCGGGCTCCGCGCCCGTGATCATCCGCTCCTCGCCGATCAGCCGGTTCAGCAGCGTCGATTTGCCGACGTTCGGCCGGCCGATGATAGCGAGCTTCAGCGAGTGCTTGGCTGTCGCCCCGGTTCCGTCCGGATCGTGCGGAGCCAGCCGGTCGGCGATCTCCGCCATCAAGTCCGAAACACCATCCCCATGCTCGGCCGAAACAGCAACCGGTGCGCCAAGGCCCAGCTCATAGCTGTCGAACGCGGCGCTATTGGCGGTGCGGCCTTCGACCTTATTGGCGACCAGCAGCACTGGACGGCTCTGCCGCCGCAGCCATTGTGCGAAATGCCGATCGGCCGGCTGTGACACCCGCACGGGCATCGACTACGAACACCACGAGATCGGCTCGCGCGACCGCCGTTGCCGAGGAGGCATGCATCCGGCCGGAGAGCGATTCCGGCGGTGCCTCGTCCAGCCCCGCAGTATCCACAAGCAGCATTCGCCGCCCGCGCAACGACGCCTCGGCCTCCTTGCGGTCGCGCGTGACGCCCGGCGTATCGGAAACCAGCGCCGACCGCCGCCCGACCAGGCGATTGAACAGCGTGCTCTTACCGACATTGGGCCGACCAGCGATGACGACGACCGGCAACATGCTTTTTCCGCGGCACTGGCTAGCGTAGCGCCATCAGCCGCCCGTCCTCCGCGACCAGCAGCAGCGTGCCGTCGGCGATGGCGGGCTGCACCGGGGCGGACGCGGCCGGCAGCTTCTGGCGCCCCAGAATCTCCCCGGTATAGGGGCTCACGGCCAACGCCTCGCCGCTCGTGCCCGCGACAACCAGCCGGTCCCCGGCGAGCAGCGGGCCGAACCAGGTCAGCGGGCCCGAGCTGTTCTTTGGGTTCTCGTAGCGCGGCAGCGGCGCGGCCCAGGCGACGCGACCGCTATCGGCGCGGAGCGCGGCGATGACCTGATCAAGCGTCACCAGGAACACCCAGTCGCCGGCGATCCAGAGACTGTCTTCGACCGCGACCGACTTTTGCCATAGCCGCCGGCCGGAATAGAGGTCGAGGGCTAGCACGATCCCACCCATGCCGCCGGCAAACACGCGTCCGCCGCTGATCGCCGGGTTGCCTCGGATCGAAGCAATGTCGGCAAGTCCCGCGGCACCGGTCGGCGCGGCCAGCGTGTCGGTCCAGATCACCGTGCCGCCCTCGGCGCGCAAGGCCGTCAGTTCGCCCGAGCCGAACCCGGCGACGACAATGCCTGCGAAGAACGCGGGCGCCGGTTCGCCGAGCAGTGTGGTGGTTGCGTTCTGCGCCTGATAATCCCAGAGCCGACGGCCGTTTCCCTGATCCAGCGCGATCAGCCGGTCTTCGATCGTGATGACAAAGATGCGGCCGGTAGAGATCGTGGGCGGCGAGCGTCCCGGCGCGCCGATCGCCGTCCGCCAGCGCTCGGTGCCGCGCGCCACGTCCAGCGCCGTAACGGTGCCAAGCCCGTTGACCGCATAAAGAACGCCGTCCGCCACCCCGAGCCCGCCGCCCAAATTCGTGCCGCGGTCCCCTTTCTGGCGCGTGGGCACATCCCACAGCTTGCGCCCGGTCGCGAGGTCGAAAGCGGAGACAAGGGCGCGAATATCCATCGTGTAAACCACCCCGCCCGCCACGACCGGCTGGGCCAGCAGCTTCTGGCGGTAGCCGCCGCCATCGCCCAGGCTCGCCGTCCAGGTCAGAGATAGATCGGGGCGGGCAGCGAGCTGGCCCATATCATGCGCCGGATTGCCCCCGGCTTGAGGCCAGGCGGCGTTGCGCACGGGCGGGGGCAGCACCACCCTCGACCCGGACCGGTCGACTGCCAGAGCATCGGACGACTGCAGCACCGGCTCGCGTTTGCCGGGGATCGCTTCTTTCTTCTCGGCAAACCAATCGCCGCTGAACAATCCGCAGCCGGTCAGCGCCAGGGGTGCCGCCAGTGCGCCGCGACGGGACAGAACCGGTCGGGCGCGCGTGGCGGCCGGCGTTTCGCTCACGAGATTTCAGCCTCCGATCTGAGATAGCAGCAGGCTGGCCTGACCGCGGACGCCACGCGGTGCGGTGGCGTCATTGGCCAACCCGCGCAGCGTCGCCTTGGCGGCATCCGTCCGGCTCTCGCGCAGATCGAGCAAGGCGAGTTGTTTTTCGGCTTCTGCTCGCCACGGGCTGTCCAGCTGGGCAAGCGGTCGCAGCCGCGCTTGCAGCGCCGCCGGGTCGCCGCCGTCGATCTGGTGCTGGGTCCAGAGCAGGGTTGCAAGCTGGCGCAGCAGCGGGTCGGCCGAATTGTCCGAGGCCAGCGCGTTCCAAAGCCCCAGCGCCTGATCGAGCTTGCCGTCCTTCGCCAGGATCGCCGCCGATTGCAGCCGGGCCAGGTCGCGGTAGCCCTCCGGTGCCGTCGCAGCGAGCTTCCGTAGCTCGACGGTCGATTTCGTCCGGCCGGCATCGGTGCCGGCCGCCTGTTGCTGTTCCAGGGCGGCGATGTAGAGCGAAGCGGCCGCCCCGTCCTGCTTGGCCAAATACCAGTCATAAACGCGCCAAGCCGCAACGCCGCCGACCACGAGCAGGGCGAGAACAAGAATGAGGCCGGCGTAGCGTTGCAGAAGCTGGCGCGCGCGTTCGGCGCGGAGTTCTTCCTCGACCTCATCGAAGATGTCGGGCACGAAACGACTCCCCAGAAAGCGGCCGGACCATAGCGGCAGCGGCCGGGCCGGGCAAACCGCAGCGGGGCCGCGACGGGCCGGAAACGCGGCGTTTACGCATCTGTGGCAGACCAGCAGCGGTATGGAGGCTCGTCGCGTGCGCAGGCCTTTGGGCAGAGGCTCAAACAAACGCACTCTTGGATTGACCCCTCTCCGATCCCCTCCCGCGAGGGGAGGGGAAGTCGTCCTAAGCGTTTCCGCCGCCTTGGCGCTCTCACTTCTGGGAGGCTGCGGCGTCGATCCAGGACATCTCATCGGCGGCTTCGGCGCCGGCGAGGTCGCCAGCATCACCATTCTGCATCGTGGCCTGTTCGACACGGTCTATTCGGGCCTGACGGGAAAGGACTGTTCGATCGTTCGGCTGGACGAAGGCAAGTCATATTGCCGCCCACCCGAGCCCCCGCCCCCGCTGGAGCCTTATTGTACGCGCAGCCTCGGCGTGGTAGACTGCTGGCAGTCTCCTGCCCTACTCCCGGACCAGCCGCCACAAGTCGGCGACACCCCGGCGATGACGAGCGAGCAGATCAAGAACGCCAACAAGCGCTGGCCGCCGCTTTGACGTGCAAAGGGCGTGCTCCGGTCCTGCGGCCTCATACTTTCGGACGCGGTCTGCGGCGAAGCTTTGGGCGCGGGAAGGTTACAGTAGCGTAGCTTCCCGGAATGGATCGCTCTATGGCGTCGCGCACTGCTTGCGGGTTGGAACGAATCGGCGGCCAGTGCGTCGTATCGAGCACCACGACGGCAAGCCTAATCCCATCCAGTTCGTTCTGATGCGGGATGTTTTGGTCGCCGGTTACTAATACATCGAAGCCCGCCCGCTCGGCGGCGGCTAACAACGCACCGTTGGAGAAACCTGCCAGCCCATTTCCGGGACAGTGGTGATGGAAAAGCCGGACAGCTGGTCACGGACGCCGACAGGTATGTTCTCGTCAAGCAGGATTCGACGCATTCGCTCGCTTGCTGGCATAGGCAATGATGCGCCTCGCCCTGTCCAACGGCAGGCTCGGGTAAATCTCCGCCACGATTTGCTCCGGCGTGAAATCGGCCGCGTTAGCGATCACGTCATCGGCCCGGATGCGGGTGCCCTTCACCAGCCAGGCGCCCGACACCTTGCCCGGGACTCGCTCAACGTCGGGGCAGTTTGTCCAATCCATGCTGTTATCCTCCAGCGCCGCACTACTGGCTGGCCGTGCTGCAACGATTCCAACGTGTTCAGCACAATCCCTGGCGTGAGAAGCTGGGCATTCCCCCCTCTCGACGGTACACGGCCAGCACCTATTCGTAGGCATTTGCCGAGCGCCCAGCCCTTAAGCTTATCACTCCCCCACGTTCAGCAGCGCGCCGCGAAGCCGCGCCTGGCGGAATTGGCGGGCAAACAGGGCGCAGGCGGCCGCCATCCAGCCGGCATTCAGCGCAAACGCGATAGCAAGCTGGTCCCAGCGGATCGTGCCGCTGAACAATGCGGCGCGCATACCTTCGAAAACGTGCGAGGCGGGCACCGCCGCCGCGACCACTTGCATGGGGTGAGGCAAGACCGACACCGGGTAGAACACGGCGGCAAACGGCGTCACGCCAAACAGCAGTGACCAGGCAAGCGACTCGGCGCCGGCGCCGTGGCGCAGTACCAGCGACACCACGCCAAGCGCGACCCACCATCCCATGATGATCAGATTGGCGAAGAACAGCACCAGCACCGGGCCGAACGCGAACAGGTTGAATGCATAGAGGAGATACGCAATGCCGATGGCCGGCAGCACTCCGGCCAGCATTCGCAGGATCGACAATATCAGGAGGGCCGTCACAAACTCCCGGGGGCGCAGCGGGGAGACGAAAATCTGGCCGAGATTGCGCGACCACATCTCCTCCATGAAACTGAAGGCCACCCCCATCTGGCTGCGCAACGCCACTTCCCAAAGCAGCACACCACCCAGCAGCGCCGCGCTGGCCGTAGCGGCCGCTCCGGTGCCCATGCGCGCAGCGACGAAACTGGCCGTGAAGCCCCAGATCAGCATTTGCAGCACGGGCCAATAAGCCAGCTCCAGCAGCCGCGGCCAGGAGCCGCGATAAAGGGCAAGATGCCGATACAACAGCCCCCAGATGCGGCGGGCGGGCGAGGCCCTCATGCCTCGGCCTCGGCCGACTGCCGGCGGTCCCGGGCGATGTCCAGAAACACCTCCTCCATATCCTCGCGCCCATAACGGGCAAGCAAGTCCGCGGGACTGCCGCGATCGACGATGCGCCCTTGCTTCAGCATCAGGACGTGCGAGCAAAGCCGCTCCACTTCCGCCATGTTGTGCGAGGCAAGCAGGATTGTGCAGCCGCTTTCGGCCCGATAGCGCTCCAGCCAGGTGCGTACCCAATCGCCCGTATCCGGATCGAGGCTCGCGGTCGGCTCGTCCAACAGGAGCACGTCGGGGCGGTTAATCAGCGCCTTCGCGAGTGCCACGCGGGTTTTCTGACCGGCCGAGAGCTGCCCCGCCCGCCGCTTGAGAAGCGGCGTGAGGTCCAATTCGTCCGCCAATTCGGCAATGCGGCGCTCCACCCGCGGCACCCCATACAGGTGTGCATAGACGCGCAGATTTTGCGTAACCGTTAGACGTTGCGGCAGGCCGACATAGGGTGACGAGAAATTCATCCTGGCCAGCGCGGCGAACCGCTCGCGTTGCCATGTCGAAGCCCAGCACGTGGATTTTGCCGGCGGTCGGGATGAGCAAACCAAGCAGCATGGCCATGGTCGTGGTCTTGCCCGCTCCGTTGCCGCCCAGCAACCCGACAGTGGCACCGGCCGGAACGGCGAAATCAACCGCATCGACGGCAAGCGTCTCATCGTAGCGTTTGGTCAGTCTGTTCCACGAGGATGGCGTCCATGCCGGAACGGATTAAGCCCGGTTTGGGCTGAATTCCAGGTTCGGTGGCGCAAGACAGGAGCGCGCCAGCCAAGTGCACGATCGAGAGGACGAAGGATCGGTGTTTTGATTTGCGAGCCGCGCTTAACCGTTCGGCTTACTTTGCGGCTGCACCGCTACGTGAGGACGCGCGGCATCTGCGCTGCCGGACCCGTCACCGTGCAGCCAATGCATGAATGTGCCGAACGGACCCGGGTAGTAATCGCGCGAACCCGGTGCCTGCAGTGCTCGTTGCGTCGCGTTGATCAGCGGCTGCGGCGCGCCGCCGCCATGGCCGACGCCAGCGCCGGCGAACGAACCCGAGCCCCTGGCCAGCGCCGGACCGCTGGCGGCCACGAGCGCCGCGGCCAACAGAGCAACGAAGATCCTCATGATGGTCTCCTGGAACTCACCCGGATAATCGGGAGCGAAATCGCCCATCAAAGATGGAGCGGAAGAGCGATTTATTCCAGGCTGCCGACAAGGCCGCGTCATCCGGCCACAAGCCTGGTCGTTCGGTATACCGATCGCAGCGACAGGCGCAGCCCGATGCTTTCCAGCACAAGCTCGTCCTCCGCACCGATGGGGATTGCCCGTGCCGGCCATGTATTATCGGGCTGGCAGCGCAATAACTCGGCCGCGATCATGGCCGTCCGGATGACCACGATCTCCTGCACACTGGGAATGCTCGTATAGGCCCAGACATTGGTCCACGTCTCGGCCTCGTTGCTAGGCGAGAGGATCTCGATCACTAGCACCGGACTGCCCAGCACCGCTTCCTCGGTATGGTAGTCCGAGCAAGTGACCGATAAGTCCGGGATGCGCACGTTCCAGTCGGCGCGCACGCGGGGCACCACGCCGGGTGCGGTCACGACACTGCATTGGCTGTTCTGCTCGGCCAAATGATTGCCGATCAGGCGCGCAAGCTCACTCTGGATCGCCCCGTGCGTCCGGCTCGCGGGCGCCATCGCTTGGGGCTCGCCGTCCACAAGTTGCCAGAGCCGTCCGTCCTGCGAGTCCCAGGCCAGGAACTCGGCGACCGTCATGCGCCCGGGGAGCTTCATTGCTGCGGTCATCGGCGCAGCTTACCAGAAACGGCGTGCAAGACCAAAGCGCACGCCGCCGCCTCACCTTGTCCCCGGCCCGCCTTCCTGCAAGCCTGCGCGCCCGCAACGGAGCCGCACGATGCGCCAAGCGTCCGCTGTCCCGCGTACCGGCTCTGCTTTACTGGCAACCGGACTCGCCTCCCTGCTGGCATTGGCCGGCTGCAAGCTGATCGACCAGACGACGTTCGCGCCGGCCCCGGCGACCGGACCCAATTTCGTGCCCACGCCGCCGGTATTGGAGACCCGCAAGCCGCTGCTGACGATCGGCGCCACGACCACCCTGCCCGACTACCGCGCCGTGCTGCGGTACGGGGTGCAGCAGGCGCAGCTGCGCGATCCCACCGTACGCTTCGACGTTGTTAGCGTGGTCCCGGACACCGGCACTCCCGCCGAACAGGTGAAGACGGCCGAAAAGACGCAATCGCTTGCCCTCTCCGTCATGCGCGACCTCATTACCGACGGAGTTGCCGACCAGCGCATCCGCCTCAGCGCACGCAGCAGCCCGAGAGAAACGCAACCACGGGTCGAGATATACGTGCGCTGACAAGCGTCGTTCGCGCGGTCGTCGTAAAGACGGTCAGAACGTTATCTTCACACCGCCAAACGCAGAGATGGGCGCTGCGATATTGTAGCTGCGTGGATTGCTGGCGCCGGGAACCTGTACGATCGGGACGGATGTCGTGGGAGAGAACGTGCCGAGCGTGTAATACTTCTCGTTGAACGCGTTCTGCATAAGGGCGAAGACCTGGACATTATTGGTAATCTGATATTTTGTGTTCAGATTGAGCACGAAATAGCCCGGCAGCTGCTTCGTCAAATTCGCCTCATCTCCGAACAGGTATTGGCCGCTCGCAGCAACTCCGATCGCTCCCACCGTCCATTTGTCCGTCACCTTGTACTGAACGCCGATCTTCAGCAGGTTGGCGGGAATGCCCGGCAATCGATCGCCGGGCTGGACGTTGATGTTGCCCGCCGCGTCCGCGGCCGGATTGTTCGGGCTCGATTCAACGAAGCTGTTTTGGAATGTCGCGCCGGTATAAGAGTAGTCGATCCAGGCAAGCCATCGCGGCGCCGTTAGCCGGGCTCCGATATCAACGCCCTGCCGGCGCGTGGTGCCGACATTCTGGAAGAATCCCGTGCCGAGAATCACGCTTTGCGCGAACAGGATGTCGTCGTCCACGTTGGTACGGAACCCGCTGACGTTCCAGTCCACCCGGCGTTCTCATAGGGAGTGAAGCGCCCACGCACTCCGAGTTCGATCGAGTGCGCTACGGGCTGCTTCAGGTCAGGATCGCCCGTGAAGAAATTGGCCAGACTGCATGGGGCGGACGGGTTGGAGCAGGTCAGCTCCGCCGGCGTCGGCGCCCGGTTTGATACGGCATAACCTGCATATAAGGATACGCCGGGCAGCAGCTTATAGGTCAGGCCCACGCCGGGGTTGAAATGGTCATAGTTATGGTTGCCGGTAAGTGACGTACCGATCAGGTCTTTAATGTCAATCTGCGCGACATTGAAGCGTCCCGATACGTTGGCTGATAGCGCCCGGGTCAGATCCAGCGTATCGGTGAAATACGCTCCGTAATAAGCATCCGTAATACCGGCGCGCACCGGAGCGATCGAGCCGTCGGCCAAATCAATGATGAAGCTCGGGGGGACCGAATTCCGGCTCGGCACGTCGAACCCCGTAACAGCGGTATTGGCGGAGAAAATTGTGTCGGCGCCATCGAAGCTGAACCCGGCAACCAGTTGGTTCGGATGGCCGAACACCGGAGTTCTGTTGGTCACTTGAACGGATGTGCCGTAACCGTTGGTATTGGTGGTCTGCTGGGCGACGGAGCCATAGACACCACTTACCCCCAGAAAAGCCGGAATTGGCGTACCGCTGAGGGTCGTTGCGATGAGGCCAGGCGACTGGCACAAGAACGCATTCCCGTCGCCGCAAGCGATCAGCGGAGAGGCGTTGCCGTTCAGGACGCGCGTAAGGAGATTATCATAGTAAACGAGCGTCTGGACCGACGTTGTGTCCGTGATATAGAAGTTGCCATTGAGGTTTATACGGATATATTTGTTGTCGATCAGGTTCGGGCCGGTAAACTGCGCGCTTCGGTCCGCATTCAGCAATTCTATCGGAACCGTGCCCGGGCCGTTAAGGCTGGTCTGCGCCAGGTCGATGTTGAAATGGAGCTCGGCGCGATCGCTACGCCAGCCGACATCGCCGTAGAACTGCTTTAGGCCAGACTGCTGGAAATCGCGCCAGCCGTTCTCATGCAGGCCGGAGCCTGCGACGTATACTGCCGTATTGCCACTTTGATGACCATATTGAAACTCACCGGCAATCTGTCCGAAGGAGCCACCGAAGACGTCAAGCTCGCCACCGTGATAAGTGAAGCCGTTCTTGAGGTCCACCGACAACGCTCCGCCGAGCGCGTTAAGCCCGAATACCGGGTTGGCGCCCTCCAGGTTGATCCGGTCGATCGCGAGATCGGGTATCAGATCCCAGTTTACGGTATCACCGAACGGGTTGTTGAATTGCGCCCCGTTCACATACACCGCGATCCCTGCCGGAGTGCCCTGCAAAGGCGAGGCTAAAAAGCCGTGATAGGTCAAATTCGGCTGGTACGGATTGCCGGCCGCGTTGTCCAGATGCACGCCCTGCGCCTGATCCTGCAATGATTGCAGAAGCTCCGGCGTACCGGTCAGCGATAAGTCCTGGCTGGTGAACACCTGGCTTTGCGCGGGAACTTTGTTGCGGTCCACGCCGGAGCCGAGCAGTGGCGCGGCACCGATAACGTTGACCTGTGGAAGGGTGGTCGTCGGCGCGGCGGCGGCCGACGGCGCGGGCGGCGGCTGTTGCGCCGGTTGATCCGGGGATGGCGCAGTGCTCTGGGATGTCGCCTGCGCGAGAACGAACTGCGGCAACAGCAGCGCCAAAAAGCCAACTGCCGCCGGACGGTTCACTCGCGAGCCTCCCCACCTCTATTTCCGTCGCGCTGTGGGCATAGGTACAAAGGCGGCCGCCCACCGTCTATTGCAAAAAGTGCAGCAATTTTTGCAAAAAGTGCCGTCTCGTCGCTTTCGCTGAATTCGATGCCCGTTGCGCAAGGTTTGCTGCACACAACCGGTTGCGCCACATCTTAGCTAAGAGGATCATCCGTATGGAGATCGAGTTGAGGCACAATATGCAATTTGGGTCCAACATGAATGGCGCCGACCCCGTGGAGTGTTACCCCCGCACTTGGCCGCGATCTCTTGGCGGCCAATTGGTGATGATCCCGGTCGTCATCCTTTTTCTCGGCCTGGTAGGCATGCTGGGGACCATTCTATTGAACGGACAGGCCCAGATCGCAGCGGAGATAACGTCGAGCATGCGGTTGGCGCACGATCTCCTCACGACCGCGCTGCGCAACGTCGCCAATGCCAGCAGCGATACCGTTGCCTTTGAGCAGCTAAGGCAAGACCTCCCGCGAGTACGGCACGTGCAGTTCGAGCTGATCCCCTCCAACGCGGAATTGCTGCATGGCACCCGCTTGCGGATCGGTGAGGCTCCCTCGCGGTCGCGACCGTGGCTGACGCAGCTCTTGGCACCACCTCCGGTCGAAAAAATCGTCCTGATCGTCGTACGCGGGAATACACTTGGGCAAATTCGGTTGCGGTCGAACCCTTCAGACGAGATCACCGAAATCGTCAGGCAAGCGACACTTTTTTCGGCAGCTCTCGTCGGCCTGTGCCTGCTGATCGTCGGCGCTCTGTTATGGACCGTGCGACGGTCCCTTCGTCCGGTTCAGCTGCTAGCCGACGGCTTCAACCGGCTGGAGCGCGGAGAGTATCGGCCGATACCGCCAATCATGCTGAAGGAACTCGCCCGCGTTGGGCAGCAGTTCAACCATCTCGCGCGATCCCTACAGCGAGTCACCTCGGATAACCGTCTTCTGGTCGATAAGCTGTTGTCGGTGCAGGAGCAGGAACGCAAACAATTGGCCACGGAACTCCATGACGAGTTTGGGCCTGCGTTGTTCGGGATCCGGGCGGAAGCCGTATGCATCATGAGGTCAGTGCCGCGCGACACGGAGGCTCACGCACGCGCGCGGTCCGTCGCGGAGCTGACGGACGGAATTCAGAAGCTCAACTACCGTATATTGGATCGTTTACGGCCGCTGGTTCTAGAGCAAATGGGTTTGACTCAGGCGTTGCGGCAGTTGGTCTCTGCCTGGCAGGCCAGGCATCCCTCTATCAGCTGGTCCTTGGACATACCGCAGCACTTCGATGAGCCGGCTGAAGTGCTTGGCCTCACGCTGTACCGGGTCGTGCAGGAGAGTGTAACCAACGCGATCAGGCACGCACAGGGCTCGGCGATCGGAGTCCGCATCGAGCGCCAAGCGAGCGAGGAAGGAGAAGGTCGTGTTTGTTTCAGTACGGGACAGCGGAAGAGGTTTGCCAGGAAATTTCCGCTATGGGTTCGGCTTGCTGGGCATGGCAGAGCGAGTTCGTCAGCTCGGCGGCACGCTGACAATCGCTAATACTCAGCCGACGGGCGTCATTGTGCAGGCTGTAATCCCAGAGCAGGAACGGACAACCATAGCGGAGCCGGCACATGCGGATCCTGTTGATTGAGGATCATCCAATCGTCAGGGCGGGGTGCCTTCGCTTGCTGCAAGGAAGCGGCAACATGGAGGTGCGAGAGGCGGCTACAGCAGCCGATGGGTTGCACATCGCCCATGAATTTTCGCCGGATATCATCATCCTGGACCTGAAGTTACCGGACAGCAGCGGACTTGCTCTGCTCGGGCCGTTGATATCGCATGCGCCTGATCGAAAGATCATCGTGTTCAGCATGTACGAGGATCCCGCCTTCGCCGCCCGGGCCCTGGAAGCGGGTGCGAGGGGCTACATCACCAAGAATGACGATCCTGAAGCGATCCTGCAGGCGATAGAGAAGGTCAGTGCGGGCGGGTTATTTCTGACCGCACCGATGGCGGAAAAGCTGGCGTTAATGAGGGCAAGTTCCGGGAATCCGTTGCATAATCTATCAAGTCGTGAATTGGAGGTCTTGTCGCTGCTAGGTCAAGGCAAAACGCTGGCGGAAATTGCCGCGCAGCTGCAGATCAGCTACCGAACATCCGCCAGCATAGCAGCACAGGTCAAGACTAAGCTTAATATCGCAAGCAACGCAGCTCTGATCAGGTGGGCGGTTGACCGTGAGCAGCTCCAGCAGGGCGGCTCCGCCGATCTGTCCTCGCCCTGTCGCACGCCACCGTAATTGTCGCCCTTTACCTCCAACTGCAACGTCGCCGTCGCCTCCCTGCATGTCGAACCATTTGACTCATTCAAGTCCGGGATTGCGACACTTGCCCCGTCTCCCGCGCCCTGCGACAAACCGGCCCAAGCAAGCAGACCGAGGTGACGAGTGAAGACCGCGAAGACATTAACCGAAGGCCAGCGCGCCTATGAAGCCAGGCGCGCTGCCAAGGCGGGTATGAGCCTGGAGAAATGGCTCGAGACCAAGGAGCGCGAACAGAAGGCGGCGGCGCGGGCGCGGGAGAAGGAGAGCAAGTCTCAAGCGCAGGCGGCGCAACCGAAGAAGAAGCCCGGTTTGTTCTCCCGGCTGCTGGAACGCGCGCAACGCCCGCTGTGAGCGCGGGGCTTCGCCCGCTCGCGGCGCATGCCGACTGGAGCGCCGATGCGCGCAAGCGCTGGATCGCGATAGCCCGTCCGGACAAGATCGGATGGACCATCGCGGAGCCCGAACTCGTGGGCAACGTGGCAACACTGCTGGACCGGCTGCGCGCGGCGGCGGCTCAGGCGCCTGTGGCGCTTGGCGTTGACTTCCCGATCGGCCTACCTCGCGCCTACGCCGCGGCTCTTCCCGATCCGGACTTTCCGACCTTCCTGTCGCGTCTACGCGACACGCCTGACTTCTTTCGCGTCTGCGTCAGCCTGAGCGAGATCACGCCGGAGCGCCCGTTCTATCCCGCCCGCGGTCTGCGGGGGATGACACGCGCGACGCATGCCGCAGCGCTCGGGCTTGCCAACCCGGCGGCGCTGTCTCGCGCCTGCGACCGCGCCACCGCCGAGCGCCCGGCCGGGGCGCCACTGTTCTGGACGCTCGGCGCCAATCAGACCGGTAAGGCGGCGATCGCGGCTTGGCGCGACCTGCTGATCCCGGCACTACTCGTTACCGGGCAGATCCGGCTATGGCCCTTTGCCGGCCCGTTGCGGGAATTACTCTCCCCCGGCGTCGTGGCAATCGCCGAGACCTATCCGGCCGAGGCGCTACGCCAACTCGGCCTCCGACTGACCGGCAGCAAGCGCCGCCAACAGGACCGGATGGCACTGCGCGATGCCCTACATGCCGTGATGCGGCGGCTGGGGGCCAGCCCCGCGCCCTCCCTCGCCGCATTGCTGGCGGATGGTTTCGGAGCGGACCAGGCGGGCGAGGACCGGTTCGACTGTGTGCTGGGCGTGCTCTGTATGCTGAACGTGCTTGCCGGAGGACGCAGCGATACGGCACCGGAAGACGCATGGGTCACGCGCTGGGAAGGCTGGGTGCTCGGCCAGACGGCACTTCCGTCCGACCATGAAATCTGGGCGGATGCGCAGATGCCGGAAACGCACGCGGCTCAGTAACCAGCGTCAGCCAAGAACTTCCTGCACCTCGCCGTCAGTCGGAAAACGACCGGTTTGCTTTTTGGAGAAGCGCAAGTCGCCGTCCACGCGGATCTCGAATACGCCGCCACCGCTCTTGCGCAGGGCAACCTCCGCCTGCGGTGACTTTTCCAGGATCAGTTCTCGCGCCCGCCGGGCGCGCGGCTCGTAGCCTCACATGCCGCAGTATTCGATCTCGATTTTCATTTCCCGCTTTCGGCTCCCGTTCGGCGCGGCCGCGATGGTGGCATTGGCCGGCCCGAGCCGCAAGTCGTGACCCGGCGGCGGGGCCGCGAGAGCCGATGGTGCGCCCCGGCAGACCCCCAGGCGCAGGGCCCAGAGCAAGGCGCTGGACCGGATACGCGGCTCGGCATTGAGATGCAGACCGTGAAACGCAACCAGCACGCAGAGCGCCGTCGCCGCCACCCAGCGGAACGTCAATCGCGACGGTACAGGACCAGCCAGCCAGTAAAGGCCCAGCGCCCCGGCGCAGCCGATGACCGCCCCGGCGGTGACCTCGACCCAAGTGTGCAACCCCAGCGCCAGACGCGACATGCCGATCACCAACGCCGCGACAGCGCCGGCAAACAGCACCGGCAAAGGCGCCCCGACCCGCCCGGCGCGCCAGCAGGGCGGCGAATCCGCCGACAACAAAGGCGGCTGTGCCGGTGTGCCCGCTCGGGCTATGCAGCTCCGGTGGCCCGCAAGCGACGGCCAGCACTTTCAGCACCAGCATCGTCGCGAGCGTGGCGATTGCAGCAAGCAGCCAAGCCGCCGCGCCGCGTGGCCAGCCGAGCACGACAAGCACAATTGCCAGCGCAAAGACCAGCGGCAGCATAACCGCCTGGTCGGCGAAGTTGGTAAGGAAAATCACGTGATGGCTATTCCTCGTCGGAGTACCGCTGCACGCGCCTGAGCCGCCGGCGCCGCACCATCACGCCCCGGTTCTCGCCCTGGAAAATGCCGCCACGCCTTGCTCGACAAGCCGGCGTGCCGCTTCTGGTCCGACCTGGTCAAGACGCTCGAACTCCCGCCCGTTCAAGGCGTTGTATTGTCGAAAGAATTCGCAGATCTCCTCGACCAGGCCAGGCCGCAAGTCCTCCAGGCGGCTGATATGCGCGTGCGTCCGGGCATACACCGCCGCCGCGAGCAGCCGGTCGTTCCGCCTCCAGTCTTTTCCCGCCTCTCGCTGACGCGCCTCGATTGCACCCAGCAGCCGCCCCTCCAGCATGATGCCCGGAGGCGCCGGGCTGTCGAGCATCACCAGGATATCGAGCGGATCGCCGTCCTCGCCCAGAGTCCCGGGGATGAACCCGAAATCGTACGGGAAGCTCATGCCCTCCGGAAGCACCGACTTCAAGCGGAACACCAGGGCGTCCGGATCGTAGTCGTATTTGTTGCGGCTGCCCCTCGGCGTCTCGATCACTATCGTGACCACATCGCCATCCGTCACAGCGGACAAAGACACGAGGGATGCGGAGGTCATTGGCCCGGCTCCGGCCTTGTTGTGGTCCGTAAACCACGATCGCCCCGCCGCGTCGCATTATCATGCTCGCATCATAACGCGAGCAGGATGCCCGCGAGTGTTTGATTACGGGTAAACGTCAAGGTTCTATAGCCGCTCGCTCGCCGCGATCGCGGCACGGCAGCCGGCCTTGATCGCAGCCGAAAGCAACCGATAGCCGGGAGCGCGCTCAGCCCCGTGTTCCATTCCTATGGCACGGTGTTCGCCTTCCTCGGCGCGGAATCGTTCCAGCGAGTTTCGCAGCTCCGGCTCGTCCGGCCCGAGTTCGGCGGCCTGTCGCGCATAGTGAACGTCGATCGCCTCCTCGACAGCGACGGTGCAGGCCATCGCCGTGCGCTCTCCCATCGCCGCCGTGATCGCGCCCAGCGCGAATCCAGCGACATGCCAGAGCGGCAGCAGCGCCGTCGGGCGCACACGACGGCGCACAAGCAGATCGCTGAAGGCCGCCAGATGCTCACGCTCCTGCGCCTGCATAAGCCGCAGGACCGGCGCTTTGGGCGAACGGCCGAGCACCGCGAGTTGGCCGGCATAGATGCGCGCCGCACCATATTCGCCGGCGTGATCCACCCGGATCATCCGTTCCACGGCCGTGCCAAGCGGCTTGTCTCCCGGCAGCCTCATCGCCACGCCCCTCCGCCACGCCTTGCACGATCCAGCAGGAACATGGCGAGCAATGCCGCGAACACCAGGGCATAGATCAGGTTCATGGCCGCCATCGAAAGCGGCAAGCCGGGGATGAGCAACGTAGGCGCATCGCAGGACTTGGACGGATGCGCGGGCATCGCGGCGAGGCGCTCGGCAATACTGCCCGTAACAGCGTGCGGCACTGCACATTCGGGAAGCGGGCTAGGCCAAAGCCCCTGCTCCACGCCGACATGCACCGCCGCGAGCGCAGCGCCGGCCAAAACGGCCAGCAACAACAACCCGAGCACGAGACGCGCCGGACGCTCGGGCAGCGCGGCGGCGAGCAGGGCCAGCACGATGGCCACCCGATAAGGCCAGCGCTCCAGCAGGCAGAGCGCGCATGGCACAAGCCCGCCCCAGTGCTCCGCTCCCAGCGCGACGCCAAGCGCCGCGGCCGCGGCAAGCAGCGATATCAGGGCGACGGTGCTAGTACGAAGCGGCCGCATCCGCCGCACATGCCGGGCTTCCACGCATCGCGCAAGCCGCCTAGCATCCGCGACGACTTAAAAATGGGGACAGGAAATGCGCCGGATTCTGTGGGGCCGTTCGACATCGAGCAACGTCATGAAAGTAATCTGGCTGCTCGAGGAGCTGCAACTTCCCCATGAGCGGGTCGATGTCGGTGGCCCATTTGGCCAGACGGATACGGATTCCTACCGGTCCATGAACCCGACCAGGCTGGTGCCGACCTTGCAGGAAGACGATTTCACGTTATGGGAAAGCAACGCCATCCTGCGCTACATATGCGCAGCGCACGCCGCCGCGGCACGCCGTTCTGGCCGCGTAACCTACAGGCGCGCGCCGATGTCGATCGCTGGATGGACGCACAGCAGACGCTGATGAATGCCCCGCAAGGCGTCATTTTCGTAAACCTGATTCGTATCGCGCCCGAGAAGCGCGACCATAACGCGATCGCTCAGGCAATCCCGCAAGCCGCGCGTGCCTGGGGCATGATCGCCGCCGAGCTTGGCCGTCATCTGTTCATTTGTGGCCCTGAGCCCACGCTCGCCGATATCGCCTGGGGCGTGCACGTTCATCGCTGGCTGAACATGGAATTCGACCGGCCGAACATCCCCAATCTCAAAGCCTGGTATGACCGCTTGCTCGCACGGCCTGCATATCGGGAGCATGTGGCGCGAACGATCGTGTAGATCTGGCCTCAGTTGTCGCAGCACGCGCTGCGAAACGGCGACGCCTCGCTTAGCTCCGCCATATCCGCCCGCACCTGTTCGCTCTCGCGGTCAACGAACTCGGACACGGCACGACGCAATCCCGCATGCGCGATCCAATGCGCGGAGTAGGTCGGTTGCGGCAGGTAGCCGCGCTGGATTTTATGCTGGCCCTGCGCGCCGGCCTCGACCCGCTTCAGGCCGTGCGCGATCGCCCAGTCGATTGCGCGGTAATAGCAAAGCTCGAAATGCAGGAACGGCCAGTCGCCGCGGCAACCCCAGTTGCGGCCATATAGCGTGTCCGCGCCCGCAATATTCAGCGCGCCAGCCACAGGCTTGCCGGCGTGCTCGGCCAGCATGAGCACCACGCTCGCGCCGAGGCGCTCGCCCACTAGCGAGAAAAAACGCCGCGTTAGATACGCACTGCCCCATTTGCGGTCCACGGTCGACGTGTAGAATCGATAAAACGCATCCCAGTGCTTCTCGGTGATCTCGTCGCCGGACAAGGCGAGGATCGTGAGCCCGGTCGTGTTCGCGTCGCGCCGTTCCCGGCGTAACACTTTGCGCTTGCGGGAAGACAGCGCGGCAAGGAAATCGTTGAAACTTCCGTACCCTGCGTTCTCCCAGTGGAACTGCATTCCGAGCCGCTGAAGCCACCCGGAATCGCCCAACTCCCGCCATTCCTGCTCCGTGCAGAAGGTCACATGCGCCGAGGACAGGTTCAGCGCCTGACAGGCCTGCCCAAGCGCGGACCCGAGTGCCGCGATCGGCACACCGGCTTCGCGGCGGCACAGCAAGCGCGGACCGGGAACGGGGCTGAACGGCACGGAGACCTGGAGTTTGGGATAGTAGCGCCCACCGGCGCGTTCCAGAGCGTGCGCCCAGCCGTGATCGAAAACATACTCACCGTAGCTGTGCGACTTCGCGTACATCGGCGCGACGGCAAGCACCGCGCCGGTTTCGTCGCGCAAAGCTGCGTGCTGCGGCAGCCAGCCGGTGCGCGCGCTGGCCGAGCCGCTGTCTTCCAAAGCAGAAAGAAATGCGTAGCTGACGAACGGGTTGTCGGCGCCGGCGCAGGCGTTCCACTCGGCGGGGCCGATCTCCTTGATGGCGGCATGCAGCGTAAGCGTTAGTATCGAAGAACCGTCGGGCATAGACACAGAAAAGCGCGGTCGAAGCCCCCTGTCTCCCCCCTTTTTGCGTCACGCCAGCTCGAACATGCCCTCCACCTCGACCGCCGCTCCGAGCGGCAAGGAAGCAACACCGATCGTGCTGCGAGCGTGCCGTCCGTCTTCGCCGAACACCGCGACCGCCAGATCGGAGGCGCCGTTCATCACCACCCCGTGATCGGTGAAGTCCGGGACGCAGCTTATGAAGCCGCCCAGACGAACCACGCGGCGCACGCGATCCAGCTCTGCGGATGCAGCCTTCAGCTGGGCCAACACGTTGAGGAAGCACAGACGCGCCGCGCGCTGGCCATGCTCGACGCTCACGCCTCCGCCGAGCCTGCCCGTAACCATGATAGCGCCGCCGCTCGTGGGAAGCTGGCCGGAAACCACGACCAGACGGCCCGTGATCACGAAGGGCACATAGGTGGCGACCGGCGCGGGCGGTGGCGGCAGCGCCAGGCCCATTTCGGCAAGCTTCGCCTCAATGCGGCCCATTCCCGGCTCGCCTCCCGCTCTATTTGGAAATCACACGGAACCGCCGCCGGCGCGCGCGCGGATCGGAGGGAAAGTCAAGCGGCAGCAGCGGCGCGACATCATCGGTCCCCGTCGCTTCGGCATCCTCGGCCGGCGGCTCCGGCACGTTGCAGCGGCCAAGATAGTTCGCGGCGAGGTGACGAAAGACGTAATCGAGCAGCGAGGACGCTTGCGCCACCGCAGGATCGCCCTCGACCGCGCCGGATGGGCCGAACCGGGTCAAGGTGAACGCATCGACGAATTCCTCGAGCGGCACGCCGTGTTGGAGTCCCAGGCTGACCGCCGCCGTGAAGCTCTCCATCAAGCCCCGGAACGCCGTGGGTTCTTTTGGCAGCGCAATCGAAATCTCACCCGGGGTGCCGTCAGCATATTCGCCCGTGCGCAGATAGAGTCTGTGGCCTCCGACCGATGCCTTCTGCGTGTAACCCGCGCGGCGCGCCGGCAGCTCGCGGCGTTGCGACGCCCTTGCGAGGGCCGGAGCAGCCGCGGCGAGCTCCGGTCGCGCTGGCATCATGTCAACATAAGGAGCAATCGCGTCGTGCATGGCGCGATGCGCGCCGATGTCGGCCGACGGAAAGAGCTGCTCGCCCGCCAGCAGGCCCGCGAGCGCGGCTTCCGCGCTGATCCCGCGCGCCGCCAACCAGGCCCGGGCCGCGCGTGTCAGCTTGCCTGCCGCGCCGATCGGGGCGAACGCCGGCGCGATGCCGCCTGTCTCCACGCCGAGCAGTGCCTCCGGTGCGCCGGGCGCGGCGATACCGACCCGCAGATGATCCGGGAGGCCAGCAGCCGCGCCAGCCTCATGTGCAGCGCGAGCAGCTTCGGCGAGGCCGGGCAGTAGAGTAGATTCCGGCGGCCAAGGCCAAGCCTCGGCCATCAAGGGTGAGGCCTGAGCACCGGTCCCGACCAAGAGAGCGCATGCGGCGTGCGCCCGGCCACGTAGGATAACGGCTAGGGCGCGGCCGATGTCGTGCGCCGGTTCGCTCGCGTAGTCGATCCCGGCCGCGGCGAGCAGCCCGGCCAAATCCGCGATGCAGATTTCCCCCGGTCTGCCCGGGCGGGCGGATAAGGCCAGGGCAAGCGCAGTTGTTTCGATCGCCTCGGCAAAGCCCGCGCAATCGAAGCCCAATTCCGGGTCGTGGAAAGCAGGCATGTTCAGCACGAAACGCTGCGACGCTGCATCCGGCTCGCCGCGCCACAAAGCGGCGTCGGGAGCAGCGCGCCGCAGCAACAGCAAACGGTGCAGCCGGTCGGCGATTGGCACGGACAGCCCCGCGCGTCTCGCTCGCTCCCCGATGGGACGAACCCATGCTTCCGCCGCGTCCGGCAGTGAGGCCTGACGATGGGCCGGCACGAGATCAGCCAAGGCAGAAGCCGCCGCATCTTCCCATCCCGCGGGGATCACCACCACGCGGGGTTCGGCGTCCGGGTCGGCACAAGCCGCACGCCGTTGCAGCCTCACGCCATGCCAGCATCGGTTCGTTCGCGTCATGCGCCGCATCGTATGAGCGGCAACCACAAGCTCAAAGGATATTTTGGGGTCGTGAGGGCTCTCCGACACAAAATCCTGTGGATGACGCGATTGGCCGGCTGCTGGTGGACCGTCGCCGTGCACATCCGTATATGAGCCGGCATGAACCGTACCTGGCACAAAGCTGTTCACCCTGCTCAAGGGCCACCGGGTCGGCCGGGACCAGGACGGCAATATCTATTACCAGGAACGCCGGGCGCGCGGACCGCGGCCCCGCCGATGGGTCATTTACGCCGGCTCGCCCGAAGCGACCAAAGTGCCGCCCGAGTGGCATGCGTGGCTGCATTATACCACGGAAGCGCCGTTGCCCTTGACCGCGAGACAGACTTGGCAGAAGCCGCATGTGCCAAACAGGACCGGCACGCTCGAGGGATACCGGCCGCCCGGTCACGATTACCGGGGCGGCCAGCGCGCGCCGGCGACCGGCGACTACGAAGCCTGGACGCCAGGGACTTAAGCGCCGCCCATGCGCCGCAACACGATCGAGCTTCTTACCGGGTTTCTGGTGCTGGTGATCGCCATCGGGTTCCTGGGCTATGCGATTGCCCATTCCGGCACGGGTCCGACGGGAAACGGCTACACGCTCTATGCGAGCTTCAATAACATTGCCGGGCTGAATGTCGGATCGGACGTCCGGCTTGCCGGAGTGAAGGTCGGCGCGGTGGATGCCGCAAGCGTAGACCCCAAGACATATCTGGCGCGGGTTGCCATGAAAATTCGCGACGGCATCGAGCTGCCGAAGGACAGCGGCGCCGCTATTTCCACCGAGAGCCTTCTCGGCGGCGAGTATATCGCCATTTCTCCCGGCGGAGATTCCGAAATGCTGAAGGCCGGCCAGTCTATTACCGTGACGCAGGGTGCGGTTAGCCTAGAGGATCTGCTGGGCAAATTTATCTTCAGCGCGACGAACATGGTCAGTGCGATGACGAGCGATAAGTCAAACCAGCAAAGTCATCCGGGCCAAACAGGGCCGACGAACGGGACCGGGTCCGGAGGACTGAAATGATCAGGACCGCACGGTGAGTTCCGCCCCGCCCGGGATCTGGCCGCAAGCAGACGGTGGCGCCATCGCCTGCCGCGAAAAGCTGAAGATGCTGGCCGAGAATCATGCCGAACTGGCGCAAGCAATGCAGGACGCATTCGAGGACGCGGTGCTGATGGGCGTGGACGAGGCGGCGATGCGCCGAATCCTGATCGCAATGGTCGAAAGCCTGGTCAGCCCGAAGCGGCAATGAGACGCCGGTTCCTTCTGATCGGGGCCGCTCTGATCGCGGCGGCCCCAACGGGGATGGTCCTCGGACAGCAAGCTCCGGAGCCGGACCAGTTGGGGCCGATGCCGCAGGTGATTGAGCCGGGGCAACCGCCGCCGCCGCAGCCGCCCGAAGAAACGCAGGAGCCGCCGCCGGCCGAATGGGTTGCGCAAACTGCCGCGGTGCTGCGCGTGCTGAACAAGATAGACGCAACCTCTGCCATGATGACGGTTGCGGTCGGCCGCACCGCGCAGTTTGGGGCGCTTACGCTGGGCGTGCAGTCCTGCCTGGTGCGGCCAGCGAACATGGTGGCCGATGCGGCGGCCTATTTGGTGATTACCGATAAGCACGCAGATGATCCCGCTTTTCGCGGCTGGGTACTGGCCAACGAGCCCTGGGTGTCGATGCTGCAAAGCCCGCTCTACGATGTCCGTCTGGTCGGTTGCCGGACATGATTCCGGCGCTGCCGCCGTTCGCGCGTTCGGCGCTGTTGCTCGACGTTGACGGCACGCTCCTCGACTTCGCTCCGACACCCGAGGCCGTCATCGTGCCGCCCGACCTGCTGGAGACGCTAGGTCGTCTGCGCGACAAATTGGGAGGTGCGCTGGCGATGATCAGCGGCCGCCCTGCCGAGCAGGTCGATGCGCTCTTTCCGGGCGTAGCACAGGCGGTGGCGGGTGAGCATGGCGCGGCGGTGCGCCCCGCACCCGGTGCCGCGATCACACGCGCCTCGCTGCCGGCCGTGCCGGCGAACTGGCTCGCGACAGCCGATAGGGTTGTGCGAGCGCATGCAGGCGCGCGGTTGGAGCGGAAGGCACGCGGGTTCGTGGTGCATTACCGCGCCGTGCCGGAAGCGGGACCGTTGCTCGGCTCCGCGCTGCAAGAACTGGTTTCAGAAGATCCCGGTTTCGAGCTGATGCCAGCGAGTATGGCCTGGGAATTCCGCCCGCTCGGGGTGGACAAAGGCGCGGCGGTCACGGCGCTCATGCTAATCCCGCCCTTTGCCGGAAGATTGCCCGTCTTCGTGGGCGACGACGTGACCGATCATGATGGCATCCGCGCAGCGCAGGCGCTTGGCGGAGCGGGCCTGCTGGTTGCCGATACATTCGGCACGCCCGCCGAGGTGCGCGCCTTCCTGGCGAATGCCGCCCAGCGCGGTGGCTGGTGATCCGGGCGGTGCCAATTCCGAACTGTCAGCGCGCCTCCTCAGGTGCCGGAACGCGTACCGGAAGGACGAAGCGCACCGGCACAGCTGAGCTGGATGACAATGGCCAACGGCACCCGAATTGCGCGGCAACAAAGCCGCAAGGTAGAGGCTCGGACCCAGATAGCTGCGTCGCAAGGCAGTTTCGGCATCGGTCGCCTCCTGCGGGACGAACACTTGGCCTGCCGCATTGCATACCAGCGCTAACTGGAAGCTGCCCGCCGATACGAACATGGCGATGCTCAGCATCGTCGCCGAGGCGGGTAATCCGGGACAAAGGCCATGCAGCGCCGTCGGGAATGGCGTGAAGGAAATCGCCAACAGAAGAGACCGTTCAGCCAAAGCAGGCCACGGTCGATATGCGCGAGCTGCGCGAACAAATAGTAGGTGCGCGACCGAGAACACGAGGACGAAAAGAAGCTCAGTGCCCAAGCCCCAACCGTCGGCATCTGCTGGCCGAGCGCCTGCCAGAGCACCCCGTTTCCCTCGATATGCTGCGGGATCTTGATATCGAGCGCCAGTAGCGTGATAACAATTGCCAGCAGGCCGTCGGAAAACGCCTCGACGCGATCGGTTCCGCCTTGCCCGTTGGAACGCCGCAACGGCAATGCGCGGTCGCCATCCTCGCCGATCGCTCATGGCACGACATCACCAAGACTGATGACTATTCGCCGACTTGCTTGCTCGTCTCAACCCTTGCGCTGCAATGTGAAAGTGAAGTCCGAGCCGATACCTCCCTTGCGGGCGAGTTCGATCCAGAGCATCGCGAACGGCTCCAGCAGCCTCGCGGCACGCAGCCCGCCCGCGTCGATCGCGTCGAACCCCGCATCGGTCACGAGGCGCAGCACCGTGGGCTTTGCCGCCGCATCGTCGCCGGCGACGAACATCACCGGGCGTTGCGGATAAGATCGCGAATCGCGCATGTTTTCGAATCCGGTCTGATTGAAGGCCTTGAACAGGCGGGCCTTCGGCGCCATCGCGGCGATCCGCTCGGCGCCCGACGTGTCAAAACCCATAGTGAGACCCAGCCCGGTTTCGCCCATGCCGAGCGGGTTGGTTGCGTCGATCAGCACCTTTCCGGCGAAACCGCCCGCGGCGGCGATGACCTCGGCCGCCGCACCAAACGGAACGGCCAGAATAACGGCGTCCGCCCCGCGCGCTGCATTGGCAATGGTGGCCTGGTTTGCCAGTCCCGGCTCGGCCGCGCGGCTTCCGAAGCAAATCTGGTGGCCGGCGCGGCCCAGCGCGTCAGCCAAGGCGCTGCCCACGTTGCCGGAACCGATGATCGCGATCTGCATGTGCTTCTCCCCGTATTGCGGATGATTGAAGTCATCGTGCTATGATATGAGCACGACGCATAATCCAGAATTGAATTCGCTTCATGGACGACTTGGACCAAGTTGTATTCCGATGGCCGGGGGGCATTGCCTCGTGATGGTCGTCGCTGAAGCTCCCTAACCATATTGCCGCGCGCCCAAGCTGGTTGCAGCCTAAGCACCCAGATGCGAAGGCGGCGATCCTGATGCGGCAGTCCATGCACCGGCTTCGGGTCCATGCACAGGCCCCGGGTCTGACCGAGATCACCAACATGGTCGAGGCGTGGCTCTCGAAGCAGGATATCGCGGAAGGATTGCTCACGCTCTTCTGCCGCCATACCTCGGCATCACTGCTGATCCAGGAGAATGCCGCTCCGGACGTGCGGAAGGATCTGCAAGCCTTCTTCGCCGGGATTGCGCCGGAAGACCCCCGACGGTATGCGCATAACGACGAAGGTGCCGACGACATGCCCGCCCACCTGCGCACGGCGCTCACTCAGGTCCAACTCAGTATCCCGGTGCTTTCGGGCCGGATGGCCCTGGGCACGTGGCAGGGCATCTATTTGTTCGAGCATCGCCGCCGCCCGCCCGCGCGCGAGATTGTGCTGCACTTGATCGGCGCTTCGTCGGGGCAGTCATGACCGGCTTGTCGGGCTTGCTCAAAGCGCCGCGGCCTGCCAAGCGAATGGGGCGCTGAGCGGCACGTGGTTTTTAGTTCGATTACTTTCCTTTTCACTTTCTACCCTTGTTTCTGCTCGCCTATTACGTGCTGCCGTGGCGAAATGCGGTGCTGCTGGCCGCCAGCCTGCTGTTCTATGCCTGGGGTTATCTGCGGCTGGTGCCGCTGCTGCTCGCGTCCATCGCCATCAGCTACACTGCGGGTTTGTTCGTTGTGCGATCGGGCCGCGTCGGCCGGGTGGCGCTGGCGTTGGGAGTGGGTGGCAACCTGGCGTTGCTTGTCTGGTACAAATACGCCGGTTTCCTGGCGGCACAGCTCGCGGCAGCACTGGCAGTGGCGCACCTCCCGGTGCCTTCGGTCCCGATGGTTGCACTGCCGCTCGGCATCTCCTTCTTCACCTTTCAGGGCATCTCGTATCTGATCGACGCTCGTCGCGGTGCGGTGGCGCCGCAGAGCAGCCTTTTGAAATTCGCCATGTACAAATCGATGTTCCCGCAGCTAATCGCGGGACCGATCGTCCGATACGCAACCATCGCCGGACAGATCGAATAGCGCGACATCTCCGCCGTGCGGCTGGAGGCGGGGGTCGAAACCTTTATCGTCGGGTTGGCGCAGAAGGTGCTGCTGGCCAATACTCTGGCCACTCCGGTGGACGCCGTTTTTGCCCTGCCGCCGGACAGGCTTTCGGCGGTGGCGGCGTGGCTAGGGGCATTCGGCTACGGATTGCAGATCTATTTCGATTTCTGCGGCTACTCGAACATGGCGATCGGCCTGGGGCGGATGATGGGTTTCGAGCTGCCGCCCAATTTCGACCGTCCTGTACGTAGCGCAGTCGCTCACCGAGTTTTGGCGGCGGTGGCATATCTCGCTATCCACGTGGTTTCGCGATTATCTGTATGTGCCATTGGGCGGCAATCGGGTCGGGGCCAGGCGCACCTACACGAATTTCGCGCTGGTGTTCCTGCTGTGCGGCTTGTGGCACGGGGCAAGCTGGAACTTCGTGCTTTGGGGCGCATGGCATGGGGCTTTCCTGGTGTTGGAACGGTTGGGACTCGGGCGGCTGCTCCGGAAGTTCCCGCGCTTATTGCGGCATGTTTATCTGTTGTCAGTGGTACTGCTCGGCTGGGTGCCGTTCCGGGCGGACGATCTCGGCCATGTTTGGTGGTTCTGGCGGGCAATGACGGGCTTTGGTGCAACCGGATTGCCCGATCTATCGGCCAGCGCCCTCACGGCTCTTCTGATGGGAGCGGTGGCCGCGGTGTGGCCGCCGGGCGCATTGCGACGCCTTGCTCTGTCGATCGCCGGCGCCAGGTTCCCCGATGCGGTCCTGCGGCCCGTTGCCGTCCTGACATTGTTCGCGCTCTCAGCGGCGAGCCTCGCGTCCGGCACATACAACCCCTTCATCTACTTCCGGTTCTGATCCCTTGTCGCAGGTATTGGCATCCCGGGAAGAAGCGCTGGCCCGGATCCGGCGGACCATAAGGGGGCTTGGTTCCGCGCATTGGTTGGCGCCGGCGTTCTTCGCGTTGATCGCACTGCCGATCATCGTCCAGGTGCTGGCACCGCCGCGGCGATCCTTTGAGAACCGCGCTTTAGCCACCGCGCCGGCTCTGCCCCGTTCGTTTCCCGAACTGTCGCACTTCCCCTCTGCGGTGGACGCTTGGCTGAACGACCGGTTCGGGCTGCGCCGACAACTTGTGGAGACGAATAACTGGCTGCGTTACCGGCTGTTCGCAGAGATCGGTTCGCGCCGCCTGACGCCAGGGCGCAACGGCCGGCTCTTCATGGGTGCGCATGATGGGTGGCCCGACAATTCGTTGATATTTACGTTTCGCGGAGCGCCGATGCCACCGGCCGTAATCGAGCGGGCCGCCGCATCAGCGGCGCTTGTTTTGTCCGAGGCACGCGCCGCCTTCCCGGACGCGCGACTGATGCTCGTGCCAACCGCAGGGCGGCTCTATCCCGAGGACATTCCCAACAACCTTGCCGCCACATGCCGAAGCGCAAAGCCGGCGGGCGATCGGATCGTCACCCGCCTCAAGGCCGGTCCGGACGGAGCTGCGCTGATCTATCCCCTTGAGCTGATGCTGGCGCTGAAGTCGCATCTACCGGTGATACCCCGTGCGCGATTCCATTGGGCCGGCGAGGCCGCCCTGCGCGTCGCCGAGACCATATCGGAGCAGGAATTCGGACTGAAGAACGCTTTATCCTGCCGCTTAAGCCGGACAACCGATCTTCGGAGCTGGAGGTGTTGCGCCCGGGGCTTGGCTTGCACGATCGGGTCATGAAACCCGATCTGCGGGCGGCCCGCGTTGGGATCTGCTCCGCGGAGCGCTGCGGAGCGCTGCCCGGCGTTCCGCTTTCGGCCAACCAAGCGATCGCGCGCTATCGCCGGCCGGGCGCGCGCGCCGGCCGGCTGGTCATCATCACGGACTCCTTCGGAGAGGAGATCGCACCGGACTTCGTGGAGTATTTCGGCGAGGTGCTCCAGATCAGAACCAACCTGTCTCCGAGGCTGACCGAACAGGATCGCGGAGCGCTGATGGGCTACGTACTGGGCGCCTATCATCCCGACCGCGTGCTGCTGCTGTATCACGATGCCGCGGTTTTCGGCGCGCTCGTGGCGCCGGCACAGCTACTGTCCTCGCGACCGATAAACTAACCGCCTGCGCCCTCAGCAGCCCGCATGCGCTGCGCGTACACGTTGATTATCAGCGCGATCAGCAAAATCAGGCCACGGATCAGGATCTTCAGGAAGCTGTCGATATCCACGTGGTCCAGCCCGTTGTTCAGCACGCCGAGCACGAACAGGCCGATGATCGTGTTGCCGATGCCGCCTTGTCCTCCGAACAGGCTGGTGCCGCCCACCACTACGGCCGATATCGAATCCAGCAGATAGGCGTCGAATTCGTTTTGTTGCGCACTGCCGAAATACGCCACCCCCAGCATGCCCGCCACGCCCGAACACACTGCGGAAATCACCATCACGGCCGAGAGGATCGCGCGCACGTTGACGCCGGAATACTCCGCCGCCTCCCGGTTGCCGCCGACCATGTAAACGTAGCGGCCGAAGCGCGTATAGGTCAGCACGAAATGCCCCACCGCCAATGTCATGGCGGCGACGATCACGATCCACGGCACCGGACCCAGCGATTTGCTTCCGAGCGTCAGCACCAGCTTGGGCACCGCATAGGCGATCTGTCCGCGCACGAGCAGCGCGCAAATCCCGGCGCCGATCTGCAACATCGCCAAAGTCATAATGAAGGACGGAATGCCGATCACGGTCATGCCGAACGCATTGATCGCGCCGAGTATCACGCAAGCCCCAAGCGCGGCGATGATCGCCAGCGCACCCGGAAGCGGCACGTTGGCAATGTTAACGCTGGAATCCTGCAACGTGAAATAGGCGACAATGATGCCGGTAGCATTGGCGATGCTCGCCACGCTCAGGTCGATTTCCGCGCACAGGATCACGAAGGTCAGACCCACGGCGATAATGCCGGTGACCGAGATCTGCGTCAGGATGTTGTAGAGATTGCCGACCGAAAGAAAGGACGGGCTCGCAAGGGCGAAGAAGATTACCAGGAACAGGAGCGTGGCGAACGGGGCAATATTGCGAATCTGGCCGTGCAGCCACGCGCCCAGCCCGGCGCGCCCGCGCACGACCACACCGCTCGCCCGCTCCGACATAGGCTACTCCTTTACGCCACGGCCAGCAGGCGGTCCTTGCTGACCACCTCCTGCGCGAATTCCCGCACGATGGCGCCCTTTTTCATCACCACGATGCGGTCGGCAAGCGCCAGCACGGTTTCCGGCTCGGTGGAGACCACGACAATGCCGACGCCCCGCGCGCGCAGGTCGCGGACGATCTTCACCACATCGTCCTTGGCGCCCACGTCCATGCCGCGCGTGGGCTCGCTCAGCACCAGAACCTTCGGCAAATGGGTGAGCCAGCGGGCCAGAGCCACTTTCTGCTGATTGCCGCCGGACAGTGTTCCGACCGGACGCTCGGGCAGCAGGCGGGCGGATGCTCAGCCGCTGCACGTGCTCGCGTGCAATCGCGCGTTCCGCTGCGGGGCGGAGGAACAGTCGCGAGATACGCTCCAGGATGCTGATGCTCATGTTCTTGAACACCGGCT
The DNA here is from genome assembly GCA_963822675.1 of uncultured Pseudomonadota bacterium. Taxonomy (GTDB): domain Bacteria; phylum Pseudomonadota; class Alphaproteobacteria; order Acetobacterales; family Acetobacteraceae; genus CAWGIP01. Next base: position 32,872 of record CAWGIP010000006.1, on the reverse strand, counting down.
CCAGTGCGAACAGCATGCTGCGCCGGCTTTCCGGAACCAGCGCGATGCCGGCGCGTTTGGCGCGCGCCGTGCTGGAGAGGCGGGCACGCGTGCCGTCCACGGTGACGCGCCCGCTCTGCGCCAGAAGTTTGCCGAACAGCGTGCGGGCAAGTTCCAGCTGGCCGCTGCCCATGAAGCCGTACAGCCCCAACACCTCGCCCGCGCGCACGTCGAGCGAGATATCTCGATACGCGCCGGGCAAGCTGAGACCGGAAACCGACATCACCACGCGCGCCTCGGCGGGAGCTTCGAGCCGCCGCTCGCCCGTATAGCTTTCCTCCAGCTCGCCGTGCCCGGCGCCGATCATGCGCTGGATCAGCCAAGCCTTATCCACCTCGGCACAATTCGCGTCAGCCGCCTTGCGGCCGTTGCGAAACACCGTGACCCGGTCGCAGATGGCCAGCACGTCTTCCAGGAAATGCGAAATGAAGATCAGGCTGCGCCCGGCCGCGCGCAGCCGGCGCAGCACGCCGAACAGCCGCTCGATCTCGGGTGGCGACAAGGCCGAGGTCGGCTCGTCCAGAATGATGATGCGCGCGCCCGAGAACAGCACGCGCGCAATTTCCACAAGCTGCTGCAAGCCGAGCGGCAAGGCGCCCATCCGCGCGCGCGGATCCACGTCAATGCCCAAGCTTGCCAGATGCTCGCGCGCACCGCGGCGCATCGCCCGCCAGTCGATCAGGCCGAGACGCGTGATGGGCTGAGCGCCGAGATAGACGTTTTCCGCGACACTCAACTCGCGCACTGCGGACAGTTCCTGATGCACCATGCCGATCCCAGCTTCGATAGCCGCGTGCGGCGAGGCGAGGTGGATCTCCGCGCCATCGAGGCGCATGGTCCCGGCGAAGCCGTGATGCACCCCGGCGATAATCTTCATCAGCGTCGATTTGCCGGCGCCGTTCTCGCCGACCAAGCCCGTGGATTTCGCCTGTTTCCAGCGCGAAATCCACGTCCCGCAGCGCAGCCACCCCACCGAACGATTTGGAGATGTCGGAGAGTTCTAGGATCGGAGATGTCATTTGCAAGTTTGATACGCTGCCACCGCCGTCATCGCGAGCGCAGCGAAGCGATCCAGATTTGAGCGGATCAGTCTGGATTGCTTCGCCTTCGGCTCGCAATGACGCCCAGAGTGTCCGCATCGTCGGAGCATCAAATCAGGAAATGATCCTCCATCCACATCATCCCCGGCGCGTTCATCTTGGTTACCACCGGCCCATCGGCGACGACGTGCTTGGGAATTGTGCCGTTGGCGCCGGAACCTGTCTTCTCGCCGGCCAGCACCGCCGCCACACCGGCGATCAGCGCGCCGCCATGGATGCGGCAGGACGGATTGCGCACCGTAGCCAGCATCCGCCCATCGGCCACGGCTTCCAGCGCAGGCGGCATGGCATCCGTGCCGCCGATCTTGATTGAGGTCCGGTTGTGCTGCTTCATCACGTTGTAGGCTGCGAGCGCCATGTCGTCATTGTGGAAATAGGCGGCGTCGATCTTCGGATACTTGGTCAGCAGCGTTTCCCAGATGCGTGCTACCTTGGTCACGTCCCAATCCGCCGGCTGCGTATCCAGCACCTTGATCTTGGGATACTTCTTAACGATCGAATTGAAGCCTCGCGCGCGGCCCTGGGCGCCGGTATGGCCCAGCGCGCCCTGGGTCATGATCATGTTGCCTTCGCCGCCGATCGCATCAACCAGCGCCTGCGTGACCGAGGCACCCATGAATTCGTTGTCCGGCGCAATGAAGCTGTGGACGTTGATCTGATTAAGCAGGCGCAATCAGCGTGTCCATGTCGATCACGGGAATGCCGGCGTCGATCATGCGGTTCACCGGCGCGGTCAAAGTGCCGATGCCGAACGCCTGGATGGCGACGAAGTCCCATTTGCGGCTCGCCATGTCGTCGATCGCCGCGCGTTGCTTGGTCGCCGACAGCTCGCCATCGAACCACGTCACGTCGACATTGAACAACTTGCCCCAATATTCGGCCGCCCGCTTGCCCTGGGCGCACCACGTCGCCTGCAATCCGGCATTGCTGAACGCCGCTTTGAGCGGCTTGCCCGACCGGCCGGCCACTTCCTGAGCGCGCGCGGGGTCGATGCCGAAGCCGGCGAGCAGCGCGGCCGCGGCGGCGGACGCTCCGGCCGATTGCAGGAACCGGCGGCGTCGGTGTGGAACAAGGCGAGAGAAGTCGGGCATCGAGTTTCCTCCAGGCTGGCCGGCGCTGCGGCTTTCTTACGAACGGGCCGGACTGTGCCTTGGCGCAGGGCCGCTCACAAGGGGTTTACCTTGCCGTTCCGCATGCGGGACGCGAAGCTGGCCCGCACATGCCCAACCCCGCTTTACCGCGCGAATTCGCGCTGATCGCGCGCCATTTCCGACCACTGGCCGGGGCGGGAGCACTTGCGCTTGCCGACGACGCGGCGGTGCTTGCGCCGCCGCCCGGTCGGGAACTCGTGCTGACCGCTGATGCGATGGTCGGGGGCGTGCATTTCCTGCCCGACGATCCGCCCGATCTCGTCGCGCGCAAGCTGCTGCGCGTTAATCTGTCCGATCTCGCCGCGAAAGGCGCGACACCGCTTGCCTATCTCATAACCCTCTCCGCCCCGCCGGACACGCCGGATGACTGGTTCGGAAGCTTCGCCTCGGGACTGGCCAAGGATCAGGCGACGTTCGGGATCGTGCTGCTCGGCGGGGATACCACATCGACACCCGGCCCCGTGTCGCTATCGCTGACCGCGATCGGCCATATCGCTCCGGGCCAAGCCGTCCTCCGATCCGGCGCCACAGCGGGCGACGGCGTGTGGGTGACGGGCACCATCGGCGACGGGGCGTTAGGACTGGCCGTGGCGCGCGGGCGCCTTGCCGATCCCACCGGCCACCTGCTCGGCCGATACCGGCTGCCGCAGCCGCGCTTGAGGCTTGCGATCGCCGGCATTGCCTCTGCCGGAATGGATGTCTCGGACGGTCTGATCCAGGATTTATCCCACATCTGCCGCGCGAGCGGCGTTGGCGTGGAGATCGAGGCGGCTTTGGTGCCGCTTTCGGCTCCCGCGCGTTTAGCGGGACCGGGTCGGCTTGTGACCTGCCTCACGGGCGGCGATGATTACGAATTACTGCTCGCCGTCCCGACCGAGCACGAGCCGGGTTTGCGTGATGCCGCGCGGGCCGCCGGCATCGACGTGACGCGGATTGGCCGCTTCGTGCCAGGCTCGCCAAATGTAATTGTGCGCGGGCCGGACGGCGCGCCCATGCCCCTCGGTCCCGGCGGATGGAGCCATTTTTGAGCCCCGATTTAGCGCCAACCCTCACACTCACACATTGAACCGGAACAGCAGCACATCGCCGTCCTTGACGACGTACTCCTTGCCCTCCACCCGCATGCGTCCCGCGTCGCGCGCGCCAGCCTCGCCGTTGCCGGCGATGTAATCGTCATACGCAATCGTCTCGCAAGCGATGAACCCCCGCTCGAAATCGCCGTGGATCACGCCCGCGGCCTGCGGGGCGCGTGTGCCGCGCGGGACCGTCCAGGCGCGGGCCTCCTTCGGTCCAACGGTAAAGAACGTAATCAGCCCCAGCAGGTCATAGCCCGCACGGATTACCCGATCGAGGCCGCTGTCCGACAATCCAAGCCCGGAGAGAAACTCGCCGCGCTCATCCTCTGGCAGCTGCGCGACCTCCGCTTCAATCGCGGCGGAGACAATCACCGCCCGAGCGCCCTCCTCCGCCGCCCGCGCCACGACCCGGGCCGAGTACGCATTGCCGCTCGCCGCTTCGGCCTCGCCCACGTTGCAGACATAGAGCACGGGCTTGCCGGTGAGCAGTTGCAGCCGCCGCGCCGCCTCGGCGTGTTCCGGCGCGATCGCTATGCGGGCCGGGCGCCCGGCCTGCAGTGCCGCCATGATTGGCTCGATCAGCGCTAATTGCGCGACGCTTTCCTTGTCGCCGCCCCGCGCCCGCTTTTGGAGTCCCGTGAGCCGCCGTTCCAGGCTCTCCAGGTCGGCGAGCATCAGCTCGGTTTCGACTGTCTCGGCGTCGCGCACCGGGTCAATACTTCCTTCGACATGCACCACGTCGGGATCGACGAAGCAGCGCAGGACGTGAATGATCGCGTCCACCTCGCGGATATTCGCGAGAAACTGGTTGCCGAGCCCCTCCCCGCGTGAGGCGCCACGCACCAGTCCGGCGATGTCTACGAACTCCAGGCTGGTCGGCACCACTTTCGCCGATTTCCCGATTGCGGCCAGCCGCGACAGCCGAAGGTCGGGCACGGCAACCCGACCCAGATTCGGCTCGATCGTGCAAAACGGGTAATTCGCCGATTGGGCCAGCGCCGTCGCAGTGAGCGCGTTAAACAAGGTGGACTTGCCCACATTGGGCAAGCCCACGATGCCGCAGTTGAATCCCATTTATTTCGTCTCGTCCTGAACCAGCAGCGCGACTTTGGTCATGAACTCTTCTGGCCGGCCCGTCGCCAGCAACAGAGCGGATTCGGCCACTGCATCCAGCACCGGCAGAAGCCAATCGCGGTCGGCCTTGGCGAAATCGCCCAGCACATGGCCCAGCACCCGCTCCTTGCCCGGATGGCCGATGCCCAGCCGCACACGCCAATAATCGGGCGAACCCAGGATACGATCCAGGCTCCGCAGCCCGTTATGCCCGGCCGCCCCGCCGCCGCGTTTCACCCGCACCTTGCCGGGCGCCAGGTCCAGTTCATCGTGGAACGCCGTGACCGCCTCCAGCGGCAGCTTGTAGAACGCCGCCGCCGCCTGCACGCTCTCACCTGACGCATTTACATAGGTCTGAGGCTTGAGCGCGACCACCCGCTCACCGTCAACGCTGCCCTCGCTGAGCAGTCCCTTAAAGCGCCGGCGCCACGGCCCGAATGCGTAGCGGATGGCAATCGTGTCCACGGCCATGAAACCGATATTGTGCCGGTTCCGGGCCATTCCAGGCTCCGGATTGCCCAGCCCCACCCAGAGCAGCATTGTCACCTACTGGATGCGGCGGCGCCGCGTTACTTCCGTCCGGACCCTTTCGCCGGAGTCCTTCGCCGGGGCGGCAGCCTTCGCGGGCGCAGCGGGGGCGGGTGTGGCGGCCGGAGCGCCCGCGGCAGGCTCGGTCGCGACTTCGGCGCCCTTGGTCGGCGGCGCCACCGTTGCCACCACGAAGTCGCGGTCGGTGATCACCGGGCGCATGCCCTCGGTGCCCTTCAGATCGTGCCAGCGCACATTGTCGTTGAAATCCAGCCCTGACAGGTCAGCCTCGAACTGCTCCGGGATGCTATCGGGATCGCAATAGACCTCGACAGCATGGCGCACGACGTTGAGCACGCCGCCCCGCTTGATGCCGGTGCTCAGCCCGTCATTCGTGAACCGGACCGGCACCGCCACCTTGATCCGCTCGCCCGGCGCAAGGCGCTGGAAATCAATATGTTCCGGGGCGTCGCTTACGGGGTGGTACTGCACTTCCCGGACCAGCGCCCGCGCGGTGCCGCCGTCCATCGCGATCTCGAAAACACGGGATTGCCAGCCGGGCCTGTGCAGCTCTCGCAGCACCGTACGCGGGTCCAGGGAAATCAGATTTGGGGCCTGCTTCGCGCCGTAGATGATGCCGGGCACCCTGCCCGCCCGCCTCGTCGCGCGTGCCGGTCCCTTTCCGGCCTGCGCGCGCGCCTCGGCCGCGATGCTCACCAAATTGGCCATCATCCGCTCCCGCAAATGCCACGCGCCGGCCCTTCGGGTTGCCGGCGCGCGGCGCCGCTTTAACGGAGCCACCGCTGTGATGCAAGCCCGCTCGGCGATCGCAGCGCCTTGAACCCGCGCATCCCGCATCCCCGTTGCGGCGTTGATGCATGTGACCATGATAAATGGGCTGACTATATACACCGCTACGATCAGCAGCCGCCATGGTCGGCCCGCGGGCACGGCTCCGGCCGGCGCGCGCGGAGATCGCCAGTCGCACAGGGGGTCTGATGGCCGACGCCTCGACAGCCTCTCACGCCGGGGCCGATATTTCGCGAATCCGGCGCGAGAGCGCTTCCGGCGCCGACGCTCGGCGACACGCGAGCCGGCACCGCCTGCTTCGCTATGGGCTGATGGTCGCAGGCGCGCTCGTGCTGAGCGTCGGCGGCCTGTTCTGCTGGCTCAGCGGCGGACGCTACGTTGATACGACAGATGCTTATGTGCAGGCCAACGTGCTCGATGTAGCGACGGACGTTTCCGGCATCGTCGCGGCAATCCCGGTCCATGACGGCCAGCAGGTCACGACAGACCAAATCCTGTTTCGCCTTGACCCGCTCAAGTTCCGGATTGCCGTAGATCAAGCCGAGGCCAACCTGGAACAGACCAAGCTTCAACTTCAGGCGCTCAAGGCCGACTATCTCGGCACCGAACGCGATCGCCTGGCATGTGCGGCCACCGTTCAGGCGGATCAGGCAACGTTCGATCGCTATGCCAATCTGGTCAAGACGAATGCCGTCACGCGGCAGGAATACGACGACGCCAAATACAAGCTGGAAGCGGATAAGGCGCTGCTGGGCTCCAGCCGGGCAAACGTCAAATCCGCCTTGGCCAAATTGGGTGGCAATGCAAACCTGACCGTGACCGAGATGCCGTCCTACAAGGAAGCCCAGGCTCGGTTGGCCGAAGCGCAGCGCGAGATGCTGCATTCGGTGGTCCGTGCACCGTACGCTGGGGTGGTCACACGGGTCAGCAAGCTTCAACTCGGCCAATTCCTGCCTGCCGGCACCTCGGCCTTCGGCCTCGTAGGCACGGGCGATTTCTGGGTAGAAGCTCAACCTAAGGAGACCGCGCTGACCTGGGCCCGCGAGGGCGATCCGGCCACGGTGACGATCGACGCCTATCCAGGCCGCACTTGGCACGGATACGTACAGAGCATCGCACCAGCGACGGATGAGCAATTCTCATTACTGCCCGCGCAGAATTCCTCCGGCAACTGGGTCAAGGTTGTGCAGCGGGTGCCGGTCCGGGTAGCGCTGCACCAGGAGGCGAATGCGCCGCCGCTTTCTGCCGGCATGAGCGCGGAAGTGACCATCGACACGCACCATCATCGGACCATCGGCGGGCTGTTCTGACAGGTCAGGATGTCCGGGACGGACAGCCGCCCACGCGAAACGGCGACTAAATGATAAGCTGGCTTACGATATACACAGCATCTGATCGGGGCATTAAGGGGAGCCAGCGATGGCCGAGGTTTTGACCGCGGAAGCGGGCGAGGTTCATCTCGCCGGCCTTCGCCGGGACATTCGGGGCGGGAGGGCGGCAACGCTCAGGCAGCGGCGGCGCAAACTCCTGCGTTGGGCGCTGATGGGTGCCGGCGCCGCCGCCGTCGTCATAGGCGGCGGCGCCTTTTGGCTCAGCGGCGGACGCTATGTGACCACGACCGACGCCTATGTGCAGGCCGACGTGCTGAACGTCGCCACCGACGTCTCCGGCATCGTGGCAGCAGATTCCGGTGCATGACGGGCGAGCACGTGAAGGGGCAGGTGCTGTATCGCCTCGACCCATTGCCAGTTCCAGATCGCCCTCGACGGGGCCAAAGCCAATTTGCAGCAGACCGTGCTCAATCTCGACTCGCTCAAGGCGATTACGCCCGCGCCCAGCGCGACGTCGCGGCGCGTGCGGCACTGGTCAGCTCCGACCAGGCAACCTTCGACCGTATGCAGAACTCGTGAAGACGCAATGCCGTGACGCGGCCAGGAATATGACGACGCCAGGTTCAAGCTCGCCGCCGACCAGGCGTCAGCTCGGCGTCGTCTCAGGCGCAAGCGAAGGCAGCGATCGCCAGAGCTGGGCGGCCAGGCCGACAGCCCGGTCGAGCAGATGCCGGCCTACAAGGAAGCAGCCGCCAGATGGCCGAAGCGCAGCGCGAGTTCAACCACGCCACCGTGCGGGCGCCTTTCGACGGCATCGTCGACCCGCGTCAGCAAGCTCCAGCTTGGCCAATATCTCACCGCCAGCACGCCGGCGCTTCGGATTGGTTCCGCCGACCATCTCTGGGTCGCGGCCGAACCCAAGGAGACATCGCTCACCTGGGCCGCGCCGGGCGAGCCGGCGACGGTCACGATCGACGCCTATCCCGGCCGCACCTGGCACGGCATGTGCAGAGCATCGCGCCGGCGACCGATCAGGAGTTCTCGTTGCTTCCGGCGCAGAACTCCTCCGGCAACTGGGTGAAGGTGGTGCAGCGCGTGCCGATGCGCGATCGCCCTCGACGATCCGACCGCCGGCCCGCCGCTTTCGGCCGGCATGAGCGCCGAGGTGTCGATCGACACCCACCATCAACGGCACCTTCAGCGACCTGCTCTGAGGCGCGACATGGCAACCGCAGCAACAGCGCAGACCGCGGTCCCGTATCGGGCGCTGCTGACGGTCTGCGCGATGGTGGCGACGCTGATGCAGTCGCTCGATTCGACCATCGCCAACGTCGCGCTGCCGTATATGCAGGGCAGCCTGTCGGCGAGCTACGACCAGATCACCTGGGTTCTGACCTCCTACATCATCGCCGCGGCGATCATGACCGCGCCGGTCGGCTGGCTCTCGGCGCGGTTCGGCCAGAAGCAGCTGTTCCTGGTCTCGCTGATCGGCTTCACCGCGACCTCCATGCTGTGCGGCTTTGCCGGCTCGCTGGACGAGATGGTGCTGTTCCGCTTCGCGCAAGGCTGTTCGGGGCCGCACTGGTGCCGCTGTCGCAGACGACGATGCTGGACATCTATCCTGTCGAGCAGCGCGGCCAGGCGATGGCGATCTGGGGCGTGGGCGTGATGGTCGGCCCGATCGTCGGCCCGACGCTCGGCGGCTATCTGACCGAACTGTACAACTGGCGCTACGTGTTTTTCGTCAATCTGCCCTTCGGCCTGTTGGCGACGCTCGGCATCTGGTTCGCCATGCGGAAGCGAGAAGCCGCAGACCAGCTGCGTTTCGACTGGTTCGGTTTTGCCGTGCTGGCGGTCGGGCTCTCCGGGCTGCAGCTCATGCTGGACCGCGGCGAGACGAAGGACTGGTTCAGCTCCAACGAGGTGATCACCGAGGCCGTGTTCGCCGTGTTCGGGTTCTACCTGTTCATGGTCCATCTGATGACGGCGGACAAGCCGTTCATCGCGCCGCGAATCTTCCGCGACCGCAACTTCGCCATGGCGATGGTGGTGATGTTCCTGGTCGGGCATGGTGCTGCTCGCCACGCTCGGCTCTGCTGGCGCCGTGGCTGCAGGATTTGGGCAACTACCCGGTCGCAGACGCGGGTTTGCTGATGGCGCCGCGCGGCTTCGGCACCATGGCCGCCATGCTGCTCGCCGGCCGGCTGACCAACCGGTTCGACCCGCGTCTGCTCATGGCGGTCGGCGTGCATGCTCGCCTGGACGTTTTGGCGCATGACCGGATGGACGCCGGCGGTCTCGGAATCGGAGATCGTCTGGAACACGGTGCATCCAGGGCTTCGGGCTCGGCTTGGTGTTCATCCCGCTGAACGTGGTGGCGTTCGCCACCTTGGAACCGGAGTTGCGCACGCAGGGCACGGCACTGTGGAGCCTGATCCGCAATGTCGGCAGCGCCGTCGGCATCTCGATCTTCGAGGCGCTGATCACGCAGAACACGCAGATTGAGCACTCGGTGCTGGCGCCGTTCGCGAGCCCGCTCAACCGGGCGCTGCAAAGCACGCCGGCGATCTCGCACATGCTCTCGCCCGACGACGCCGCATGGCGCAGCGCTGCTGGACCAGATGATCACTCAGCAGGCGCAGATCATTGCCTATAATGACGATTTCTGGCTGATGATGCTGGTTTCGCTGCCGATCCTGTTGCTGCTGCCGCTGATGCGCAAGCCGCGGAGCGGCGCCGGGGCGGGCCATGCGGTCATGGAATAGGCGTGGCTCGACCGGCGAGCTGCTTCGGCTTACAATTGGTCCAACGGGCCGATGGGAGAGGGGCGATGTTGAGTTGGTTCCAGATCGAGACATACAACGAAGTGGGTGCCATTGTGGTGCCGTCCGTGCTGTCGGCCGACGAGGTGGCGCGGCTCCGCAGCGTGACCGATGCGTTTGTGGAGCGGTCGCGTGAGGTGACGACGCACACGGACATCTACGACCTTGAGGACACGCACTCGCCGGATGCGCCACGCGTCCGGCGGATCAAGGCGCCGCACCTGCACCACGCGGAATACGAGCGGCTGGTGCGGCATCCGAAGATCGTCGCAGTGCTGCAGACCTATGGGGTCCGGACATCCGCTTCGACACCGCCAAGCTCAACATGAAATCGGCCGGTTTCGGCGCGGCGGTCGAATGGCACCAGGATTGGGCCTTCTACCCGCACACCAATGACGACCTGGCGGCGGTGGGCATCATGATGGACGACATGGCGATGGAGAATGGCCCGCTTCTGGTCATTCCCGGCAGCCACCGCGGTCCGATCTTCGACCATCACGCCGAGGGGCGTTTCTGCGGCGCAATGGACCCCACGCGCAGGGAAGTGAACTACGATAGTGCGATCGCCCTGACCGGCGCGGCGGGCTCGATCACCGTTCATCACGTGCGCGCTGTGCACGGCTCGGCACCGAACACCTCGGCGCGCGATCGTCGATTGTTGCTGATGCAGTTCCGCACCGCAGACGCGTGGCCGCTGCTGGGCTTTCCCGACGGTATCGAGGCGTTTGACCGATTGATCGTCGCCGGCCGATCGACCATTGCTCCGCGCCTGGCGCCCGTGCCCGTCCGCCTGCCCTTGCCTCCTGCCTCGCTGCAAGGCTCAATCTACGAGAATCAGAAGGGCATGCGCACACGCTATTTCGCGCAGACGCAAGCGCCCGCTGAGCGGCAAGCCGCGGAGTGATACCATTCGCGTTGAAATCAGATTCGGCGATTTGCCGTCTCGACCGATCCAGGCGAGTCCGGCGGGTCATTCCATGCTACACGCCTGGATCGCACGCCGTCGCACGGCGGCTCGCGCGACGACATTATACGGACAGCATGAAGGCTCCGGGGCGTCCCCCGGAGCCTTCCATTGCGTGCAGTCTGTCGCTGCCAGACGGAAGCCGGGCTACGCAGCCCCGAAGCGAGGTTACGATCCAGGCCGCGGCGGCTGGCGCCGACTTGCAACAATGAGACACTGGATCACCTCCTTTCTGTTGTTGACGACAGTCGCCAATGTGGCCTTGCAACAGCAAAAACGCAAGTCTTAATGGGAGTAGCCGCTCCCCTGCCTATCCGCGTAGGCAAGCAGCGCCGCCCGATAAGCCTCCAGCACCTTCGTCCCGAAGCACGCGAACACGATTCGTTCGATTCCGGACTGATCCGCCAGCACCGAGCGCGTCGTTTCGATTGCAATTCGCGTCGCCTGATCAAGCGGGTAGCCGAAAATGCCCGTGCTGATTGCAGGAAAAGCGATGCTCCGCACCCCGTGCTGCGCGGCAAGAGCAAGGCTCGCACGATAGCAGCTTGCTAGCAGGTCCGGCTCGCCCTGCGCGCCGCCATGCCAGACAGGCCCGACCGCGTAGATCACGTATTTGGCGGGTAGCCGATAGCCCTTCGTGATGCGGGCCTCGCCTGTCGGGCAGTGACCGATGCTGCGGCATTCGGCGAGCAACTCCGGCCCGGCGGCGCGATGGATCGCCCCGCACACGCCGCCGCCGGCCTCCAACGACTCGTTGGCCGCGTTCACGATCGCGTCCACGGCAAGGCGGGTGATGTCGGCCTCGATCGCTTCGATTTGCCCTGATTGCGCCATAGCAACGCCAACCCCCAGTAGCCGGCAGGCTTCAACGCTCTACCGTCCTTCGCTCGATCGCGAGCAGCGTCTCCAGATCGATCGTCTCGTGCATCAGGCGCTGCTCTTCGCCGGCCTCACCGCCAACCAGAGGGTCTGGCTGGCCCTCTTTCAGCGCCGCATAGGATCGCCGCAGCGCACGGTGCATTGCCAGAAGCGGCGTTACCGGATCGACGAACAGCCGATAGCCCATCGCGAACAACTCGGGCACCGGAATACCCATCGCCTCAACCCCGCCCAACACCATGTACATCAACGGCGGCGGCAGGCGTTCTGCGATGTGGCGGATATCCTCGGGCCGACGCGCGGTAATGAACAGGATGTCGGCACCCGCGGCCTTCATCGCCTCGCCGCGACGCAGCGCCTCGTCCATGCTGATGTCACGCACAGCGTTGGTCCGCGCGATGATCAGGAAATCGCGCGAACGGCGCGCGGCCAGCGATTCGCGCACTTTCGCCACCATCAGCTCGGTGTCGATCAAATGCTCGATGCCGATATGGTGATGCGCCCGCTTGGGCAGGATCTGGTCCTCGATTTCGATCGCGGCGAATCCGGCCGCCTCGGCCAGCGCAATCGTGCGGCGCAGATGCATCGGATCGCCCCAGCCGCACGCGCCGTCCAAAATCAGCGGAAGCGGCGCGGCGGCGCGTATGTCCAGCCCGGCCTGGACCATCTCCGTCAAGCGACAGATTGGCCTCGGTGAAGCAGGTCACGTAGCCCATCGACCCGCCGCCCAGATAGAGCGCGGGAAAACCCGCCGCCTCGGCAAGCCGCGCCATCATCGGATTAAGCACGAGCGGCGCCCACACCGGATCGCCGCTCTCGATCAGTGACCTGAGCCCGGACATGCGTTCCTCCGTCTCCGACCGGCAGCGTATCAGGCGCGATACCAGGCGGGAACGCGCCGTGTGACCAGGCTCACCGCCGCCGTCGCGATCACGTTCAGCCCGAGGGCGACGATGCCGACGTTGAGGTCGCGGAACGCTTGCGGCGCGGCGGGCGCGATGGTGGTGAGCGTGGCGCCGGTACGACTGATCACAGCCACGATGATGACGCCGACGCAAATGCCGACGAACGCGCCCTGCTTCGTTACGGTGTTGCGGCACGACAGGCTCATCACCGCGGCCGGGAACAGTTGCGTGACGAAACTGTAGCCCATCAGCAGCAGGGTGACGATTGTCTTGCCGCCGCTCAGCGTAAAGCCGACCGCAACCAGCGCGACCACCGGCACCAAGCGGGCCAACTGGCCGACATGCGCGGGCGTCGGCGCTCGATCAAGGCCGGCAAGGATCGGCTTGTAGATGTTGTTCGCGACCAGGGTAGCCGCCGCCATCATGATCATCGACCCCGGCACCAGCGCGGTCAGCACCCCGGCCCCGCCGATCACGCCCACCACCCAGGGCGGGAAAGTCTTGAGCGAGAGATGGAACAGCGAGAGATCCATCTCCGGTCCCTTGAGCCCGGGAACCTGGAGGATCGCCGCGAAACCCACGAAGAAGACGAACAGCAGAATAAGTTGGTATAGCGGCAGCAGCACCGCATTCCGCCGGAACGAGCGTTCGTCGCGGGCGGTATAGGTCGAGGCGAAGCCGTGCGGCCACATGAAGAAGCCGAGCGCGGTCAGCAGCACTGTGGAATTGAACCACGCGACGCTCTGCCCCTGTTGCGGCAACGCGAGGAAGCCGGGCTTGGCCGCATCGATCGCGCTGAACATGCTGCCGAAGCCGCCATAGTAGTGCAGCGGCAGGTAGATGCCGAGGAAGACCACCACAGCGAGAATCGCGAAATCCTTCAGGACGGCTGTCCAGGCCGAGCCATGCACGCCGGACACCATCACATAGATCGTTACCACCGCGGCGCCGATCCAGACGGCGACATTTGCCTGGATCAGACCGTAGGAGGTGGTGGAGACGATGATCCCGAGCCCTTTGAACTGCAGCACCAGATACGGAATGAGCGCAACCACGCCGACGACGGCGACCAGAATGCCGAGTGCGGGACTGTCGTATTTTGCCAGGAAGAAGTCTGGTTGGGAAATCAGGTTCCGGCTCTTTCCGTAACGCCAGATCGGCGGCAGCAGGAAATACGAAATCACGTACGCCAGGCAGCCATAGGCGAGAATGTAATAGGCTGGTGCGCCTTTGCCGTAGGCCCAGCCGCTGCCCCCAAGGAACGTGAAGGTCGTGTAGATCTCGCCGGCCAGCAGCAGGAATACGAAGAGCGAACCGAAGCCGCGCCCGCCCACGCGTCCATTGCTCGAGGCTCATCTGCTTGCCGTGCCGCGCACGCAGCCCCAGCCCCAGCGCCAGCGCCGCGGTGGCGGCAATGATGATCAGCGCGGAGAGCGGTCATGGCGCGCTCTCATCCTTGGCGGGTGCGCGGTTCGCGGGATCGATCAGGTAGATCAAACCCATGATCGCGCTAGTCAGAAGGATCCAAAGCAGCAGCCAGGCCAGGACCAAGGGCAGGCCCAGTACCAGCGGCTCGACCCGGTTCAGGAACGGAACCCCGACCAGGATGCCAAGGAACGGTATCACTGCGAGGACGCGGATAAGCATGGACACCAGCTGAGGTTTGACGTTCAGGGGTTTGCAACCGCCAAGAGGTGATGACTACTCTGTCCGAGGCTGATCACAGCGATGTGAAAAACGGCCGGACGTCACGTGCGCCACGCGCGGGCGGATAACCGGTCTCGTGGAACGTTCGCGGGACGACAGGAACTCGCGACGACTGCCTCCGAACGAGATTTCACCGGGCGACAACCCCCGAGGGCTCGACGCGACCGCGCGCTGGCTCTAAGCCTTGCGCCGACAAGTCCGGTCTCGCTGCTTTGAGCGGCCACGGGCCTGAGAACCAACGCGGGCTGCTCCCCTGGACGGTCCGGTGAAGGGAGACGACGGATGGGAAGCAGCACAACGCGCGGCATCGGCCGGCGCGCGCTTATCAAAACTGGCGCCGTTACACTCGGGGCCGCCGCGCTCGCGGCGCCGCCGATCATTCGGGCGCGCGGCGAGGAGCCCATCAAGCTTGGGTTCATTGACCCGCTGACCGGCATCTACTCCGCGTTCGCGCAGTCCGAGGTGGATGGCGCGAAGCTCGCAGCCGATGAGATTAACAAGAAGGGAGGCGTGCTCGGCCGCCCGATCCAACTGTTGGTGGAAGATTCCGCCAACGACGTTGGTACGGGCGTGCAAAAGGCGCTGAAGCTGATTAACCGCGACCACGTAAACGCGATCTACGGCGACGTGAATTCCGGCATCGCTTACGCGATCAGCCAGGTCACGTCCGAGCACAAGGTCTTTCATATTGTGCCGGGCGGGCACACAGACCCGATCACCGGCAAAGACTGCAAGTGGAACGTGTTCCGCATCTGCAACACGACCAGCATGGACGCGAACGCGGTCTCGGGAGAGCTGGTGAAGCGGTTCGGCAAGAAGTGGTATTTTATTACGCCGGACTACGCGTACGGACAGACGCTGCAGGCCGCGTTCATCAAGAACCTGAAGGCGGCAGGCGGGGAGTGGCAGGCCGACCTGCTGCCGCTGAACACCACCGATTTCTCGGCCAGCCTCATCAAGGCGCGCGCTTACAAGCCGGGCGTGCTGCTCAACAACATGGGCGGCCTCGCGCAGATCAACTGCATGAAGCAGTTCGTGCAGTTCGGCATGGATCACGACATGGCTTTGGGCGGGGCGCTCTATGAGCTTGAATCGATGCTCCAGGTACCGAAGCAGGCGCTGACCGGCTGGTGGGACTATGAATGGTGGTGGAACCAGCCCGGCGTTGCGTCTGCTGCCGCGTTCAATGACGCGATCAAGAAGACGTACAACAAGCCGGCCGCTTCGGCCCGCAACTGGTTCGGCTGGGTCGCCATCCATTCGTTCCGCATTGCCGCCGAGAAGGCCAAGAGTCTGGAGGCAGTAAAACTTGCGAAGGCGCTGGAAGGCGAGGAGTTGCCGGATGACGTGAAATGCCAGGACGGACGGGTCTATTACCGCGCAGGCGATCACGAGCTGATGGCCAATATTTTCGTGGGCACGCCGCATCCGGCCGAAGGGGACAATCCGGCCGATCTGGTCAAGGTCCAGGCGATGGTGCCGGGCGATAAGGCGGCCCTGCCGGTCGACGAGACCGGCTGTCACATGACGTGGCCCACCGCCTGAGGCACACGCCGATGCTGACACTGCTGCTGTTCAACGTCTTCAACGGACTGATCGTTGGCCTGTTCTATGTGCTGATGGCGCTCGGGCTGGCGATGATCCTGAACCTGAGCGGCGTCATAAACTTCGCACACGGCAACTTCCTTGCGCTCGGTGGCTACTTCGCCTTCGTGCTGGGCCCATATATCGGCTTCTGGGCGGCGCTTGTGGTCTCGCCGCTGATCGTGGGCGCGATCGGGCTCGTGTTGGAGCGCACCATCATCCGCCCGCTCTATCCACGCGATCCGGTCTATAGCCTGTTGCTGACCTTTGGCCTTGCCTTCATCATCCAGGATGTCTGCCGCACGGTTTGGGGACCGAACGGGCTGCCGCTCAGTGTGCCGACCTCGATCAACCAGCCGATCAGCAATCAGTTCTTCTTTCTGACCGGCTACCGGCTGTTCATTATCGGCATCGTCGCCGTTGCGGTGATCGCGTTGTTCGTGTTCCTGCGCTATTCGCGCATGGGCATGCGCATTCGCGCCGGGGTCATGGATCTCGAAACGGTGGCAGCACTCGGCATCAATGTGCGGCTACTGCGCTCGTTCAATTTCGGCCTCGGCATCTTTTTGGCCGGACTGGCGGGCGTGCTCGCGGGCGGGCAAATCGGGCTTAACCCCAACATGGGCGACGATCTGCTGATGCCCGCCTTCATCGCCATCATCGTAGGCGGCGTGGGCAGCATGACGGGCACGCTACTCGGGGGCCTCATCATCGGCGTCGCCGCCGGTGTGACCACCGTGTTCTATCCCGCCGGCAGCGAGGTGGTCATCTACGTCATCATGGTCCTGGTGCTGTTGATCCGGCCGCGCGGGCTGCTCGGCGAGGAAGGGCTCATGGCGTGAGCACAACCACTGTCGGCGCCACATTCGAGCGTCCGGCCAATTACCGCAGCTGGCTGTCCTTCGCACTGATCTGGTTGGTACTGCTGACCGTCCCGTACTGGCTACCGGCGGTTGGCGGCTACACCTCGCTCGGTGGCCGGGTGCTGGTGTTCGGCCTCGCCGCGATGGGGCTCAATTTCCTGCTGGGCTTCACCGGCGTGATGTCGTTCGGCCATGCCGCGTATTTCGGCCTTGGCGCTTATGGCTGCGGCCTGACGCTAAAATACCTGTCCTCGAGCACCATGCTCGCGCTGGCGATCGGCACGTTGGTGGGCACGCTGGGAGGCGCCCTGTTCGGCGCGCTGATCGTCCGCCGCAAGGGCGTCTATTTCGCCATGCTGACGATCGCCTTCGGCCAGATCTGCTACTACATCGCTTATACGTGGAACGACTTCACCGGCGGCTATGACGGGCTGCGCGGCTTCACACGCCAGCCGATCACCATCGGCCCGCTGGTGATCGACATCCTGAACAGCCAGGTGGTCTTCTACTACTTCATTCTTGCGGTATTCGCGGTCTGCGTCGGGGTCATGGCGTTCCTGCTGCGCTCACCGTTCGGGCGCACCCTGATCGCCATTCGCGAGAACCAGCGGCGTGCCCGTTTTCTCGGCATTCCGATCGAGTTGCATGTCTGGCTGTCGTTCACCATCTCCACGTTCTTTACTGCTGTAGCTGGCGCCCTCTATGCGCTTGTCAACAACTTCGCCGACCCGACCACGCTCAACTACATCATCTCGGGCGATATCGTGATCATGGCGGTGATGGGGGGCATGCGCTCCTTCTGGGGGCCGCTGATCGGCGCGGCGATGTTTGTCGTTTTGCAGGACTATATTTCGTCCGAGACGGTGAACTGGATGAGCTTCATCGGCCTGATTTTCGTGCTGGTGGTGCTGTTCTTCCCGCGCGGTTTGCTTGGCTACCTGCGCAGGCTGCCAACATGAGCCTGCTCGACGTCCGCGGCGTCTCGAAATCATTCGGCAGCCTGCTTGCCGTGAACGATGTCTCGCTCGGTGTCGAGACCGGCGAGTTGCGCGCCATTATCGGCCCTAATGGCGCGGGCAAGACGACGTTTTTCAACCTGATCACCGGGTTCTTCGCGCCCACCAAGGGACAGATCTTCCTGGACGGACGAGATATCACGCGGGCTAATGCGACAAGCGTGTGGCGATGGGGCTCGCAAGAACTTTCCAAGTGACGGAGATTTTTCCGGAACTGACGATCCGCGAGAACGTGCGGATTGCGGTAGAGTTGGCGAGCGGCTTCCGGCTGCGCCCATACCTGTCGCGACGGGAAACCGGAGTGGTGCGTGACAAGATCGACGAAATTCTGATCGCGACCCGGCTTATCGGGCATGCCGACCGGCTGGTGGGAGAGTTGTCGCACGGCGACCAGCGCTCGGCGGAAATCGCCATGGCGCTCGCACTCAAGCCGCGCATTCTGCTGCTGGATGAGCCGACCGCCGGGATGGGCGAGCAGGAAACCTTCCAGGTGGCCGGGCTGATCCGGCGCCTGCACAAACACACCGGCTACACGATCGTGCTGATCGAGCACGATATGCGGGTCGTATTCAATCTGGCTGACCGGATCATGGTGCTCGATCAGGGTAGTTTGTTGGCGGAAGGCACGCCCAAGGAGATTTCGGATGACCCGGCGGTGCAGGCCGCCTATTTGGGGAAAGCCGAATGAACGCGCTGGAGGCGGAAGGGCTCAACACGTTCTACGGCAAGAGCCATATACTGCACGACGTCGGGATAACGGTGCCCGAAGGCAAGATCACCACGCTCCTCGGGCGCAACGGGGCGGGCAAGACGACGACGTTGCGCAGTCTGGTCGGGCTGACGCCACCCCGCAGCGGGCGCGTGCGCGTTTTCGGGCAGGAGACCACGCGTCTGCCGCCGTATCGCATCGCCCAGCTCGGGGTCGGCTATGTGCCGGAAGGGCGGAAGATATTTGCCAATCTGACCGTGGACGACAATTTGCGCGTACCGCTGGAGCGACCCGGACCGTGGACCATCGAGCGGGTCTATCGTACCTTCCCCAGGCTCGAGGAGCGCAGACAGAACCGGGGTCGGCAATTGTCCGGCGGCGAGCAGGAAATGTTGTCGGTCGCGCGCGCGCTGCTGTTGAACCCGAAACTGCTGATCCTGGACGAGCCCTCTCAGGGCTTGGCCCCGCTGATTGTGCGCGAGGTGTTCCGTATCGTCGCCCAGTTGCGCACCGAGGGAATCTCGGTTCTGCTGGTAGAGCAGAACGTGCGCGCGGGCCTCGAAGTCGCCGACGGTGCCTACGTGCTGGACCACGGTCAGATAGTATGGTCCGGCCCGGCCGCCGACCTGGCTGCCGACGAGGAGCGGATCCAGTCGCTCGCCGGCGCCTCGGCCGAACAATGGTCCTTCGATGACGAGCTGAGCCCGCAGGAAACGACGGCGATCGCTCATCAAG
The DNA here is from genome assembly GCA_963822675.1 of uncultured Pseudomonadota bacterium. Lineage (GTDB taxonomy): Bacteria > Pseudomonadota > Alphaproteobacteria > Acetobacterales > Acetobacteraceae > CAWGIP01. The sequence continues at coordinate 13,540 of CAWGIP010000006.1, read as the reverse complement.
CCTCGGCAGTTGGGTAACTGACGCCGTTTCGACGCGCTCCAGATCGTTCCCGTCCGAATTGCTTTGACTTCCGACCAGACTCGGGGGCAAGGTTGTCCGCGCGATAGACCGACAGTAACAATTCCAAATGAATAGTCGGCAGGGGAGGCTTGGCCATGTCTGCGTCTGTGCCATCCGTATCGGCACTACCCTGGTGGCGTGAGCCAACCCGGGATCAATGGCTGGCCTGGTGGGCTGCCTGGGCCGGCTGGACGCTCGACGCCTTCGACTTCACCGTCTTTCTGCTCATCATGGTGCCCATATCGAAGGAGTTCGGAGTGCCGCTCACTGCGGTAACCGCCGTGTTCACGATTACGCTGTGGCTGCGCCTTGCCGGTGCCACCGGTTCGGGATGGCTTGCCGATCGTATCGGGCGGAAAGCCCCGCTGATGATCTCGATTGCCTGGTACTCGGTCTGCAACTTCGTCGCCGGTTTCGCGCCCACCTTCTGGTTCCTGTTCCTCTTCCGCGCGCTGCTTGGCATCGGCATGGGCGCCGAATGGCCAGCCGGCGCCTCGCTGGCGATGGAGAGCTGGCCGACGCGCTCGCGCGGGCTGATGAGCGGAATTTTGCAGGGCTCCTGGAGCATCGGATTCCTACTGTCCAGCGCGGCTTATGGACTTCTTTACAACTATATCGGTTGGCGCGGCCTGCTGTGGATCGGGATTTTGCCGGCATTGTTGCTCATTCCGATCCGCTACTACATCAAGGAACCACCCGTATGGGTGGAGAACCGGCGCCTTCAGCGCCTGCAACAGCGGCAGGTGCGGATCCCCTTGTTCAGCATCTTCAAACCGGAAATGCTCGCCAATACGCTGACGGCGTGCTGGTGGATGGCAAGCGGGTTCGTGATTTACTACTCGATGTGGTCGCTGTTCGCCACCCATCTGCAGAAGGATCTCAACCTTAGCCCGGCCTATGTCGCGATGCCGGTCGCGATGGGCAATCTGGTGGCGTTTTTCGCCAGCGGCTTCTGGGGCTGGGTCGCGGATATCTTTGGCCGGCGCTGGTCGATGATCATACCCGCCTTCATCGGCATCTTCGTCGCGCCGATCTATCTGCTGAGCGACAACTACGCTTGGGTGGCGTTTGGTTTCATTCTGCAGGGCGTGTTCGCCGGCGCGATCTACGGGCAGAACCCGGCCTATCTGACCGAGCGGTTCCCTACCGAGGTACGCGCGACGGCAAGCGGGTTCTGCTATCATCAAGGCGCGATCTGGGGCGGCTTCACCGCGCCGATCCTGACCTATCTGGCGATCAACTTTCATCTCGGGTTCGGCCTTCCGATGTTGATCGGCACCGCCGGCGGGGCAATTAGCTTCTGCCTCGCGTTACTCTGCGGGCCGGAGACCAAGGGCAAAGTGCTCGTCGCCGATCTCCTCGTGACCTGACCTCGCTCGCCTTCCGGCAATCGCGATCGGGTAGTACGCTCGCTCCGGTCGCGGCAGCACGGAGGCAGCAATGCGCGAGTTCTGGCTTCCTGAAAGGGCGCAAATACGCGAAACGGGCTGCCGTGAACCTGCCGCGAACGCCGTCTTTTCGTCTCGACGGGCGCCGGGCGCTGGTGACTGGCGCCGGCAGGGGGATCGGGCTCGCCGCCGGGGCAGCCTTGGCCCAAGCGGGCGCGCATGTCGTGCTCGCTGCGCGCACCGCCACCGAGATCGACGCGGCAGCGGACGCGATCCGCGCCGATGGCGGCCGGCCGAGCCGCTCGTTCTGGACGTCACCGATACGCGCGCGGTTGCCGAGTCGCTGGAGTCCCGCCCTGCGTTCGACATACTGGTGAACAATGCGGGCACCAATCGCCCGCGTCCGTTTCTGGACGTGACCGAGGACGATTTCGACGCGATCATGGACTTGAACGTCCGGGCTGCGTTTTTTGTTGCCCAGGCGGTCGCGCGCCGGATCCTCGTGGAAGGCCGGCGAGGGTCGATCATTCATGTATCGTCGCAGATGGGCCATGTCGGCGCTGCGCTGCGGACCGTCTATTGCGCCTCCAAGCACGCCATCGAGGGCCTGACCAAGGCGATGGCGGTTGACCTCGCCCCGCACGGGATCCGCGTGAACTCAATCGGTCCGACCTTCATTGAAACGCCGCTAGCCCGGTCCTTCCTCTCGGACCCGGCGTTCCGCGAAGACGTGCTGCGGCGGATCAAGCTCGGCCGGCTGGGCACGGTGGAAGACCTGATGGGGGCGATCGTGTTTCTTGCCTCCGACGCCGCGGCGCTGATGACGGGCACGGCGTTGGTGGTGGACGGCGGATGGACCGCCGAATAGGGGGCTGCGCATGATCCGGGTTCTGAAGAGCGGCATGAGCGAGGCAGAGAAGTTCGATGCCGACCGCAAGGTGCGCGAAACCGTCGAAGGCATTCTGGCCGATATCGCAGCGCGCGGGGACGACGCCGTTCGCGAGCTGTCTTCGCGGCTCGATAAGTGGGCGCCGGCGCGGTTCTGCCTTTCAAGTGCGGAGATAGAGGCCCTGATGGCCTCGCTGCCTGCTCAGGTCATTGAGGACATCAAATTCGCCCAGGCGCAGGTGCGTCGCTTCGCGGAGGCGCAGCGGGCCGCTCTCCGCGACGTTGAGGTGGAAACTTTGCCCGGCGTGCGGCTGGGACACAAGAACATCCCGGTCAACAGTGTCGGCTGTTACGTTCCGGGCGGCCGCTATCCGATGGTGGCCAGCGCGCATATGAGCGTGCTGACCGCGAAGGTCGCGGGTGTCGCGCGCATCGTCGCCTGCACACCGCCACTTGGCGGCAAGCCGCCCGCCGCGACTGTCGCCGCTATGGCGCTTGGTGGCGCGGACGAAATCCACATCCTTGGCGGGGTGCAGGCAGTTGCGGCGATGGCGCTGGGCACCGCCAGTATTGCGCCAGTCGATATGCTGGTTGGTCCCGGCAATGCTTATGTCGCCGAAGCCAAGCGCCAGTTGTTCGGCCGCGTCGGGATCGATCTGCTTGCCGGACCCACCGAAACCCTCATCATTGCCGACGATACCGCCGATGTAGAAATGTGCGCGACCGACCTGCTGGGTCAGGCGGAGCATGGCCCGACCTCGCCCGCGATTCTGCTGACCACCTCCGCGCCGATCGCGGACGCAATTGGTGCCGAGATCGAGCGTCAGCTAACCCGATTGCCGACCGCCGACATCGCCGGCGTCGCGTGGCGCGATTACGGCCAGGTGATCCTGTGCGACACGGATGAGGAGGTCCTGGCCGAAGCCGATCGCATCGCTTCCGAACATGTGCAGGTACTGACGCGCGAGCCGCGCTGGTTCCTGGACCGCATGACCAACTATGGGGCGCTGTTCCTCGGCAAGGAAACCAATGTCGCTTATGGCGATAAGGTGATCGGCACGAACCATACGCTGCCGACCAAGCGCGCTGCCCGCTACACGGGCGGGCTGTGGGTGGGCAAGTTCCTTAAGACGGTCACTTATCAGGAAGTCAGCCCCGAGGCGACCGCGATGATCGGCGAATATTGCGCGCGTCTGTGCGCGATCGAAAACTTCGCCGGCCATAAGGAACAGGCCGATCTTCGGGTCCGGCGCTATGGCGGTCGCAATCTGACGTAACACCGAAAATTGCGGGGCTTTTTGGTTGGGCTGATCCCGACCGTAGTGATAACCTCGGATTACCTGCTGCTGGTCAATAAAGAAAAATGGCAATCATCAATTGCTGACAATCCGGGAGAGGAAACCATGAAAATTCACTCCGTTATCCTGGCGGCACTTTTGGCAACGACCGGCGCCCTGCCGACACTGGCCGCGCAGCAGGTGCATCAGAACGCGCTCCGGCGTGACCGACACGGAAATCAAGATCGGCCAGACGATGCCGTACAGCGGCCCGGTGTCGCAGTACAGCACGATTGGCCGGGCCGAACTCGCCTATTTCAAAATGATCAACGCTCGGGGCGGCATCAACGGCCGCAAGATCAACCTGATCAGCCGCGACGACGGCTACAGCCCACCAAAAACGGTGGAACAGATCCGTCAGCTCGTCGAAGACGACCACGTGGCGTTCATCTTTCAAAGCCTGGGCGATGTCACCAATGCGGCCGTAGAACGCTACCTTAACGACCGCCACATCCCGCAGCTCTTCCTGGCGGATGGCAGCAGCAAGTGGGACGACCCGCATCATTTTCCCTGGACGATGAGCTGGCAGCCGTCCTACCGGACCGAAGCCCGCATCGACGCCAAATACATCCTGGAGCACAAGCCCGACGCAAAGATCGGAATACTGGTCCAGGACTCGCTCGGCGGTCATGACTACATGGCGGGTTTTGAGGAAGGGCTTGGCGACAAGGCTAAGACCATGATCGTCAAGGTTCTGACTTATCAGGCGACCGACCCCACCGTGGATTTGCAAATCGCCTCGCTGGCAGCTTCGGGCGCCGATACGTTTTTAAACATTTCCGTGCCGAAGTTCGCGGCACAGGCGATTCGGAAAATTCATGATATAGACTGGAAACCTCTGCACATACTAAGCTTCGTGTCGTCATCCGTGTCCGAGACCCTGGAGCCGGCGGGACTCTCGAACTCGGTCGGCATCATGTCCGTGGCCATCCTGAAGGACTGGAACGATCCGCAATGGCGGGACGATCCGGGAATGAAGGAATGGAGCGCCTGGATGGACAAATACTATCCCGAAGGCAACAAGCGCGACGGCGCCAATGTGTATGCGTATCTGATTTCGCAAACGCTAGTTCAGGTCCTCCGGCAATGCGGCAACGATCTCAGTCGTGAAAACATCATGCGGCAAGCCGCGAACTTGCACGATCTGGAACTGCCGATGCTGTTGCCTGGCATCAAGATCAACACAAGCCGCGACGATTACCGCCCCATAAAGCAGATGCAACCGATAAGGTTCAACGGCAAGAATTGGGATTTGCTGGGTGAGCCGCTCTCGGGGTAAGGCGATAGTTAAATTCGTTCTCCATCCTTGGACTCGGAGTTTCCCCCACCTCACCCTCCCCTCTCCGCCCCCCGAGTGCGGAGAGGGTGTTGAGGAGTTGAACTTTATCGGGACGCCGCAAAGTGTTCAGGGCCGCACTTGGTTGCCCTCGACATCGTTGGTGATCCTGGTCAGATTCCCATCCTTGTAGGTTCTGCAGGGTGGTCAACTCGCCCTGCAGCGTCTTCTGCTCCATCAGCAGCCGGGGGTCGGGCTTCATCCCGGCCTTCGCCATCGCCAGGATCTGCGCATTCACCACGGCGAGCCGTCCGTCCACCTTGCCGATCTGCTCGCCCAGTTCGCCAACCTGATGTTCAAGCTTCTTGACTTGACGCGGAGTTTCCGTCGTCGTGGTGGTCTGATATGCCTGCATGCCGGTCTCGTGCATCATCATGCCGTGGTCATGCGCGAACACTGATGGCGAGGTGCCGATGATAGCGGCGAGCGCCAGCAGCAGTTTGGTTGAGTACCTCATCGATGCATTCCTTCCTGTGGGAGAAAGGCGCGGAACTCGTTCCGGCCTGGACGCGCTTGTGCCTCGCCCGGATTTCGGCTCGGGTGACGCGGGTCACCCATCGCGCTTGTTCTTTCGGCGCTCCCCCGCAGCGGAAAGCTGATCGTTATGCGGTGCGATTGCGGGCTCGCTGCGGGAAGTCGAGCATGTGGACCGTCAGTGGCGCCGCGCGGCCGGCGACGGCAATCCGAGTTCGGCGGGTGGGCTGGCGCGCCAGACGCGCCATCTGAATGACGGTATCCGAAACTACGGCTTCGCAGCCCAGCTTGCGCGTCGCCGCTTGCAGCCTTGCGGCCACATTCACCACGTCGCCAAGCGCGGTAAAGGTTGTGTGCTCGCGAAAGCCGATCTCGCCCACGACCGCACGGCCGCAATGAATGCCGATGCCGAAGCCGAGCGGCTCCGGTAGTTCGCCGGCCAAGGCCTCGTTCAGCTTCTGCACGGCCCGGGCGAAGGCGCGTGCAGCGCCAACGGCCTTCGTGCAGGCTTCTTCCGGACTGGATTGCAGCCCGAACAGGGCGAGGATGCCATCGCCGGTGAACTGGTTGGGCACGCCGCCTGCCGCGATGACCGAAGCCGCCGCAATTTCCACAAAGCGGCGAACCAGAAACACGGCATCAAACGGCAAGCGTGTCTCGGCCAATTTCGTCGAACCGCGCATATCCAGAAACATTGCGACGATGAAACGCTCTTCGCCCAGAATGTGACCCCGGCGGCCAAGAACGAACGCTTCGGCCATGCCGGGCGGCACCAGCGGCACCACCCGGATATCGCCGTTCGGGCGGAATTGGCATGCCAGGCGGACCGCTACGGGATCCGCGCCTACGCGTTCCAGTACCGCCCGCTCTGCCGGCGAAGCCGGCATCAGAGCTGCGCCTTGTGATACAACGGCGACGCGGCACGTCGAACAGCGTCCCCGGCCGCCGCAAACCGACGCATGGCGTAGGCCGATGCGCCGGCTCGCATCCAGCACGGAAAGTCCGATCGGCACACGGGCAATCCGTCCGTCCGGGTAGGCGATCGCGATGCCGCGTCGGCGCGTTTCGTGCCAGGAACGCAGGCTGCGTGCGCCCAACACCAACAGCAGCAGCGTAGCATAGCCGTAGAGAAATCCGTTTCGAAGCCCGATCAGCACCGCGTTCTGCGCCGGCGTGCCGGTTCGCGTGGGCGACAGTTCGGTGGCACGCCAACCGGGAACCGCCATGTCGCGACTGACCTCGCGCACGCCCTGCGCGAACCCAAGCAGCGCCAGGACCGGCACCAAAATCGCCGCGACCAGCAACGCGGTCCGTGCTCGCGCGAACCAGGGCTTCAGCTTCAGCGCGAAATAGAGGCCGATGCAACCATGTATCCAGGCCACGACCAGCACCACTAGCTGAACGGCGCCGAGACCTTGGGACAGCAATCCGAGCGAGGCGAGTTCCTGAACGTAGCCCTTGTTCACGCCGAACAGCGCCAGCGCACCGCGGGTGGCGGCGATATGATTTGCAAGCAGTGGCGGAATGCTCAGCCCCAGCACCAGCTGCGCGATTTCCGGCCGCGTCCATCCCGTGTAGCGACGCGCGTAGAGCACCCAGATCCCCAGCGCGGCATGCACGACCAACGACGTGTAGAGCAGGGTTGTGCCGACAGGACCCTGCCAGAAAAATCTCTGCCCGCGAAGCACGGCCTCCATTGCCGGCACGGAAACATTGCCCATCGCGTGGTTCAGCAGATGCGTGGTGACATAGGCGAACAAAACCGAGCCCGTGGCTATCCGCAGGCGGCGATGCGGCGCGCCGGTCAGAAGCAGCGACGGCGCTGACGAAGAGCCCGGGCGGATTGTTGCCGAAGCCGCCAAATTGCGCGCATATCGCAACACTGCCAATCCCCGGGCGCGGGCAGCAGTGCAGCAGGGAGGCGGCCGGATCGAGGATCATGGGGAAACCTAGCGCATGACGGCCCAAAGCGGAGAGCGAGCGCCCGGCGCGCTGCGCAGCGCGATCACGCAGGAAGCAAGGCGGGCTGCGCTCATGTCAAGCCGCCTGTTCCAGGTCTTGCAGCCGCGCGAACTGGACGAGGTGCTGGGGCACGTGATCACCCGTCGCTACGAGCGCGACGCGGTGATCATGCGCAAAGGGGACCGCAGCACCGGCATGGCGGTGATCCTGCAAGGGCGGGTGCGGATCGGCTCTACTATGGAGGACGGGCGCGAGGTCACACTGACGGTGCTCGGGCCGGGCGAGGTTCTGGGCGAAATGGCCGTGCTCGACGGCGAGGAGCGCAGCGCGGATGTGGTCGCGCTCGATGACTGCGTGCTGCTGATGGTTGAGCAGAGCCAGTTCATGCGCCTGCTGCGCGGCAACGCCGAGTTGTGTCTACGGCTCATGGCCTTTCTGTGCCAGCGGGTGCGCCGGACCAACGTGGCACTGGAGGAGCTGGCGCTGCTTGACCTCACCGGCCGGCTCGGCCGGCTGCTGTTGCGGCTTGCGCGCGATTACGGCGCCCGCGGCGCCAACGGCACGCGCATTGAGCTGAAGCTCTCGCAGAAGGATTTGAGTACCTGATCGGCGGCTCGCGTGAGAAAGTGAATCGCCAGCTCCGGCGCTGGGAGCAGGACGGCGTGATCACCAAGGAGCGTGGATATCTGGTTTTGCTTCAGCCGGAGGAACTGGCGCGTGGCGAATAGGGGAGTTTCCACTCGCGCCCATACCGTGCTGATCTTCGCCGCGCTCCAATTGAAAGTAAGCACCCGTAATGAATGTCGCTCTGCCGCAAGGCTTCGCCGCTTTCCGCGCCGCCTACGAAGCGGGCCGCGGCACGCTCGTCTTCCTCCGAGGCGTAGCGGATCTGGAGACGCCCGTAGCGGCGTTCCTTAAACTAGCGCATGGACGGCCCAACGCCTTCCTGCTGGAAAGCGTGGAAGGCGGCACCGCGCGGGGCCGCTATTCCATCATTGGCATGGAGCCCGACCTGATCTGGCGATGCCGTTCAGGCCGGGCCGAGGTCAACCGGCACGCGCGCTCCGCTCCGCATGCGTTCGTGGCGGACGATTGCCCGGCGCTGCAAAGCCTGCGAGCGGTCATTGCAGAGACGAGACTGGATGCACCGCCCGGGCTGCCGCCAATGGCTGGCGGTCTGGTTGGCTACCTCGGCTACGACATGGTCCGCCTCATGGAGCGCCTGCCCGATGCCAATCCTGATGATATCGGCATCCCGGACGCATTGCTGCTGCGCCCGACACTGTTCGCAATTTTTGACAATGTGAATGACGAGCTGACGCTGGCGGCTCCGGTCTATCCTGCGGGCGGGATAACAGCCGAGGTCGCCTGGACCACCGCGCGAGGCGCGCTCTGGCGGAAGCCGAGGCCGCGCTGGAGCGACCCCTGCCCCACCCGGCACCGCCCGTCTCGCTGCCCGGCACCGCCAGCGCCGGCATCAAACGTAGAGCAAGGCGGCGTTCCTCGGCGCCATCGGGCGGGCGAAGGAATACATCGCCGCCGGGGATGCCTTCCAGATCGTGCTGAGCCAGCGGTTCTCGGCCCCGTTTGCACTGCCGCCCTTTGCGCTGTACCGGGCGCTGCGGCGGATCAATCCCGCACCCTTCCTATTTTTTCTGAATTTCGGCGGCTTCTCGATCGTCGGCTCCTCGCCGGAAATCCTGGTGCGGTTGCGGGATGCGACGGTTACGCTCCGTCCGCTCGCCGGGACCCGCCGGCGGGGCGCCACACACGAAGAAGACTCGGCGCTCGAAGCCGAGCTGCTCGCCGATCCCAAGGAGCGGGCGGAACATTTGATGCTGCTCGACCTTGGCCGGAACGATGTTGGGCGCGTGGCCGAACTCGGCAGTGTGCACGTGACCGAGAGCTTCGTGATCGAGCGGTTCAGCCACGTGATGCATATCAGCTCCAACGTGGAAGGACGGCTGGCTCCGGGGCTCGATGCCTTAGACGCACTGGTGGCCCGTTCCCCGCCGGCACGCTCTCGGGCGCCCCGAAGGTCCGGGCGATGGAAATCATTGATGAGCTGGAGACCGCCCGGCGCGGCATTTATGCCGGCTGCATCGGCTACTTCGCCGCCAACGGCACGATGGACACATGCATCGGCTTGCGCACCGCGCTGGTCAAGGACGGCACCATGTATGTCCAGGCAGGCGCCGGGATCGTGGCAGATTTAGACCCGGAAGCCGAACACGAGGAGTGCCGCCAGAAGGCACGCGCTCTGTTCCGGGCTGCGGAGGAAGCGGTGCGCTTCGCCGCAGGCAAAAGCGGCGAAGCGCGATAAGGCCTTATAGTTAGCCCCGTTGGTGGCGCCGCTAGTGCACGGCGATCCATTCTTAACCGTTGCTACCCTGGTTATAAGCGCCAGGAGATGTTCGAGACGCCTGCGCCGCCCCTGCGCGCTTCCCCCGAACAGCCAGTGGTAAGCTAGTGCGAGGTCTGAGGGACCATTGTCGCGCTGAGCCTCGGCATAGGGCGCGGGGTTGAACTGCTGATTTGACTGGTTGATCAGCGACTGCGGGGCGCCCTGCGCCAGCGCTGAACCAGCGGACACCGCAAAAACTCCCGCCACTGCAAGAGCCGCATTCCTCATTGTCGCGGCAAGTTTCGTGTTCATTGTGGCTCTCTCCTTATTTTTGGCCGGATCGGCCCTAACTGCTCCGACCCGCGGCGGTATCCCTGTCGGGCCAACCGTCGAGCCACGAATTGGGTGAGCGTGCTGCATTGCAGCACTGGCGAAGTTCGTTCGGGGGGCATACGTGCGCGTATCGGACTTGGCCCACGGGAGGGATGACTTGCTCGAATGGGACGACCTGCGAATGTTCCTGGCGATTGCCAGGCACGGCAGCCTGACCGCGGCAGCCCGAGCGCTGCACGTGACCCAGCCGACCATGGGTCGACGGCTGGAAGTGCTGGAAGAACGGCTCGGAGTGCGACTGTTCGAGCGCCTGCCGAGCGGTGCGGCCCTGACGGATTTCGGTTCAGCGATTCTGGAGAACGCCGAACGGATGGAGACCGAGGCCGCTGCTGCCGAGCGGCGCATTGCGGCGCGGGATGCTCGTCTAGAAGGCACGATCCGGGTAACGACCATCGAGTGGTTTGGCCAGCACGCTCTGGCGCCCGCGATCGCGGTCTTCACCGAGCGTCATCCCAAGGTCACCGTCGAACTCGTCACCGACGAGCGTTTCTTCAGCCTTACCAAACATGAGGCTGACATCGCCGTGCGCTTTGTGCGCTTCGAGCAGCAAGGCCTTGTACAGCGAAAAGTCGGAACCGTCGGTTTCGGACTGGACGCCTCGGTTGACTACCTGGAACATTACGGCACGCCGGACTTCTCCAACCTCGGCGAAGGCCACGCCATCGTTGCGCTTCCGGAGGACGCGGGACACTTGCCTGAGATGCGCTGGCTAATGGAAGAGATCGCCCCGCGCGCTCGCATTGCCCTGCGCAGCAACAGCCGCGATTCCCTGGCGCGCGCTGCCGAGGCGGGGGCCGGGTTGGCAGTGCTGGCGCGCTGTCTGGGTGAACTCTCGCCCATCGCTTCGACGCCTGCGCCCGCGTCCAGTGCTACCGGTCCGCGAGATTTGGCTCGGGGCGCACGAGGATATGCGCCAAACGCCGAGGGTCCGCGCGCTCGTGGACGTGCTCGTTGAAGAGCTGCGGCGCCGCGCACCTGATCTGGACCCGCCGGAATGACCAATTGCCGCCCATGCGCGGTGTATGCCCCCCCAACGGAGGACGGTGCTGACATAACCCGCAGCCTCCGCCTAGATACCCAGAAGAAGAGCAGGTCGTCCGAAATCGGACGGAAGACTGCCGATTTTTCGAAAGGGGGTGCGAGCCATGCGAGCGCGAATACCGATTATTGGGCCCGAAACCGCGTCTTCGACAGTCCGGGATCTGTTTGCGCGGGCCCGCGAACAGTTCGGCGGGGCTGTGCCCAAATTGCTGGCGTCGATGGCGAATGCGCCAGCGGCGTTGCGCGGGTTTCTGGACTTGCGAGCAGCCCTGGACAATGGGCGGCTTCCGCCCGCGTTGCGCGTGCAATTGGCACTGCTTGTGGCCGAGGAGAATGCGTCCGCCATTGTGTAGCAGCCCATGCGGCACGGGGCTTGAAGGCGGGGCTCGGCGATTACGAACTGGCAGCGAACCGGCGGGCCGAGTCCACCGAGTTGCGGACAGCGCCGGATGGCCTTCGCCGCCGCTGTTCTGGCCAGCCGCGGTAAGGTGAGTGATGTCGAGCTCGTTCGCGTGCGGGAAGCGGGGTTCGGCAATGAGGAAATTACCGAAATCGTGGCGCATGTCCCGCTGATTGCTTCGCGACTTCTTCTGCCAGGTCTCAGCCCGGACTTGACGCCGCTCCAGTGCCGCTGACCACAGATAGAGATGCTGACAGCGTTATCCGGCCGGGCGCCGCCTTCGGTCAGCGCCGAGGCCCGCCACACCGAAGCCGATCACGGCCAGGCCAGAGGGTTCGGGCACGGCACCGACGAGGGCGTGTAGGTGTAAGCCACGTTGATGCTGGCTTCCCCCTCGGTGCCGATATTGCTCTGGACATTGCCGCCCCCGCATGTGCGGTGGCCCGGTAATGGTGGACACATCGATTATGTCCGTCCCGCCACCGGCTTGCTCGAATCCGTGATGGTCCGGTATCGTGGCCGCTGCGGTGCTGACGTCATAGGGCCCAACGAATTCGCCACGTTCGGCGCGACCGATTTGTAGGTCTGGCTTGCCTTCGGATCGAGCGCGACGACGACGCAGCGGATCCAGCGGCCCGCCATTATCGGTGAGCGAAAGGGGATGTCCTCGACAACATTGAAGGTCTTAGCTTGCGAGGCCGTGTTGGTGACGGACCGTCGCCGTCATCCTGCGGTAACGCTGAACTTGACGCCGGTCAGGCACCCAGATCGGAATTGAACAGATTCAGCGAAGTGGGACGTTGTCGAGATCGGTCACTAGCAGCGTGGTGTCCAGGCTTTGCGTGATGGTGGTCGCGCGCGCCTCGTTCCGCCGCAGGTGATGAGCAACCCGGCCGCGCCGGCCCCGAGAGCGAGCAGCGCTTGACCGAGCCTTCCCTCCGCCGTCCGCGACCCCGCCGCTGCGTGGACCTGGCCATACCGCCCCCTTGCTGTAGCTCGCTATAATTTTCGCCGAGCCACGGATAATAACGATCTCGAATCTGTTGTCAACACGCGATCGTGGACACGGCCGGGAACCCGCTCCTGCCGAAGCGGTTGCGGAGCGCGATAAGGCGCCGATTTGGCGCGCTTTGGATCGGCTTGCGTGATGAGCAGGTCCGGGTCACGCAATCGCGTGCGCCCTTGACTTCGCCGCCCCACACCGTATATTGATCGTGCTTCGGCGGACCCCTGGTTCAAGGGCCAGGCATTTGCGCTTAAATCGTGTGCCCCACCCTTTGACGGTCGGGGGCTCAGATCGAGCCCGGCACGTTTGCCCGGGGTCTAATAGGAGTTTGCAAGGCGTGGCGCGTATTGCCGGCGTGTAATGTCCCCACCAATAAGCGGGTCACTATCGGGCTCGAGGTATATATACGGTATCGGCCCTACCAAGGCGGCGCAGATCTGCTCGCGACTGGCGATCCCCGGACGACAGGCGGGTCAACCAGCTTTCCGACGAGGAAGTCCTGCGCATCCGCGAATTGGTGGACCGCGAGTTCCGTGTCGAGGGCGATCTCCGCCGTGAGGTCGCCATGAACATCAAGCGGCTGATGGATCTCCGGCTGCTATCGAGGGCTTCGGCACCGTCGCGGGCTTCCGGTGCGGGGCCAGCGGACCCACACGAACGCGCGCACGAGGAAAGGCAAGGCCGTTCCGATCGCCGGCAAGCAACGAAGGTGACGAAGTAGGGCGCTCCCCCGATCGCGTTTCGCTCGGCTCGTCCGCCCCTCACAACGAAACAAGGATTACCCAGATGGCGAGACCCGCCACAGCGCGACGCGTCCCCGCCGCAAAGGAGCGCAAGAATATCTACGTCCGGCCGTCCCTCCACGTGGCCGCCACGTTCAATATATACCCTGATCACGATTACCGACGCCC
>CAWGIP010000005.1:0-33395 GCA_963822675.1 uncultured Pseudomonadota bacterium | reverse complement strand
GGTCTTTCTTACAAAAGGGACGTGGACGACCTGCGGGAAAGCCCCGCGATGGATATCGTTTGTCGCCTCGCCCGGGAGGAAATCGGCGAGCTGCTGATTGTCGAGCCGCACATTGCCGCCCTGCCGCCCGTCCTCGCCGAATACGGTCTTGCCCTGCACGATTTTGACCAGGCGATCGAGCGCGCCAACCTGATTTTGCTGCTGGTCGATCACATGAGCTTTCTCGAAGTCGATCGCGATTTGCTCAAAGACAAAATCGTGATCGATACCCGGGGCGCCTGGTAAACGCCCGCACACTCGATGCGAATCCTGCACGTCTTCGACCATTCGCTGCCGTTGCAGAGCGGCTACGTGTATCGGTCGCTCGGCATTCTCGGTGCGCAGCGCGGTTTCGGCTGGGAGACGATCCATCTGACCGGGCCGCGCCACAATGCGGATGCGCCACCTATCGAGACTATTGACGGCTTGACGTTCCTGCGCACGCCCAAGCCGCTTGCCATTTCGAGCCGGATACCGCTTGCCCGCGAAATGGCGGAAATGCAGTGCTGCCAAGCTCGCATTTCCGCGGCGATCGGAGCGGAACAGCCCGACATCGTGCATGCACATTCGCCGGTTCTGACCGGATGGCCGGCATTGCGCGCAGCACGCCGCGCCGGATTGCCAATCGTGTATGAGGTGCGATCATCTTGGGAAGATGCGGCCGTCGATCTGGGCCACTGCCGCGAAGGCGATCTCCGCTACCGCGCCACACGGGCTTTCGAGACGCGGCTGTTGCGGCGTGCGGATGCCGTGGTGACGCTGTGCGACGCGATGCGCCGAGAAATCGCCAGCCGTGGTGTATCCAGTACCCAATCACAATTGTGCCGAACGCCGTCCCGGCGGCCGAATGTCGCGGTACGCGCCCCGAGGATCCGGCCCTGCTGGCCCGGCTCGGGCTCGAAGGACGTACGGTCCTGGGATTCATCGGCTCGTTCTACCATTACGAGGGGCTGGAGCTGCTGATCGCGGCACTGCCAGAGATTTGCAGCCGCCGGCCTGACACCGCCGTTCTGCTGGTCGGCGGAGGGCCGATGGCACGGGCTCTTCACCATCAGGTCGCAGCCGCCGGGCTTGAGGATCGTGTGCGCATGCCCGGACGCGTGCCGCATGCCGAGGTCGGTTCTTACTACGATCTGATAGATGTGCTCGTTTTCCCGCGCCGGCGCATGCGCCTGACCGAACTGGTCACGCCGCTCAAGCCCGTGGAAGCGATGTCCGAGGGCCGACTGGTGATCGCCTCTGACGTTGGCGGCCACAAGGAACTCGTAAGCGACGGCGTGACCGGGTTTTTGTTCGCAGCGGACGATCCGGCTGCTTTGGCGGCGCGCGTCCTCGATGCCGTGGAATTGCCTGTGGAGGTTCGGGCGCGAATGCAGCATGCGGGCAGGCAATTTGTCGCTGCCGAACGGGTCTGGGCCAAAGCGGCTGCCCGTTACGCGCCGATTTATCGACAGCTGGTGAGCGCGCGCCCGAGAGCTTGCCTAAATCTGCCGACCGAGGCTGCCGGCGCCGGCTGAGCCGACCCGGACCACATTATTCAAGATGGGCAAGCGCCGCGTCGATGTCAGCGCTCGTCAGACGCCAGGCGTTGTCCAACTCGGCGACGACGGTGATCATGAAACGCTCGGTAAGTGACAGGGCTCGCGCCGGATCCGTGAGGTGATCGGCCAGCAGCGCCAGCGCGAGCTGGCGCGGTCCGTCGCCGGCATAGGTCCATTCGAAGCCCGTCCGGTTGAACACCTTGATATCGTAGCGAGGATCGAGCGGTTGGCCATCAACCGTAACCCTCGCACCGTCCAGGCTGCGCCCGCCTTCGTAAATTCGGGCCCGGGCAGGTTGCTCAGTGGCCGAGCTCGTCGCGCACGGCATCGTCGAGCTCCTGCAATCGGAACGGCTTGCGCAGCAGGCGGCGGCCACCTTTTCCTGGATGAAAAAGCCCGAGATCAGGATGACCTTGAGGCCATGGCGATCGCGGGTGGCCTGTTCCGCAAGCTCGATGCCCGAGATACCCGGCATCCGCACATCGCTCACGATCAAGTCCAGCTTGGGGGTCATCGCAAGAACCCGCAGCGCTTCGGCGCCGTCTGCCGCTTGCACGACCCGGTAACCGAACTCGCTCAGGAATTCGGCAATCACCTCGCGAACTTCGGGTTCGTCATCGACGACGAGGATGGTTGCCGTTGCCTTCGAGGCAACCCCATTCGTGTCGCGTGCACAGGCCGCGTGCAGATCGTCGCTCCGGGATTTGGTCATTCTCGTATCTTGGGGGAGAATCGATCGCACCCCAGGTGCTCCGACGCTAGAGGCTTTGATCAACGATCTACGCGTTTTGGCTCACAAAACCGGGAACGAGGACCACACAGGAGACTTAGATGACCGCGATGCCCCTCGCCCGCTTCAAATACTGGATCTTGCACGCGTTCGTGCCGGCCCAACCGCAGCACGACAACTGGCCGATTGGGGGGCTGACGTCATTAAGTTGGAATCCCCGCAGGGCGATCGCGGGCTGGGCGGGGAGCGCCATGGCCCGGACTTCCAGAACCTCCACCGCAACAAACGCAGCCTGACGCTGAACCTGAAGGCGCCGGAGGGGTTAGCGATTTTGAAGCGGCTGGTGCAAGACGCCGATGTGCTGATCGAGAATTTCCGCCCGGACGTGAAGTTCCGTCTCGGGATCGATTACGAAGTCTAAAACCGGTCAACAAGCGCCTCGTCTATGCCAGTATCTCCGGTTTCGGCCAGGACGGACCCTATCGCGACCGGCCGGGCTTCGATCAGATCGCGCAAGGGATGGGTGGCCTTATGTCCATCACCGGCCTACCGGCCAAGGGCCCGTGCGCGCCGGGGATTCCGGTGGCCGATCTGACGGCCGGAATTTTTTGCGCCATGGGCATCCTGGTCGCCTTGCTGGAACGCGAACAGTCGGGCGAGGGCCAGTGGGTGCAAACTTCGCTGCTCGGCGCGCAAATCGCCATGCTGGATTTCCAGGCCGCGCGTTGGCTGATTGGCAAGGAAGTGCCCGGGCAGGCCGGCAACGACCACCCGACCAGCATCCCGACCGGCGTGTTCCAGACCGAGGACGGGCACATCAACATCGCCGCGGCCGGAGACGACATCTACGCACGGCTTTGCGGCGCCTTGGACGCGCCGCAGCTTGCGACCGATCCGGACTTCGCCTCCGGCGATGCGAGATCCAAAAATCGCCACAAGCTGAATGCGGCGATCACGGCAATCACCCGCACGAGGCGCTCGGCTGATTGGATCGCCGTGCTCAACAAGGCCGGCGTGCCCTGTGGCCCGATCTACAAAATCGACGAGGTATTCGCTGACCCTCAGGTGCGGCACCTCAACATTGCCCGACAGGTCCGGCATCCCGTGCGGGGGGATGTGTCGGTTGTCGGCCAGGCGGTCGAACTGTCACGGACGCCTTGGTCGGTGCGCTTACCCACACCGGAGCCCGGCCAGCACACGGACGAAATCCTGCGCGACCTGGGCTACGGCGCGTCCGACATCGCCGATCTGCGGGCGCGCAAGGTGATCTGATCGGCCCGCCTGACTCTCTCTTCGCGGCTACGGCTCAGCCGCACTGCAGCGGTTGCGGCCGGGGATGCGAGCCCGATCGCCGCGCGGCAACTGGCTCAGCCGCAGTTTTTGCGCCGGTTCCGGTGCGCTGCTTGCTTCGCACGGTTGCCGCAGATCGCCATGCTGCACCACCTCCGTCCTCGCCCTCGCGTGTGGTCCGCGAACATCAGTATGCAGCTGTGGCCCTCGCAGGCCTTCACGTGCGTGAAGTCCTCCGTGCAGACGAACCTCGCCAACGCTTCGCCGATTGGCAGCAGAAGAGACTTCGGCGAGCGCCACCTGCGTGTCATCTGCAGCTCCAGGCTTGCGACCTCGCCGTGATGCTGGGGCAGGATCCGACTGAATGCCTCATCGCGTTCCAGCAAAAGGTTCAGCGGCTCTAGCTCACGGAGATCTTCAGCGACCAGGGCCCGTCCCATGTGATGGCGCACGAAACCTCTGAACCACTCGCGTAGGTTCCGAGCCTGATCCGCGACCTTGTCGAGTTCGCCGGGTAAGGTCCGGGCCCTTAGGGTTTCAAGCACGTCGGGCGGCACAAGACGGGCTTGGCCTAGCCAGCTCAAGAGCCCGTCGCCGTCATCAAGCCAGTCAATCACCGTGTCGAGCGGTATCGCAACCGAGTTCAGGAAATCCAGGGCGAGCGCGTCGGCGACGAATAGTGCAGGTGGGTGGTGAACCATCTCAGCTCGCGGCGCCGTAACCCTTTTCGCCCCCTCCGGACGGATAACTACCTCAGGCGCCGTTGACAGCTACGACACGGCCAATAACCTACCCGTAGCCTTCGAGAAGGTTATGGTGCCCTGCGTCCCCTTTGAACGGAGAACAGGATGTCCCGCAACAACGTGAGCGTTGTTCTGGTCCATGGCGCTTGGGCCGATGGATCGAGCTGGGCGAAGGTGATACGGACTCGCCGCCGCTGACGTGAAAGCGATCGCCGCGCCGCTGCCACTGACCTCCTTCGCCGATGATGTCGCAGCGCTGACCGCAGCTCGAGCGGGCGGCTGGCGCGGTCGTGCTCGCCGGCCACGCTTATGCCGGCGCCGTCATCGGCGCGACCCGCGACGAGAAGGTGAAGGCGCTCGTCTACGTCGCGGCGCTCGCCCCCGACGAAGGCGAGACTGTTGCCGACGTCTTCTATCGCGCTAGCCGCACCCCTGGCACCAAAGCTCGCGCCCGGACAGCCATGGCCTGATCTATCTACCCGAAGATGCCTTTGCCGCGGCCTTCGCGCCGAACGCCACACCGGGGAGCAGCGCGGTGCTGGCGGCAGTCCAGCGGCCGATCTCGCCCGCCTGCATCACCGTCCCGATGGCGCGCCCGTTCTGGAAGGACTGGCCGGCCTGGTATCTCGTCGCCGAGCAAGACCGCATGATCGTTCAAGACAATCAGCGCTTCATGGCCGAGCGAATGAGGCCCGACGTGCGCGTCGCGCCCGCCGATCACGCGCCGATCGTGACCGCGCCCGCCGCCGTCGTCGACATCATCCGCGAGGCCGGTCGCCGCCGTCCTCGACGAGATGACCGTTATTATTGCCTTTTAACGGTTTAACATGCCGGAGAGGAGACGACCATGACCGCCATCAAATACCGCACCGCCGACGCGACGGCTTCAATGTCTTCTATCGCGAGGCAGGTGCGCCGGCGCGCCCAAGCTGCTGCTGCTCCACGGCTTTCCCACCTCGGGCCACATGTTCCGCGACCTCATCCCGCTCCTCGCCGATCGTCTCCACATCTCGCTCCCGATCTGCCGGGCTTCGGCAGGTCGACAGCCGTCGGAACGCGGCCACACCCTCGATATGATCGCCGAGAGGATCGACCGCTTCACCGAAATCGTCGGCTTCGACCGTTACGCCGTCTATGTCTTCGACTATGGCGCGCCGACGGGATTCCGCCTCGCGGTGAAGCATCCCGATCGGATCACCGCTATCATCTCGCAGAACGGCAACGCCTATGAGGAGGGCCTCAGCGAGGGCTGGAATCCGATCCGCGCCTATTGGAAGGAGCCGTCCAAGGCCAATCGTGACGCGCTGCGCGCCTTCCTCAAGCCCGAGACTACGATGTGGCAATACACCCATGGCGTCGCCGACCCGGCGGCGGTCTCGCCGGACGGCTACTCCCTCGACAATTTCTATTTCGCGCGAGCCGGCGCCGACGAGGTGCAACTCGACCTGTTGGGCGACTACAAGAGCAATATCGCGCTCTATCCGGCCTTCCAGAAATGTTTCCGCGAGGCAAGCCACCCTTCCTCGCCGTCTGGGGCAAAACGATCCGTTCTTCCTGCCGCCGGGCGCCGAAGCGTTCAAACGCGACATTCCGGGTGCGGTGGTCCGCTTCTTCGATACCGGCCATTTCGCGCTGGAGACGCATGCGGCCGAGATCGCCGCGGCGATGCGCGAGTTCCTCCTGCGCTAATCTTCTTCGGAACTTCGTGGTCGGCACGCCGGGATGGTGGTCGTCCGCGCCTGGAGGTCAACCCGCTCGGAAAGCAAGGAGAGATGAGATGTCGAAGTCGGTTGCGATCGTTACCGTAGCGGCACGACGTCGTCACGGACCGTTTTCGCGCGTGAGCACCAGATCGTCGCGATGGATCATCTCATCGCGGCCGCGCCAGCCGAGGATTGCCTCGATCTCGTCGGAGCGGTGCCCGGCGATGCGCCGGCATCGGCGCTCGCATAGGCCGACAGACCGCGCGCAAGTTCGATCCCCTCGGGTCCGCGCACCACGACGGGATCGCCGCGTTCAAACGCGCCCTCCAGGCGTCGCACGCCCGCCGGCAGCAGCGAGCGTCCGGCAATCAGCGCGCGGGCTGCGCCCGCATCGACGAAAAGCGTCCCGAGCGGTTCGAGCGAGCCGGCGATCCAGCGCTTGCGCGCCGAGCGCCCTTCGGGCGCGGGCAAGAACCAAGTGCACCGCGCCCCGCTGGCCAGGGCGGTCAGCGGCCGGTCCACGTCGCCGAGCGCAATCGCCATAGCGCATCCCGCTTGGGTGGCAATGCGGGCCGCGACCAGTTTCGTGCGCATGCCGCCCGAGGAATAGCCCGGTGGTGGATCGCCGGCCATCGCCTCGACTTGCGGCGTCAGCGTCGAAACGACGGGAACATGCCGCGCTAGCGGATCGCGCCGTGGATCGGCGGAATACAGCCCGTCGATGTCGGAGAGCAGCACAAGCTGGTCGGCCCCGACCATCTCCGCCACGCGCGCCGCCAGACGGTCGTTGTCGCCGAAGCGGATCTCGGCGGTGGCGACCGTGTCGTTTTCGTTGATCACCGGCACGCAGCCCAGGCCGAGCAATGTGTTCAGCGTCGCCCTGCGCATTCAGGTAACGGCGGCGATCTTCGGTATCGTCCAGGGTCAGCAGCACCTGCGCGGCGGTAAGCTGTTGCGCGGAAAGCGCCTCGCTCCAGGCCCGGGCAAGCCGGATTTGCCCCACAGCGGCGGCGGCCTGCTTCTCCTCCAGGCGCAATCGCTTCGCCGCCAAGCGCAAGCTGCGCCGCGCCAGCGCGATCGCACCGGAGGAAACAAGAACCACAGCGGCGCCCCGCGCCCGTAGCGCGGCCACATCCGCCGCGACGCCGGCCAGCCAGCCGGCTCGGGGCGCGCCTTCGTCCTGATCGACGACCAAGGCGCTGCCGATCTTGACGACCAGCCGGCGCGCGGCCGCAAGCTGCGGCACCTCGCGTCACGCGGCGCGGTCCATGCGTGACCGGGTGATCGCATCCTGAAGGGCGCGGAGCACTGCGGGGACGCCTTCTCCGGTCGCTCCCGATAGCAGCAACACCGGTCGGCCGGCGGCTCGTTCGCAGCGCCGCACGGCGCGCCGCCGCCTCGCGCTTGGTCATCGCGTCCACCTTGTTGAGCCCGATCAGCTCCGGTTTGTCCGCGAGCCCCCCGCCATAGGCCGCCAGCTCGCGCCCGAATGCTGCGCCAGGCGTGCACGACGTCGCCGGCTGCTCCGTCGATCAGGTGCAGCAAAACGGCGCAGCGCTCGACATGGCCCAGAAATCGATCGCCCAGACCGGCGCCCGCATGTGCGCCCTCGATCAGGCCGGGTATGTCGGCCAGCACGAATTCGCTCGGTTGCGGAAAGGCGCACGACACCCAGTTGCGGCCGCAGCGTGGTGAACGGATAGTCGGCGATCTTCGGGCGCGCGGCGGAAACCGCAGCAAGGAAGGTCGATTTCCCGGCATTCGGCAAACCGACCAGCCCTGCATCGGCGATCAGCTTGAGCCGCAGCCAGACCCAGCGCTCGGTCCCCGGCCAGCCCGGATCGGCCCGCCTTGGCGCCCGATTGGTCGAAGATTTGTAGTGCGCGTTGCCGAAGCCGCCGTCGCCACCGCGTAGCAGCGTGATCCGCTGCCCTGGCGCAGTCAGATCCGCGAGCACGATCTGACGTGACTCATCCAGGATCTGCGTCCCCACCGGCACTTTCACGACTACGTCCGGCGCACCGGCGCCGGTCCGGTCCGCGCCCGCGCCGTTCCCGCCTTTTCGAGCCCGAAAATGCTGCGTGTAGCGGAAGTCGATCAGCGTGTTCAGATTGGCCACAGCCTCGAAGACGATATCGCCGCCCTTGCCGCCATCTCCCCCGTCCGGCCCGCCGAATTCAATGAACTTCTCGCGCCGGAACGCGACGACGCCGTTCCCGCCGTCGCCCGAGCGCAGATATATCTTCGCTTCATCCAGGAACTTCATGACTCAGGCCATTGGAACAAAAGCAAAGAGCCGGCTCGCGCCGGCCCCAACTCCGCGGACTGCGAGGGCCTCGCTGCCTACTCGGCCGGCTCCGGCAATGGCCGGACGGAGACATGCACCCGCCCCTCGGCCCGGCGGCGGTATTCCACACTGCCGTCCACGAGCGCGAAAATCGTATGGTCGCGTCCCAGGCCGACATTGTGACCGGCGCGCCATTTGGTGCCGCGCTGGCGGACGATGATATTGCCGGCGATCACACGCTCGCCGCCGAACTTCTTGATGCCGAGCCGGCGCCCTGCCGTGTCGCGCCCGTTGCGGGACGAACCGCCCGCTTTCTTATGTGCCATCTTGCGCCTCTCCTTCCGGGAGACCGGCGCCGAACTCGTCGGCCGTCTCGCCTTGCTCGGCCACCTCAGAGATGCTCCCGCACTGCCGGCGTCGGGGTCCGAAGACGCAGGATGCAGTCTGTCTCCGGGTTCAGTCCCACGCCCGAACTCATCTGCCGTCTCGCCCTGTTCGGCCGTCCGGCTGGCGTCGGGTGCCGCGAATTCCTCCGGACCTCCGCTGATGCCCGTCACCCGCAATATCGTTACGTGCTGGCGATGGCCCAATTTCCGGCGGCTGTTCTTGCGCCGCCGCTTCTTGAACACGATCACCTTGTCCAGCCGGTCCTGCGCGATGACGCGCGCCGTCACAGCCGCCCCGGCCACGGTGGGCGCACCGAGCGTCAGGCTCGACTCGCCGCCGATCGCGAGCACATCGGTGAAGGTCACGGTTGCATCGGGCGCAGCATCCAGCCGCTCGAACTTCAGCACCGCATTCGGCGTCACGCGATACTGTTTTCCGCCTGTGCGGATGACTGCGAACATCGGAAATTCCAAGAGATAACGCCCCGGCCTTCGGCCGTCCGGCCGCCGGAAGCGGGCGTTATAGTGAGGCGCGCCCGGAAGTCAACGTATCTGCGCCTCCTCTCTATGTCGTCCCTTGTCGCAGGGCTGACCGCGCGCCTGTCGTCGCGATCTCCGTCAGAAGCTTCCGCAACACGGCGTCAGCAAAGCTCTCCCGGTCCCGTGCCACTTCGACGAAAGCCTGCGGGCCGCCGATCACGTTCCGGCGGTAATAAGCGTCGAGCTCCGGCTCAACTTCCAGAATGGGCAAGCCATTGATTGTGATCCCCTCGGCCAACGCGTCGTCACGAGCGGCCGTGACGGGTCGGCCGTCGTTGTTCGGGCCGTCGCCCGAGATGTCGATCACGCGGCGTTCGGCGTGCAACCCGCTTCGGCGCAGCAGGCCGGCGGAGTAGTCAATCGCGCCGCTGATGGAGGTCCATCCGGGGATTGCCTCAACCGAGGCGGCGATCGCGTCGGCGAATGCGAGCGCGTCAGCCTCGCCTGCAATCACGGTCCATTTCACCGCCTGATTTTGCCGCTCCGCATCGGACCATTCGACGAAGGTAGCGGCGATGCGGCCTTGCGGTCCGACACGCACGGCCCGCGCAAGTGCCGGGTCGCGGAAGGCCGTTTCGTAACCGCGGCGTTGGAGCGCGAGCCGGTCGCTGCTTATGCTGCCGGAGACGTCGATTGCGAGTACCAGGGCGAGATCCACGGACGCGACCATGATGGCCCTCACCTTCGGCCAGCTGCGACCGCGCGCAACCGCGGCCGTCCCGCGCCGCGCGCCGCACCGGTTATACGGCTAAGCGGCTGGCCCGGGGATCAGCCGGCCGGCTGCAAAGCAGCGACTTCCCGCACCTTGCGTGCCATCGCGGCGATGCCGTTGCCGCGATTGGTGGAGAGCGCCTCCAGTAAGCCCAATTCCTTCAGAAATACGGGATCGGTCGCAGCTATCTCGGCAGTCGAGCGACCGGAATAGACCCGAAGCAACAGCGCGATCAGGCCGGAAACAATGGCCGCGTCGGAGGTTCCCGCGAAGTAAATGTCCCCGTCACGCGCGACCGCCTCCATCCAAACCTTGCTCTGGCAGCCGGGGACGCGATGCGCGTCATCCATCCACTTGGCTGGGAAGGGCGGCAGCTTCCGTCCCAATTCGATGATGTAGCCGTAGCGCTCCATCCAGTCGTCGAACACTTCGAGTTCCTCGCCGATTGCGGCGATCGCCTCCGCAGCGGTGGTCTCTTGGGGATGGACGAACGTGTCGGGCATGTGCCGGATGTGCGAAGCGCGCTCAGAGGCGTCAACCCCGCAACGCGGCGTGCGTCGTACCCAGTCGGTAAACGCTTCATCCGTCAGATCGCCGGCCGCCAAACGCAGCATAATGATGACTGCATCCGCTTCGGATGCCTCCAATTCCAGGCCGTTAAGTGAAAGAAAAGTCACAAGCGCGCCAAACGCGGCACGCTTGTTCCCATCGACGAAAGGATGGTTCCGAGCGATCGCGATCGCATAGAGGGCTGCCAACTCGGTCACGTCCGGATCGCCATAGCTCGCCCGGTTCGGCGGTCGGGCGAGAGCGCTCTCCAAAAGCCCCTCATCCCGCATGCCGGCAGAACCGCCGTAATGGGCAAGTAGCTCCTCGTGCATGGCGATGACGGTGGCTCGCCCGAGCCAAATCGTCATTTCGCCAGCTCACGAAGCACGTTGCGCCACTTATGCATTTGCTCCCGCGCCACCGCCATCTGCCGATCGAATTCCGGGTCGGCGGGCGTCAGCCGCAGGCCGTCCGGGGTCTCGATCACGTGCAGCGTGTCGCCTTTCTGGAGCCCGAGCTTCACCAGCAACTCCTTGGGCAGCACCACGCCTACGGAATTGCCGATACTGGTCAGCTTCACAGCCGTCATGTCGCACCTCCGGCGCTGGTTATAACATCAGTCATAACCCTGCGCTAGAGGATAAAGCGGCTGAGATCGCCCTTTTGCGCCAGTGGCGCCACGCGCTCGTTGACGTAATTCGCGTCGACCGTGATCGTCTCCCCGGCCCGATCCGTGGCGGTAAAGCTGATCTCCTCCAGCAGCCGTTCCAGAACCGTGTGCAGACGGCGCGCGCCGATATTCTCGATCCGGTCGTTGATGTCGGCCGCGAGTTCGGCAAGCGCGTCGATCGCGCCGTCGGTGAACTCCAGCCGCACGTTCTCGGTGCCCATCAGGGCGCCGTATTGCTGGATCAGCGAGTGCTCGGGTTCGGTCAGTATGCGCCGCAAATCGTCGCGCGAGAGCGGGGAAAGTTCCACACGGATGGGCAACCGCCCCTGCAACTCCGGCAGAAGATCCGACGGCTTCGCCAGATGAAACGCGCCCGAGGCGATGAACAGCACGTGGTCGGTCTTGATCGGGCCGTATTTGGTGTTGACGGTGGTGCCTTCGATCAGCGGCAGCAAGTCGCGCTGCACACCCTCGCGCGAGACATCCCCGCCGCGGAAGCCGCCCTCCATCGTTCGTGCGCAAATCTTGTCGATTTCGTCCACGAACACGATGCCGTTGTTTTCGGCGTGCGTGACCGCATCTTTGGCCAGCCGATCGTTGTCCAAGAGCTTGTCGGCCTCTTCCCGCTCCAGCGCGGCGCGCGCAGCACGCACGGCCATGCGCCGCGTCTGCGGCTGGCGGCCGAACATGTTCTTCATCATCTCGCCCAGATTGATCACCTGGCCCGGCGGCATGCCGGGGATGTCAAGCTGGCCGATCGGCAGGCCGGCAGGCGGTTCGCTCACCGCGATCTCGATTTCCTTATCCTCGAACTCGCCGTTGCGCAGCATGCGGCGGAATTTTGAGCGCGTGTCGGCCGCCGCGCCCTCACCGACCAGCGCAGTGATCAACCGCTCCTCGGCGCCAAGCTCGGCCTTGGCCTGCACTTCCTTACGCAAAGCATCGCGCAGCATGACGAGGCTCGCCTCCACGAGGTCGCGCGCGATGCTCTCCACGTCGCGTCCGACATAGCCCACTTCGGTGAACTTGGTGGCCTCCACTTTGAGGAACGGCGCCTGGGCGAGCTTGGCGAGGCGGCGCGCGATCTCGGTCTTGCCGCAGCCCGTCGGGCCGATCATCAGGATATTCTTTGGCACGACCTCCTCACGCATGGCCTCGGGGAGTTGCTGGCGGCGCCAGCGATTGCGCAGCGCGATCGCGACCGCGCGTTTGGCGTCGTCCTGACCCACAATGAAGCGGTCAAGCTCGGAGACGATCTCGCGAGGAGAGTAAGTCGGTATTTCCATATCAGAGTGTCTCGACGATGATCTTGTCGTTTGTATAGACGCAGATATCCGCGGCAATTGCCATTGCGCGACGGGCGATTTCCTCGGCGGAAAGCCCCTCCACCGAAAGCAGGGCGCGTGCAGCGGCGAGCGCGAAATTCCCGCCCGAGCCAATCGCGATCACGCCGTCTTCCGGCTCCAGCACATCGCCGGTGCCGGTCAACGTGAAGCTCCGCTCGCGGTCGGCCACCGCCATCATGGCTTCGAGCCGTCGCAGATAACGGTCGGTGCGCCAGTCCTTCGCCAACTCCACGCAGGCGCGCTCAAGCTGGCTGGGGAAGCGCTCGAGCTTAGCCTCAAGCCGCTCCAGCAGAGTGAACGCATCCGCGGTGGCGCCGGCGAATCCCGCGAGCACCGAGCCGGACTGGCCGATGCGCCGGACCTTACGCGCATTGCCCTTGACGACGGTCTGGCCGAGGCTGACCTGACCATCCCCGGCCATCGCCACGTGCCGATCGCGGCGTACGCACAGGATCGTGGTCCCGTGCCATCCTACCGGATCGGGCAGAACAAGAGGTGTCTGTTGCATTGCCGGCCTCAGATGGCGCGCCGGCTCCGGGTCGGCAAGTGTGGACGGCAAGAGCCCCACTTGACGGGCGTCGAGACGCGGCTTGCCATGCCGAAACTGAACCGGCGACCGTTCGCCGCGCGCAGGCAACGGAGGCTTGTCAATGCCATCCATTTCGGCGCCTGAGCTTGCGGCGCGGATCGACCGTCTTCCGCGCAGCCGCTACGTCTGGCGCTTAATCACCCTGATTTCGCTCGGCGGCTGCTTCGAATTTTACGACCTGTTCCTTACCGCCTATGTCGTTCCGGGCATGGCGAAACGAGGGCTTGTTTTCGGACGAGTCGCTTGGTCCGTTCCGCGTGCTGAAGGCCATCCATGCGCCCGGCGCCGGAACCTTCGTGTTTTTTCTGTTCGCTGGCCTGTTTGTCGGCACCATCATTTTCGGCTGGGTTCCGGACGCGTATGGCCGGCGCAGGATCTTCACGTTTTCACTCCTGTGGTACTCGGTCGCGACGCTGGTGATGGCGGGAATGCCCAACGGGTTCCTGATTAATGTCTGGCGATTCATCGCCGGAGTCGGGATCGGTGTCGAACTGGTTACGATCGACACATATGTTTCGGAACTGATCCCTCGACACGAGCGCGGTCGTGCCTTCGCCTACAGCCAGTTCATCGCGTTCTGCGCGGTGCCGGTCGTCGCACTGCTCGCCTCGCCCTGGCTGTTCGGCCCGGAGCGCTGGCGCTGGGTGGTTGTGATCGGAGCTGCCGGGGCGGTAGTGGTCTGGTGGCTCCGCCGAGAGCTGCCGGAATCGCCGCGTTGGCTGGCAAAACGTGGGCGGCTGGCAGAAGCGGAATTGGTGGTGAGTTCGATCGAACGACGCGTAGCAGGCGAATATGGCGGACAAGCGCTGCCTCCGGCCACTCCGAACCCGGAGGAGATCGGCAGAGCCGATTTCGGCGAAATCTGGCGCCCGCCATTCCGTAAGCGAACGATCATTCTGTCGATCTTCAACTTCGTCCAGACCTATGGGTATTACGGTTTTGCCGCTTGGGTGCCGACCCTGCTGATTGCCAAGGGGATCACCATCACCAAGAGCCTCGAATATGCGTTCATCATCGCGATCGCGAACCCGGTCGGACCCTTGCTCGGAATGCTGATCGCCGACCGGATGGAACGGAAGTGGCAGATCGTCTGTGCCGCACTCGGTATCGCTGTATTCGGGCTGATCTTCGCTTCGCAGCAGGCCGAGGGGCCGCTGATTGTCCTGGGTGTCCTGATCACCCTGGCCAATAATTGGCTATCCTACGCATTCCACAACTATCAGGCTGAGTTGTTTCCCACCCGGATCCGCTCCCGCGCGGTCGGCTTCGTTTATGCCTGGAGCCGGTTGTCGGCCGCGCTGTCCGGCCTGGCGATAGCCCTCTTCCTTGGCCTCGGCGGGAGCAGGGCGGTGTTCGTGTTCATCGCCTGCTGCATGGCAATCGTGATGCTTGTCATTGGCGCGTTCGGGCCGCGCACGCGTGGCCTCGCGCTGGAGGCGATCTCGCATTAGTTAGCACTACTTTGGCAGATTATAGGGGGCAAGCGGCTTGAGCAGCTTGGAACAGTGGGGACATCGGGCGGGTGGGCGTGGGCACGAGGTAGTCGATTATGGCTTGTCGCACCGCCGGGAGGCTTGGTTGTGGCGGCGGTCCCGGGATTCTTTTTCCCCCCTCCGACCTTATCGAGCCGTCGGGATTGCAGAAAAGCATAGGCGATCATCGTCAGCAGCGCATGGCGATGCAGGCCTGTCCATGAGCGTCCCTCGAAGTGGTCGAGACCGAGCTCTTCCTTCAGCTGCTGATGCGCCTGCTCGCAGATCCAGCGTGCCTTGATGGTACCGGCGAGCCTCTTGACCGGCGTGTCGGCGGGTAAGTTTGAAAGATAGTATTTTTGCTCGCCGCCGGAGCGACGTTCACCGACCAGCCAGACTGGCTCGCCGGGCATGTGTTGGGCACCCATGTCTCGAATGCGCTGTGGTGGCCCGTCAGCGACCCGTACGCGCACAGCAGCAAACCGTGCTGACAGACGCCCCTTTGTGCCGCGGCGCCAACTGATGGATCGCCAAGTTGCGTTCGTGAGTATGTGTCTCCGCTGCGATCGACTGGCTGTCGGGGACGTGTCGCTTCCGCGGGCGACCGCGGCCGGCGACAGGAAAGACCAACGACACGTCCGCCGGATAGACCTTCTGGTGGCGTGCAATGCCGACCGCCCAGTGCAGATTCCGCGCTCGCTGAGCGCGTGGCGAAACGGCGCGCTCAAGCCATAGCCGGCATCGGCCAGAACGCAACCAAACCGCGTGCCGCCGACCCTGATCCGGTCGATTTCAGTCGATCGCGACCTCGGGCTTGCTGCGGAACGCCTGCCGGTCCGCGGGAACCCGCCGCTGCTTCATTCGGGCAGGATCGCTCGTCCAGCTCTCCGGCAGGAACAGCCGCAGCCCGACCGTTACCGGCACCTCGCCGCTTGCCAGCGTCAGCGAGACCAGGGTTTGGCAGTTGGCGGTCTTGCCGAGAGCAGAGGCATACTGCGGCGCCACACCGACCGAATGGGTGCCCTTCTTCGGCAGTGCTGTGTCGTCGATGACCAGCACCGCTTCGTCACCACCAACAAGCCGATCCGCCTGAGTAAGCAGTTCCGCTTCCAGCGGTGCCGCATCCCAGATGGCCTCCGCCACGAAGTGATGCAGCTGATCATAGTCGCCGGGAGCCAAGCCGCTCCGCCATCGGCTGAACGCTTTTGCGGTCCCCCGGTCCGATCAGCCCGGCAATGTAGAGCGGGCACATACGCCGCCGCGCCTTGTGGCCCAGACGAGCCAGGAACGGCGCAAGCCAGTGCTCAAGCTCGTCGGTCCAGTTCAATCTCCGCGGTGCCATAGCCGGCCTCTCAAAAGCCGGCTCCTTAGGAATCAGTGAACATACCGATTCGGGAATCCCAAAACCAACGCCGTCAGGCGTAATCTGCCAAAGTAGTGTTAGGGCGTGAACTCATAAGCCCGCAACCAACGTCGGGTCGAAGCAAGCTTGATGAAGGCGAGATAATTGGCGGCAAGCTTGTCATAGGCGCGCCCGACCGCAAGATCCACAAGATGCCATTGAGGACACGCCGATCATCCACACGGGGAACGCCGCGTGGTTTGTCCGGGAGCATCGGTTTGATGGCACTCCATTCATCGTCGATGAGTTCGTTCGCATAATTCGATGCTCCATTTTTTGGGAGCTTGAATCACGCCCGCGACGACAATATCAACCGTCAACCAGCGCGTCTGCTGTCGAAGGGTGAGCAGACCTATCGCCGACATTGCGGAACCGGCGCGGATGACCCGAAGCCGCCTCTCGACAGCGTGGGTTCAACGGCCGCAGGCACCGGCTTTCGCCCTGCCGCGTTGAGCGCCGACGCGAGGCTACCGCAAGCCCATGAGTGTCCCGACACGGCATTGAACGAAGTCGTACCACTTCGGGTCACCCACGAGATGCGGCAGGAGTGTCTCCATATGCATCAATCCCATGATGAATACCATCACCGCGCTCGCTAGAAGCTCCGAGTCGACTGTCGGGTCGAGTTCGCTGGCTTGCTGTGCACCCACAATCTCGCTGCGAATTTGCTGGATGTTGGCATCCAAGGCCTGCCTCAGCAGTTGGCGGATTTTCGCGTGCTTGGTCGAAGCCGAATGAATCTCGACAGCGAGTTGACGAAGCAGTTTCTGTTGTGCGTCGTGTACATCGCCGCAATGGCCGGCAGCAAAGGCGCGCTGGACGTGCTTGCTTCCACGGGTAACGGGATCGATTGCACCGTGCGCCGCACCACCTCAAAGAATAGATCGGCTTTATTGTCGAAATGCTTGTAAATCGCACCGGCCGTGATTCCACTCGCTTTGGCAATCGTCGGCATCGAGGTATTGCCGAAACCGTGCTCGGCGAAGAGGCGCTCGGCCGCGGTCAAGATTCGGCCGCGGGTCGAGAGAACCTGAGCGTTGTCCGCGTGATCCTGCCGTGCTGATCTCTCGGGCAGACTTCCGTCGGCGCGGACGTTCCGTTCATTCGAGGATCGCGGGGATTTGGTGCGTCGGCTTGCCATTCGGGGGAAATTAAGCAACTCGGCTTGACAAGTAAACGGTCATTCACTAAAACGGGCTCGCAGGTAAATGGTCATTCACCTTTGGGCGGAAAAGCCGCCAAAGCGCACGCGGAACCCTTCAGGACGTCGGCCATGATGCGAACCTATGTCGTCACAGGCGCCGCCTCCGGCATCGGAGCAGCAACCACCCACTACCTTCGGGAACGAGGAGGCCGGGTTATAGCTTGCGACCTCCACGATGCGGATGTGATTGGAGACCTGACGACCGCTGAAGGGCGTTCAGCCTTGGTCGACGGCGTGACGCGCTTGTCTGGAGGCTCGATCGACGCGATCATCGCAAATGCTGGCGGTGGCCCGCCGGAGACAAGCCTCTCGCTGAACTTTTTCGGTGCAGTGGCGACCCTGGAAGGGTTGCGCCCACTTCTCGAGGCCAGCGCCGCGCCTCGCGCCGTGGCCGTGTCGTCGATAGCCTCGTTGAGGCCTCCCCATGCACCTCTCGTCGAAGTTTGTCTGAGCATGGACGAGAGTGCGGCGATCGCCACGGCGAAGAGCATGATCGCGGAGGCAAGGCCAACCCGAACCGGCCGGAACCCGCCGCCTGACGACGCGCGAGCGCCTTTGGATTTGTACGGCAATGCCAAGTATGCGTTGCAGCGTTGGTGTCGAAGAGCGGCGGGAACGCCGCAATGGGCTGGCGCCGGAATTCCGCTGAATGTGATTGCGCTTGGTTTTTTTGACACACCTGCAGCGGCATATGTCGTGTCGGATCCCAACAACAGAGCGGCGATGGGGCGGATGGTGCCAATGCGAGGGGCATATCCCGGCCGCCCTGAGGAGGCCGCCGCCATCCTCGCCTGGTGTGTGTGCCCGGAAAATTCCCAAATGACCGGGCAGATCCTCTACGTGGATGGTGGATTCGAGTGGGTGGCGCGTGGCGAGCACTCCAAATGAGCCTGCGGTCCCTTTGGAGAATCGGAAGGGAGGTTCTGGTCAATTTCGCTCTTCCCTATTTGATCTACAACCTGGCCCAGCCACGGCTAGGCGACGCGACCGCGTTGATTGCTTCGTCTGGACCGCCGATCCTTTGGAGCGTTGTCGAGTTCGCGCGCAATCGCAGGATCGATGCGCTCTCAATGGTCGTCCTGCTTGGCATAGGGCTCTCGCTTCTGGCTTTTCTTGGCGGCGGCTCCGTCCGGTTCCTTCAGCTTCGCGAAAAACTCGTCACCGCCTTTGTCGGGATTGTTTTTCTGGGTTCGGCGGCGATCGGCAGACCGCTGATGTATGAGTTCGTGCGGGCATTCTTGGCTCGAGCCAACGATCCTGAATTGCAACGGGTCGAGTCCCTCCGGAATAATAGCGTCTTCAAGGCTGGGATGACGATCATGACCCTGGTCTGGGGAGTCGGACTCCTTGCGGACGCCGCCGCCTCGATAGCGCTGGTGTACGTTTTGTCGATTCGGACCTATCTTGTCGTGAACTCGATCATGGGTTACGCGACGATCGCTTCGCTGACCTTTTGGAACCTCTGGTTCGGCGGAAAAATGCGGCGCAAAGGCGATGCAAGATTGGCGGCGGCGCAGGCCCTGTCTCGGTCGGCGAAGCCGGCGTCTCTGGTTCGATCCAACCGTCGGGCCCTCCATGCCCGGCGCGGACAATCATTGAGGGCTGGAATGCCGACGACACGCGCAGGGCGCCCGAGCAAGCGGGCGAATGACGAGGCGCTTGGCGCGGAGGCACCATACGCGCCAAGTTCCGTCAAAGACCCCTGTCACGGGGGTGAAGTGAACCCTGGATGGCAGCTCTTGGCACATTCCTGAAGTGTCGCCCGCGGCGACTGACGGCCGCTTACGATTCCAAAGCGGACTCTGGCAACCTGATCCACTGTGCCTTTATGAGTTCACGCCCTTAAGATCGCAGCAGCGACGGCAGCCCGCCCGAACGGAGAGGAACCGATGAAGCGGCTCAAAGTAGTCGTCCAGATGGACCCGATCGAGAGCATCAGTATCGACGCGGATTCGACCTTCGCCCTGATGCTGGCTGCGCAAGCGCGCGGTCACGAGCTTTGGTACTATGACGTGCGGCACCTTGCGCTACGCGAGGGCGTGCCTCAAGCGAGGGGTGGCCAGCGCATCGAACGCCTGAGCGCGCGCGTACGCCCGGTCACGGTAAGACGGGTTCGGGGCGATCACGCCACATCAGGGGCCATTGAGCAACGTGACCTCGCCGCGTTCGATGTGGTGCTGATGCGCCAGGACCCGCCCTTCGACATGGCGTATATCACCGCGACGCACATGCTGGAGCATATCCAGCCGGGCGTGCTGGTCGTGAACGACCCGGCATCGGTGCGGAACGCGCCCGAGAAGATCCTGGTCACGCGCTTCCCCGACCTGATGCCGCCCACGCTGGTCACCTGGGATCTGCAGGCGATCCGCGCATTTCGTGACGAATACAAAGACATCATCGTGAAGCCGCTGTTCGGCAACGGCGGGGCGGGCGTGTTTCGCGTCAAGCCGGATGATGAAAATCTGGCTGCCCTGCTGGAGATGCACTTCGCCCGCTCACGCGAACCACTCATGTTCCAGCGCTACGAACCGGCGGTACGCGTGGGCGACAAGCGTATCATTCTGGTGGATGGCGAGCCGATGGGCGCGATCAACCGGGTACCCGCCGAAGGCGAGGCGCGGTCGAACATGCACGTTGGCGGGCGTCCGGAAAAAGCCGCCCTTACGCGGCGCGACCGCGAGATTTGCGCCGCTATCGGCCCCATGCTGCGCGACCAGGGACTCATCTTCGTCGGCATAGACGTGATCGGCGATTATCTGACGGAGATCAACGTTACCTCGCCAACCGGCTTGCAAGAAATCGGGCGTTTCGATGGTGTTGACCTGGCCGCAGCAATTTGGGATCAAATCGAGGCGAAAGTAGCAGATGCCGGCCACAGATAATTAATATTGAAACGTGTAGATCAGTCCGACGCTCTCCCCGGTGCTCTCGCCGACTGCGCCGATCGCGGAAGTCGTCTCGCCACTGCCCACCGTGGCATTCAGTTTGAGTCCTTTAACGATATCGACCTGCACCGTGCCCTGCGCGCCGGAGCCGCCGGCTGATTGCTGCGCTCCGACATAAATTCGGCGGGTCAGATACCGGCCGGCCTGCAAGGTCGGCGATCCGTTCGGGCCAGTACCCGATGCCGAGCTGGTCCAAGCCCAGCGTGTTCCGCACGCCGGCGAGCGGGTTGGCAAATCCCCCGCCGGTCCCGGTCAACTCCGCCAGCCCGGCGGCGATAGAGGCGAGCTGAAACGGGCTCAGCGAACCGGCATTGGTGCGGAACAAGAGGGTGGCCAGGATCTCGTCCTGTGGCAGCGGGGGTGTGCTGGTCAGCGTCACGGTGGGCGCCTGCGCCGTGCCGCCCACAACCAATTGCGCCGTGATGTTCGACGCGATGGCCGTGGCTTCCAGGTCGATCTCCGGATTGGTGAGCGATCCGCCATTGAAGTCGATCGCGCCCTTGGTGAAGGTCAGGGTATTGCCGACCAGATTCAGCGAGCCGCAAATCAGCTTGAATCCACCGGATGGCAGCATCTTCGCGGTCGTGCCAGCGATGCGGATCGTGCCGCCCAACTCAACGTTCAGCCCGCGCCCGCGAATGAACACTTGCTCCGGCGCCGAGATCGTCAGGTTCATCGCAATCACGGCGGCTACGCGCGATGGAGGCTTCGGAGCAGGCGGCGGTGCACCGGCGATACGGACCGGGATGGTTTTTACGCTCGTGGGCAAGCGCTCCGGAATTTGGATGACGGCCTGACGGATGTTGACGCCGCCGCCGAGCACGATCTGGTGCGACGTGCCGGTCACGCTGAGATCCGCATTGAAGTGAACGGTAAGCACGTCGCCCGAGATCGGCGTCGCGTCGCGCGCAATGATCCGCAGATTAACCGGGATGCCCGGCGCGAACACGCCAATGGTGCCGCTGCCTGCAACGCTGCCGCTGCCCGCCTTTGCGGTCAGCGACGCCAGCCTTAATGTCTCGCCCACAGCGATCACCCGAGCGGCTATGTCGCTGAGATGGACGCCCCGGGCGTAGTCCCGGAAGTCACCGTTGAGAAGTGTTGCTCCTCCCCCGAGGCGCGGTGATGCGGCAGTGCCCGTCACGCGCGCGTCAACTTGCAGCGTTCCGTGCACCGCGCCCCCGCTGGCCGCCAGCAACGGCTCGGTGATGGCAAGGTCAACCGTGCCTACCGCCCGCAGATCCAGCGCGCCGGCCGGAGCGAGTACGGCGGTACCCGCGAGCGCGATATGCGAGGCGCCGGCGCGCAACCTCGCGTCGATCCGCGCCCTGCCGGCTGTGAGATTGGCTACGGCGATCAGACTTGCCGGCGGTAGACCGGCGCCCGGCCCGGCTGTCACGCGCAGTGACGCCGCCTCGACGCGCACCGTGCCATCGGGCTTGGCCGGCGTGCCGCCGATATTAGCCGCAAGTGAAACCCGGCCCGCAACGGCATCGCTTTTCGCGGCAAGGAGCGGGGCCGCCAGCGCAAGGTCCACAATGCCTTGCGCATGCAGGTCCAACGGTCCGGTCATGCTAAGAGGCGCCCGCCCGTTCACGGTGATATAGGAGTTTCCTGCCGTGGCTCGCGCCGCAATCGCGGCACTCTCGCCATGAAGGTCTGCCGAAGCGGTGAACGACGCGGGCGGCAAGCCGTTCGTATCTTTTACTTCGACCTTGAGCCCGTTGCCTTGTGCTCGGATTAATCCTCGCGGCGCGGTGGCGGTGCCGCTCAACCGGGCTTCGGCGGACAATGTGCCTGAGGCGTTAAGGCCGGGAGACATCAGAGCAACCAAATTTGCGGGCACGTTTCGCGCACTCGCCGCGAAATCAAGGCTCGAGCCGATATGTCCGTTGGCCTCGATCACCGCCCCGGCAAGGCTGAGACGGAGATGCTCGATATCGATCCCTTGCGCCATCACCAGGCGGACAGGGGAGAGCAGGTACAGATCCTTGCCCTTCCACCGCCCCTGTATCGAATCCAGCAGCAAGGTCTGAGCGGGCACGTCGAGCACGCCGGCGGTGACGATCCGGCCCGGCGCGCCATCAAGATCAGCAGCATCACCCGCGAGCCGGACGGCGATCGCAGTCTCCGGCCCTTGGGCCGACAGTTGAACCGAGCCGCGCAGCTTTCCGGCCGAAACTCCGCCGAGCGCCAGCCGACCGTTAACGACGGGATGGTCGGTCAGGCTCCCTACGGTCGCTTGCAGGTCGACCTTGCTGATCGAGCCGGTTCCGGTCAGGCCTGCGTCGCTTGCCTGCGCGGTGAGGACCGCGCGATCGGCTGTCGCTTGCAAGGCAGCTTCAATGCTGCCGTGCAGCGGCTTGCCGATCAGCGCGCCGAAATCAGCGAGTTGCGCAACGGTGAGCGCGATCTGGCCCTGCGGCAGCACGCTCCCCGGCGGTATCGTTAGCGCGCCATGCGCCCTGGCGCTCTTCCAGTCGGCCTGGCTTACGGTGACGTTTATGGATCCGTCGGGCCGGCGGCCTCCGGAAGCGGCCAGGCGAATGGGCGCGTTAAGCAAAGCCCCCTCAGCGGTGATCGTCGCCCGCGGATCATGCGGCAAACCTTGCGCCGCAATCTCGGCGGTGAACGGACCCGAGGGCGTTCCGTGGACGGCGACCAAGCCGCTCAGCCGGATTATCGCGTTAAGGTCGCTGCTTGCGCCGGAGATGCGGCCCTCGGCCTGCAAATGTCCCGCAAGTCGCTGATCGAGCGGAGCGAGCCTGCGCAGCCCCGCCGCGAGGGTTAGATCGACCGCCGGTTCCGACAGCAACCCATGCGCCGACAAGGACACGTTCTGTCCATCCAGGGACAGCGTTGAAATCCTGACCGATCGACCTTCGACCTGAGCCGCCAGGTTGAGCGTCGCATTGTCGCCGAGGACCGCCGTCACGTCTTGCGGCCCGCTGCTGACGCCAAGCGCCGCATGCATGCCGAGCCGGAGCATGCCGGATTGCTCGCCGCCCGCTAAGAGTATCGTTGCCTGTCCGGCCAACGCCATCCCGGCCTCGGCAGCGAAGGGCTTTAGTTCCGGCAACCGGAGCAGCAGCCCGCCCTGACGGGAGGCGAGAAGGACGGTTCCGCTTGCATCCAGTATCGGATGGCGGACCGAAAACGTCATCGGCATCGCCGGGTCGGCGAGCTTGGTATTGGCGACAAGCTGGATTGGCGCGCCGGAGAACAGGTCCGGTTGCTTGCCTGGGACAACGACGCCGTCAATCGTGCCCGCGATGCCTATTGCACCTTTGTTGCCCAAGACGCCGAGTGCGACCATGCGTGCCCGGGCGCCGGACGCGAAAACGTCCTCGATCCGCACTGCGCCATTTACGTCAGGGCTCGCGAAGCTGCCGTGAACCTGCGCGGCCAGTGCGAGCGCTTGCCAGGAAAGATCAGTGCGCGGCTGCATCGAAGGCGCGCTCGCGGCAACATCGAGCGCGAGCGTTTGTTTGGTCAGGTTTACCTGTCCGTGGATGTCAGCCTGTAGCTTGCCCGCCGCCAAGACCAGCTTCGTCTTCAGTCCGTCGCGCGGTCCTGTTGCCGAAGCCGCCAGATGGATCGCGCCAAGGTCCGGAAGGCCGGCCGCCTGAGCGATCAGGCCGCCCGACTTCTCCTCTGCGCTCGCATCCAGCGTAAGCTCCGCAGGGGTGAGATTTGCTGCCACGGCATAGCGTCCGCCGCCGTTGACCTGCTCGGCCGTCAATGTGCCCTGCTGCTCGTCAGGTGCAGTGCGACGGCCGAAGCCGGCAACGTTCAGCTCCATCGCCAGTCCGGCGACCGGCTTGGCGATGGCGAGCTTGTCGAGCGCAATCTTTTTGATGTCGATTTTGCCCGGCAAGCTGGACCCGCCGCCCGACGAGAAAGCCGGCAGCCGCGCGATCTCACCGCCATTGGCGGTGAGGGAATCCACAATCAACACGCGATGCAAAAGGAACCGCAGCGGCGACCAGACGAGCCTGAACTTATCGAGCGTGGCATAAGTGCCGTGCTGATCGCGCAACTCGAGCTTTGTTGCCGTCAGTGTTCCGCCCCAATGGATACCAAGACCCTGAACGCGAACCGAACTGGTGAACCACGACACGGCGCGGTCGAGCAAGTTCGCATGCGCCGCCGCAGTCGGGGCGACGGTCAGCCCAAACCCGAGTGCTACCGTCAGTAGGAGTGGTCCGATTGAGGCGATGCGCAGGCGCATCAGAACGCCTGTCCCAGGCCGACATAAAGTTCGAAGCTCCCGCTGTTCGGTAGCCGGACAAGCGGGATTGCGGCCTGCACCCGGATCGGCCCGATCGGCGTCACGTAGAAAAGCCCAGCGCCGGCACCGACGCCATATTTGCCCGAGAGCGAAGCAGCCGGCGCGCTGACTTCGCCGGCATCGGTGAAGATGGTAAACCCCCAGCTCGCCAGAAACCTTTGGCGCAGCTCCAGGCTGCCCGCTGTGATTTGCGTTCCGCCGGATGGTTGTCCATTGGGAAATTGCGGCCCGACTGATTGATATCTGTAGCCCCGCACCGTGCCGCTGCCGCCGGCATAGAAGCGCTGGTCCGGTGGAAGGCTGAACTCGCTCGCCCCGAATGCATTGCCTATCAGCCCTCGCATGGCCAGGACGGTTCGCCCGTTGCCCAACAGGTCCAGGTAGGTCGAACCGGAGAACTGCGTCAGCACGAAAGTCGCCTGCCTGCCGGTAAGGGATTGTTGGGGCGTGACGAGCACCGCCGCACGGATGCCTCGGGTCGGGTTCACCAAACTATCGCTGCTGTCATACGCCAGTTTCAGCGGCACGCCGATCAGGTTATAACGTGTGCTAACGCCTTCTTGAGTGATAAGTTCCTGTTCGGCCGACAAACCGGCGCTGCCCGACCAGCGCGGCGAGAAAGTTCGGTTGATTGCGATGGATTGCAGCAGAGCGTTCTGGTCGTAGGCGAGCAGGCTCTGCTTTACCCCGCCCAAATTGCCTTCCAGCGACTGGTCGGGTGAGAAGAATCCCGGCTTGATCAGTTGCGCATTGACCCGGTAGCCGGGATGGATCTCGGAATTGCCGCCGCCCTGAAAGCCCGCGGTGAGATTGAGTTGCTCCGCATTCCCGAACAGGTTGCGATGATGCCAGCCAGCCGTAAGGCCGACGCCAAGGTCGGTCGAATAGGAGACGCCCAGATCGACGGCGCGCAACGGACGTTCGGACGTGTAGACCGTGATCGGAAGCCGACCCGTCGGGCCGAGTTCCGTCGCCGGCAAAGCAGTTACCGATGCAAAGATCGGCACTTTCGCAAAATCCTGCCGCGCCTTTGATATCTGCGACGCGTTGAACAGCTCACCCTCATGCAGCTTAAGCATACGGCGGGCGAACCCCTCATGCACGCCGTCCAGACCCTTGAACGTGATCGGCCCGATGGCCACGCGCGGCCCGCTTTCGATCTCGTACGTCACGTCCATCATGGCAGCCCGGGGGTAGAGCGTGGCCGGTTCCAAGGTGACCTTGGCCAGCGCATAGCCCTCGTCGCGAAGCGCGCTTAGCAGCGTGTCGCGTGCTGCCAGGATGTGGCCGGCGTCTGCGGCGGCACCGAGGGAGATGCTTAGCCGCGACTGGAGCCCGGGCGGATACGTGCCGGTAAGCACGATCTGCCGAATGTGAAACAGCGGACCGGGATCGACGGAGACCGACACGTTCGCCGGTGGATTTGCCGGCGCCGCTTGGAGCAGGGCGACGAGCCCCGCCTCATCGACGGGATGTCCGTTGATCCGGACCGCCACGCTGCCGTTGTAATAGCCGAAGCTCTTCAGCGCGGTCGTGAAACGGTCCGCGTCCCGGCGCGCCCGATCCACCAGTGCGAACGGACCAACGGGTGCCTTGCTGCGAAGCGTCACAAGCTGTGAGGAGCCTTCAAGCGCTGTGTTGAGCGCCGCATCCTGTGTCTTGGCGATGCTGACCGTGTAAGACACTGGATCAGCCGCGAACGGTGATCGGATCAGCCAAATCAAGATCCCGAGTGCGGCGGAAGCGAGGCAGAGACCAAGAAAGGCATGACGTGGGCGCATGGATCGGAGCTTAACGACGGATTTGCCGCAATGCTTCGGCGCAGAAGTTCACGCTTGCGCCAAGGTCGCGCGGTTGGCGACAGAGTAGGGGACGTCATGCGGCACGCGCCACGCAGATTGCGACGCTTCGCGCATAAGCCGATCACGACCGTCCCGCTTGCGCCCGGCACGGAAACGGACGGATGGCTGAGGGCCGATGAGGCCCGCTACCACGGCAGTCGGGTTCGGGCGGTGCGCCGAATCGCGACGCTCGTGCTGCTGACCCTGGCATGCATGCCGATTCAGTCCATGATGCTGGCACTGCCGGGCTCAGGGAAGGTTCGGTTCCCACAATTCTACTGGTCGAGCTTTCGCCGGCTGCTCGGCATGCGGCTGCGCGTGATCGGCAAGCCGGCCGTGGGCGACGGACCAGTGATTTACGTGGCGAATCACTCCTCCTGGGTCGATGTGCCCGTGCTGGGCGGACTGCTGCCCGCCTGCTTCATCGCCAAAGGCGAAGTGGGCCGCTGGCCTTTGGTAGGTTCGGTGGCACGGCTCGGCCGGACGGTGTTCGTCACCCGCCAACGCGGCGACACGGCGCGCGAACGCGATGCGATGCGCGAGCGGCTGGCTCGCGGCGACAGCCTTATCCTGTTTCCCGAGGGCACCACGTCGGACGGATCGCGGGTGATGGCGTTCCGAAGCGCGTTCTTCGCCGTGGCTGACGATCAGGCAATGCCATCGGTCCAGCCGGTCTCGGTCGCTTATGACCGTCTGAGCAATCTCCCCGTCCTGCGGGCCACACGACCGCTGTTTGCCTGGTTCGGCGACATGGACATTGCCTCACATGCCTGGGGCTTGACCCGGCACAAAGGGCTTCGGGTCAGTGTGCTACTGCATCCGCCGCTCGATCCGGCCTCCTTCGCGAACCGGAAGGAACTGTCTGCTGCGGTGTTCAGGACGATCGCCGAAGGGGCGGCGGAGCTACGTCAGAATTGGGTCGCGGCCGACCGATAGGGCCGGGAGGGGGGCGCTCAGAGTTGACACTCTGGTGGCAGGGCGCCGCACCCGGTTTTTGGCAGTTGACACGGCGCCGCTGCTTGCCGCCAGTATCACACCCGTGAGAGGAGACTGTTCGCGCTGCCGCGCTTGACCCCGCCCCCGCCGACCACGATTCCTTCCGCTCCTCGCGCCCGGCGTTCCGGGCGCGGCAGGGCGGAGCGAGCATGATGATAAAGACCGGACGGCCATCGGACAGTCACGCAGCCGGTCGCAAGCTTCTGCATGTCATCACCTGGGGCTGTCAGATGAACGTCTATGACAGCGCCCGAATGGCGGATGCGCTAACGCCGGTCGGCTTCGCGCCGACACCGGCGCCCGAAGG
The DNA here is from genome assembly GCA_963822675.1 of uncultured Pseudomonadota bacterium. GTDB lineage: Bacteria > Pseudomonadota > Alphaproteobacteria > Acetobacterales > Acetobacteraceae > CAWGIP01. Next base: position 5,812 of record CAWGIP010000005.1, on the reverse strand, counting down.
CGCCGACATGGTGATCCTGAATACCTGCCACATTCGCGACAAGGCTGCGGAAAAGGTCTTCTCGGAACTCGGGCGGCTGCGTCGCCTCAAGGAGGAGAAGGCTCGGACGGGCGGGCGGATGATTTTGGCCGTCGCGGGCTGCGTCGCCCAGGCCGAGGGACAGGAAATCCTCGCCCGCGCCCCGTTCGTGGACATCGTCGTCGGACCGCAGACCTACCACCGCCTGCCGGAACTCGTCGCGAGGGCAGCCCGGGTAGCCGGCGCGGTTATCGACACCGAATTTCCGCCCGAAGCGAAATTCGATTTTCTGCCCGAAGCAGCCACTCCCCCGGGCGTCAGCGCCTTTCTCACGATCCAGGAGGGATGTGACAAGTTCTGTAGCTTCTGCGTCGTGCCCTACACGCGGGGTGCCGAGCAGAGCCGGCCGGCGGCATCCGTCCTTGCCGAGGCGCGCCGGCTCGTTGCCCGGGGCGCGCGCGAAATCACGGTGCTCGGGCAAAACGTCAACGCCTGGCATGGTGAAGCGCCCGGGGGAGGTACGTGGAAACTAGGCCGGCTTTTGCGCGCTCTGGCCGAGATCCCGGAGTTGCTGCGGCTTCGCTATACCACGTCGCACCCGAGGGACATGGACAAGGAGCTGATCACGGCGCATGCCGACTTGCCCCAGTTGATGCCATTCCTGCATCTGCCGGTACAGTCCGGGTCCGATCGCGTCCTCGCTTCTATGCATCGCGGTCACGCTGCGGCCGACTACGAGCGCGTGGTCGATCGGCTGCGCACGGCTCGCCCGGACCTCGCGCTCTCTTCGGATTTCATCGTCGGCCATCCCCGCGAGACCGAGGCCGATTTCACTGCCACGCTGGAGCTTGTCCGACGGATCGGCTTCGCCCAGGCGTTCAGCTTCAAATACTCCCCCCGCCCCGGCACGCCTGCCGCCTCCTCCCCCGGCCAAGTCGCCGAGGCCGACAAGGATCAGCGCCTGCAAGAGTTGCAGGCGCTGTTGCGCGAGCAACAGGCGCGCTGGAACAGCGCCACGGTCGGGCGGACGCTTTCGGTGTTGTTCACGGATCGGGCGCGGCATGAAGGGCAGATCACGGGTCGCTCGCCCTACCTCCAGCCGGTGCCATGTGACAGGGCCGACAGAGCTGATCGGCACCGAACAACGGGTGCGGATCGCTGAGGCACTCCCCAACTCTCTCTCCGGGTACTCTGGAAAAGGAGCTTGCCCAAGCTTGAGCCACGCCGCGACGCTCTCCATCCAAGCCAGCCCGGCCCGTTCGGACGGGAAGGCCATCACGCTCCATTTCGGCGACAATACGCTCCTGCCGCTGCTGCTCGGCGAGCATGACCGTCATCTGGTCCGTATCGAGCAGGCGCTCGGCGTTCGCCTGTCGTGTCGGGGAAACCGGGTTGCCATTTCCGGCGAGGCATCCCGTGTCTATGCGGCGCAGGCCGCCCTGGAGAGCTTGTGGCGCAAGCTGGAGCGCGGCGAAAGCGTCGGCCTGTCCGACGTAGAAGCGGCGATCCGCTTCGCCGACATGGAGACCGATCCGCGCCTGCCGCTCTCGGACCTACCCGCGATTCACACGCGCCGTGGTTCTGTCGGCCCGCGCAGCGCGGGGCAGGCCGCCTATATGGACGCGCTCGCGCGAAACGACATGGTTTTCGCGATCGGTCCGGCGGGGACGGGCAAGACGTACCTGGCGGTCGCCCAGGCCGTGGCGATGCTGCAAGCCGGCAAGGTGGACCGGATCGTGCTCTCCCGCCCCGCCGTGGAGGCCGGCGAACGGCTTGGATTTCTACCCGGCGACATGAAAGAGAAGGTGGACCCCTATCTGCGCCCGCTCTATGACGCGCTGCACGACATGATGCCGGGCGAGCAGGTGATTCGTCGGCTGGGAACGGGTGAGATCGAAGTGGCGCCGCTTGCCTTTATGCGAGGACGCACGTTGTCGCATGCTTACGTGATTCTTGATGAGGCGCAGAACACCACGGCGGTGCAGATGAAGATGTTCCTCACCCGCATGGGCGAGGGCACGCGCATGGTGATCACGGGTGATCTGAGCCAGATCGACTTGCCCCTGGGCGTCCGCTCCGGCCTCAAGGACGCACTGGAGACGCTGGAGGGCGTGCCGGGCATCAGCGTCGCGCGCTTCGATCGGCGTGATGTGGTGCGCCATCCGCTGGTCGCGCGGATCGTCGATGCCTACGACCAGCGCGAGGCGGCAGCCGGGGACAAGCGCCGCGAAGCGCGTCGCGCAGCTCAGGCGGAGCAGGCAACCGGCAGCTAGCGATGGACCCGGCAAGTACCATCCCCGCCGCGGCGGGGCCTTTCGCACAGATCGAGGTGATTGTGGCGGATCCGGCCTGGTTCCGGTTCGTGCCGCATGCGAACCGGATCGCCGCGCGTGCGGCCCGCGCGGCGCGCGCGAGCGCGACGATTGTCCTCTCCGACGATCGCTCCATGCAACGGCTGAACGCGCGCGACCGGGGGCGCAATAAACCTACCAACGTCTTGACTTACGAACCGCCGGCATCGGGGCTTCCGGGCCAAATCGTGCTGGCGCTCGGGGTTGTTCGCCGTGAGGCGGCTGCTTCCGGCCGACGCCCGGCGGACCATCTGGCGCATCTTGTCGTGCATGGGGCGCTCCACCTGGCCGGGCAGGATCACACGCATCCGGGCGCGGCACGTCGGATGGAGCTGGCGGAAGCGCGCATCCTGCACCGCATCGGCGCCGCAAATCCGTGGAAGCGGGCATGAGCGGGACACTCGCCAGGCTCGGACTGCTCGGGCGGGTGCGCTCGCTGCTCCACCGGCGGCAGCTGGAGCACAGCGTGCGCGAGTCCATCGCGGAGCTGGTGCAGGAAGCCGCTCAGGCGCAGCAGCAGACCGGCCAACCGCCCGAACTGGACCGGCACGAACGCGCGCTGATCGCGAACGTGCTACGCCTGCGCGAAACCACAGCAGGCGACGTGATGGTGCCGCGGACTGATATCGTTGCGATCAGCCTGGATGCGACGTTCAAGCAGGTGGTGGAACTGATTCGCACGGATGGACATTCGCGCCTTCCCGTCTACCGCGAACAGCTCGACGACATTATGGGAATGGTGCACATCAAGGATGTGTTCGCTTATTTCGGACAGGCCGAGGACTTCTCGCTCGGCAAAATCCTGCGCCGCCCGTTGATGGTGGCGCCGCAAATACCGGTGCTGGATCTGCTGCTCCAGATGCGTCAAGCGCGGATGCATTTGGCGTTGGTGATAGACGAATACGGCGGGATCGACGGGCTGGTGACGATCGAGGATCTGGTCGAGACCATCACCGGCGATATCGCCGACGAGCACGACGTGCCGGAAGGCCCGATGATCACCGAGCGGCCGGACGGCGCCTTGGACATCGACGCGCGCCTGCCGGTGGAGGAGTTCGAGCACAAGCTGGGCCCGGTGCTGACCGAGGACGAGCGCGAAGCCGATATCAACACGGTGGGTGGCTTGGTGTTCACCCTGGCCGGCCGCGTCCCCGCGCGGGGTGAGGTGGTGAGCCACCCGTCCGGGATCGAGTTCCGCGTGCTGGAGGCCGATCCGCGGCGCATCCGGCGCGTGCGGGTTCGGCGTGCGGCGGCGACGCCGGAAGCGGCGGCGGCGTAGAGGCACACACATCGATCGAGCGCACCGCCTTCCCGCTCGCCGGATCGAAGGCGTTCAGCTTCTCTCCGGACGAAAACCAGACGTGCTGACCGTCAAACGTAACCCCATGCACGTGGTCGACCCGGAAAGGGTCCTTACTCGCGGAGGATTTCGGCGGCTGATGAACTCATGCTTTCATCCTGACTGATACCGCGGGCGGCGCCCGCTGCCGCCGCTCAGTCGACGTAGAACTCCTCGACGCTCATCGTGATTCCCGGAGGATCAAGCCTGATTTCGCCGGAGGGGTCTCGGGTTCATGGGTCCGGGCGCGTGCTATAGGGGGACTTCCAGGTCTCTCGTTCCTGAGCTAGAGCGGTCCCTGGTGACCGGAATTGGGGGATTCCGGCACGGGGGCGATCTGTGATTTACCGGCTTCCGGTTGCGTGGACCGGAGGCGAGATGACCTGGCGACGGGGCAAGGCGTATTCGCAGGATTTGCGGGATCGGATTCTTGCGGGCGTGGACGGCGGACTGAGCGTGTGCCAAGCGGCCAAGCTGTTTCGGGTGAGCATCTCCTACGTTTCCAAGGCGGTCTCGCGGCGCCGACAGACCGGTGAGAGTGCGGCGCGTCCGCAACGGGGGCACGTGCGGCCGAAATTGGCCCCGCTCCAGGATGCCATCCGCGCCGAGGTGGAGCGCCGAGCGGATGTCACCCTGGCCGAACTGGCGATTTGGCTGCACCGGACGCATGCCGCCTCGGCCAGTTCGGGACTGCTGTCGCGCACGCTGGCCCAACTGGGGCTGACGCGAAAAAAAAGTCGCAGCGCGCGGCGGAGCAGGACCGTCCCGAGACGGCCGCCGCACGCGAGGCATGGCGGGGGGCAACCGGAGTTGAACCCCGCCAAGCTTGTCTTCATCGACGAGACCTGGGCAACGACCAACATGGCCCGCCGCTATGCGCGCGGCCGGCGCGGCGCGCGCGTGGTCGCGGCGGTGCCGCACGGACGTTGGCGGACCTCGACTTTTATCGCCGGCTTGCGCCAGAACGGTCTCACTGCTCCCGGTCTGTTCGACGGTGCGATCAACGGCGAGCTGTTCGTAGCCTATGTCGAGCAGGTACTGGCGCCGACGCTATCGGCGGGCGACATCGTGATCATGGACAATCTGGGCTCGCACAAGGTGGCGGGCGTGCGGGAGGCGATCGAGACGCGTGGAGCCGAACTGCGGTTCCTGCCGCCATACTCGCCGGATCTCAACCCCATCGAACAGGCATTCGCGAAACTGAAGGCCCTGCTACGCGCGAAGGCAGCGCGCAAGCTAAGTTCCCTGTGGTTTGCAGTGAGAAAACTGCTGCACCGATTTACCCCGTCCGAATGCTCGAACTATCTCGCACACTGCGGCTATCGCCAGTCACCCTAAAATCGCTCTAGAGGACGAGCATCGGGCAAGTAGCCCGGCTTCATAAGGGTTCCCCACCTTGGCTCCACCCCTGGCGCTGTGCGGCGGGATTGGAGGAGGCTCCTCTACGCGGGGGCGACCTCACGACCGATCGCCCACGCCTCACAGGCGCCCGTGCCCTTGAGAGCGCCGCCGGGTACGTCGGCGACCTTTCCCTTCTCGCCTGTAACCGGGTTGAGCCGCCAGACCTCGCCGAGGAAGCCGAGCGAGACGTAAAGGCCCCCATGGCAGTCCGTGGTGATGCCCTCGGGCACCCCGGGAACGCCATTTACAATGCCAACGTGGCGGCAGTCCGGGTTCCGTGAGCCGGCGTACCCTGTGCCGGCGACCCGCGAGGGACGAGGAGCGCGGCCAAGACGAGCACACCGAGAATCGTTTTGAACGGCTTGGCTCAGTCCTCCCTGAGGCTCAAAGACATTGTGGAATGCGAAGCCCTTGGAATCTCACCTCCGCTCTTCTCACTTGAGAGAAAAAGCTCGTTATGTTCCTGCACAATCAAATTGTGCAAAATCCGAACGGAAAGCAGGTTTGAGAATTCGTGAAAAAATCCGCAGCCCAGTTATTCGTTGCAAAGCATGTCGCGCCCGGCGCAGCATTCCCTGCACGGACGTTCGGGTCAACGAAATGTCGGGCAAAGACCTAGGCGAAGGCGGGGCGATCCGGCGTCTTGACGACATGCCCTAGCCGAGTAGTGTCAGCCCGACCGCCCCTCCGGCTGCTCGCAATT
>CAWGIP010000004.1:0-93862 GCA_963822675.1 uncultured Pseudomonadota bacterium | reverse complement strand
CTGGACACTCGCGCCTTTCCAGGACGTGATCGCCAGAAGCAGCCGCATATCGAGCTGCGGTTCTTCTGCTCGCCCCATCATCAGGACAGCGCGCTTTATCCGCACATCGCGCAATTGGAGCGCGCGGTCGGGTTCACGCGCGACGGACACGCAGGATGAAGCCAAGCTCGGCAAGCTCGATGCAGTGCTTGCGCAATCCGATGCGAGCGAAGACGCGGTCGCGCTAATTGCCGAGCTGCTCTCGATCAGAGACAGATCAGCAGGGAGACGGCTTCAGCAGATGACGCCACAGGCGCGGCGCAGAAGACGCTTGCGGCGCTGCTTGCACAGCTTCGCGGGCTAGCTAAACACCAGCCGGTGCTGACCAGTTACGAGGACCTCATGGATTGATCCATCGTCCCGCGAGTTGCTGGATCGCACGGTCGAACAGCTTGAGCATTTGCCGGTGCTGCTGCTCGCGACGTTCCGCCCGGAGTTCCAGCCGCCGTGGGTTGGGCAGGCGAATGCCATCAGCCTGGCACATGACCCGCCTAGCACCGGCACGAAACCGCGGCGATGATTGCAGAAGTCGCCGCCGAGGATCGCTTACCGGCCGATATCGTGCTGGAGATTGCCGAGCGCACCGATGGCGTTCCGCTGTTCATTGAGGAGGTGACAAAAGCCGCGCTGGAAGCCGGAGCACAGGCGAGTCGAGACACTGTCATCCGTGCCGCACCCGAAGCTTGCCGTGCCGGCGACGCTGCACGCCTCCCTCATTGCACGGCTTGATCGGCTCGGCTTCGGCCGCCAAGGACATTGCCCAAAAAGGCGCGGCAATAGGCCGTGAATTTAGCTATGAGTTACTCGCAGCCATCACCGACCGGCCGAAGCCCGAGTTGCTGGAGGCTTTGCAGCGGTTAACAAGCACTGGCTTGTTTTTGCGCGCGGCGTCCCACCGGAGGCCACCTATCAATTCAAACATGCCCTCGTGCAGGACACGCGTATGGGACGTTGGTGAAGGCCCAGGCGGCGGAGGCTTTGCATTCCAGGATTGCTACGACGCTGGAGGAGCGCTTCCCGGAGACAGTGGAAGCCGAACCAGAGCTAATGGCGCGGCATTTCACCGAGGCAGGGCTCGCTCAGCCTGCCGTGGCCTATTGGCTCCCGAGCTGGCGAGCAAGCAGTGAGGCGCTCTGCGCACGAAGAGGCGAACGCCCATCTCCGAAAGGGGCTCGCCCAGCTTGGGGACTTGCCCGATGCAGCGGAACATGCCCGCCGAGATCAAACTCCGAACCAAGTTGGGAGCGATCCTCATTGCCCTGAAGGGCCACGCGGCGCCGGTTGCGGGTGAGGCGTACTGTGTGGGCGTGGCACTGCGCGAGCAGACCGGCGAGGCGGCAAAGCTCTACCCGGTTCTGCCAGGACTTTTTCTGTTTTCATGCGGTCCGTGCGGAGCTTGGGCGCGCCCGGGAGCTCGCCGAACGCTGTCAGGTGATGGCTCGTCGGGAGGCCCGACCCGGCTCTCCTTCTGGCGGCCCACCATGTGCTCACCATCTCGCTCAATTGGCCGGTGAGTTCGGGGCTTCACGCGAGCGCCTAGTCTCGGCCCTTGAGGTCGCTGATCGGGCGCAGCATCAGTCGCAGGCGTCGATAATCGGGGTCGATCTTGCGCGTCTTGGTGCGGGGTTTGGCTCCCACCCGGTCTGGCATCTCGGTTACGTGGAGCAGGCTTGATGGCATCAGCGAGGAGGCCGTGGCGCTCGCGCGCGAGATAGACAATTCGTTCCAGTCTCGCTATCGCGCTGGATTATGCGGCGATGCTCCGTCAATTCGCCCGCGATCACCGCGCTGCGTACCGGCTGGCCTCCGAGGCGATTGATGTGTGCACGGAACACCACTTTCCCTATTACTCGGCCTGGGCCCTCGTCATCCGAAGCTGGGCCAAGGCGACTAGACCGGGGGCGTGGGCGAGGGGCTGGCTGGGCTCAAACGGGGCCTCGCGGAGATCGAGGCGACTGGCGCGCGCTTGCGCCGACCGTATTTGTTTTCGCTGTTAACTGATGTTTTGGGCAGGCCGGTAGGCGCGAGGAGGCATTCGCGGCGCTTGAGGATGCGCTGTCCACGAGCGCGACGACCGGCGAGCGCTGGCGTGATGCCGATCTGCACCGACTTCGCGGATGCGTGCTTCTGACCGGGCCGGACCGGCGCGTCAGCGACGCCGAGGCTTGCTTCACCACGGCCCTTACGGTCGCGAGGCGCCAGAACGCTGTTGCCCTCGAACTACAAGCGGCACTCGACCTTGCGCGCCTACGGGCCGACCAGGGCCGGCTTCAGGAGGCCTACGAACTGCTCGCGCCGGTTTACGGCTGCTTCACGGAAGGTTTCGGGACGAAGGACCTGATCGAGGCGAAGGCGCTCTCGATGAGCTTGAGGGTGCGGGCGTCGGCGGCGGGGCTCGGCGGTAATAATCGGCTTGCACTCTGCATACCACCTCGCGGGTGTTACGAAGTGAGGCACGCCAGCAACTTTCGATCGCAAGGCGGCGCCTTCGACCCGCCGGCATTGTATACTTGCGCGAACCCGGTTCAGTGCCAACCGTTCTGTTTGTAACCAACTCGCAGAGCTTATGTTCCCCTGAGCGCCTGGTCCTTGCTCGTGGCAGCGCGCTCTTTTTCGGTCCGATTTACAGTTGATAGAAATGCTGCCGGAAACGGTGTCCTCGCGCGTAGCTTGCGGGCGGCCTGACCACAATGCGCGCACAAGGTTCCACCGCCGTTGAAGCGCCCACATGATTGCGCGCCTCGGCTCGACGTTTCCTCCCCCAAAGCCGAGGCACGCACCGGCCGTGGTCACGATCAGAGCAGATCGGGCCACGGACGGACCGCGTCACTGTAAACAGGGCGACGGCAGGCGCACGCTATGACCGTGCGTGCGTAGCGTGTCGAATAATATTTGCGTAACGAGCCGTCTTAAAGCCGATGCAATGCAAACTTCACGACCTACGCTTTAATTACATTTGATTAAAGCCATTTTCACTTGGCGTGCGTCACATTCGCCCCTATTCGGCGTTGCTCGGTCCCACCTTCCTTTTTGGGTTCCTCGGGTGGACCAAGTGGTGCTTGTCCAAGAGCATCGATGCGGGCTAGGGGTCGTCCGTCACACGGCCCCGCAATTCGTCCGAAGTGCCCTTGCACGTAGCCCAGAAGGGAAGTCAAGCTCCTGAACAGGCCGCAAGGCTAAGGTAACGACGGCGATGGAACCGTGGCAGTCGACGATGGCAAAAGCTGGCTCCGCCGAAGATCGGAGGGACCGACATGCACGGGCAAACAGGGCCCTGCCATTTATTTTCTTGACCAAGTCGAACAGACAATTTTTCGACGTGATTGACGCATGGCGAAGCAAGCCGCCACCGCCATGACCTTTGCGGAGGCCGGCGACCAATATGTCCGGGTCGCCACGAATGTGGAAGAGACCCCGACCGAAGGCGGCGGTCGCATCACTCTGGAGCCGAGAGGCAAGGTCATTCAGTCCTGCAACAGCGTTGAAGAACGTGATCAGCATCCACGATAGACCGGTCGTCGTCCGTAGGCGAGGCGACGCTTGCCTGGAGAAAGTAGCGACCATGTGCGGCCGTTACGCGAGCTTCCTGCCCCCAGAGGCCATCGCTCGCATCTTTGGCACGGTAAACCCGTTGCCCAATATCGAGCCGTCATGGAACCTTGCGCCAACGCAGCCAGCGGTCGTACGCCGCAATCCAAAGACCGGCGAGCGACACCTGGACGTGCTGACCTGGAGCCTGCTGCCCTACTCGACCAAAGACCCTAAGCAAGCGCGCAAGCCGATCAACCTCCGTGGCGAGACGGTCGGAACCATGCCGCCATCTCGCGACGCCTTCGCCCGTCGCCGATGCTTGATTCCGGCAGCGACGTTTTATGAGTGGCAAAAGACGGAGGCAGGCAAACAGCCCTTTGCCATTGCCCGCGCGGATGGCGAGCCGCTAGCCCTCGGTGGCGTCTGGGAAAGCTGGCGGGCACCAAACGGTGAGATTGAGCGGACGTTTGCCATCATTACTACCAGGCCGAATGCCGAGATGGTCCCACTGCACAACCGCATGCCGCTGGTGATCGATCCCAAGAACTGGCCGGCTTGGTTGGGCGACGTTGAAGCTGATCCGACCGCGCTGCTCGCCCCGCCGCCGGATGGCACGTTGCGCACATGGCCAGTGAGCACGGCGGTGAACTCGCCGAAGAACAATGGGCCGGAATTGCTGCAGCCGACGCGCGCCGCGTATCACAATCTTTAGTGCTCTCGCCTGACAGCATGATAGCGACACACTGCATGCCCAGCTTAGCCATAGATCGTTATGTCGAAGCCCTCGTCGCGCTCAAGGGCGAGCACGGAATGTCCAACGATGTGGCGAACAAGCACGCCAAGGCAGCTTCCGGGCCAAGCTGAAGGCTCCCGCGAAGTCGGCGCCGAAGATCGCGTTGCCCCGCCGGTACACCGGTGCAGAAGACGGCGCTCAAGCCGGCGGATGCCGCCAATGGCTGATCGGTCGCCAGCGATGGATGCCCCGGCATGGACCACGAGGGCGCCCGGATGCGTGTCGGGCCGCTCGCGCTGCTGCAAGCCGGCGCAACGCTGGACCTCTGGCACCCCGACATGGGGCACCGAGACGCGCCGCGTGCGGGAGATTAGCCCGCTGGCAGATGTATGGAGGTTGTGGTGGAAGAGAGCATGACGATGCCGGTGGTGGAGGTCGCGCTGCCTGACGCCGAGGCTCTGGCCGCAGACGCTGGCATTGGAGAACAGGCCGGCGTTCTCAGAAATGCTGGCGACGCTAAAAGGCGGCTTCGAAATGAGCCACAAGGATGCCGGGGAGTATGTGCGAAACGTGGTCTGGCCGATCCGCCGGAAGCTGCGGGCTGAGGTCAAGCGCCTTGCGGGGGAGGAGGCGAAGCGGGCGCATGCGAAAGGGCAGGGAAACCGGTGGCGGCAGCAAACGCGGATAAGGTTAACGCTCAGACGTCATAGAATTGACAAAGGCGAGAGAATTGATGTTCGGCGTCGTTGTTTGCTTCCCGAGCGTTGTCGGGCCGTTGAGGCTCACGTTCAAGACCAAGGCCGCTGCCGAAGCCGCTGCACAGAGCCTACTAGGTGGCGAATCCGAGATCGCGGACGATACGGGCACGGTGGCACGCCTCGCGGCCAGCCCGGCCTACGTTACGGTCGTTGATCTCGTGGCCGGCACCCAAGGCAAGAAGGACATACAGCGCAAGATTGATGAGGCTCTGATGGAGCGGGCGACGGGATTCGGGGTATAGGGGGGCGAGGTGCGGCATAGCTCGATTGGCAGAGCCGATGCAGAGGACTGGAAAAATGCCCGGCACCAAACCTGTGCCGGGCTAGTTCTAGGATTCGGCAGTCAAATGAAGGTAGTCCGGCAACGTTGCTCGGACCGTCGCGTGGCCCTTAGATGCCCGCTCAGCGAGTGCCGGCCGTTGCGCCAGTGCCGTTAGTCTGACCACCGGCGGCGCTTGAGTTCCCCGTGGCAGTCTCGTTGCTGTTCGTCGCCGTGCCGTTTGCATCAGAGCCTTGCGAGGCGGTAGAGGCGGAATTGGCTGCAGGCGCCGCACCGCCGCCAGCACCCGCGCCACCAGCACCCGCACCCGCAGCACCCGCGCCTCCGGCTGCTCCACCGGCAGCGCCACCGGCTGCGGCGAGCGCCCCCGCGGCCACGCCCATGGTCAGCATCGAGGCGAGACCCACGACGCGTATCGTCTTCATCATAACTCGCGATCCTATGTTCTGTTCGGGCGTCAATGCGCCTTCCGACACAACGCGCGAAGCCGCAGGGTGTGATCAATACCGTTTGATCATAGTTACGCGAGGGTCATTCTGCCTCCCGGTCCGGTCTATTATCGGAGATGTCCTTTGAGCCGCCGGACGGCCCCTGTTGCACTTTCGACAAATCACCCGCCGGCGGCCGTCTGAGCACCACAAAGCCCGAAAGCTCAAGGTGCCGCACCAGATGCTCGGCGGCGATCCGGGCAGTCAGCTCGTCCGCTTGGCGGAAGCGCTTGCGTCCATCGAAGGTGAGGGCGAAAGCCAGCGCGTCCCGGAGGTCCTCCGGCTTGGCGGGGATCAGCTTCGGCTTTTCAGGCATCGGGCGAGGGTAGCGGCGAGTGGTGAACAGAGCAAGAACACGGATGGGTTTCCCGAAGCTGCTAACCCTTAGCTATTTACGATAACCCGTGAAAGTCGGGTCGAACTTCCCCGAGGCGATCGCCTCGCGAAGGGCCGACGGCATAGGTCCGAAGAAGCCGGCAGATTGCAGAACGCTGCTGGCGCTAACAAAATCCTGATCACTCCAAATGCATGCCGGCGCTCCGATATCCTGTGATTGCATCGGCCATATCCACAACAAACCAAGATGGCGAGCATATTCTGGGGCGTGTGCATGGAAGCCTGATCTTTTGTAAAAATCCACTTGGCTGCTCATCGTTTGCAGCAACATGGCGCCAACCGTGAAAGTCGTTAGATGTGTGTTCTGTGATCGAGAATGATCTTCTTGTGACCATCCCGGTCCTTCGATGCCAAGAGTTTGGTGGTAGAACTTTGTGGGCATTCCGCTATTGCGACCCAAGAAAACTATCCACCCCGGCAGCGGCTCTCGGCTAATCCTAAAGGCGGAGCGCTCCTTCGGGGAAATGGCGATGGTGCTCTGATCAGCTTGATCAATGACCATAGTGAACATGGCAGCCCAAGCTGCGATTATCCTCTGACCATTTTCGCCCAGCGGCTCGGACCAATTGTCTTGTAGTCGCGGCACCAAGAACGGCTTTGCCTGCTCCTGCATCTGGCTCATCCAGCCGTTATTACATCTCTCACAGACAATCCTCAGCTTTTGATCCGCCATTTCGCCTGGTCGTGCCAGTTTTCCGCGTGAGTTTATGGTAGATTTATAGTTTCCGTTGTCGTCAATCCACGACAGACCAGTGGAATGCAGTGCTCGATCGGGCGCATTGGGGTAACGCGGAATATACTGGCGCAGCCATTTTGGCCAGATGTGTTCCTTCGACAGATCGGCGGTGTTGTCGCAAAAGATACACCTGCGCTTGGAAAAGGCCATGAATTCTCCCGGTGTTTCGTCGAGTAATTGCGACTGATGGTAAGCGATCAGGCGCCTCGGGTTGCACTCAGATACCCACACCACTCCGCCATCAGCACCCGCCGCCGCGCCAGCATCGGCCGCGGAGGATTGGGCTGCTCACCACCCACCCAGCCACGCCCCGAACATGCCCAGACAAATGGCAGCGGCCAAGACCAACATGTAGATTTCGGATCGCGGCATCGCACCGACTCCCTGCTAGTGCCCGAAAATCTAGGTCCGGCTCTGTGCAGGCGGGGTGATGTCGATCACCTGTCGGTGCGCGGGGCTTCGGTCGATCCCTGCGCCGCAAGCATGCAAGGCGCAATCGGAAGGTAGCACCCGGCCGTACAGAAAGCGTCACGATCGTGCTGCTGTTGCTGCCGGGGCCGCTGCTCTCCGCCTCGATCTGGACGCTAGTGACGCCGGGCGGCACTACGTATTCCTGGACGATGTCGCACGGCAGCATCACTCTCGGTTCCTCCAACGCTGGCTCCGCAGTCTGGGCGTGAGGCGAACCTCGCCAGGTACCTTGGCGGTGATCTGGGCGAGCAGCCTCGTCCGCGTGACGAGAGCGCTAGCTCGGCGCCGCCAGTGTCTGCTGGTTGAGCGGCATTGGCACTATTCGGGGCTGTCTGGCGCTCGTTCGTTCCGCTGCCACCGGGACTAGCCTAATCGGCGTGGCGGCGTTCTCCGCCTGGGCGGACAGCCGGAAGCCATGCACAAGGCCAGGGAACTGCACCGCGAGCCAGGCGGCGAAGACGGCCAGGTAAAAAGTGCGGCCAAGACGAGGGCAACCTTACGCGCCGACATCACATACGTGGCTGTCAATTTGCGGGCCGCCCGCGATCTACGGACGCTCGAAGGATGGTGGTGTGACGTGGGTCACTCCGGCAGGCCGAACGGAGCAGATGTCAGATATGCGCACCGCTCCGCCATCAGGACCCGCCGGCTCCCATGAGGGTCACGTTCGAAGTCGAGTATTCAATCGTGGGTAGCTATTTGGTTGCTGCGGCAGCCCGGCCTCCAGCAACTCGGCAACAAAGGGTTTGATTTAGCGAGTGATTTCTGCCCTTTGCCGCCATAAAGCTCGTCCATCGGCGAGACTTCCTCGGCTTGTCTCGGCCATCCTGGCGGGAAATCACCAACGGAGCCTTAATCGGCGGACCCGGCGTGCCCGCCGACGCGCCGGTTGTCGCCGACTCGGCGATTTTGGCAGATTGCGCCCGCATGCCCGATCTCGTCGAAGCCCGCTTGCTCGCGCTGCCCGGCCTCGCGGCAACGGCGGCGCTTGGCGCGCGCCTGGCCGCGCTCGCCCGCCCGGGCGACGCGATCCTGCTGGAAGGCCCGCTCGGCGCCGGCAAGACCGAGCTGGCCCGCGCTTTCCTGCGCGCGGCTGCCGCCGATCCGGCGCTGGAAGTGCCCAGCCCGAGCTTCACCCTGGTGCAGACCTACGCGACGCGCCGGGGGAAGGTGCATCACTTCGACCTTTGGCGCCTGGACGGTCCCGCCGCCTTGGCCGAGCTCGGCTGGGACGAGGCGTTGCGCGACATCGTGCTGGTGGAATGGCCCGACCGGTTGGGCAAGCTGCGCCCGCCCGACGCGCTCACCGTCATCCTGGCCCTGGAGTCGGGCGACGCGCGCCGCGCCATTTTGTCGGGCTGGCCGGACCGGATCGGACGAATCGCATGAGCCGCGACGTGCTGATCGCCGCCTTCCTCGCCCGGCACGGCTACGGTGCGGCCCGCGCCGTTCCGCTGGCGCAGGATGCCAGCTTGCGCCGCTATCTGCGCCTGCACGGCGGGCCGCGCCCGGCCGTGCTGATGGACGCGCCGCCGCCCGAGGACATCCGCCCCTTCACCCGCATCGCCGCGCATCTGGCCGGGCTTGGCCTGTCGGTGCCGGAGATTTTCGCCGCCGACGCCGATTCGGGTCTGCTGCTGGAAGAAGATCTCGGCGACGCGCTGTTCTCCGCGCTGCTGGCGGAGGGACCGAGCGAAGACCTGTTCGATGCGGCCGTGGACGCGCTGGCGGTCATGCACCGGGCACCCCCACCCGCCTGGCTCCCGGCCTGGGACCGCGCGGCCATGCGCGCGACGGCGCTGGGGACACTGCTCGACTGGTGGTGGCCGGCGGCCTTCGGCGCCAAACCGCCCGAGGCCGCCCGCGCCGATATCGCCGCCGGGCTGGACGCCATGCTGGCGCCGCTCGACCGCATGCCGCACGGCTTCGTGCATCGCGACTTCTTCGCCGGCAACCTGCTGTGGCTGCCCGAACGCGCGGGCACAAGACGCGTCGGCATTCTGGACTTCCAATCCGCCGCACGCGGCCACCCGGCCTACGATCTTGTCTCGCTGCTACAGGACGCCCGCCGCGACATCGCCGCCCGCGATAGCAGCGCGCGCGCTGCACCGCTATCTCGCCGCCCGGCCCGAGCTGGACGCCGGCGAATTCCGCACCGCCTACGCCATTTGCGCCGCGCAGCGCCATTTGCGGGTCGCCGCGCAATGGGTGCGGCTCGCCTTGCGCGAGGGCCAGCCCCGGTATCTGGCGCACGGCCCGCGCACCTGGGGCCTGCTCGCCGCGCGCCTTGCGCGAGCCGGCCGCCGCGCCGCTGGCGGCGGCGCTCGACCGCTGGCTGCCGGCGGAAATGCGCGCCAATCCGGCCGGGCTGGCGGCGTGACCCGCCCCGACCCGCCCCGGACGGCCATGGTGCTGGCCGCGGGGCTCGGCACGCGCATGCGCCCGCTGACCGAGGCGACCGCCAAGCCCCTGTTGCCGCTCGGCGGCAAGCCGCTGCTTGACCACACGCTTGACCGGCTGGCCGCGATCGGCGTCACGCGTGTCGTGGTGAATGCGCATTGGCGGGCGGAGCGTGTCGCCGCGCATCTCGCCGCCCGCCGGGAAGCGGGTCTCGGGCCGGACACGGTGCTGAGCGCCGAACCGGCGCTGCTGGACACCGGCGGGGGCGTCCGCGCCGCGCTGACGCTGCTCGGCGCAGCGCCGTTTTTCGTCATCAACGGCGATGCGTTCTGGCTCGACGGATCGCGCCCCGCCCTGCTGCGCCTGGCCGACGCCTTCGCGACTGGCGATGCGGATGCCGTTCTGCTGGCGCAGCGCGCCTGCCAGGTGCAGGCCGATATTGGCCTGGGCGATTTTTTCGTGGACCCGTGGGGCGTGCTCCGGCGCCGGGGCGAGCGCGAGGTGGCGCCCTTCATCTATGCCGGGTTGCAAATCGTGGACCCCGCCCTGCTGGCGGATGTGCCGGACGGGGCGTTCAGCATGAATCTGGTCTGGGACCGCGCCATGCGCGCCGGGCGGCTGCGCGGCGTGGTGCATGACGGGCTCTGGTTCCATCTCTCCACCCCGGCCGATCTGGCGGAGGCCGAATTCAGCCTGCACGCGCAGCTTACCGGCGAGACGAGATGAACCTGTTCACGGTGCCGGCGCATGTGCCGTTCCTGGACGCGATCGCCTCGGAATGGCTGGCCTGCGCGGCGCATCCGATGGAGGTCGCACGCGGGCTGATCCTGCTGCCGACGCGCCGCGCCGCCCGCGCCCTTGCCGAAGCCTTCCTGCGCGTCTCCGGCGGGCAGGCGCTGCTGATGCCGCGCATTACCGCGATCGGCGCGCTGGACGAGACGCACTTGGCCCTGTCCGGCGCGCTTGACCTGCCGCCCGAAGTGGAGCCGATGCAGCGCCTCGCCGCTCTGACCCGCCTGATCCTGGCAATGGGCGGGGCAGACGGCGCACCCCGCACCGCCGATCAGGCCTGGCGCCTGGCCGAGGAACTCGCTAGCCTGATGGACGAGGCCGAGCGGGCCGAGATCGACCTTGCCCGCGCCTTGCCGGATGCGGCGGACCCGTCCTTCGCCCGGCACTGGTCGCAAACCCTGTCCTTCCTGCGGATCGTGACCGCCACCTGGCCCGACTATCTGGCGGAGCAGGGGCTGATGAACCCGGCGGCGCGGCAAGTGGCGCTGCTCGATGCGCAGGCCGCCGCCTGGGAGCAATGCCCGCCCGCGGAACCGGTTCTCGCTTGCGGGGGCGACGGGCGGCATCAACGCGGTCGCGCGTCTGGCGCGGACGATCGCCCGCCTGCCGAACGGCGCGGTCGTGCTGCCGGGCCTCGATTTGGACATGCCGGACGCCGGTCTGGGAGGCGCTGGAGGAAACGCACTACCAGGCCGGGTTGCGCAGCTTGCTGCATGGGCTCGGTGCCACCCGCGCGCGATGTCCGTGTTTGGCCGGCATTGCCGCAATCGGCCGTGCCCCCGGAGCGGGTCGCGTTGCTGCGGCGCGTGTTGCTGCCCGGCGCCGCGCTCGCGGAGTGGCAGGCGCAAGGCGAGGCCGACACGACGGGCCTGTCGCTTCTGCAAACGGCCGACCAGCAGGAGGAAGCCGCCGCGATCGCGCTGGTGCTGCGCGACGCCCTGGAGCAGTCCGGCGCGCGGGCCGCGCTGGTCACGCCCGATCGGGAGCTGGCGGTGCGGGTCTCGGCGGAGCTGCTGCGCTTCGGCGTCGTCGCCGATGACAGCGCGGGCGAGGCGCTGGCCGACACGCCGCCAGCCGTGTTCCTCCGCCTGCTGGCGCGGCGCCGTCGCCGAGGAGCTGGCCCCGGTGCCGCTGCTGGCTTTGCTGAAGCATCCGCTGGCCGCTGCCGGTTTGGTAGCCGCCGGCCTGCCGAGCCGGCGCACGCAGCCTGGAGCGCGCCTGTCTGCGCGGCCCGCGCCCCGTCCCGGGGCTGACCGGGCTCAGGCGGGCGCTGGACCAATCGCGGTCACCCCGGCGCGAGGAGGCAATCGGCTTTCTCGCCCGCGTGGAGGCGGCGCTCGCCCCCGCTTTGCGGTTCGCCGCGACCCTGGCCGCACCGCCGGCCGATTCCCTGGCCGGTCTGATCGAAGCGGCCGAACGCCTGGCGGCGACCGACGAGGCAGCGGGCGCCGCGCGGCTCTGGGCCGGCGAGGAAGGCGAGGCGTTGGCCGAGCGCCTGTCCGCCGCGCTTGCCGCCCTGCCGGTGCTGCCCGACCAGCCGCGCGAGGTGCTGCCCGGCCTGCTGGACGCCTTGCTGGCCGGCGCGGCGGTGCGCACGCGCCGGGCGCTGCGCGGGCGAGACGGGGCCGAGCATCCGCGCATCGCCATCTGGGGCCTGCTGGAGGCCCGCTTGCAGCAGGCCGAGCTGCTGGTGTTGGGCGGGCTGGCCGAGGGCGTCTGGCCGCCCGCAGTCGATCCCGGCCCCTGGCTGTCGCGGCCGATGCGCGCTGCCGTGGGTCTGGCCTCGCCCGAGGAGCGGGTCGGGCAATCGGCGCACGATTTCGCCTCCCTGGTTGCCGCTTCGTCCAAGGTCGTATTGTCATCACCTGGCCGGCGCGAGGGCGCGCCAAGTGTACCTTCGCGCTGGTTGACCCGGCTCGAAATGTACCTTTCGGGCCGTGGCCAGGCACTAAGTGTACACCCGGCGAGCCGGTGGGTGGGCGCGCTCGATCAGCCGGACGGACCGCCGCGACCCGTCCGACCACCCGCTCCGCGCCCCCCGCTCGCCCGCCGCCCGAACCGGCTCAGCGTCACCGAGATCGAGACCTGGCTGCGCGACCCGTACGCGATCTATGCCAAACACGTTTTGAAGCTTGTGAAACTAAAGCCGTTGGACGAGGCAACCGACGCGGCCGATTACGGCAGCCTGGTGCATGCGGCGCTGCACCGGTTCCTGGGCGAGCACGGCGTGCGCTGGCCCGAGAATGCGCAGGAGTTGCTGCGCCGCGCGTTCGACCGCACGCTGGCGGAGGCCGGGCTGCGCGAGGCGCTGGCGACGTGGTGGACGCCGCGGCTGGAGCGCATCGCCGACTGGATCGCCGCCGAAGAGCCCCGCCGCCGCGCCGAGGCACCGATTGCCGAACTCTGGTCCGAAGTGACCGGCAGTTGGGATTTGTTGCGACCGAAACGGCGCTTCACCCTGACCGGCCGCGCCGACCGGATCGAGCGCTGCGTCAACGGCCGGCTTGGTATCATTGATTACAAGACCGGCGTGCCGCCCTCGCCCAAGGAGGTCGAGCAGGGCTTGGCGCCGCAACTGCCGCTGGAAGCGGCGATGGCCGCCGCCGGCGCCTTCGGTCCCGAGCGCACGGGCGAGACCGCAGCCCTCTGCTATTGGCGCATTACCGGCGGCTTCGTGCCGGGCGAAGCGAAGCCGCTGTTCGACAAGGAACCGGACAGGCTCGCCGCGGTGATTGTCGAGGCCGCCGAAAAACTCGGCGCGCTGATCGACGCTTTCGACGATCCCGCCCGCGCGTATCTTTCGCGCCCGCATCCAGCGCGGGCACCGCGCTTTTCCGATTACGTGCAGCTTGCCCGGGTGGCGGAGTGGGCGGCGGCGGAGGGGGAGTGACAGTCCGGATAGCTGGGTATCTTCGCCGTACACCGGATTTCTTCACGGGTAGTGCCTTGCGCCCCTGAGCTAGACTGACAATCAGCAGTTGTATTACGAATTGGATAATCTAGTTGCCAGGCCAAGGCAATGGGCTATGCTCGAAATGCAATCACTTTTTGCGACTGAGAACACCATACGCTGCTTACGATATCGCTGTATACCGAATCAAACTTCGCTTTATGTTCCTCTATGTGTGAGGTGCGGCCCGGTGCTCGAAGCGGTGTGTAGTTCGTGCGGAATGGGAAATGCCGTTCGCGCGAAATTCTGCAGGCAATTGCGGCCGTCGCCTGGACACTGTTCCGCAAACAGGCGGGTTCGGCGAGATGGCGCCGCCGACGCGATTCGGAGCCAGCATGCGCACATATTCACGTTCAAGCGCTCCAGGTTCGAAGGCGAGAGAAGGCACTTATCGATCCTGTTCTGCGATCTTGTTGGTTCGACTGAATTAGCGAGCCGACTCGATCCCGAAGATTGGCAAGGGGTGGTATCGAGCTACCATGTCGCCGTAACGGAAATAGTTAGCCGGTTCGGGGGACAAGTCTGGACAGTCCCTCGGAGACGGTTTGCTGATCTATTTTGGGCTACCCTCAGCACACGAGGACGATGCCCGGCGTGCGGTGCTGGCCGGGCTCGCGATCCTGGATCAGTTATCGACGTTCAAATCGGCGGTTCGCCAGAGCAGAACGTTCAACTGACCGTTCGTATCGGCATACACTCCGGAACTGTTGTGGCTGATGCCTTAAGCGACGGCAGAGCAACCACCGTATTTGGCAGTGCACCGAATGTGGCGCACTGCGTTCAGGCCGTAGCGCCGCCAAATTCCGTCCTTATATCCGAGGCAACGAATCGTCTCGTCTCCGGACTGTTCGCCGTTGAGGACGAAGGTGCGCATGTTCTGAAGGGCGTTGAAGAGCCGGTGCGGCTCTATCGCGTGCTCGCCCCATCCCGGCTGCGCGGCGCGTTTGATGCTGCAGCTGCACGAGGTCTGACACCATTCGTAGACCGGGAGCAGGAACTATCCCGGCTTCTTAGTCGCTGGGATCACGTGCACCAGGGAGGGGTGCACAAGTCCTGATGCTAGGTGAGGCAGGAATTGGCAAGTCACGGCTTGTCGAGTGCTTCCGCGAGCGAATAGCCGGCATAACGCACAGGTGGACTATATTGCGCTGCCACAGCCCTGCATCAGAGCACGCCTTTTTACGCCATTACTGAATTGCTATGACAACGAACTCGAGTACCGTGACGGGCAGAGCACGGAGGATTGGCTTGCCGCGTTGGAGGCAGCGTTTGAAACCGAGGAACTAGCCCAACTGACGCCGTGCCTCTCATTGCACAGCTTATGAATCTTGCTGTTCCCTCGAAATACCCTGAATCGCAATTATCGCCGGAACAAAAGCGTCAGCATCTGCTCTGCAGCCGTTGCCGGATGGGTTGTCGCAATACGCACAAACAAGTCCGTTGGTGATCGCAATCGAGGATCTGCATTGGGCAGACCCCTCGACACTGGAAATGATACAATTCCTAGCGGAACGGAGTGAGGATTCTCCGTTGCTGCTGTTATGTACGGCACGGCCGAGCTTTCGTAGGTCTGGGCAGTCAGGATCCTAATTACAAGCAGATCGGCTCAATCCGCTGAGCTCGCCCGGAACAAGAATGATTGTCGCGGGCCGGGCCGCGCAGGCGGCACTGGCGCCCGAGATCGTCGACGCGGTGGTGGAGCGCAGCGGTGGCGTCCCTTTTTTCGCCGAGGAACTGACGCGGGCGGTACTGGAGCAGAACAGACCTAATTCGTCGCATCACGAAATTCCGGGCACCCTACGGGATCTGCTAATGGCGCATTTAGATCGACTTGGTTCGACGAAAGGAGCTTGCACAAGCTGCCTCGGTAATCGGGAACGAGTTTTCGCGGAAGCTCATGCGAGCCGTTATGCCAATTCCGGATGAAACAGTCGACTTCGGACTGAGAGTCCTAACGGAAGCCGAGCTGATCTTGCAGAAGGGAGAGGGCCTCGATTGTAGCTACCAATTTAGGCACTCGTTGATTCAGGACGCGGCATATCAGTCACTTTGCGGAGCAAACGGCGACAATATCATCTCCGTGTTGCCGAGGTCTTGAAGAGCAATTCGGGGACCTGGCGAAAGCAAGGCCGCAGTTGCTGGCCCACCATTATACTGAAGCCGCCGATAAAGAGCGCGCGTCCCCTATTGGTTGGCTGCCGGACAGCAGGCGTGCAGCGGTCCGCTAACGCGGAGGCCATCAGCCATCTCAATAAGGGTCTGACCTGCTCAAAACCTTGCCAGAAGACCTCGGGCGGCGGCAACAGGAACTCTCGTTTCATCTGGCGCTTGGTACACCGCTGCTGGCCACACGGGGCTTTGCATCCCGAGAAGTTGGACAAGTCTATGATCGAGCCCGGCAGCTGTGCCAGGAACTAGGCGATGCTCCGGCGCTCTTCCCCGCGCTTTGGGGCTTATGGGTCTTCTACACGGCGAGGGCGGAGCACAAAACATCCCAGGCCTTGGCCGAACAGTGCCTCCGTTTAGCAGATGCCGCACAGAAGTCGCACCTCATCATGCAGGCGAACAATGCGGTTGGAGTTACACTATTGTGTTTCGGAGAGTTCTCGTCAGGACTGAAGCATCTGGAACGGACGGCCGCTCTTTATGATCCGAATCCGCATCGCCAAATGGCATTTGTCTACGGGCAGGACCCGGCGGTTGCCTCTCGATCCCAAGCGGCCTGGGCCTTGTGGTTCCTTGGGCACCCGGACCAAGCGTTAGAGCGGCATGAGGAAACTGTGCGCTTGGCGCAAGACTTGTCCCACCCGCACAGCCTGGCAATGGCTTTGGCCTACGCCGCCTGGCTGCATCAGTTCATTGGCGATACGGGAGCGGCCCGACAATGCGCTGAGTCCGTCCTTTCGCTCGCCACCGAGCATGATGTTGCCTTTTGGATACCTATGGCAATGATCCTGCGCGGCTGGGCCAACCCACAGGTCGAGGATGGGATCGCAGAAATTCAGCACGCGCTGGACATGTACCGGCAAACGGGCCAGCAAATAATAATCCCCTACTACTTAGCGCTACAGGCGGAACTCTACGGAAAGTCCGGTCGTTTCGACGAAGGGCTAGGATTATTGCGGGAGGCTCAGGAAACCGCTGAAAGGAACCACGAAAGCTGGTGGGACGCGGAGTTGTGCAGGCTCACCGGCGAACTGACACTCAAGCGGCGGGTCCAGCGGCCAGATGCAACCAGTCAGGAGAATGCGGAGAAGCGTTATTTGCAGGCGATTGAGATCGCCTCCCGTCAGGGTGCGAAATCCCTGCATCTGCGCGCAACGCTGAGCCTTTGCCGGTTGCGGCAAGACCAGGGCAGGAGAACAGAAGCCCAGTATATGCTGGCCACCGTTCGTAACTCTTTTGTGAGTAGACTGGATACGCGAGATATCCAGGAAGCAAAGACAATGCTCGAGCAGCTGAACAACGTGCCAACCTGAAAAGAGGAGGAGCTCCAATGTCGCAAGAACAAGGCAAAGAATTTCAGGTGACTTTCCAGGACGAAATAACGCCCCACTACCTTTGTGTGCTGAATGCGTTTCTAAGGGCCGTCAATGCGTTCAATGCACGTCGATTTGAAGAGCTGGAGAGCTTGCTCGATGCAAACGCGAGCGCCGGCACGATCAAGCCGCAGGGAGATATTGAGCAGGCTAGCGGCAAACGAAACGTGATCGTTTTCTTACGAAACAAAGTAAGCCAGGCGAACGATGTGCCGCTGTTTACGCCATTGCCGCCTATCTCTGTCGGCATCGATGCGGGGACGGGGACTGTTACCGGTTCAGCTATATGGAAAGACCAGCAGCCTGATAAGCGGATAACCGCGCGTCGAATCGCATATAAGTTTACTTTTTCCCTGATAGGCGGATGCCCAATCCTTACTTTATACGCCTCGCCCGATGAGTGAGGCATCTTGCCTTTGGCAGACATATCCTTTTCAAAATGTCTCAGCTGGATCAAGAATGACAAAGCAGGAACAGGCGACCTTCGCGGCAGTACTGCGATTCGTGAATCGTCTTGCCCTGCCAGATGTCAGCCGAAAGGATATTTTGGCGACCCTGGAAGCAGTTCGCCCAGGTCCCTTACGAGTTCTGTACGATGCAGGAAGAGAAGCTGGCCTTTGCGCCGAGGACGCGACAGCCCGAACGGTTGCTATCTATCTCAATTTCTGCGCCGGCCACCTTTCGGACGATTTAAGCGACGAGGAATGCACCTACCTCGATACTCCTACACAGAGTCGGGCCATGCACGCAGCTTATCCTTCAAAGCCTGTTTTTGCTCGGCATAGCCGAAGCAGGCCTGCCAGCTGAAACTATCTCCTCGGTAGCCGTGGACCTGATAGCGGCAGTAGGCCAGCAGCATGTCGAGCTTCGCACTGCTATGTGGAATGCCCGAATATTTCGTGAGGTCGCGGAAGGGATCGCTGCTCGTCAATGGTCCGCGTACCTGAAGGCTTTGTGGTTCGCAACTCCTTGGGCCGATAGCGCGGCGATATTGGGAAGAAGTGTGGCGATCGCTGCCCACGTAGCGAAAGACATTCTCTCAGACGATCCGAGGTACACAACCCTGTCAAGAGCTGACCAGGCGGAAGTGGCATTTTGGGCTCTAAAGCAGAGGGAAACCGCTCGATCATATGGGCTACGATGCTTCGACAATGTTTTGGATAGGGCTGCCACAATACTAGAAACAGTTCTGCATCCAGGGTCCGGCCCCCAGGCATCGGGTGGAAATGACATCATTTGAGACGACCTCTGTGACAGGCTACTATGATGCGAAAACCAAGGCGCTGTTGAGGAAGTATGGACCAGGGCCTAGGGTTCATTATCATTGCGGCCTAGTCGAAAAATCGCCGCCGGTAGGTGCGACTTGAAAAACCTTGCGCCAAATCTTATTGCAAGGGCAAGAGCAGCTCCTTAAATATCTCGCTGGAAGCTGGAAGGTTGGCCTGATCCCGTTCTCCGACGTGCTCGACGTAGGATGCGGACTTGGGGGCGGCTCGATTTTCTGGGCACAGGAATACGGATCATCAGTGACGGCCGTTACTATAATTCAATCTCACCTGGATTTGACGATCGCTTTTTCTCAGAAGGCTGGAATCGCTTCTAAGATCATTCCTCTGCTGTGCGATGCCGCTGAAGTACCTGGGAATTCATGCTTCGACGCAGCAGTAGCTATTGAGAGTTCCTGCCATTTTCGCCACCGCCACGCATGGTTTCAGCGCGTACACGGGCTTCTTCGACCTGGAGGTCGAGTTCTTATAGCGGATTATTTGTTTGATACGCCGGGGCCTGAGCAAACGATTAACGATCATTTCTGCGCGAACGTTGGCACGCTGGACGAATATCTCACTTCTGCAAAACTCGTCGGCCTACAAGTGAAAAATGTTGAGGATATATCTCAGCTTACCGCCAATTTCTGGAAGACGTCCGTCATGCTCTTACGGACTGAAACACAGAACCAGGGCAAGACAGCTGATGTTTCGGCAGGCAATATCGAAAAATCAATCCGGGTACATAGCGTGGTCGAACGTGCTCTCAACCGTGGTACACTGAAGTATATCTGGCTTACCTTGATGAAGCCCGGATGATTCCCCTTTCATGCCCGTCCCGAATGAGTTGGAGGCGGCCCCGTTTACTGGGATGCGTCTCGGTACTGGACAGAAAGAATTTGATGCAGCCGTCGCGATCTATAGTTCCGGCTACCGCGCGAAGGGATTGGTTCAAGCGAGTCGCTTCGCTGCTCGGCCCTGGCAGGTGCGCTTTCATCGCTGATTGCTTTCTTGCGCAAGCCGAATACGAACAGGCACTCAGCGCCTATTGGCAAACCCGAATCGGTACCATCGAGGAGGACCTGTCAACCGCGTATCCGGCGGATCTGGAAAACTCTTGTCCGAGGACCTGCCGCCCCGCGTTACGCATTTTAGGACTACGAGGCTCGCACTGCTCCGGGCCGAAGGCCGGCAACCACATCCCAGGTACACCCGAAGCGCTCCGCACCTCGCCGAACCCTTCCCATCCGCCCGCGCCTTCCGCACAATGCACGCATGTCGCGGCGATTTGTCGAGATCACGCCGGAGCTGATGCTGCGGGCCTATCGGCACGGGCTGTTCCCGATGGCGGAGACGCGGCGCGGGGACCGCCTCTTTTGGCTCGATCCGGAGCGACGCGGCGTCATCTCGCTCGATGCGTTCCACTTGCCCCGCCGGCTTGCGCGCACCGTGCTCTCGGGCACGTTCGAGGTCAGCGCCGATCGCGATTTCGCCGCCACCATTGCCGGCTGCGCCTCGGCGGCACCGGGCCGCGAGGATACCTGGATCAACCCGCAGATCGAGCAACTGTTCGGCGACTTGCATGCGCTCGGCTTTGCGCACTCGGTGGAGGCCCGCCGCGAGGGCGTGCTGGTGGGCGGGCTGTATGGCGTCGCCTTGGGCGGCGCCTTCTTCGGCGAGAGCATGTTCAGCATCGTCCGCGACGCGTCCAAAGTGGCGCTGGTGCATCTGATCGCACTGCTCCGGCTCGGCGGCTTCAAGCTGCTGGACACGCAATTCGTCACCGCACACCTGGCGCAATTCGGCGCGGTCGAAGTGGCACGCGACGAATACAAGGCGCGGCTCGCCGCAGCCGTCGATACCCAAGCGCTCTGGCCCAACGCGTCCGACCCGGTCGGACTGCTCGCCGAGATCCGCGCCTTGGCGGGGCAAGACCCGAGCGCGCCATGACCGGCCGGCCACTTGTCGGAGCCGCCGCGCTCGCACTTCTCGCGGCCGCGCAGGCGCTCGCTGGGGATCGTCCGGCGCTGCGCCCGACGCACGACGTTGCGGTGGTCTATCGCATCGACGTGCCCGGCCGGTCCGACACGGCGCGGATCACCATGACTTGGGCAAATCATGGAACGAAGCTGCGCGTCGATCTCCCCGGCGATAGTGGCTATGGCCTGGTCGATATCGCCACCGAGCATATGCTGGTGGTGGTGCCGCGGCACCGTCTCGTGCTCCAATCCAAGTTCGACCCGCGCCTGATGCCCGGGTTCGCCATTCCGGACGACACGCGCATGACGCGCGCCGGTGCCGATATGGTCGCCGGCACGCCTTGCACGGTTTGGGCTCTCGCGGGGCCGAACGGCGCCGGAACGGCCTGTATAACCGAGGACGGGCTGCTTCTGCGCGGCGAGGGCCACGGCAACGGCGCGCAACAAGCGAGCGGCATCGAGGCCGTGTCGGTCGCCCGGGGACCGCAGCCGGCGAGCCTGTTCGACCCGCCGCCCGACTACCGCCGGATCACGGGGTCGGGCCAAAGTCGATAAGCAGGCGACGCCGGGCGAACTTTGGAGAAATTCCCGCGTTTCTTATCATTACGCCGCAACGGTCAACGCATCATCGAACCGTTAGGCGTCAAAAGATCCTTGTTCCGGCCCGGGTGATTCAGTAATGCATCCTTAGGTAGAGAACTTAATCAATACCAAAACCACTGGTGGTATAACGATGCGCCTCAAGGGTCAGGCGCGCCGCTCCGAAGCGGCGCCGCGGAGGCCACAGACCCGGCTCTCCAGCTCCAACGCTTCCCCCCGCTGGCGCAATTTGCTTGATGGAATGCGGGAAGGCTTCTTTCTCGGGGAGATCGTCCGTGACCCGATCACCGGTCTCGCCGTCGATTTCCGCGTCATCGAGACAAATCCCGCCTTCGGAACGCAGACCGGCCTTTCCTCCGAGGACGTCATCGGCCGCACCGCCCTCGAAGTTGTTCCGGGCTTTCAGCACGATCTGATCGCGAAATTCGCGCACGTCGTCGATACCGGCGAGTGCATGGAGATCGAAGTGGATGTTCCGGCGCTCGGCGGGCGCTGGTACGAGGCGCGGATACAGCCTGCCGACGAACCCGGGCGCTTCACCGTGCTGTTCTTCGAAATCACCGCCCGCAAACTGGCGGAAGCGGCGCTGCGCGACAGCGGAAGCCGCATGCGCGAGCTGGTGGCGACACTGGACCTCGCGTCGGTGATCGTGCGCGATCTCGACGGAACAATCCGGGCCTGGACGCAAGGCTGCGAACGCCTCTACGGCTGGCGATCGGAGGAGGCTGTCGGGTCGGTGTCGCACGACCTGCTCGGCGCGATCCACCCGGTTCCCCTCAGCGACATCGAAGCAGCGCTTTTGCGCAACGGTGAGTGGAGCGGCGATGTCATCCATCGGACCCGGGACGGACGAAGAATTACCGTTGCGGCACGCCAGCTGGCGCGGCGCGACGATGCCGGCCAGCTTGTTGCCGTCATGGAAAGCGTCGCGGACGTGACGGCGCTGCGTGCGGCGCAGGAAGAGCTGCACCGGCTCAATCGGGATCTGGAGGCGCGTGTTGCGCAGGAGGTCGCGTCACGCGAGGAAACGCAGGCCAGGCTCGCACGCGCGGAGCGGCTGCAGGCGCTCGGACAGTTGGCGGGCGGCATCGCACATGACTTCAACAACGTGGTTCAGGCCGTGCAGGCCAGTCTGGAGCTGGTGCGCAACCGTGCGGAGAATGCCGAGCATGTGCGCCGGTTCGCTGGCATGGCGCTGAGTTCGGCAGCGCGCGGGGCGGCGATCACGCAACGTCTGCTCGCCTTCGTCCGTCACAGCGATCTTCGCGCGGAACCGATCGAGGTGCGCAGCCTGCTGGAGGAGCTGCGGGACATCTTGGTTCATTCCCTCGGCGCCGGCATCGATGTGCGTATCGCGGTCGAGGAAAACCTGCCCCCGCTGGTTGCCGACCGGGGCCAGCTGGAGACGGTGCTGGTCAACCTCGCCACGAACGGGCGCGACGCGATGCCCGAAGGCGGCACCCTAAGGATAGAGCTTCGCAGCGTAGCCGATTGGGCGAGGCGGTGTGCCACGGCATGGCGTGTGAGGTTTTCCCAATCCTTGGCCAATCGGCGGCAGCGATTGAGCCAGGCGAAAGTCCGTTCCACAACCCATGGCTTCGGCAGCGGCAAAGCCGCGCGCCCGATGGACCGCGTCACGATCTCGACGGACAGTCGCGGAAGCGACTTCGCCAGTTCCTTGCGGAATTGCGGATCCTGGTAGCCACCGTCGGCGAACAGCTCGATAAGAACGGAACAATCCGAACAGGCCGTCAACACCAGCACACCACCGTCGCGGTCCTGCACATCGGCCGGGTGCACCACCGCATTCAGCAGCAGACCAAGCGTGTCAACCAGGAGTGCCGCTCTTGCCCTTGACCTTCTTCCCCGCGTCATCCATTCGGTCAATGCAGCGCCCCTTTTCAGCGCTCTTGACGCTTTGACTGTCCAACACGCAGCCGGTCGGCTCGCCTCCCGACCCAGCCGTTCGCGACACTTCACATACAGCGAGTGATGGATCCGCTGCAGCGTGCCGTCGTAATCCCAGCGGCAGTCGTCATGCAGCGGCTCTTCGGCGGCAAATCCTTGGCTACGGAACGCCACTGGCAGCCGGTGCTGAGCACATACATGATGCCGTTCACCACCGCCCGCTCCTCCACCTGGCGCTGCGCCCGCCGGGCTTCACCGGCGGTGGGTGGCGCACGTGCGCCCATTCTTCGTCCGTCAGATCGCTCGGGTAACGCAACTTGTCCCGGTTGTGTCGGGCGCGAGCCTGGATCGTCCACATGCGGCACCTCGCAAATCGGTGCCCCGCAGAATATAAAAATCCGCGCATCTTGTCGCCAACTTGGAAACGATCTCCGGTCAGGCAAATGATCCCGTCGGATTATTGCCCGGGCACTACCTGAGACTGGCGATCACCGATACTGGGACCGGCATGAATTCCGCGACCGTGGTGCATGCCGTCGAACCGTTCTTTACGACGAAACAAGACCGCGGGACCGGGCTCGGCCTGCCGATTGCCAAAAGCTTCGCTGAGCAATCGGGCGGCGCGCTGGCGATCGACAGCTTGCCCGGTCAAGGCACCACGGTGGCACTTTTTCTGCCGCAGGAATTGCCGAAGACGGAAGCTGGCCAGCAGCCCGAGGCGGCAGCACCCGCCCCGCCGCCTGCGGGACCGAGTCACCCGAGGCCGGGCCGTGTGCTGCTGGTCGATGACGATGACGTCGTGCGCGAAACTTTGGCCGTGCAGCTGGAGGACGCCGGCTTCGCCGTGCTGAAGGCGGCAAGCGGCGAGCAGGCGCTAGCGCTGTTGCAGGAGAACGGGCCGGCGGACGCGCTGGTGACCGACCTCTCGATGCCCGGCCTCGACGGATTGGCACTCATCCGACTGGCGCAAGAGCGCCATCCGCACATGCCGGCGGTCCTGCTGACCGGATATGTCGGCGACGGCGCGGCCCATGTGGTCGGCCGGACTGTCGAAGGGCCGTTTCTGCTGCTGCGCAAGCCGATTGCCGGAATGCAGCTCGCCGATCACATCGCGATGCTGGTCACGGCGAAGCCCCTGCCGCAGAACGACCCGCCACCGAACACCCCGACGCAGGCCGGCCCCCGCGATGCTCGCGCGCCCGGACCGGCAGTGGCGCGCGGCGGGATGACGAAGCGGCAAGCGGCAGCGGCGTCGGATCCGATCTTCAGGGCCGCCTACGAGGCCGCGGTGAAAGCTGTCGGCGAGACCGCCTGGTCGCATTTGTCGTCGGCTGAGCAGACGAGGGCGATTTATCGCGAGATGCGGCGCATCGATCTGGAAACGGCCCGGAACTGATCGCAGTGGAAAGCGGCTCACTTCGGCCGCCGCCGAACTATGCGTGCTCGCAGCCCGGGCAAGTCGGCACTAAATTGTCTACCCATGAGCAGCGTCAACCGCATGGCCGAAATTGCCGCCGCAGTCGGCGATCCATCTCGCGCCAGCATCCTGTCCGCCCTGATGGACGGACGGTCTCTCACCGCCAAGGAACTGGCGTTCGCGGCGGGCGTGTCGGCCCCGACCGCGAGCGGGCACTTGGCAGCGCTCTCCGGCGCCGGCCTGCTCGTCTGCACGCCGCAGGGCCGGCATCGCTATTTCCGCCTCGCTTCGCCGCTGGTCGGTTCGATGCTGGAAAACATCATGACCGTCGCTTCCGCGACACAGCCATCGGAAAGACTGCCGGCATGGCGCGGGCCGGAAGCGCTGCGCATGGCACGCACATGCTACGACCATCTGGCCGGACGGCTTGGGGTTGCGATCGCCGCGCGGCTGGAGGCAAGCGGGCATGTCGTTCTGGGCGCGGACGGCGGCGAGGTAACGGAAGCGGGACGGGGATTCCTTGCCGGGTTCGGTATCTCGCCCGAGGAAGGCGGCTCGCGCCGGCGGATCTATCGCCGCCCTTGCCTCGATTGGAGCGAGCGCCGATCACATCTCGCAGGCCGCGTCGGCGCGGCGATCGCCGAGCGCTGCTTCGCGCTGGGCTGGATCGAACGCATGCGCGACAGCCGCGCCGTGTGATCACGCCGATCGGGCAAACGGGGCTCGCCGAGCAGTTCCAGATCGCCCTGTAACACTCCCTCTCCGCCCCCGGGGCGGAGAGGGCCGGGGTGAGGTGCGGGACCAACGGCAAGGATAGGTGGGGCGAAACCAACCGACTCGCGCGAGATGGTTGTTTCTCCGCGCCGGAACTGCCATGTTGCGCCTGTCCCGAACATCCGACGCGGGAGAGAGCGGATCGTCCGCCGCCGAAGGCGCAACCGGCCCCCGGAATCGCTCAGGCAAAAGGACCGCGCCGGGATCGGGGACCTCTGGAAAGCCGGACCGGTCTCTGTGCCGGACCGCACCGACGGAGTAAGCGCAGCGCACGCCGCGTGAAACTCTCAGGTTCCGCGACAGAGGGGGGTCATTCCGGTGGGCCTGATCGGCCCGCCCCGACCCCGTGCCGCGGAGCGTGCTGTTGGCCGAGAACGCCCTACCCGACGATCCGACCCCGCCCGTCTTGCAGGTCGTGCCACTCGATGCTTGGCACCGCGCACACGGAGCGCGGATGGTTACATTCGCCGGCTACAGCATGCCCTTGCAATACAGTCCAAGCGGGAACTGGCCGCGCGCTGCCCCGGCGGCGTGCTGGCCGAGCATCGGCACTGCCGCAGCGCGGCGGCGCTGTTCGACGTGTCGCATATGGGCCAGGCGATCCTGTCGGGAACCGCTGCGGCGGCTGCTCTGGAGGCGCTGGTTCCGGGCGACATCGTGGGGCTGAAGCCCGGACGGGCGCGCTACACGCTGCTGACCAACGAGGCCGGCGGCATTATCGACGATCTGATCGTGCTGCGCCTTGCCGAGGACCGGCTGGGCCTCGTGCTCAACGCCAGCCGTAAGGAACTCGATCTGCGTCACATCGCCGCCGCCTTGCCGCCCAGCGTCGGGCTGGCGCCGACTGGAAGACCGAGCGCTGCTGGCGCTGCAAGGCCCGCAAGCTGCGTCCGTGCTCGGCCGATTGTGCCCCGAAGCGCTCGGGCTCGGCTTCATGGCGGTAGCCACGCTTTCGGTCTCGGCATCCCCTGCCACGTCTCCCGCTCCGGCTATACCGGAGAGGACGGGTTTGAGATTTCCGTGCCCGCGAACTAAGCCGCCGCGCTCGCCGATCTTCTTCTGGCAGAGCCGGAGGTCGCGCTGGCAGGGCTTGGCGCGCGTGATTTGTTGCGCCTGGAAGCAGGGCTTTGCCTGTATGGCAACGACATCGACGAGCTGACCACGCCGGTAGAGGCGGGGCTCGTCTGGACCATCGGCAAGCGCCGGCGCGCCCATTGGGACTTCCCGGGTGCCGCCGCCATTCGCGATCAGATCGAAACGGGAGCGCCGCGGTTGCGGGTCGGGCTGCGTCCTGATGGCCGCGCGCCCGCCCGCGCCGGTGCCGCCATCGTGGCCGAGGATGGCACCGAGGCGGGCTTCGTCACCTCCGGCGGTTTCTCGCCCGGGCTCGCCGCGCCCATCGCCATGGGTTACGTGCGCCGCGACCTTGGCGCGCCCGGCACGTCTCTTCACCTGATGGTTCGCGACAAGCCGCTTCCGGCCAAGGTCGCGGAACTTCCCTTCGTTCCCCATCGCTATGCGCACTGACACGCGCGTTTCGAGGAGTCCGGACATGGCACTGCCAGACCGAAGCAATCACGAACTCCGCTACACACGTGAACATGAGTGGGTTCGGATGGATGGCGACATCGCGACAATCGGTATTACCGATCACGCGCAGGAGGCGTTGGGCGATATAGTGTTTGTCGAACTGCCCGAAATCGGCCGCGCCGTCGATCGCGACGAAGCATGCGCCGTGGTCGAAAGCGTCAAGGCCGCCTCCGACGTGTATGCCCCGCTGGCGGGAACGGTCGTGGAGATCAACCCCGCTATTGTCGAAGATCCGGCGATGGTCAACGGCGAGCCGCAGGGCGAGGCGTGGTTCTTCCGCCTTGAACTCGATGACCCGGCGGTGTTCGAGGAGCTGATGGACGAGGCTGCTTACAACGAGTATCTGGAGACACTCTGATGCCCGGCCTTGACGCGTTGGCGGGGCTGGAGGACGCGGATAATTTCATCCATCGCCACATCGGCCCGAATCAGGCCGAGATCGAAGCGATGCTCCGCGTGCTCGGATTGGCCGACCTTGACGAACTCGCCCGACGCACCGTGCCGGAATCAATCCGCGCGCCGGGCGCGCTGGACCTGCCGCCGCCGATCGGCGAGTTCGAGATGCTGGCAGAGCTTGCTTCGCTAGCAGGACGGAACACGCGCAAGAAGTTCCTGATCGGTCTCGGTTATCACAACACGCATACGCCCGCCGTGATCCAGCGCAACGTGCTGGAAAATCCCGGCTGGTACACGGCCTATACGCCGTACCAGGCGGAGATCGCACAAGGCCGGCTGGAGGCTTTGCTCAACTTCCAAACCATGGTCTGCGAGCTTACGGGCATGCAGATCGCCAACGCCTCGTTGCTGGACGAAGCGACCGCGGTGGCCGAGGCGGTCGCGATGGCGCGCGCCGTCGGCAAGTCCAAATCCGACGTGGTGGCGGTGGCCACCGACCTGCACCCGCAGACCCGCGCGGTCCTGGCTACGCGCGCCGCTCCGCTCGGCTGGCGTCTGCTCGCGGTCGATCCGGGTGATACCGTCGCGATCGGCGCCGCGCAGCCGTTCGCCCTGGTGCTGCAATATCCCGGCAGCACCGGCGCCGTCCGCGATCTCTCCGAGGAGATCGCGGCCGCGCACAAAGCGGGCGCGCTCGCCATCGTGGCGGCCGATCCGCTCGGGCTCGTGCTGCTGTCGCCCGCCCGGTGCGATGGGTGCGGACGTGGTCGTGGGCTCGGCGCAGCGCTTCGGCGTGCCGATGGGCTTTGG
Source organism: uncultured Pseudomonadota bacterium (assembly GCA_963822675.1). Lineage (GTDB taxonomy): Bacteria > Pseudomonadota > Alphaproteobacteria > Acetobacterales > Acetobacteraceae > CAWGIP01. The sequence goes on along the minus strand of CAWGIP010000004.1, from coordinate 66,010 downwards.
CGGCCCGCATGCGGCTTTCTTTGCCACGCGTGATGGTTTCAAACGTGCCATGCCCGGCCGTCTGGTCGGCGTCAGCGTCGATGCGGCGGGCGCTCCCGCGATGCGCCTCGCCTTGCAGACACGCGAGCAGCATATCAGGCGCGAAAAGGCCACATCCAATATCTGCACGTCGCAAGTGCTGCTTGCGGTCATTGCCGGATTTTACGCGGTCTGGCACGGACCGGAGGGACTGCGCCGCATTGCCCGCCGCGTCAATCTGCAGGCGGGCTTGCTCGCCGACGCCGCGCGCCGGGCCGGGCTTGCTGTGCGGCATGGCTCGTTCTTCGACACGATTGCATTGGATACGGAAGGGCAGTCGGAGGCCGACGCACTGATGCAGCGCGCGTCCGACGCCGGGTTTATCCTGCGCCGGATCGATCCGACCGGCATCGCCATCGCGCTGGACGAGACGGTGACGCGGGCTGAACTGGAGCGGCTTGCCGCCGTGCTGGGCACGCCAGCTGACGGAGGCTGCCCCCGGCATTCCACCAGTCTTGCTGCGCGGCAACGATTTGCTCCGGCAAAGCGTGTTCTGCGAGCACCATTCCGAGCACGCCATGCTGCGGTACCTGAAGCGGCTGGAAGACAAGGACATTGCGCTCAACCGCAGCATGATCCCGCTCGGCTCCTGCACCATGAAGCTGAACGCCGCAGCCGAGATGCTGCCGATCACCTGGCCCGGCTTCGCCGACATCCATCCGTTCGCGCCCGAGGATCAGACGCGCGGCTATGCCGAGGTGATCGGGCGGTTGGCGAAATGGCTGGCGGAAATTACCGGCTTTGCGGCGGTATCGTTGCAGCCGAATGCCGGATCGCAAGGCGAATATGCGGGGCTGCTGGTCATCCGCGCCTGGCACGCTTCACGCGGGGAAGGGCATCGCGATGTCTGCCTGATCCCCGCCAGCGCACACGGCACCAATCCGGCGAGCGCGGCGATGGCCGGGATGCGCGTCGTCGTGGTCGGATGCGACCGCCAGGGCAATGTCGATCTCGCCGATCTTCGGGCAAAGGCCGCGAAGCACGCCGCCAGCCTTGCGGCGCTGATGGTGACTTATCCCAGCACGCATGGCGTGTTCGAGGAATCGATCCGCGACATCTGCGCCGAGATCCATGCGCATGGCGGACAGGTTTACATGGACGGCGCCAACATGAACGCCCAGGTGGGGCTGACCAGCCCGGCGGCGATCGGCGCTGATGTCTGCCACCTCAATTTGCACAAAACCTTCTGCATTCCGCATGGCGGCGGCGGTCCCGGCGTGGGGCCGATCGCCGTCGCGGCGCATCTCGCGCCGCATCTGCCGAACCATCCTTTGCGCGCCGATGCGGGGCCGGTCTCGGGCATCGGTCCGGTCTCCGCCGCGCCGTTCGGCAGCGCGCTGATCCTGCCGATTTCCTATGCCTATATTCGGATGATGGGTGCGGCCGGCCTCAGGCGCGCAACCGCGGTCGCCATTCTGAACGCGAACTATGTCGCCGCGCGGCTGCGACCGTTTTACCCGGTGCTCTACACCGGCTCACACGGCATGGTAGCGCATGAATGCATCATCGATTGCCGCGCATTCCAGGAACAAGCCGGCGTGACCGTCGAGGACATCGCCAAGCGGTTGCAGGATTTCGGCTATCATGCGCCAACGATGTCCTGGCCGGTTGCGGGCACGCTGATGATCGAGCCGACCGAGAGCGAGCCGAAGGAGGAGCTTGACCGGTTCTGCGAGGCGATGATCGCGATTCGCGCGGAGATCGCGGCGATTGCCGAGGGCCGGGCGGACCGGCTTGACAATCCACTGAAAGGCGCACCGCACACGGCGCGCGAAGTGACCGCGGATACATGGGCGCATGCCTATTCGCGCGAGCAGGCGGCCTTTCCGCTGCCCTTTGTCGCCACCGCCAAATACTGGCCGCCGGTCAAGCGCGTGGACAACGCTTATGGCGACCGCAACCTGATATGCAGCTGCCCGCCACTGGAGGCGTACGCGCAGGCGGCGGAGTAGGACGGTGGTGCGGCCGTTTCGGGATCGGTCTCGATTCGACGTTGCATTCGGCCGCCGTCCCGCGCATGTCTGCGGCATCGCCTGCCGGCTCCGACCAGATTGAGGACAATAAAGCCATGCGGATCACCCTTCTGGCCCTTGCTGATCCCGCTTCGGCCTGGGCGGTTGCCTTAGCCTGAGCAGCAGCGCCCCGCCTCCACCGCCTCGAATACCGTCTGTCCCGCGTGCCCGAGTGGCGCGACCCTGCTGAGCGCTGTCGTTTCGACGCTAGCCGCATGGCCCCCGCAGGTGGCGGTGCGACCGCCCTGCTAGGGCGTTTGCTCCGGGCCGATCACCGCTGCTCCGCCGCGATCCGCCTCGCCTCGGGCATGATCTGACCGGCGAAGATGACCCCGCCCGGCGACAGCGGCAGCCCGCCATCGCTCAGGGCCTCGGCTACCCATGTATTGCACGTATAGGCAAGATTGTAGGTTTCCGACGAGGCGTAAAACAAGCTGCCGGGATAAGGGCCGAGACCGACGATCAGCGGCTCGCCGTCGAGCTGATTTGGCAAATGACGCATCGATGAAGTCGATTGTTCTGTGTAGTTCCGCGCGCGAGATGCGCAGCGCGACCACTTTCCGCGGTGCCGAACGCCTCGGCCGGTGTGGCACGCAACCCCGTGACCAGAAGCAGTCCGCGGCCCGGAAACAGAGCCTGCAGCATCACGAGAAAGCCCCTGTGGCGGCTCTCCAGGTAAGCACGATCGCCGAAGCCGATGGCGAGATAACGCACCCCGGGAAAGCGGCGCGTGACCGCATCCAGACTGCCGGCCACATCTTGCGCGGCCAAGCCGATTTCTCGTGTGCCATCCGCGATCGATCAGATAGACCGTCTCGCTTCGCGGCACTTCAGGTTGCGGCGGCAACGTAGCAGGACTGCGGGTGCAGGCCAGTCTGCGCAAGCAGCCGCTCCATGTGCCACCGCGAGACAGAGACGATCCGGTCAGCCTCCCGTCTCCGCCCGGCACGGCGTTGCGGAGCAGCCAATAGGCAGGGCGTGCAGGCGGCGAGTGCCGTACCTGCGCCTCCGCGCAATGCGGCTGCACGCTTGCTGAACCGCGAAGGCTCCATGGCCACCTAATCTCACACAGGCAGAATCTAGACGAAGCACCGTGAAGCGTGATTCGGGAGAAACGCCATGATACGACCCTGGGTGTTCGAGTTCTTTCATGCCCCGGGCAAGCCCGGCGAAACCGCGTTCGATCCGGTCCGGTCGAAAGCCTATTTTGATTGGTACGTCGATCTCTGGGTCAGCACCGAGCGCCTCGGCTTCGAAGGCATCTTCTTCAGCGAGCATCATTTCGGTCCCGCCTACAGCCCGTCGCCCAATCTGCTGATCGCCGCGATCGCCGGGCGGACCAAAAAGCTACGGCTTGGAGTGATGGGCATGGTGCTGGCCTATCACCAGCCGTGGCGGATTGTCGAAGAGCTCGGCATGCTCGATCACCTCACGGGCGGGCGGCTGGAAATCGGTACCTCGGCCGGCATTCCGCAGGAAATGCAGCGCGTGGGCCTCAGTGTCGCCGAATCGCGCGAACGCTATGCCGAGGCGCTGGAAATTCTCGACGCCGGGCTGCGCCGGCCGGTCCTATCGCATCACGGCAAATTCTGGAGCTTCGAATTGCTGCATCTCAGGCCGCGCCCGCTACAGCAGCCGGCGCCGCCGGTTTGGACCACGGTGGTCTCGGTCGCCTCCGCCCGCAAGGCGGCGCAGCGCGGCTCCAAGATCACCACCGGCTTTCATCCGGTAAACCGGGTTCGGGAGATTTTCGATGCGTACCGCGACGAAGCCGCGCGGCTCGGCCGCGAAGCCGGGCCGGAACAGTTCGGCCTGCGGCGCAACGTCACGCTCGCGCGCACGCAGAACGAAGCGGACACCAACAACAGGATGGTGGCGATATCGTTCGCGCGATCACGCTGGATGATCCGCGCATCATCCCGGCTGGTGGCAACCGGGCCGTTCCCGATTCGATGTTCACCATCAGCGAGGAGGAGTTCATCGCCGGCACGCCTGATGTTGTAACTGCCGAGATCCTGCGCCAATGCCGGGAAGTCGGCGCCGGAAACTTTCTTTCCATGATTAACCCGGTCGGCGGGCCGGACCGGATCGCAATGCAATACGAGATGTACGGAGCTGAAGTGATTCCCGTGCTGCGCGCTGCTGCTGTTGCGTAGAGGCACGGGTCAGTCGGTGGCCGCGAGCAACCGTTCGGTCTCTTGCAGGATGGAAGTGGCGAGCTCTTGCCCTGCTTCGCCCGCGGATCGCGCAAGCGCCAAGACGCGCAATTCGGCGGCCATCGCCGCCGCCGCATCCGGCCAAGGCATATGGTCTGCTCGGCGTAAGTTGGCGAGCAGGGCGCGAAGCTCGTCCAGTGGATCGGTGGGCTGTGATTCGGGCGCCGCTACCGACGGTGCGAACAGGACCGGCTGAGGTGCGAATTGGGGCATATGCGGAGCTTAGCGACGCGCGAAGGGTTGCGAAACCGTTCCGGCATCGCTCAGAATAGCGCACAATGTCACAGAACGTTCTTTCCGACTATCTGGCGGAAATCGCGCGCATCCGCGCCACTCGCGCCGGAACCGGTGAAATCAGCTATTACGGTGCCCTGGCGGGGGCCTTTAACGCGAGCGGCGAACGTCTGAAGCCGCGCGTCTTCTGCGGTCCCCAACCTCCGCAATCGCGGCGCCGGTTTTCCCGATATGGGCCTGTTCACAGGTGCCGGCGCCAATGCCCTAGAGGAATGGCCCACGGGTCGCCCGCCTGAGCGTGGGGTGGTCGAGGTGGACGACATCCCCGCCGACATCGCTGTGAAGCTCAATAGCGATCAGGTCAGCCGCTATCTTTTCAAGTACGGCCTGGTCCTTGTCACCAATTTTCGCGAGTTCGTGCTGCTGGGTCTCAATGCCGCAAACCAACGCGAGGTGCGCGAACGGTTCAGCTTTGGCTGCCGTGACGCCGCTGCATTCTTCGAGCTTGCGCGAGGCACGAGTTGTCCGGTTGGTCTTGCCACCCGCTTTGCTGAGTTCCTGGAGCGTGTGCTCCTGCATCAGGCACCGCTTTCACGCCCAGAGGACGTGGCCTTCTTCCTCGCTTCTTATGCACGCGACGCTTTGACACGTGTGGATGAGAAGGCAAGCTTGCCTGCCTTCGCCGACCTACACAAAGCCTTGCAGGAAGCGCTCGGGCTCAAGTTCGAAGGCACGAAGGGTGAGCACCTGTTTCGCAGCACTCTTGTGCAGACCCTATTCTACGGCGTGTTCAGTGCCTGGGTAGAGGTGGCACGGCAGGGAGGAGCAGCGTTCGACTGGCGTGCCGCCGTCTGGAGCCTGCACGTCCCGTTTGTCGACGCGCTCTTTCAGCGCATCGCACACCGCAATACCTGAAGCCGCTCGGACTGGAAGAACCCCTCTCTTGGCCGCTTCCGCCCTCAATCGCGTCGATCGGTCCGTCTTTTTTTCCCGTTTCGAGGAGACGGATGCCGTTCGCTATTTCTACGAGCCCTTTCTCGCGGCTTTCGATCCGGTGCTGCGCAAGGAATTCGGGGTTTGGTACACCCCGCGCGAGATCGTCCGCTATATGGTGGAGCGGGTTCATCGAGTTCTGCGGAGCGAACTCGGCGTGGTCGACGGCCTGGCCGATCCTTCGGTATGGATTCTCGACCCCTGCTGCGGGACTGGCGCCTACCTGGTGGAGGTACTGGAACGCATCGCGCGCACCCTGCGGGAGAAGGGCGAGACGCGCTGACAGCCGTCGATCTGAAACCGGCCGCCATGACGCCAGTGGCCGGCTTCGAAATCATGCCAGCGCCCTATGTTATCGCGCACTGGCAGGTTGGCCGCGTATTGCGTGCGGCCGGCGCGTTGCTAGCCGAGAATGAGCGAGCGGCAATCTACCTGACCAATGCGCTGACCGGCTGGGCAATGCCGCAGGAGTTGGAATTGCCCGATGCCACGCAACGAGGACTTCGCCTGACCTTCCCACCACTGGCGGACGAGCGCGATCAGGCAGCGCGTGTAAAGCGCGAGCGACCTATCCTCGTGGTGCTGGGCAATCCTCCCTACAATGCCTTCGCCGGCACCTCGCCCGCCGAAGAGGCCGGACTTGTCGAACCGTATAAGGAGGGCCTGCAGAAGGAATGGGGGATCCGAAAGTTCAACCTTGATGAACTTTACGTTCGCTTTTTTCGAATAGCAGAAAGGCGAATAGCTGAAGGCACCGGACGTGGTATCGTTTGCTTCATCAGTAATCATTCGTGGCTATCAAACGCGTCTTTTGTCGCAATGCGTAAGCGTCTCCTTCAAGAGTTTCACCGATTTTGGGTAGACAATTTGCATGGGGATCGCAAGATCAGCGAACGTGGTCCAGATGGCCGAACTAGCGAGACGATCTTTGCGATTCGTGGGTTCTCGCCGGGCATCCGGCAAGGGACCTCGATTTCTCTACTCGTGAGGCGGGCTCTGCGACATAAATTACCAATCACTCTCTACAACGACGGCATCGATGCTTCGAATGCAGAGCAAAGACGAGCGCAATTGCTCGAAAGCCTGAAGTCCGCAGAATTCGATGCGCATTATGTACAAGCAACACCTTGCAAGGCTAATCGCTACTCCCTCCGGCCCGATGCGACCGGAGATGTTTATCTGATACCAACCCGCACAGACGTCGACTTTCCCGGGATTCCCAACCGCTACCCGTTCCGATTCGATGCTCACTCAGGGTGATTTGCTTGAGCGAGGCAACGGATGGGTGCGGCAGTGACGATCACGCGGACGGAGCACACGGCGGCTGAGCTGCGTGCGATAGCTGGCAAATGCCACGATGGCGCGCAGGTCCGAAGGCTTTTGGCAGTGGCGATGGTGCTGGAAGGCGGCACGCGCACCGAAGCTGCAGAGCAGAACGGCATGGACCGACAAACACTGCGCGACTGGGTTCATCGCTACAATGAGGCGGGTGTCGAAGGGCTTAAGTCGCGCCGTAGCCCTGGTCCCAAGCCGGCCTTGACCACGGAACAAATGGCGGAACTGAAAGCCCTGGTCATCAAGGGGCCGGATCTGGAGACGCACAAAGTGGTGCGATGGCGTTGTGTGGATCTGCGCGAAGAGGTTGCTCGCCGCTTCAATGTGACGGTGCATGAAAGCACCATTGGCAAGTGGCCGCGTCAGCTCGATATGACCCGGCTGCAACCGCGCCCATTTCATCCGAAGAAGGACGCCGAAGCCGAGGAGGCGTTTAAAAAAACTTCGCTGACTTGGTGAAAGCCGCCCTGCCAGCGTCCGCCACCGGCAAGCCGATCGAGATTCGGTTCCAGGACGAGGCTCGGGTCGGCCAGAAGGGCGGCCATGCCTATGTCTGGGCGCCGATCGGCGCCCGACCTTTGATGGTCCGCGACAATCGCCATGACTCCGCTTACCCGTTTGATGCGATCTGTCCAAACCGCGCGTTCGGGGCCGAGATCACTATGCGAACGTCCATGTCGAGACGATGACCGAACATCTTGCCGAAATCAGCACCCAGGGTACCCGGCGCGCATGCCGTGCTGGTTTGCGACATCGCAGGATGGCACCAGACCGGCGGCCGGCTCGGCGTGCCGGATAACATCACGCTCCTGCCCTTGCCGTCGTATTCCCCCGAACTCAACCCAATGGAGAATGTCTGGGAATATCTCCGCGCCAATCGGCTGTGTGCCCTGGTATGGGACAGCTACAAAGCCATCGTCACGGCATGTAGCAGCGGCTGGAATTTTTTCGTCACACGATCCTGACCGCATCCGCTCAATCGGCACCAGGGAGTGGGCGTGTGTCAGCCTCTAGGCGGGTTGGTATAACTTGTTACCGAAGCTGCCGGATTTGGCTGCAATAGCGCCGCTGAATGGTCTTCTGGAGAAGCGAGGTGGCGCTTTGTTGACAATGATCGCGCAGCGCTCGAAGCTCGTATGCGCGCCTACTTTGATAGCTCGCGAGATTGGGACGACGTTCGTTTAGAGATGGTGGACTGGCCAAGGATGCCGGCGCTTTCCGGCAAGAAGAACGCGCGAACGTGTTCGCACCGGCTCCAGCTTCGCAAAGGCCAACATCGTCGGATACTTTCTTCTACGATTTGACTCCCGTTTGGGCGTCACGCGACACCCCAACGGCCGATATGGAATGAGCCACGCCCAGAATTGCTTCGGACCCTTCCGATCGCTGGAGGCTTTGTCGCTAGCCGGCCGGCAGGGGTTGCCAAGCCCGAAGGTGTTCCTCTGGCTTGATACCTCTTCTGGGTGATGATCATGCGCTCCGAACCGATGCGTACTACATTCCAACTTTCTTCCAGAAGAATAGCGAAATTCAAGCCAACCTTTCGCCATCCGCCCGAGAATGCTTGCGGCGCTAAACCTATCGAATCTCGACAGCGATAGTGACATAGCCTCGCTTCCTTGGATGAAACATGCGCTGCGATCAGCTACGCTCCCGCTTGCTTGCTGAGACGCCGACGGCATCCGCCAGGCCTAGCCGCGCGTACCCCTGCCTAACAGCGCGGACCTGCTGCGTGCTTCCGCTGTGCTCGGAGCCCGAGTGACGGCGCTGCTCGATCCGGACACGCCGGTTCCAGGTGTAACAACGTTCAATCGATCAAGCCCTTGCCGCCCTGCGCGTGCCAACAAACGCGGGAAAGCATACGGAGGCGATCGCAACCTTACGGCGGCTGCATGCCGGAAGGGCGGGGCGGTGATGCCCGGACGTCGGCGCGTCATCGCACGCGAGTATGCGCCCGACGAAGCCGCTGCGGCGGCCCAATCGACCCTCTCGCGCTCGCACCCAGGACGAGTTCCTCAATGCCGACACCTATTGGCGCAACGTCCCTGATTCCGTCTTCGATTTCACGATCGGCGGCTACCAGGTGCTCCAGAAAATGGCTCTCCTACCGCGAACGCCCAATATTGGCCGAGCAATGACGCCCGGAGAGATTCGCGATGTTCGCGACGTCGCCCGCGCCTCGCCGCACTTCGCCTGATGGCGCCCCAACTGGATCGAATTATCGCGCCTTGCAGCCTCACATCGCCGCTAGCGACGCAGCTCGCCGTAGTCACTCACCCTCCATCTCGATCACCGCATCTGCCGCGAACGCGCCCTCGCCCTCGGGCATCGCGAACACCGGGTTCAGATCGACGGATCGCAGCCCCGGCCCCGCCTGCACCGCGAAGGCCGAAAGCCGCGCCAGCATCTCGGCCAGCGCCCGCACATCGGCGGGCTTGCGCCCGCGCGCGCCAAGCAGCAACGGCGCGCCGCGAATGCCGCGGATCATCTGCTCGGCCACATCGGTCCCGAACGGGCAACGGCGGAACACGACGTCGCGCAGCACCTCGACGAAGATCCCGCCGAGACCGAACATCGCCACCGGGCCGAAGACCGGGTCGCGATGGATGCCCAGGATGCACTCCACGCCGCCCTTCAGCTGTCTGGCCACGATCACGCCGTCAATCCGCGCATCCGGCGCCGCCGATCGCGCGCGCTCCAGCAGAAGCGCGAAGCCAGCCCGCACCGCCTCGGCATCGGAGACATCAAGCAGCACCCCGCCGATTTCGGATTTGTGCATGATGTCGGGCGAGAAGATCTTCATCACCACCGGAAAGCCAAAGCCGCGCGCGGCCTCCACGGCCTGCTCTGCCGTTGCGCATTCCGCTTCGCGCGCCGAAGCGATTCCCGCTGCCGCCAACAAGCGTTTGGCCTCTGCTTCCGAAATGGGACCCAACGGCAAATCCACGCGCGGAACCACGGGCGGCGGCAACGGCGGAGGGGCCGCAAATGCAGCACCGAAGCGTCCCATCGCGGCTATTGCTGCGACCGCCCTTGTCGGGTCTTCGTGACAGATCCAGCCCGCCGCCTCCAATTCGCGCACCTGTTCGGGCGGAGCGATTGCCGACATCACGTAAAGCCGGTCGGGATGCGTCGCGCGCACTGCGTTCAGCCGCTCGCGCATCGCCGGCCAACGCCCCGACGAAGCGACCATGCTGAAAAACGCCAGCACCGACGAATAGCCGCCGTCGCGCACCAGCGATTCCATGAACGGGCTCAGCAGTTCCACGTCATTGGCGACCTGCGCCGTCGCGTCCACCGGGTTGCGCGGCGCGCAAAACGAAACCAGTGCGCGCAGCTTCGCCTGCGCCTCCTCCGGCATCGGCGGCATGGCCACGCCGAACTGCTCGGCCACGTCGCTCACCAGCACGCCCGCGCCGCCGGAGACGGTGATCATGCCCAGCGTGTTGCGCGCCGGATAAATGCGCCGCGTCGCGGTATGGGCAATGTCCAGCATCTCTTCGGAATTGCGCGCCCGCACCACGCCGAATTCCGCCATCACCGCTTCGGTCACGGCGTCGTCGCCGGCGATCGAGGCGGTGTGCGACTGCGCCGCCGTGCTGCCCAGCGCGCTGCGCCCCACTTTCATCATCACCACGGGCTTGCGCGCGGCGCGTGCCGCTTCCAGCGCCGCAATAAAGCCTTCGGCCTCGCGAATGCCCTCGGCATAGACGGCGATGACATCGACATCCGGGTTCTCGGCGAGCCAGCCGATGCATTCGCCCATGGTCACATCGGCCTCGTTGCCGGTCATGATGCAGACCGAGGCGCCGATGCCGCGATTGCGGGCGATGGTGAACAGATGTGTCCCGTACGCGCCGGACTGGCTGGCAATGCCGATGCGCCCTTGCACCGGCCAGCCGCTGTCGAACGCCGAGGAGAACGTGGCGTAGTAGCCGTGTTGTCCATCGAACACGCCGAGACAGTTCGGCCCGAGCAGCCGCATCCCGTGCGCCCGCGCCGCCTCCACCATGCGCGCCTGCGCCGCTTCGCCGTCCGCGTCCACCTCCGCGAACCCGGCGGTGAACACGACGGCGCCTTTCACGCCGCGCGCGCCAAGCTGCTCGATTGCCGCGACGGCGATTTCGGCCGGCACGGCAACGATCGCAACGTCCGGAACTTCGGGCAGCGCGGCGACCGAGGGGAACGCCGTCAGCCCCTGCACCTCCGTACGGTTCGGATTCACCGGATAGATCGCGCCGCGGAATCCTTGCGCTTTCATATAAGCGATCGGGCGTCCGCCGATGCGCGCCTTGTCGTTAGAGGCGCCCAGTATGGCGATGGAGCGCGGCGCCAACAGCGGCGTAAGCCCGGCGAAGCGTCCCGACGGGTTGCTCGCGGTGCCCTGCGCCATGTTCGCCCCTCCCTTCTATCTGGTCCGGCTGACTGTCCGCCCGGCCGGCGCAAGCTGGCAAGCCGGACGCCGCCGGGGTCAGTGCGGCGTCAGGCGCCGCTCCAGTTCCTCGCGCAACCAGCTTTGCGGCATGGCCTGCAGGAAGGCCGTCTGAAGCACGAGCAACCGCACCGGGCCGAACCCGGCATCATCCGGCCGGAAGAAGCCGGGGTCGGTCGTGAACATAAGATAGGCTTGCATTTCGTTCGCCATTAACGCGTCGATCCGGATATCGTAGCCCGGCTGCCCTAGGAACCGGCGGATTGCCCCGCGCTCCTCTTCCGTTAGCGCGGTCCGCCAGAACCGGAGCACGTAGTCCCGGTAGGCCGGATCGGTAAACCATTCGCCATGCGACAATTCATGCTCCAGGAGCACGGCCCGCGCGGTGCGCGTGATCGTCGCGTTGCCGCTCTCATGCGCGATCGAAATCAGCGCCGCCCGATGCCGCCGGCGCGAACCAGCCAAGCAAGCGCAGCAGCCCGCGCAAATGCTCCTCGTCGGCATTGAGCCGCACCTTGTCGCGATCGGCGAGAGCGAAGAACCGCGCAAGGTCGGATCGCAGCGTAGTCGTGGGCATAATAATAGCTTTCGTCCGTCTGCCCCGAAGCGCGGATCGCCTGCTCCAGCTGCATATCCGTCAGCACGCGATTATGCGGCGTTCCGGCCTTTTCGACCAACGCCGCCACCCGGTTCAGCGCCCGCCCTTGCGCGAGCAGCGATGGAAAATCCAGCACCACAATTGCCTCGTTCCGCACGAAGCGGAACACCGCGAGCTGCGGGCCGGAATTGGCGAGGATTTCCTGTTCGGACGCCGCGCGGATGGCGAAGTCGGCCGCTGGTTCGCATTGCGCCGACGCCTGCCACAGCAGCAATACGAACAGTGTGAGCCTCGCGGCTACGCACAGCCTTAGGCGCCGCAGTCCGCCCCGAGGGGCGGAGAGGGGGCTGAGCCCGGACCGCACTCCCCCGTCACACAGCCCCAGCGCGCCGCAACAACGGCATCCGCACATCGAAAGAAGCAATCAGCGCCTCGTGCAGCCGCTCCCTGCTCGTTTCATCCGCATCGGCCCCGAGTGCTGCCACCCATGCCGGGATCTCCGCACGCCCTTCGCCCAAACCGATCCGGTCGGCGACGAACAGATCGAGCATGTTGGCCGGCGCGCCGGCGCCGAGAAGCTCGCTCGCAAGAGCGATCGTGCGGCCTAGCGCCTCGGGACGCACCAGCGCCTCCGCGGCGACATGGTTGAAGCGCCGTACGGCAGCGCCCGCCTCGCGTCCGGGGCGCTGCACCGGCTCGGCGATGCCAAGTCCGGCCAGGATTCCGACCAGCTCCGCCGGATTCTTCTTCCGCCCGCTCAGCACGGGCAGATTGATCAAGCTTGCGACCGGCTGCGGTCCGATCACCCAACGCACGCGCGACGGGGCCGTAAAAGTCGGGCGAAAGCTCCGCCTTGCCCACCGGCATCTCCACCTCAAGCGGCATGTCCTCCGGCGGCACGTTCAACGTCAGCCAAATCTGCATCAGTGCCGCATCGCGCATCCGCGCATCGATCCGACGCGGGCCGCGCACGAAAACATCGTGGCGCAGCGTGCGCGAGAGGCACATGTCCTTCACCAACTCCCGCGTCAGCGGATCCTCGAAGCGCTGATAGATGGCCCGCTGTTCTTCCGTCAGGGCAAGCTCCGGGAAATTTTCCACGAGCTGCGAGGCAGCGACCCAATCGAGCTTCGCCTCAGCCAGCGCGCGCGCGACCTCGGCATGAAAGGCCGGCGCCCAAGACTCGTTCATGTATTCGTGCGCCAGATACGCGACCGGCACTTTGTCCAGGCGTTCCAGCAAGCTGGCCGCCATCGGCGCGCGCTGGATGTGCGCAGCCCCCGCCGCCCGAAGATCCTGCACCACTTTAAGACCGGCTTCCGCCTGCCGGTCGCTGCGCCAGGCGAGCTGCCGTCCGGCTTCGCGCAGCACGCGTTGCAGGCCGATCCCGCCCGCCCAGCCGGGCAACGCGTTGTAACTGACATGCACCGCCCCGCCCGGGCGTATTTTCGCACGCAACAGACGGACAATGCCCGCTTGCACGGAAGGCGGCACCCAGGTCCAGACGCCGTGCAGGCTGGCAAAATCGGTCTCGGGAATTGCGCGCCCCGCCTCCGATTCGGCGAGCGTCGCCAGATCGGCTTCGATGAAACGGATATTTATGACACGGCCGCCGCCTTTGCCCAAGCGCGGCCTTCGGCGATATGCGCCGGATTGAAGTCCACTGCCGTCACTTGCCAGGACGGATTGCTCGCCGCCAGCAGCAACGCCCCGAAGCCCTGACCGCAGCCCAGTTCCAGATAGGTCACGGGATCGTCCGGCCCCGGCATAGGGGAGGCCACGCCGCCCAGAAGACAGGCCAGCGACATCAAACTCGGTGCTTGCTGCCGGTAGTATCCCGGCATGTAAGCGATGTCGGTAACGTAACCGTTTCCCCCGAGAGTGGCGTCGCGCATCACCGGCCCTGCCCCCGCGCAAGCTGCTGCGCTTCCACCAGCTCAGCCTCGAAAACCGCGTCTGCAGCATCCGCGCGCGGCACAAGCTCCGCGGTCGGCAGCCAGAGCATTCCAGCCGAGCCTTGGCGGCGGGTCGGCCTGAGAATCCAAACGCAGTCGTGGTACCTCCGGCCCCCGCCAGCACGGGATTGACGGCAAAGCCCTGCTCGAACCCGACATACGCCCGGACCAGGGCAACCAAGCGGTGTAGCGCCGGCCGATCCGGCAGCATCGCCTCGAAGGCCTGACGGCTTAGCGGGCCGATGCGCAAGAGTGAAACGGGCCTGCGAATCCCAAGCGCGCACACCGATCGCGGCATCCACCGCCAGCCGGCAGAACGTCGCCCGGAGCGGGTTTGCGGACAGCCGGGTACGCTGGTCCGGCGGCAATGACAGCCACGCGCCGGCAAACTCGATCACCTCGACGCGCATGCCGAGCCAATCCGAGGCGAGCGCAGCCAGACGATCGGCCGAGCGCGGACGCATCGCGAACAACCCTGCGTAGTGAAGCAGCGCCGATTGGCCCGCCGCGACCCGAGGCGCCAGAAACGGCGTGCCATAGCCGATAAGCGCCAGCACCGACTGCGACACGGGATCAAGCTCCGAGGCCGGCGCCGCCTCGGCCGCCCGCGCGGGGCGGTATTTCGTTCCCGCGCGGGCGAAAAAGGCCACGAACCGGTGGCCCAGCATGTCGGCGAAATCGTGCAGCGCCCGCGAGCGCGCGCGCAGCGACTGTGTAAGCGTGGCCGTGTAGGTGCGCGGCATGACCCCGGATGGTCCGGTCAGGCCCATCACGGTGACGGTCAGTTTCGGCGGCGATTGCGCGGGCTCATCCAGGCCAACCACGTCAGCGGCGGGAAAGGCCAAGCCGGGCGGCGTCCGGAACCGGATGGCGTCCGCCGGATCGCGCCTCCCCGCCAACACGCGCACGGCCGCATCGAAGCCGAAACGCCAGGGCTGGGCGCGCAATGCTGCTCGTGGGCTCGCGCCGCGCAGGGATCGACGCGCCGCCGGCATTAGAGCCCGGCCTCTTTGCCTGGCGCTCGCGTCGCGTGGATCATCACCGCTGCGCCTCGGCGTAGGGATAGCGGATCGTCCCTGAGCTCAGCTTTTCGGGCCAGAAATCACTTCGGTTTTCGGATCACGGAACTCCGCCAGATCGTGATCCTTCACGCCCTGGAACTGCACTTCCAGCACGCGTGCATCGACCCATTCGCCATCAGGCCTGAATTTGATCGACCCGACGATCGTGTCGAAACTATGCGCCCGCAGATACTCCGCCATCTTGTCCTGATCCAGGCTCTTCGCGCCCTTCACCGCCTGGGCCAGCACCTGCATGTCGGAATAGGCGAAAGGCGGGAGGTAATAGCCCAACACGTCCACTCCCGCAGCGGGGGCCTTTGCCTGGTACTCCTTCAGGAACGCTAGCGCCTCTGGCGTTGCAAAACCTGCGACAGGAAGCCAGAGATCGTAATCGACGATACCGTTCAGCAGCGGACCAAGCTGCGTCTTGATCGACGTCGATTGCAGCCCGACCATGCCGCCACCGAACATCTGGGTCTTGAGCCCGGCCTCGCGCGCTGCGCGCACCATGCCGACCGTATCCGGCGGGTAGGAGGCGACAAAGACCAGATCTGGATGCGTCGCCTGAATGGCGCGAATGATGGGCGAGAAATCAGCGGTACTGGGCGGGTAACTGCGGTCATAGACAATTTGCAAGCCGTTCTGCTTGGCCAGCGCTCGCGCGCCCTCCAGTGCGTTTTTCGGAAACTCGGCGTCCGCACCGACAAGCGCCAGACGCTTCGGTTTCGGCGTTTGCTTTGCCGCAAGCGCAAAGAACGGAGCAGAGAAGCTTTGCTTCGGCTCGGGCCCGCCCATCGGGAGCACCGAGAAATACCTCGGGTAATGGAACTTGCTGTTCACCGCGAGCCCGAGCAGGCCGAGGAAGGTGCGGTTATGCTGCATGATGACCGGCATGGCCGGCGCGATCATGTTGGTCCCGTAACCGGATATGACGAGATCGACGTGATCGACGTCGAGCAGCTTCGTGTAGATGCCCGGCACCGTCGCCGGGTTGCTTTGGTCGTCATAGTAATCGAGCTTCACCGGGCGACCGAGCAGTCCGCCCTTGGCGTTGATGTCGTCGGCCCAGATCCGCATGGCCAGCAGCGCCGCCTTGCCGTTCGGCGCCAGCCCGCCGGTCAGCGCCATGCCGAAGCCGATCGTGATCGGCGGCTCGGCAGCCGACGCCGGTTTGGCGGCGAAGCCCGCTATAGCCAGAGTGGCGACGGTTATGCGGCAAGCAGTGGCCGCGACCGTGGGCGACGGTTTGGCATTGACGGCTCCTCCCGGTTTGTCTCTTGCTCAGCCTAGCATCTCTGCCGCTGCGGCTGCATAGATCGGGCGCGGCGCCGGCATTCGGAGGGGCACCAATGCAGTGTAAGACCGGCGCGGAGCACATCAAATCGTTGCAGGACGGGCGGGCCGTTTACATCGACGGGAAGCGCGTCGAGGACGTCACTACACACCAGGCGTTTCGCAATGCCGTGGCATCGGCGGCATTGCTCTACGACTACCAATCGCGTCCCGAAAATCTGGAGCTGATGACCTTCATCCCCGATGGTGGCGCGCGACGGGTGAATCGCTGCTGGCAGGCGCCGCGCAGCTACGACGAACTGGTCCAGCGGCGCAAGGCGCTTCAGGCTTGGGCTCGGGTGAGCTACGGCTTCATGGGCCGCTCGCCCGACCATGTTGCCTCCACTCTCATCGGCCAGCGCATGGGGCTCGAAATCTTTCAGAAGCACGGGCCGGCGCGCGCGAAGGCGCTTGACGATTATGTCGACAATGCCACGGAAAACGACTTGTTCGTTACGTACGTGATCGTCAACCCGCAGGCCGATCGCGCGAAGGATTGGGGCGATCAGGCGGAAGAGCTTGTCGCGCAAATCGTCGATGAGGACATGACCGGCCTGACGATACGCGGTGCCAAGATGCTCGGCACCGGCTCGATCATGGCGAACGAAGTGTTCGTCGCCAATCTGCAGCCACTCAAACCGGGTGAGGAGGCGCTGGCGTTTTCCTGCGCCCTGCCGATGAACGCTCCGGGCCTGCGCGTGCTCTCCCGCAAAAGCTACGAGGCGCATGCGGTGTCAGTTTATGACAACCCGCTCTCGGCGCGGTTTGATGAAAACGACGCGCTGCTCTATTTCGACAATGTGAAAGTGCCGTGGGAACGGGTGTTCGTGCATCGCGACACCGATATGTGCCGCGCGCAGTTCCACGATACGCCGAGCCACGTGCTTCAGAATTACCAGGCGCAGATCCGGCTTTCGGTGAAGGTGAGATTTCTCGTCGGCATTGCGCACAAGATTACCGAGGCGATTGGTACCACGAACATGCCGCAGGTGCGGGAGCAGCTCGGCACTCTGGCGGCGAACGCCGGCATGGTGGAGGCGATGCTTTCCGGCATGGAGGCCTCGGGTGGGAAGCGGGGCGAATTCTACCTGCCGAACCGGCATCTGCTGTATGCGGCGCAGGTGGTAACGCAGGATCTCTATCCGCGTCTGATCAACATGATTCGCGATCTCGCAGGCGGCTCGCTGATCATGCTACCGTCATCCTTCCGCGACTGGGCCAATAAGGAACTCGCACCGATCCTGCACAGGACGCAGCGATCCGCGAACTTCGACTCCGAAGGCAAGGTGAAGTTCTTGAAAGCCGCGTGGGACGTGATCGGGTCGGAATTTGCTTCGCGCCACATGCAGTATGAGATGTTTTACGCAGGTGCTCGCTTCGTCGCCACCGGTCACAGTTACCGCACCTTCGATTGGGATGCGGCATGCGCAATGGTCGATCACTTGCTATCGACCTATGATCTTGAAGAAGTCGTCACCTCGGATGCGGGATGAGCCAGACTTCGAGCCCCCGATACGCGCGCTACCCGCGCCAGACCGGCCCCAATGCCGCCGCGAGCCCGAACGCGCCCGGCAATGCGCCTTTCGGAAACAGCCGCGTCACATGGCCCATTTTGCGCCTCGGCCGCGGTTCGGTCTTGCCATAGAGATGCGGAATCAGGCCATGAGTCGCGAGGATCGCGGGCCAGAGCGCCACGTCCTCCGGCCCCACCAGGTTGCGCATCGCCGCGTCCGAATGCCGTATGGCAGGCGGCAACGGTAAGCCCGCGATCGCGCGGATATGCATTTCGAACTGGCTCGCCGGGCAGGCGTCGATTGTCCAATGCCCAGAGTTGTGCGGGCGCGGCGCAATTTCGTTGGCGAGCAGCCGCCCGTCTCGATCCACGAACATTTCGACCGCCAGCACGCCGATCAGATCGAGCGCGGCGGCGACCCGGCGCGCGACCGCCTGTGCCTCCTCGGCAATATCATCCCCCACCTGCGCCGGCGCGATGGTCAGGTCCAGAATGCCGTCGCGATGCCTGTTCTCCATGGCATCGAAGCCGGTAATGGTGCCATCGGTCCCGCGCGCGACCACCACGCTCACTTCGCAGGCGAAATCGACGAACCCTTCCAGGATCAGCGGCTTGGGTTCGAGCAGCGCGAAACCCGGGGCGCAATCGGCCGGCTCGCGAAGCAGCGCCTGACCCTTGCCGTCATAGCCGTAGCGCGTCGTCTTCAGCACCGCCGGCAGGCCGATCCGGCCAACGGCAAGCCGCAATTCGTCCAAACTGCCGACCGGCGCCCAGGGCGCGGTCGCCACCCCGGTGCTGTTCAGGAAGCTCTTCTCGGCAACCCGATCCTGACTGATGCGCAGGACGGCGGGCGCGGGTCGAACGGGCTTCAATGAGGCCAGCAACTCCAGCCCGGACGCGCTGACATTTTCGAACTCGAAGCTGATCACGTCCACGGCCGCCGCGAATTCGCGCAGGCTTGGAGGGTCCGAGTAATCGCTGATCGTGACGCCATGCGCGACCTGCGCCGCCGGACTGTCCCGCTCGCGCGTCAGGATATGGCAGCGATACCCGAGCCGGGCTGCGGCCAACGCGGACATGCGGCCGAGCTGCCCGCCGCCGATCAGGCCGATTGTGGCATTCGGCGGCAGCGGGTGCACCATCATGGCGGAGCGGAAGGCACTTCGGGCACGGACGCCGTTTGCTCGGCGCGGAAAGCGTCGAGCCGTGCGGCGAGCGCCGGATCGGTTCCGGCCAGGACCGAAGCGGCAAGCAGCGCCGCGTTGATTGCGCCGGCCCGCCCGATCGCCAGCGTGCCCACGGGCACCCCCGCCGGCATCTGCACGATGGAGAGAAGGCTATCCAATCCGCGCAGACCGGTCGATTCGATCGGCACGGCGAACACCGGCAGGGGCGTCCAGGCCGCGCACATGCCGGGCAGGTGCGCGGCCCCGCCGGCCCCGGCGATGATCACGCGCAACCCACGTTCGCGTGACGCCATGGCGTAGGCACGCAGCCGATCCGGCGTCCGATGCGCCGAGACAATGCGCATTTCATAGGCGACGTCGAGCTTATCGAGGGTTTCGGCGGCATGCACGAGTGTGGCCAGATCGGATTGGCTGCCCATGATGATGCCGACGAGCGCTGCCATCTCAGGCGATATCGTCCGGGATAAGCCGGCTTTCGATCCAGGCGATCTCGTCCTTCAGCATCAGCTTCCGCTTCTTGAGGCGCTGCAATTGGAGCTGGTCGATCCGTCCCTGGTCCACCAGCCGGGCGATCACAGTGTCAAGGTCGCGGTGCTCGCTGCGCAGTTCGTGTAGCTTGCGAAGCAATGTGTCCCGATCGGTCAACATGGCCTCTGAGTATAGCCGAGTTCCGCGCCCGCTCGGGGTGCTACTAGCGGATTTCGTCGGCGCAAAGGACGGCCGGCAGAATGCGTCTTGCGCGGAGCACAGCAAACGCGAAGTTTACCCAGGCGTTGCAACCGGTTGTGCTGGCGCTTGCCAGACCACATGTCAATCAGGTTACGATGCCCGGCTGCTCGGGCCTTTGCGCCCGGGCGCGGCCTTTCAGTGTTGGAGGGTATATGAGCCTGCAGACCCGCCTCGAGTTGCTCAAGGAACGCCATGCCAGCCTGGAGCTGCGGATAGCGGACGAGGGGCAGCGACCCCGTCCCGACAGCGATACTTTGATGCGGCTGAAAATCGAGAAGCTGCGGGTGAAAGAGGAGATCGAGCGCCTGCGCGACGGCGCACTGACCTAGCGGCCTCAAGCGGCCTCTTCGGCCGGGGGTGGCGGCGGGGGCGGAACGGCGTGCCCCTCGCGCTCCAGCCGCTCATTGGCCTGGGCCACCGCCGCATTCAACTCGGTCTGGCTGCACAAGCCGATCGTCACCGGATCGCGCGGCTTGATATTCGCGCTGTTCCAATGCGTGCGTTCGCGCACCTTATGGATGGTGTCCTTCGTCGTCCCGAGCAGCTTGCCCACTTGCTGATCCGAGAGCTGCGGGAAGTTGCGCAACAGGAAAGCAATCGCGTCAGGGCGATCGTTGCGCTTCGCCAGCGGCGTGTATCGCGCGCCGCGTGACCGCTTCGGCACCGGCAGAGCGGACGGGAGGATTTGCAGCCGGCGCGTCGGATCTGCTTCGCACCGGTGAATTTCGGCCGTTGTCAGCTGCCCGTTCGCGACCGGGTCGTAGCCCACGATGCCCTGCGCGACCTCGCCATCGGCGATGGCTTGAACTTCAAGCGGATGCATGCCGCAAAAATCGGCAATCTGCTCGAATGTCAGGGCGGTCTTCTCGATAAGCCACACGGCGGTGGCTTTCGGCATCAGCGGCATGGCCATGGCGTGTCACCTTCAGGCCCGGGCGGACGCCGCTCCCACCCTGGTCCGCGCTGCTGGGTCTCCCAAAGGGTCTCCCGAAGCGTTATGGCATGGAGTAAGGAACCGTGCCGCTTAAGCGGGCAAGTGCTGCATATGACGATCAGCCCGGAACCGGTCAAGAGCGCGCGGCACTTTGCGACGCGCGAGGAGGAGCGAGGCGATGAGAGATGACGACGACGCGCCGCCGAAGCCGCGTTCGCGGTTGGAGAAGCTTCCACTTGATCCGTTGGGTGTCGAAGAACTTGCAGCCTACATTGACGAACTGAAGCAGGAGATCGCCCGCGTGGAGGCGGATAGTGCACGCAAGCAATCTCATCGCAATGCCGCGGACAGCTTCTTCCGCAAGTCATGAACCGGATGCAACCCGCGAATTTTGTGGAATAATCGCGCAGTTCTGAGGAACGCGCGATAAACCGAGGGTCTCCTGATCTCCTTTAGTGGTCGGAATTCGCGCGGCGGACAAAGGCGCGCGCGATACGGCGTGGATGGCGCCAAGCGCTATCCCAAAAAAGGAGTGTCAAAACATGGCGGATTTAGCCGAAATCCGGGAGTTTAAGCTGGTGGACCAGCATGAGACTTGGACCAGAGCGGGTCCGGTCGTCTCGCATCTGCCAGACAACGAGATTGCTACGTTATCCGAACGCGCCACGGCGACAGTCGCGGAACCCGCTACGCTGGGGCTCTGGGGCTTTGCGACGGGCACGTGGATGGTCGCGACTGTCCTCGGGGGTTTCCTGCCCGCCTCGGACGGACTCGCGGTAGCCATCACGATGATTGCCTTCGCGGGCGTTGCCCAATTCATCGCCGGCCTTTACGCGTATCGGCGCGCAAATGCGTTGAACGCGACCGCATTCTGCTGCTTCGGCGCGTTCAATGTCGCGGGCGGTGTAATGATGGTGTTGGCTGGAACTGGCGTGGCAATGACTGGCTACCACGAAATGCTGGGCTTCCTGCTTGAGTCCTTCGCCTTCATTGCGTTTGCCCTGTGCATTGCCGCGCTGTACCGCAACGCCGTCTTGGTGGCCCTGCTGCTTACTCTGGGCGCCGGCTATTGCCTCACCGGCATTGCGCAGTTCATCACCAGTAACGGCGAACTCGGGGCTGTGGCCGCCGCTGGCGGTGCGTGTCTCCTGGCTTCGGCTGGCTTTGCCTACTACCTGGGCATGGCGGTTATGGTGAACAGTGCTTGGCACCGGATCCTGCTGCCGAAAATGGCGACCGTAAAAGGCGGCGCATAGCGGATAGTAAAAGGGGCCGGCTAGCCGGCCCCTTTCCGCTGGAATTGCACGTTACGCGGCAGCGGAGGTGCCGGACGCCTGATCATTGGCGATCGCCTGCGCCTCTGGGCTGCCGGCGCTGATCTCAATCCGGCGCGGCTTCAGCTGCTCGGGGACCACGCGCTTGACGCTAACATGCAGCAAGCCGTTCTCCAGGGTGGCACCTTCAACCACGATGTGGTCGGCGAGCACGAAGCGGCGCTCGAACGCACGGCCGGCGATGCCGCGATACAGCACGTCGGTCTTCTGCACGCCCTGTCCCACTCGGCCGGCGACAAGAAGGGTGTTTTCCTTCACCGTCACCTCGAGATCCTCGGGACGGAACCCGGCGACGGCCATGGTCAGCCGATAGGTGTCCTCGCCCGTCTTCTCGATATTGTAAGGGGGATAGCTCGGTGCATCGGCGGCGGATGCGGCGCTGTCCATAAGTCGTGCGAGCCGGTCAAAGCCGATCGCGGTACGGAACAACGGCGCGAAGTCGAACGTTGTCATCAACAACCTCCTGCAATAGCAAGGTTCAGTTCGGACCGCCCGGATGGGCCGGCCCTGGTGACGTCCCGGAACCCCGTATCGAGCGTTCCGACGCCCGATTATTTGGCGGTTAATCGCCCTTTTTCAAGTCGGCGCAACCTTGCCCTGCGCGGCGAACGCTCGCTGCAGGAACAGCGCACCGAGCGTTATTCCGGCTTCGTCGATGCCGTGGCCCAGTCCGGGAACATAGGTCGCCTCGACCGGGACACCGGCCTGGCGCAGTGCCGCCTCGGCCTGGCGGGAACGTTCGGCGGGCACGACATCATCAGCTAGACCATGCACGATCAGCACGGGAACCGGGTGCGCAAGTTCCCGGATCAGCGTTTCCGGTGCGATCAGGGCACCGGAATAGGAAAGAATCGCACGCGGAGGAACGGGGCGACGCAGCCCCGTGAACAGCGCCGTCATAGCGCCTTGGCTAAACCCCATCAGAGCGTAGGTATTCGGGGCGAGCGCCAGCCGTTCCAGTTCAGCATCGATAAACGGCGAGAGGATCCGCATCGCGGTGCGCACACCGCTTTCCATCAGCGCCGGCGCCCGATCAGCGACGCTGAACCATTGCCGGCCGTGCCCGCCCGGGTCGAGATCGTACCCCGTCGGCGCACTGGGAGCGACGAACAGAGCGTCCGGTGCCGCGCGCGACCAGGCGTGCGCCAGGTCGATAATGTCGTGGCCGTCCGCACCGATTCCATGGCAGAGCACGACCAATTGCCGCGGCGCTCCGCCCGAGGCGGGGCCTGAGCGCGGGCTGTCCAGTTGTCCTCCGTTCGCCGCCATCAGCACGCTCCCCTTGTGCGGCGTTCCGCCTACTCTTTTCTGTTCGCGCATGTCCATCGTCACCCGCTTTGCCCCCAGCCCCACCGGGTACCTGCATCTCGGTCATGCGCATGCCGCCCTCGTTGCCCGGGACCGCGCGCGGACGGCAAGCGGACGCTTTCTGCTGCGAATTGAGGATATCGACCGCGCTCGATGCCGGCCGGAATTCAGCCGCGCGATCATTGAAGACCTTGCTTGGCTGGGGCTGGACTGGGAGAGGCCGGTGCGCGCCCAGTCGGAGCACTTCGCCGATTATGCAGCCGTGCTCGAAGACCTCGCCGGACGCGAGCTGCTTTATCCCTGTTTCTGCACCCGCGCCGAGATCACCCGCGAGATCGAGCGTGCTGCTTCCGCCCCCCATACACCGGATGGTGCCCCGGTTTATCCCGGCACTTGCCGCCACTTGCCGGCGTCCGAGCGGGCGACGCGTATCGCTTCGGGCGCACTCTATGCGTTACGGCTCGACATGGCGCGTGCGCGGGCCATCGCCGGAGAGGCTCTCTCGTTCTTTGAGGAGGGGCAGGGCTGGATCACCTGTCGCCCGGAGCGCTTCGGCGACGTTGTGCTGGGGCGCAAGGACACGCCGGCCAGCTACCATCTTTGCGTCACGCATGACGACGCGCTCCAGGGAGTCACTCTCGTTACGCGCGGCCTTGATCTGAAAGCGGCGACGGATCTGCATCGTTTGCTGCAAGCCCTGATGGGCTGGCCCGCGCCGGCCTATTTGCATCACCCGTTACTGACGGACGCAGACGGGCAGCGGCTGGCCAAGCGGTCGGGCGCCACCAGCCTGCACAGTCTGCGCGAGGCAGGGCGATCACCGACGGATCTCAGGCGTTTGGCGGGATTTCCGGACTGAGGGCGTCCCGATCTTCACTCGATACGGACCCGTGGAACCCTATAGCCATTCCATCAATGCGTGCATAAGCCACCGAAAATCGCTTGCATAGGCGCCTTAAAATATCCGCATGGTATCCGGGACTCGTCCAATTTGCCGCAATCGTGTTCCGGGAGTGACCTGCGTCACAGTCGCGTGGAGCCAATGGCCACATAATCCGTCCCGTCAGCCGGCTTCGTCGCGAAAACCCGGAAGCCAACTGGCCGCGATCCAGCACAGCGGATCGCGAACCCCGCGGTCCGACAGGGCCGTGAAGGAGGTGGCAAGTGATCGGGACGTTGTTTGTAGTAATTGCCGCCGTAACGCTGGCGCTTGTCGGAAGCGCGCTGCTCGTCCCGCAGACCGGTACCGAGCAGCGCGGCATCGCCGAGGCGCTCGGCCTGGCTTGGCCTTGGTAAGCCACATCCTCGGCCAACCCGGCCTGGGCGACCTCGCCCAGCGAAATCGGCGCCATTCCGCTGCCTGTTTGAGCGTTTGGCGCTGAGGAGGAGAGCCGCGCCGGAAAGGGTCCGCCGGGGCGGCTTTCCTTTGACGCTCCGCGCTCCTCTCTTCAGACGTGTTCCTGCGAGATATCCCGGTTGGTGTGATCCGGCAGCATTACGGTCGCGCCAATGCTGACAATGGCGCAGAAGGCGATGTAGCCAGCGATCGCATAGCCTGATCCGGTGGCCGCGAGCAGCGCCGTCGCGATCAGCGGCGCCGGCCCGCCGGCAATCACCGAGGCGAGCTGATAGCCGATCGAAGCGCCGCTGTAGCGCAGCCGCGGCGTAAAGCATTCCGCGATCAAGGCCGCCTGCGGGCCATACATCAAGTCGTGCGGGATGAAGGACAGAACGATGCCGAGAAAGATCCACCCGGGGACGGCGGTGTTGAGCATCGCGAAATAGATGAAGCCGAACACCCCGGTTGCTACGGAGCCGATCAGATAAATGCGCTTGCGCCCGAACCGGTCCGACAGATGCCCGGCCAGCGGAATCGTGACGAATGACAGCAGACCTGCGGCGATGAGCGCACTCAGCAGGAAATCGCGCGGGGTATGCAGGATCTGTGTCCCGTAGGCGAAGACGAACGCCAGATAGATGTATGCCGGAGCCTGTTCGGCCATTCGCGCCAGCGCCGCCAGCATGACCTGCTTGGGTTGCCGCTTCATCACTTCGAGTGCCGGCGCCCGCTCGATCCTCTCCTCGGCGACCAGCTTCCGGAAGATGGGCGTCTCGAGGATACCGAGCCGGATATAGAGCCCGACCCCGACCATGACGATGCTCAGCAGGAACGGGATGCGCCATCCCCAGACCAGGAACTGGTCTCCGGAAATCGCACTGAACACCAGCACCGCCACATTCGCGAGCAGCAGCCCCGCAGGCCCGCCGAATTGCGGCCAGGACGTAATGAACCCGCGATGCTTGTTCGTGCGGGCCCACTCCATCGACAAGAGAACCGAACCACCCCATTCGCCGCCGACGCCGATTCCCTGGATGAAGCGGATGACCGTCAGGATCACGGCGCCCCAGATGCCGATCGTCGCGTAACTCGGAACGAACCCCACCGCGAAAGTAGCGAGCCCGGTAATCAGCAGAGTGGCAATCAGCGCCGCCTTGCGCCCGATACGGTCGCCGTAATGGCCGAAAATCGCTGCGCCGATCGGTCGGGCGATAAAGCCAACGGTGTAGACCGCGAATGCTTGCAAGACACCGACGAGCGGATCGGCCTTAGGGAAAAAGAGCTTGCCGAACACCAGGCCGGTGACGGTGCTGTAGAGCAGGAAGTCGTACCACTCGATCGTCGTGCCAACCGCACTGGCGATCACTGCCTTGCGAAGCTGCGCGCTATGCTCGGAGTCAGTTAAAGCATCCGGCAGAGTAGTGCTGATGGCTACCATGGTCTTATCTCCCTGTGTCTTTTTTTAGCATTGTGGCATCAATTCGAATGCGCGGCAACACCCGTCGGTTCGGGCACGACATTGCCAACCTGACCGCCGGGCAGGATAACAACCGCTTTGCGAGGAAGCGTGCCCAAATGCCGACCGACGACATTCCCATCCCGACCTACGCGCGCAATCTGCGCATCATTGGCCACACCGATCAGGGCGGGGGACGGGCCGACGGGGTGCAGATCATGGTCCATCGCGGCCACGCCTTCGTCGGGCACATTTTCTCCAAGGGATTCAGCGTCATCGACGTGCGCGATCCGAGGCGCCCGAAGCCGGTCAACTACGTTCCGGCACCGGCGAACACCTGGTCGCTGCATCTGCAGCAGCACGAGGATCTGCTACTGGTGGTCAATGCGCGGGACATGTTCGCGCAACCGGAACTGGCAGACGAACGGAACTACTACAAGGGTAAGGCGGATTTTCACGAGCAATCCGGCCCGACCAAGCGCGACTGGTCGGCGGGCCTCGCCGTCTATGACGTTGCCAAACCCGAATCACCGCGCCGGATCGGCTTCATGCCGATCGAAGGCGGCGGGCTGCATCGCCTCTGGTATGTGGGCGGACGCTGGGCCTACGCCTCGGCGCTGATTGACGGTTTTACCGACTACATCTTCATCGCCATTGACATGAGCGACCCGGCGAAGCCGGTGGAAGCCGGCCGCTATTGGCTGCCCGGCATGAACCGCGCCGCCGGTGAGACGACGAACTGGCCGCTGCCCACTGGGCGCTACGGCCTGCACCACCCGATCGTGCATGGCGACACCGCCTATTGCAGTTGGCGCGACGCGTGTCTGGTGGTGTTGGACATCGCCGACCGCAGCAAGCCCGAGCTGCTGACGCATCAGCGATGGTTCCCACCCGTGGGCGGCGGCACCCACAATGCGCTCCCTTTGCCGGACCGCGATCTGCTGATCGTCGTTGACGAAGCGGTGCTCGACAAAGTGGAGGACGGATACAAGCCGATCTGGGTATTCGACAACCGGGTGAAGACGAACCCGGTGCCGATCGCAACCATGCCGATCCCGACGGATACGGACTACATCGCAGTGGGCGGGCATTTCGGGCCGCACAACGTTTATGAGAACCGACCCAACGGCTTGCAAAGTTCCGAACTGATCTTCGCGACCTACCAAAACGCAGGCGTGCGCGTTTACAACATAAGCAATCCGTACCAGCCCGTGGAAGTGGCGGCGTGCGTGCCGCCCGCGCCGAGCCGACTGGTCGATCCAAGGCCGAACCGGCCCCTGGTCCTACATTCGGCCGACGTGTTCGTGGACAAGAACGGCATACTTTACTGTACCGATTTCTCAGCCGGCCTTACCATCATGGAATACCAAGGCTGAGCCGATTGACCGGAAGATGCAGATACCGAGAGGAGGACGTGCGATGGCGAATGTGGAGATCAAGCCCGCCCATGCGCGCAACATGCGTCTGCTCGGCCATAGCGACCAGGCCGGGCGCGGCGACGGTCAGCAGATCATGGTGCATAAAGGCTACGCATATATCGGCCATGTATGCTCCAAGGGCTACAGCATTATCGACGTTCGCGACCCGCGGCAGCCGAAGCCGGTGCGCTACGTCGCCAACCCGCCCAACACCTGGAGCTTGCACCTTCAGGTCCACGAAGACCTTTTGCTTTTGGTCCATGCCAGGGACATGTTCTCGATTCCCGAAATGGACGACGAGCGCAACTACTACAAGGGCAAGGCCGATTTTCACGCGCATGACGAGACCCCAGCAGAGCGGTCCTGGTCGGCGGGAATGGCGGTGTTCGACATCTCGAACCCCACGGAGCCGCGCCAGATCGGGTTCATGCCGGTCGAAGGCGGCGGGCTGCACCGGATCTGGTATGTCGGCGGACGCTGGGCCTATGCGTCGGCGCTGTTCGACGGCTTTACCGACTATATCTTGATCACGATCGACATGGCCGACCCGACAAAGCCCCGCATCGCCGGCCGGTACTGGCTGCCAGGGATGCACTTCGCGGGCGGGGAGAAATCGAACTGGCCGCTGGAGCACGGCCGCTACGGCCTGCACCACGCCATCATCGAGGGCGACATCGCCTATTGCAGCTGGCGGGACGCCTGCCTGGTCGTCGTCGATGTGGCGGATCGCGCGTCACCGAAGCTGATTACGCACCAGCGCTGGTTCCCGCCGGTGGGCGGGGGGACGCACAACGCGCTGCCGCTTCCGGATCGTGACTTGCTGATCGTGCTGGACGAGACGGTGCTCGACAGAATGGAGGATGGTCTCAAGCCGATCTGGGTGTTCGACAATCGCGTGAAGAACAACCCGACGCCGATCTCGATTTTGCCGGTGCCGACCGACCGCGACTACATCGCAGTCGGCGGCCACTTCGGACCCCACAACATCTACGAGAACCGGCCCGAGGGGTTCCGCAGCTCCGAGCTGATCTTCGCCACGTATCAGAACGCCGGGGTGCGGGTTTACGACATCCGCAACCAGTACCAGCCGGTAGAGGTCGGCGCCTGCGTGCCGCCGGCTCCGACCAAGCTGCTCGATCCCCGGCCCAACCGGCCGGTGGTGCTGCACTCGGCGGACGTGTTCGTGGACCCCAACGGGATCGTCTACTGCACCGACTGGAGCGGCGCCGGTCTTTATACGATGGAGTTCAAGGGGTAAGTGGCAGCGTCATTGCGAGCGCAGCGAAGCAATCCATGTGTGCAGCTCTGGATTGCTTCGTCGCGCGCTCCTCGCATTGACGGGTTGGGTGAACCGCAGCGACGTGACTAGTTTCACTTGCCCCAGATCTTCCGGTAAATCTCCTTATATCCGTTCTCCGGATCGTACAGATTATTCGGCCCGCCGTCGCGATCCAGGTTGGAGGCGATGAACAGATGTGGTGGTGGCACGAAGCCGCTCGGCGGCTGACCGGCGAAGGCGCGGTTCAGCTCGTCGATGCACATCCACCCGTGCAGGTGCAGCGGTTCCGCAACCGTGGCGATCTGGTAGTGTTTGGCGCGAATGCGCTGAAACGCTGGAACCGAGCCGTCGCCGGCCGAGATCTGCCGCGGATAGCCGGTTGCGGGATTGACACCGGCAGATTGCAGCGACGGCGCCGAGAAGTCGAAATAGAGATCGTTAACCGCGATACTGTAGGTCCACTTCTTGCCGTATTTCGCCAGCAGCGACGTGGCGAGTTGCGGCATCCGGTTCGACAGATCGCCGATCGGCGTATCTTCGACGGCCAGCACCTTGCAACCCTGGCAGCCCTTGATAGCTGCGGCCTCGCCATTCGTCTTGGCAGTCGCGATCGCGTAGATGCTGTCGGTGAACAGGATTGTACCGGCGGTGCCCTTGGAGTTGACCACCGCATAGAGAGCCGCGGACTTGGCGACCTCCTCCGGATTGGTGGTGATGTTGGTGATCACGGGCGGGTTCGCGACCGGCCCCGGCGCACCGGCGGCATGCCAGCCCACCACCTTGATGCCGAGCTTGACCGCGCGCTCGACCACCGGCGCCTGCTCCGCCGCATCAACCGTGCCGAGAATGATGCCGTTGGGCTTGAGCGCGATCGCCTGGTTCAGCGCCTCAGTGCGCTGCTGCACCGAGCCGTGCCCGTCCAGGATGCGGAAATCCCAGCCGATCACCTTGGCCGCCTCCTGCGCGCCGTCGCCCACGCCCTGTGCGCCGCCGTTGCGCTGATCGGCCGAGACATAGACGATCAGCTTGTGCCCCTGCGCTGTAGGGCCGGTAGTCGGACCCGTCCAGGGCGCCGCGGGCGCTGTGACCTTGGCGATATACGCCTGGGCCATCTTCATGTAGTCGTCCTGCTGAGCGCGGGCATCGGACGTGACGAGCCCCGAACTGGCTGCCAGAGCTGTCGCGGCTAGCGCCACGACAAAGGTGCGGCGTGAGTCGATTCGGCATTCGGTTTCCTCCTGCGTTGATCGAGGCTTGATGTCGGTTCGGCGGCTGCCGGGCCGCGTTTCTTATCACCTTGCCTGTCCCGGTATTTTGGCGCGCGCCGCCGAACGGCGTTGGGCGAAGCCGGCGAGGGCGATCGAGATCACGAGCGTCGTGCCGTTGAACAGCGGCTCCACGAAAAATGCGCCGCCCAGTTGCTGAATGCCGGAAATGCCGATCGCCAGGATCAGGACGCCGAACACTGTCCCCCAGACGTTCACACGGCCCGGCTTGATCGTGGTCGATCCCAGGAACGCGCCGACCAGCGCCGGCAACAACAGGTCAAGCCCGACATTGGCCTGACCGATCTGCAGCTTCGAGGCGAGCACGCAGCCGGTGAAGCCGGTGATCAGCCCCGAGGTGACGAACACGCCGATGACGTAGCCGCGCACGGGGATGCCGTTAAGCGCGGCGGCGCGTTCGTTCGCACCGATCGCGTAAATATGGCGCCCGAGCGGCAGCCGCTCGGCAACGACCCACAGCAGCAGCGCGAGCCCGATCGTGTACAGCGCCGGAACCGGGATCCCCAGCACAGATAACCCGTTGATGGCGATGAAGCCGTCCGACAGCACGCCCATGACCTGGCGCCCGTCCGTGTGCCACAGCGCTAGCGCGTAGAGAATTGTGCCGGTGCCGAGCGTGGCGATGAAGGAATCGATCTGCGCCACTTCGACCAAGAGCCCGTTGGCCAATCCCGCCAGTCCGGCGCAGGCCAGCACGATCAGACACGCCAGCGGCCAAGGCAGGTAGTACCAGACCTGCAAACTGATCGCGAGGATGTGCCACATGACGATGCCGAAACCGACTGTCAGATCGATGCGCCCCGCCATCATCGGCACCATCGCGGCCAGCGACAGCATGGCGACGATCGACTTATCGCTTAGGATCGAGCGCGCATTGAGCGCGGTTGGAAAGCTATCCGGCAGCAGGATGGAAAAGCCGATCGCCAATAGAACGGTGAGGATCGGCAGCCCATAGACAGGCAGCAGGCGGACCGCCGCAGCCCGGCGCGACAAGGCGGCTAGCTCGGATCGCGTAGGTTCCAGCGCATTCGATTTGAGCGATTGCATGTGTCCGCCTTACGGCACGCTGAGCTGCTGTGCCGGCTCCGCCGCGTGCCCGACGCGCGCCGAAGCGGCGGCCAGCAAGTTCTCGACAGAGAGATCATCCGCGCCCAGCTCGGCCACGACTCTGCCGCGATCGAACACCAGCGCCCGATGGCACACTTTAGCGACCTCTTCGAAATCGGTCGATACGATCAGAATTGCCGCGCCGGACCTGAGGACGACATCAAACAGCCGGTAGATTTCCGCTTTGGCGCCGACATCGACACCAGCGGTCGGATCCTCGAACACATAGACCTTGCCGTTCAGATGCAGCCAGCGCCCGATCACCACCTTCTGTTGGTTGCCGCCTGAAAGCATCTGGATCGGCATGGCCGGATCGTTGGGGCGAAGTGCGAGCCGCTGCCCCGCCTCGACCGCCGCCCGTCTCTCGCGTCCGGGTCGCAGCACGGAGATCAAGCTGCGTCCGGCGGCGACCGGGTTTAGAAACAGATTCTCTCTCACCGACAGGTTCGGGACCACCGATTCGCCGACCCGGTCGGCACAGACCAGATTGATTCCCCGCGCCATGGCATGCCGCGGCGAGCCGGGCTCCAGCACGTCGCCATCGAGCCGGACTTCACCGCCAGTCAGCGGTACCACCCCGAACAAGGCGCGCCCGACGCTCTCCTGCCCGGCGCCAGCCAGTCCGACCAAGCCGACGACCTCGCCCGCCTGAATCTCGCCGTCGATCGGCCCGACATCCTCGATCATCACGTTGCGGAACAGCAAGAGCGGAGAGCCCGCGCGCCGGACCGGACGGCGGAACACCTGCGAGGGCTCACGTCCGACGATCAGCAGGATTGCCTCCTCCGGGGATGTCGCCGCGACCTCCCGCTCGCCGGCAACCCGCCCGTCACGCAGCACGATCATGCGGTCGGCGATTTCGAACACCTCGTCCAGCCGATGCGAGACGTAAATCATGCCGACGCCACGGTGACGCAAACGTCGCAACACAGCGAACAGCCGCGCCACGTCGCCCGCCGGCAGGCTGGCCGTCGGCTCGTCGAGAATCATGACCTCGGCCTTGGTGGCCAAAGCCCTGGCGATCGCGACCAGAGACTTTTCGGTCCGGCTCAATTGCTGCACGCGAATCTCGGGATCGATGCCTGCCCCGAGCCGGTCCAACGCCTCGACCGCTTGCGCACGCGCGGCGTCCCAATTGACCAGGCCGAAACGTCGGGGAAAACCCAGGGTCAGGCAGATGTTCTCGGCCACGGTCATCCATTCGATCAGGCCGAGGTCTTGATGAATGAATGCAATCGGAAGTTGGCGCAGACGATCCGTAACGTCGGTGCCGCGCCATGTCACTCGGCCCGTGTCCAGCGAATAGACCTCGGCCAGGATCTTGATGAGGGTTGATTTGCCGGCGCCGTTCTCGCCTAGGAGTGCGACAATCTCGCCGGCGTTCAGCTCGACGCTGACACTCTTGAGCGCTTCGGTGCCACCGAACTGTTTGGAGACAGCGTGTACGGCCAGAAGGGCGCCATCCTCGCCAGCGGTGCCGGCCGTTGTTGCCGTCATCGGGCCAGGCCGGGCGCCTGCGGATCGTCGGTTCACGCGCCTCCTCTCACCGAGGCGTTTTTGTGGTGCATCGGCTGCATGATCGTTAACAGCGCGGCATTCCTGTCAATCCCCTGCGTCACGTTTTCCTCAGCCTGCAAAGCGAGGCTCCGGCACGCCGCGCACGCCCGGGTCGTGAACCGCGAACAGGGCGCCGCGCAGCACCGGGTCGGAAGGGAAGCGTGGCAGAGGTGGTTTCGCCATTGAAGTCACGTACAGCACCTCGAGCTCCGGGCCACCAAACATGACGCTTGTTACTTTCCTGACCGGCATATCGATCACCCGATCAATACGGCCGTCGGGCGCGTAGCGAACGATCTTCCCGGCATAGACATGCGCGCTCCAAACCCCACCCTCCGCATCGACCGTGGCACCGTCGAACGCACCTCCTTCGGAGGTCATTCGGGTGAAACAGCGCTTGTTCGCAATGCTGCCCGTCTCAAGATCGTAATCGTAGGCCGAAATCTCGCCCGACCATGTGTCGGTGAAATAGAACGTACGGCCGTCAGGGCTCCAGCACGGGCCGTTGCTGACGATGACCCCAGGCTCAAGCAGACGAACTTTCAGATCGGGGTCGAGGCAATAGAGGGCGCCGTTCGGACCCTCTTCCATCGTGTCCATAGAACCAGCAACAAAACGTCCGCGCCGATCGACCTTCCCGTCATTCAGCCGGTTCGCCGGCCGGTCCGGTTCGGGGTCGTGGATCAACGAGACTTCTCCCGACCGAAAATCCAGGAAATGAAAGCCGCGCTGGAGAGAAAGCACCGCTCCGCCGCCCTTGCGCAGACACATCGAGCCTATCTTCTGCGGCACGTCCCAGCAGCGGACCTCCCGGCCATCGGCGGTGCAACGGAACACCCGGCCATCGAAGCTGTCGATCCAATAAAGGCGCTGCTCGTCAACGTCCCATAGCGGACCCTCGCCAAGCGTTGTCTTCACATCGACTAGCACCTCGATGCGCATGTTCGGCTCCTTTATTCCGCGCGGCCGGTTACGTCACGCGCCGTTCGCGCAGCGCCACCACCGCGCCGAGCACCACCAGACCGTAGATGATCTGCCGCATCGCGTCGGGCAGCGTGGTGCCGGCCAGCAAGGTCTGCAGCGCGGTCAGCAGCAGCACGCCGCCGATCATGCCGAGATACTGCCCGCGCCCGCCGGTGATCAGCGTGCCGCCGACCACCACCACGGCGATCGACGGCAGCAGGTACGGATCGCCCATGCCGAGGCTGGCCTGGCCGCTGAACCCGTCCAGCAGGATGCCGACGATTGCCGAGCAGAGGCCGCTGAGCACATAGACCAGCACCAGCGTGCGTGCCGACATCCACGCCGGACAGCCGCGCGGCGCGCATGCTGTTGCCGATCGCATAGACCCGCCGGCCGAACGGCGTGCGGCCCAGCAGCAGCGTAGCGACAACGACGAAGATCAGCCAGCAGCCACAACTCCGGCGTGACGCCCCAGATCGCGCGCCGCTCATCAGCCAGCGCAGTTCGGGCGGCGCGAACCCGCGCGGGCGTGCCGCCGCTGTAAACCAGCGCGATGCCCTGCAGGATGCCGTCCATCGCCAGCGTCACGACGATCGGCGGCAGCCCGAACAGCACGATGCCCAGCCCGTTGAACAGCCCGACCAGCGCGCCGACCGCCAAGCACCAGCGGGATCGCCCAGGCGGCGACGCAGGGTTCGGCCGTGCGCCAGTCCGGCCAGCAGGATGCCGCACAGCCCGATCGTCCAGGGCAGCGACAGGTCCAGCCCGCCGGTCAGGATCACCGCGCCTTGGCCGAGCGACAGCACCGCCAGGAAGGAGCCGAGCACGAGCAGCGAGTCGAGGTAGCCGCATTCAGGCCGCCGTACAGATAGACCGGTGACGGCCAGCACCAGCACGAAGCAGGCATAGGCCGGCACGGCGTAGCGCAGATCCTCGGCGTGACGCTCGCCACCAAGGCAGCCGGCGTCGCGGTTGGCGCGACGGCTGGCGCCAGAAACACCAGCGGCTGCGAGGCGGTCCGGGCGCTTGCCCTCGCGCCGCGCGGAGTGCGCGCGCGGCGCGCCACGCGGGCGAGCCACTGCACCAGCGGCACGCCGCCGGTTCAGCGAGCCGCCGAGTGCCGCCAGCACCAGGATCGCCCCCTCCACCACGGTGCTGTAATAGGCGGAGACGTTCAGGATCAGCAGGATGTTGACGATCAGCATCAGGCTGTAGGCGCCGATCGCCGACCCCAGGCAGCCGCCGCGCCCGCCGCCGAACACGGTGCCGCCGATCACCACGGCGGCGAACACCTGCAGCACCAGCGGGTTGCCCGACCAGCGGATCGCCCGAGCCGGTCTGCGCCGAGACGAAGACGCCGGCCGCGCCGTACAGCAGCCCGGCCAGCGTGTAGGCCCAGAACAGCGTCGGGGCTCACCCGGATGCCGGCCGAGCGCCGCGGCTTCGGCGTCGCTGCCCACCGCATAGAGCGCGGTGCCGAAGCGGGAATGTCGCAGCGCCGCCCAGAGCAGCAGACGTGACGCCCAGCACGACGATCGCCGCGGGCAGCACGTCGGGAATGGCCGAGCCGGTCAGAAGGCCGGTGAAATCCTGCGGCACCTGCCCGCCGGGCTTGTCCATCACCAGCAGCGCGGCGCCCTGCACGATGAACATGCGTCGCCAGGGTCACGACGATCGGCTGCAGTCGCAGCACGGCGACGAACAAGCCGTTGAACGCGCCGACCAGCGGCGCCGATGCCGAGCCCGGCCAGCGCCCAGCCGATTTCCGATCCGACCCCGGCCTGCATGTGGCTGGCGAGGACGACGTTGACCAGCGAGATCACCGCGCCCACGCTACAGGTCGAAGCCGCCGGTCAGGATCACCAGCGTCTCGCCGATCGCGCCCAGCGCCAGCGTGGCGCCGCCGGTCGACATGTAGCTGAAGTCGAAATAGCTGTAGCTGCCGGCGAGACCAGGTTGACCGGCGCCGAACAGGACCAGGAACACCAGGATGGCGATCAGCAGCCCGCGATGGCGCGCCAGCGCCAGCCGGAAATTGCGGTCGGCGGCGACGGCGTGCAGCGCGAGGTCGCTCATGCCGCTCACCGCTCGTCTCGGCGCGCGCCGGCGCGCCGGTCGGACGTATCGCCCAGCGCGGCGCGCATGATCGCGCCCTCGCTGATCTCGCCGCGCGCGTCGTCGAGTTCCCGGACGATGCGGCCGCCATAGATCACCAGCACGCGGTGGCTGAGATTGATGACCTCGGCGATCTCCGTCGAGTACAGCAGCACGGCGCCGCCGGCGCGCGCATAGTCGTTGATCAGCAGGTAGATCTCGTGCTTGGTGCCGACATCGACGCCGCGCGTGGGATCGAACAGCAGCAGCACGCGGCTGCCGGCCAGGATCCATTTGGCCAGCACGATCTTCTGCTGGTTGCCGCCGCTGAACGCGCCGGCCGGGGTGATGCAGCGCCCGTGCGTCCACCTGCACGCGCTCCAGTGCGCCGGCGACCGCCGCCTGCTTCGGCGCGCTCGTCGATCAGGCCGGCCGCGGCGTGAAGCGGTCGATCACCGGCAACGTGGTATTGCGCCGGCCGTCGAGGCTTGAGGAACAGGCCCTCGGTCTTGCGCTCCTCGGGCACGAGGCTGATGCCGATATCCGGCGCGAACGGCGTCGCGCGGCGAGCGGAGCGCGACCGGGCGGCCGGCCACGCAGCACGCTGCCCGCCGGCAGGCGCGCGGTCGCCGAACAGGCGTCAGGAACAGGTCGCATGCTGGCCCATGCCCTGCAGCCCGGCGACGCCGAGGATCTCGCCGGGTCGCAGCTCGAACGAGGCATCAGCGCAGGCGGCCCGGTGCAAGGTTGCTGACCGAAAGCACCGGCTGCGCCTCGCGCCGCAGAGGCGGCTTGGGAGGGAAGGTGGCGGCGAGCGAGCGGCCGATGATCAGCTCGACCACCTTCGTCGTCCGATACATCGCGTCAACGGCAAAGGTGCCGACATCTGCGGCCGTTGCGCAGCACGCTGAGCGCGGTCGCAGAACAGCCGCACTTCCGGCATGCGGTGCGATATGAACACCACCGTCGTGCCCTGCCGCTTCTGTCCGCCACGATCGCCGCCAGCCATTCGATATCGCCGCCGGACAGGGCGGAAGTCGGCTCGTCAAGCAGCAGGATGCGCGGCTCGCGCAGCAGCGTGCGGGCGATCTCGATCTTCTGGCGTACCGGCAGATCGAGTTCGCGCACCTCCTGGCGTGGTGAAACGCCGGCGATGCCGAGCGGGCGAGCAGGTCGGCCACCATGCGCCTCGCCGCGGCGCGGCGCGCAGCAGGCCGCGCGAAGCCCGGTCGGCTGGTAGGGCAGCAGCATGTTCTCCCAGACCGTCAGGTCCGGCAACCAGGGTAAGTTCCTGGAATGCCGTCTGGATCCCGAGTCGGTGCGCATCGCGCGGCCGACTGCAGCGCCGCGGTCTGCTCCGAACATCGCGATCCGGCCCGCATCCGGGCGGATCAGGCCGCTGAGCGCTTTGACCAGGGTGGACTTGCCGGCGCCGTTCTCGCCCAGCAGCGCATGCACGCTGCCGGGCGCGATGGTCAGACGCAACACCGTCGAGCGCGACCGTGGAGCCGTAAGCCTTGCGGACACCCTCGACCGCAATCGCCGGGGCGGCAAAGTCGGTCATTGCCTCTTGCCCGAGGCGGGCCGGCGCGACGATTTCGGCCGACCCATCCCGATTATCGTTCCGGAGTGCCGTTCAGCGCGGCCTCCAACCCGACTTCGGGCGTCTCGGGCGAGTAGATCGCCGAGAACCAGCCGGGATTGCTGATAGTGGCGGGCTGGAACACGTTGCAGCCTTGCTCCATCTCCTTCCAGGTTCCCTTCTCGCACAGCTTCACCGTTTGGTCCGTGACGATCGGCAGCGGCAGCTTGGTCAGCTTCGGGAATCTCGCCGCCCTCCAGCTTCTTGACCGCCAGCTTGAGCGCCAGCGCGCCGGAATAGGGCGGAGACGCGTAGGAGATGCTGGGATAGCCCATCGGACGATACGTGCCTTTCGCGCCCTCGCACGCCGGGGGCGCCCTTCTTCAGCATTTGGTGCGATGGCCATTGGAGCCTTCGCCAGCGCAGGCAAGTTTCCGATCGTCCGGCAATCCCCGCCTCGTCCTGCATGGAAGCGGCGGTGTAGCAACCGACCTGGACCCAAAGCCCGTTGACCTCGTTCCACGGATGGGTCGCGATGATCTTCGTCAGCTCGGTGCGCGCGACGGCCTGGCTCCACATGCCGACGCCCTCGGCGACGATATGCATGTCGGGGTGCTTTGCGAACACCTCCTTGGCTGCCTCGGTTCGCTGCGTATCGACCGAGGTTCCGGGCACGCCCGTGAGCAGGACGATGTTGCCCTTGCCGCCGAGCTGCTTGACGAGCCACTCCGCGGTGACGCGGCCTGCTTCGAGCTGGTCGATATGCACGTTATAGGCGCAGGGCTCCGTGATCTCGGCGTCGTAGGCGATGATGATCACGCCCTTCTGGCAGGCATTGCGCACTACTTGATTCAGCGCGGTCGGCGAGATCGGATAGACGACGATCGCCTTGGCACCGGATTGCACCATGGCATTGATCTGCTGGATTTGCCGCTGTGCATTGGGACCGGCGACCTGCACCTCCAGATTCACCTTGTCCTTCATGTCGGGTGCGAGGGCCATGGCTTTCACCATGTTGGCGGCCTCGGCCTGCCAGTCGTTGCCGATGTAGCTCATGCTCAGATAGATCTTGTATTTCGCGGCCAATGCGGCGCCACAAGGCATCAGGAGCGCGGCTCCAAGCGCGCAGAACGCAACCAGTTTTGCCAGCCGATCTTTCACCGTGTTGTCCTCCCTCGGTCGTGGTAAATCAGCTGCGCCATTCTTGCGCCGGGCGGCGCAAGATCAAGGCGTAGCCTAGCAAGAAATCACCGGCATCCGTGCGCGCTCCGGTAGCCCGGAGCTGTTCCAATTCCCGTGCCGGCAGAGACTGTACAGTAATACGCAAGATAAACCTTGCCTTTCGTTTGGGACGCTAAGCCGGTTTCGTTTGGGACGCTAAGCCGGTACTGGAGACCTGTCAATGTAGGCCCCTTTATCGGCAATCGGAGGCGGGTTCGGGTTTGATAGCTATTATCGATTGATATGTCTTTTTCTGTCCTGTAACTGCAGTAACGCGAGGCGGGTGGCTTCGGGGCACGCGTTCAGCGAGCCGACAATGGACATCTACTGGGCCTCTGCCCATCCCTGGCTGAAGAACGGCGGCAGCCGCCCTCATTTCGGCGGCATGCCACCGGGCTGAAGTCATTCGAGGTGGATCATCGGGGCTCAAGCCACCGAATGATATTCGTGGGGGATGTTGATGCGTCATACAGGGCAGACCCGAGGGATCGCTCTGATTGACGAAGTTGCACTGGAACCCAAGTTGTGGCCCCAAGTGGCGGCCAATCGGTTTGCCGATGTTCTGCACCGGATGATCGGACATTTGGGCAGCGTATGTAGAAGAACGGAATAACGGGGGAGTTTGAGCGATGGATGGGACCGGCATCGCTGGAAGAGGCGACATTGCCGCCAATGATGCCTTCCGAAACTCAAAAGTCGACCTAGCATACCGGCCCTAGCAGCGCGCAAGATGTGGCGCGAAACTCCTATGTTATGCAACTTATACCAACCGGCATGTCCGATGACCGCCTTGGGTGGAATTCCAGACATTCACAGGTGAAAACACCCAACGTCGTCAGTTGGCCGAGACCGGTCGGTCTGTTTTCAGGCGCTCGAGGCGGCAAGGCGGACGGTGATGTTCGTCGCAGCCTTGGAGCTAACCATGACTGTGGGAAAACATTGTCCCTGCAACTCAAGCCGGGCTGCAGGTCGGAGACCTCGAACGGCCCCTGCTTTCAACCTCGCTGTTGCAGCTTGACGAGGAAACGGGGCCGAAGCCTGGGCCGGCGAAATCGTGGTTTCGCCATCTATCACCGGACACGGCAGCATGCCTCTCGGAAGGCCGTTTTAGCGGGCACCGCCGTTTCTTCGCCACAGTACGCCGACCGCGATCCAGCCGATAGAAAGCCATACCGTCACGAGTCCGACTATGCTATTCCCCGCCCTGGTAGAAAGCCTCCCAACCCCACGCCGAGAGCTGGAAAGCTTGTCGGCTTCGTGCTACATATTTGTCCGATCCGCACACCGCCAAGGCGGTCGCCGCCCGGTCGGCCGAGATCACTCGCATGCGAGCGCCTTCGAGCATGACGACCTCCAGAGGGCGCTCGCGCTATGACGAGGATCTCTTCCTCATCGCTTCGATCCGGCAACCGCTGGCCCCGTCACGGGCTCGGTCCGTCGAGCAACCGAAGCCGGCTCGCCATTCAGGCGCGTCAGCGATCTCTATCCTCACTGATCCGGAGGAGGAGCACGTGGCGCAGTTCAACGATTGGTGCACTTCCGCCGACGCCCCCGTCGGAAATCACTTTCGTCGGATCATGACCGGCGATCTCGCCAATCTCGCGACCGGCATCCAGGCAACAGCGGCGATCGTGCCGGGTCATTATGCTGCCGAGGAACAGATATCGCGAGCCCTCGCGTGCCTCGGGAAGGCGGCCGCCGCAGCCCTGATTCAGGGCAAGCTGCCGACTACAAAGGCCATTCGCTCCGGCGATCTCGGCGAGATCTACGCGACCGAGTGGATCAACTCGCACAGCGGCGGCTACCGCGCCCCGATTAGGCGCCTGCGCTGGAAGGATCATCGCAACATGGCGATGCGCGGTGATGATGTCATCGGCCTGCTCCAAGATCCGGCGACCCAACGTCTTCATTTCCTGAAGACCGAGGCCAAGAGTCGCGTGACCCTGACAGCTCAAGTCCTGACCGAGGCCCGGGCGGGTCTGGACAAGGATGGCGGCCTGCCATCCGCCCACGCACTGTCCTTCATCTCAGCCCGGCTTCTCGAGTTCGACAACGCGCCGCTAGCTGACGCGATCGATGATGCGCTCCTGAAACACGGGATCCCGCCGGAAAGCGTCCGCCACCTGCTTTTCACCTTCTCCGGCAATACGCCGGATGCACTCCTGACCGCGTCTCTCCAGGCCTATCCCGGGCCAATCACGCAGTGGGGTATAGGCTTGCGCGTGGAGGGGCACGCCGCCTTCGTAGGCGCCGTCTATGATCGAGTGATCGCCGATGCCAACAACCCCTGAGGCAATCGCGGCGGACATCGCAGAGGCGGCGACGGCCGGGTTTCGGGGACGACTTATCGCGCGCGGCCAAGCCCGCGCCATCATCTGGCGTGACGGTGTCCTGCCGCCCGGCCCCCCGCCGTTCTCACCCCAGCTCAGCTACGATCTTCATTCCTATGGCTATGCCCTGCTGGGGCTAGGCCTGCGACTGCGCGAATTGGAGGGTGATCCGGCCCAGGCGCGGACCGCCTTCGAGCAGGCGGCCACCGCGCTCGAAGCCGTCATGGCGAAAGGCAATCGGCAAGAAGTCGATCGCGACTTCCACTTCGTCATGGCCGCAGCAAGCTATCATCTCGCGCACCTCTCCGCCCGGGCCTACTCCCTCCTCACCGTCGTTGAAGCGGACGAAAATTTCTCGCTGGTCGAGCGTGCGCTCGCGCTTCTGATGCGCCGAAACGTCAACGCCCTCCAGTTGATGGTGCTCGACTTCCGAGCATCGGGCGCGGGAAGCGACGCGCGGATCACCGCCGCAATTCAGGCGCATCTCGATCAGGCTGAAGCGGTCGATGGTCCGGCACCCGACGGCAACGAGTTCCTGTTTGAAGGCCTCGATACGGCACTGACCGATGCGTTCTTCGGCGCCCTGGCGATATTTCTGCTCGCGCTGGAACGTGGAGAGCGGCCCCTGTTGGAGGAGGCGCTGGGGCGCCTCCGGCAAGGCCTCGACATCTGCGGCGAGATGAACCTGCTGCCCCAGTGGTGGGCGCACCGTGTCGCCATCCACCTTCTGTCGGACCTGTGGTCCAACACCTTCCACGAAAGAGTGCCGTTGGCGCCGGCAGGCGGCGAAGCGATTGACTGGCCCAGGTTGCGTGAACTCTTCATCGCCTCCCTTCTGCGCCGGCCCAGGGCCGAGATCGATCTCTGGCCCTCACAGATCGAGGCGGCGACGCGCGCCGTCGACCAGTGCGACGACCTGGTCGTGTCCCTTCCCACCAGTGCGGGCAAAACCCGCATCGCTGAGCTGTGCATTCTCCGCTGTCTCGCAGGCGGCAAGCGCGTCGTGTTCGTGACCCCGCTTCGGGCTCTCTCCGCCCAAGCGGAGACGACGCTGCAGCGAACCTTCGGGCCGCTGGGCAAGACCATCTCCGCCCTTTACGGCAGCATCGGCGTCAGCGGTTTCGACGAAGACGCCATTCGCGAGCGTGACATCGTCGTTGCAACACCCGAAAAGCTCGATTTTGCGCTCCGCAACGATCCATCGCTCCTCGATGACGTGGGGCTGCTCGTTTTCGACGAAGGCCACATGATCGGCCTCAACGAGCGCGAGGTCCGCTACGAGGTTCAAATCCAGCGCCTTCTCCGACGCGCCGATGCGCATGAACGACGGATCGTCTGCCTATCGGCAATTCTCCCCGACGGCGATCAACTGGATGATTTCGCAGCGTGGCTCCGTCGCGACCATCCTGGAGGCCTGATCAAGAACGACTGGAGGCCGACGCGGCTGCGGTTCGGAGAGGTGATCTGGAACTCGCCCTCTGCTCGGCTAAACCTTCGTGTTGGTGACGAACGTCCATGGGTGCAGCAATTCCTCACGGGATTTGCGCCGCCGAATTTCGTCCCGCCGAAGCGGCGCCGCACGCGGCTCTTCCCGGACAATCAGCGCGAGCTCTGCTTGGCGACAGCCTGGCGGCTCGTCGATGATGGGCAGACGGTCCTCATCTTCTGCCCGGAACGTCGAAGCGTCGAGCCTTTCGCCGATTTCATCGTCGATCTGCATGAGCGTGGCGCGCTCCGCTCGCATCTGGAGGGTGATCCAAACGTCCTCAACACGGCGATCGCGCTCGGCGAGGAATGGCTTGGGCCAAACAGCGCGATCCTGAAATGCCTGAGACTGGGCGTCGCCCTTCACCATGGGGCCCTGCCGACCGCCTACCGTAAGGAGGTCGAACGCCTCCTTCGAGAGAGCGTCCTCAAAGTTACGATCTCGTCGCCCACCCTTGCCCAGGGGCTCAATCTCTCGGCCACGGCTGTTGTCATGCACTCGCTGCACCGCAACGGCGAGCGTATCGAAATTTCGGAATTCAAGAACGTCATCGGCCGCGCCGGTCGGGCCTATGTCGATGTGGAGGGGGTCGTGCTGTTCCCGATGTTCGATGACATCGCGAAGAAGCGGCGCAATTGGGAAGCGCTCATCACCGATCTTGGCGCCCGGGAGATGGAAAGCGGCCTCGTTCGGCTCGTCGCTGCGCTGCTGACTCGGATGCGCACACGCATCGGCCGAGATCCCGCCCAGCTCGTCGAGTACGTCGTGAACAACGCCGCAGCGTGGACTTTCCCCGAGGTTGCCAATGAGGAGCCCGAGGACCGCGAGCGTGCGCTCGCAGAATGGGAACGCCACGTCGCGACCCTCGACACCGCCATATTGAGCCTGATCGGCGAGAACGACATCGCAGACGACGGCATCGAAGCCGCGCTTGATGACATCCTTCAGTCGTCCCTGTGGCAGCGTCGCCTCCTGCGACAGAACGAACAGATGCAGCAGGTTTTGAAGGGGGCTCTGATATCCCGGAGTAAGTTGATCTGGACGCAATCGACCGCGGCCCGCCGAAGGGGTTACTTCCTCGCGGGCGTCGGACTTAGCACGGGGCACGCTCTCGACGCGATTGCCCCGGACGCCAACGACCTGTTGATGCAGGCAAATGCCGCGCTCGCCGCGCCGGATGCCGAACGCGCTGTTGCGGCAATTACCGGAATCGCGGAGCGGGTGTTCGCATTTTATCCGTTCACGCCTGACCCTCTCCCCGACAACTGGCGTGTCATCCTGCGCGCCTGGCTGCTCGGCCAGCCGCTTGGAGCTATCGCCGTCGGCCAGGAGTCCGACACGCTTCAGTTCATCGAGGGCGGCCTCGTGTATCGCCTGCCATGGGCTATGGAAGC
The DNA here is from genome assembly GCA_963822675.1 of uncultured Pseudomonadota bacterium. GTDB lineage: Bacteria > Pseudomonadota > Alphaproteobacteria > Acetobacterales > Acetobacteraceae > CAWGIP01. Next base: position 22,247 of record CAWGIP010000004.1, on the reverse strand, counting down.
CGTGCGCGTGCGCGCCGCCGCGAACGGCGACACGGTCGCCCCGTTCGGCTTGGCTCTCGAAGATTACGAACTGGCGCTGGCCGTTCCGGCCGTCGAAACAGGGACGATGAACCGCTCGGCCTCGATCCTGATCCAAGCCGGATTCAACTCCAGACTAGCCGCCATCAAGGCCGTGACGGACACGGGCGCGACCTTCGCGACCGGCCAAGAACTGAGGCAATGGCTGAACTCGGAAGGCGTGGCGGCCTGGAGTGCGTTGCCGGACTGGCCCACCGCCGAGACGAAAGCGATGTGGACGGAATTTGCGGAAAGCTTCACGCCACGCGACAATCGCACCTGGGCTGATCCCCGTTATTGGGCAGGCGTCGCCTGGTATGGCGGAGCCCCGCCGGCCGGCACTCCTGTCCAGCTTCATCACTGGAACGGCCAGCCGCTCGTCTTGTCCGCTGATGGGCTTCCGCTGGGCTTGCTTCAAGCGGCGCTCAATCCACACCGGCGCGGACTCACCCGCACCACCGTCTCTCAAGAAGCCGGCAGGATCGACTTGACCTATCTGGGTCCCGACGACCTGTCCGGAGCGTAGTCCGGCTCGACGTCCCGCCGAGGCCTGCAACATGAAGCGGGTGATCGCGATGATGGGCATTGGGACGTTGCTAGGCGACCTGGAACGACCGCTATGGGCGCAAGGTTGCCAGCGCTGGTCAGCGGTGAACGTCTGCTTCAGCGATCGCCTGGGCGGGTTGCTCTATGGCCGAGTTGGGTCGAAAGCGGTCATCGGACATGGCGGCTGGCATTACAGGGCAAAAGGCCGCCGCGGTTGTTTCCATCTATAACAGTGTGGAGCCGATCAATATCACTACCCATGGCTACTTTCGATGGCCAAGCGATCCGACCGGAAATCACTACCCGCACGATAGCCCCGTCAGGCGCGGACGTCTGGCTGGCGAACGGCTTGCCGGGCAATCGGGACTACGGCACCACCGTCGCGCCGCTCTGGGTTTACCCCACGCAGCGAGGCGAATCCGGTCCGGCAGGCCCCCGGGTGAGCGGGGCGAGGGAGCGCCACGACGGCCCGCAAGGGTAGCACGTCGAGGATAGAGGTGGTGATTCTCGGCAACAGCCGATCCATTCCTGCGGCACTCGCATGTACACCCGCGACACCACCGCAGCGCCGATGATCATTTCGGGCAGCGCGCCGGCTTCCGGATGTACACTCGATGCCAGGTCGGATCGCACGGGCGCACACGCAACGCCGCCCTTGTGGTTGCCGGCAAACCGCCCCGGGTTGCCAGCGCCAAGGGCTCGAGACGCTCGGCTCCATCCGACGCCGAGCGGCCGTGACGCTTGTCGTCTCAGCGCGTCAGGATGCCGGTTTGCGGGCATCCCATGGGTGAAATATTATCCTCACGAGCCGTTCAGGCCGACGGCGTTCCGCTGCGTCGAACCCGGGGAAGAACAATGCTGCCACGATTGCTTGCGATGATCCTGCCGGCTGTCGTCCTGGCATCGTCGTTCGGCTCCGCTCGGGCAGCCGTGAGCGAGGCCGATTTCCAAATGAAGACGGCGAGCGATCTGGTTGATCTCTGCACCGTGCAGCAGGGCGATCGGCTGGCGCCGGAGGCCGTCAGCTTCTGTCAGGGCTTCGCCGTCGGCGCGTATCAGACGTTAGCCGAGCAGCAGGCTGCCATGTCGCACAAGCTGTTCTGCATCTCCGAGCCGACGCCCTCTCGAAATCAGGCGATCGCGAATTTCGTGGCCTGGGCCAAGGCCAATCCGTCCGTCATGTCGGAGCGCCCGGCGGATGCCATCCTGCACTACCTCATCCAGCGCTATCCCTGCGCCACCCGGTAATCGCCGTAAGGTCGGAGCAATACCATGCGAGCCTCAAGAGCCGTCATTCCCCTGCTTCTCTGCTGCGGCGTCCTGGTCGGGTGCTCGAACCTGACCCCCGGCGAAAACCGAGCCTTGGGCGGAACGGCCGCGGGGGCGACCGCTGGCGCGGTTCTCGGAGCGGTTGCCGGCAACGCGGGTCTCGGTACCGTCATCGGTGCGGGTGCCGGGCTGGTCGGCGGGCTCATCTACAACAAGGTCAAGAACGACGAGCAGAGCTCCTATCAACAGGGCTACGCAGACGGCCAGGCGCAGCGCTGATATCGGCTCCGAGGCGACGGCAAGCTCCGCGAAAGTCAGTCTCGCATTTTCATCGACCACAATAGCCGATTGCGAGCTCGATCCCTCAATTGCACGTAAGCCAGCATTACGCATTGCAGACGTAGGATCTCGTGCGGAAGCGGCGCCAGGCTGCGGGATCTCGCGCAAGCTCGTAGAGGCCTCGACCAAAGTATAAAGCGCGGCAACCTTCTGGCTACGCGATCTTACGCATGCGCAGCTGAGCGATCGCGTCTTGCGGCGCTATGTCGGGAGCAGCGACCAGGTCTTCCCGGAATCAACAGGCGGAGAGCGAAACTTATGGATAACCTCGATCCGTTCCGGGCTGCCGGCAACCCGCTGTTCAACGACAACAAGCTCAAGCTCGGGATCTTCGCCTCCAATTGCTCGAACGCCTGCGCGATGACATTAGCTGAGAGCAGCTTCGAGCCGACCTGGGAGAAGAATCTCGAAATCGCGCGCATTCTCGAGACCGGCGGCTTCGAGTGCATGGTGCCGATCGCCCGCTGGCGGGGCATCGGTGGGCTCACCAACTTCAACGGCAACTGCATGGAGACCTACACCTGGGCGGCAGCATTGGCCGCCGTGACCGAAAAAATCTATCTGTTCGCAACATCGCACGTCCCGGTCGTGCACCCGATCGCGGCCGCCAAGATGGCGACCACGATCGACCACATCTCCAAGGGCCGCATCGGCATCAACATGGTCTGCGGTTGGTTCCGGCCCGAAATGGAGATGTTCGGCGTGAAGATGATGGAGCACGACACCCGCTACGAGTACGCCAGCGAGTGGGTCGAGGTCGTTCTGAAGCTGTGGACCGAACAGTGGTTCGATTACAAGGGTGAGTTCCTCACGATTAACCAGGGATTTGCCGACCCGAAGCCCTACCAAAAGCCGCGGCCGGTCCTGATCAGCGCCGGCTCCTCGCCCAAGGGACGCGAGTTCGCAGCGAAATATTGCGATATCAATTTCTCCGTCGTCGAGGATATCGAAAAGGGCACGGCCTGGGTGAAGCACATGAAGGAGCTCGCTTGGTCGAATTACCAGCGTGAGATTGGTACCTTCACCTACTCCTACGCGGTGGTGCGGGACACCGAAAAGGAGGCGAGGGATTATTACAACTACTACGTTAATGAAAAAGGGGATTGGGAGGCCGCGGACAATGTGTGCAAGATTTATGGCATTGAGAGCGGCTCCTATTCCCCGGAGTACTTCGATCTGTTCCGCGCGGCTTTCATCGCCGGCTGGGGCGGGTATCCGCTGATCGGCACGCCCGAGCAAGTGACGGATCAGCTCCTGGAGCTGTCCGGCACGGGCATCGACGGCACACTGGTCTCGATGGTCGACTACAACCAAGAGCTTCCGTATTGGAACGAGAGGGTGATGCCCCTACTCGAGCAGGCGGGTCTTCGAAAGCCGCATACGCGGGTAAGGATGGCGGCCTGACGAGCGGCCGCCCGTTGCCGAGTTGGTGCATGAATAGGCCAGCAGGGGTGCCTCGCTCGACACTTCGGGGAACGGACCGGGCGGTGATTGGCATGCCGAGCCGATCTCGCCTCTGAGTCCGCTGATTGGCGGGATTGCGCGGCGCTGCCGCAGCGCATTGCCCCGCTAGCGCGACATCAGCACCGGCAGTGTCATGTGGTGCAGCAAGTCGCGGGTGACGCCGCCCAGAAGGATCTCCCGGGTTCTGGAATGGCCGTAGCCGCCGACAACCAAAAGGTCGGCCCCGATGTCGTGGGCATAGCCCAGCAGAATATCCGCATCCGAGATGCCGGCATCGCTGACCGTGCGCGCGGCGGTCACACTCAGCCCGTGGCGCGCAAGATGCTCCGCGAGCTGCGCCCCCGGCACGTCATTGTAGTCTTGCGCCTGGCGGATCTTTTGCACGCTGAGCACCGTAACCTTCGCACCGGATGCCACCAGCGGCAGCATGTCATGCACGGCGCGCGTGGCCTCCCGGCTTCCGTCCCAGCCGATCAGCACGTTGTTGCCAACGGTTGCAAACTGCCCGGCATACGGGACCAGCAATAGCGGCCGGCCGGAGCCCATCAGCGCATCTTCGATCAGGTTGCCCGGAGCAGGCGCCTCCTCGGGGTCCGCCTGCCGCAAGACCAATAAATCGGCACTGCGGGCGCGCTGCACGACGGCATCGACCGGCAATCCCGTCACCGCTTGCCAGTCGCCGTTGACGCCGTTACGCCGGAGCCGCTCTCGGAAGTCCGCCTCAATCTGCCTGGTCCTGTCGGCCGCGCGCGTGCGCAAATCAGCGACCGCTTCCGGAAAGGCAAACATTTCAGGGTACGGGCCAACGACCACGGCCGGGTAGAGACCCGCAAGCCCGTCCAGCGGGCAGAACCCGGTCACGTGGGCGTCATGGCGGCGCGCAAGCTCGATGGCCAAGGCAAGCTGAGCCTCGCCAGGCGGCGAGCCATCCAGTACCGACGACAATATCGCGCAATGCCATCACGTCCTCCCTCAGGCTGATTTACACTACCATCTGACGCCTTGGGCGAAGGAGGCATTGATCTTGGTCAATCCGGTCATTTGCCACAATAGAAACTTGCAGTCTGGAAGGTTAACGATGAAAAGGCGGTTCTTTGCTGCGTTGCTTTGGTGGATGAGATTGGCGGGCTTGTTGGCTTTGCCCGCGCTGGCCGGTTGCGGGCTGGCCGCCGCGCCGTGCCGCGTGACATCGACCGCGCTGGACATCGTTCCCGTTGTCGGTCATGCCGCCGCCACGCCCACCAACGCCTGCGCCCAGACGATCGATCCCGGCGGCTGAGCGGCGTAGGCGATCAGGCAGTTGGTCAGCGCGGCCAGTCGAGCCGCGGCTCGGTGCGCCCGGCTTCAAATCCGCGCATCGGGTCCGTCCGGCGGATGCGGGGCGGGGTGCCGGTTCCTACAGGCGTTTCCGGAGCACGGCCAATCATGTCTTCCAGCTCGTGCGATGCCGGAGGTATCGGCGGGCGTGCAGCCGGCGCTCCGCGTCGCGCGGGTTCGGGTGGGGGCGAGGCGTAGATTTCATCAAAATCCACAGCCTGTCCGGCTTCCGGCAGCCGCAGCGCCAGGGTGCGGATCTCGGTCTGGATCTCGTCAAGCCGCGCTTCCAAACCTTCAAGCCGGCCCTTCAGGCCGATCACGCTGAAGGGAACCAGCAGGAACGCCAGCAGCCACAACAGTGCCAGGACCAGAATGACGGTCGGCACCCACCAGGGAAGCCAGGCGGGCAGTTCGAGCGAAGAGAGCATACCATGATCCTAGCAGGTTGCGTGCCCGGCGTTCCATCCATGCCGCCGAAACGGGTGGATTTCGCGCCGGCGCCATGTCAAGCCGCTGCATATGAAGCTGCTGATTCCCGGCCCGGTAACGACCCGTGCCGAAACACGCGCCGCGCTGGGTCAGGATGTCGCGCCCTGGGACAATGATTTCCGCGTCTTCCACGCGCGCCAGCTCGCGCGCCTGCTGCGCTTGGCCGGCGGGCGGGGAGCCGAGCACACGACCCTGGCGCTGCCCGGTTGTGGCCATTTCGTCACTGAGGCGGCGATTCGCACATTTATTCCGCAAGGCGGAAAGCTGCTGGTCCCAATGACCGGGGCTTATGGCGAACGAATGGCCCGACTGGCTCGGGAGGCCGGCCGCGTGCCGGTGGTGTTGCCCGTCCCCGACGGCACAAGGGTTCGGCCGCACGCCGTTGCCGAGGCGTTGTCCGCCGACCCGGGGATCACCCATGTCGGACAAATCTATAGCGAAACCGGCACGGGCGTGGTCCATGACGTGGTGGCGATCGGCGCTGCCGTTCGCTTAGCCGGACGGCGGCTGTTGGTCGATGCCGTCTCCGCCTTCGGCGCTCTGCCGCTTGATTTGTCCGTCCAGCCGGAAATCGACGCCGTCGTGTTCACGGCCAATAAATGCCTGGAAAGCGTCCCCGGTGTGGCCTTCGCGGTGGCGCGCACGGATCGGCTGACGGAATCGGCCGGTAATGCCGGAAGTTGGTCCTTCGACCTTGCGGATATTTATGCGATGGCGCAACGCGCCCCTGGCGCGGCCCGCTTCACCCCGCCGGCACAGGTGCTGTGTGCGCTCGATGTCGCGCTCGATCTCCTGGAATTGGAAGGCGGTCTGGCCGCGCGGCTCGCGCGCTACACCGCCAATATGCGAACCCTTTACGACGGGCTGCTGCGACTCGGCCTGACGCCTTTCCTGCCGCGCGCGGTCCAGGGGCCGATCATCGCCAATGTGCATGCGCCCACCGACCCAAACTGGCATCTGCAATCGTTCGTCGATGCGCTGAAGTCGCGTGGCTTCGTGATCAGCAATTTCTACACCACCGACAAACCCGGCTTTCGCGTTGGCTGTATCGGCGCGATCGGCCCGGAGGACATGACGCAGGCCGTCGCCGCGATGGACGCCGCCCTGACCGAAATAGGCGTCACACGGCGGGAGGCGGCCTGAGATGGCGAGCGATCTGGAGATTGCCCGCACGAGCCCGCTGCGCCCCATTGCCGAAATCGGCGAACGTCTCGGCATTCCCGAAGATGCCCTGGAGCCGTACGGACGATTCAAGGCCAAGATCGGCTTCGAGTTCATCCGGTCGGTGCAGGCACGGCCCGACGGTGCCTTGGTGCTGGTTGCGGGGATCAGCCCGACCCCGGCGGGCGAGGGCAAGACGACCCTGACGATCGGGCTTGGCGATGCGCTGAACCGGATCGGCAGCACGGCCGCGATATGCCTCCGCGAGCCGAGCCTTGGGCCGAATCTTGGCCAGAAGGGTGGGGCCACCGGCGGCGGACGCGCCCAAGTCGCGCCCATGGAGGAGATCAACCTCCATTTCACCGGCGATTTTCATGCGATCACGGCGGCCAACAATCTGCTGGCCGCGATGATCGACAGTCACCTGTACTGGGGCAATGCGCTCGGCATCGATAGCCGGCGTGTCTCCTGGCGCCGCGCGCTGGATCTGAATGACCGCGCGCTGCGCAGCATCGTGGCCGGGCTCGGCGGCGCGGCCAACGGCGTGCCGCGTGAAGGCGGGTTCGATATCACCGCGGCCTCTGAAGTCATGGCAGTGTTCTGCCTGGCGGCCGATCTTGCTGATCTGCAAACGCGGCTCGGGCGGATGATTGTTGCGGAGACGCGCGAGCGGCGGCCTGTAACCGCGCGTGGCCTGAAGGCCGACGGCGCAATGTCTGCGCTGCTGCGCGATGCGTTGCAGCCCAATCTGGTGCAGACGCTCGAAGGTTCGCCGGCCTTCGTGCATGGCGGGCCGTTTGCCAATATCGCGCATGGCTGCAATTCGGTCATCGCCACGCGGCTCGCGCTGAAACTCGCCGATGTGGTCGTGACCGAGGCTGGATTCGGCGCCGATTTGGGCGCCGAGAAGTTTCTCGACATCAAGTGCCGCGCCGCGGGACTTTCGCCCGCGTGCAGCGTTGTCGTCGCAAGCCTGCGCGCGCTGAAGATGCAGGCGGGAATCGCGCCCGCCGCGATTGCGCAGGAGAATGTCGCGGCGTTGATGGATGGCATGCCCAATCTGGTCCGCCATGTCGAAAATATGGGCAAGTTCGGCCTGCCGGTCATCGTCGCGCTGAACCGCTTCGCAAGCGACACGGACGCCGAGATTGCGGCGCTGCGTGCGACGATGGACGGGATCGGCGTGCCCGTGGCGATTTGCACGCATCACGCCGAAGGCGGTGCGGGCGCCGTCGAACTGGCCCGGCTCGTGCTGCGCGTCATTAACGAAGGAACCGCCCGGTTCGCGCCGCTTTACCCCGACGACATGACATTGGCCGAGAAGCTGCGCACCATTGCGCGCGAAATCTATCGCGCGGCCGATATCGCTTTGCCGGTGCCGGTCGCGCGCCGGCTTGCATCGTTCGAGGCGGCGGGCTTCGGACACCTGCCGGTCTGCGTCGCCAAGACGCAGTACAGTTTCAGCGCCGATCCTACGCTGCTCGGCGCGCCCGAGGGCCACATCCTGCCGGTGCGCGAGGTGCGGCTCTCTGCCGGCGCCGGGTTCGTCGTGGCGATCTGCGGCGAGATCATGACCATGCCGGGCCTGCCGCGCGCGCCCGGGGCGGAGTTCATCCGGCTGAGCGCGGCGGGGGAGATCGACGGCCTGTTCTGAAGGTCAGTTCCCACCCTTATGCACGTGATCGCGCATTAGCGTTGCGAGTGTTGGCTCGATGGCCTCTGCCATGCGCGCCTGGGCCGCCGCGTCGGGATGGAGCGCGGGCTCCGGTGGTTTCAGCTTCGGGTCAAGGAATGCGCCGTGATTCAACGTGCCGCCCTGCATAAAGAGCAATGTCAGGTCGATATACGTCACGTCCGGAGTTCGGTTTCCGCCGTAGCGCGCTTTCAGACCCGTATTCACCGCCTGTGTGGCTTCCGTAACCCATTCGGAACGATCGCTCGGCAACACCGATAGCAGCAGCAACTTGGTTTGCGGCAGCCGTTGGCGCAATTCGGCAATGATCCGGTCGATACCCGCGAGCGTATCGCCGGCCGGCCAATGTGGGCGGCCCATGTTGTTCGCGCCGATCAGGATGACCGCGACCTTCGGCGATGTGCCCTGCGCCTCTCCACGCTCGATGCGCCAGAGCAGATTCGCGGTTGTGTCGCCGACAAAGCCCAGGTTCACCGCGTTCCGATCGCCGTAGAAGCGCTGCCAGACAGGGGCGAAATCGAGCCAAGGGGGCGGGCCGTGGCGTTCCCAGTCCTGCGTGATGGAGTTGCCGTAGAAGACGAGATCGACGTGGCCCTGTCGCAAATGCGCTGCCTTTTGCTCGAAGCGATGGCGCCACCAGGCGAGGTCCATTCGGGATATGGGCGTGGCGGCGAGGATTGTCCGGGCGACCGCACGAGGCCATGGCGGCCACACCAGCAGCGCCGTAAGAAGCATAGAGGTCAGGAGGGCGACGCCCGGCAAGCGCGGGTTGCCTCGGCTTGGTTGCATCACGATCAGCTCGGAACGGGATATTCAGGTTGCGACCCGGCGAGCGATACCATCCCGGACGGCGCCCCAGGAAGCGACCGCAACCAGCGCGGCCGAAATCGGCGGTATACGCATTCGCACGAAAGGCGGCTCCTATGACCGAGGTACGACTGGCCTTCATCACAGTAGCGGTGACCCTCGCCTTTCTCGGGCTCGCAATCCTCGGCTGGGGCGGCTTCGCCGCCTTCTTCTCCCATCCACCCCTGACAGCGGTTGCGATCGCAACCTGCGTGATGTCCGTGGCGGCCCTGTTCAGCAGCGGCAATCTCAGCACCGGCGAGCGCGAGAATCGCGGCAACCGCTGGGTTATCGGCGCCTTTGGCCTGGTCGGGCTGCTGGCCGCTTTTCTGCCAGCCTACACCGACCGGATAGAGTTCTGGTCCCTCGACGGGAACAGCGTCCGCTGGCTTGGCGTCGTTCTGTTCATCGCCGGCGGGGCGCTGCGGATCTGGCCGGTTTTTGTGCTCGGCCGACGCTTCAGCGGGTTAGTCGCCATCCAACCCGGACATGAATTGGTCACTGACGGTATCTACAAGGTCATTCGCAACCCCAGCTATTTGGGGTTGCTGGTCAACGCGCTCGGTTGGGCGCTGGCGTTTCGTTCCGGGGTCGGCGTACTGCTGACCGGGCTGACGATCCCGCCACTCATTGCACGCATTCGCGCGGAAGAGAGGCTGCTGCGCGAGCAGTTCGGTAGCGCGTACGATGCCTACTGCGCCCGCACGGCGCGGCTGATTCCCGGGTTGTATTGAGGCCGTTCATCCGGGGTGCGCACGAGCAGCAACTCCTGTCGGATGTCTCAAACTCGGATCCGACCATCGGGGTCACTCGGGTGACTGCCCAAGGGACGCGCGCAAGGCGCCCAATAGCGCCATGTCAGCGCCATCGCCACCAGACCCTCGACCCCGGTAGCCACCGTTGCCCATGGCGCGCCGATCACTTCGGCCAGCAAGCCGAGATGCAGGAAGCCGATAGGGCCGATGCCGATACAGACCGACAGCACGCCGAGCAGGCGGCTGCGCATTTCCGGAGGAGCGAACAGATAGACCAGCGTCGCTTGCATGATGGTGAACGCGGCCGCGCCCAGGCCCTCGATGAGCAATGCCGCGCCGGCCGCCACGGCGCTCGGGGCCAGGGCGAAGGCGGTCAGCATCAGCATGTATAGGAGCGCGCCGCCAATATACGCCGCGCCGTAGTGGCGTCTGCGGATCAGCAGAGCGATGGCGATTGCGCCGCATAAGGCGCCGACACCGTCCATGCTGGCCAGCGCCCCCGCGCCTCGCGCGTTCAAGTGCAACTTCGCCACGGCGATGACCGGCACCATGCTGGTGAACGGCCAGGCGAAGACGTTGTAGATCACCGTTACCAGCAGCGTCCCGAACAGGCGCTTGTCCTCCAGCGCGAAACGCAGCCCCTCGGCGATGCTCGCCAGCACCGGCTGGCCGCCCTGCGTGGCCGGCGCGTTGCGATACCGGAGCGGCAGCGCCGCGATCAGTGCGGTCGCATACAGTCCGACCTCCAAGGCCAGCACGCCGCCGATGCCGCTTGCCGCCAGCAAGGCGCCGCCCAGCACCGGCCCCAGCATCCGGCTTGCGTTGCTGGACGCGACATCGAGCGACATCGCCGTACCGATCCGCTCGACGCCCACCACCTCGCCCATGGCGACCCGGCGTACCGGGTTGTCGGTCGCCCAGCCGAGCCCGTTGAGAAAACAGGCCAGGCCCAGTTGCCACACCGCAATCCGCCCGGAGAACGCCAGCGGGACCAATGCGGCCGACACCAGCCCCATCGCCAGCAGGACGAGCAGCAGCGCGGAGCGCCGTTCGATCCGCTCGGCGGCTGCCCCGATAAAGGCGCCCAACAGCCCCATCGGCAGCAGCCGCAGCATGGTCATCATGGCGACCAGGAAGGCCGAGTGCGTGCGCTCGTAAACGAACACGCCGATCGCCAGCGTTTCCGCCCAGCGGGCGATGTACAGCGCGAGCCCGACATACCAGAGGCGCCAAAAATCGGCCCCGAACGCGGACAAGCGCACCGCTCCGGGCCAGCCGCGTCTGATCCGGCCAGCAAAGTTTATGTTCTGTGGCGTCTCCATACTCCGGCGTGATGCTGCCCCGCCCGCCATCCTCGCCACCGAAGGCCGCCTCGGCTACCCTTGATCCGGGTAGAAGCGAGAAACCGCGATGACGGGCAGCGTGGCCGTAGGCGTCGGCTTGGCAGAGTTCCCGTTCGAGGACGCGCGCGGCTTCTGGCGCTGGGTCGATCTGTGCGAGGCGGGCGGGGTCGATTCGATCTGGCAGACGGATCGGCTTGTGAGCCGCCAGCCCATTTTGGAAAGCATGACGATGCTCGGCGGCCCTCGCCGGGCGAACGCGGCGGATCAAGTTCGGCGTCAACGTGCTCTCGCTCGCCATGCGCGAGCCGGTGCTGGTCGCCAAGCAATGCGCGACCATCGACGTGCTCTCCGAGGGACGGCTTCTGCCCGGCTTCGGCATCGGCAGCCCGCTTGCTCCCGAGTGGCGTACCATGTGGCTGGATACGCGCACGCGCGGGGCGCGCACCGATGAGGCATTGGAGATTATCCGGCGGCTTTGGACGGGCGAGGAGGTGCATTTCGAAGGCGCGCATTTCCGCCTTGCCGGCGCGCGCATCGCGCCGCGGCCGGTGCAGGCCGATTTGCCCATGTGGATCGGCGGCTCGTCGGAGGCAGCGGTGCGCCGGACCGCGCGTTTCGGCACCGGCTGGCAGGCGGGACCGGAAACGCCGGACGAGGCCGCCCGCACGATCGCCGCGATTCGCGCGGCTTGCGCGGAAGCAGGGCGGGTGATCGAGGACGATCACTACGGCGCCGGCATTCCGTTCCGCTTCGGCGCCTCCGATGATCCGGTCCTGGATACCGCCTATGAAGCGTATCGCGCCCGGACCGGGCGCGAGCCGGGCGGGTATTTCGCTATCGGCGACGCGCAGATAATCCTGGATCGCATCGCCGCCTACGTGCAGGCCGGGGTATCGAAGTTCATTCTCCGGCCGGTAGGGCGTGGCGAACACGACATGCTGGCGCAGACGCAGAGGCTGATCGAGCAGGTGTTGCCGCGTGTCGCCGCTCGCTGGCCGAAAGCGGGGCGTGGTTGAAGCTGACGGCTTCTCGCATCCCGCTTCCGCTAGTTGTTTTTGCGCCGATGCGTCTGGCGGTCGCCGCGTTGCTCGCGCTCACGCTTGTCCGCCTGGTCGTGGCGGCTGTGGCGCCGCTTGCGCCCGACGAGGCGTATTACTGGGTCTGGTCGCGCGCGCTCGCGCCGGGCTATCTGGATGCGCCGCCGATGGTGGCGCTGTGGATCAGGGCCGGAACCGCGATCGCGGGGCCGACAGCTCTGGGCATCCGGCTGCTTGGTCCTATTTCCGCCGCGCTCGGGTCAGTGCTGCTGTGGGACGCCGCCGAATCTCTGCTGCCCGGATTTGGCGCCGGCGTGGTCGCTGCGGCCTTGCTCAACGCTACGCTGCTGTTCGGCGTCGGCACCGTGATCATGACGCCCGACACGCCGCTGCTGTTCTTCTGGGTCGCCTGCTTCTGGGCACTCGCCCGTTTTAATCGCAGCCGGCGCGGTCTTTGGCTGGTGCTTGCCGGTGCTCTCGGCGGGCTTGCGCTGGCCAGCAAATACACCGCTGTCTTGCTTGCGCCCGCCGTGCTGGTCTGGCTGCTGCTGGTGCCGGAACTGCGCCCTTGGCTTGACGCGACCGCCGCTGTGGATCGGAGGACTTGCCGGAGCGCTCGTCTTCCTGCCCGTGCTGGCGTGGAACCACGCTCATCACTGGGCGAGCTTCGCCAAACAAGGCGGTCGGGTCGGAGACTGGAACCCGGCCGATGCGGGCCGCTTTCTGGCCGAGCTTGTTTGCGGACAGATCGGGCTGGCGACGCCGCTGATTTTCCTCTTGTGCGTGGCTGGTACACTGACCGCGTTGCGTCTGGCGTGGCGACGGCGAGACCCGGCCTGGACCTTGATCGCGTGCCTGACGCTGATCCCGACCGCCGTCTTCGTCCAACACGCTTTCGGCGACCGCGTTCAGGCCAACTGGCCGGCCGATCGTCTATCCGTCTGCCGTTATCGCGGCGGCGGGGCTGACATGGCGGCCCTGGCTCCGACTGCGCGCGCCGGCCGTGGCGCTTGGCCTTGTCATGACGGCGGCTGCCTATATCCAGGCGACCGCCGCGCCGTTCGCGTTATCCGCGCGGTTCGACCCGACGGCTTTCGCTTGGCGGGCTGGAGCGGTCTGGCGGAGCAGGTTCAGAGGGCGGCGCGGAGCGCGGGCGCTCGCTTTATCGCCGCCGACGAATACGGCCTCGCCGCCGAACTGGCGATGAGTTTGCCGCGAGACGATGTGGTCATCGGCGTCGAGCCGCGCTGGGCCTTGTTCAACCTACCCCACCCGCATATCGCCGGAGAAATCGGATTGCTGGTGCGCAGCACGCGCCGGGGCGGTGTGCCGGCAGGCTGGGCGTCGATTGCGCCGGACGGCGAGGCGGTGCGTCAGCGCGACGGGGTGATGATCGAGCGTTACCGGCTGTTCCGGGTGATTGCCCCAGGGACGGCTCTCAGAAGCCATCATGCCATCGCCGTAATCGCTTCACCAACTCCTTCCCCGGAAGAACTGATTGTCCGGTCGCGGCAGACCCAGATTCTCCCGCAAAGTGGCCCCGGCATATGTGCGGCGGAAGATGTCGCGCCGCTGCAACTCGGGGACGACGAACTCCACGAATTCGTCGAGCCCCGCCGGAACCGTTGGAAACATGACGTTGAACCCGTCCGAAGCCTCCGCCTCCAGCCACGCCTGCATCGTATCGGCGATATCCGCGGGCGTGCCCACCATCCGGAGGCCGCCATAGCCGCCGACTATTTGCGCAAGCTGGCGGACGGTCAGGTTCTCCCGCCGGGCGAGCGCGACCAGGGAGTCGCGCCCGCTTTGGCTGGCGTTGGTTTGCGGAATGTCCGGCAAGGGCGCGTCCAGCTCGAACTCCGAAGCATCGATGCCCAGCCGGATCGAGAGATTCGGCACTCCGCTTTCAGGATGAACCAAACTGTCGAGCAGCGTTTCCTTATCGCGTGCTTCCTGGCGGGTTCGTCCCGTTATCACGAGCGCTCCGGGCAGGATCTTCAGGTGATCGGGCAATCGACCGATGGTCCGCATGCGGGCTTTCACATCGGCATAGAACGCCCGGGCGTCCTCGATCGCGCGACTGCTGCCGAAGATCAGTTCCGCCGTCTCGGCGGCGAGTTGCCGCCCGGCCTCGGAAGCGCCGGCCTGAACGATCACCGGCCAACCCTGGACGGGTCGGGCGATGTTCAGCGGCCCGCGAACCGAGAAATGCTCGCCCTTATGCGCGAGCACGTGCATCCCGTCCGGGTTGAAGAAGATGCCGCTTGCCTGATCCCGCACCCAGGCGTCGTCCGCCCAGCTATCCCAAAGCCGGTGACGACGTCGTGGAACTCGCGAGCCCTGCGGTACCGCTCGTCATGTTCCATGTGGTCCGTCAGGCCGAAATTGAGCGCCGCATCGGGGTTCGACGTGGTGACGATGTTCCAACCGGCCCGGCCGCCGCTGATGTGATCAAGCGAGGCGAAGCGGCGCGCAACATGGTACGGCTCGTCGAAGGTGGTGGACGCGGTGGCGATAAGGCCGATCCGCTCCGTGACCATTGCCAGCGCGGAAAGCAGGGTCAGTGGCTCGAAGGAGCTGACGGTGGCGCTGCGCTTCAGGGCCGGCATCGGCATGTTCAGGACCGCCAGATGGTCCGCCATGAAGAATGCGTCGAAGCAGCCGCGCTCAAGCGTCCGGATCAAGCGGATCAGGTGCTTCAGGTTAAAGTTCGCATCCGGGAATGCGCCGGGGTAGCGCCACCAGGCAGTATGGATGCTGACCGGGCGCATGAACGCGCCGAGATGGAGCCGTCTGGTCATTCCTGGCACTGTGACCCTTCCGCCGGCCTTGGTCTACTTCGCAGCCCAAGCCCGCAAGGCCAGCGGAGGTTGTTCGGAACCGCGCAGTTGCCCGCGTGCGGGCACGCTGATATCCGCCCGCCATGGCCACGCCGCACGACGCCGCTGCACCCGATCATCGCCCGGCGCTCTCCGCGCGGCGCCTGCGCCGGCTCGCGGCGGCGTTCTGGCGCGATCCGGGGCAGTTCATGCGGGCGCCGCTCATCCGGACATGCCCGATCTGCCTTTATTCGGGCCGGTTCATCAGCGTCGGCCACCCGCCGCGCCGGGATGCGCGCTGTCTTGAGTGCGGCAGCCGCGAGCGGCACCGGCTGACCCATCTCTGGATAACGGAGGGCGGTGGCGACAAGCTCGCCGGCAAGCGCATTCTGCATTTCGCGCCGGAAAAAATCGTGCGGCGCCGTATGCAGGGCAATCCGCTCTACGAGACCGCGGACCTTCATCAACCGGGTGTGACCCACAGCATTGACATTTGTCGTATTCCCTTTGCCGATGAAACCTATGATGTCGCCATGGCGCATCACGTGCTGGAACATATCGACGACGACCGGCGCGCGATGCGCGAGCTGTTCCGTATCCTCCGGCCCGACGGTGTCGCGATCCTTTCGGTTCCCATTAACACGTCCCGGCGAGACACATACGAGAATGATGCGATAGTCGATCCCGTAGCGCGCATCGCGCATTTCTCGGCCCCGGACCATCGGCGCTATTACGGTCTTGATTTCGCCGACCGGCTCGGCGAGGCGGCATTCCAGGTGGAGACGTTCCGCATGCCGCCCGAACAGGAGCCGCACTACGGGCTGTTGCGTGACGAATGGATCTACATCGCCCGCAAGCCCGGCTGAACGCGATGGGCGAACCGCGCCGAATTCTGGTCGTCAAGCTCAGCGCGCTCGGCAATATCGTGCTGTCGCTGGGGCCGTTCGCGGCGATACGGCGCCATCACGAAAAGGCCGAGATCACGCTGCTGACCACGCGACCCTATGCGGCGTGGATGGCCGACTCGCCTTATTTCGACCGGGTCTGGCTGGATACGCGCCCCGCCTGGTGGAATCTCGCCGGAACGCTGCGCCTGCGGCAACTTCTGGCCGAGTTGCGGTTCGAGCGGGTCTATGACCTGCAAACTTCGGCGCGGAGCAGCGCCTATTTCCGCCTGTTCCCCGGCCGTGCGCGACCCGAATGGTCGGGCATCGCGCCCGGATGTTCACATCCCGATCGCGACCAGCAGCGCGACCGGCTGCATGACGCCGATCGCCAAGCCGGGCAGCTTCGCCAAGCCGGTATCAGAGAGGTGCCGCTCGCTGACCTGAGTTGGTGCGCGGGCGACATCACCCGCTTTGCGCTGCCGCGCCAAATCGCGCTGCTGGTGCCGGGCAGTTCCGCTCATCGCCCGGAAAAGCGCTGGCCGGCAGAGCATTTCGCTACTCTTGCGTCCCGCCTGACAGACGCGGGACTGACCCCGGTGCTGATCGGCACGGCGGGCGAAGCGGCGCTCGGGCAGGCGATCAGGGTCGCCGTACAGGGCACGGTCGATCTGATCGGCCAAACCGATTTCGCTGACCTGGCGAGCCTTGCCCGCGCGGCACAGATTGCTGTTGGCAACGATACCGGCCCGATGCACCTGATCGCCGCCGCTTCCTGTCCTTCGGTGGTGCTGTTCTCGCACGCTTCGGATCCGGCGCTGTGCGCACCGCGCGGCGCCGCGGTCAGCGTTTTGCGGCGGCGCGAACTCGCCGAGCTCGACCCCGCCGTGGTTTTGGCCGCGGCGCTGAGCTCGGTGCAGTTCGCGGACCCGGCCGCCGTCGTGCCCGGCGCCTGATGGCGGACCAGTTGCCGGCGCGGCAAGCGGTTTCGGCGGCAACGACGCTGCCCGATGGCGTCCCGCTTCCACAGCGCTATTGGGCGGTGCTGACCATCCTGCTGGGGCTGACGCTCGCCGTGCTGGACGGCGCCATCGCCAATGTCGCCCTGCCCACCATCGCCAAGGACGTGCACGCGAGTCCGTCGGATTCGATTTGGGTGGTGAACGCCTATCAGCTCGACGGTGACGATTTCCCTGCTGCCCTTCGCCTCGCTCGGCGATATCTACGGCTACCGGCTGGTTTATCGCGCGGGCCTGATCGTGTTCACCCTGGCCTCGCTGGGCTGCGCGCTGTCGGATTTGCTGGCGACGCTCGCCATCGCGCGCGTCATCCAGGGCTTTGGCGCGGCCGGCGTTATGAGCGTGAACGGCGCTCTGGTGCGCGTCATCTATCCGCGGCGGATGCTCGGGCGCGGCGTCGGGCTCAATGCCACCGTGGCCTCGGTCGCGAGCGCCGTGGGACCAACGGTCGCCGCGGGTATTCTCTCTGTGGCCAACTGGCCCTGGCTGTTCGCGGTCAATCTGCCGATCGGCTTGCTGGCGATCCTGGTTGCGTGGCGCGCTCTGCCGAAAAATCCCGGCTCGGGCGTTCCGTTCGACATCTTATCGGCGCTGTTGAGCGCGATCACGCTGGGCACCTTGATCACCGGCATTGACGGGCTGGGTCATGGCGAGCGCGCGCCAGTCGTCGCGGTCCAGCTCGTCGCGACGGTCGTCATCGGAGCGGTGCTGGTCATACGGCAGATGTCGCGCACCGCCCCGTTGCTACCGGTCGATCTGCTGCGCATTCCGATTTTCGCGCTCTCGGTCGCCACGTCGGTTTGCGGCTTCATGGCTCAGGGCATGGCTCTGGTGGCGCTGCCCTTCCTGTTGGAAGACACGTTGGGGCGCGGCGAAGTGCAGACCGGTCTGCTGATGACCCCGTGGCCGCTCACCGTGGCGATGATCGCCCCGTTCGCCGGACGCATGGCGGATCGCTATAAGGTCGGGGTGCTGAGCGGCAGCGGTCTTGCCGTCCTGACGGTGGGACTTGCCCTGCTCAGCCTGTTGCCGACTCAGCCCTCGGATCTCGACATTGCGCTGCGCATGATGGTCTGCGGTCTGGGCTTCGGCTTCTTCAACACTCCCAATAACCGTGCCATCCTGACCTCGGCGCCGCGTTCCAGGACTGGGGGCGCGAGCGGCATGCAGGCGACCGCGCGGCTGCTGGGTCAGACGATGGGCGCGGCGGTCGTGGCCCTGGTCTTCGGGGTGCTGCCGGGGCGCGGCCCCGAGGTCACGCTGATCGTCGCCACGGTTGCTGCGGCCTTCGCCGCGGCCGTGAGTTTTCTGCGCATGTCGGAGCGCCGCCCCGCGCCGCGCGCTTGACCGGCCCGCTTGCGCCACAGGGCAAACGCCGTCATATCGCGGGCCGCTAACAGTTCCGTCCAGGGGGCCTGCATGACCTACGTGGTCACCGAAACCTGCATACGGTGCAAATACATGGACTGCGTGGAAGTTTGTCCCGTGGACTGCTTCTATGTCGGCGCCAATATGCTGGTAATTCACCCGGATGAGTGCATTGATTGCGGGGTATGCGAACCCGAATGCCCGGTGGAGGCGATCGTCCCCGACAGCGACGACCGTGCGGGCGAATGGACGGAGCTTAATCGGACCTACGCGCAAACATGGCCCAATATCACGCGCAAAGGTGAGCCGCCCGAAGATGCCGATGACTGGAAGGACAAACCGGGCAAGAAGGAGCAGTTCTCGCCCGAGCCCGGAGAGCCCTGACCGGTTCCCGGGGATCGGCTGCAGTCGCAAGTCCGTGACATCGTTTCGGATGCGTGACACCCCCTGACGGCTGCGCGATCCGGTGCTATATTAATCGAGGGGTTGCGTGGCGGTGAGGGGTTGCGTGGCGGTGGTTCCGGGATGCGCCTTGCGCATTCGAGCCGCCCGGTTTTCCGGAAGCGAGGGCAGTCGGGCGGGGCGCCTGTGCGCGGCGACGCTTGCGGATTTGAGTTGAGGAGAGGGTTAGCATGAAGTCATCGGCCGGGACTGTAGCGACGAGGCGATCAGTTGCCGCTTCTCGCGCACCCGCCAGGGTTGCCGCCAAGAGCAAGGGCAAGGCCACCGCCAAGGCGGCCAGTCCTCCGGCTCGCAAGCAAGTCGTCGGCACCAAGAAGCCGAGTGTCATGAAGGCCAAAGCGGCCGCTGCTCCAGCGCCGGCCCGCCGGCATGCGAGCGAAGCGAAACCCGAGCCGCGTCCTGTTGCGCCTGCGCCCGCGGCCGATCAGGCGCAGGCGGAGCGTGCGGATTCAGCCCAAGATGGTCGCGCGCAAGACCGCGGAGGCGAAGGCAACGGAGAGCCCGGCAGCGCCGCGCGTTGCCCCTGATCGTGTGGCGGAGCCGGCGGAGGTGGCCCCGGTGGCGCAGCGGCCCCCGGGATGGTCGCCCGAGCAATGCCGGTCGAGCCGCAAGTGGCTGCTGCCGAGCCTGCCCCGGCGGAGGTCGCGCCAGCAGGTGCGGAGCCGGCGATGCCGCCGGCCAAGCCCATCAAGCCGGTTTTGGTCGAACCCCCGCCCTCGGCGCCGAGTTCCGGGCTTGCCGAACCCGCTCCGGAGCCGCCGGTCCAGGGGCGAACGAGCCCGGCGGAACCGGCCGCCGCTCCGGACCCGGAGGCGGACGCTGATGGGGACGACGACGAGGCGGAAGAGATCGTCATCACGCCTCGGTTGCCGGCCAAGCCGGAAGTCTTTGCCGAAGGCGATCACGTTGTTTACCCGACGCATGGCGTGGGCAAGGTGGAGCGGATCGCGGTCGAGGAGATTGCCGGCCACAGGCTGGAACTGATCCACATCACCTTCGAGGAAAACCGCATGACCCTGCGCGTGCCGGTGGCCAAGGCGCGCAGTGCCGGTCTGCGCAAGCTTGCGACGCGGCCGCTATTCGACAGGGCGATGGAAGTTCTCAGGGGCCGGGCGCGCATCAAGCGCGCGATGTGGTCGCGCCGGGCGCAGGAATACGAGGCGAAGATCAATTCCGGCGACCCGCTCGCCATCGCCGAGGTGGTGCGCGACCTGCATCGGAACGCCGGCCAACCGGACCAGAGCTTCAGCGAGCGCCAGATCTACGAGGCCGCCATGGACAGGCTTGCCGCCGAACTGGCTGCACTCGATCAGACCGACAAGACGACGGCGGCGACGAAGCTGCAGGATTTTCTGAAGACGGGGTAATACCGCCGAACGATTTCTGTTGCGGAACTGCTATGCTGCGCTGCACCATGCTGCACCGCAGCAAGGGTGTTCCCATGGTTCAACTCGTCCTGGTATACTGCCTTCTCGCCAATAACTCGGTCTGCAATGAAAAACGGCCGTTCCTGGAGGGGTTGTCCTCGTTTTCCGGCTGCATGGTGGCGGCTCAGCAGATCGCCGCCGCTTACGAAGCCGATCATCCAAGCTGGCATCTCTCACGCATAAAATGCGAGATGGGCCGGCGTCCTGAAAGCCGGTCGTTGTAGGGAGGCGGGTCGCTGACCTCCTCAGATGGCGGGCGGCTCGGTCGCCCAGAACAGCTCCCCGCCATAGCCGGCCTCCAGCGGAATGCGAAGCAGCCGTCCGGTTTCGCTGCGCACGGCTTCGGGCCGCACGGTCACGACCCGTGCGCTGCGCGCGGCCGCAGGGCTGTTTCCACCCGATCCCAACGCGCGAGCTTGAGCAGGTTCAGCCTGGTCGGGAACAGCAGCTTGTAATCACCGTTTTGCCCCGCCGCGACGGCGCGAAGCGGACTGATCCAAACCGAGTCGACCGATTCGTGCCCGTCGTGCAACGCGACCTGCGCTGTGGGCGACTCCGCCAGAAAGAAATGCGTGTCGAACCGCTTGGATGAGGTGGGAGGCGTGATCCAATGAGCAAAGGGCACAAGAGCATCGGTCGCCAACACAAGGTTCTTGCTCGCCAGCAGCGCGGCGAAGCGGCGCACGTGCGCGCCGGAAGGCGACCGATATTTGTGCGCGATCGCAGCGAATTGCGCCTCGTCCGGCCATCCCGGCTCTCCGAGTGGTCGGGCGAGCAGGACGCCGCATTCCTCGAACGCCTCCCTGATCCCGGCGATCCTGAGCGTCAGTTGTTCCGAATCGAGTTCCGGCCGGGCCGTCGTGGCGGTCAGGCAAAAGCGCAATCGCGCAGTCATCCGGATCGATTGCTCCGCCGGGAAAAACGAGGGCTCCCGAGGCGAACACCAACTTTTGGTGCCGCACGACCATTAGCACTTCCATCCCGTCTGCCCCATCACGCAGGAGCATGATTGTTGCGGCGAGGCGCGGTTCGGGGACGGGGTTGGGCATTGTCGGATTGCAACACTCAAGCCGGTCGGCGGCAAGCGCTGGCGCCGTTCGATTCCTACATGCTTGCCACGGCACTCGAGCGATCCGAGACTTCTCGATGCCAGCGGGCAACGTTCCGACACTCCGCCGGAATGCCCAGTTTGTTGAACCTGGCGAAGTCCATCGAACAAAGTGTGGTAATGTCGGCAACTGTGAATTGGTCGCCGGCGACATAACGGTTATCACGTAGCTGCGTGTCGAATTTTTCATAGAATTCATTCACGCGACCCTTGCCGCGTTCGATCAACTCCGGGATTTGTGGAACCGAGTTCACACGGCCCGGCAGGCCGCGATCTACGAATTCCGGGTGCGAATTGCGGAAACACCTCGGCAGTGCCGATCATGCCTTCGTTGTAGGCCCGGCGCTCCCACATTTCGATCGTGCCTTTCTCCCTGCCGTCGCGACCCATCAGGTTCGGTTCTGGACGCTCGTCCTCGAAATATCGGCATATGGCCATAGCCTCGCCGATCCGTGTCCCATCATCCAATTCCAACATCGGCACCATCGCGGGCGGCCAGCTCTCGATATAGCTCGACTTCAGGCGAAGCCGGTGGGTCTCCTAACACTTCTTCAATAGCCGGCAGATCGAGACCTTTTTCGAGAACGAACATGCGAACTCTCCGACAATTCGGTGCGAACTGCCAATTCTAACAGTTTCATTTCGAGTTCCTCCTTGATTTAGTGGTCAGCGGCCGGTTCGGTCCGTTCGCGGCATTTCCGGCTAGCGGCGCGAAAGGATATCCTCCCGCCGGTTGTGTTATGCAAGAAGCCTCCCGGCACTCGCCTCAGCAGCTCGTTGTAAAGAGTCCGCTACGCGGGCAGGCTTTGGTGTCCGGGTGAGGGAAAGCAAGGAGCTCAACGAT
>CAWGIP010000003.1:0-120212 GCA_963822675.1 uncultured Pseudomonadota bacterium | reverse complement strand
GCCTCGCTTCCATGAAGAGCCTGACGCATCGCGAGCGGTCCCTATCACCCCTTTCGCATCCGACGTTTCGAACGTGGTTACGGGTCATAGTTCAAACTGATGCAGCGCGCGTGGACCCGGCGGCTAAAGAGTTGCTGGCGGACTTCACCGAAGCGGCTTACCTGGACCTGAGCCCAAGGAGCGGCAAGGGGGAGGTGCGGAAGTTGGGTATGGTCAGGGGGCCGAAGTGGGCGCTTCCAACATAAAATATCGGTTCAGGGACGTTATCGAGAAACCGAGGTCGAGAACGTCTTGCAACCAGTGACGTGAGACGATGTTTTGTGGTTGTATCTGATGGCCCTGAACGCCTGCATTTAACAGAAAGCCAACAGCAAAATATAGTACTAGTTAGGACGTTTAGTCCAATTTGTTCTGCTATAAGAACGAGTGAATTTTCCAGCGCCACCTATGACCCCAACGGGAACCCATTCGACTTCCGCAAAATCTCATAAATGTTCGAAACAGCCGACCAACCAAAATACTTGCTAGGCGATTGGACTCTATCGCAATCCCGCTCAACTTATCGTTTAACCACTAGTTTGGCTGACTTTGGATATACTTCGTAAGCTATGAAACAATTGGTGATAAAGACCAAGGCATTAGCCAAAAAGGTCGCCAGACTGACTGCCCTAAGCAATACGTGCCGTTTTAACTCTTGTGCGAGCGGCGAATATCTCTGAGTTCTAAATAGCGTCTGGTTCGAGTATGTAATGATCAATGAACGATAATACCGTGAACAAACTCCAACTACGGGCGGAGCTAGAATGTGGAATAACTCCATACTACGTGATATTTAGGTCTAAAATCAAGTTTAGATGGTAAGTAGCTTTCCGCCAAATCCGTCGTCTCGTTCAACCGACTGCACCCGCAATTTAGCAGTTCCCGGACCATTACTAGCAACGGTAATAGGCTCGTCCTCCGATTCGGCGCAAAGCTTTCCACTCCTCGAAGGTGCAAGCCCAATCGGTTGCAGCATTGCTGAATTCAACGAAAGCTCCTCCTGACGGAATGGTCGATCTTACCCTAACCCCTCTCGGATACCCACGCAATGTAGAAACCTTGATCCAATACCTCAATCCGATTTCTACCTCAATCCCAT
This sequence comes from uncultured Pseudomonadota bacterium, assembly GCA_963822675.1. Classification (GTDB taxonomy): domain Bacteria; phylum Pseudomonadota; class Alphaproteobacteria; order Acetobacterales; family Acetobacteraceae; genus CAWGIP01. The sequence continues at coordinate 119,074 of CAWGIP010000003.1, read as the reverse complement.
TCCTCTCGCAGAATTGTAATATCTTTCGAGTTTGATCCCTCGACCCACATTTCAATTCCATTGTATGTGGGTCGAGGGATCAAACTCGAAAGATATTACTACGATTCTGCAAAGGGAAATCGGATTGAGGTAAGAATCGGATCGAGGTATTGGATCAAGGTTTCTACATTGCGTGGGTATCCGAGAGACATTCAGGTAAGATCTACGATTCCGTCAGGAGGAGCTTTCGTTGAATTCAGCAATGCCGCAACCGATTGGGCTTGCACCCTTCGAGGAGTGGAGAAGCATTTCACCCAAATCGGAGGACGAGCCTATTACCGTTGCTAGTAATGGTCCGGGAACTGCTAAATTGCGGGTGCAGTCGGTTGAACGAGACGACGGATTTGGCGGAAAGCTACTTACCAGTGTACAACTTGATTTAGACCTAAATATCACGTAGTATGGAGTTATTCCACATTCTAGCTCCGCCCGTAGTTGGAGTTCTGTTCACGGTATTATCGTTCATTGATCATTACATACTAAAACCAGACGCTATTTAGAACTCAGAAATATCGCCGCTCGCACAAGAGAGACGGTTGAGCATATTGCTTCCGGGGCAGTCAGTCTGGCGACCTTTTTGGCTAATGCCTTGGTCTTTATCGCCAATTGCCTAATAGCTTACGAAGTATATCCAGAGTCAGCCAAACTAATCGTAACGATAGTGAGCGGGATTGCGATAATTGCAATCACCTACCAAGTACTTTGGTTGGTCGGCTGTTTCGAACTTATAGATTTTGCGGAAGTCGAATGGGTTCGTTGGGGTCATAGGTGGCGCTGGAAAATTCACTCCGTTCTTATAGCAGAACAAATTGGACTAAACGTCCTAACTATACTATATTTTGCTGTTGGCTTTCTGTTAAATGCAGGCGTTGGCCATCAGATACAACCACAAAACATCGTCTCACGTCACTGGTACGACATTCTCGACCTCGGTTTCTCAATAACGTCCCTGAACCGATATTTTATGTTGGAAGCGCCCACTTCGCCCCCTGACCATACCCAACTTCCGCACCTGCCCCTTGCCGCTCATTCGGCTCAGGTCCAGGTAAGCCGCTTCGTGAAGTCCGCCAGCAACTCTTTAGCCGCCGGGTCCAGCGCGCGCTGCATCGTTTGAACTATGACCCGTAACCACGTTTCGAAACGTCGGATGCGAAAGGGGTGATAGGGACCGCTCGCAATGCGTTAGGCTCTTCATGGAAGCGAGGCACGACCGACGGGAGGGCATTTCTGACCCTCCTTCTGTGCCCACCCCGAGGCTAAAGTCCGGCAAGGAAGGGAGACCAGCAATGCCGCTCGATGCAGGATCAGGGAATGGCGGGGGTCGCGCGGCGCGGAACGTGCTTGGGACACCGTTGGAGACATGCTCCTTGCAGCCCCTGACCGGGTTCTACCGTTCGGGCGGGTGTCATACCGGCCCCGAGGATCTCGGGCTGCCATACCGTGTGCGCCGAGGTGACGGCAAAGTTCCTCGCGTTCAGCAAGGCGCAGGGCAACGACCTTTCGACGCCACGCCCGGATTTGGGGTTCGCGGGATTGCGGCCGGGCGATCGCTGGTGCTTGTGCGCGCCACGCTGGCAAGAAGCGTTCGAGGCGGGAATGGCGCCGCGCGTGGTGCTGCGCGCGACCGAACAGAGCACGCTCGCCTATTGCGCGCTTGATGACCTGAAGCGCTACGCCATCGACCTGAGCTGATCGCTCACCGGCGGCCGCCGACCTCGTCGAGGTGCTTCAGCAGATCGGCCGGATCCTCGTACACCCGCGCCGCGCCGGCCCGCTCCAGCTCTTCCTGTCCGTAGCCGCCGGAGAGCAGCCCGACACCGAGCGCGCGGCATCGGCGGGCGGCCAACATGTCCCAGATACTGTCACCCACGACGACCGAATGCTCGATCGGGACGCCGAGCCTGGCCGCCGCGGCCAAAAACAGGTCCGGGTCGGGCTTGGCGTATTTCACCTGATCACGCGTAACGACCGGAACTTTGGCCGGATCGACGCCCAGCGTAGCCAGATTGGGTCCGGCCGTCTCAATGCGCCCGCTGGTCGCGATCGCCCAGGGAATCCCGGCGCGATCGAGCGCGGCCAGCAGAGCCTGCGCGCCGGGCAACGGACGGATTTCGCCCGCCATGCGCTGATAGGCCGCGGTATGGAACTGGCGCAGACGTTCGACCCTTTCGGGGCTGATCTCCATTTCGGTTTCGCGCAGAAGCTGATTGGTGAACAGCCCTCCGCTCATGCCGATGCGGCGATGAATGCGCCAAACCGAGAGCGCGATCCCCTCCCGGTCCAGCGCTTCTTTCCACGCCAGCACGTGGTGATAGACGGTATCCACCAGCGTGCCGTCGAGATCGAAAAGGAAAGCCGACTCGATCCGCATGACTTACTCCGACGGATTCATCTCATCGCGTCTTTCGTTTCGACCGCTCCCCCTGACCCCTCCCGCAAGGGGATGGGAAGTCTGCGGGTCGGGTCTCTTACCCGGCGATCCTCACCGGCAGCGACGAAATACCGTGGATGAAGTTCGAGTAGATCCGCCCCGGCTCGCCCATGAGTTCGATCACCATGTCGCGCTTCAGGATCTCCTCCCAGAGAATGGCAAGCTGAAGCTCCGCCAGACGGTTGCCGACGCAACGGTGGATGCCGAAGCCGAAGGACAGGTGCTGGCGCGGCCGGGGGCGGTCGATGATGAAGTCGTCGGGCCGCTCGATCGCCTCCTCGTCGCGATTGCCGGAGATGTACCACATCACCACTTTGTCGCCCTTGCGGATCGGCTTGCCGCCGATTTCGTCATCCGCCAGCGCCGTCCGCCGCATATGCACGACCGGCGTCTGCCAGCGGATGATCTCGGGCACCAGGCTCGGGATCAGATCGGGATTGCCGCGCAGTTTCCGATACTCGTCGGGATGCTTGTTCAGCGCCCAGACCCCGCCGGTCATGGAGTTGCGCGTCGTATCGTTGCCGCCGACGATCAGCAGCATCAGATTGCCGAGAAACTCCTCCGGGTCGATGTGCGGCAGGTCGCGCGTGGCTTCGCCATGCGCGAGCATGGAAATCAGATCCGGTCGCGGTTCCAGGCGCTGCCGTTCGTAGAACAGCGCGCTCATGGTCCGGAGCATCTCTTCCAGGATTTCGCGCCGCTTCTGCTCGGAGTCCACCACCCCGCCCGCGCGCACATCCATCACCGACACGTCGGACCAGAAGGTCAGCTTGCGCCGCTCCTCGAAGGGGAAGTCGAACAAGGTCGCCAGCATCTGCGTCGTCAGTTCGATCGAGACCATCGGCACCCAATCGAATGTCTCGTTGCGCGGTAGCCCGTCCAGCACCCGCTGCGTGCGCTCGCGGATCGTGCCGGCGAGGCGTTGCAGGTTTGCCGGAGCGACTACCGGGCTTACCACCTTGCGCTGCTCATCGTGCTTCGGCGGGTCCATAGAGATGAAGCTGGCGCGGCGGTACTCGGTGGCGCGATCCGTGACGGAAATGCCGCCTAGATGCGCGGCCGATGAGTAAATTTGCTGGTGCGTCTCGACATACATGATCTCCTTGTATTTCGAGAGCGACCAGAACGAGCCGTACATCCCGTTTTCGCACCGATGCACCGGCGCCTCGCGCCGCAGGCGCTGGAAATACGGATACCAGATGTCATTTTGGTAGAGCTTGGGATCGCTGACATCCAGCTTCTCGATCGGCGTCGCGTATGCGTCCTCGACCGGGTCGAAATGCACCGGCGCATTCATGGAATTTGCTCCCTTCGCTCTACTGCGTTCCGTTCAATGCTGGCCTTCCGGCATGCGCACGACCAGCCCATCCAGTTCCGAACGCATGCTGATCTGACAAGACAGGCGAGAGTTCGGCTCGGCGGCCGCGGCAAAGCTCAGCATAGTCTCCTCCTGCGAACCCGGCGGCGGTGTGCCGATCCGATCGAGCCACGCCGGATCAACATAGACGTGACACGTGGCGCAGGCGCACTCGCCGCCGCAGTCAGCGTCGATGCCGGGCACGTTGTTGTTCACCGCGCCTCGCATCACCGACAGGCCCTCGGGAACCTCGGTCGGATGCTCGGCGCCGCTATGTTCGATATACGTGACCTTCGGCATGTCTTCTCTGCTCTCGTCCTTTGCACCGCGTCGTCAGGCGATGACGTCTTTCATTGAAACCGCCGTATCGGCCAGTCGCTCGCGCGCCACCCTGGCCCGGCGGCCGATCAGCGCGCGACCGGCCATGAATTCGGGCGCCGCGTTGACCGCTTCGACCGCCAGTATGCGGCCATCGGCGTCCAGGTGGAAGGCCGCGAGAGGTGCCGCATCGGGACGCCCCCGCAGCACGACCTGCACGGCACCGAGCGGCAGTCCGGCAATCTGTAGCCGCAAATCGTATTGGTCGGACCAGAACCACGGCACTTCGGGCGCGGGCAGCGGCCGCCCACAAATCGTCGCCGCCGCCTGCTTGGCCTGTTCGAGCGCGTTGGGCACGCTTTCGAGCCGGCCGGTTGCCTGATACAGCGGCAGCGGGCGCCGCGTGCAATCACCGATTGCGTAAATCGCGGGATCGCTGGTGCGTGCGCTGGCATCGACGATGATGCCATCGTTGCAGTTCAGGCCCGCCGCGCGCGCCAGCGCGTCATCCGGCGCCGCGCCGACGCCCACCAAAACCGTCTCGGCTGCAATGAGCTGTCCGTCCGAAAGCCGGACGCCGCTCACCTGCGCAGTGCCTTCAATGGCCTCGATTTGCGCACCGAGATGCAGGCCGACCCCGCGCGTTCGGTGCTGTGCCGCAAAGAATGCGGCGATTTCGGGCGAGGCCGTGCGCATCATCAGCCGCTCCTCGCGCTCGATCACGACCGCCTCGGCCCCCAGCGCCTGCGCCGAGGCGGCTATCTCCAGGCCGATATAGCCGCCGCCGATCACCGCCAACCGCCGGCCGTGGCCAAGCGCGGCTTTCAGCCGACCGGCGTCCGCCACGGTCCTGAGTTCGAGCACGCCGGCAAGATCGGCACCCGGCAGTTCGAGCCGTCGCGGCCGGGCGCCTGTCGCGAGCACGAGCCAATCGTATGGTTCGATGGTCCCGTCCGGAAGAACGACCCGACCGGCGGCGCGGTCGATGCCCATGGCGCTCGTCGCGAGCCTCAGCGTGATCCCGTTATCGGCGTAGAACGCGACGGGACGGAGCGCGATGCTGGCTAGCGGGGTTTCGTCCTTCAGCCACGTCTTGGACAAGGGTGGCCGCTGGTAAGGAGGGACAGGTTCCTCGCCGATCAGGACAATCGGGCCGGTCCAACCGAATTGGCGCAGCAGGGCGGCAACCGACCCTCCGGCATGGCCGGCGCCGACGATCACCACACGGTCATTCTGGCGGCTCACGCCCCGAGACTAGGTGAGCCCTGCATCCGCGGCAATCAATACGATTTCGGCAACCCGAGCACGCGCTCGGCCAGATAGCTCAGCACAAGCTGCGGGCTGACGGGTGCCAGGCGTGCGATCATCACCTCGCGGAAATAGCGCTCAACATGGAACTCCTGCGCATAGCCCATGCCGCCATGCGTCAACACCGCCTGTTCGCATGCGTGGAAGCCGGCTTCGGCGGCGAGGAACTTGGCGGCGTTCGCCTCTGCCCCGCATTCCTGGCCGGTGTCATAAAGCCATGCCGCCTTCAGCATGATTAGATTCGCCGCCTCCAGCTCGGCCCAGCGTTGTGCGAGCGGGTGTTGGATCGCCTGGTTCTGGCCGATCGGGCGGCCGAACACCACACGTTCGCGCGCGTAGCGCGCGGCACGTTGCAACGCCACGCGGCCGATGCCGATGGCCTCGGCGGCGACCAGGATGCGCTCCGGGTTCAGCCCATGCAGAAGGTTGCGGAAGCCTTCCCCCTCGGCGCCGATCCGGTTCTCTTCGGGGACTTCCATGTCTTCGAAGAAGATCATGTTCGAAGTCCACCGCGTGCCGGCCCATTTTGTGGATCAGCCGCACCTCCGCCCGCGCGCGGTCCAGATCGGTGTAGAACAGCGTGAGCCCGTGCGTTTTGCGCTTCACCTGATCGAGCGGGGTGGTGCGCGCGAGCAGCAGAATCTTGTTGGCGACCTGCGCCGTCGAGGTCCAGATCTTCTGGCCGTTGATCACGTAGCGATCACCGAGCTTTTCGGCGCGCGTGGTGATCTCGGTCGTGTTCAGCCCCGCGTTGGGCTCGGTCACGCCGAAGCACGCCTTGTCCTCGCCCGCGATCAAGGGCGGCAGCATGCGCGCCTTCTGTGCATCTGTCCCGAACACGACCACCGGGTTGAGGCCGAAGATGTTCATATGCACGGCGGAGGCGCCAGACATCGCCGCACCCGATTCCGCGACCGCCTGCATCATCAGGGCGGCCTCCAAAACGCCGAGCCCAGCGCCGCCATAGGCTTCCGGCATGGCGATGCCGAGCCAGCTCGCCTCGGCCATCGCGCGATGGAAGTCGTGCGGGAACGTGGCCGTGCGGTCGTGCTCCAGCCAATAGGCGTCGTCGAACCGGGCGCAGAGGCGGGACACCTGGTCGCGTATCTGCTGCTGGTCGGGGCTGAGTGCGAAATCCATAGCGATCGGCCTCCCTGGCACTGCGCGTATTGTCCGGCGGTCGCGGCCCGCGCGCCAGAGGGGCAAGCGGCGCCGAAGTCGATCTTCGCCTTGCCGCTGCGGTGCCGGGCCGATAGGGTGGCGGAGTTGTTCCGCCATGGCTTCAATCGCATGCCCGACCCGGATAAGCTCCCCGCGCCGCCGAGTTCCGCCGACATGCAGGCGCTGGTCGGCCGCGCCGGGCTGGCGCTGAACCCCGGGCAAATGGCGGATTCTGGTGCTGGCCTGGAGACAGGTGGCGGCCCTGCTGGCGGACATTCCGCGCGCACGCCCCTTGGCGGACGACCAGGCCTATGTCTTCCGGCTGCCACCGCCCACGCCGTCCGCCCGCGCCGAAGTGACCAAGGCGACCGAAGCGGCGCCGCGGAAACGCCGCCCGGCCAAGCCGCAACCCGTCGCGAAACGGCAACGTGCTCCCGTGCCGCCGCGCAAGCGACCTCGCAAGAGCCGATGAGGGGTGATGCCCTCCCGTTCCTGACCATCGCCGAGGCCGGTCGGCTTATAGCCGCAAAGAAACTCTCCCCGGTGGAACTCACACGATCGCTTTTGGAGCGGATCGGCGCCGTCGATCCGACGCTGAATACCTATGTCACCGTGACCGACCGGGCGGCGCTGGCGGCAGCGCGGGCCGCGGAGCGCGCCGTCCGTTCGGGGCGCAAGGCGCCGCTGCTCGGCATTCCCGTGGCGTACAAGGATATTTACGAAACCGCAGGGGTGCGGACCACGGCGCATTCCCGCTTGCTGGCCGAAAACGTCCCGAATCGAGACGCCGAGGCCGTGCGCCGGCTGGCACTCGCCGGGGCGGTGATGCTGGGCAAGCTCGCCACGCATGAATTCGCGATCGGCGGCCCCGCCTTCGATCTGCCCTGGCCACCCGCGCGCAATCCGTGGGATCCCCGCCGTTATACCGGCGGCTCCAGCTCCGGCTCAGGCGCGGCGGTCGCGGCCGGGCTGGCACTCGGCGCACTCGGCTCGGACACGGGCGGGTCGATCCGGTTGCCGGCGGCCTATTGCGGGATCGCCGGGTTCAAGCCCACGCCCGGCCTTGTTTCCCGCCGCGGCGTGATCCCCCTTGCGCCGAGCCTGGATACGGCGGGGCCGATGGCCTGGACGGCGCAGGACTGCGCGTTGCTGCTCGACGCAATCGCCGGACATGATCCGGCCGACCCGGCCTCGGTTGCGGCTCCGGCGGTTTCTTATGCGCGCGCCATCGCCGCACCGGTTAAGGGTTTGCGCATTGGGCTGCTGCGCCGCTTCTATGAGCGCGACGTGCCGGCCTCGACCGAGATGCTGAAGATGATTAACGAGGCCGTGCGCGTGCTGGAGGATCTTGGCTGCGAGGTGAGGGACGCGACCCTGCCGCCGGTGCAGGCTTTCAACGCAGTGGGCCGGGTAATCATCACCGCAGAAGCGTATGCGCTGCACGAATCCAACCTGCGGACCAATCTGGATGAGTTTTCGCGTGCGTTCCGCATACGCGTGCTCGCCGGAGCGCTGATCAGCGCCGCGGATTACATTGCCGCGCAACGCAAGCGTACCGACTTAATCGCGGAAATGGCGACGCTGTTCGAGCGGTTTGACGTGCTGCTGTCTCTACCTACGGTAGATGCCGCGCCGCTGCTTGCCGAGCAACGTCCGGACGAAGGCTTTGTTCGCCCGTTCCCGACGACGGTCGCCAATGTCGCTGCGGTCCCTTCGCTCGTGGTTTGCGGCGGCTTCAATGCCGCGGGCTTGCCGCTGGGGCTGGAGTTCGTCGGCCCCGCATGGGGGGACGCGACCGTGCTACGCGTGGGGCATCATTTTGAGGAGGCAGCGGGGAATCGCGGCAGGCGGCCGGGTTAGGACTGAGCTGAGCGAGTTCTACCGCCTCAATCCCAAACTTTTGTCTCAGGAACCGGCCCAGCCGGATTTGCTGACAAAGCGCCCGCCGGTATGTCAATGAGACTTGGGCTGTCGCGATTCGGCGACGACGCAAAAGTCCCGGGAAGGCAACAAAAAGTCTTCGCATGCTGAAGCTGCGAATTATTCCCTGCCTGGACGTGAAGGATGGGCGCGTCGTCAAAGGCGTGAACTTCGTCTCGCTGCGCGACGCCGGCGACCCGGTCGAGCAGGCGGCAATCTACGACAAGGCCGGCGCGGACGAACTCTGCTTCCTCGACATCACGGCGAGCCACGAGAACCGGGACACGATCCTGGACGTTGTTTCGCGCACCGCCGCGCGCCTGTTCCTGCCGCTCACCGTCGGTGGGGGCGTGCGCTCGACGGACGACATGCGGCGACTTCTGCTGGCCGGAGCGGACAAATGCAGCATGAACTCGGCGGCCGTCGCCCGGCCCGAATTGGTTGGCGAGGCAGCGGCGAAATTCGGCAGCCAATGCGTCGTCGTCGCAGTGGATGCCAAGCGGGCGGTATCGGGGAGTTGGGAGGTGTTCACGCATGGCGGGCGGCGCGGCACCGGGATTGATGCGGTCGCATGGTGCCGGCAAGCGGCTTCGCGCGGCGCCGGCGAAATTCTGCTGACCAGCATGGACCGTGACGGAACGGGTCAGGGCTTTGACGTCGAACTCCTGCGCGCTGTTTGCGAAGCGGTGCGTGTGCCGGTGATCGCCTCGGGAGGTGTCGGCACGTTGGAGCACTTCGTCGCAGGCGCGCATGCCGGCGCGACGGGGCTGCTGGCCGCAAGCGTATTCCATTTCGGCAAATTTACCATTACGGAAGTGAAGTCGGCGCTGCACAGGTCCGGCTTGCCGGTCCGGCACTCACCGCAGCCGGTCTGAAGGAACTTCGATGGCGAAGTCGGCGAAGAGGAAGCCCGCCAAGGAGGCAGGGAAGAAGCCAACAAACAAGGTGCAGCGGTCGCGCGCGCCTCTGCTTACCGCCGGATCCGGGTGTACGGTCCTTGACCGGTTGTTCGAAGTCGTGATGGACCGGCGCACAGCCGATCCGGCGATCAGCCACTCGGCGCGGCTGTTGTCGCGCGGTCGTGCCAAAGTCGCGCAGAAATTTGGCGAGGAGGCTGTGGAGTGCCTGATCGAGGCGGTGGGCGGCAACCGCACGGGGGTGGTGGCCGAAAGCGCCGACGTCCTCTATCACCTGCTGGTGTTGTGGGTGGCTAGCGGTGTGCATCCCGATCAGGTCTGGGCGGAGCTGAAGCGGCGCGAAGGTGTGAGCGGCATTACCGAGAAGGCGTCCCGCGCGCGCGATCCGTCGGTTGCCTTCGGCCTGGAGACGACGAAAATCCCCTGACGCCGAACGGTGGGGAGAACCAACATGCCGGTAAGCGGGCTGCCGCCCTATGACGATTTAAACATTTTCGCGCGCGTTCTGCGGGGCGAGATTCCCAGCCGGAAAGTGTACGAGGATGAATGGGCGTTCGCGTTCCAAGACATAAATCCCCAGGCGCCCGTGCATGTACTGGTCGTGCCCAAGGGGAAGTGGTGCTCATTCGCGGATTTCAGCGCCAAGGCGAGTGCGGAGGAGATCGCCGGATTCACGCGGGCGATCGGCCAAATCGCCAAACAACTCGGACTTGAGACGCCGGGCTATCGACTGCTCGCGAACATGGGCGCCGATAGCGGCCAGGAGGTGCCGCATTTTCACGTCCACATATTTGGCGGCCGGCCGCTGGGGCGGATGTTAAGCCGGAACTGAGAATCTCCATGCCGGGGCAGGGCGTCGACATCGCTTTCAAGAACAATGGATTTTGTCCGGTATGCATGCGGTCGACCACGTTCACGGCGCACGGGGAGTGGTTGCGCGATCAATACCTTTGTGATCGCTGCGCCAGTATTCCGCGACAGAGGGCACTCATTGAAGTTTTGAACACGGTGGAACCAAGATGGCGCGATGCAACAATTCACGAAAGCTCCCCCACTTTGAATTTTTTCGCGGCTCAGTGCCGTCGATATAGCTATTCATTCTTCTTTGAAGACATTGCGCCGGGCTCTTACAACGATGCGCACAGGTGCGAGAACCTGGAGTTGCTGACCTTTGAGTTCGAACTCCTTCGACATCTTCATAACCCAGGACGTTCTGGAACACGTCTTCAAGCCCGACCGCGCACTTGCCGAGATCATGCGTGTTCTCCGACCGGACGGTTTGCATATATTCACCGCACCGAAGCACAAGCACTTGCTGAAGAGCTATCCGCGCGCGCGGAGCAACGGCAAGCACATAGAGCATCTGCTGGAGCCGCAATATCACGGCAATCCGATCGGCGACGGCCGCAGTTTGGTCACATGGGACTATGGCGCCGACTTCGATGACCTGATCGAAACATGGTCAGGCTGCAACACCTGCACATACGTGCTGCGCGACCGCAGGCGCGGCATTGATGGCGAATACCTTGAGGTTTTCGTCACGACGAAAGCGCCCGGAGCGGCGAAGGTCACGCCCGCGCCAGTTCCATTGGCAGGGGAACCGTCCTGATGGCTCAATCCGAAAGCATAGGATCAAGGGATTCCATGCACGCTGCGCCGGCGAACCATCTCCCGTTGGGGAACCTGCCCGAGACACGTTACCCGGACACTCGTATAGAGGTGTTGGATAAGAAGCGCTTCGTCTACAAGCAGGGCAACGCGGCCATCGAGCGAGTTGCCACCGGGTTTCGTTGGGCCGAGGGGCCGGTCTATGTGCGGGCCTTCCGTTGCCTTATCTGGAGCGACATCCCGAACGACAGGATGATGCGCTGGCTGGAAGAAGACGGGCATCTGAGCGTGTTTCGCGCTCCGTCGAATTACGCGAACGGCAATACGCTCGATCGGGAAGGGCGGTTGCTGACCTGCGAACACGACACACGGCGGTTGACCCGCACGGAGCCCGACGGAACGATCACTGTCCTGATCGATACCTGGTCGGGGCGACCCCTGAACGGGCCGAATGATGTCGTCGTGGCATCCGACGGGGCGATCTGGTTCAGCGACCCTGGCTACGGCATCGACGGTCCCTATGAAGGCCATCGCGCCGAGCCGGAGCTGCCGCGCAACGTGTATCGGCTGGATCCGCGCAACGGCGTGGCGTCGGTCGTTGCGGATGACTTCGCGCGCCCCAACGGGATCTGCTTCTCTCCTGACGAAAAGCGCCTTTATATCGTTGATACGGGGATCACACATGGCGGCCCGTCGCATATCCGCACCTTTGACGTAGACGGCGCACGCCTGCGCGGTGGACGCATTTTCGCCGAGGATTTCGCGCCGGGTATGACAGACGGCATCCGTGCCGACACGGACGGCAATATCTGGGCGGCGATGGGCTGGGGTGATCCGAAAGAGGACGGCGTGCGCTGCTACGCGCCGGATGGCGAGCTGATCGGCAAAATCCATCTGCCCGAAGTCTGCGCCAACCTCTGCTTCGGCGGGCGCAAGCGTGACCGGCTGTTCATGACCGCGAGCACATCGGTTTATGCGCTCTATTTGAACAACCAGGGCGCGCTGGTGCCCTGAACACACTTCGTTACAATTCGGCACCGCCCCGCATCCGCATGAACCGTAACGCCGTATCGTCTAGCGGGACAGAGCGGAGCAAAAGAAAGGAAGCGGGGATGGGGGTGACGGCGGCACGCGGTGCAGTGTCGGGCAGGGTGATACGGCGGCGCAAGGTGGCGCCGTGGCGCGACCGGCAGGGCCGCTTCTCCCGGCTGAAGACCGCGACACTGCTCGGCTGCATGGCACCGGGGGTCGTGCTGATCTACTGGCTGGCCACGGGTCAGGCGGGTGCCCAGCCGGTCAAGGAAGCGATCCACGAGACCGGGCTCTGGACGATCCGCTTTCTGCTGATCTCACTGGCCATTACTCCGGCGCGGCTGGTGCTGGACTGGCCGAAGCTGCCGTTGCTGCGGCGGATAGTCGGCGTAACGGCCTGCGCCTATGGTCTGATCCATCTCTCGCTGTTCGTTGTCTATGAGAACTTTCGCCCGCTGCACGTCGTCTCGGAGATCGTGCATCGCTTCTACCTGACGATCGGCTTGGTCGCGCTGATCGGGCTGGTGGCATTGGCCGCGACCTCGACCGACGCGATGACGCGGCGCATGGGCGCCTGGTGGAAGCGCCTGCACCGCTTTGCCTACGTGATCGGCACGATCGCGCTTCTGCATTACGCGATCCAGTCGAAGCGCGATGTCAGCGAGGCGATGATCATTGCCGGCCTGTTCGTGTGGCTGATGCTCTGGCGTTTGATGCCGGAGCGGTGGCGGCGCAGTCTCCTTGTCTATCCAGTGCTGGCGCTGCTCGCCGCTTTGGCCATTGCCGGACTCGAGTTCGCCTGGTACGGACTTGCGACGGGCGTGAACCCCTGGCGCGTGCTGGCCGCCGACGAAACGCTGCGCTTTGGCTTGCGTCCGGCCCACTGGGTTGCGGTTTCCGCCCTGATCGTAGGCGTCATCGCGACCGCCGGCCGGGCACGCAAGCTGCCGGACTCGCGCTGCGCGCGCTTACGCCCCGGAGATGCCAGCGCCTGATCTCGCCTGCTTGTCGGTATTGCGTGATCACAGCAGAGGGCTGAGGCTATCTCCCCGCGAATAGGGAGCACGCCCATGCCGCGCCGGTTGATCGACATTTCGGTGCCGCTCAAGGCGGGGATCAAAAGCGATCCACCGCACATGCTGCCGCAGATCGAGTACCAGGACCATCATCAGACGGCGCCGCAAATGGCCGAGTATATGGGCGTGCGCGTGGATCAGTTCCCGGACGGCGAATTCGCAGCCGTCGAGCGCTGCACGATTAGCACGCATAACGGCACGCATTTGGATGCGCCGTACCACTATTTTTCATCGATGAACCACGCGCTTCGCCCGGGTGGGGAGCCGTCCTGGCGCATCGACGAGGTGCCGCTCGAATGGTGCTACCAGCCGGCGGTGAAGCTGGATTTTCGCGGCTTCCCGGATGGCTATGTGGCCAAACCGGGCGATGTGGAGGCCGAACTCAAGCGCATCGGCCACACGCTACGCCCGCTGGAGATCGTGGTGGTCAACACGCAGGCGGGCGCGCGCTATGGCGAGGACGATTTCGTGGACCGCGGCTGCGGCATGGGCAAGGCCGCCACGCTTTGGTTGCTGGAGCGGGGCATCCGCCTGGTCGGCACCGACGGATGGAGCTGGGACGCACCGTTTTCGTTCACCCGTCAGCTTGTGGCCGAGACGGGTGATGCCAGCCTGATCTGGGAAGGCCACCGCGCCGGGCGCGAGATCGGTTACTCACATCTCGAAAAACTGCACAATTTGGAATTGCTGCCGCCCGACGGGTTCGAGATCGTCTGCTTCCCCGTGAAGGTGCATCGCGGCTCGGCCGGATGGACCCGCGCCGTGGCGATTCTCCGCGATTGATACCGGTGCATTACCGCATCCCGCGCCGTGCCAGCGGTTCGACGAATTGCGGTTCGGTATCCCACGGGAACAGGATCCACGTATCCTGCGAAACCTCGGTGATGAACGTATCCACCACGCCGCGCCCGGCTGGCTTGGCATAGACGCAGGCGAAATGCGCGCACGGCAGCAGGGCGCGGACAATGCGCCCGGTGCTACCGGTATCAACCAGGTCGTCAATGATCAGGAATCCGGTTCCGTCGCCCCCGGCGCGAGGGAGGCTTGATTACGACCGGCTCTGTGCGAAGGTCAGCAGAGTCGCCGGCGTAGCTTACGATCGAGACACTCTCCACCAGCCGGCAATCCAATTCGCGTGCGACGATCGCGGCCGGGATCAGCCCGCCGCGCGTGATCGCGACCACGCCGGTGAACGGCCCGCGCTCGATCAGGCGCCAGGCGAGCGCACGTGCGTCGCGGTGCAGCTGATCCCAGGTGACGGTGTAGTAATGCGTCGGCATCAGAACAGACGCGAGCCGTTCGGCACTTTGAAGTCCGGCTTGATCAGCACCACCGCTTCGTCCTCGTCCGGCAAGCCGAGCGTCAGCACCTCGCTGACAAACGGCCCGATCTGCCGCGGCGGGAAATTCACCACCGCGCACACCTGACGCCCGATCAGCTGATCGCACCGGTAATGCACGGTGAGCTGGGCGGAGGAGCGCTTCACGCCGATCTCGGCGCCGAAGTCGATGCTGAGCCGGAGCGCGGGTTTGCGCGCTTCGGGAAAGGGCTCGGCGTCGATGATCGTGCCCACCCTGATGTCCACGCGCTGGAAGTCGCCAAAGACGATGGTTCCGCTGCTGCTCATCTGCACGCCTCTCGCAACGCTGCGGCGCCATGTTGCCATGACCGCGGGGCCGGTTGCCAACCGGGTTCGCGCCCGCCAGTGTCCGCCGCAGCCGATCGACGGAGCCCCCCGCCCATGCGCGACTTCCACCTTCCGGGACGCAGCCCGGTCTACGCCACCAACGCTATGGCGGCCACGTCCATGCCGGTGGCGACGCTTACAGCACTGGACGTGCTGCGCGCGGGCGGCAATGTGGTGGACGCCGCAATTGCCGCCTGCGCCGTGCTGTGCGTGATCGAACCGCAATCGACGGGCATCGGCGGCGATTGCTTCTGCCTCTACGCGCCGTCGGGCGGCGGGCGGGTGATCGCGCTGAACGGCTCCGGCCGAGCGCCAGCGGCGGCGACAATCGACTGGTACGAGCGGCAGGGGATCACGAGCATCGAGGGCACATCCGCGCATAGCGTGACCGTGCCGGGCGCGGTTGGCGCGTGGGAAACGCTGCTCAAGGCGCATGGACGAAAGGGGCTCGAGGAGCTGCTGCAACCCGCGATCCGCTATGCCTCCGAGGGCTGGCCGGTGCATCCGCGCGTCGCCTTGGACTGGGAGAGGGTCGAGGGAAAACTGCGGGAAACCGGCGCGGACGCATTCTTGCCGAATGGCCGCGCGCCTCGGCCGGGCGACGTGTTTCGCCAAACGGCGCTTGCCGAGACGCTACGAGCGATCGCGCGGCAAGGGGCCAAGGCGTTCTATGAAGGCCCGATCGCCGCCGACATGGTGGCGACCCTGCGAATGCGCGGCGGACTGCACAGCGAAGAGGATTTCTCGGCCGGGCTGACGGCAGCGCAGTTCGTGGAGCCGATCAGCGCGTCCTGGCGCGGCTACGAGGTGTTCCAGTGCCCGCCGAACGGGCAAGGGCTGATGGTATTGATGCTGCTCGGCATCCTGGGCGGGTTTGAGGCGGCCGCCGACGGCCCGGTCGGCGTTCTGCGCTTGCACCGGCATGTTGAGGCGGCGCGGCTGGTCTATCGGGACCGCGATGCGTTCCTGGCCGACCCGGCGCAGGCGCCGGTACCGGTCGGCAAATTGCTCGACCCGGCTTATCTCGCGGCGTTACGTGGGCTGATCCGCGACGATCACGCGCTGCGCGATTTGCCCGCGCCGGGCGAGGCGGTGCTGCCCCGGCATCGCGACACGGTCTATCTCTGCGTCGTCGATCGCGACGGCAACGCGTGCAGTTTCATCAATTCGCTGTTCGATAGTTTCGGCTCGGGGATTCTCGCGCAGGCCTCGGGGGTGATGCTGCACAACCGTGGCTGTGGTTTCCGGCTGGAGCGCGGCCATCCCAACTGCATCGCGCCCGGCAAACGTCCGATGCACACGATTATTCCGGGCATGCTGATGCGCAGCGGTGCCAGCGGTCTGGCGCCGGTGATGCCGTTCGGTGTCATGGGTGGGCAATTCCAGCCCATGGGACAGGCGTTGTTCCTGGCGAATTTGCTCGAGTACGGGCTTGACCTTCAGGAAGCCATCGATTGTCCCCGACTATTCCCGTATCGCGGTAAGTTGCAGGTAGAACGAGGCATTTCCCACGCGGTGCGCGACCGGCTCGCGCGGATGGGTCATGCGCCGGAAGAGACCGAAAAGCCCTTGGGCGGCGCGCAGGCGATATGGATCGACCACGTGCGTGGTTGCCTAATAGGCGCGTCCGACCCGCGCAAGGACGGGCTGGCGCTGGGATATTGAGGCGGGAGGAGACGCGGAGACATGACCGAGCCCTGCGACCTGGACGCCGTCGAGGCACGGCGGCTGATCGGGTTGAAACGTCTGGCGTCGAGCGAGCTGCTGGACAGCTGCATCGCGCGGGTGGAGGCGGTGGACCACGCCATCAACGCCGTGGTCGCACGCGATTTCACGCGCGCTCGGCGTGCGGCCAAGGCGGCTGATGCGGCGGTGGCGCGCGGCGAGGATTTACCACCCCTGCACGGTCTGCCGGTGGCGGTGAAGGATCTGGAGGAAACCGAAGGCCTGCGTACAACGCACGGGAGCCCGATCTTCCGCGACCATGTGCCGGAAGCCGACCAGCAGAGTGTCGCCGCGATCCGCGCCGCCGGTGGTATCATTGTGGGCAAGACCAACACGCCGGAATTCGGTGCCGGCGCCAATACGCGCAATGCGGTCTATGGCGCGACCGGCAATCCGTTCGACCCCGAGAAGTCGGTCGCCGGTTCCTCGGGCGGTTCCGCGGCGGCTCTGGCGGCGGATATGGTTCCTCTTGCAACCGGGTCGGACATGGGCGGCAGTCTGCGCAATCCGGCAGCGTTCTGCGGCATCGTTGGCTTCCGGCCAAGCCCCGGCGTTGTGCCGAACGAGCGCCGGCCATTGGGCTGGTCGCCGCTTTCCGTTCTGGGACCGATGGGCCGCACCGTGGCCGATGTCGGGCTGCTGCTTTCAGTGATGGCGAGCGATGATGGCGCGGATCCGCTGGCCACGACGGTTCGCGGGCGCGCGGTGCGACGTGCTGCGGATTTCTCGCAACTCCCCACGGTGGATCTGTCACGTCTGCGGGTGGCGATCACGCCCGATTTCGGCTTCGCGCCGACCGAGCGGCAAATCGCGGACGCTTTTGCGGACAAGACCGGCTGCTTCCGGAGTGCGTTCGCCCGGGCCGATAATGCGACACCCGACTGCGAAGGAGCCGACGAGGCGTTCGAGGTGTTGCGCGCCGTCGCGTTCCTGGCGGCGCATCTGGATAAGGTGCAAACGCGCCCCGGAGATGTCGGGCCGAATGTGCGCGCCAATGTGGAGCAAGGGCTGCGCTATTCGGCCGCTGATGTTGCTCACGGGCATGCGTTGCAGACGATTCTATACCGGCGTTGGCAGGATTTCTTCCGGAACTATGACGTGATTCTGACGCCCGCCATCACGATCAGCCCGCGAAGCTGGCGCGAATTGTATCCGGCCGAGATCGACGGCAAGCCGACGCGCACCTATTTCCACTGGCTGGCGCTGGCTTATGCGGTATCGCTTGTCGGACATCCGGCGGTTTCGCTGCCGGTGGGACGCGATCGCGCCGGCATGCCGTTCGGCTTGCAAATCGTCGGGCCGCGTGGAGGGGATGCGTTCACGCTTGCCGTCGCGGCTTCGCTGGAGAAGCTGCTGGCCGGAGATCCGCGCACCGCGCGGCCGGTGCCCGACATCGCGCGGCTTAAGGCGGCGCCGCCGATCAGCCGGATGGAGGGGTTTATCGGGTTCGGGTGATTTTGACGGATGTTTCGGTGGCAGACTTAACTCCCTCTCCGCCCTCCGGGGCGGAGAGGGATGGGGTGAGGTGGGGGAACCCGGTACAGAAGTCGCTCATGTGGGTTGCGCGCAGCCAATCCCATTTGGGCTGAAGCGGACCGCCCATGCAGGGGAACGCCGCGCGTGCTCACGATGGAGCTTGCGAGGCCGCTGCCGCTACCCCCACCTCACCCTGCCCTCTCCGCCCCCGGGGCGGAGAGGGAAAGGAGCGCGATCCATTCCGAACTTCACCCAGCGGACGAGCGGACTTTTACTTCACTTCAGCAAATCCTTCACCGCATCCAGTCCCGCCTGCGCGCATTCCTCGTCCTGGTCGGAGGTGCCACCGCTCACGCCGATGCCGCCGATTTGCACCTTGTCCGCGGTCATGATCGGCAGGCCGCCGGCGAAGGCGATCAGGCCGGGAACTTCGGCAATGCCGGGCACCTTGCCGGGCTGACCTTCCTTCCCGAACGCGATCTCCGCGAACTGACGCGTCGTGCGCGGGAAGTTGGCGGAGGTCATCGCCTTGTGCTGGGCGATGTAGATGCTGCCGTTGAAGGCGTTGTCCATGTGCTCGAAATACACCAGGTTGGCGCCGTCGTTGACCACGGCGATGTTCATTTTCCAGCCCTGCTGCTGCGCTTTTTGCTCGCATCCGGCCGCCATTTTCCTGGCGACGTCGAGGGATAGCACCGGCTTTTTCTCCAGCGCCACTGCGGCTGTGGTGGTGATGGCGACGGCCGCGGATAGAGAGGCTGCCCCACACACTGCACGGAACATGATCATGTTCGTTTCCTCCATATTGTCGTTTCTCCTCACGCGCGATCGAGCCCGTCGCTCGCCAGATAACCGCCATCCACCGGAATGACGACCCCGTTCACGAAATCGGATGCGGATGAAGCCAGGAAGCGGCTTGCGCCAACCAGGTCCGAGGTCGCGCCCCAGCGCCCGGATGGAGTGCGCTGCCGGACGGCAAGTTCGAACGGCGTGCCGCGCAATTCGTCCGTCATTTCCGTAAAATACCAGCCGGGCGCGACGGCGTTCACCTGGATCCCAAGCGGCGCAAGCTCGACCGCGTTTGCCTTCGTTAGCCCGATCAATCCGTGCTTGGCGACGGTGTAGGCGACTTGCAGGCCCTTGCTCGGGGCGATCAGGGCATAGATCGACGCCACGTTAATGATCTTGCCACAGCCCTGCGTCGCCATGCGCCGCGCCGCGTATTTCGTGCAGAGGAACGCGCCGGTCAGGTTGGTGTCGATCACGCTCTGCCAGGTCGCGCGGTCGAGTTCCATGACCGACGCGCGCTGGCCCAAACCGGCATTGTTCACAAGAATGTCGAGCCGCCGGAATTGCTCGACAGCACCCGCGATCGCGCGCTCGACCGAGGCCTCGTTGCAAATGTCCAGCTCGAATGCGACGGCTTCCGGCCCGAGCGCCTCCAGCGCGCTTCTGTTCCTGTCGGCACGCCTGCCGCCGATCACTACTCTTGCGCCCGCGTCGCGCAAGGCGATTGCCAGCGCCAAGCCGATACCGCTGTTGCCGCCGGTGACAAGCGCGACCTTTCCCTGCAACGAAAACAGGTCGGCTTGCATCGCGGCCCGTCAGAAGAAGGCGATGGTTCGGAGTTCGATGCTTTCGCGCGCCGGTGCATCGGGGGCCGTGTTCGGATCGTCGAATGCGCTATGGCCGAGGAACCGCGCGCGACCATCGGTTTCGGAATCATAGGTCTTGAGCAGCAGCGCTTGGTCCGGGGTCATGCCCGGGAAATACCACCAATGATGCTGCGGTGCGTAACGCAGCACGAAAATCTCGCCGCTGCGATCGCGGTAGCGCAGTGCCATCGTCAGGAAATCTTCCCGGGCTGTTGATGTGGCGTCGCACATCGCCAGCGGCTTTTCTTCGACGCGCCGCTTCAGTGGCTTCCAGACGTTGTAGAACGCGACCCGGCGTTGCAGCAGCGCGTCCGCTTCGTTCGGCAGAAGCTGGCGCACGCGCAGCGGACCCGAGTTCGGCGTGTAGTCGCAATGCACCAGCATCACCGGCGCGCGCTGGGTGGTCGTGGTTTCCGCCGTCTGCAGGGCTTGGTTGGCCTTGGTGCGAATGGTGTGATCGAACACGATCACGCGCCGCGCGCCGACTGTGGCGCGAACGAACTCGGCCGCCTCGGCGTGGAAATCGATCGCGGATCGCCGCGTCGTCATCCCATTGGTCGAATGCCGGGCGGAACGAGCGCAGCGCGAAGCCCTCCCGGTCGGGCGAGAAGGCAGCAGCGCGCGACCAGCCGTCGTGGATCGGCATTTCGTGCGTATCGTCGCCGGGGGTGCGCACCGGCGTTCCCGGCGGCGGCTCATAGAAATAGACCTCCGGCGTGACACCGGTATCACGTGTGTAGTTGAATGATGCCCGAACAATGGTCTCGACCGTCATGACACGTCACCGTCGCGAATTGCCCTATGTCCGTTCGTGGCCGACGAACGCCTCGATCCAAACTATTGGAGTTGCAGTGCCGCGTTCACGGCGCCCTGCGTGCGCTGCCAGCACGGCAACTGCTCGACATTCTCCGTCATCCAGCGAGCGAGATTTGGGTGCTCGGCGAGCGGCAAGCGCTGGACCTTGTACACGTGCATCGGCGCGGCGACGGCAATGTCGGCGATGGTGACGTTATCACCCGTCAGCCATTTCGAGGTCGCGAGGCGCGCGTCGAGGATGCCGGCCAAACGGTGCCAGTTCGGCGCCTCTTTGGCGACGATTGACTTATCCGGCTCCTGCTTCAGCAATGGCTTGACGACGTATTCGACGAGATAGACGTAGCAGCTCGGGAACCAGGTCGCCGCCTCCCACAACAGCCAGCGATTGATGTCGGCCCGCTGCTTCAGGTCCTGCGGATAGAATTGGTAGGCGCGGTTCACGTCCACCGCGTATTGCAAAATGGCATTTGATTCCGACAGTTTCAGGTCACCATCGGTCGCAGCCGGCAGGGCGCCGTTCGGATTGATGGCCAGGAATTCCGGCTTCTTCTGGCCGCCCGTGAAGTAATCGACGTGCACGACTTCAAACGGGGCGCCGAGGAGATCGAGCCCTGCCAGCACCTTGCGGCAATTGACGGTGCACGGGTCCAAATAGACCTGCATCTTGGTTGTCTCCTCTTCGGGGCATCGACGGCCTGTTAACTAGGACGAACGTATTGCCGTGCCCGGCGGTGGTCAATCGGTGGCCACGCCTCAGAAAATGCCGGCCGCCAGGCCGGCGGCCATGGCGGCGCCAAGTTCGGCGCAGCGGTCGAGATCGCCGCGGCGCAATCACCTTCAGGGCCAGGATCGCTTCCGGCGTTTGTGCGTGCGTGCAGACGATCAACGGCTCGGCGATCGCGCGCAATCGCCAACCGGTGACGATCCGATTGATTTGGCGCGCGGCGTTTTGGCCATCACTGCCGGCACAGATCAGCGCCGCATAGGGCCGGCCGTTGATGCGTTCCAGCACGTCGTAATAGGTGCGGTCGAAGAAGTCCTTCATCGGCCCCGCCATCGCGGCGAGGTTTTCCGGGCAGGCAAAGATGTAGCCATCGGCCGCAAGCACGTCGGCAGAAATTGCCTCCGGTGCGGCCACTAGACGGCGGCGATGTCCGGTTCGGCCGTGGCGGCAGCGCAAGCCGCTTCCGCCATTTGCCGGGCGCCGCCGGTCCGGGAGTAGAAGACGATCAGCAGTGTTTTCATGCCGGAGCGAAGGGCCGCGACGCGTTCCCCCACCTCACCCTGCCCTCTCCGCCCCCAAGAGCGGAGAGGGAGTTGAGCGCTCCGCCTCCCCCGCCGCGAACTCGTCTCGTGCGGGCGTGAAACGGCCGAAGCGGAGCGCGAGCGTGGGCAAGACCAACAGGTTCAGGGCCAGCGAGGTGAACAATCCGCCAAGGATCACCACCGCCATCGGGCCTTCGATCTCGCGCCCCGGATCGTTCATGCCGATGGCTAAGGGCAGCAAGCCTAAGACCGGTGACAAGCGAGGTCATCAAGACCGGCGTGAGGCGATCGCCGGCGCCGCGGATCGCCGCCTCCAACCCCCAATCCAATCCCTCTGCCGTCACCAGGTGCTCGTAATGCGAAACCATCATGATCGAGTTGCGCAAGGTGATGCCGAACAGCGTCACGAACCCGACCGTGGAGCCGAGGGTGAGCAATCCGCCGGTCGCAAACACGGCGATCACCCCGCCCACCAGCGCAAACGGCAGATTGGCCAAAACCAACAGCAGGTTCCGCCAGCCGCGGGTGACAATCGACAGCATCAGCACAACGCCGATGCCGGCCGCCAGCGCCTTGATCAGCAGATCACGTTGCGCCTGCGCCCGAGCCACATCGCCACCGCCGTAATCGATGTAGGTCTCCGGCGGCAGCGTAACGTCTCGTTCGATCCGCCGGCGGGCCTCCGCCATGAACGAGGCAATATCGCGCCCCGCCACATTCAGCGTGACCGACTGCAGTCTCTGCGCACCTTGATGCAGGATCTGCTCGCGGCCTGTTGCCTCCCAGATATCGGCAACCTGCGACAGACGCACCTGCGTTCCGTCGCGCGCGCGCAACGGCAGGGCGCCGACGCGCGCCAGGCTGTTGCGACTGGCCGGATCGAGAATGGTGATGAGATTGATCGGGCGGTTGCCCTCGAACACCTGACCCGCCACGTCGCCCTGATACGCCGCGCGCACCACGTCGAGCACGTCCATCGGGTCGAGGCCCAGGCGCGCGAGATCCGGGCGGCGAAGCGAAATGGCGAGTTGCGGCAGACCCGGTGGCGAGGCCACCTGGACATCGACGGCACCGCGAATGCCCGCCAGCACATGCGCCACTTCCGCTGCGGTGCGATCCAGCGTGTCCAAATCGTTGCCGTAGATATTGACCGCGACCGCGGCCGCGAAGCCGGATACCGTCTCCTCGATCCGCTCGGAGAGAAAAGTCTTTAGCGCGAAGTTCACGCCGACGAAATCCGCCAGCGCGCGGCGGATCGCGGCTTCGCCCGCATCGGTTTCGTCGCCCGAGAGGTCGGGCCGGAGATCGACCTCGAACTCGCTATAATGCGTGCCCCAGGTATCGGCGGAGAGTTCCGCACGTCCGGCTCGCTGTGCGATGGAGCGCACGAGCGGCAGCTTGCGCAGGCGTTCGGAGACAAGCGTGCCAAGACGCAGAGATTTCGACGAGCGATGTTCCGGGCACGGCCGACATGTGCAGCGTAAAATGGCCTTCCTTCAGGTCGGGGATGAAATCCGCGCCGAAGAAGGGCAGCGCCGCGCAACCCAGAGCCGTGACCAGTAAAGCCGCACCAATGACCATGCGCGGGTGCAAGGCGAGGCGCCGCAACAGAAGCTCGTAAGCACCGCGCGACCACCGCATGGCGGGCGGGTCGCGTTGGCGCAAGGGGCGGCCGGCCAGCAGCAGCGCCGAAAGCGCCGGTGTCACCAGCAAGGCGCAGCCGAGCGAGGCCAGAACCGCCAGGATGTAGGCCAGCGCCAAGGGCGAGAACAGCCGCCCGGCAATGCCGCCCAAAGCCAACACGGGCAGGAACACGAGAATGATTGCAAATGTGGCATAGACAACGGCGCCGCGCACTTCCAGGCAGGCATCGAGAATCACCCGCGATTCCGGTCGCGGCGCGGCCAGCCGGCGATTCTCGCGCAAACGCCGGACGATGTTCTCCACGTCGATCACTGCATCGTCCACCACCTCGCCGATGGCGATAGCAAGTCCGCCCAAGGTCATCGTGTTCAGGCTGAAGCCGAGCGCCTGCAAGGCAAGCGTCCCGGCCAGCAACGAGAGCGGAATGGCAATGCAGGAAATCGCCGCCGTGCGCAGATCGAACAGGAACAGGAACAGGACGGCGATAACCAGCATGCCGCCGATCAGCAGCGACGTGCCGATATTGCGGGTCGCGGCGGTGATGAAGTCGGCCGGGCGGAACAGGTTTGCGTGCAGCGTGATGCCTTCGGCCTGCAAGGTCGGGCGAAGGTCGGCCAGCGCTGCTTCTACGGCCTTCGTGACCTTCAGTGTGTTCGCGCCAAACTGTTCGGAAATGTTCAGCACCACGCCGGGCTTGCCCTGGATCGTGGCTCCGCCCACCGCTTGCTCCGGCGCTGCCCGCACATCGGCCACATCACCCAGGGTGACGAGCGGACCGCTATCGCGGGTGATGGCAGTGCGGGCAATGTCTCGCGGCGTCGGCGCCTGCGCGCTGGTTTGAAAAGCGATGCGCTGGTTCGGCGTCTCCACAAAGCCGGCGGACCGCACACCGGCGGCACGGCGCGCTGCCTCAATCACATCGTTCATGCCGAGATTGAGGCGCACGAGCTGGTCGGGATGGATTTGCACCTGGATCGACGGCCGCTCGCCGCCGAACACCGGAATGTCCGCCACACCCGGCACGGCAAGCAGGCGCGGCTTGACCACGTTCTCGGCCACCGAACGCAACGTCATCAGCGAGCGCGTGTCTGAGGTCAGCCCGATGCACAGCAGCATTTGCGCCGAGGAGGTGAGCGGCGTCATGGTCGGCGTCGCCGTGCCTTGCGGCATTTGTTGTGCGGCGATGGCCAGCCGCTCGGCTACCATCTGACGGTTGCGATAGGTATCGGCGTTCGGCGCGAAAAATATCGTGACGACCGAAAGCCCGTACGACGAATTCGAGCGGATGGTGCGGACGCCCGGGGGCGCCGTTGATCGCGCTTTCGATTGGCCGCGTGACCAGCACCTCCACTTGTTCGGGGGTGAGGCCGGGGGCTTCGGTCTGGATATCCACCTGCGGCGGGGCGAATTCGGGAAACACGTCGTAGCTGGCGCCGATCAGGCTGATCACGCCGCTGCTGATCAGCACGATGGCCAGCGCGGCGATGACGCCGCGAAAGCGGATGGCGAAGGCGATGATCGCGGCTTGCGGGCCGGGCGGGATGGAGGTTGCGCTCATGCGAGGCGCCCGTCCGGGCCTTTTACCGCCAGGGGGGCGGTCGAAACGACGAATGAGCGGGCTGTAACCAGGGGCATCGAGATCAGACCTTAAGCGTGAGCTTGAGAGAACACCGGTTGTGCGGCTATCGTCCAGACGGGGAGCGGGGCTGATCGGCAGGCCGATGCGCAGCCGGATACTGATTGTCGCTCGGGACGTCGCGCTGCGAGCCCGGCTGGCGCGGCTGATGAAAGACGCCGGTCACGGCGTCGAGCTCGCCGAGAACGCGGAGCACGCAAGCCGCATCGGGTTGGACGGCGTGGCGGTCGCGCTCGTGGCGCCGCACGGGCTGGAAGCGGAAGCCAAGAGCCTCGCGGCCGCGCTGGACGCCAGGGCGATCAAGACGTTCCTGCTTTCCTCGCCCGAAGACGAGACGGCATTGCCCGCCCGCGTTGCCGAGGCTTTGCGGCCGGCAGCGGTCGCCGAAGCGCCGGAGCCGGTGTTGCGGTTCGGCGGGTTCCGGTTGGATGTTGCCGGCCATAGCTTGACCGATGAGGCCGGCAAGGACGTTCCGCTCACGCGGGGCGAGTTTCATCTGCTACGGGCGTTCGTGCAGCGGCCCGGGCGGGTCCTGTCGCGCGATCAGTTGTTGCAGGTGTTGGCCGGGCGCGATGCCGAGTTCGTACGACCGCAGCATCGACATGCTGGTGGTGCGGCTGCGCCGGAAGATCGAGCCCGACCCGAAGCGGCCGAGCCTGATCGTTACGATGCCCGGCAGTGGCTACAAATTTGCTGCCAAGGTGACGGCAGAGGCGACGGCGCGCCGATTGCGGAGGCTGACCGAGACAGCACCGACCAGCGTCGCAGCCAAGTCCGCCCGCCGCTCCCGAACGACGCCAGCTTACGATCCTGCACTGTGCGCTTACAGGCCCGGCCTTCGCGCGGGCACAGCGCGATCCGGAAGATTTGCAACGACTGCTCGCAGATTTTCACCAATACTGCTAAACCGTGGTCACTCCGGCGGGCGGGACCATCGACCGGGTGCTGAACGATGGAGTTCTGGTCTATTTCGGCCATCCGCAGGCCGATGAGCACCAGGCGGAACGCGCGCTGCGCACTGCGCTGAAACTGGTTGCGGCAAGGGACCAGATCGACATGGGCCAACTCGGGGCCTTGCAAATTCGCATCGGCGTGGCAACCGGGCTCGCCGTGGTCGGCGGCCAAAAGGGCACGCCCGGCGCGCTTGGGCGAAGCGGCCAATATTGCGGCCAAACTGGCATCCAATGCCGAGCCGGATGCGATGCTGATCTCGGCCAGCACGCGGCGTCTCGTGGGTGGGCTTTTTGAATGCCGCGCGGCTGCGTCGATTGCAACGGATGCTGCCGGCGAGCCCATCGAAGCTTGGCAAGTGATGGGAGAAGGCATAGCCGAAGGGCGGTTCGAGGCGCTGCACGGCCCGGACATTACGGACCTGCTCGGGCGCGACGAAGAATTGGAACTGCTGCTCCGCCGCTGGTCGAAGGCTAAGACGGGCAGCAGCAAAGTGGTACTGATCAGCGGCGAGCCGGGCATCGGCAAGTCGCGTCTCACCCGCGCATTTCGGGATGCCATTGCGGGAGAGACGCACAGCGAGTTGCGCTTTTTCTGTTCGCCGCATCATCAGGACAGTGCGCTCTATCCCATTATCAGTCAGCTGGAGCGGGCGGCGGGTTTCGCGCCTGACGACAACCACGACGCCAAGCGCACCAAGCTTGCCTCGTTGCTCGCGCAGTCAAATGCGACGGAAGAAGCTGTCGGACTGATTGCGGATCTGCTTTCAATACCGACCGATCAGCGGGAGCGGCTTCAGCAAACGAGCCCGCAGGCGCGGCGCGAGCGGACACTCGTCGCGCTTGTGGCGCACATCTGCGGGCTCGCGGCGCAGCAACCCGTGCTAGTGATCTTCGAAGACATCCACTGGATCGACCCCACGTCGCGCGAGTGGCTCGATCGCGGCATCGAACAGCTGGAACGCCTGCCGGTGCTGCTGCTGGCAACGTTCCGTCCCGAATTCCAGCCGCCCTGGACTGGGCAGGCGAATGTGACCTCGCTCGCTCTGACCCGGCTCGACCGGCGCGACGCAGCGACGATGATTGCCGCAATCGCAGGCCGGGCCGCGTTACCCGCCGGGATCGCCCGGGAGATCGCCGAGCGCACGGACGGCGTGCCGCTGTTTATTGAGGAAGTGACAAGGGCGGTGATCGAGGCCGGAGCGGGTGTGGCGAACGCGCTGTCATCCGCGCCACCCCCGGCGCTCTCCGTGCCCGCGACGCTGCATGCTTCGCTGATCGCGCGGCTGGATCGGCTTGGGCCGGCAGCGAAGGACGTTGCGCAAAAGGGCGCGGTGATCGGGCGGGAGTTTGCGCATGAGCTGATTGCCGGCATCGCAGACCTGCCGGAGGCGGAGCTGCTAAAGGGACTGGAGCAGCTGACAAACTCCGGTCTCCTCTTCGCGCGCGGCACCCCGCCGCAATGCACATACCTGTTTAAGCACGCGCTGGTGCAGGACGCGGCCTACGAGACGCTCCTACGCGGTCGACGGCAAGAACTGCACCGGAAAACCGCTGAAGCGCTGGAGGCAAGATTTCCCGAGACGGTGGAACGTCAGCCGGAACTGGCAAAGCATTTCGCCGAGGCGGGCCTGACCGAGCGCTCAGTCGAGTATTGGTTGAAAGCAGGTCAAGAGGCGCTGGCGCGTTCTGCCATGATAGAAGCGGAGGCGCTGCTACGGAAAGGTCTTAACCTGGTCTCCAGCCTGCCCGCCAGTGTTTGGCGCCAAGAACGCGAGCTTGACTTGCTCGTTGTTCTTGGTTCGGTGTTGAGTGCCGTTCAGAGCCCTGGTTCTTTGGTGGCACTTGAAATCTATTCCCGTGCGCGGCAGCTGTGCCAGGAGCTGAGTTGCTCTGACAAACTATTGCCGATCCTTTCCGGCCAGTGGCTATATTATTACGCTGTCGGGGAATTGGAGCGCGCGCAGCTGCTGGCGCTCGAGATGCGTGAGTTTGGCGAAACGTGTAACGACCTCGCCATGCGATTCACAGCCTGCCGTGCCAGCGGGCTTGTGTGCTATTTCCGCGGAGAGTTTCCGGCTGCGTGCTCCCATTTGAGGGAAGGTTTAGCGATTTATAATCCGGAGCGACGATCCTCACTCGCAATGGCAATAGCCGCTGTGGATCCGCTTGTTGATGTAGCATCTATATTGTCAGTGGCGCTGGCCACCTGCGGATACCTCAACGAGGCTCGGGCGCTGTCCGAGGCAGTGCTCGCTGAGGCGCGTCAGCTTTTGCTTGCACCCACCTTTACCTTAGTTTTCGCTCTCGGTCGGGCTTGCATGGTGTGCTGGCTCGTTCGGTCGCACACCGCCGGACGGCATTACGCAGACGAACTGATGGCACTCGCGGAGGCATTCCCCCTCTTTCGGGCACGTGGGCTCGCTTATCATAGCTGGTGCTTGGCGGCCGCAGGGTTTGCGAAGGAAAACATCCCGCTGCTGACCTCGACCTTGGCCGACGCCCGCACACTAGAGCGGTCCCTGGGTGACTGGAATTGGGGGGATTCCGGCACGGGGGCGATCTGTGATTTACCGGCTTCCGGTTGCGTGGACCGGAGGCGAGATGACCTGGCGACGGGGCAAGGCGTATTCGCAGGATTTGCGGGATCGGATTCTTGCGGGCGTGGACGGCGGACTGAGCGTGTGCCAAGCGGCCAAGCTGTTTCGGGTGAGCATCTCCTACGTCTCCAAGGCGGTCTCGCGGCGCCGACAGACCGGTG
The DNA here is from genome assembly GCA_963822675.1 of uncultured Pseudomonadota bacterium. Taxonomy (GTDB): domain Bacteria; phylum Pseudomonadota; class Alphaproteobacteria; order Acetobacterales; family Acetobacteraceae; genus CAWGIP01. The sequence continues at coordinate 90,291 of CAWGIP010000003.1, read as the reverse complement.
AGAGTGCGGCGCGTCCGCAACGGGGGCACGTGCGGCCGAAATTGGCCCCGCTCCAGGATGCCATCCGCGCCGAGGTGGAGCGCCGAGCGGATGTCACCCTGGCCGAACTGGCGATTTGGCTGCACCGGACGCATGCCGCCTCGGCCAGTTCGGGACTGCTGTCGCGCACGCTGGCCCAACTGGGGCTGACGCGAAAAAAAAGTCGCAGCGCGCGGCGGAGCAGGACCGTCCCGAGACGGCCGCCGCACGCGAGGCATGGCGGGCGGGGCAACCGGAGTTGAACCCCGCCAAGCTTGTCTTCATCGACGAGACCTGGGCAACGACCAACATGGCCCGCCGCTATGCGCGCGGCCGGCGCGGCGCGCGCGTGGTCGCGGCGGTGCCGCACGGACGTTGGCGGACCTCGACTTTTATCGCCGGCTTGCGCCAGAACGGTCTCACTGCTCCCGGTCTGTTCGACGGTGCGATCAACGGCGAGCTGTTCGTAGCCTATGTCGAGCAGGTACTGGCGCCGACGCTATCGGCGGGCGACATCGTGATCATGGACAATCTGGGCTCGCACAAGGTGGCGGGCGTGCGGGAGGCGATCGAGACGCGTGGAGCCGAACTGCGGTTCCTGCCGCCATACTCGCCGGATCTCAACCCCATCGAACAGGCATTCGCGAAACTGAAGGCCCTGCTACGCGCGAAGGCAGCGCGCAAGCTAAGTTCCCTGTGGTTTGCAGTGAGAAAACTGCTGCACCGATTTACCCCGTCCGAATGCTCGAACTATCTCGCACACTGCGGCTATCGCCAGTCACCCTAAAATCGCTCTAGGACTTCCCGTAGTCACGTCAGAAGTTATCATGTTGCTGGCCGATGCTCATCGGATGGCAGGGCAACCACAAGTTGCGCTAGAGCACCTCACCGGCATGGAGCGACTGGCCGAAGCCAAGCAGTGTGGATGGCTTAAGGCCGAAATGCTTCGGCTGCGAGGTGATCTGCTGGTCAGCACCGGCGATAAACCAGCGGGGGAAGCCAACCTTCGCGATGCAATGTCACTCGCGCAGAGGCAAGGCGGAAAGCTGTTCGAGCTGCGCGCTGCTACGAGTCTCGCCCGGCTCTGGCGCGACCAGGGCAAGCGCCACGAAGCCCAAGCGCTCCTTGCGCTTGTTTATGACTGGTTCACCGAAGGCTTCGACCTCCCCGATCTGCAAGAGGCCAAGGCGCTGCTCGATGAACTGCACGCTTAAAGCGGGATCGCCACCAGCGTATCGAACCGAGAGCTGTCGCAGGCCGTGCTCGCGAAATCAGCTCGTTACGTAGGCGCTTGACGCCGAGTTTGCCGGAGTTCGAGGATCAGCGCTTCCGCGCGCGCGACTTCCGGCTCACCGCCGTGGCTTGGCAGCAAGCCCGCTTCGGTTAGCGCTTCTGCCCCTGCGCCACCGTCCCGGCCTGCGCGTCACCCGACGGCTTCTGCCCGCCACCAGAGGAAACCAACTCCTCGCCTCCCTCACCCGACGGCCGACGCCCCGAATAAATCGGCACCCAGCGCGTGCTGCCGTCCTTGCGCGCCACCAGCAAGGCGATGAACCGGTTCCTCTCCATCGCTTGCTTTGCCACGCTCGTCGCCTGATCGGGCGAGTTCACAACCTGATCCTGTATTTTCTCAATCACATCGCCAGGGACGATGCCCTGCGCAAACGCCTCTGAAGCCGGATCCACCACGGTGACAACAACGCCCTTGTCCGCCGCTATTTTGTACAGACGCCGTGCTAAACCGGTAATCGGCGCCACGATCACCCCCAGATCCGGCGTCTGAGCCTCATTCGCCTGCTCCGCGGTGTGCATCAGCACTTCTTCGCCCCTGATGACTTCGCCCCTGATGACCTGGTTCCACGGCGCCACCGTCACATTCGCCGACATGGGCTTGCCCTGCCGCTCGAGTGCGACCGGCACGCGCGTGCCGATTGGCGTCTGGGTGATATCTATCATCAGTTCTGTCGAATACGCCGGGCTGCTGTCGCCGAAGCGGGTAATAACATCACCGGAAAGCAACCCTGCCTTTTCGGCCGGGCTTCCCGCATCAACTGCGGTGACCAGATAGCCGCCAACAAGCCGCAGATGAAACGCACTTTTCAGCGCCGGAGTGACGTCCTGTAGATGCACACCGATCCAGCCTACGGACACCGATTGCGGATTCATCAGCCGCTTCACCGTCATTAATACCTGGTCGGACGCAATCGCAAAGCCCAGCCCTTGCGATCCTTGGCCCGTGCTGCTGGTCAAGAAGATCGTCGCCACAGCCAGCACCTTTCCGTCCCGGTCCAGCATCGGTCCACCCGAATTGCCGTGATTGATCGCGGCATCGGTCTGAATGTAATCGTCAACCGGCGAATTCATCATGCTGCGATTCACCGCGCTCACAATCCCCGAACTCACCGAGGTGCCGAGCCCCAGCGGGTTCCCGATCACCATTACCGGATCCCCGATCTCCGCTTCGCGGCTGTTCGCAAATGTCAGAAACGGCAGCTTGTAATGGGCGTCGATCTTGAGCACCGCGATATCCACCTGCGCCCCCGCCCCAATCAGTTTCGCTTCGTATTGCGAGCGGTCGCTCATGGTCACGATTATGCGGAACGCACCCTCGATGACATGCCGATTGGTGATGATCTTTCCGTCCGGATCGATCAGAAAGCCGGTGCCGAGATTGCGCTGCCGCTGCTGCACGCCTTCCTTCGTGACAACGGTCTCAGCCGATATGTCAACGACCGCCGGCAGCGCCTGCTTGACAACGCTGCTCCAGTTCATCGGCGTCGCCGCGGCATACGCAGGAGCCGGCCACATTCCGCTTAGCGCTGCTACGACCGCCAGGACCCCGCAGGTCGCCGCGAACCGCATGATTGCCCTTCCCCTCAAAAACCGCCGCAGAGCCGGCCATCCACGCCAGAACGGCAATACGCCCTCCTATCACCAACGAAGCGCCGAACCAACTCGTCGGACGTGTCATGCGGCGTTGCAACGATGGGGCAACTCACGGCCGGTCACAGTGGCCCGAGCCAAGAACGAGCTCGCTACTGCCGATGGCGTGTTGGTTGTCGCGCAGGAGCATAATTGCCCGATACCCGCGGTACTGAAGACTGCCGTCGATTGGGGCACGCGGCCCCGCGCCCGACATCACGGGCAAGGCACGAATGCCTTCGCTGTCGTCAGCACCGGTCCACGGCACATGGCCGGCGGAGGCAATCGAATAGGAACGCGCTAAAGCGGTATCGCCACCAGCGTATCAAACCGCGAACTGTCGCAAACCACGATCCGCTGGGCGAAGCGCAATCCGCCGTCCGCCTCGCGCAGCCGGTCCAGGTAAAGCCCCGTCGCGAACAAATCCATCCGCCCGTCGCGCATCGTGCGCACCACCAGGAACGGTGCCTCGGCGGCGATCTCGTCCGCGTTCGACGCCGGGCGCAGCGAGGGCATGCCCACGATGTGTCGATACGTCTGCCGCTCGTAGATATTGGCCCGGCGCAGCGCGGCTACGCGATCCGACAGCATCGCGCGGCTGTCGGCATAGACGATGCCTGCGGGCAGGCCGCGGCGGTGATTGTCCGCGCTGGTGATCTTATACAGGCAGTCTTCCGTGAAGAACCCCGGCCAGTCCTCCAGCCGGTCGGCATCGATCGCCGCCGCATAAGCCGCGTTCAGCGCGGCGATCCGGAACAACGTCGCGGCTTCGGTCATCGTCTTCATCCTCACCCAATCCGTTGATGCTTTTCGACGTCTCCGCGGGTCGGCTTTGACCGATTGTGGCAGGAGCGGATAGCCCTAGCCTTTCCGCGCTACGACTGCTCGCAATGGGAGGGCTCCTTGGCATGCGATGCATCGGATATGTGACCTTCGCGCTCCTCGCTGCCGCCGCGCTGCCTGGCGGCCCCGCATTCGGAAACGTCTGCCAAACTGGCAGACTGACCTGTGCCACGACCATGCCGGTCGAGGGGTATTGCGAGTGCACTGCCCATGGCACGACGGAGAGAGGCACGGTGGTCAGCAAGCCGCAATCGCGTCGCCCACGAACTCGACCGCAGGCGGCTGTGGCGCAAACCCGAACGCTCCAGGCTGCCGCTGAAATGGTCGCCCCGGGAACGGCAGGGTAGGCGACCGAACTGAACCAGTCATCGATATCAGACGCCCGTCAACGCCGCGCCACCTCCGCCAGAAGCCGCGCACCGAGGCTTCCGTCGCGCGCGTGTCCTGGCTGGCAGTCTCGGCCCCGCCCATCTCGACGATAGTGGTCTCCTCGGATGCGGCTGCGGCGCCACGTTCGACAAAACCGCCGATGCAACCATCCTCCAGCGATACGTAGCCAGCCGGCCCGGTCAGGTTCAGCTGCCGCAATCGCCGCGAGCGCATCTCCGGCGTATCATCGGCATAGCCGAGATAGGTCCAATGCAAATCCGTCCGGTCCGGCCCGCGCGGCACGAAATGGCGCACCGCCATCGCATTGCGCGTGCGCTGGAACACGAAGTTCGGGAACACCGAGATGATCTGCTGCGAGACGCGGTCGCCGTGCTCGTCCTCCCAGTCGAGCAGCCTTGGATCGGCCAGTCGGAAACTATCGTCGACCGACCGCATCCCGTCATAGGCACGATCCTCGCCCTCCGCAGGTGCAAGCGTGATCGAGGCATGGCTGCCGCCGTCGGGGCTGATGATGACGCCGCCGCCCTGGCTGAGCCGCGTGATCTTGAAGGTGGCGAAGAACAGATGCAGCAGACTGGCGTGATACGTGTCGCGCACGTTTTCGCCATAGAGTTTCCAATTATTAGGCAGCACTTCGGTAAACCGGCCGATCACCTCCAGCCGACGCCCGGCGGCGCGGCGCAGCGGCGCCAGCACGTCGGGGCCGAGATAGTCGGCGATATCGGGCGTCTCGCTTGAGAAGGTGCCGAATACCAACCCGCACAAGCTGGTGGTGCGCAGCTTGCGCGGCCCATGCGCCTCGGCGCGGAAGCCGGGCGGCATGCCGCCCTTGCCGTTGACGCCGCGCTGAAACGCGACCGAGCGCAGATTGCCCGCAAGGTCATAGCGCCAAGCGTGATAGACGCAGGTAAAGTCCTTGGCGCCCGAGCCGCAATCGTCGAAGCAGATCAGCGAGCCGCGATGCACACAGCGGTTCTCGAACGCGGCGATTGCGCTATCTTCGGTGCGGACGACCACAACCGGCATGCTGCCCACGAAACTCGTCCGCCAATCGCCCGGTTCGGGAATATCGACATCCAGGCAAAGGAAATTCCAGACCGGCCCCTGGAACAACCGGGCCTGCTCGGCACGGAGCACGTCCGGCTCTTGATAGGCCCAGAAGGGGACGCGGGTCACTCCGTCGGGCCAGGCGCGCACCGAGCTAACGGAGGGTGCGGGAAAGGGAACGGTATCCGGCATGGTCCGGCTCCGCATACGGCTGGGGCCATAGTGGCGGGGATGCCCGCCCCGCCGCAAGAGGCTACCAAGCTAGCCGCGACGCAAGCCCATTGCGCGATATCGATCTTGACCGATATACATCGCTCATGAACATCAGTTCTGAGCAAATTCGCGCGGCCCGCTCGTTGCTGCGACTGGAACAGGCGGAGTTGGCACAGCGGGCGAATGTCTCGGCTGTGACCATCCGCCGGTTAGAGGCGCCCGGGGGCACCGCTCGCGTCGCCGATACGACGGTTCAGGCGGGTTCGGTCCGCTCTCGAGGCGGCGGGGGTTGAGTTCATCGACGGCGGGGTTCGGCACCGCGCAGCGGCGCGGCAAGATGCGGAAACCGTGTATCGAAGGCTACGCGCCATCGCCGAACATAGCGCGGCCCAGTTTGCGAACCTTCCATCTTTTTCCGAGGACGACCTTTATGACGAGAGCGGTCTTTCGCGGTGATCGCAATTGATACGTCGGCGATCATTGCGATCCTCTGGATGGAAGCGGAAGCGGGCCGGTTCCTGCATTGTATCGCGAAGGCAGCCGGATGCGTGATGTCGACCGTAAGCTTCCAGGAGGCAGCAATGGTTCTGGCCGGGCGGAGCGGAGATCGGCGCGGCTGGCCGGATTTGGACCGACTGATCCGGGTTGGCGGTATCGATATTGCGCCCCACGATGAAGCGCTCGCTCAGATCGCTCGCGAAGCGTATTTGCGCTATGGCAAGGGTCGCCATCCGGCGCGGCTGAACCTTGGCGACTGCGCTGCCTACGCTCTCGCGAAAGCACGCGGGCTGCCGCTCCTGTTCAAGGGGGCCGACTTCGCCCGGACCGACGTGCTGCCCGCTTTACCGCCTTGACCACGCGCTCGCCGGGCCAGCATTCTGCGGTCCGGAACCCGGGCGAGCCAGGCGGCCGGCCCGGCAAGCTGCACGGCTAGCGCAAGGGGGTAACAAATGCCGCAGGTAGCGCTGACGGTGAACGGCAAGCAGCATAGGGTCGAGGTTGAGGGACGTACCCTCCTCGTCGAACTCCTGCGCGAGAAACTCGGATTAACCGGCACGCATGTGGGCTGCGACACCAGCCAGTGTGGCGCTTGCGTCGTGCATGTGGACGGCCTGTCCGTGAAATCCTGCACCATGCTGGCCTTGCAGGCGGATGGCGTCCAAGTCACCACGATCGAGGGCTTGGCCAAGCCGGATGGCACGCTGCACCCGATGCAGGAGATGTTCCGCGAGCACCATGCGCTGCAATGCGGTTTCTGTACGCCCGGCATGATCATGAGCGCAATTGACCTTGTGCAAAGCCATCCGGCCGGTTTGACCGAGCAGCAGATCCGCGAAGGGCTGGAGGGCAATCTCTGCCGCTGCACCGGCTATCACAACATCGTCAAGGCGATTGCGGCGGCCTGGCCGCTGATGCACGGCAAGCCCGCGCCCGCGGCTGCTGCATAATTCGCCGACGCCAAAAGGGAGGTTCCAAGATGGACATGGCCACCGAGGCTTCGGGCAAGCAAGGTATCGGCGCCTCAGTCCGCCGCAAGGAAGATGCGCGGTTTATCAGTGGGCATGGCAACTATGTGGATGACATTAATCGTCCCGGCCAGCTCTACGCCTATATTCTGCGATCCGACCGGCCGCATGCGCGGATCAAAAACATTGATACGGCGGCAGCGAAGTCAGCTCCGGGCGTCGTTGCGGTGTTCACCGGCGCCGACATGCAGGCCGAAGGCTCGGCGGACTGCCCTGCGGCTGGCAGATCCACAACAAGGACGGCTCGCCGATGGCCGAGCCAATGCATCCGGTGATGGCAGTGGGCAAGGTGCGCCACGTGGGTGATCCGATCGCCGTCGTGATTGCCGAAACCCGGCAGCAGGCGAAGGACGCCGCCGAGACGATCGGGCTCGATCTCGAAGACCTGCCGGCGGTCGCCGACAGCGCGCGACGCGCTGGCTCCCGGCGCGCCGCTAGTGCATGACGACGCGCCCGGTAATCTTTGTTATGACTGGCATCTTGGCGACAAGGCGGCGGTGGATGCGGCGTTCGGCCGCGCAGCCAAAATTGTGAAGCTTGAGCTGACCAACAACCGGCTGGTCCCCAATCCGATGGAGCCCCGTGCCGCGATCGGCGACTTCGATCCATCGTCGGGCGATTACACGCTATACACGACCAGCCAGAACCCGCACGTGATCCGCCTGCTGATGGGCGCGTTCGTGCTGCACATTCCCGGAAAACCGGCTGCGCGTCGTGGCACCCGACGTGGGCGGCGGTTTCGGCGCCAAGATCTATCACTATGCCGAGGAGGCGATCGTTACCTGGGCCGCGGGCAAGGTGCGCCGGCCGGTGAAATGGAACTCGGAGCGGACCGAAAGCTTCATGTCGGACGCGCACGGGCGCGACCACGATACGGTTGCCGAGATGGCGATTGATGCCGAGGGCAACTTCCTGGCACTGCGTGTGGCCACGCTCGCCAATATGGGCGGCTATCTGTCCACTTTCGCACCCAGCATCCCCACCTATCTTTACGCAACGCTGCTAGCCGGCGTGTACAAGACCCCGGCAATCTACTGTGAGGTGAAGGCCGCGTTCACCAACACCGTGCCGGTCGATGCCTATCGCGGCGCCGGACGACCCGAAGCCGCGTTCCTGCTGGAGCGCATGGTGGATACCATCGCGCACGACACGGGAATGGACCGGATCGAGTTGCGGCGGCGGAACTTCATTCCCGCCAATGCCTTCCCGTATCAAACACCGGTCGCCTTGCAATACGACAGCGGTGACTATCAGGCGACGCTGGATGGCGCGCTCAAAGGCATCGACTTCGCCGGCTTCGAGGCACGCGCGCAAAGCCGCAGCGGCACGTGGCAAGCTGCGCGGCATCGGCGTCTCCACCTATGTGGAGGCGTGCGGCATCGCGCCCTCGGCGATAGCCGGCGCACTCGGCGCTCGTGCCGGCCTCTATGAATGCGCCAACATTCGTGTTCATCCTACCGGCAGCATCACGATCTTTACCGGCTCGCATAGTCACGGTCAGGGGCACGAGACGACATTCGCCCAGCTCGCGCATGAACAGCTCGGCGTGCCGCTGGACCAGATCGAGGTGGCGCATGGCGATACCGGCAAGATCCCGTTCGGCATGGGCACCTATGGCAGCCGTAGCCTCGCGGTGGGCGGCAGCGCGATGGTCAAGGCGATGGACAAGGTCATCGCGAAGGGCAAGCGCATCGCCGCGCATCTGATGGAGGCCTCGGTCGAAGATATCGAGTTCAAGGACAACAAGTTCACCGTGGCCGGCACCGACAAGGCGAAGTCGCTGACGGAGATTTCGCTCGCGGCCTATGTCCCGCACAACTACCCGATCGAGGAGCTCGAGCCAGGGCTGGAGGAAACGGCTTTCTACGACCCTAAGAACTTCACCTTCCCTGGCGGCTGCCATGTCTGCGAGCTCGAGGTCGACCCGGAGACGGGCATGGTCGAGGTGGTCGAATTTCGCGGCGTGCGATGATTTCGGCCGGGTGATCAACCCGATGATCGTCGAGGGCCAGGTGCAAGGCGGGCATTGCCCAGGGGATCGGCCAGGCGCTGCTGGAGAATGCGGTGTATGACAGTTCCGGCCAGCTTCTGTCGGGCTCGTTCATGGACTACACCATGCCGCGCGCCGATAACGTGCCGAACATCAAGGTTGGCACCGAAGCGACGCTGTGCACGCACAATCCGCTAGGCGTGAAGGGCTGCGGCGAAGTGGGGGCGATCGGCAGTCCGCCGGCCGTGATCAACGCCGTCATCGACGCGCTGCGCGATTATAACGTGCGGCATATCGACATGCCGGCCACGCCGCCAAAGATCTGGTCCATCATCCAGGCAGGCAGCCCGCGCATGGCCGCCGAATAAGAACATGCCACGGCGCAACCAACGCACGAAGGAACAGCACGATGTATGAGTTCGCGTATCAGAAGCCGGGCAGCGTGGACGAAGCGGTGAAAGTTTGGCTGCCGATCCCGAGGCCAAAGCTCTTGCCGGCGGCATGACGCTGATCCCCGTTCTCAAGCAGCGACTGAACAAACCCACGGTCGTGGTCGATCTTGCCAAACTCGGACTTTCCGGCATCAAGGCCGACGCCAACACGGTTACGATCGGCGCCATGACCACGCACGCGACCGTTGCCAGCTCTTCCGAAGTTCGCAGCCGCATCCCCGCGCTGGCGTATCTTGCGGAGGTAATTGGCGACGAGCAGGTGCGCCATCGTGGCACGATCGGCGGCAGTATCGCCAACAACGATCCCACGGCCGATTACCCGGCCGCGGCGCTCGCACTCGGGAGCGACGATCCGCACCAACAAACGGGCGATCAAGGCGGATGACTTCTTCCAGGGCATGTTCGCCACCGCCCTGGAACCTGGCGAGATCATCACCGCCGTAGAGTTTCCCGTGCCGGAAAAGGCGGCTTACGAGAAGTTCCGCAATCCCGCGTCACGCTACGCGATGGTAGGCGTGTTCGTGGCTAAGACGAAAGACGGCGTGCGCGTTGCGGTGACGGGCGCCGGGCAGGACGGCGTTTTCCGCCACAAGGAGATGGAGCAGGCGCTTGCTGCCAATTTCGCTCCCGACGCTATTGCCAAAATCACGACCCCGGCCTCCGGGCTCAACAGCGATATTCACGCGAGCGCAGAATATCGTGCGCATCTGATTGGCGTGATTGCGAAACGGGCGATCGCGAAAGCGGTGGGGTAGCGCGCTTCCCCCACCTCACCCCGACCCTCTCGAGGGCGGAGAGGGAGTTGAGTGTAGAACCCGCGGACCTCGACCCGGACGACTGGGATGCGTTCCGCAGCGACGCGCATCGAATGCTCGATGCGATCATCGACTATACGCGCGACATCCGCGCCCGGCCGGTCTGGCAAAAAATGCCGGACGCAGTGCGGGCGCGGTTTAACGACAAGCTGCCCCGTTCCGGCCAAGAACTCGGAGCGGTATGCAACGAGTTCCTGAATTTCATCCTGCCATACGCAAACGGCAACCCGCATCCCCGCTTCATGGGCTGGGTGCAGGGCGGTGGCAATCCTGCCGGGATCGTGGCCGACATGCTCGCCGCCGGTCTCAATGACAATCTCGGCGGGCGCGATCACGCGGCGATTCTCGTGGAGCGGCAGGTTGTGCGCTGGATGGCCGACCTGTTTAGCCTGCCGCAATCCGCGGGCGGGTTGCTGGTGACAGGTAGCTCCATCGCCAATTTCATGGCGGTACTGATAGCGCGTGTCCACGCGGTTGGCCCCGCCGTGCGGCGTGCCGGCGTCGGCTCGTGTCGTCTCGCGGCATACACCTCCACCGCAGCGCATGGATGCATTTCGCGTGCGATGGATATGGCCGGGCTTGGCAGCGATGCGCTCCGACTGGTCCCGACGGATGCGTCTGGCCGGATGCGCACGGGGATCCTGCAACAGACGATCGAGAGCGACCGCGCCGCAAACTTCGTGCCGGTCCTTATCATCGCGACTGCGGGCACGGTGGATATCGGGGCGATCGACGATCTTTCGGACCTCGGGGCCCTGTGCCGTCGAGGAGCGGATCTGGCTGCACATTGACGGCGCCTTGGGCGCCTTAGGGATGCTGGCGCCGGAGCTCCGGCCCAAGCTGGCGGGCATCGAGCAGGCGGACAGCATTGCCTTCGATTTTCACAAATGGGGCCAGGTTCCCTACGACGCGGGCTGCCTGATCGTGCGCGACCAGGCGCATGCGCTGGATGCGTTCGCCGCGCCGGCCGCTTATTTGCGCCGCGAGGCACGCGGGCTTGCCGCCGGCGCGCCTTGGCCAACCGACCTTGGCCCCGATTTGTCACGAGGCTTCCGGGCGCTGAAGGTGTGGTTCACCTTCGAGACCCTCGGCGCGGATCGGATCGGCGCGTCGGTCCTCAACACATGTCGGGTCGCGCAATACCTGGCGAGCCTCATCGACCAGGAACCGTTGCTGGAACGGCTAGCCCCCGTCGCCCTCAATATCGTCTGCTTCCGATACCGGTTCGAGCACGACGCCGATCGGCAAAACGCCGAACTGGTGGCGGACTTGCAGGAATCGGGCATCGTCGCGCCGTCCACCACCACGCTCGACGGCCGAGTCGCAATCCGTGCCGCACTCGTCAATCATCGCGTGCGCGACAGCGATGCGGAGGCGCTGGTGCGGACCGTGCTGGAATTGGCGTCGCGCCGCGGACAGCCGAACAAGCAAAACCGGGCGTGATCAATATCGACGAATGGCGGTTTGCCCCCGGGGCGCGGTATGCCAAGCTATCGCGGAAGGAGAGGCATGGAGACCGGCCTGAAATCGGATGAGCTGCGCGCGGCACTGAGCGGCGCGATGGTGATGATGCGCTATCAGCCGATTGTGTCGCTGACTGATCGCACGCCGATCGGGTTCGAGGCTCTGGCCCGGCTTAAACATCCGACCCGTGGCGTCTTGACGCCGGCGCGCTTCGTGCCGCAGATCGAGAAAGCAGGTCTTGCCCATTTGCTCGCTGAGCAAGTCGTGGCGGCCGTGCTCGCCGATCTATGCGGGCCTGTGCTTGGCACGACGCACTTCAGCGCCGCGATCAATCTTCCCTTGGAAGTGTTAGTGCGCCCGGAAACACCCGGCGCAGATTGATGTGCTCCGGCAATCGTACGGCCTCCTGGCGGATCGCATCGTGATCGAGCTAACCGAAAGCCAGCCGGTCACGGACTATCCGCGTCTCCATGCAGCAGTCGAACACTTGCGCGGGCTCGGCTTTGGAGTAGCGCTGGACGATGCCGGACCTGCCACGCCCGATTTGCCCGCCTTGCTCGACCTGCCATTCACCATGCTGAAATTCGACCATCGACCGGTTCGCAAGGCGGGCCGCAGCGTAGCGGCGGATCGCTTCTTTTCGGAGATGGTCGCGACCGCCAGAGATCGCGGCTGGCGAACCGTTGCCGAGGGCGTCACCAACGATGAGACGTGGCAGCACTTACGCGCGTTGGGAATTGACGCCGCCCAGGGCTATCTGATCGCGGCTCCGCTTGGCTTGCAAGCGATACCAAAATGGCTTGCCGGCTGGTGTGATGCGAAGGCGGGATGAATCGGCCAGCGTCCACGTCATATGTTCGGCGCTGCCCCCGACCATACCGCGCGATACAGCGCCACGATCTCGCCCTTGGCCGGCACACGCGGGTTGTTGGCCGGACTGCCGGACGCCAGTGCTTGCTCCGCCATCAAGTCCAGCTTGCCGTTCCAGTCCGGCTCGTCGATGCCGCAGCCTCCGGGCCGGGGTATGCAAGCTCCTGAATTCAGCGCCTCGAGCCCCGCAACCAGTTTGCTGCAAGCCTGCGCATCCGAATCGCCGCCTGGCGCGAAGCCGATCTGGCGCGCGGCCCGGGCATAGCGCGCTTCCGCGCCTTGCACCGAAAAGCGCGTGACCGCTGGTAGCAGCATGGCGTTAGATAGACCGTGCGGAACGTGAAAATGCGCCCCGATCGGGCGCGACATCCCATGCACCAGTGCCACCGAGCTATTTGAGAAAGCCAGCCCCGCTTGATTGGCGCCGAGCATCATGCCCTCGCGGGCGGCCGCGTTGCGCGGTTCATGATAGGCCGCACGGATATGCTGCCCTATCAAAGCCATTGCCGAGAGTGCGAAGGCGTCGGAAAACGGATTGGCACGGCGCGAGACATAGGCTTCCAGGGCGTGTGTCAGGCTATCGACGCCGGTATCGGCTGTCGTCCTTGGCGGAACGGTATAGGTCAATTCGTAGTCAACGATAGCGGCGAGCGGCAGCGCGCCAAGCCCGGCGATCAGCATTTTCTCGTCGCGCTCGGTGTCGGTGATGACGGTAAAGCGCGTGCATTCGCTGCCGGTGCCCGCCGTGGTCGGAATGGCGATCAGCGGCAGCGCGGCGGCATCGGCCTGCACCGGCACTTTGTAATCGCGCATCTTGCCGCCGCCAGCGCTCAGGATCGTCATTGCCTTCGCCGTGTCGATGGGCGAGCCACCGCCGAAGCCGATAAGACAATCGAAATGACCGCGTTTGAGCACGCCGACACCGGTTTCGATCACGGTGTCGGTGGGATCGGAGACCGTCTCGCCGAACACTCCGACCTCGATCCCCGCCGCCTCCAGCGGCTCCTGGCAGCGGTGGACCAGTCGGGTCGAAATCATGATCGGGTCCGTCACGATCAGCGGGCGCGACAGGCCGAACTTGCCTAGCACGTCAGCCACCTGCCGGACCGCGCCGCCGGCCACGAGCATCATGCGGGGCGCGGCGATCGATGCATTGACGGTGCTCATGACGGACGGCTCTCCTCGGCTCGCGTCTCGCCGACTAGCTCCGGTAATCGGGCTGGTCGCGCTCAATCAGACGCAGCGCCGCATTCCATACCAGGGCATAATGCTGCGGATTTTCCTGGCGGCGGAACTGCTCGGCGGTGTGACGACAGACATCCTCCGGCGGCAACAGCAATTCGGCCCCACCCGAAAGAGCGGCGATCTGCGCCTGACACGCGCGTTCCAGCATGTAGATCATATGGAATGCTTCCGGGATCGACTCGCCGCAGGCCAGCAGCCCATGATTTTGCAAGATCATCGCCTTGTTTCCCGGCCCGAGATCTCGCACCAGCCGCTCCCGCTCATCAAGGTCAAGCGCGATACCCTCGTAGCCATGATACGACAGCTTGCCGTAGAACTTCAGCGCGTGCTGGCTGAGCGGTAGCAACCCTTGCTTCTGAGCGGAAATCGCAATGCCGGCAGCGGTGTGCGTGTGCACAACGCATAGCAGATCGTGCCGCGCCATATGGATTGCGGAATGGATAGTAAAACCGGCGCCATTGACGGTGCGGCTCTGCGATTCGCCGGCCTCGATCACGCTCCCGTCCAGGTCAATCTTCACCAAATCGGAAGCGCACATTTCGTGAAAGTTGATGCCGTACTGATTGATTAGAAACTGATGCTCTCCCGAAGAGCTGTCCGGCAAGCGCGCGCTGATATGAGTGTAAATCAGGTCCGTCATACGGTAATGCGCGACCAGACGATACAGCGCGGCGAGGTCACAGCGGATCTTCCATTCCTCGTCCGAAGCGGCAGTTAATCGCGTCGGATTGGTAGCAACATTCATTTCTGAGCACCCTTTTCGCAGTTCAGTGGATCTCGCCCGAACGCCGGATGGCCTCGCGGAGCTTGGCGGGGGTGAAGGCGGGATCGCGGCACACGTCCAATATCACCTTCTCGCGCCGGGCGATCAGCTCGATTGCCGCAGGCAACCGCGTCACGGTCTCGGCTGGTATGACCACAGCACCGTGTCGGTCTGCATGCACCAAATCATCATGCCCGACCTGCATGCCGTGCACGTTCACGGCCTTGCCGAAATCAACCATGTGGATGTGCGCGTGGCTCGGACCGACGCTGCCGCCGATGATCTGGAACCCCTCCGCCCAGGCGTCGATGTCGCGATACGAACCGTTGGTCACGCAACCCAGGGCGCCCAGCGCCTTATGCACCGCCGAGTGGACTTCGCCCCACCAGGCGCCATACCCCGGCGGATCATCCACGTCCTGCAGTACAATGATCGTCGACATGTCGGAGTCGGCGACATAATCGTACCAGTCCAAACGATTGGTGACGGGACCGCGCGGCGGCTCCTTGGCGCGGATCATGCCGATGCGGGCCAGCCCGACGATCGGCGGCAGCTTCGGCTCGATCGGCACCAGGGGCCGGCAGGTGAAACCGATCGCACGACGTTCGGGGACAACGATCTCAAGCGCGTTGCAAATCGTCGGTGTGTCCCATTGCTTCAGGGCCGCGAGGTCGGCTTTCGTGAATGCGCGTTCTGGCATGGCGGAGCACTCTCCGGGATTGGTTCATCGGCGCGGGTTCAGCGTCCCCGAAACTCCGGCAGAACCCGCTCGGCCATAGCGCGCAGGCCGACGCGGAAATCATCTGTTCGGCGCAGCCAAGCTTGTTCCTGGTACTCGCGCTCGGTCGCGGCCTGCACGATATCCGCAAGACCTCGCCGCAACGTTTCGCGCGTGGACAAGATCGCAAGTGGCGCCGACTGCGCGATCTCGGTGGCCAGCGCGCGTGCCGCTTCCCGCACCTGCGGCTGCGGCACGAGTTCGTCAATCAGCCCCATCGATTTGGCGGTTTCGCCGTTGATGCGCCGGCCGGTGTAGAACATCAGCGCCGCATGCTGCGCCCCGATCAGCCGAGGCAACGTGGCGGTCAGCCCGAAGCCGGGATGAAACCCAAGGCGAATGAAGTTGGCCGAGAACCGCGCCTCCGGACAGCCAACCCGAAAATCCGCCATGACCGCGAGCCCGAGGCCGGCGCCGACCGCGGCGCCTTGCACGGCGGCAACGATCGGCTTTCCAGTGCGCCAGAGCCGAACCGCTTCCTTGTAGAGATGCCGCCCGCCAGCCTCGTCGGGATCGCGTCCATCCGCCTCGCGCGTCGAAAAATCCGCGCCGGCCGAGAAGTGTTTGCCTTCCGAACAGAGCACGATCGCGCGACAAGCGGGTTCCCTATCCAGCCGCTCAAAGGCTTCGGCGATCTCCGCGATCAGGGGAACGCTGACGAAGTTGTTAGGCGGGCGTCGGAGCTCGACCACGGCCACGTGGCCGTCCAGCGTGACACCGACCTGACCTCCGCCGTCCTGCATCAATGCGTCCTTTCCGGTCTATAACTGGTGCCCGAAAGCCGATCCACCCTATCGGCCTCCGCCGATTGCGACAATGCCAGCCGCGCAACCGGGACCGTCACCTCTCGAAAGGAAAACGGAAATGTCACGTGTCGTTGGAATCGACCATCTGGTTATCAGGGTCAGCGACTTCGAGAAATCGAAGGCGTTCTACGGAAAGCTGTTCGCGTTCTTGGGCTTCGAGATCTCGGACGAATACGAGGACGCGATCGGCTGGACCAATGGTCAGACCCGCTTCTGGATCGGCCCCGCCGATGCCCAAGGCCGAGAAGCACAAGCACAAGACAGGAAATATCGGCTTCCATCACTATGCGTTCCAACTGCGCAACCGCGCCGATGTCGATGCGCTGTACGCTTTCGTTCAGGAACTGGGAGCCACCATCGTCGATCCGGCAGGCGAGTACTACGACGACTACTACGCTGTCTTCTTTCTCGACCCGGATGGGCTGAAACTCGAGGGGATGAAATACGGCGAGCTGAGCGGCGCCGCGGGGTGATAGCGCTCGTCCCGTTCACTGCACCAACCGAACGCAGAACCTTGCTCTACCTGCCCGCCAGCCCTTCGGCGTGCTGCGCAACGCAGCCGGCGCATAGTCCCTCGGCCTCGATCGTCGTTTTGCCGACAACAAAGCCCAATCGTCGCGCGGCGTCGGCCAGGGCCGAGGCCAACTCCTGGTCCTCAATCTCTGCGACGCGCCCGCAGCCGCGGCAGATCAGGAACTGCGCCGCATGTTCCGGTCCTCGGTGCGCTCGCCGGCGACACAGCCAACGAAGGCGGCGAGGCGTTCGACGCGATGCACGAGCCCCTGCTCCACGCAGAAAATCGAGCGCCCGATAGACCGTTGGCGGCGCCGCCGCCCGGCCCGCACGCAGCTCGTCCAGGAGGTCGTAAGCGCCGGGGGGCGCTTCAGCTCCAAAATCAAGGCCAAGCACCAGCCGGCGCAAATCCGTAAGGCGGGCGCCCCGTGCGGTGCAGGCCGCCGGCGCCGACGAACATCGCCTCCGTGCGAGGGGAGAACGTGCCCTCGCTCATCCGCCTTCTCCTTTTCCGGGCAGGGTCCAATGCGCCATCATACCACCCATGAGCTATGCTGAAAGCGTAGCCGTCCCGACGTCCTGGCCGCCATCGCGTTCGATCCGGGTGGGCTGGTTCCGGCGGTGGCCCAGCAGCACGACACCGGCGAAGTGCTGATGCTGGCCTGGATGAACCGCGAGGCGTTGGCGAGACCCTCGCGACCGGGCGGGTCTGCTACTACAGCCGCAGCCGAGGCCGGCTTTGGCGCAAGGGCGAAACATCGGGGCAGTTGCAGCGGCTTCGGGAACTTCGCATCGACTGCGACGGGGACGCGCTGCTGCTGCTTGTGGAGCAGCACGGCGTCGCCTGCCACACCGGCCGGCGCAGCTGCTTTTATCGCGCCGTGCGAGACGGGCGTCGCTGGTCGAGATCCTGGCGCCGGAGATCAGCCCCGAGACGCTCTACGGCGGCGCATGAGCCTCATCTATTTCGTCGCGGGCGAGCAGAGCGGAGACGTGCTTGGGGCCCGGCTGATCGCGGCGCTGAAGGCACGACGCGGCCGGGCTCCGTTTCGCCGGCATCGGCGGGTCGCAGATGGGGCGCGCGGGTCTCGTCAGCCTGTTCCCGATCGAGCAACTGGCGGTGATGGGCTTGCTTGAAGTGGTGCCGCGGCTCGTCGGCAGCTCCGCCGCCGCCTGGCCGAGACCTTGGCCGACATCGGCGCGGTCGCCCGACGTCGTGGTGACGATCGACAGCCCCGGCTTCACCTTGCGCCTGCTGCGCGCCGTCGCCCCGCTCGGCGTCCGCGGGCGCACTATGTCGCCCCGCAAGCCTGGGCTTGGCGCGCCGGGCGGTGCGGCGCTAGCCGGGTCTGTGGGACCGGCTGCTCTGCCTGCTGCCGTTCGAGCCCGACTTCTTCGCCAGCCATGGCCTGCCCGCCACTTTCGTCGGCCATCCCGGTGCTGGAGAGCGGCGCCGATCAAGGCAACGCGGCACGGTTTCGGCACCGCCCATGCGCTGCCGCCGGATCGCGCAACTTGTCACGTCATGCCGGGCAGCCGCCGGAGCGAAGTCGCACGGCTGCTGCCGGTCCTGGGCGCGGCCCTGCAGCGTCTTCCCGCGGCCGTGCCGGGCCTGTCCGGTGTTGCCGCTCGGCGGGACCGGTCGCCGAATCGTCGCGCGTCAGCACGCTGCACTGGCCCGGTCAGGCCGCTGCTCCTCGCGGACGGCAGGACAAATACGACGCTTTTGCCGCCTCGGCGGCTGCCTTGACGAAATCCGGCACTTCGACCCTGGAACTTGCTCTGGCCGGCGTGCCGATGGTGGTGACCTATCGGGTCAACCCGCTTTCGGCCGCGATCGCGCGGCGGCTGATCACCGTCCGCCATGCGTCCGGTCAATCTGCTGGCCGAGCCGGGAGATCGCGCCCGGACTGATCTGCAGCAGGACGCACCGCACGCCCGAGCTCGCCGGCGGGCTTATACCGCTGCTCCCCGATCCCGAAGCCGCCGCCGCCCAGCGGGCCGGGTTCCGCGCCGTCCTCGAAGCCCTGCAGCCGCCGAAAGGGCTTCCCTCAGCCGCCGCTGCCGCCGCCGTGCTCGATCTCCTCGATCAGCCCTGACCGGCGCATGCGCGCCCGCGATGCCGCCATGGCTTCGCGCACCATCAGCGCCGCTTCGAGCGCCCGCCGGCCGTCGGCCGCATCCACCGCCACCGGCGTTCCGTCCAATCGGCGGCATAAAACGCCTCGTGCTCGGCTGCGAGCGCGTCGTGGTCCTGCCAGGAGACCTCCTCGACCCCGAAGCCGGGCAGGCCCGGAACGCGGGTTCCCCCGCCCCGCCGGATCAGCGTCAGCCGGCGCTGGGCGAAGTCCACGGCCATATACCCGTCCGCGGCAAAAATCCGCATCCGTCGCTCGATACGCGCGGAGACCCGGCTTGCGGTGATCGCCGCCACCGCGCCGGACGCAAACCGGATCCGCGCATTGGCGATGTCGTCCTGCCCGCTCGCGACCGCCGCGCCCACCGCATCGACCGTCTCGATCGGGCTGTCCACCAAGGCTCAGCGCCAAGTCGAGGTCGTGGATCATCAGGTCCAGGATCACCGAGCACGTCGGTGCCGCGCTGCTTGAATGGGCCGAGCCGCGTCGCCTCGAGGTAGAGCGGCGGCCCGACCCGGCCGGCGAGAGCGCCGTGCGCAGCCTGAAACCGCTCCAGGTGGCCGACCTGAAGCACGAGCTTGCGCGTCCGCCGCCAGCGCCGCGAGTTCGTCCGCCTCGGCAAGTGTCGCCGCCATCGGCTTCTCGACGAGAACGTGCTGCCCGCGCTCGGAGCGCGGCGCCGCGAGCGCATGGTGCGAGGCGGCCGGCACTGCGACGACCAGCGCGTCCGATGCGGCCATCAGTTCGGGCAAGTCGAGCGCCGGCGCCGCCGGTCTCCCACCGAGGGTTCGGCGCGCTCGGCATGCAGGTCGCGAACGCCGGCCAGCGCCGCGCGGTTCGAGGCGGCGATCTTCAGGGCATGGTAACGGCCAAAATGGCCGGCGCCGACAACGCCGACGCGCAGGCGCCGAGGGACATGAAGAACTCTTCAGGACAAACTCTTTGCACGCGGTCGCGGCTTCGATATGCCGCCGGCGAGCCGGCGCCAGCCCCTGAAGGCGGAGCTTGCCGGGCACGTCGGGACCGCGCCGGGTCGCAAGGGTTGCGCGCGGCAGTCGCGTCGCCATTCTCCGCGCCCGATTTTGATTGCCGCAGTCAACGCTCCCGGGATCTGCTCGCCGCCGATGATGTATTTCGGTCGCCCCAGGACTTGGTCGTCATTCTCGGTTTGTCCTGCTCGGCGTCTTCCTCTGCATCCCCAATATCGCCGGCAACCCGTCCCCGGGCTGCCCTGGCGCAGCGTGCGGCTTGGGCTCGACCTGCAAGGCGGCAGCTATCTGCTGATGCAGGTCGACATGAACGCGGTGATCAAGGAACGGCTGGCCGGATCTGCTCGATTCGGCGCGGCAGGAACTGCGGAAGGCCGACATATTTTATCGCAGCTGCCCACGCCGCAGCCGACCAGAATCGCGCGGTCCTGCAGGTCCGGGACCCTGCGAAGACCGACGCGGCGGTGGCGGCACTCAAGCCGCTTGTGGTGGCCGAGAGCCCGACGGGCATCCCCGATATGCAGATCTCGTCCCAGCCGGACGGTACGATTACGCTGACGCTCTCTCCGATTGCCTTCGTGAACGCGCGGTCAGCGCCGTGCAGCAATCGATCGAGATCGTCCGACGGCGGATCGACGAGACGGGTGTCGTCGATCCGCAGGTGAGCCGCGAGGGCGAAGACCGGATCGTCGTACAGCTGCCCGGCGTCGTCCGATCCCGACCGAATCAAGCAGTTGCTCGGCAAAACCGCGCATATGACGTTCCAGCTCGTGGACGCATCGGCCAATCCGACATCGCCCGGGCCGCCGCCGCCCGGCGTCGAATTTCTGCCGATGCAGGAGAACCCGCACCAGAAGATTGCGGTGTTCAGCCGGGTCGATGTGGACGGCGGCGATCTGACCGACGCGCGCGCCGCCAGCAATCAGCAGACCGGGCAATGGGTGGTGAATTTCGCCTTCAACTCGGTGGGCGCGCGCCGCTTCGCGCGACATCACGCGCGCCAATGTGGGGCGCCGATTCGCGATCGTGCTGGACGGGCGGGTGATCAGCGCCCCGGTGATCCGCGAGCCGATCACCGGCGGACGCGGCCAGATCAGCGGCAACTTCACCGCGCAGTCCGCGACCGATCTCGCGCTGCTGCTGCGCGCCGGCGCGCTGCCGGCGCCGCTGACCGTGGTCGAGGAGAACACGATCGGCCCTGAACTCGGCGCTGATGCGATCCGCGCCGGCGCGATCTCGCTCGGCGTCGGCTTCGTGCTGGTGATCGCGTTCATGGGCTCCTTCTACGGCCTGTTCGGCTGGTTCGCGAATGTCGTGCTGGTGGTCAACCTGGTCCTGATGCTCGCGATCCTGTCGGTGCTCCAGGCCACGCTCACGCTGCCCGGCATGGCCGGCATCCTGCTCACGCTCGGGCATGGCGGTGGACGCCAACATCCTGATCAACGAGCGCATCCGCGAGGAGCAGAGGCTCGGGCGGCCGCCGCTCGCGGCGCTGGAGCACGGCTTCCAGCGCGCCTATCGAACGATCTTCGATTCGAACGCCACGGCATTCCTGGCCCATGTCATGCTGTTCATCTTCGGCACCGGCCCGGTGCGCGGCTTCGCGGTGACGATCACGGTCGGCATCGCCACCAGCCTGTTCACTGCCTGGATGCTGACACGTCTGTTCGTCTCCCGCTGGTATATTTCCAGGCGGCCACGCCTGCTTCCGGTCTGAACGCCATGTTTCTCCGTCCTATGTTCCGCCTGGTTCCCGACGGCACGCGCATCCGGTTCATGAACGGCCGGTTCATGGGTCTGCTGATCTCGGCAGTCCTGTCCACCGCATCGGTGATCCTGTTCATCCATCCCGGCCTGCATCTCGGGATCGATTTCGCTGGCGGCGTGGTGATGGAGGTGCGTACGCCGGGGCCGGCCGATTTCGGCAAGATCCGCGCTGCACTAGCGGCGGAGCACGTGAACGAACAGGGTGTGCAGCGTTTTGGCCAGCCGGATCAGGTGCTGATCCGCATCGGCAGCCGGCCGACCGCGCAGCAGACGCAAGACGACATCGCCCACGTCAAAGTCGCGCTGGACAAGGCCGAGCCGGGGTCCAAGGTGCTCAGCACGCAGGCGATCGGCGCCTCCGTCTCCGCCGAGCTGTTTCGCAACGGCCTGCTGGCGCTGGCGCTCAGCCTGCTGATGATCCTGGTGTATATTTGGTTCCGTTTCGAATGGCAGTTCGCGGTCGGCGCGGTGGTGACGCTGGTTCTGGACATCACCAAGACGATCGGGTTCCTGGCGATCACGCGGTTCGACTTTGATTTGGTGATGGTCGCGGCGATCCTGACGGTGCTGGGTTATTCCACGAACGACAAGGTGGTGGTGTACGACCGGGTGCGCGAGAATCTGCGCAAATACAAGACCATGCCACTGCGCGATCTGATCGACCTGTCGATCAATGAGACGCTGAACCGGACCGTAGGCACGTCCATGACTGTGTTTCTCGCGGCGCTGCCGCTGGCGTTATTTGGTGGGCAATCGATTTCCGGCTTCGCCTGGGTAATGCTGTTCGGGATCGTAGTCGGCACGTCGTCTTCGATCGGCATCGCGGCGCCGATTTTGCTGTTGCTGGGCGAGAACCGGCTGCGCCGCGAGGCCGCGGCGCCGGTCGGGGCACCGAAGGTGCGGGCGACGCCGCCGGTAAGGCCGTAGGTCCTCGACCGTTGCGGCGCTGTGCAGGCGTTCGTTGAGATTTACTGCTTTTCCACCCTATGATTGGATGATGCGTTTTATCTGAAAGTTCTCGCCGGACGACGCGATGTCCTGACCCCGGACAGGTCGTAGTCGATTTGCAGAAATTGCCAGGCGATAGAAGCCGCCCGACACCTTACGCGGCCTCTGCCTTAGAATCGCAGTCGCAGCTAAATGAACCAGCTGGCGACCAGCCCTGCGCTCGCGGCGAAGATCGTAGCCGTCGTGACCCACCCGAGAATGTTCGTCGCCGTCCCGTTGACCTTGTCGCCCATGATACGGCGGTTGTTGGTCATCAGCATGATGATCAGCAGCAGAGGCGGGGTGGAGAAACCCTGGACAACGCCGGCCCAGACGAGCGCCTGCATCGGATTGAAGCCGGCGAAGTTCATGGCCACGGCGACTAGCGTGCAGCCGATGATGGCGGCATAGAATTTCTTCGCTTCATGCGGCCTCGCATGCAGGCTGTGCTTCCAGCCGAATACCTGTGCAAGATCATAGGCTCCTCCGGTGGTCATCACCGGCACGGCGAGGAATCCCACGCCGATCATGCCAAGCAGGAACAGCAGCCCGGCTCCCCGCCCCGCAAGCGGCTGCAACGCCTGCGCCGCTTCCGCGGCACTTTGCACGTCGGTATGTCCGGCTTTGTGGAGAGTTGCCGCGGTCGAAAGAATGATGAAATACATGACCACATTCGAGAAGATCATGCCAATCAGGATATCATATCCGCTGGTCGCCAGCTCGGCCTCGGTTGCACCCTTGCGCTGCCACAGCCTGATCCGGCCGGCCGCGATCTTCTCCTCGACTTCCTCGTTCGATTGCCAGCTGTAAAGGTAAGCAGAAAGCGTGGTCCCGATCACGGCAACCATGATGGTCAGGAAGTCTCGATTAAAGTGGATCGTAGGTATGAAGGTGCCGTGAATGACCGGGCCCAGGTCCGGTTTGGCGAGCAGCGCGGCTCCTGCATAGGCCAGGAGCACCAGCGCCAGCCAGCGGAATACGTTCCGGATCAGGATGTACGAACCGTAGAGCTGGAGCGCGACGATGATGATCGCAATTGCTGCCGCCAGCCACGAAATGGGGATGGGCACGAACAGATTGCAGGCGGCTGCCATGCCGCCCAGGTCGGCAGCAGCTTCGATTACGTTGCCAATGAGCACGCCAATTAGCGTCGGGTACAGGATCCAGCGCGGGTAATGGTCCTTGATGACCCCGAACAGCCCGCGCCCGGACACCTGCCCCAATTTGGCGGACAGGTAAACGACCGCGAACATCATCGGAAGGGTGAGGGGCGCAGCCCAGAGAAAGGACGGACCGAGTTTTGCGCCTGCGCTGGCATAGGTGCCGATCGCGGATGGGTCGTCGTCCGCCGCGCCGGAAATCAGACCGAGGCCCAGCGCCCGGGTGAAACCATGTTTCTTGCTGCGCTGAACCGATCTGGATCTGGAAGACTGAGATTCCATTACGGACCCGCGCCGTGGGCCAGGCGGTAGATCATGAAATTGAGGACGACCGCCAAGTCGAGGGCGACGACGATCAGGACGGCGGCAAGCCACCTCCTGGAAAGAGGCTGGCGGAATGCGGCTCGGCGGATGCGCACGGCAATCCTCGAAAATAAGCGCTCGAATCAACGCTTCACGGCTCGGAAAGGCTCCCCAACCTTTCGCCACTGAGCCAATCGTGAATGAAGCAGGGCCGACTCGCCCCGATCGCGCGTAAAATCGTGTGATCCGACTGCTAGGGCAACCCGAAGTCCTTGCAAGCCTCGGGGAACCGAAACACGCGTCGGACCGTCCTCGACGGATTGTCAACGGCTTTTAACGAGGCCACGATTGCGGCAGGGAATGGTCCCCTGCCGCTTCATCGGAGGAGTTTCACGATGTGCTTCGTGTTTCACTTCCGGTGGGCCGACAAGGAGATCGAGATACGGTTTTGTATCCCGATCACCTGGTTCGGCTAACCGGCCGGGATGAGGGTCACCCCCCCATCCGGAGCCGGAAATCTAGCGGCTCGATCCGGCCAGCTCAAGCCCCTGTTCCGCCTGACGGGACACATCTCGCGAAAATGACACGCAACGAGGCATCGAAACGCTTCGCCCCGGCACGTTGACACGCGCCGATCCCGGTGCCCAACCTCCGCCGGCGCTGACCGGAGCGGGAGGCAGACATGGCCAGGGACAATGGAGAGGGCGGGCGGCTGCGCAGCCGGCGGTGGTTCGACAATCCGGCCGACCCGGCGATGACCGCGCTCTATGTCGAGCGATACCTGAATTACGGCATCACGCGCGAGGAACTGCAAGGCGGCAAGCCGATCATCGGCATCGCGCAGACCGGCTCCGACCTGGCACCCTGCAATCGCCACCATTTGCAACTGGCGACGCGCGTCCGCGACGGCATCCGCGATGCCGGCGGCATTCCGCTCGAATTTCCGATGCACCCGATCCAGGAAACGGGCAAGCGCCCGACCGCTGCGCTGGACCGCAACCTTGCCTATCTCGGGCTGGTGGAAGTGCTGCACGGCTATCCGCTCGATGGCGTGGTGCTGACCACCGGCTGCGACAAAACCACGCCGGCCTGCCTCATGGGAGCGGCGACGGTCAACATTCCGGCGATCGTTCTGTCCGGCGGGCCGATGCTGGACGGATGGTGGCAGGGACGCCTGTCCGGCTCGGGCACGATCATCTGGGAGGGCCGCAAACTCTACGCCGAGGGCAAGATCGGCTACGAGGAATTCATGGAAATGGTGGCCTCTTCGGCACCCTCGGTCGGGCATTGCAATACGATGGGGACCGCGACCTCGATGAACAGTCTCGCGGAAGTATTGGGCATGTCGCTGCCCGGCTGTGCCGCGATCCCCGGCCCGTATCGCGAACGCGGACAAATGGCGTACGAAACCGGACGGCGCATCGTGGACATGGTGCGCGAGAATTTGCGCCCGTCCGACATCATGACGCGCAAGGCGTTCGAAAACGCAGTGGTTGCCGCGGCCGCGCTCGGCGCGTCCTCGAACTGCCCCATCCACATGGTGGCGATCGCGCGGCATATGGGCGTGGAGCACTCCTTGGACGATTGGCAACGGCTGGGGCCGGAGATTCCGCTTCTGGTCGATGTGCAGCCCGCCGGCCGATTCCTGGGCGAGCGGTTCCATCGCGCCGGCGGCGTGCCGGCGGTCCTGAAGGAGTTGCTGCAAGCCGGCAAGCTGCATGGCGATGCCCTGACCGTGACCGGCAAGACGGTCGCCGCGAACCTGGAGAACGTCCCCGCGCCGGATCGCGAGGTGATCCGCCCCTATGGCCAGCCGCTGAAGGAAGCCGCGGGCTACGTGGTCATGTCGGGCAATTTGTTCGACAGCGCGGTAATGAAGATGAGCGTCATCGACCAGGAATTCCGCCGCCGCTTCCTTTCCGACCCGGCCCACCCCAACGTGTTCGAGGGCAAGGCGATCGTTTTCGAGGGGCCTGAGGACTATCACGAGCGCATTGAAGATCCCGCGCTCGGTGTGGACGAACAATCGGTGCTGATCATCCGCAACTGCGGCGCCGTGGGCTATCCGGGAAGCGCGGAAGTTGTGAACATGCAGCCTCCGGCGGCGCTGTTGAAGCGCGGCATCGACGCATTGCCCACGATGGGCGACGGGCGGCAATCCGGCACGTCCGGCAGTCCCTCGATCCTGAACATCAGCCCCGAAGCGGTGGTCGGCGGCGGGCTGGCGTTGCTGCGTACCGGCGATCGGATCCGGATCGACCTGAATAACCGCAAAGTGGATGTGCTGTTGCCGGAAGGCGAACTGGCCGTCGCGCCGGACCGCCTGGACGGCGCCGAAACTGCCCAACCAGACACCGTGGGAGGAAATCTATCGCAGCATGGCCGGCCAACTCGGTACCGGCGCCTGCCTGGAGCCGGCAACGCTTTATCTGAACGTGATCGAAACGCGCGGCGAAGCCCGGAACAATCACTGAGGAGCGCCGACAATGGCAGGGCGCCTGGCGGGCAAGACCGCCTTCGTCACCGCCGCCGGCCAGGGTATCGGCCGTGCCGACGGCGCTGGCCTTCGCTGCTGATGGTGCGCGCGTCATCGCCACCGACGTGAACGAGGCGAAAGTCGCACACGATCGCCTCCGACGCGATCCGCACGGCGAAGCTCGACGTGCTGCATGCAGCCGATATCGCCCGTGCCGCCGAGGATGCGGGTCCGGTGGACGTGCTGTTCAACTGCGCGGGTTTCGTGCATCAAGGCTCGGTGCTGGAAGCCACTGAACAAGAGTGGGAGTTCGCATTCGAGCTGAACGTACGCTCGATGTTCCGCACCATCCGCGCCTTTCTGCCGGGTATGCTGGCGCGCGGCCAGGGCGCGATCGTCAATATCGCCTCGGTCGCGAGCAGCCTGAAAGGCGTCCCGAATCGCTTCGTCTATGCGACAACGAAAGCGGCCGTGATCGGCCTCACCAAATCGGTCGCGGCGGATTGCGTCACGCGGGGCATCCGTTGCAATTGCATCTGCCCGGGAACGGTAGGCACACCAAGCCTGGATGAGAGGATCGCCGCCAATGCGGGCGAAGCCGGCGGGACGGAGGCGGCACGCGGAGCCTTCATCCAGCGCCAGCCGATGGGCCGGCTCGGCACGCCCGAGGAAATCGCGGCGCTCGCCGTCTATTTGGCGAGCGACGAATCGCAGTTTCTCACCGGCCAGGCGCTGGTGATTGATGGCGGAATGACACTTTGAGTCAGTCGCCGAGAGGCGTGATCGTCTATGGGGGAAAATTCGAATGAAGCTGCTTCGCTATGGCCCGGCTGGCGCCGAGAAACCCGCCCTTCTAGATGCAGAAGGCGCGATCCGCTGTCTGTCGTCCGTGCTGCGCGACATTGATGGGTTCGCACTGTCCGACGCGGCGCTGGGCATGATCCGCGCGATCGATCCCAAGACCCTGCCCAAGGTTGATGCCGGGGTGCGCCTCGGCCCCTGCGTTGCGCGGCCGGTCAATTACGTCTGCATTGGCCTCAACTACGCCGACCACGCCGCCGAATCGAACATGCCGATTCCCAAGGAACCGATCTTCTTCCTTAAATCGCTCAGCGCCTTCTGCGGCCCGAATGACGACGTGAAACTGCCGCGCGGGTCGAAAAAGCTGGATTGGGAAGTGGAACTCGGCATCGTCATCGGCAAGCTCGCGCGCTATGTACCGGAGCACCAGGCGATTGATCACATTGCCGGCTATTGCGTCTGCAACGACGTAAGCGAGCGCGAGTTCCAGCTGGAGCGCGGCGGCACCTGGGACAAGGGCAAGGGCTGCGATACGTTCGGGCCTACGGGGCCTTGGGTGGTCACGAAGGACGAAGTGCCCGACCCGCAAAACCTGCGCCTCTGGACCGAGGTGGACGGCAAGCGGATGCAGGACGGGACCACCCGGACCATGGTCTTCGATTGCCGCAAGCTGGTGACGTATGTCAGCCACTTCGTGACGCTGCATCCGGGCGACATCATCTCGACCGGCACGCCGCCTGGCGTCGGCGCGGGCAAGAAACCCGAGCCCGTGTTCCTGAAAATCGGGCAGACGATGCGGCTTTCGGTCGAGGGGCTTGGGGTGCAAACACAGCGTATCGTTGAGGGCTGATCCTCCGGTCCTCCCTCTCCTCCCCCGGGGGCGGAGAGGGAAATGCCAACCTCTCCGGTTATCGCGCGAAGCGGCGTCAGTGCTCGGCCTCATCACGGCCGCGACGCTGGTTCGGCTGGGCTTCGCCTGGGCGCTGGGGCTCGGCGTGGACGAAAGCTACATGGTGACGACCGGCCGGACGCTGCGCCTCGGCTATTTCGACCACCCGCCGGCCGCGTGGTGGCTGCAATTGGGAGCCACGCATCTGTTCGGCACCGAGGCGCCGATCGCCGTCCGCGCTCCGTTCATCCTGCTTTTCGCGCTCTCCACCTGGCTGATGTACCGGCTGGGAACCGCCTACGCGGACCGGCGCGCCGGTCTGTGGGCGGCCGTCGCGTTCACGCTCTCGCCCGTGTTCGGCGTGACGACGGCGAGTTGGGTGCTCCCGGACGGACCGTTGGACGCCGCGTTGCTGGCCGCCGCGCTGGCGCTTGCGCGTGCCCTTCCCGCGCAAGGACGTGCGGCGGTGCTGTGGTGGCTGGCTGCGGGGCTGTGCGCCGGGCTCGCCCTGTTCTCGAAATATACCGCCGTGCTGACGCTGGGCGGGGCCTTCCTCTATCTGCTGACCAGCAAAACGCACCGGCGATGGCTTGCGCGGCCCGAGCCCCATGTGGCCGCCCTCCTGGCTTTCGCCGTGTTCGCCCCGGTGCTGGCCTGGAACGCAACACATCACTGGGCTTCGTTTGCGTTCCAGGGAGATCGTGCGGAGGGTCTGCAACTCCGCCCTTGGGGTCCGTTAGTCGTGCTCGCGGGCGAGGCGCTGTTCGTGCTGCCATGGATTTGGCTGCCGATGATGGTCGCGTTCGTCGCGGCCTTGCGGCGGGGCCCGGCCGAGTGGCGAGGCTGGCTCCTGTGCTGCCTGGGCGCGCCCCCGATTGTGGTCTTTGCGCTGATCGCGCTTTGGTCGAGCGGTCGCGTCCTGTTTCACTGGGCGGCGCCCGGCTATCTGATGCTGTTTCCCTTGCTTGGTGCCTGGATCGCAGCGCGGATTGATCAGCCGGCTATCCGCCGGGTGATCGGTCTCACGGCTGGTTTCATCGCTGGCGCGCTCGTGCTGGTCTCGACCGAAGTGCGGCTCGGCTGGCTGCAGCCCGCGTTCTCCGTCATGGCCAAGCATGACCCGGATGTCGAGGCGATCGACTGGGTCTCCGTGCGGCACGAGCTTGCGGCGCGTGGTCTGCTGGTGGGCGAGCCTATTATTGCCGCCGCCGATTGGCGCGACGCGGGTAAGCTCTCTTACGCACTTGGACCGGAAGCAACGGTCGTTTGCCTCTGCACCGATGCGCGGCAATTCGGCTTGAATAAGCCGGTGCGCGACTTCGTCGGACAGAGCATGTTGGTGGTGATCACCGAGCACGCGACCCGCGCCGTCGCCAATCTCGCGCCGTTTTTCGTACGGATCGAACCACTGCCTCCGCTCATGCTGCGTCAGGACGATCGGAACTTGCAAGCGATGGCGCTATTTCGCGCAATCGACCTGCGGAGGTGGCCTGAGGAGCGTTAGCGCGCCGCGTTATGCGCCAAGCTGCGCCGCCATGTCTTCGATGTCGCGCGCCACCACGTCCCAATCCGCATCCGCGGCATTGTCGCCGGACTGACGCGGGCCGTATTCCCCAGGACGTGGGAAAAACGCCGTCATTAGTCCGCATTTCCGCGCCGCCGCCAGATCGCCGTTATGCGCGGCTGCCATCATGACTTGGCCCGGCGCCAGATCGAGCAGGCGACAGACCCCGAGATAGGTCTCCTTGTCCGGCTTGTAGTGACCGAACAAATCGGCGCCGAACACCACGTCCCAAGGCAAACCGGCGTGTTTGGCCATGTTGGTCAGCAGCGCGACATTGCCGTTCGACAGCGGGCCGATGATGAAATCGCGCTTGAGCCGCGTGAGCCCGGCTATCGCATCGGGCCACGGTTTCAGCCGGTGCCAGCCGCGGTTGATGTGTTGCAGATCGGCCTCGGTCAGGCTCGTTACGCTGAATTCCGCAACCAGCCGATCAAGCGATGCGCGGTGCAAATCATCCAGCTTCGTCCAAGGCAATTCGCCGGTGCGCACGCGGTTCAGCGACGGCTGATAGGCCGCGCGCCAGGCGTCCACCAGCCCGGGCCAATCCGCCGCGATACCCCGGTCCCGGCCGAACGCGGTCAGTTCCGCGATCAGGCTGCCCCGCCAATCAACCACGGTGCCGAACGTGTCGAAGACAATGGCCACCGGCGGTTTCGAATCCATCGGCACGCCCTCCCCTCTTGCACCCGGACTTTAGTCCCTCCAAGCCCGCTTGTCTTCGCCCGCATCACAAGCTATGCGAAGCCGCAATCCCGAATCGGATGCGGCAGCGCGGCGCATGGTCTTCTCCTCCGTAACGTTCTTGTTCTTTTTCCTGCCGCTGTTCCTCGCCGCCTATGCCGCGGCGCCATCGATCCGGGTCAAGAACCTCGTAACACTCGCGTTCTCGCTGGTCTTCTATGCCTGGGGCGAGCCGTGGTTCGTGCTCGCCTTGCTTGCCTCTGTCGCCATGAATTTCGCCGCCGGCATTATCATCGATCAGGCCGAAGGCAGCCGGCGGCGCCTCGCGCTCGCCGTGGCGGTCGCGCTCGATCTCGCAATACTCGGCGTATTCAAATACACGACCTTTCTGGTCGGCAACATCAATCTGGTGCTGGGGCCGCTGCATCTGGGCATTCCCCCGCCGCGGATCGAGCTGCCGCTCGGCATCTCGTTCTTTACCTTCCACTGCATCTCGTACATCACCGACGTCTATCGTCGGCGGTTCCATGCCAACCGCAACCTCGTGCAGGTAGCGCTGTATATTTCGTTGTTTCCGCAACTTGTCGCCGGCCCGATCGTCCGCTACAAGACCGTCGCGCACCAGCTCGGCGCACGTCGGCATACGCTGGCGCAGGCCTCGGCCGGAGCCAGGATCTTCGTCCTCGGGCTGGCGCAGAAGGTCTTGATCGCGGACCTGGTTGCGCCGCTGGCCGACGCCGTGTTCGACCACGGCGCGCAGCACGGGATTCTGGCCGCTTGGATCGGGCTCGTCGCCTACACGATCCAGATCTATTTTGACTTCGCGGGCTACTCGAACATGGCGATCGGGCTCGGGATTTGTCTCGGGTTTACCTTCCCGCGCAATTTCCGCATGCCATACACGTCGCGCAGCATCACCGAATTCTGGCGTCGCTGGCACATCTCGCTCTCAAGCTGGTTGCGCGACTATTTGTATATCCCGCTTGGCGGCAATCGGCGCGGCCCGGCGCAGACCTATCGCAATCTCGTTACCGTCTTCGTGTTGTGCGGGCTTTGGCATGGCGCGAGCTGGAATTTCGTGCTCTGGGGCGTTTGGCACGGCGTGTTCCTGGTGCTCGAACGCATGGGGCTCGGCCGCGCGCTTGCACGGCTCTCGCGGTTGGCCGCGACAAGCTACACGGTGCTTGTGGTCATGCTGGGATGGGTGCTGTTCCGCACAACCGGCTTGCACAATGCCGCTTCGATGTACAGCGCGCTGTTCGGAGGCTACCGTTCGGCCGGGATGAGCCTCGATTTGCACCTTGCCATGCAGCCGATCGCGCTGCTCGCGTTGGCCGCCGGCGTCGTCCTGTCTTTCGTGCGCCACTGGCCGCGCGTCTTCTGGCCGGGTGCCGTGGCTTCGGGTCGAACCATGGCACTGGCGCAAGAACAAGGTGTGTTGCTCACGCTGATTGATACCGGAGCCTTGATCCTGATGCTGTTGCTCACGGCCACGGTCGTTGCTGCGGGCACCTATAGCCCGTTCCTCTATTTCCGGTTCTGACTGTGCTGCCGCGTCATCGCCCCTGGTGGCTCGTTTTAGTACTTTCGCTGCTCGCCGCACCGTCGGTGGGCATGCTGATTTGGCGCGACGACGCGCAATTCGCGACACGGGAGTTCCGCCCGCCCGCCCCTGCCCCCGGTTGGCCCGCCTCGCCGCGCGACTGGTCCCACTGGTCACGAAAAGTCGACGCCTATTTGCAGGATCATTTCGCATTCCGGCACTGGCTTGTGACCGCCTACTCGCTGGCGCGGTACGAATTGGATAACGGCAACGGCATTGTCCTGATCGGCCGCGGCGAGCGGCTGTTTTATCTTGGCGACGAGGAACTCGCGCAAAGTGCGGGCCAGATCCACCGCCCGGCGGCGCTGGGCATGACGGTGGTCGTGATGGCGGAGTTAAAAGCGGCTCTCGAGGCCCGCCACGCTAAGCTGATTGTGGCGTTCCCCCCGAACGCCTCAACGATCGAAACCGGGGACCTGCCTACCTGGGCTCGACCGAATGGAAGAGTGACCGAATATGACGAGCTGCTTGCCGGATTGTCGGCAAACGGGATCAAGGCGGTCGATCTCCGTCCCGCATTGCTCGCAGCACGAAGCCGCGACAACGTCTATTTCCGGCAAGATACGCACTGGACCTGGTCAGGTGTTATCGCAGGCTTCAACGCCATCGTCGCGGCGGACGGCCATCCGGACTGGCGAATTCCATCCGACATCTTGGTGCCCGGGGGACCGCTGGATGGTGATATTACACGCATGCTGGGTCTGGGGGGCATGCTGAAGGAACCGACGCGCCAGCCGACGCTGGCACCAGATTTCGAGCATCGCGTTCTGCGCCAAGATTTATACCCGACCTATGTCGATACGGCCGATCACCCCGGCCTAACCATCATGGTTTTGGGAGATTCCTTCACCGTAAGGGTGTTTGAGGCACCGATCATGCAACACGCAGCGCGACTGGTTTGGGCGCCGGCTGACGGCTGCGGCTTCGACTGGTCTTTGATCGACAGGTTCCATCCGGACGAAGTGTGGTACGTGCCAACGGAACGATACGCCCCCTGTATCTCGGGCCAACAACCGCGAGGGATGCCGACCGGCGATCGTCTCGTCAGCACCGCCAATGGGTTCGTCGCTCGGGCGCCGACACGGAGCATGCCCTGAGGCAGGCATCTGGACGCAGCCATCCCGTCTGGATACAGGCTGCGACCATGCGTCGGATTGTGCGCCATCCCCTGTTCCAGGCCGGCTTGGCTCGCCTGCTTGGCTGGTATCTCGGTTTCGCGCTGGGCACTACCCGCTGGCGGCTTGATGGGGTCGAGCATGTCGCCCCGCACGCTGCGGGTCAGCCTGCCGTGGTGGCCTTCTGGCACGAGCGGCTGGCGCTCATGCCGGCGCTCTGGGGGCTTGTGTGCCGAATGCCCAGCGCAAAGCCGGGGCGCGTGCACGTGCTGGTCAGCCAACATCATGATGGTCGTTTCATTGGTGCCGTCGTACGCCGGTTCGGGGTCAGCATTGTGCTGGGCTCGTCCACACGCGGTGGGGCGGCAGCCACCCGCCGGCTCGTTCGTCTGCTGAAAGACGGCAGCAATGTCCTGATCACCCCTGACGGGCCGCGCGGGCCGCCCCCGGATGGCCGCACCCGGCGCAGCGCAGATCGCGGCGCTCTCCGGCGTGCCCGTATTGCCGTGTGCCGCGCAGGTGTCGAAGCGCTGGGTACTGAACAGCTGGGACCGGATGGTTGTCCCCAAGCCATTCGGCCGCGGATTCGTCGTTTGCGGACCGCCGATCCCGGTCGCGCGCGACCGGTGGGAGAATGCCGCCGGAACGATTGCCGCCGCCTTGTCGGCCGCCGCGGACAAGGCGGACCGACTTTGCCGAGCATGAGCATGCTCCCGACACTCTGGTCGTCGGCGGCCACGCTGGCCGCGCCCGCGCTGCGACTGAACCTCCGCACGCGGGCGCGACGCGGCAAGGAAATTCGCGAGCGGCTCTCGGAACGGCTCGGCGAAGATGCCACGCCGCGCCCGCCCGGAACGCTGATCTGGATGCATGCGGCCAGCGTGGGCGAGAGTGTTTCAATACTTCCCGTTCTCGCATCGCTCGCACGCGACCGGTGCCAGTCGCGGGTGCTACTGACGACGGGCACGGTAAGTTCGGCCACCCTGCTGGCCCGGCGTCTGCCGGAGTTGCAGCTGCAAGATTATGTGACGCACCGGTTCGCACCGCTCGACGTGCCGCGCTGGGCGGCTCGGTTCCTCGATCATTGGCGCCCGGATGCGGCCGCCTTCGTCGAAAGCGAGCTATGGCCGAACTTGCTGGCAGCCTGCCGGGCGCGCGAAATCCCTTGTGCGTTGCTGAATGCGCGGATGTCGCCGCGCAGCTTCGGACGCTGGCGCCGCGCAGGCGGGCTGGCCCGCGATGTGCTGAGCCGCTTTACCATGATCACGGCACAGAGTCGCGGCGACGCGGAGCGACTCAGCGCGCTCGGCGCCCGCTGTATTTCGGAATTCGGCAACCTGAAATTCGCGGCCTCCCCGCTGCCGGTGAACGACGCCGAGCTGGGCCATTTGCGTGTGGCGATCGGCGCGCGCCCTTGCTGGGTAGCGGCAAGCACACATCCGGGCGAAGAAGGCGCGATTATCGCTGCACATCAGCGCCTTTCGTCAGCTTGGCCGGGCCTTGTCACCATCGTGGTGCCGCGCCATCCCGACCGGGGACCGGAGATTGCCGAGCAGGCCGCAATTGCCGGACTTGCCTTCGAACGCCGCGATCTCGGCGCCTGCTCCGATCAAGCAACGCTCTGGATCGCCGACACGCTCGGGGAACTTGGGCTCTGGTATCGGCTGACCGGCATCGCCTTCGTTGGGCGCAGCCTTACCCTGCCCGGCGGGGGGCAGAACCCGCTGGAGCCTGCGCGGCTCGGATGCGTCGTCGCGGTCGGCCCGCATACCAGCAATTTCGTGGAAGCGGTGGAGACCCTGCGCGCGGCCGGAGGTCTGACGGAAGTTGCTGACGCCACCTCTCTTGCGGCCTGGGTCGC
Organism: uncultured Pseudomonadota bacterium; assembly: GCA_963822675.1. GTDB lineage: Bacteria > Pseudomonadota > Alphaproteobacteria > Acetobacterales > Acetobacteraceae > CAWGIP01. The sequence goes on along the minus strand of CAWGIP010000003.1, from coordinate 55,302 downwards.
CTCCATGTTGGCCAACCCGGAAGGCCGTGCGGCAGCGGCGGCGCGTGCGGCGGCGGCGGCGCAGCGATACGACGATTTGCCAGACAGGCTCGCCGCGGCGCTGCTCGCGCTTGCACACGGCAGGCGGTCTTGAGTGTGGCGGGCGCCGCAGTTTTGGGACGATTCCGGCGATCGCCTGATACCTCGTCTGCTGGCGCCGGTGTCGGAGGTCGTTGCTATCGTGACGGCACGCCGAGCTGCCCGACCCGGCTGGCGTGCGCCGGTACCTGTCATTTGCTGCGGCAACCTGACTGTGGGTGGCACCGGCAAAACGACGCTCGCGCTTGATTTGGCCAAACGTCTTCAGGTGCGCGGCGTCGCGGCGCATTTTCTGATACGCGGCTATGGCGGCAACGCGCGCCGTGTCCGTCGCGTGGTGCCGGGGGATCCTGTCGCACTCACGGGCGACGAGGCGCTTCTGCTGGCGGAGACCGCGACCACCTGGATCGGCTCGGACCGCGCGGCATCTGCGCGCGCCGCTATCGGCGCGGGGGCCGCCGCCGCTGATCATGGATGACGGGCTGCAAAACCCGTCACTGCAAAAGGATCTCTCGCTGCTTGTCGTGGACGGGGGCGTCGGATTCGGAAACGGGAGGGTGCTCCCAGCGGGGCCACTTCGCGAGAAACTGGCGATGGCTGTGCCGCGCTGCACGGCGGCGGTGCTGATCGGCGAGGACCGAAAGAATATTGGCCCGCTGCTTTCGCCATTGCCCGTGTTGCGCGCACGCCTGCTCCCCGATCCGGAAGTTGCGGCGCTTGTCGGCAAGCCGGTGTTGGCCTTTACCGGTATCGGCCGGCCCGGAAAGTTCTTCGAGACCTTGAAGCAAAGCGGTGTTGTCGTTGCTGACAGCCGCTCGTTTCCCGACCACCATATCTTCTCGGAGCGGGAACTGCGCCGGCTGCTATCGGACGCCGAACGCATGGGCGCGCAGCCGGTCACGACCGCCAAGGATGCGGTGCGCCTCCCGGCGCGAGTTCGTGCTGAGATCTTCGCAGCGCGAATCCACCTCGCCTGGGACACGCCTGAGGCGATCGAAATGCTGCTTGATCGCGTTGTCGGACGGCTGCGTGCCATGGGAAGACAGGCAAATGCCGGACAATGGGATTGAGAACGCCAAGAGCGGTCCTTACAGTGAAAATATGGGCGAACGCCTCGCAGTGCTGGAGACCATCGCCGCGCAGACCACTGCACTGCTCAGCGATTTGCGGGCGGAGATGCGGGGCTCGATCGGCGAATTACGGGAGGAGATGCGCGGCTCGACCAACGAACTGCGCACCGAGATTCGTGGCCTGCGGTCCGACGTACAGACGGACATCCGCGATCTTCGCCGCGTCCACGACCGAGACTTCCGCCTGACATTTGGCGCTATTGTGACGACCGCGCTTGGTCTGGCCTACCTCATCGCCCGGGTGGCACACTGGATGTGATCCGGGGCGCAGCCATCTTGCCGGCCATGTCACCGGACCGGTCAGCCATGGAGTTAGGGCGCGTTACAAGGGCAATTGCCCCTGCCGCGCGCCGTGGCTACCGCCGTCAGCGGTCGCGCGGACCTCGCCATCGCAGAACCGCAGCTTCAAACGTTGACCTGCGCGGACCTGTCCCGATTCCGTCAACGCGTGCCCGGCAACGTCGGACACAACAACATATCCGCGTTTAAGCACGGCCAGCGGTGAGACCGATTCCAGCCGCCCGCCAAGCCCTTGAGTCCTTGCCTGCCACTCGCGCAAGCAGGCGCGCAGCGGCGCATCGGTGAAACGTGCAATTGTGCGGCTCGCAGTGCGATGAATGCCGGCCACCGCGTGCCGCAGACCGCTAACTAGTTTCTCCCCGCAAAGGGACAGGTCGCCACGGCGACGTGCAACCAGGTTGGGCAAGGCCAGTTGCAAGCGGGTGTCGCGATCGGACAGGCTGCGGCCCGCCTGCGCGATCAAGGACGCCAAATCCGGGATGCGAGCTTCGGCCCGGTGCAGCGCGGCGCGGCGGGAAGCGAGCAGGTTCGGCAGCGCGATCGCCAGCCGCTCGGCGCGATCATCAAGGCGCTGTCGGGCGGTGCCGATCAACCCGGGCAGGTCCGGCAGGCCACGCTCGGCACGGCTGAGACGCAAGCGCCGCTCCCCGGCCAGCCGGTTCAGCCCACCAACCAGCCGGGCGCCTTTTTGCTCGACATCGGCAATCAGGTCGGCGCGCGCCGGCACCGCCATTTCCGCCGCGGCGGTTGGCGTGGGGGCACGCCGGTCGGCAACAAAGTCGATCAGTGTCGTGTCAGTTTCATGACCAACGGCGGAGATGAGCGGTATGCGACACGCTGCGGCGGCACGCAGCACGATTTCCTCGTTGAAGGGCATCAGATCTTCCAGGCTGCCCCCGCCGCGCGCTACGATCAGCACGTCGGGACGAGCAATCCGACCGCAAGCGGGCAGTGCGTCCAATCCGGCAATGGCAGCGGCAATGCGCGCGGCCGCGCCTTCGCCCTGCACCGGCACGGGCCAAAGGACGATCGGGCGAGGGAACCGGCGCGCCAGCGTCGTGCGGATATCCTGGATCACCGCACCACGCTCGGACGTGACCACGCCAACCACGGACGGCAACACCGGCAGCGCGCGCTTGCGGGACGCGTCGAACAAGCCTTCGGCCGCGAGTTGCTGGCGCAGCGTCTCGATCCGCGCCAGCAACGCGCCCGCGCCGGCGTACTCCAGCCGGTCCACAACAAGCTGATAGGCCGAGCGTTCGGCATAGCCGGTCAGCTTGCCGGTGGCGATCACCTCCACGCCGTTTTCCGGCGTCATCCCAAGCCGGAAAACCGAGGAGCGCCAGACAACGGCCTGAAGCTTCGCTGCCTCGTCCTTGAGCGAAAAGTAGATATGCCCGGATGGATAGCGTTTCAGTTCGGTAATTTCACCACGCACGCGAACGCGCCCGAAGCTGCTCTCCAGCGCGCGCCGCACCGCCCCGGAAATCTCCGAAACGGTGAATTCCGGAATATTGGGGACAGTGACCCTGAGTTCGTCCATGCCGCACCCTATGCTACGGCTTGGCGGGCTTAAAGCGGGAGTGTGCGATGCGGGTGATGGTGGTCGGATCGGGCGGTCGCGAACACGCGCTCTGCTGGGCCATCGCGGGCAGCCCGCTTCTAACCAAGCTCTGGTGCGCGCCGGGCAATCCGGGTATCGCGGCGACTGCCGAGTGTGTGTCGATCCGCGCGACCGACATTGACTCGCTCGCGGCGTTTGCGGTCGAGAACGGCGTCGATCTTGTCGTGCCCGGAGCGGAAGCGCCGTTGGTCGCGGGCCTGGCGAATGAGATGGAAGCAGGCTGCGTCGCCTGCTGCGGCCCCGGCCGCGAGGCCGCGATGCTGGAGGGGAGCAAGGGGTTCGCCAAAGAACTGTGCGAGGCCGCCGGCATCCCGACTGCCCGCTGGGAACGGTTTGACGAAGCCGAAGCGGCGCGTGAGTTCGTCCGCCGTCGGGGCGCCCCGATTGTGGTCAAGGCTGACGGGCTGGCGGCCGGCAAGGGCGTTGTGGTGGCGGAAACCGAGGCCGAGGCGCTGGCCGCCATCGACGCATTCATGGACGAAGCCAGGCTGGGCGAGGCGGGCCGCACGGTGCTGCTGGAAGAGCGGCTACTGGGCGACGAACTATCGTTCTTCGCGCTCTGCGACGGCGAGCACGCGATCCCGCTGGGCTCGGCGCGGGACTACAAGCGGGCGGGCGACGGCGATACCGGCCCGAACACGGGCGGCATGGGTGCGGTCTCGCCTTGGCCGGGCATGAATGCGGAGCATGAAGCGGCGATCATGGCCCGCATCGTCCAACCGGCGCTCGCGGAGCTGGCGCGGCGCGGCACTCCGTTCCGGGGCGTGCTGTTCGCCGGGCTGATGCAGACCGAGGAGGGGCTGAAGCTGATCGAATTCAATGTCCGCTTCGGCGATCCGGAGTGTCAGGCGTTGATGCTGCGCCTGAGGTCGGACCTCCTCCCGGCCTTGCAGGCGGCCTGCGATGGCGAGCTAGAGCATTTCGATCTGCGCTGGGAGGAGCAAGAGGCAATTGCTGTCGTGCTCGCCGCGCGAGGCTATCCGGACGCGCCGGCTTCGGGTGGCGAGATTTGCGCGCTGGATAGCGCCGCAGCCGTTCCGGGCGTACGGATATTCCACGCTGGCACTGAGATGGATGCGGCGGGTCGGCTGCTCGCCTCCGGCGGGCGTGTGCTTACCGTCTGCGCGACGGGTGCGAGCCGGCACGCGGCGCGCGAGGCGGCATATGCGGCGGTGAAGCGGATCGACTGGCCCGGGGGCTTTTGCCGGCACGATATCGGCTTGCACTGATCTCGGCCGTGCGCGGATGCACGCGCACTGGGCGTTGACGCATGGGATCGATCGCCCTTTGATATCCGAGCCAAAAGAACAAGCCAGGAGGGAAGCCCATGAACAGCGTGTCGGCCCGATTGCTGATGCGCAAATTGCTGGTCTGCTTCCCTCTGCTGCTTCCGGCCTACGCGGCTGGCGCCAAAGACACGGGTTACGTGTTCGTCAGTCATGAGAGGACGAACAACGTCGCGGTGATCGATCCCAAGCAGGATTACAAGATCATCAAATGGATTCCGACATCCCGCCGGCCTCGGGATATGAAGTTTCATGACGACCACAAGCAGCTTCTGGTCGCTTGCGGGGACGACGACGTAATAGATGTGATCGATGTGTCCAAACTCGCGGTCACCGACCACATCCCGACCGGCCCGAGTCCCGAGATGTTCGCGCTGAGCCGCGATGGCAGTTCGCTCTATGTATCGAACGAGGAAGGTTCCTCGGTTCAGCAGATCAGCATTGCGGACAAGATAATCACGCGCGAAATTCCGACGGGCGCCGAGCCCGAAGGCATTGCCGTGAGCGCGGACGGCAAGACGCTCTATGTCACGTCCGAAGTGACCGACATGGTGCATGTGATTGATCTGGGTGTCGGCGCGGTGACGGACAACATCGTCGTGGGCACGCGGCCTCGGCGCTTTCTCCTGCTGCCCAACGGGCGCGAGCTCTGGGTCTCCAACGAGCTGTCGGGACAGGTCTCGGTGATCGACCGCGCGACCAACCGGGTTTCGACTACCATCGATTTCGTGCCACCCGGATTCCGCCAAACCGATGTGACACCGGTCGGTATGACCATGACCGCGGACGGCAAGACCGCCATTGTCGCACTCGGTCGCGCGAACCACGTGGCGATTGTCGACACGGCTACGAAAAAGATCAAAGACTACGTGCTGGTTGGCAGCAGGGCCTGGGGTGTCGCCCTCAGTCCTGACGAAAAGACGCTCTATGTTGCGAACGGGCTGAGCGACGACGTGTCGATCGTGGATATGCGCAGCCACCGAGCCATCCGGGCGGTTCCGGTCGGGCGCGTACCGCACTCGGTTATCGTCGATGATTAGTGGCGTGCGATGGCTGTTGGCGGCGGCGGCGCTGGCGGCCGGCATTGGTTTGACGCCGCTGGGCAAGGCCGTTTGTGCCGAAACGACGCCGGGCAAGTCGATGAAACTGGGTTATGTCGAGCTTGCCGACGACCCGCGTTATGAAAACAGGGGCGCGATTTCCGGCATTACGTTCACCGATCTCGGGCGTCCTTACCTCGGCAGCCAGGTCGCCTTGAAGGACGCGCAGGCGATCGGGCGGGTGATTAAGGTCCAGTTCTCCATGGAGAAGGCGACCGGCGCCTCGATCGACGACCTGGTGAAGCGCGTTTCGGACTGGGTGGCTGCCGGCGACATTCACTTTGTTCTGGCAGACCTGGCCGGCGGGGAGTTGAAGCAATTGGCTCATCGGCTCGCCAATCGGCCGGTCATGTTGTTCAACATTTCAGCGCCTGACGATTTGCTGCGCGGAGCGGATTGCGCTGCGAACGTCCTGCACACTTACCCGAGCGACGCGATGCTTGCCGATGCCCTCGTACAGTATCTGGCGAGCAAGGATTGGCTGCAAATCCTCGTCCTGCAGGGTCCGGCGCCCGAGGATGCTGGAATGGTCGCCGCATTGCGGCGGTCGGCGAAGAAGTTTCGGGCCAGGATCGTCGACACCAAGCCGTTTCTTTCTAACCAATGACCCGCGGAATCGAGAGCAGAGCAACGTTGCCCTCATGACCAGCGGCGAGCGCTACGACGTGGTCTACGTCGCCGATAGCAGCGGTGAGTTGGGTCGCTATGTCCCCTTTCAGACCAGCCTGCCGCGGCCCGTCGTCGGCAGCGCCGGATTGATGCCCACGGCTTGGTCCTGGAGCTGGGACCGGGACGCTGCCGTGCAGTTGCAGCATCGCTTCGAGCGGCTATCGCCGCCACGGCGCATGAACGGCGCCGATTGGGCGGCCTGGGAGGCGGTGAAGGCGGTCACGGAAGCAGTTGAGCGGACGCAATCCGTAAGCTTCGATGCGGTGCGGGAGTTCCTGCTCAGCGACAAGCTGAACCTGGATACCGTCAAGGGCAATCCCGGCAGCTTCCGGGCCTGGGATCACCAGCTTCGCGCGCCTGTCCTGCTGAGCACGGCCGATGCCGTGATCGAACGCGCCCCCTTGCCGCAATTTCTGCACCAGACGAATGTGTTGGACACGCTTGGCATTGACGCGCCGGAATCGGCATGCCGGTTCTGACAGCTTGGATCGTGCCGAACGACGGGAGGGATGGTTTCAATGGAGGTGACCGCGCGCGTGGCCGGATTTCTTGTCCTGTTTGCCGCATGGCTCTGCGGCCGCGCCGGTGCAAGCCGAGAACCGACCTACCCGGCTGAACATCTGGGACATCCATATCGGCGAGGCGGTCGGGGCCATTCCGGACGAATTCGTGAACCTCGCCTGCGGCACCAACGGCGGTCCGCCCGGGCGGCCGCTCTCCGGTTTCGGAGATTTCAAAAAGTGCAAGGCGGAGGCTTCCGGACTTCGCGAAGTCTATTTCGAGTATGACGATGAACTGGAATACCAGGCCCGCGCGCTTGATCTGCCGGCCGAGATCAAGATGTATGCGGGCACCACGGCATTCGAATTCCCCATCGTGGCCTCACTGCTGATCGACGACGCCGGGCGGGTCAGGGGCGAGCGCATGGTCACCGACCCGCGCCAGCAGACGTCGCGCAACCGCGTCGAATTCTGGACCTTGGCCAATTTCCTGCGCCAGCGCTTTGGGGACTCCGGCTGGGAATGCAAGGACTTCCCCCCGGAAGAGGGCGAGAGCCCGGCCGGTTCGCTGTTCATCAAGAATCGTTGCGAGAAGACCGCGAATGGCCTGCACCTGATCCTGGAGCAGCGGTATTTGCGAAAGAAAGGTGAGTCCGTCATCGATCCGCACTCCGGCAAGCCTGAGCCTGAAGCTTTCGAGAGTATGACGCGGTTTGAGATGTACGACGCGACGCTGCCACAGCAAAAGACCGGCTGATTTCGGCGCGGCCGCGCTACTGCCCGACGGTGCCGTCCACGAGAAGGGCGCCCTTGGTCTTCATGCCCGTGGTGATCGCCCCGTCCAGATCGGCGCGCTCCAGGCGCGAGCCGCGGAAATCGCCGTCGGTCAGGTCCGCGCCGGTGAGATCGGCGCGGTAGAAATCCGCCTGCATTGCGGAGATGTCGGTCAGCTTGGCGTTGCGCAGGCGCGCCTGCACGAACCCGGCACCCACGGCATAAGCCGCAGTCAGGTTGGAACGGCTGAGGTTTGCGCTGCTGAGATTCGATTGCCTCAGTTTGGCGTGTGACAGATCGCTGTCCGCCATCTCCGCATCCGTAATGACCGACAGCGACATATCCGACCCGGTCAGCACCGCCCGGGTGAAGCGGGAATGGGCCATGTGCGCCCGGGTCAGGACCGCGTCCTGCAAATTCGCTCCGCTCAAATCTGCCGCGTACAGCAGCGCCTCGGTCAGATTGGCCCCTTTCAGAGAAGCGCGCTTCAGATCCGCCTTGTCGAGATTGGCTTGTTGTAGCTGGGCATGATCGAGCTTCGCGTTCACCAACTTGGCCGCGTGCAGTACGGCCCCCGCGAGATTGGCTCCGGTCAGATCGGCGCCGCTCAGATCGCGGCGTTTCAGCCTGGTGTCGTGCAGGTCGCAGCCTCGGCAATCTTTGCTTGTCCCTGCCAGGAACGCAGCGCGGTCGGCGGAAGAAGTGGTCGCCGGCTCCTCGGCTACGGCACCAGCAACGGCGCACAGCAATGCCAGGGCCGTGCTAAAGCTGATGAGCAGATGAGACAGCGGCACGGTGCGCGATGCGTTTCGGTCTGACATCAATGAACTCACCGACCTCATTGCGTTCAAGGCTCCACAGCCTATAAGCTTAAGCGATCGGCCACAAACGGCGATCGGGTGTCGGGAACGCCCGATTCCGGTCGAGAACAGCCGAGGGGGAAACATGCTCCGCGCATTTCTGCCGCTGGCGATCGCCTTGATTGCCACGCAGGCCCAGGCGGGCCAGATCACCGGCAAGGCGTCGGTCGTGGATGCCGGCGTGATCGAGATCAACGGACAACGGATCATGCTGTTCGGCATCGATTTGGTGATGCGCAAGCAGAGCTGCACGGTTGACGGCAAGCCCTGGCAATGCTGGGCGGCCGAGGTGCGTGACCTGCAAACGCTGGTCGATCAAGGGCCGGCAACTTGTGAGACGGTTGGCGAGCCCGATCCCTATGGCCGCGTGCTGGCGCGGTGCAGCATCAATGGCCAAAGCCTGAACGAAGAGCTGGTGCGCACGGGTTGGGCGGTCGCCAGGCCGAGTGAGACCAAGGACTATGTTGCCGCTGAAACCGAGGCGAAGCAAAAAAAGCTCGGACTTTGGCAAGGCCAGTTCCAGCGACCGAGTGAGTTTCGGCAGGCCGCGGGGATATTTGTTGATCGCCCGTGAATTGCTGCTGACTGATGAGGAGGAACCTATGCGCCGCAACTCGCAGCAGCTTGTACCCACAGCTTCTCTCGTTATGCTGGGTGCAATGACGATGCTTTTGGTTGGGCCTCAGAATGTTTTGGCACAGGCTCCTCCGGCTCAAGACGTCACGCGCGGACAACGCATTTGGCACGACAAGGCAGAGTGCAACTTCTGCCACGGTTGGGCGGGAGATGGCGTCGGTGGCGGCTTCCACCATCAGGGCCATCCGCCCTCGCTGCGAGTGACACAGCTTACCCGTGACCAGATCCGCATGCTAATACAATGTGGTCGGCCCGGTACCGCCATGCCGTATTTCGATCGCTTCGCCTATACGGACAAGCGCTGCTACGGCATGACCGCCGCCGATCTCGGCGACAAGATGCCCAACCGGGCTACGACCACCCTGCAATTCGACGAAATCGACGCGCTCGCCGACTATGTCGCGGTCAAGATCAAAGGGGCGGGCCCGGTAACGCGGGCGCAATGCGTCAACTATTACGGCGAGGCGCGGAACCATCTGCGACATGTATCCGATGCAGAAATAAAGTTGGCGAGCCGGCTTTAGTTTACGTGGCGTAAACGCCTGATGCGCCCTCGGAAAAATGGCGGCCGCCTCCCCGGTGGCCGCCATGCCTTACTGCTGGATCAGAGGCTAAACACGTATAACATGGACGTGTTCTGCATGTCCTTCAGGCTGGGCGTCTTGGTCAATATGCCCTGCGCGGTGGTGGCGCCGCCGATCAGTATGGCGACATACTGCTTGCCATTGACCGCATAGGTCATTGGTGGGGCCGAACTGAAGGAACCCGTATTGAAGCTCCAAAGCGGCTTTAGCGTCTCGTCATCCAGGGCGTAGATTGTCCCGTCCAAGGTCGAGGTCAACAATATGCCGCCGGCAGTCGAAGTGACGCCAGAGGAAACAGGATGCTCCATGGTCTGCTGTGCGACCTTTTTCCCGCTCGTTGGATCCATGGCAGTTACGCTGCCCTGTTCCTGCGAGGCCCTGACGAACGTGCCGCCAAGCCAGAAATAGCCGCTTGCGTCGTTCGACGGGTCAGGCGTGATGTTGGAGCAGACCTCGATACCGCCTCCATAAGAGAGATGGGTGCGCCCACTATACGTGGTCGGGAAGTAGTTCACGCCGCCCTGAATGTCAGGGCATCCAAGGAGCTTGCCCTGCTGGCGCCGTGAGGCCGCGCCGATCTTGTAGGTCTGCAGATCCTTATTGGGGTCGTACTTGACCGGCTTGCCGGTCTTCGGATCGATCCCGTTCGTCCAGTTAACCTTCTGCGCATACTGCTCAGCCCCAATGAACTGGCCATTGGTGCGGTCAAGCGTGTAGAAGAAGCCATTGCGACCAAAATGCGCGACGATCTTGCGGTCCTCGCCGTTCACTTTCGTGTCGATCAACTGCTGGATGCCGATCTCATCATAGTCGAGGAAGTCGCCCGGGCGTGTACTGGAAGTACCACTTCATCTTTCCAGTGTTGACATCGAAGGCCACCGTCGAGTTGGTGAAAAGGTTGTCGCCTGGCCGATACTCCGGATCGAACATCGGCACTGGCTGACCTGTCCCCCAGATCGTCACCTTGGTTGCGGGGTCATAGGAACCGGTCTGCCAGTAGGATCCACCCCCATGTTGCCAGGCGTTGGTATTGCCTTTCCACGTCTCGCTGCCGGGTTCGCCGGGAGCGGGCACGGTATACGTCCGCCACAGAGGTTGGCCGGTGTCTGCGTTCAGCGCGTCGATATGCGCCCGGGCGCCTCGATCTCCGCCGCTGCCTCCGACGATCAGCTTGTCGTCAATCAGCAAGGGAGCTGACGTCAGCGAGTAGCCGTTCTTGGGATCGTCCACTTGGACCGCCTTAACCATCTCGCCGGTATCGCGTTTGGTCCAGATAACTTTACCGTTGCCGGTCACGGAAATGACGAAATTCTTGTAGAGCGTGACACCGCGATTCGACGGAATCCAGACATCCGTCTTTTCGACACCCGGATCCATCTTCCACGCGATCCTCGCCTTTGCGGGATCCCGTACATCAATCTTATATACGGTCCCGAAACCATCGACGATATACATGAACCCGTCATCGACGAGCGGCGTGCTCTGATGGCCGCCCGCCTTCATGGGCGCCACCCCGACGGAGCCGCCCAGCGCCACCGTGAAGGCGACGTGGAGATCCTTCGCGTTGTTCTTATTGATCTGGTCAAGCTCGGAGTAGCGGTGCGAGGAATAGTCCTTGTTGACCATCAGCCAGTTCTGCGGCTCCTGGCTGGCGTTCATGAGGCGTTCGGTCGTTACGTCGCCCGCCATCGCCGACAGCGCGGTGGAAGCGAGCAAAGTTGAAGCGAGAAGCACGGAATGCCCGATGGAGCGGTATTTCATTGTTTCCTTCCCTCTCTTGCAGGGCAATCACGGGTCTTGCCGGGAGCCCCGTTTCCAGCCCCGCGCCCGGCGATCAGCCGTTGATTGCGGGCTCAGACTAGCGGGGCTTCAGAGCGCTAACAAGCCGGTGCTTGCTGTCCGGCAAATGGCCGTAGCCGGCCCGGGCGGTCAGAGCGGGCCCTTGTCGGGAAGGATTACCGGAGGAAGATCCTGGAAGCTGATCCGGGCCGCTTCGTCCATGAACGGCACGGTGTCGGCAGCCGCGTTCTGCCCGGTTTTGTTGTTCGGACGGACCTGACCCATTTTGATGTCGCTTCTGGGCTGCGCGTCGGGCGAGATCTGGCGGCCCGAAACCACCCCCATCACCTCCTGGCCGTGCTCACGCTTCTCCTGGGCGGCGGCGATCTTCCGCGCCAGCCCATCCGTATACGCAAGCTGGTAGCTGCGCGGCCTGCCGGAGGGGACGTTGTTACCGTCCAGCTCATCGGCCCAGACATAGATCGCACCCGGGTTCTTCAGTCTCTTGCTGGGTTCGGAGATCACCGTCCACACAAGGCTGAATCGGGGCGGAAGCTTCTGCGTCGTGGGCCAGCCCATTAGCCCGTTTACACCGTACCAAGTCGCGGCGAAGAACGCCGTCGTGACGACAATCGCGGCCGCCTTGACCCACCATCGCCAGAGCGATGTCAGGTTGAGGCTGAGCAGCAGTACCGCCACTGTAACGTAGGCCGCAACCAACCCGGCGACGGCGGAACTCACCGCAGTGCCCCCCCGCGCCGGCGCCGAGCCCGCTTATTTCGGGGCATTGCCGTGCCCCGGCGACCGGACCACCCGGGTCAGTGACTTAAACGGCCCGGTGGCGACGTCCGTCACCTTGCCCTCGGCATCAACCGTAAAGCGAACAAACGTTTCCTCCTGGCCTTTATGGTCGAATGTGTGGGTGCCGTAGTAAATGACCGATGCTTTCGGGTTGAGCTTTTCCACTTTGACCGAAACCGGGATCGGCCCCGGTCTCATTTGCATGAACATGTTGGCGTCTACGACGTATTCGCCGGCAACGATGCCGCGGATCGAGGTCATCTCCTGGCGCAGCGAACTTCGGATCTTCTCGCCATTGACTGTTATCGTATTGCGGTAGTCGCCGCGGTCGTCGCGGTCGAGATTCATCAGCCCGGCCTCTTTCTGCCAGTACCAGGCGACGTTGCCGGCCGGATCCTGGACATAGAGGTCCATATCGTTGGGATTGTCGTCCGGCCAGTTCATGGTGATGAGGAATTCGCCTTTTATGTCCACCGCCCCGCTTTTCGCAGTGGGATGGATCAGCGAAAAGGCGATGAACACCATGAACGCGAAGCCGAGCAGCACATTGAACAGCATGTCGGTGAACGGGACGAAGGTCCCGTCATCGCTGCTCAGGGACAGGTCCTCGTCATACATTGACGTCCTGCTCCAGCGCGGAGATCACATGCACTTCGGTCACGTCGGTAATCGTGTTCACCAGTTCGACGACTGCCTTGTCCAGGAAGAAATATTGCAGCTTCAGCAGCAGCGCGGTGGCAATCCCCGTGACGGTGATGTTCAGCGCGGTGGCCATGCCCCCGCTCATGCCGGCCAGCGCTTTGCGCAACGTTTCGGCATCAAACGCGCTGAGGCCGGCGATCGGGATCAGCATCAGGATGAAGCCCACCGCCGTGCCCAAAAGCGCCAGGCGCAGCAGCGATTCCGAGACGAACAGGCCAAGTTTCTCGCGGCTGCGCAGCCTGTCCGCCAGAGACCGTAGCAACAGCGTTTGGTCGATGCGCCGTCCCCGTTGCGCGCGCCCCTTGGCCACCAGATTGGCGATGTGCCGAGCGATAATGCTGCCGGAAGGAGAGCGGTCGAGGCCCGCGGAGCCTAACGAGAACGGCCCGTGCTCGCCGGCAAGCCGGTCGCGGAATGTCCTTGTGGCAACCAGCTCCTTGGAGACGAACCAGGTCTGTGCCAGGCAGTGCAGGCTGGTGATGGCGAAGAGGGCCAGGATCAACGACGAAATATGCGTCCGGTCGGTGTCGAACATCACCTGCACAAGACCGAGCTGCCACAGCACCACCACGCCGAAACAGATCAGGCTGATCAGAATAAGCCAGCGGAGCAGCGGCAGGAAATCGCGCGATTCCTGCGGGGTCGCCAGGAGAATGGCCGGGCGCGGCGCAACCGGTGATGTGTCCACGGCATAACCCTCAATGGTCCGGTTTAGGGCGAGCTTCGACGCTACGGGGGATCACCGCCGATGCGCGCATTGGGCACACACAGCATTACCTGCCCATCGTCAAGCCGCCAAACCGGGGCCGGGCTTGTCGGCCGCGATGGGTCGCCTGACCGGAAGCGTCCGGTGGGCGTGGCTTACTTCGCTTCCTGGCCGTCCTGTTCCGGGATACCCAGCCGCGCCATCGCCCGCGCGATCAAGTCGCATCCCGGATAATTTTCTCTCCGGCACACAAACAAAACGTTAAGCATAAGGTCACGAGCACTCGCTGTATCGGGGAGAGCCTGCACCACCAACGCGGCACAATCCAAAGACTGCGAGCTGATCCGCCCTGCAATCTCCATTGCGTGAAAGCCTACTTGGCGATAGTTTTCGTCATAGTGATGCGCAAGCTTCGCGAGGATCGCGCAGTACAAGGGCCATCGGTCTTTATGCAGTTCAAGCAATTTCTCGATAGAGACGTTCATCTCGGCGTCACGCTCGGCAAAATCAAACTGCTCGGGGTGTAGCCTCGCCATTGAATTAGGGAGGTCTCGCTCGATTTGTAAACGCGCCACATTGTCCATATCGCGAAGCGCCAGGCATAACGGTTTCCCGCAATCGCTTTTCCGCAGCGATCCTATTGCCCGGGAAATAGCGTCGTCGTCGGCGCGCCCATTCAAGACTTGAGCCAAAGGATCACTGGCGGCCGCCAAGGAGTTCGCCAAAGACAGGCTTAGCACGGTCAGAAGCCAAAGTGTGGCTTTACCGAACCGGACCGTTTCCCGGCGCCCGGAAAAACTTACCCAACCGCTCATCGACACCGGGCACATGAACGGGGATGAATGAATTTGCCCAAATCGGCTTGTAGTTGCGGATCGACCCCCGGTCAGATTCAACTCCTGGAACGCTTTCGAGACCTCCTCCGACGTCTGCGCCTCCTGTGGATTTGTCTTCCTTTGGCATGCTTTGCGGGCTGTAGAAGTGCGTTGCTCCTCGGGTCGGATCCGCGACAGCACCCCCAAGTATAACCTCTGCCACTTGCGATGTATCGGGCTGGGGTAGCATGGGGCGAGCATATGCGCGAGATACTTCTCTGACCGGTACTGACATTGTTGCGTCTCATTCGGTTTAGGATGGTGAAACCGACCGCGACTTTTAATGCCCGAGAAGTATTTCCCGCCTCCGCTTCGATGAGGCCCGCCAAGTCCCGGCGATTCTCCGGTGTGTCGATGCAGTGCCCGCCGCCACTGAACCGGCCACGCTCGTCCCGGCTTTCGCATTGCCACGAATTCGCTTCCGCCATCCGGCTCCAACCTTCTATGTAGGATAGATGTCCTGGCATAGAACGAACCGGTATCGCAAGGAAAGGCGCTACTGCTACCGCCGGGCGGCGAAGAACTCCCGCAGCAGAGCAGCCGCCTCGGCCTCGCGCACGCCGCCCACCACCTCCGGCCGGTGATGGCAGGAAGCGGCGTCGAACACCCGCGCGCCGTGCTCCACGCCGCCGCCCTTCGGGTCGTAAGCGCCGAAGACCAGCCGGCGGATGCGGAACAGGCTGGCCGCCTGGGCACACATCGGGCATGGCTCCAGGGTCACGACCAGATCGCACCCGAGCAGGTGTTTGCTGCCGAAGCGCGCCGCCGCCGCGCGAAGCACAAGCAATTCGGCATGGGCGGAGGCGTCGCGCAACGACTCCACCTGATTGCCGCCGCGCGCCAGAACGGCGCCGTCGGGCGCCAGCACCACGGCGCCGACCGGCACCTCGCCGCGCGCGCCCGCCTCTCGCGCTTCCAGCAGCGCGATCTCCATTGCCGATTGCTGCGATGCTTGCCCGGCCACGGCTCCGGGATCTAGCAACAGCGCCATGACCAGACCAGCGCGGCGCCCGATAATCGGCGTCACCCTCGATGCCGAGGCCCCGGGCGGCTATTCTAAATATCCGTGGTACGCGCTGCGGCAGAACTATGCCGAGGCGATCATCGCGGCGGGCGGTTTGCCGGTCGCCTTGCCGCATGACGCGGAGCTGACCGGGGCGTATCTCGATCGCCTGGACGCGCTGGTCGTCACTGGCGGCGCGTTCGATGTGGATCCCGCGCTGTACGGCGCGGGCGAGCGGCACGGAACCGTCACGCTGAAGGAAGGGCGCACGGCGGCGGAACTGGCGTTGACCAACGCCGCGATGGCGCGCGGAATGGCCTTGCTCGGCATCTGCGGCGGCGAGCAGTTGCTTGCGGTCGCGCTGGGGGGAACGCTGATCCAGCATATTCCCGACGCCGTTCCCGACGCGTTGGCGCATGAGCAGCGCACGCCGCATCACGCACCGGCGCATAGCGTCACGCTGACGCCCGGAACGCTACTGCACCGGATCGCGGGCGCGGCGACGATGGAAGTGAACTCCTCGCACCATCAAGCGGTCCGCGAAGCAGGCCCACGCGCGATCGTCAACGCAGTCGCACCGGATGGTGTCATCGAGGGGATCGAGGCGCCGGCGCAGCGCTTCTGTCTGGGCGTGCAGTGGCACCCGGAGTTCTGCACCGATCCCGCCGACCGGCGCATCTTCGATGCACTGATCGCCTCCTGCTTGGCATGACGGAGCCCGAACGCGGCGAACGAATTGCCAAATGGCTCGCGCGCGCGGGCGTGGCCAGCCGGCGCGATATCGAGCGCATGATCGGCGAAGGCCGTGTGCGCCTGAACGGGGCCGCGGTCTCGCACCCGGCGACTTTCGTAAGCCTCGGGGATGTCGTGCAGGTCAACGGCGCCGTTGTCGAGGCGCCGGGCCGGACTCGTCTCTGGCGTTATCACAAGCCAGCCGGGCTGATGACCACGCATCGCGACCCCGAAGGGCGCCCGACCGTGTTCGATGCCTTGCGCGAAACGCTGCCCCGCGTGGTCAGCGTGGGCCGGCTCGATTTCAACAGCGAGGGGCTGTTGCTGCTGACCAATGACGGCGCGCTGGCGCGCCGGCTGGAGCTGCCCGCGACCGGATGGCTCCGCCGCTATCGCGTGCGCGTACACGGGCGGGCGGACGAAGCGGCACTAGCCGCGCTCGCCAAGGGCGTCACGGTCGCGGGCGTACGCTATGGGTCGATTGAGGCGGGGCTCGATTCGGTTAAGGGCGAAAACGCCTGGCTGACCGTGTCGCTGCGCGAAGGCCGCAACCGCGAGGTGCGGCGCGTGATGGCGCATCTCGGGCTCGGCGTGATGCGGCTGATCCGTGTCGCCTACGGACCGTTCCAGCTCGGATCACTGCCGCGCGGAGCGGTGGAGGAGGTGCCGGCGCGGGTGCTACGCGATCAGTTGCCGAAGAGCTAGATGACATTCTGCGCGGAAGCCTTCACCCGCCGCGCGTGTGCGCGGCGACCTCTCCCGGTGAGAGAGGTGTATTTGGCTGCGTGTCGTGAGAGCGGATCTTCAGGCGACAGGGCACAGAGCATGAGCAATCCGGAATTGGGGCACATTCTCGGCTCGGGCAAAGTGGCCGAGGTGTTCGAGTACGGGTCGATGGTTGTAAAGCTCTATAAGCCCGCAGCACCCAAACGTTCTGCGTTCCGCGAAGCCGCGAATCTGGCCGTCGTAGAGTCGTCCGGATTGCCCGTGCCGCCGGTTCGAGGCGTGCAACAGTTTGGCGATCGGTGGGGTGTGATCATGGGCCGTGCCGATGGGACGAGTTTTGCCGAAGGCATGCGCCGCCACCCTGACCTGACAGATACATTCCTGCAGGAGATGGCTCTATTGCAGCTGCGCATACACGGGCTTCCGGGGACACTCCTCGCCAGCTTGAAAGCGAAGCTCGCCGCAAACATTCAGCAGGCTGCCGTCCTGGGCGACCAGCGGCAAGCGGATCTGCTGAGCCGTCTTGCCTTGTTGCCGGAAGGGGAGCGCTTGTGCCACGGGGACTTCCACCCGCTGAACGTAATGGGGCGGCCTGGTGACGAGATCATCATAGATTGGCTGGACGCTTGTCGGGGAGATCCCGCCGCTGACGTCTGCCGTTCCTATGTGCTGATCAAGCACGCAGATGCGGAGATCGCGTCCGCGTATGTTGACGCTTATGTGGGCATCAGTGGTGAAAGTCGGGAAAGAATTCTCGGCTGGCTGCCGTTTGTGGCCGCGGCTCGCTTGGCGGAGGGCGTGTCGGATGAGGCAGATGAATTGATGGCGATGGTCGGTTCGCGCTGATGACGCATAATACCGCCCACAGATCGTTTGCCTTTACTCCCCGGCCGGCGCCAGCATCCCCGCCGCCACGGGTACGGGCGGCGGGGGTTGCTCCTTCACGAGCAGCAGGCGGATGGTACGCGCCAAGGTCGCGCGCATTTCGGTGCGTGTCACCACCATGTCCAGAATGCCGTGCGCCAGCAGATATTCGGCACGCTGGAACCCTTCGGGTAGTTTCTCGCGCACCGTCTGCTCGATCACCCGCGCGCCGGCGAAGCCGATCAGCGCGCCGGGTTCGGCGATCTGGATGTCGCCCAGCATGGCAAAACTCGCGGTTACGCCGCCCGTGGTCGGATCGGTCAGCACGGCGATGTAGGGCAGCCCGGCTTCCTTGACCAAGCGCGTGGCGATCACCGTGCGCGGCATCTGCATCAGGCTGATCGCGCCTTCCTGCATGCGCGCGCCGCCGGAGGCGGTGAACACGATCAGCGGCGCCTCTTGCAGCACGGCGAGACGAGCGGCGGCGATGATCGCCTCACCCACGCCCGCGCCCATCGAGCCGCCCATGAAATCGAATTCCATCGCCGCGACGACCGCCCGGCTGCCTTCGATCGTGCCGTGCGCGACCGCGATCGCTTCGTCCATATGCATCTTCTCACGCGCCTCGCGCAGCCGGTCGGCGTAGCGCTTCTGATCGCGAAAGCGCAGCGGATCGGCCGCCACCTTGGGCAGTTCGATGCGCGTGAATGCTTCCGGGTCAAAGGTCCAGGCCAGGCGCTCGGCCGCGCTGATCCGCATATGGTGCCCGCAATGTGGACACACTTTCAGATTGGCTTGCAGGTCGCGGTGAAAGATCATCTGCTGGCAGGCGGCGCATTGGTGCCAAAGATTGTCCGGCACCTCGCGCCGGGTGAACAGCGTCCGGATTTTCGGGCGGACATACTCGGTAAGCCAGCTCATGGACGGGCATGGTCCGGGAAGGTTGCGACGGCGCTTCTCGTATGCCTTTCCCCCGGCGGTGTAAACGCTTACGAAAAGGGTCTTCCCGGGCTTTCGCCGCGGGCGCTACCGCGGAGTAGCTCGAATTGATGCCCGGGGCTAAGGAGGGTCGTATCGCCTCCGGGCCTCCTCGGATTCTCAGGTCTCCAATCGGAGTTACATGTACGTCACACAGCAGCTCGCCGCATTGCCTCTATGGCTCTCTTCCCTGCTGGTCATTGGCATAACGACGGCGGCGGCCATGGCCTGTTCCTTCTGGCTGCGCCGCGTCGTGCCGGCCGATCGCCTCATGAGCAACAATGAGGTAGCGGGCTTTAAGTTTGCCACGGTGGGCGTGATCTACGCGGTGATGCTCGGCTTCGCGGTGATCGTGGTGTGGGAGCGGTTCCACGACGCCGAGGCCGCCGCGACGCAGGAGGCCAGTGCGGTGCTGGCCCTGCACCGGCTGTCCAACGGAATGGACGCTGCTGCCGGCACCGTGCTCCGCGACCGACTGGCTGCATATGCACGGACCGTAATCGACGACGACTGGCCTGCAATGGCCGGAGGCGAACTGAGTCCGAAGACGACGCATGCGCTGAACGACCTCTACGCGGCGGTGCTGACCAATGCCAACGCCACACGCTCTGGCAAGGACGCGGTCGTGCTGAGTGAAATGTTCAGTCAGCTCGACCAGATTACCCAGGCAAGACGTGAGCGGGCCGTGCTCGCCATCGGCGTTGTTCCCGGAGTCGTCTGGCTGGTATTGTTTTTGGGCGCGGTGCTGACGATCGGCTTCACGTTCTTCTTCGGCAACCGCAACCCGCAGGCTCAGGTGTTGATGACCGGAATGCTCTCGGCTCTGGTCTTTTTGGCGCTGTGGGTGATCGTCGTGATCGATCACCCGTTTACCGGCTCGGTGAGCGTCAGTCCGGAGTCTCTTGTGCTCGTTACGCACGAGTTTGCCGGCGGCCGGTAGAGGGGAGTTGGCGCGACGCCGTGGAGTATCCTTTGGAGCCGCCCTCGCATGTCATCATCCTGAACGGCGTCGGCAGCGTGGGCAAAAGCGCGACTGCGCGGGCGCTTCAAGCGATCAGCACCAAGCCATTCCTGCATGTTGCCATGGACGCCTTCATCGACATGCTACCCGAGAAGATGTTCGGCCATCCGGAAGGGCTGATTTTCGAGGCCATCCAGGACCAAGCTAAGCCGTTAGTGGTCATCAAGAGCGGTCCCGTCCTGGACCGCGCCATGTGGGGCATGCGCCACGCCATTGCGGCCATGGCGGCACAAGGAAACAACATCATCGTCGATGAGGTCATGCTCGGGCGGGGTGAAGATCAAGAATACCGTTCTCTGCTGTCCCGGTTCGATGTTCACTTGATCGGTCTGTTTGCTCCGCTCGATGTACTTGAGGCGAGGGAGCGTGAGCGCGGAGATCGTGCAATAGGCTTGGCGCGCTGGCAGTTCGATCGTGTCCACCGCGGCATGACTTACGATCTGGAGATCGATACCACGGTGACCACGCCCCTGGAGAACGCCCGCAAGATCCGTGACGCTTTCGGGCTCTGAAAAACCGCCGTGTCTTCGGTCGAGATTCAGCGGGTCGTGCCGGGGGAGGCGCGGTCCGCTCGGCCCCGGCGCGCGCCGCGTACCCCGCTTGCCAGCGCGCGAACCTGGTCCAGCACAAGGTCCACGGTGCCGGCGCGTGCGCGGCCCTGTTCATCGAGATCCGCCGCCAGCGTGTCGATCAGGGCGGAGGCGACCACGGCGGCATCGGCGGCGCGCACCACGGTGGCGGCCTGCTCCGGGGTGCGCACGCCGAACCCGACGGCAACCGGCAGGTCGGTCGCTGCGCGGATGCGCGGAATGGCCTCGCCCAGCTGCGCGGCGGTCGCGGTACTTGTACCGGTAATTCCGGCAATGCTGACGTAATAAACGAAACCGGCACTGCCCGCGAGCACCCTCGCCAATCGCTTCTCGTCCGTCGTGGGGGCGACGAGGCGAATCACGTCCAGCCCGTGCGCGGCGGCGTGCGGCGCCAGCAGGTCGGATTCCTCGGGTGGCAAATCCACCACGATCAGCCCGTCGGCACCGGCCGTCGCGGCATCGCGGCAGAATCGTTCGGTGCCGTACGCGAGGATGGGGTTGCAATAGCCCATCAGCACGATAGGCGTGGCCGCGTCGTCGCGGCGGAAGTGGCGCAGCATCGCCAGGGTGCGAACAGTGCTTGCCCCGGCCCTCAGCGCGCGCTTGCCGGCAGCCTGAATAGTCGGACCGTCAGCCGCCGGGTCGGTAAACGGCATGCCGATCTCGATCAGGTCGGCGCCCGCTTCGGGCATGCCGCGCAACAGCGCGAGCGAGGTCTCGGCATCGGAATCCCGGGCCTCCACGAACGGGATCAGCGCGCCACGACCTTCCGCGCGCAGGGCGGCGAACCGCGCGGCGATGCGGCTCACTGTAGCTTCTCTCGTCGTTGCCGGCTCGTCCTACCGCTCATCCCCGTGAAAGCGGGGATCCAGCCCGTCGCATAGATTCGTCCGAGCCGCTGGATTCCCGCATCCGCGGTAATGAGCGGGCAGAGGCCTGCCTTGCCGCCCCTCACAGCCGCACGCCAAGATGTTCGGCTACCGTGAAAATATCCTTATCGCCCCGGCCGCACAAATTCATCAGAACGATCCGATGCGCCCCCATCTGCGGGGCGATCTTGGTCACATGCGCAAGTGCATGCGCCGGCTCCAGCGCGGGAATGATCCCCTCCGTCTGCGTGCACAGCTGAAACGCAGCCAGCGCCTCGTCGTCTGTTGCGGCGGCGTATTCCACGCGGCCGATATCGTGCAGCCAGGAGTGCTCGGGGCCAATACCCGGATAGTCCAGGCCGGCACTGATGCTGTGCGCTTCCCGGATCTGGCCGTCCTCGTCCTGCAACAGATAGGTGCAGTTTCCATGCAGCACGCCGGGCCGGCCGCGCAGCAGGCTGGCCGCGTGCTGCCCGGATCCAGCCCGCGCCCAGCGGCTTCCACGCCGATCAGCCGCACCGACGGATCATCCAGGAACGGATGAAACAAACCCATTGCATTCGAGCCGCCGCCGATGCAGGCCACGGCCACGTCCGGCAACCTTCCCTCGGCCTGCTGCAATTGCTGCTTCGCTTCCTCGCCGATCACGGACTGGAAGTCGCGCACCATCATGGGGTAGGGATGCGGGCCGGCGACGGTGCCGATCAGGTAGTATGTATCGCGCACGTTGGCGACCCAGTCGCGCAGCGCCTCATTCATTGCGTCCTTCAGCGTGCCGGCGCCCGAGGTTACAGGCCGCACCTCGGCGCCGAGCAAGCGCATGCGAAAGACGTTCGGCTTCTGCCGTTCCATGTCTGTGGCGCCCATGTACACGGTGCAAGGCAGGCCGAACAGCGCGCACATCGTCGCCGTAGCCACGCCGTGCTGGCCGGCGCCCGTCTCAGCAATAATGCGGGTCTTGCCCATGCGTCGGGCCAGCAGGATTTGGCCCATGCAGTTATTGGCCTTGTGGCTGCCGGTGTGGTTCAGCTCGTCGCGTTTGAAATAGACCTTGGCGCCGCCGAGCTGCCTTGTCAGTCGCTCGGCGAACCAGAGCGGGCTGGGCCGGCCGACATAGTCGCGCAGATAACGGTCAAGCTCCTGCTGGAAGGCGGGATCAACCTTGGCGGCGGCGTAGGCGGCTTCGACCTCCAGGACCAGCGGCATCAAGGTCTCGGCCACGAACCGGCCGCCGAACGCGCCGAACCGGCCGCGCCCGTCCGGGCCGCCCCGCAAGCTATTCGGGCGCGGCACGGCCTCGGCCGGGCCGTTTCCGCCCGGGGCGGTCGGCTGAGAGTGGCTCACGGTTGATTCTCCAGGCATTGGCCGGTCGGCAGCCTGATTAGCGCAGGTAATGCGGCGGGTCACGCGGCTGTATTTTTGTTGCAATGCACAAATCACGGTTTCGTGGCACGTTGCCAACCGCTTGGATATGCCAGCAAAATGGTGTCTGTTTGAACGACGCGCCGCCGCACGACAGGAGCCCCGCCGTGACCCTTGCCGCCGAGACCGCGCCCATAGACCACGCCCTGCTTGGTACGGGCATCGGCTCGGCCCGAAGCGTGCACGTGAACCAGGGGACGGCGGCACTCGTCACGGCTTCTCTGCGCCGGGGCGAGGCACGGCTTTCGATCGACGGCGCATTGATGGTGGAGACCGGTACGCATACCGGCCGCTCCGCCCAGGACAAGTTCATCGTCGATGAGCCTTCCACGCGCGCGGATGTCTGGTGGGGCCGTGTCAACCAGCGCCTCTCGGCGCCGCACTTCGCTGCCCTGAAAGCTCGTGTGCAGGCGCACCTACGGGAGCAGAACCTGTTCGTGCAGGATCTCTGCGCCGGTGCCGATCCCGCGCACCGGGTGCGCGTGCGGCTGGTTACGACCGGCGCGTGGCAGGCGCTGTTCGCCCGCAACGTGTTTATCCGCCCGAGCGAGCATGAGCTTGCCGACTTCCGCCCCGACTACGTGATCCTGCACGCCCCGGGCTTTCAAGCCGATCCCGCCACGCACGGCACGCGCAGCGGCACGGTCATTGCGCTGTCGTTCGAACAGCGCCTGATCGTTATCACCGGCACGGCCTACGCGGGAGAGATCAAGAAATCGATCTTCACCGTCATGAACTGGCTGTGCCCTGCCAGGGGCGTGTTGCCCATGCATTGCAGCGCCAATGTCGGGCCGGATGGTGATGTGGCGTTGTTCTTTGGCCTGTCGGGCACCGGCAAGACGACGCTTTCCTCCGACCCGAGGCGCCGCCTGATCGGCGATGACGAGCACGGGTGGAGCGAAAACGGCATCTTCAACTTCGAGGGCGGCTGCTACGCCAAGGTAATCAATCTCTCGCAGGAGGCCGAGCCAGAGATCTGGGCGGCGACGCATCGCTTCGGGACGGTCCTGGAAAATGTCGTGGGCAATGCGCACGGCGCGCTGGATCTGGCGGACAAATCGCGAACGGAAAACACGCGGGCCTGTTATCCCGTCCACTATATCCCGAACGTGGAGCTTCGCGGTCAGGGCGCGCACCCGCGCAACCTGGTAATGCTGACCGCGGACGCCTTCGGCGTTCTGCCGCCGATCGCGCGGCTGACGCCCCCGCAGGCGATGTATCACTTCCTCTCAGGTTATACCGCCCGCGTGGCGGGCACCGAAAAAGGGCTCGGCTCGACCCCGCAGGCGACGTTCAGCACCTGCTTCGCCGCACCCTTCCTGCCGCGTCCGCCGGAACTGTACGGCCGTATGCTGGAGGCCATGATCCTGCGCCACGCCACGGATTGCTGGCTGGTCAATACCGGTTGGGCGGGCGGACCGTACGGCGTTGGCCAGCGCATGAGCATACGGCACACGCGGGCACTGCTGAACGCCGCGCTTGACGGAACCCTGGCGCGCGGACGCTTCCGTAAGGACGCATTCTTCGGCCTCGCCATTCCCGAAGCCGTGCCTGGCGTGCCGCCAGCGGTGCTCGACCCGCGCCGGAACTGGGCCGATACCGACGCCTATGACCGCGCTGCACGCGACCTTGTCGCCCGGTTCGAGGCAAATTTCAGGGCCTTCGAGGGCGCGGTGGGCGAGGAGGTGCGGGCCGCCGCGATCCGGGCTGCGGCTTAGGGCGGCGAAGCCCAAACGCTAAGCAGACGTCTCCACTCGCTGCCGCCGCGCCTCGTACGCCTGCAGATGGCACCAGGCGACCCGCAGCATCGGCGCTTCCAAACCGGCTGCATCGCTGCGGGCCAGCGTGTCGCCCACAATATGCGCGCCCTCGGTCGGGCCGCCGCGCTCCAGGTCGCGCAGCATGGAGGCGGCGAAGTTTGAGCCGCGTTCGGTCAGCACCGATGTCGACCGGGCGAGGAATTCCGGGCGCGAGGGATGTCCGGCCGCGCGCGCCGCCGCGTCGCATTCCGCCAGAGTGCGCACCATCAGCGCCTCGCCGTCATCGGCCTGCATGATTTCGCCGATATTGGCGCGCATCAGGCAGGTCATGGCGGCCATGGTCGCCAGCAGGACGAACTTCTCCCACATGTCCTGCATGACCGCTTCGCTCAGCCGGCTATCGAACCGGGCCGGCGCTGCCAATGCGGCAAAGTCGGCGGCGATCGGCGCCTGCCCCGCTGCACGGGGGCCGAAAATCATCCCATGCAGCCGGTTGAGATGCAGCACCTCGCCCAAGGGCGAGAGCGTCGCCCCAATCTGCGCGAGCCCGCCCAGCACTGGCTCGTTCCCGAACGCGCTGTCCAGGCGATCGAGATGCAAGAGCCCGTTCAGCATCGGCAGCACGGCGGCGCCGGCACGCACAGCAGGCGCGATCGCCACGATCGCAGCATCCAGGTCGTATGCCTTGCAGGTGAGCAGCACCAGCTCGTAGCGTCCGTCCGCATCCAGCGCGTCGGCGCCGATGCACCGCACGGGGCGCGCAATATCGCCATAAGGGCTGCGCACAACCAAGCCGTCGCGTGCCAGTTGCGCGGCCCGGCCGGGACGGACCAGGAACGTGACATCCGCGCCGGCCTCGGCGAGCCGGCCACCGAAATAGCCGCCGATGGCGCCGGCGCCGAGCACCAGAATGCGCACGGCCTATTCCCAGCCGGGCGGAGCGACGAAGCCGCGCCAGGCTTGCTCAAGCAGCCCGGCGACATGGATCGTGGTGCAGTCGCCATAAAGCGGACCCACAATCTGCACCCCGACCGGCAGCCCTGACCGGGATTGTCCGATCGGCGCCACGGTGGCGGGCAGATGGAAGGCGCAGGTGATGCCGGGCCAGAACAGCATGTCGTTGTACGGAATGGTCCGCCCGTCGATCGTGTACGTCCGTTCCGTGGTGGCGCCCTGCTGCATGTGCGGCAGCGCCGGCGCTGCGAGAGCGGGACAGAGCAGCACGTCCCAGTCCTGGAAGAACGCCGCCCAGGCGCGGCGCATCTGATGGCGGCGCTCGTTCAGCCGCAGCCATTCGCGATGCGTCAAATCGGTGGCCCGCAGCATGATCGCATCCGCGCTGTTCTCGTCCGGGCGGAGCTTTGCCTTTGCCTCGCGCCGCGCCTGCTGCACCGAATCCGGGTAGCGTCCGCTGAACGCGGCGTCGAGTAACGTGCAGTAGAGCTGAAACGCCTCCGCCGCATCGAAGCTTGGCCGCGCCGTGCGGCTCACATCGGCGCCCTCGGTCTCCAGAAACCGGGCGAGGGTTTCGATCAGCGCTGCGGTTTCCGCCTCGGTCGCTTGCCCCGGCTCCTCTGACCAGACCGCCACGCGCAGATTGCGCAGATTGGGCGCACTCGGTTCCGGCAGGCTGAGGGCAAGCGCTGTCTCCGCCGGATCGGGACCGGCGATGGCATCCAACGCAAGTGCGAGGTCACGCGCCGAGCGCGCCAGCGGGCCGATCACCGAAATGTCGGTGATGGCCGCGGCATCCGCCATCGAATGCCCGCGCGGCGGCGCCAGTGCCCAGGTCGGCTTGTGGCCGAACAGGCCGCAGAAATGCGCCGGCACTCGGATGGAGCCGCCGATGTCGCTACCGATTTCCAGCCCGCAGAACCCCGCCGCCAGCGCGGCCGCGCTGCCGCCCGACGAGCCGCCGGGTGTGCGCGACGTGTCCCACGGGTTGGAGGTCGCGCCATAGACCGGGTTGTAGCTCTGCCAATCGGCCAGCCCCACCGGAACATTTGTCTTGCCGAACACCACTGCGCCCGCCTGCTCCAGCCGCTGCACGGCCAGCGCGTCCCGTTCGGCGCGATGATCCTTCCGTTCCGCGAAGCCCCAGGTGCTCGGCAACCCGGCGACATCGAAACTGTCTTTGACCGTCATCGGCACGCCGAACAGCGTATCGGCCGGGACGCGTACGCGGTCGAGCTGGCGCGCGCGCGTCCGGGCCCGCTCGAAGTCGCGCACGACCACGGCGTTGATCCGGCGATCCAGCCGTTCCACGCGAGCGATGAAATGGTCCAGCAGTTCGAGACAGCCGATCTCCCGCGAACGAGTCAGCTCGGCCAGGCGCCATGCCGGCAGGAATGTCGGGTCCATCATCACCTCATGCGATCGAGGAGTTGAATGCGCCGCCGTCCAGCAGCAGGTTGTGGCCGACGATGAAGCCCGAGGAGGCGGCGCACAGGAACGCGCAGGCGCGGCCGAATTCCTCGGGATCACCGACACGCCCGGTGGGATTTTCGCCCCCGCGCAGCGACAGCTCTTCCTCGACCGTGCGGCCCGAGCGCTGGGCATTGTGCGCAAGTGTGCTGCGCAACCGATCCGTCAGGAACGGGCCGGGCAAAAGATTGTTGATCGTCACGTCATGCCGGGCAATCTGCCGAGCCAAGCCGGCCACGAAGCCGGTGAGGCCAGCGCGGGCGCCATTGCTCATCCCGAGCGCCGGGATGGGCGATTTCACCGAGGCAGAGGTGATGTTGACGATGCGCCCGAAACGGCGTGCGATCATGCCGTCCACAACCGCCTTGATCAGCAAAATCGGCGTCAGCATGTTGGCGTCGATCGCCTTGATCCAAGTGTCGCGATCCCATTCACGAAAATCCCCCGGCGGCGGCCCACCGGCATTATTCACCAGGATATCGGGCTCCGGGCAGGCGGCCAACGCGGCGCGGCGCCCGGCTTCGGTAGCGATATCGCCCGCGATCGGCGTAACCCGCACGCCGGTCGCAGCCCGTATCTCAGCTGCCGTGCGCTCCAGCGCCTCAGCGCCGCGCGCAGTGACGACCACATCAACCCCCTCGCGCGCCAGCGCCATCGCGCAGGCGCGGCCGAGGCCCTTGCTGGAGGCGCAGACAATCGCCTTGCGACCCTTGATGCCCAGATCCATGCGTTTGCTCCCCTCGTCCGGTGGCCAGGTCAACCACCGCAAGTTTCACTCTATACTTGCCTCACGCCTCTAGTCGCTACCCGTGCGCACACGCGCAAGCGGCGAATTCAAGCCGCACCAACCTCATCAGTCAACCGTGATGGTCTCCAGTATGCGGCGGGCCGACGCAGGTATCGGTACGGGGCGCTGGCTCCCTCGTTCGACGAACACATGCACAAAATAGCCCTCGGCTGCCGCCGTGTCATCGTTGTTGCGAAAAATACCGATCTCGTAGCGCACCGAGCTGCCGCCGATGCGCGCGGCGCGGATGCCGACGCTGACCCGGTCGGGCCAGGCGATGGAGTTGTGGTAACGACACATCACCTCGGCCACCACGCAATACACCGGTCCGTCGAGCAGATCGATCGCGCCGGTGGACATCTCGAAATAGGTGACGGCGGTATCGAAGAAGGCAAAGTAGTTCACGTTGTTGACGTGCCGGAACACGTCGTTGTCGATCCAGCGCGTGGTGATGTCGTGAAACCAGCGATAGGCGGCCCGGCGGCCCGGGGATTGTCGGCTCATGCGTACCTGCATGATGTTGGGTTGCGGGGGTCGCACCAAGGGCAAAAACAGGCGGCAGCCATGACGTGCCGCTCTCGCAGTGCTTGACGCACCGCTAGACTGCGAAGAACACTAAGAGCGGCGATCCATCAAGAGAATAGCCTCATATCGCCGGTCAATTTGGGGGGAAAAGAATGCATCGCACTGCTCTCACCCGCCGCGGCGTTGTCGCGGCGGCAGCGGCGCTCGCGGCCGGCGTCCGGCCGTCCTTTGCTGCCGGGCCACATCTTGCCTATCTCACGCCGGGTCTCGATCTGCCCTTCTGGCGCATTCTGGCGAAAGGCATCGACGACGAGGCAAAGAAGGTGGGCGGCTCCTCGACAGCCTATGACAGTCACAACAGCGCGCAAACCCAGCTCCAGAACGCGCAGGACGCGATTGCGCGAAAAGCGAGCGGAATTATCATTTCGCCAACCGACAGCTCCACCGCTCCCGCCGTCCTCGCCGCCGCCAAGCGCGCCGGCATTCCCGCAGTGATCGCAGATATCGGCACGACGGGGGGCGAGTATGTGTCTTTCATCATTTCCGACAATTTCCAGGGCGCGTACGGCATCGGCCAGGCACTGGCGAAGGCGATGAAGGAAAAGGGTTGGGGGAACGGCACGGTCGGTCTGGTGACCATCTCGCTGGCCCGCAACAACGGCAAGGCGCGCACCAAGGGCTTCATGAAAGCGATGGACGAGGCCGGCATCAAGCAGGCGGCGCTGTCGCAGATGCAGACCTATACCGCCGACGAGACCTTCAAGTTCGTCCAAGATATGATCACCGCGCACCCGAACCTGCGCGGTCTGTTCATCGAGACCGACCAGCCCACGCTGGGCGCGTTGCGCGCGGTGGAGGCGGCACGGAAGGGCAACGATATCCTGATCGCCGCCTTCGACGGCATCCCCGAGTTCGTGCAGCTGATCGAGGCGGGAAAGATCGTCGGCTCCGGCATGCAGCAGCCGTATCTGATGGGTCAGCGCTCGGCGCAAGCAATGCTCGACCATCTCGCGGGCAAGACGCCGCCCAAGGAGATCCTGGTGCCGATCGAGGTCGTGACACAGGAAAACATCAAGCAGCTTTTGCCCACTATCCGGACCACCGTGTTCGGCGAGACGTGACGAACTCCCGGCGGAAGAGGAAAAAGGCTCGCCTGACGGGTGAGGCGACCGTGAAGGACGGTCCTGACCGAGGAAGGTGCCGCGGCGGAGCGAGATCGCCGAATGAATGACGGCATTGCGCCAGGGTGGGTAGTTGCCGGATGCTCGGAAAGGCGCCAATTCACTGCTCGCCCGAGCGCGGAGTGCTGCATGAGCGATCTCTACGAGGCGGACATCCTGACCTGGTCCGAACAGCAAGCCGTGCTGCTGCGCCGGCTAGCGGCCGGCGAGCGGGTCAATGACGCCGACCTTGATTGGTCCAACCTCGCCGAGGAGATCGAGAGCGTGGGGCGAAGCGAGTTTGCGGCGGTGGAGTCGCTCATCGTTCAAGCGCTCGCCCATCGCATGAAGGCCGAGGCCTGGCCCAGCGCGAAGCTGCCGTTGGAGCGTTGGCGGATGGATGCCGAGGTCTTCCGCTCACAGGCCGCTGCCCGGTTCGCGCCGTCCATGCGCCAGCGGATCGACATGGAGAAACTTTATCGCCGCGCCTTGCGCTGGCTGCCGCCCGAGATTGATGGCCTGGCCCCGCAGCCACTGCCAAAAACGTGCCCGGTCACATTGGACGAACTGCTGCGCGAGTGAGCCGGGGGCGGCTGAAAGTGAGCGGGATAGGGCGGGTGGTGCCCGGGACAAGGCGAGCGTCGGTGGAGGTGCCCTGACCCTGCTCGCGCTCGAAGACATATGGAAGCGGTTCGGCGCCACCACGGCCTTGGCGGGTGCCGGATTCAGCCTTGCAGCGGGCGAGGTCCATGCCCTGGTGGGCGCCAACGGCGCCGGCAAATCGACGCTTTCGCGCATCATATCCGGCCATCTTCAGCCCGATCGCGGCACCATCCGGCTGGAGGGGCGGGAGGTGCGCCACGCCAGCGCCCGCGAGGCGATCCGTGGCGGCATCGCGATGGTCACGCAGGAGACGTCGCTCGCGCCCGATCTCTCGGTGCTGGAAAACATCATGCTGCCGCGCCTCGGCATGCCCGGCGCGCTGCGCTGGGGGCGAATGCGCGCGCAGGCGCGTGACCTGATCGCGGAGCTGGGCGAGAGCGCGGGACTGACGCTCGATGCGCAGGTGCGCGACCTCTCTATCGGTCAGCGCCAGATGGTCGAGATCGCCAAGGCGCTGGCGCTGGACAGCCGGATCATCATTTTCGACGAGCCCACGGCGCCGCTGTCGCCGCATGAGAGCGAACGTCTGTTCGAGATCCTGCGCACGCTTGCCGAGCGCGGGCGCGGTCTGATCTTCGTCTCGCACCGGCTGGAGGAGATCTTCGCCGTGACCGACCGCGTGACGGTGCTGCGGGAAGGCACGGTGGTAGCCGCCTCCGTGCCAACCGCATCGCTCACGCAAGGCGAGCTGGTGCGTCTGATGGTCGGGCGGGAACTCTCGGACGTCTACTCGCGAGCGGACAGGACCGATATTCGCGGACCGGGCGAAGTCGTGCTCGCGGTACGGCACTTGAGCTGCCCGCCCAAGGTGCGCGACGTTTCTTTCAGTGTGCGGGAAGGCGAGATCCTGGGTCTGGCCGGCCTGGTCGGGCGCCGGCCGATCGGAGACGCTGGAGACGCTCTTCGGCCTGCGACGCCCGGAGGCGGGCGAAATCGCGTTGCATGGCAGGCCGTTCCATCCCCGCAACGCCCGCCACGCGATCCGGGCCGGACTGGGCTTCATCCCCGAGGACCGGCGGCGGCAAGGGACCGTGCCCGATTTCTCGGTGCGCGAGAACCTGATGCTCGCCCATTTGGGCGCACGGAACGGCTTCGGTCTCGGTTACGGTGCGCGCACCGAAGCGGTACGACGGCTGCTCGAAGTATTGGGCCTGCCCGAGCGGCGGATGCTGGATGCGAACCTGCTCACCTTCAGCGGCGGCATGCAGCAGAAGGTGATCCTGGCCCGCTGGCTGCTGCTGGAACCCCGCCTCCTACTGCTCGACGAGCCGACGCGCGGGGTCGATATCGGCACGCGCAGCAGCATCTACGCGCTGATCCGACGCATCGCCGCGCAAGGCGTGGCGGTCGTCGTCGCCTCGTCCGACTTCGAAGAGGTGATCGGGCTTTCAGACCGCATCGTGGTGCTGAGCGACGGCATCGACGTGACCGACATTCCGAGCCGGCTGGTGGATATCGAGAAACTGGCGATGTTCGCGGCGCCGCGCAGTTCGGCCGAACGCACGCATACGGTGCTGGAGGCGCTGGCCGCCGAGTTCGGCGCGGTCGCCTTCTGGGCCACGATCGACCAAGGACGGCTGTTCTGCTTCGACCGGGCCGGCACCGATCCGGCCGCCGATCCGGGTTTCCCGGGCGGCGGGTTTCCGCTGATCGAGGAGACGCGGATTCCACTTGCCTTGTCCGGCGCGGAGTCCGGGCTGGTCGCGGACGGCCCATTGCGCACGCTGCTCGTGCCGGTGCAGGGCCGTCGCGGCCATGACCTGGGCCTGGTGGGCCTGACACTTGCCCGGATTCCCGCGAATTTCGACCCGGCCGCGCTGCGGCGGCATATTCAGGCCATGCTTTCCGTTACCGCCGAGGCGGCATGAGCGTTTCCACCAGCGAGCCGAAACCCGGCCGCTTTCCCCGGCCACGCCTCGCGCGTCTGCTCGCCAGCCAGATCGAGCTGCGGATGATCCTGCTGATCGCCGTGGTCATGGGCGTGCTGTCGCTGATTTCGCCCTATTTCCTGACGGTCAGCAATCTGTTCAACGTGATGGACCAGTCCGTCGTGGTCGGGATGGTCGCGCTCGGCCAGACGCTGGTGATCCTGATCGGCGGGATCGACCTGTCCGTCGGCTCCATCGCCGGCGCGGCCGGCATCGTGCTCGGCCTGGTCTGCCATCAGCCGGGGCTCACGGCCGGCATCCTCGCCTGCCTCGCCGCCGGTGGCTTCGCCGGCTTGGTCAACGGCGTCATCATCACCTATGGCGGGGTCGCCGCGTTCGTCGTCACGCTGGGCATGATGTCGATCGGGCGCAGCATGGCTTACGTGCTGAGCGGGGCGAACTCGATCAGCGAATTGCCGCCGGGGATCGCCGCGCTGTCCAGCAACGCCGTCGGCGGGCTGCCGGTGAATTTCGTCTGCCTGCTCGTGCTGTACGCCGCTGTGCTGGTGGTTCCTGACCTACGCCAAGGGCGGGCGGACCCTATACGCGATCGGCTCCAATGTGGAGGCCGCGCGGGTCGCAGGTTTGTCGATCCGGCTGTGGAGCGTGCTTGCCTATGTCATTTCCGGCGTGATGGCCGCGGTCGCCGCTGTGTTTCTCGCCTCGCGCGTGCTGTCGATCGACCCGATCGGAGGCGCGGGGCTGGAACTGGACGCGATCGCCGCCGTGGTGATCGGCGGCGCCAGCCTGTTCGGCGGACGCGGTTCGATCATCGGCACGCTGGCCGGCGTGTTCATAATGGTTTTCATTCGCAACGGGCTAAATCTGCTGAACGTTAACCCGTACTGGCAGGGCACCGCCATCGGCTCGATCATCATTGCCGCGGTGCTGATGGAGCGGGTGCTGAGCCGGAGTCCGGGAAGGGCATAAGGCCGGGCCGATGCGCCCGCAGGCGGGTTCGCAGCATTATCTTGCCGTTAGCAAACCGAAGAATATGCTCGATTTACAGTTAATCTCTCCCCGAGTCGCGCATGTTCCCAGTGGTTCTCCTCGCTGCCGTTTCGCTGGCGCTGGCCGCCGCGCTTGCCGTTATCGGCGCCGGAGCGGCGAAGCTCGCCCGCATGCACGACGCCCAGGCCCGAATGGCGGATCTGATCGATGACCTGAAGGCTCGGGTTGCAGAGGGCGACAGAACGCGGGACGGGTTGGCCACGCGGCTGGACGCCCTGCGGGACGAAAAGGAAGCCCTAAGCGAAAGCTTGGCGGGCCGAAAGGAGGCGGTCCGGAGCGCAGAAGCGAGCATTCTTGAATTGCGCGAACGGCTGGCCTGCGCCGAGCAGGCGCGCGAAGCGGCTTTGATCCGGCTTGAGGCGAGTCTCGGCGAAAAGGCCAAACTCGAAAAAGCGATCGGGGAGGAAGCGGCTCTGGCGACCGAGCGCACGCGCCGGCTGGAGGAGGTGACGCACGCGCATCAGGAAGCCTTGCAGCAGCTCGAAGCGAGCCGCACCGAGAGCGGCGGTCAGGTGGCGCAAATCGCCAGCCTGCGCGAGGCGATTGAACAGGAACGCAAGCGGGCCGCGGAGAAGCTGCAACTGCTTGATCAGGCCAAGGCACAGATGACCGGTGAGTTCAAGCTGTTGGCCGACGAGATTATGAGCCGGCACGGCGAAAGCTTCACCAAGCAGAACAAGGAGCAGATCGACCAGACGCTGACGCCGCTGCGCGAGCGGCTGTCTGAGTTTCAGAAAAGCTTGCAGGACGCGCACAACGAGAGCGAACGCGAGCGCGTGAGGCTGGCCGAGCAGATCAAGACGCTCAGCGAAACCAGCGCCAGCATGACGCATGAGACCCGCAACCTGACCCAAGCCCTGCGCGGTAAGGCGCAAACCCAGGGGGCATGGGGCGAGATGATCCTCGGCACCATCCTGGAGAAATCCGGGCTGCGGGAAGGGGAAGAGTTCACCGCGCAAGAGGCGCACACGACGGCGGACGGCAAGCGCCTGCGGCCAGACGTTATCGTCAATCTGCCGGGCGGGCAGCGGATCGTCATTGACGCGAAAGTATCCCTGACCGCCTTCGAAGCATACGTCGCGGCGGAGACGGACGAGCAGCGAGACAAGGAGATCCGGCGCCATCTCGCCTCGATGCGCCAACACATCAGTTTGCTGGCGAGCAAGGAATACCACGCCGTAGCCGAAGGCAGCCTGGATTACGTCGTGATGTTCGTCCCGATCGAGGGCGCGCTGGCCGCGGCCCTGGACCGGGAGCCCGACCTGACCGCGTTTGCGGTCGAACATCATGTGTATATCGCCACCCCGACGACGCTCATGATCGCGCTCCGCACCGCATCCAATGTCTGGCATGTCGAGCGGCGCAACAGGAACGCCGAGGCGATTGCTGACCGGGCCGGAAAGGCGTTCGACAAGTTCTGCGGGTTTCTGACCGACATGCAGGCTCTGGACCGGCGGCTGAATGAGGCACGCGGCTCGTTCGATGGCGCGATGGCGAAGCTGTCCCGCGGAAGGGGGAATGCGATCTCGCAGTTGCAGCAGCTCAAGGACATGGGCGCCAGGACCAACAAAACGCTGCCGCCCGGCGTGATCTGCGACGAGGGCGGGATGCTGGAGGCAGCCGTTCCCTCTGAATTGTCGGGGATCGCGGTCGATTATCAGCAGGCGCAGCCGGCCGTCTGATCTTTAACCCGCCTCTCGCCCCCGCCGCCAAACGCTTGCATAAAGCACCGGAACTCCTGCGCCGTGGCGCAGGACTGTCGGGGAGAATAACGGGATATGGTCGGGCTGGGGCGTGTGCACCCTGGCGGACGAATAGGACGGCAGACAAGCCGGTCTAGCGCGGCCACGGCGGTTGCTCTGCTGCTGCTTGGCGGCTGTGCCCATTACCATGCGCAACCGTTGGATCCTGCCGCCGGGGCCGCCGCCTTCGACGCGCGACGGCTGCAAGGGGATGCGCGGCTGCAAGCGTTCATCACCGCCAGCCTGCCTTCGCAGGGCTCCACCAGCCGGGTACCACGCCGCCAACCCCCGGCTTGGTCGCTGGGCACGCTCACCCTCGCCGCGCTTTACTTTCATCCGGATCTCGACGTAGCGCGCTCGAAATACGCCGTCGCCCGCGCCGCCATCGCCACCGCCGGTCAGGTGCCGAACCCGTCGCTCAACCTGTCGCCGCTCTACGATCTGACCGTCGCGCATCCAACGCCGTGGACCATCGGCGGGATCGTCGATTTCGTGGTGGAAACGGCCGGCAAGCGGGGCGCCCGCACCGAGCAGGCCAAGGCGCTGGCGGAGGCCGCGCGCGCCGACATCGCCACCGCGGCCTGGCAGGTGCGCGGGCGGGTGCGGGCCGCGCTGCTGGAACTTTGGGCCGCCGATCGCCGGCTCCGCCTCGCCCGCCGGCGCATCGCCCTGCGCCGGCAATTGCTGGACATGCTGCAACAACGAGTGGCGGCCGGGCAGGCGCCGGCCCTGGAGGCAACGCGCACCCGGGTCGAACAGGCCCAGGCCGAGCTGGACGCAAGCAACCTGGAAGGCAATCGCGCCGAGGCGCGGGCGCGCCTTGCCGCCGCGATCGGCGTGCCGGCCGCGGCGCTGGCCGGTGTACGCATCGACACCAGAGCATTCGATACGCTGCCCGATTTGCAGGGCGACCAGCACGCCCTGCGGCGCGAGGCCATGACCGGGCGAACCGATGTAAGGGCGAGCCTCGCCGAGTATCGCGCCTGGGAAGCGGCGCTGAAACGCACCATCGCCGGCCAGTATCCGAATCTTCAGATCGGCCCCGAGTATAACTGGGGGGCGATCGAGACCGACCGGATCGCCAATCAGGTCGGCTTGCCGCTGACCGTCGAATTGCCGGTTTTCAACCAAAATCAGGGGCCGATCGCCGAGGCCGTCGCCGAGCGGCGCGCGGCTGCGGCCAGATTCAACGCATTGCAGGCGCAGATTGCCGGCCAAGTGGATAAGGCGGCAGCCGCCCGGGACCGAGCGCTGCACAGCCTGGCGACGGCCGAGGCCCTGGTCGCGGCGTCGCGACGCGGCGCCGCCGGGGTCGCGCGCGCCTTCGCGGCCGGCGCCGCCGACCGTCCCGCATTCCTCGGCGCCGAATTGGAACAGGGAGCGGCGGAAGCCGGGCGAATTGATGCGCTGCTCGCCGCCAATCAGGCGGCGGGGGCAGTGGAGGACGCGCTGCAACGAGCGTTGTATGACCCGGCGAGCTGGCCGCGCCTGCCCGAACAAACGCCACGTGCGTCGGAGCCCGCCTTGTGAGCCGCCGCGACCGCAACGCCGCCCGTGCCGACTTGCCGCTCCCCGGAGCACGCAGGACCGGCTGGCTGCTCCCGGGTCTGCGCGTCATTCTGGCGCTGCTCGTCTTGGGCGGCGTAGCGGGCTTGGCTGTTTGGGGCTTTCTGCAAGGGCGGGAGAATGCGGCGGACGAGGCGGCCCGCAGCGAGCCCCTGAAAGCACCGTCGCGGCTGGCGGCGACGGCCTCCGGCGCGCCGATCATCACCCTGACCGAAGCAGCGATCCGGGCGAGCGGGATCGAGGTCGCGACCCCGGCGCGCGCTCCGTACCGGCCGCAGCTCCGCGCCTATGCGACGGTGCTGGATATCGGCCCGCTTTCGGCCCTGGCCGGGGACTACGCCGTGGCGCAGACGCAGGTGCAGGCCGCGCAGGCGACGCTCGCCGCCTCCAAGGCCGCCTATACCCGCGCGCAGGCGCTGTATCACGCGCAGCAGAACGTCTCGCAGGCCGATGCCCAGGCGGCGGAGGCGACGTGGCGTACACATGAGGCCGCGCTGACCGCTGCGGATGTACACCTGCGGGCACTGGCCGCCGCAAGTGTACAGGACTGGGGAGAAGTTCTGGGCCGGGCGTTGCTCGACCGCAACATGCTCGCCACACGCCTGCTGGAGCGCAAGGACATGCTGGTGCAGGCGACGCTGCCCGCCGGGATCGTGCCGGCCGAGGCGCCGACCGAGGCCACGCTGGCGCTCGGGCCCGGCCGCATCGCTCCCATGCGCCTGATCTCGGCCGCCGCGCGCACCGACCCGCGCCTGCAAGGCGCAAGCTATCTCTACACCGTTGCGGCTGAAAGCGGCGCGGTTCCGGGCATGCGGCTGCTCGCCTCGCTGCCGTCCGGCCCTGCGGCCGAAGGCTCCGTCGTCCCGGAGCGTGCCATCGTCTGGTGGCAGGATCGCGCCTGGGCGTATCAGCGCGTCGCAGAGGGCCGTTTCACCCGCATCCAGATCCCGACCGACCTGCCCGCGTCCGCCGCCGCCGGCGGGATCAGCGGCTATATCGTGCGCGATCTGCCCAAGAGCGCGGCGCTCATCGTGCGCGGCGCGCAATTGTTGCTTTCTGAAGAGTTCCGCGCGCAGATCCAGGTGGGCGAGGACCAGGAATGAGTTGCCCAACCGCGCGTTGACGGCAGACTGAACTCCCTCTCCGCCCTTGGGGGCGGAGAGGGACAGAAGCGCGAAACCAGCGGACGAGCGGACTTCTACTTCAGCAGATCCTCCACCGAATCCAGCGCCGCCTGCGCGCGTGTTCTAATGCTGCCCACCTCGTTCAACTCAAAGGCGTAGTTCATCGAGCAGCCCCTTGGCCTCTTGCAGATCGGGGTAACGGAAGCCCTCGGTGAACCAGGCGTAGATTGGCGCGAGGAGGTCGCAAGCTTCCTTGGGCTTGCCCCGGTCGCGCCAGAGGCGGGCTAGAACTCACCGCGGCACGCAGTTCGAACAATTTCGCTCCCGAGTGCTGCCACGCGGCAATTGCGCTCTTAAGGTTGGCCTCGGCACCGACAAGGTTTCCTGTCCTGGCTAACACCTCCGCGCGCACCAAACGCGGCAGCACCATGGGACGCCTGAGCCCCGCTCCGGCGACACGCTCGGCTTCAGCCAAGTGCGTGAGCGCGATTTCCTGTCGACCGACTCTTCGGTAAGCGTCCGCGAGCGCCGTCAAAGCCAGCGACAATAAAATCACGCCTCCGGGTCCCGTCCGAAGTTCGGATACGCTGGTTACCAGTACCCGGAATGCTTTCGTCCGCCTGGCCCAGCTCCACCAAGAACCGGCCGCGATGCATAAGGGCCGGCGCACGGAACGCTGCCAATCCGTGCTGCTCGGCAATGGCGAGCAACTCATCGGCGTAACGTAGAGGCTGTTTCGGATTCAAGCGAGCAAACCAGGCGAGGTCAAAAACCAACTGATCGCATAGGCCTGACCCATAGCACCCGAGAACCGGCCTTCGGCCATAGCCGTATCACGATGCACCTGCGACCGATCCAGATAGCCGGAAGCAGCCAAGGCTGACGACAAGCAGCCTAAGAGCGAGACCCGTACCACCCTATCCCACCCAGGCGCAAACGCTCCCCACGACTCAGCCCAGCGCCGGTTGGGAAGTGTCCGCCGTCCTGGATCGCCCAGTATCAGCCCGTTCTCAAGATAGGCGATTGCAGGCCCAAGCTCGCCTAACAGAAAGTTTGTAATCCCGCTCGCGTAACAACCAATCAAGCGCGCAGCATCGTCATTCTGCTCTTCGCCAAATTGGCAAATCTGGGCCGAAAGATCACGCGCCGCTCCGAATTCTCCCCGCACCAGATTGTGAGCCCATAGGCCGAAAGTCGGCACAATCCTTTTCGAAGGATCTATTCGATTACAGAGATGAAGGACGTGCCCGAAGATCTCGCCCACGACCGGCGCGTCTTCGCCACGTACGACCATTTGTGCCACGCCAAGAGCAATTTGCAGGGCGAGCTCGTGACGATCGCGCAAGGCATTGTCCGACAAACCGGGCAGCAGCGCCAGCCCTTTGCGCAGCAGTGCCACAGCTTCGATATTCATTGACCGAGCTCTGGCATCCTGACCTGCCTTAAGCCAGGAGGCGATAGCCCTCTCGGTGAGCCCGGCTTCGGTAAAGTGACGAGCCAGCAGCGCAGGTTGTGTTGCCGCGATCTCCGGGAAGTGGCTTTCTAGACTAGCCGCAATCTCAGCATGGAGCTGCTCGCGTTGGCTACGCAGCAAAAGGCCGTACGCGGCTTCCTGCACCAACGCGTGCTTGAACGCGTAGTTGGAATGCGGCGGCACACCACGAACAGACAAAAGCCCGGAGCCTGTCAGCCTGTCCAGCCCCTCTCGCAACTCCAACTCGGTCAGGTGGCTAACAGACGCAACTAACTCGTATGGGAACTCCCGCCCGATCACTGCACCCCTTTGCGCGATCTCCTTTGCAGCCGGGCCAAGCCGGTCCAGCCGGGCGATCAGTGAGGCATCTAGCGTCGCGGGGACTGACAGCGCCCTATGCGTCGTGGACGAAAGGGGCGCCTCGTCTACATTCGCTCCCGCTTCGATCACCGCCCTTGTCACTTCCTCAATAAACAGCGGCACGCCGTCCGTGCGCTCGGCGATCTCCCGGGCGATCCCGGCGGGCAACGCGGCCCGGCCTGCGATTGCGGCAATCATCGTCGCTGCGTCGCGCCGGTCGAGCCGGGTCAGAGCGAGCGAGGTCACATTCGCCTGCCCGGTCCAGGGCGGCTGGAATTCGGGACGGAACGTTGCCAGCAGCAGCACCGGCAGGCGTTCCAACTGTTCGATGCCGCGATCGAGCCACTCGCGCGACGTGGGGTCGATCCAGTGGATGTCTTCGAAGATCACCAGCACGGGTCGCTGCGCCGCGAGCCCGCAGATGTGCGCCACAAGCGCGCCGAGTGTCCGTTCGCGCCGCGCCTGCGGGCTCATTTGCTGAAGCCGCTCCCGCTGATCGGTCGGTATTGAAAGCAGATCCGTAATCAGTGCGACAGCTTCTTCCGTCGCATTTGACTGCGCGAGCAACGAGGCAAGCTTGACGCGCTTGGTGTCGGCGTTGTCGTCAGGCGCGAAACCCGCCGCCCGCTCCAGCTGACTAAGCACGGGATAGAGCGCACTGTCCTGATGATGCGGCGAACAGAAAAAGCGCAACTCGGTGTGCTTCTCTCCCGCAATCGCGTCGCGAAATGCGCGGGTGAGACGCGACTTGCCGATGCCCGGCTCGCCGCTGATCAGTACCACCTTGCTGCTGCCCGTCTTAGCCTTCGACCAGCGGCGGAGCAGCAGTTCCAATTCTTCGTCGCGCCCGAGCAGGTCCGTAATGTCCGGGCCGTGCAGCGCCTCGAACCGCCCTTCGGCTATGCCTTCTCCCATCACTTGCCAAGCTTCGATGGGCTCGCCGGCAGCATCCGTTGCAATCGACGCAGTCGCGCGGCATTGGAAAAGCCCACCCACGAGACGCCGCGTGCTGGCCGAGATCAGTATCGCAACCGGCTCGGCATTGAATGCCAGTTTGGCCGCGACATTGGCCGCTTCGCCCAGAGCGCCGGGCGTGCCTTGTTGGCCGCCAACCACGGCGAGCCCGGTTGCCACGCCGATGCGAATTTGCAAGGCCCCGAGTTGGCCCGTGTCGATCTGGTCCCTTGTCGCAACCAGTTTCAGGGCCGTGCGCAGCGCGCGTTCCGCTTGGTGCTCATCGGCCTGCGGATGGCCGAAATAGACCAGAATCCCATCGCTCAGCCCCCGGTCGATTGTCCC
Source organism: uncultured Pseudomonadota bacterium (assembly GCA_963822675.1). Classification (GTDB taxonomy): domain Bacteria; phylum Pseudomonadota; class Alphaproteobacteria; order Acetobacterales; family Acetobacteraceae; genus CAWGIP01. The sequence goes on along the minus strand of CAWGIP010000003.1, from coordinate 14,870 downwards.
GCCCGCCGGAGCGACCACGGTTTCGCAGTATCGGTGAAAATCTGCGAGCAATCGTTGCAAATCTTCCGGATCGCGCTGCGCCCGCGCGAAGGCCGGGCCGGTAAGCGCACAGTGCAGGATCGTAAGCTGGCGTCGCTCGGGAGCGGCGGGCGGACTTGGCTGCGACACTGGTGGCGCTGTCTCGACAGCCCCGGCAACCGGCGCGCCCGCCGCCTCCGCCGTCACCTTGGCCGCAAATTTGTATCCGCTGCCGGGCAGCGTCACGATCAGGCTTGGCCGCTTCGGGTCGGGCTCGATCTTGCGGCGCAGGCGCACCACCAGCATGTCGATGCTGCGGTCGTACAACTCGGCATCGCGCCCGGCCAACATCTGCAACAACTGATCGCGCGAGAGAACCCGCCCGGGCCGCTGCACGAACGCCCGTAGCAGATGAAACTCGCCGCGCGTGAGCGGAACGTCCTTGCCGGCCTCGTCGCTCAAATTTTGGCCGGCAACATCCAGCCCCGCCGAACCGTAGCACCGGCTCCGACGCCTCTGCGACCGCTGCCGCTGCCGGCCGCAAAGCCTCGGCAACGCGGGCGAGCAATGCCGTCTCGTCTTCGGGCGAGGAAAGCACGAACGTCTTGATTGCCTTGGCCTCCAGCGCCGTCGCGAGGCTCTTGGCTTCCGCTTCCAGCCCTTGCGGCGCCACGAGCGCGACCGCCACGCCGTCCAACCCGATGCGGCTTGCGTGCTCCGCATTCTCGGCGAGTTCGACGCCATGACCGGCGTCTTCCATCAGCCGCGCCAGCCGGGCCCGCAAGGCGACGTCCCGAGCGACAATCAGTATCCGGCTGCGCATTGGCGAGCCCTACCCGGGCAGACGCTGACGCCTGCCGATCAGCCCCGCGACCTATAGAACCGACGGTAGCTGCACCGCCGCGCTACGGCAATCGCGCTCGCTGCAATACCGCGCCGACCTCTTCCAGCGCGGCCGGGTCTTCGATGGTGGCCGGCACGCTCGGCGTCTCGCCGTCGGCGATCTTGCGGATGGTGGCGCGCAGAATCTTGCCTGAGCGCGTCTTGGGAAGACGCGGCACCACCCGCGCGTCCTTGAACGCCGCAACCGGACCGATCCGTTCACGCACGAGCCCGGTCAGCTCCGCCGCGATCTCCGCTTCCGGCCGGTTCACCCCAGCCTTCAGCACCACCAGCCCCATCGGCGCCTGGCCTTTCAGCGGATCGGCAATGCCGATCACGGCGCATTCGGCGACATCCGGGTGCGCGGCCAAAACCTCCTCCATCGCGCCGGTAGAGAGTCGATGGCCGGCGACGTTGATAATGTCGTCTGTCCGCCCCATCACCCAGACATCGCCCTCGGCGTCGATCATGCCGGCATCGCCGGTGCGGTACCAGCCGGGGAAATCGGCCAGATAGGCCGAGCGGTAGCCGTCCTCGTCCTGCCACAAGGTCGGTGCGCAGCCGGGAGGCAGCGGCAGACGGGCGCACAGATTGCCGGTCTGGCCCGGCGCAACCTCCCGCCCCGCATCGTCCAGCGCTTGCAGGTCGTAGCCGGGGCAGGGCCGCCCACCGGAACCGGGCTTGAAGGGAAACAGTCCGTAGTCGCGGAACCCGGCGGTGATGGGCCAGCCGGTCTCGGTCTGCCACCAGTGGTCGATCACCGGACGCACCAGTTTTTCGGCGGCCCAAACGGCGGTGGGCGGGTCGCAGCGCTCGCCCGCCAGGAACAGCGCATCAAGCCGCGACAGATCATACGCGGCCATCAGTCTGCCATCCGGGTCTTGCTGCTTGATGGCGCGCATTGCCGTGGGCGCGGTGAACAGCACGCGCACACCGTGTTGGGCGCAGACACGCCAGAAAGCGCCGGCATCCGGTGTGCCGACCGGCTTCCCTTCGTACATCACCGTAGTGCAGCCTCGCAACAACGGAGCATAGACAATGTAACTATGCCCCACCACCCAGCCCACGTCGGAGGCGGCCCAATAAATGTCGCCCGCATCGACGCCGTAGATCATTTTCATGGAGTTCCACAGCGCGACGGCATGTCCGCCATTGTCACGCACGATCCCTTTCGGGCGTCCGGTGGTGCCGGATGTGTAAAGAATGTACAGCGGATCGGTGGCTGCAACCGAAACCGGATCATGCGGCCGTGCCGCCGCTTCGGCCTCCAGCAAGTCTTGATCTCGCCCTGTTTGCAGCTCCGCCTTTGCGGCAGCGCGTTGCAGGATCAGGCACGCATCCGGCTTGTGCGGCGACAAACCGATCGCCGCGTCCAGCAGGGGCTTGTAAAGCACGGTGCGGCCCGGCTCCAGCCCGCAGGAGGCCGAGACAATCACCTTGGGCTTCGCGTCGGCAATGCGCGCCGCCAGCTCGGCCGAAGCGAAGCCGCCGAACACCACCGAATAAATCGCTCCGAGGCGCGCGCAAGCGAGCATGGCGATCACCGCCTCGGGCACCATCGGCATGTAAATCACCACGCGGTCGCCTCGTCCGACGCAGCGCGCGGCGAGCGCACCGGCCAGCTTTGCCGTGCGTTCCAGCAGCCGCGCATAGGTGAACACCTCGACCTGCCCGGTCATCGGGCTGTCCCAGATCAGCGCCGGCTGCTGCGCGCGCCCGGCCGCCACGTGACGGTCAAGGCAGTTGAAACAGGTGTTCAGCGTGGCGCCTGTAAACCAGCTCCCATAGGGTCCGATGTGGGGATCGAACACGTTGTCCCAAGGTCGGTCCCAATCAACGCCACTGGCAGCCTCGGCCCACCAGTCTTCGGGGTCTCCACGCCACGCGGCATAGGCCGCATCGTATCGTTCGGGCGCGGACGCGGCGGTGGTCATCGCGTGCCTTCTCCATGCTTGTGGTTCTGCACTGGCCGGTTCAGCATCGCGCCGTCGCGCCCGCCCGGCAATCGGCGCGTAACGTCCGAGCGGGCTTCGAGTTAGCTAAACCAAGGAGACCACAGTCAGGAGACCCGTGGTATGGCCGGCAAGACAGAAGCGTCTGAGCTCTCGTCCTCCGCTAGGCATTCGCTGACCCAGAGGGTGCTAGAGTCCTATTCGAAAATCCACGATCCCCACTGCCGCTCTCTTGTGCTCGCATTGATCAAGCACCTGCACGAATATGTAGCCGAAACGGAACTGACAGACGGCGAATGGGAGTTTGCCTGGAACTTCATGGGAAGGATGGCAGCCGTTCAGGGGAGGAACGAATTTTTGCTGCTTGGCGACGTGCTCGGTGTGAGCCAGCTCGTCGAGACGATCAATCACGAACGGCCCGGACAACCGGTGGGATTTGCGTTGGTTGGCCCGTTTCTCCGCGATGGCGCGCCGTTTCGCGGCAGAGGCGATTCTATCGCGAGCGACGATACGCCCGGCGCCCGCGTCCGTGTTTCGGGACGGGTCTCCGATGCCGAGGACGGCAAACCCCTGAAAGGGGCGATTCTCGATGTGTGGCAGGCAGCGACGAACGGCTTTTACGAGAACCAGGATCCCAACCAACCTGATTACAACTTGCGCGGCCGGTTCCGGACGGACGAGGACGGAAGCTTTGAATTTGTGGCACTCATGCCGACGGCCTATCCGGTTCCCGTTGATGGACCCGTAGGAGAGCTGCTGCGCTTGGCCAAGCGATGGCCCTACCGACCGGCCCATATCCACGTGATCGTGTCGTCTCCCGATCGCGAGACGCTGGTGACACAAATTTTCAAAAAAGGCGATGATCAGATCGGGGAGGATGCTGTCTTCACCGCCAGCGACAATATGCTCGGCGATTTTGAGCCGGAGGGAGACCATTTCCGGCTACGCTACGACTTTCCGCTGCAACGGGGCGTTTCGAAGTTGCCGAAGGCTCCCATTCCGGCATAGGACGCGAGCCAATCCCAAGAGTAGCCGGTGCCGGAACGATGAGCGGCGATGATGGCGAATGAAATGAAGGCTCTGAGGTTCGCGCAGTTTGGTCCCCCGGATGTGCTGGAACTCGTGGACGTGCCCATACCGAAGGCGGCGGATGGCAATGCCCTCGTCAAGATCGTAGCTGCATCGATCAATCCCTCTGATGTGAAGAATGTTGCGGGCCAAATGGAAGGAACGACGCTGCCCCGCATTCCCGGACGGGACTTCGCCGGCATCGTCGTCGATGGCCCCAAGGACAGGATTGGCGCCGAGGTATGGGGCACCGGCGGTGATATCGGCTTTACCCGTGATGGCAGCCACGCCGAGGCGATCCTCGTCCCAAGTGAAGCGCTCGTCCGCAAGCCTCGCAACTTGTCGTTCGAGCAGGCAGCGTCGATTGGCGTGACCTTTGTCGTCGCGTGGCTCGGGGCTATCGAATATGCTGATTTGCAGCCTCACGAAACAATCGCCATTATCGGTGCTGGTGGCGGAGTCGGCAATGCTGTCGCACACGTTGCCGCTGCGCGTGGTGCTGTTGTCGTCGGCATTGACAGAAGCGAGCCGCGACGGGATGCCCCGGTGGCCCAACGGCTCAGCTCGTTTTTGCTAAGCAATGAGGAAGCGGCGGCCAATCTGCGACGCCTGACCAACGGCAAGGGCGCCGATGTCGTGTTCGATACCGTGGGCGGCGTCATGTTCGAGACGGCTCTGCGAATGGCCGCGCGCGGCGGGCGTGTGGTCGAAATCGCCGCAACGGGCAAGCGCCGGGTGGAATTCGATCTGATCGACTTTTACCACAATGAGACAAAACTGATCGGTGCAGACAGTCGCAAGCGCGATGCGGTCGACTCGGCGCGCCTGCTCGCGAACCTGACGGACGGTTTCGAGCAGGGCCTATACACCGGGCCAACGATCAGCGCTCGATTTCGGCTCGCTTCCGCCAGGGAAGCGTATGCGGCAGTGGAACGCGGCAGCCGGGGTCGGATCGTGCTAACGCCCTGAAGGCGACGGACGACCCTCGGCCCGGATCGTCTCGCGCCCTTCTGGCAGGGGAATGAACTCCCGCTCGTCTCCGAGCACGATGCCGAAGCGCCCCGCGCGCCAATCCGCCTTCGCCTGTTCGATCCGCTCCAGCGAGGAGCTGACGAAATTCCAGAACAGGTAACGCGGACCATCCATCGCCGCGCCGCCCAGAAGAAGCAGACGCGCGCCTTCCACGCCGGCTCGCAGCGCAACCTGATCTCCGCTCCGAAACAGCAGCATCCGGCCTCGCTCGAAGCTCGTGCCGGCGACCTCGACGGCTCCCGTCACGACATAGGCCGCGCGCTCTTCGTATCCCCGGCAGCGGCACGGACGCGCCCGGAGCCTGTTCGGCATCCGCGTAGAACAGCGGCCAGTGAACAGCGACCGGCGAACGCTGGCCCCAGCCCTCGCCGGCAATCAACCGAAGCCGCGTCCCGCGATCCTCCAGAACCGGCAAAGTAGCGGCCGGATGATGAACGAAATCAGGCGCCGTTTCCTCCGCCGCTTGGGGCAAGGCCACCCAGGATTGGATGCCGAACAGGCGATTGGAATGGGTTCGTAGCGTCGGATCGGTGCGCTCGGAATGCGCGATGCCGTGCCCGGCAGTCATCCAGTTCACGTCCCCCGGAACAATGCTCTGCTCGGAACCCAGGCTGTCACGATGCAAGATGGAACCGTCGAACAGGTAGGTGACGGTCGCCAGGCCGATATGCGGATGCGGACGGACATCGAGTCCCCGTCCGGCCAGAAACTCGCCCGGTCCCATTTGGTCGAAGAAGATGAACGGACCGACCAATTGCCGTTGCTGCGCCGGCAAAGCGCGACGCACCTCGAAGCCACCCAGATCATGTGCACGGGGAACGATGACCAGTTCCACTCCGTCGGACGGAAGCGGACAAACAGGGTCTTTGTCAGGCAGCCAACTCATCGCGATTGCTCCGAAGCGATACGCACATGTTCCGGGCGGACACCGAGTCCGACCAGCCGCGCAGGATAGCGCCGCAGATAGGGGAAGCGTTGCAGCAAACGCGCAACCTTCGGCACGCGCTGAGGTCCGGTGGCCGACAGCACGCGGCCGATGATCCTATTCTGGACCATGATCTGTATTCGCTGCGTAACCCGTGTCGGCCATTCGCGTCGCCGCTGCACTTTGCGCAGAAGATCGGTGCCGATCGCCCCGGGCCGGCGTAGCGGGCCAGCCAAGATGTTCGCCGCAGCGACTGCATCCTGGATCGCGAGATTGATCCCGATGCCGCCAATCGGCGACATGGCGTGCGCCGCATCGCCGATCAGCAGCAAGCCGGGGCGGAACCAGCGCCGTACCCGATTGACCGTCACGGTCAGCAGGCGGACATCGTCCCACGACGCAATTTCCGAGACGTCGATCAGCCACGACAGGCGCTACCTCCGCGACAGCGCCATGCAGCGCCTCCAGACCGCGCGCCCGCACCGCATCAAAACCACCCTTGGGAATCACCAGCGCGCATTGCCAGTAATCGCCCCGGTCGAGCATGACGAACACCCGCCCTGCCTGGATGTTGCCCAGCAGGTTTTCGGGATCGTCGGGCCGGCGCGAAAGACGCATCCACAACACGTCTATCGCTGAGCCGAGTTCGTCCACGGTGAACCCGCCAGCCGCGCGGAGCGTCGAATGCCTGCCGTCGGCGCCGATCACCAGATCCGCCCTGATCTCGCGGGCACCGTCCGGTGAATTGGCGCGAAGTCCGACAACCCGCCCGCCCTCCTCCAGCAAACCGGTGGCTTCTGTCCGCATCATCAGCCGGAAATGCGGATAGCGAGCGGCCTCTTCTGCAATGAAATTGAGGAACTCCCATTGCGGCATGAGCGCGGTGAAGCCGCAGCGCACCGGGAGGCGTGGTGAAATCCGCTATTTCGATCACCTCGCCGCCGATCCGGGCGGCGGCGATTCGAACCTTCGTATGCGGACGCGCCAGGAACGCGTCCAGCAAGCCGAGTTCGCCTATCACCTCCAGGGTCGCCGGGTGGACCGTATCGCCGCGGAAGTCGCGCAGAAAGTCGGCGTGCTTTTCCAGAACAACCACGTCCACCCCGGCGCGCGCCAGGAGTAGCCCCAGCATCATGCCGGCCGGCCCACCGCCGGCGATGACGCAGCGCGCCGTGACCAGTTGGCTCATGCTTGCATCCTATCGACTAATCAGCTTGAGGCCGATGAAACCTTATCGACTTCTTGGGTCCTACAGGAATGGATTGCCGGTCCGCTCCGCGCCGATCGTCGAACCGGGTCCATGGCCGCAAATGAAGGTTATGTCGTCGCCAAGCGGCAGTAATTTGTCGCGAATTGACCCGATCAGCGCGGCATGATCGCCGTATGGAAAATCGGTGCGCCCAACCGAGCCCCGGAACAGCACGTCGCCAAGGATCGCGAACCGCGCCGCGCGATTGATAAACACGATATGGCCCGGCGTGTGACCGGGGCAGTGCAATACGTCGAAGCGATGTGCGTCCAGCATCACATGATCACCCTCGCGCAGCCACCGGTCCGGGGTCACGTTTGCCAGGCCGGAGAGGCCGAACGCGCGTGCCTGCTCGGCGATGCCGTCCAGCAGAAATTGATCGCGCTTGTCCGGCCCTTCGATCGGCACGGCGAGCGGATCGACCGCGCTGTCGCGCAGCATCCCGGCGAGCGCCGCGGCACCGCCGGCGTGGTCGAGATGCCCGTGCGTCAGCAGGATGCGCTCGACGCGCAGGTTCTGGCGCTCGATCGTCTGCGTGATGCGCTCAGGCTCTCCGCCCGGATCGACGACAAATCCGTGCAAGTTCTCCTCGTCCCAAACGATCGCGCAGTTCTGCTGGAACGGCGTGACCGGGACGAGCGCGGCGCGCAGGCCCGCCATCAGTGCAGCTTCGGTGATTTGAGGAACTTGGTTCGGTCAGCCGAGCGAACCGTGACTGAAACCGGCCCCGTGTCGCGCAGAATGCGCAGGCGAACGTCAGCCCCCGCGCTGCCGGACGCCCAAATGCGGCGCCACAGCCCGCCCAAGTCAGGCGCCTCCTCGCCGTTGACCGCCAGGATCCGATCACCGGCTCGCACACCCGCCTGCACCGCCGGCCCCTTCTCTGCCAGCCCGCCAACGACCAGCGCGTCCTCGGTCTCGGCGGCGAACATGCCAAGCCATGGCCGGGCGGGACGGTTGACGCGGCCGTAGGTGGTCAGGTCATCCAGAATGGGTGCCAGCTGACCGATCGGCACGACCATATTCATGTCCAGCCGCCGGCCCTTGCCGTCACCCTGCTGCAAAATCAGCGAGCCTGTCCCTAATAGTTTTCCGTCCGCTCCGAGCAGCCCGCAGCCGCCCCAAAACGGGTGCGCAGGCGCGGTGAAGATGGCGTCCTCAAGGACGTATTCCCAATGTCCGGCGAATTCCTGGCGTGCCACGACCCGTGTCTCGACGGCGCGGTGACGCCCGCCGGAAGCGGCGAACACCACCGGATCGCCGAGCTTCAGCGCATCCAAATCGCCGAGTTCCAGCGGCGGCATATCGAGACGTCCCAGCGCCTGCACCAGGCCGAAGCCCGTTTCCTGATCGGTGGCCAGCGCGTGCCCCGCGATCGCGCGCCCGTCGGCGGACGTGATCCAAATCGTCTCCGCCTCGGTGATCAGATACCCGATCGTTGCAATCAGTCCGCTTTCGCGGATGATCACGCCGCTGCCGACCCGTTCGGTGCCCAGCGTGTCGGCGGTGAACGCATCATGCGGGATGTACGATTTCAGCCCGACCACGGCGCGCAACGCGCGGTCGAGGTCGAACGGGTAATCGTCAGGGTCCGGCTGCAAATTAGCCGGAATTTCCCAGTCGGTATTCGGCATGTCGCTCCCGTGTCGCGATGGCCGGTTCGAGTATCGGCGTTTTTGCGCTTGGTGCCAAATTCCAGCGCCACCGCGGCCGGTTCAGGCCGCCTCGGTGACGACCAGGCGTCGGTGTTGTGCGGGTCGGATCGGAACCGCGCCGTATAGATCCTTGACCGCCTCGGTGATGGTCACACCCGCCAGACCCGGAGCAAGGCGGCGGCCGGCGCGCTCGATCAGCCGGGCACTGCGCAGCACCGCGCAATTCTTGGCCGGTGGCACATAGAGCGCCGCATCGCGCCGTTCGACGCGGAACAGCAATTCCGCCAGCAGACGACCCACTTGACCGAAGGAATATGGCTGGCCATGGCCGAACGGCGTGGCTTCGATATACGCCCAAAAGCTTGATCGGTTGGGCGCTACGATCAGCAGCCGAGCGTCGTCCTTCATGATACGCCAGGTTTCGCGGAGCATGCGACGGGCGTTCTCGGCAAATTCGAGGCCATGCACCAGGATTACCCTGTCGAAGGCCAAGTCCGGGAACGGCAGCGCGTCCTCCTCGGCGGTGCAGGCCATGTTTGGCGACCCGGCCGGCCAGCGCGCGGCGCCCATTTGCGCCGGGGTGAGGGCGATGCAGCGCGCCGCCCGGTCGCGCCAGAGGTGAAGAAACGGGCGCGGCGTAGCCCAGCCCCAGCACCGATTGCCCGGTCAAGTCGGGCCACATCAACGACAGCCGCTCGCGCAGCAAGCGCGCCGTCACGGCGCCGCGCGCTGTTGCATAGAAGTCCGCCGCCGCATGGACGTCGGTTGTCATGCGGACCCTATAGCACGTCCCCATGCTGGCGGCCGAACCGGGGCGGTGATAGCGTGATCGCATGAGCATCAGCGCTGAACCCGTGCCCATCCTAAGGGACAACTACGCCTGGCTCTTGCGTGAGACGGAGTCCGGCGACGTCGCCATTGTCGATCCGGCCGAAGCCGCACCCGTGATCGCCGCGCTGGAGCGCGCGGGCGGGCGATGCGACCTGATCCTGCTGACCCATCACCACGCCGATCACATCGCCGCCACCGACGACGTGCGGTCCCGGTTCGGCAGCGCGGTGGTCGGCGCCGCGGCCGATGCGCGCCGGCTGCCCCGGCTCGACCAACAGGTGCGGGAAGGCGACCTTGTGCGCCTGGGCAAGGCGTCCGGCCGGGTCATCGAGACGCCGGGCCACACGCGAGGCCAGATCAATTTTCATTTCGCTGACGGTGGGTTCTTCTGTCCGGCGATACGCTGTTCAGCCTTGGCTGCGGGCGCCTGATCGAAGGCGATGCCGCCGGGAGATGTTTGCCTCGCTCCGCAAGCTCGCGCCTTGCCCGAGGATACCCAGGTTTGCTGCGGACACGAATACACCGAGAGCAATGCCCGTTTCGCGCTCAGCGTCGATCCCGACAATTCGGCGCTGCAGGCCCGGGCGGCCGAGGCACGACAACAGCGCGCGGCGGGCCGGCCAACTGTCCCGTCGCTGCTGGCCGATGAATTGGCGGCCAACCCGTTTTTGCGCGCGCAGGACGTGGAGACGTTTGCGGAACTGCGCAGGCGTAAGGACACTTTCTGAAGGAAAGCCTTGCTGAAGGAACAAACTCCGTGAAGCTGTTTTATTCGCCCACCAGCCCGTTCGTGCGAAAGGTTATGGCCTGCGCGATCACTCGTCGCATTGATCACCAGATCACGCTAGTGCGGACAAACCCGCATAAATCCCCGCCCGACCTGCTCGCCGCCAACCCTTTGTCGAAGGTGCCGTGCCTGGTGACGGATGACGGCCTGGCCCTGTTCGACAGTCCGGTTATCTGCGAGTACCTGGATAGCGTAGGCGATGCGGGTGCGATGTTTCCCGAACATGGCGCCGCGCGCTGGCGAGCGCTGAAACAGCAGGCGATCGGCGACGGCATTCTGGACGCGGCGGTCGGCCGGCGCGGCGAGATGGGCAACCCCAAGGAGGCAGCGCGCGAGGCTTGGATACGGCGGCAGAGCGCGGCGATCGAGCGCGCGCTGAATGATCTGGCGGCCGATCCGCCGCACAGGACCGTGGATATCGGCACCATCACGCTCGCCTGCGCCCTGGGCTACCTGGATTTCCGCTTCGCCGCCGAGCCCTGGCGGGAAACCCGTCCGCGGCTGGCGGAATGGTATGCCGGATTTGCTGAAACCCCCGGCCTGGCACTGACGATCCCGCGCGAGGGCTGATCGGCCCGTTGCCGGCCGGCTTGCCCCCCCGTATAACCCGCGCCTTGCCCTGCGGAGAGGTGCCGGAGCGGTCGATCGGGGCGGTCTCGAAAACCGTTGTACCCTTATGGGGTCCGTGGGTTCGAATCCCACCCTCTCCGAGTCCTGACCTAATACTCATAAAATGAGCGTTTTCACACAGTTAGCGGTGGCTGAACGCCTGTTAAACCAACGTTTGGCACCATCTTGCGCCGACGGGAACCCCTGCTCGGGTCGATCCGGAAGCTGCGATCGGTCGAAAAACAAGACCGCGTGATTGATGATAAACCTCTGCCAAATGAATTCATGCTGTGTGCAATGATCCTGGTGCGCCATACTCGCCTTGGACCTCCATGCGGATGGCTGGGCTGGACAGGAAAAATGGAGTCCATTTGGTCGCGCTCGCTGCATCAGCTAGGCCGTGCTGCCCTGCTGGTCGCGGCAATCACCTATCTCGCGGTTCTGCGAACCATGGCCTGGGCAGCCGTTCCGCAGGGCGTATGGCTTATAGATTTGAAAGTGGCCGTGCAAATCTTCGACTGCGACAGTCTGCTGTGCGGCCGGATTCTCTGGCTGCTGATTTCGCGGAATCCCCAGGGTCAATTGGACCTGGACAAGAATAATCCGAATCCGGCGCTGCGGCAGCGCAAACTCTGCGGCCTGACCATAATTTGGGGCCTGCACCCCACTAGTCCTGATCGCTGGGAAGGCGGCTGGCTTGACAACCCGGATGACGGAAAAACATACCGTGTCTCAGCACAACTCAGATCCCCCGCCGTGCTCATTGCGCGCATCTATTTGGGGATTCCGCTGTTCGGCAAGACCAAGACCTTGGTTCGGGTTCACACGGCACATCGGACCGACTGGTGCTGAGCGCGTGCCAGGTGATTCACATTGAGAATTTGTGGGGCTGCGCCCGCAATGTCGGGATGGCGAGCGGATGCTATACCGGAGTTTGTGTCCGCCGTCTGACTGACGGCATGATCAAGACGGTTCGAGGCTGATTTGCCGACAGCAGCGAAGTCAACATTTACCGGCCGGAGGTTTGTTCTCGCATCAGTGTCAGTGCGCTTTGGTAATTATCAATGGCGGCGTGGCCCTGCTGAAGGCCCCCCTTCGGTTGACCCAACAATTTGCACCAATGTGCTCCACTAAAACCCTAATTTTCGTTAGGCTTTCGTAGAGTTATGCTGGTGCTGGCAGAGTTACCCGCTGCCGAAGCGTCCGGTTTGGCCGGGCGATGCCGTCGAAGCCTGCCAGGTTCTCGGGAGAGCTGCGCCGCCTAGTGGGGGAGGCGAAATCCCCCGCAAGCGGCGGGCCGATCGGATCGTCCAGGAAGTGGTGGGCAGCATCCTGGCGGAACGGGGGCAAGAAGCTCTGATGGGGTCAGTCCATGTCGTGGGTTCGACTCCCGCTGAGGCCGGCGAGCATTTGGTCTGGAATATTACCGGCGTAACGTAATCGTCCTGTCTGAAATTCCATCGTAATACGCTGCTGCCATCTTCAGGTCTTACCGACATAGGAGTTGGAAGCGTGGTGATCTATGGATACTGGCCTTTACGAGCTGTTGCCGATAATGCGAGCTGCGCGAGATGTGACGGAAGGACGAACTCATGCCGCGCCTAACGCGTCGCACGCGGCCGATACCGACACGAAGCCCAGAAGCAAACCGCCACGAGCAACAGGACGCCAGCCGCTATCAGAGCAACGCTGAAAGATCAGGGCTGATGTCGACAGTGAGAATCATGTCCATTCCACCGGATAGGAGAGACAATACTTTAGGATCTGTTGCGCTTCAGACTGCTGGAACGATCTCAGACCGCGTGCCTGCAAGCAGGGCTTGTGGGACAGAGACGTCGTCGTGCATCGCCACCTGCCCACGGACAGCGTGGCCGCTTTCTCGACAGCCAAAAGGAGGCCTGCCATGTACGGCAAGGATTTTGACGATGACGACTTCCACGCGACAGGTGGCATGAGCTTAATGCATACTGTATTGGCAATCGCAACCGTGTGGGCTGTGGCAATTGCTGCGGTGATCACACTTGGATCCTGACATGCATAAGTTCCTGGACTTATGCAGTTTATCCGAAAGCGTCTCCTGGAAGGTCTCCTCGCGGGCTTGGGTTCCTCCCCCCTGGGCCCGCGACTTCGCCTACGCGCGCTGTCCCTTCAGTCCGTTGCGCGCAATCTCTGCAACGCGACGCGCTACGATGGAGGCGAAGGCGATCTGTTCCAATGTCCATCCGCCGGCGCCAGCCCAATAGAGGAAAGCCTCTTTCTCGTGTCGTCCGGGTCTGACGGATAAACGGCGTCGGACCACACACGGCGCGGAGGACGCGGAGCGCCAGCAGCGGCTACCATGCCAGCTCGACGGCTTCGTCGGCGACCTCATCAGTCTCGTAGGTCGCGGCGGCATCGCGCAATCGGCGATATCGCCGAGAATCGTAGCGCAAGTAGTGAACCTTGAGGCTAGAGCGGTAAACTAGACATCCGAGATGTGGGCGCTCGCATCAGGAGCTCTCCTTAAATCGTTTGCTATCGCCCAGACTGCCAAAGACGCGGCGATGCCAACGAACATTGCCAGAAGGAACGCTTGGCGCCCCATCTGATCGGCAAACCCGCCCAAGAAAAATCGCCCGACGGTGCTTCCTACGCCAATCACGCTGAGCAAGAGCACCGACGATGAGGAACTGACGTGGTAATCCACTCGAAGGGCACGAGATGGACGAATGGCACGAAAGCACCGAAGGCGCAGATCAGGCAGGCCGCATAGAGTCCCGGCAAACTGGCGGGTCCGGATTGCCTCGCCCACCGAAGCGCCGGTGCGGGCTGCAATCAATGTGCTCTCGCGCAAAGACTTGCCATCGGGCGTCATCCCGTGGTCACGCGGATCGTTGACAATGAGCAGCGACATCCCCACGCCGATAATCGTGCTTATAATGAATGGTTCGCCCGGCATGAACGAGATGTGCATCGCAGGCCACCACACCGGTGCGGGCCGTGCCAGTCTCAGGCGGTTTTGGTCTTCCCAGGCGTGGAGCCCTCTTGCGTCATTCGGATCAAGCTTGGTGAAGTCGGCCAGTTTCGGGAAATGACCAGACAGAAATTCCCGCCGCTGAATGCACTCCGAACCTTCGAGGAGCGGCACGGCATCTATCGGTGAAGATGGCGGCGGAAGAACTGTGCGTAACGCCTGGAGCCGTCAGTCAGATGCTCAAAGGTACTGGAAGAGCATCTCGGGACGAAACTATTCGAACGGGTAAATCGCGGCATCTTTCTGACCGATGCCGGGCGGAGTTATCTGCCGTCTGTGCGCAACGCCTTCCGTCAGATCGCAGAAGCCTCCGAGCGGATCGCCGGATACCGCCGATACCTCGGCGTCCTTACGGTGAGCGTCACACCGTTCTTTGCCTCGGCTTGGCTGGTTCCGCGTCTGAAGTCCTTCCAAGATGCTCACCCAATTATTGATCTTCAGGTCGCCACGAGCAACACGCTGGTGGACTTCTCGCGGGGTGACGCTGACATTGTCGTACGACACGGGCTCGGACGATATGCTGGTTTGCGAAGCGACTGGCTCTTCGCCGTCGAGATGGTGCCGGTTGCCGCGCCATCATTGGTCGAGCGCCTCGGCGTACCGGGAGCGCCGGCTGAATTGACCCAATGGCCGCATGTCCATGATGTTGATCGCAAGGGTTGAAGCCTCTGGTTTCAGGCTCAAGGGGTCGATGAAATCGGCTCTCCGCGCGGACCCTCCTTCGTCTATTCCGGCCTGCTGCTGAAAGCCGTCGTTGCGGGCCAGGGCGCCGGGCTCCTGCCGGCCGCAATGGTCGCGATTGAATTGGAGGAGGGACGGCCTCGTCCAACTTGCAAAGCCCACTCACAT
>CAWGIP010000002.1:0-27057 GCA_963822675.1 uncultured Pseudomonadota bacterium | reverse complement strand
ATGGTGAAGGTGATGCCGTTCGACTTGGTGGCCGAAGTCAGGTGCCTGCTTCGGCCGCGCGCGGGCGAGTTCGAACGCATAGCGGAGCACGCGATCGACGCCCTTGCGGGTGAACACGCTTTGCTGCGAGACGAATTCGCGCTCGCTGCCCTGGAAACACGCGTCCACCGACCGAGGAATACTCGCCCTCGGTATTTTCCCGCACCACATAAAAGTCGATGTCAGCCTCTGCCCCGCCCGGCCAGCGGCGAACGCACACCCGGCATCAGCCGGCAGGGACGCAGATTGACGAATTGATCGAAGCCGCGGCGAATTGGGGATCCAGCAGGCCCCACAGCGAGACATGATCCGGCACGCCTGGCCAGCCGACCGCACCAAGCAGGATCGCGTCCGCCTCCGCCAGACGGTCCAGCCCGTCCTCCGGCATCATCGCCCCGGTTCGCTTATAAAGCTCGCAGGACCAGTCGTAATGCGTGAAGGACAGCGCGAAGCCGAAGCGGCGCGCGACTTCATCCAGCACTTTCAGCGCCTCCGGCACCGTCTCCTTGCCAATGCCGTCGCCGGGGATCACGGCGATGCGATAACGCTTGCCCATCTTCACTCTCCTGCCCGAAGAGCTGAAATTGTAAACCTCGGGAACATTCCCAAGACGAAAAACAAAAGTAGGTCGGCAACCCCACGGCCAAGCACGGGCACACCGCCCCAAGCACTGCCCTTACCGAGTGGGACCGCGACGCAGCGCTGACCACGGCGCGCATCCTACTGGAGATCAAGGCGGTGAACTTCCGCCCCGAGGAGCCCTATACCTTCACCTCGGGCTGGCGATCTCCCGTCTACATCGACTGCCGGCGCATCATTTCCTTCCCCCGCGCACGGGCCGTGATCTGCGAGCATGCGGTGCAGAAGATATGCCGTCACGTCGGCTACGAGACAATTGAGGTGGTGGCCGGGGGCGAAACCGCCGGCATCCCCTTTGCCGCCTGGATCGCCGACCGGATGAAACTGCCCATGACCTATGTGCGCAAGAAAGCGAAAGGGTTCGGGCGCGATGCGCTGATCGAGGGCGACGTCCCGGAGGGCAAGCGTACCTTACTGGTCGAAGACCTCACCACGGACGGGCAATCGAAGATCCGCTTTGCCCGGTCATTGCGCGATGCGGGCGCCATTGTGAACCATACCTTCGTCGTGTTCTTCTATGGCGTCTTCCCCGGAGCGTTCGAGACGCTGGCGCGCATGGACGTGGCGCTGCACCATCTGTGCACGCGGTGGGACGTGCTGGAGGCGTGCCGCGACCGGCCGTATTTCTCCGATTGGCGCTCGCCGAGGTGCGGCGGTTCCTGGAAGATCCGGTTGCCTGGTCCACCGCCCATGGCGGGGTGGGCAGCGCTGAGGAGGCGGCAAAGGGGCGAGCGGGATTGGAGACGGGATTGGAGACATGAGGCAAGCGGGTCTTATCGCTTTCCGACCCCTGAGCAGCGCCCGGTGCTCCGCGATTAAGGGATGGTGAAACGCGGGAAGCTCGCCCTGAAAAAATTGTCTGGGCCCCGGCGCCGTCCAAACGTCCAGAGCGTACCGAGCTCGCGCATTCGGCTACGCCGGCGTCGGGGAGACCGTTCGTCGGGGCGAGGGCGCAGGCGGGGCGCGGCGAAAGGTGCCGCCAGAGGCTTTGACCACCCAAACCAAGGAGGAGCATCATGGGTGAATTCGTTTTTCTGTATCGTGGTGGAGAGCGGCCTGCATCTCCCGCGGAAGGGCAGAAGGTGATGCAGAAGTGGATGGCCTGGTTCACCGAGCTGACGGAGAAGGGGCACATTGTGGATCGTGGTCAGCCGCTGGAAAATAGTGGTAGATATGATCCCGACAGCAGGTCGAAGATCGTCACGGATGGACCGTTTGTCGAAGCCAAGGATGCCGTTGGCGGCTATACGCTGATTAGGGCAAATGATGTCGCGCAAGCGGGGGAGCTCGCTAAAGGGTGTCCTATCCTGGAGTTGGGGCGGACAGGTCGAAGTTCGACCGGTCATGAAAATGGATATGTGATGGATCCGATCGATCATCTGTTCCGGCGAGAGTTGGGGCGTATCGGTCTCACGGTCACCCGCATATTGGTTTCCTCATAACCTCGGGCTCGCCGAAGATGTCGTCCAGGACGCCTTCTGTCGCGCAGCCGAGGTTTGGAGATACCGTGGCATCCCGGACAATCCGGCGGCCTGGCTAATGGTTGCGGCGAAGCGCCGAGCGCTCGACGTACTGCGCAGAGAACGCACCGCGCGGACCCTTCGCGCCCGAATTCGGGCGCCTGCTCGAATTGGAATGGACAATGGCGCCGACCGTCGATCAGGCGTTCAGCGCAACTGCAATAAAAGACGATCTGCTTCGCATGATGTTTACCTGCTGCCACCCTCGTCTGGCCGAAGAGGCACGGGTAGCGATCGTTCTCAATGTCTTGTGCGGATTTAGTGTTGGAGATACTGCTGGTGCTTTTGTCAGCACTCACGCCGCCATTGAGAAGCGGATATCACGAGCGAAGAAGATGTTGGCTGACTTAAAGCTATTGTTCGACGTCACTGCCGCCCCGGACTTCGACGTGCGGCTGCCGTCCGTCCTGCGCGCGCTATACCTTTTGTTTAACGAGGGATACCACGGCGCGTCGGTCGAGACGGCCTACGCACCGAGCTTTGCCGGGAGGCCATGCGGCTCGCGGCCGCGGTTCTCGAGCATCCGTTCGGGGCGACACCGGCGACTTACGCCCTTTCTGCGCTGATGTGCTTCAACGCTGCCCGCCTGCCCGGCCGACTTGATGACTCCGGAGCCTTGACTTCGCTGGCCGATCAGGATCGGTCCAAATGGGACCAGGCGCTTGTCGCGGAGGGTGGCGTACTCCTCGAACGCTCGGCGAGCGGTACCGAGCTCACCGAGTTCCACCTTGAAGCGGCAATTGCGGAGATTTATTCGCGTGCGGCCCGCATCAACGATACAGACTGGAGAACCGTAGTCTCGCTCTACGATAGACTGATAGCGGTAAAGCCATCCCCGATTGTCGGACTTAATCGCGCGATCGCGGTCGCGCAAGCTGAGGGGCCTGACCGCGGGCTCGAAGAACTCCGTTCTATTCCCGACGCAACTCGTCTGGCTTCGTATCCATTCTATTCGGCAGCGCTCGGTGAGTTTGAGTTTCGCCGCGGAAAACGGGATGTCGCCCGCGAGCATTTCCGCGCCGCCCTTGCGCTAGCGCGCAATTCCACCGAGCGCCATTTTCTGGATCGCCGCGTTCGCGCATGCAACCTGTAGCAGTTCGCGGAAATCACATTCGGTAAGGACATCGTTTTCTCCGACGCGAAATGCGCGATGACTTAAGGGACTCCGGACAGGCCGCAAAACTACCGGACAGGCCAAAAAAATCGCCGCCTGCCTGCGAATTGTGCTAGCTACGGGCGGGGGATGGCCTGAGAAGGGCCCGGCAATGGAACAGCCGCACGCCGAACGCAAGCTGGCCGCAATTCTGGCGGGGGACGTCGCCGGCTACAGCCGGCTCATGGGTGCGGACGAAGGGGGCACGCTCACCCACTAAAGGCCCATCGCCGCGCGCTGGTCGATCCGAAAATTAGGGAACATCGGGGCAAGATCATCAAGACCACCGGCGACGGTATGCTGGTGGAGTTCGCAAGCGTGGTGGACGCGGTGCGCTGCGCCGTCGAAATCCAGCGCGGCATGGGAGAGCGCAACGCCGGCGTGCCACAGAACAAGCGCATCGAGTTCCGCATCGGCATCAACCTCGGCGACGTCATCCACGACGAGAAGGACATTTTTCGGCGACGGCGTGAACGTCGCCGCGCGGCTGGAGGGGCTGGCGGAGCCGGGTGGCATTTGCATCTCACGCAGCGTGCGCGACCCGGTGCGCGACAAGCTCGGCTTTACCTTCGAGGATATGGGCGAGCAGGCGCTAAAGAACATCGCTACGCCCATTCATGCTTTTCACGTGCGCTTCGAGGGCACCGAGCGGGCCAACCGCGCTGCCGCAGGGTTCCGGTCGACCCACCGCTGGAACCTTGTCGCGGCAGCGGAGCCAAATGCTTTTGGCCATGAGCTACGCGGAATTGGGTCGCCAGTCGGAAACGGGTCGCGCGGTCACTGAGTTGCGGCGGCGCTACCCGGATTTTCTCCATGGAGCGTATGTTTAGCGATTTCGGTGGGATCGAGGATCGGCCGACCTTGGCGCACTATCTCGAAGGCGCGCGCAAGGCCGGGCTGAGCGAGTGCGCCACGGTGGCGGAGCTGCAGAAATATCCGAAGATGACGCACCTGGCCCTCTGCGACGCCAAGCGCGCGACGAACTAAGCTGACTTCAAGCAAGGGCAACTCGGCGCAGCCTTCGCAAACGCACAATAGCGGGCGTCCCAAGTCGCCAGCGCAAGTCGTTCCAGAGATCCGCCGCCTTCAGCCCGGCGCTGCCGCGATTGCCGCATCCTTCGCCGTTGCGCGCTGGAGCGCCGGACGTGCCTCCAGCCGGCCGGTATAGGCGAGAAACTCCGGCAGCTCCGGAACGCCCTTGGTCCGCAGGCCCCAGCGCAGTCCCGCACCGATAATCACGTCGGCGGTCGTGAAGCGATCGCCAAGCAGGAACGGCGTCCGCGATACAGCGTCGCGCAGCACGTCGATAACTGTATCGAAATCGCCCCACCCGACCATTTGCTTCGGCGCGCCCTCGCGTTGCAGCATCCGGTCGAGCAAAGCGGGCTCGAAGCAGCTCGGGCCGAAAAACAGCCATTTGAGATAGGGTCCGCGCTGAGCATCCTGAATGGGAACGCTTAGCCCGGCCTGTGGGAACCGGTCAGCCAGATAGCAGCAGATCGCCGCCGCTTCTGTGATGACAACGCCATTGTGGCGCAGCGCCGGCGCCTTGCCCATCCGATTGACGGCAAGGTAGTCGGGCATTCGGTTCTCGCCCTTCTGCATGCTGAGCAGGTGGACCTCGTACGGCTCGCCGACTTCCTCCAGCATCCACATCACGATCGAGGAACGCGAGGGAGCGATATGATAAAGCACGAGATCGGGCATGTTTTCTCTCCGGCGAGCTGGGGTCACCCCGGTAACGACAAATTCTTTCAGCATGCCGCCATCAGCCGCCCGGAACCGGTCGCGGCCCTGTTCGTCTGTTTCCATACCAGCTCATGCATGCCAAGCATGTAATTCGTGTGCGCCAGGATCTCGCCGAAAGCGAAGCTCGTCTGGTGCTCATCCAGCGCCCGGTCGAACACGAACGGGATCAATTCGGCGGCCGAGCGCGGCACTTCGCGACAGGCTTGCGCGATCAACCGACAGCGCGCCGCGTGATGCGCGGCAAGTTCGTCGATCCGGGCGTGCAGGCCGATGAACGGCAGGCCGTGCCCGGCAGCACCAGCACGTCGGGCGCGATGTGCTCGCGCAACGCGCTGAGCGAGCGGAGATAGATGCCGAGCGCATCGGCTTCCGGCTCCATCGCGTGCACGCTCACATTGGGCGAGATCTTCGCGATTACCTGGTCGGCGGCGAAGAACAGGCGCTGCTCGGGGCAGGCGAGCATGGCCTGCTCCAGCGCGTGCCCGCCGCCCGTCAGCACCTCGAAGCGCCGGTCGCCGAGCTGCAAAGCGTCGCCGTGCTGAAGGCGGCGATAGGTGGTGGGAACGCCGGTCGTCCGGCGGAGATATTCGTGCCCTCGGCTCAAGACCAGCTCCGTCGTCTCGGGTCCGAGTCCGTTACGGTGGTAGAACGGGCGATGCACGTCGGCACCCAGATCGCCCGGCGCATATTGCAGGGCGAGGCTGAACAGGTATTCGGGCCGCGGCATATAGAGCGGCAGGTCACAGCGCTCCGCGAGCCAGGCGGCGAGCCCGACATGGTCGGGGTGATAGTGCGTCACCATCAGCCGCGTGAGGCGCGCCCCGACCGGGCCGGCGAGCACACTCTCCCAGATCGCGCGACAGGCGGCGTTGCCGAGTCCGGTATCAAGAACCGCCCAGCCCGGGCCGTCGGCGATCAGGTAAATGTTAACGTGATTCAGCCGATAGGGCAGTGGCAGGCGCAGCCAGAGCACGCCTTCCGCGACCTCTTGCAACTCCCGGGCTCCGGCGGGGCGGCGAAGGGGAAGGTCAGCTCGGTGCGGGGCGCGGCTCGGGTCATTCTGGATTCCGGACTGAGGGCTTCGGTGCGCTCGCTTTACGAGCAAGCCGGACGGATCGCAAACCGCCCGTCCGATGTAGGCGGCCTCGCCGTTACTCCGCTTTTACCGCTGCCGCCGTAACCGTGCTCTTCGGGACGATAGCCCGGAGAGGACCGGTCGGCACATGGTTTCGTATTCGGACACACGATCGGATGAGGCGACGCCCCTTCAGGTCGGCCTTCATGCCGCCCGGACGCGCCGCGAAGCAATTGCACCTGTCCTGCTGGCCGGCGCCTTGCCGCCGCGCAGCGACTACGATGCCGACGTGGTGATCCTCTCGCTGGACCGTGCCGCCGAGACCGAGCAGGCGATCATCTCGGCATTGGCACAGACGGGCGTGAGCCGGCACGTGATCGTGGTGGATCAGGGCTCCAGCCCCGAGGCGCTGACGCGGCTGGGCCGGCTGGTTTCCGGCCGACCGGACGCGGCGCTGATCTCGCTGGGCGCCAATCTGGGCGTGCCGGGCGGGCGCAATTGCGCGACGGCGCTGGGCCGGGGACGGGTGATCGTGGGCCTGGACAATGACGCTGCTTTTCCCGAGCCGACCACGCTTGCCCGTGCCGTCGCGACGCTGGAAGCCGATCCGGACCTGGGTGCGGTGGGATTCCGGATCCTCATGGCGGGTACGGCTCGTGATGATCTCTCGTCATGGGGTTATCCGGCGGCCCTGCTGAGCCGATCGGGTGACAGTTTCGACGCGACAACCTTCGTGGGCGCCGGCCATGCCATCCGCCGCACTGCATGGAACGAAGCCGGCGGCTACGACGCGGGGCTGTTCTTCTGCTTCGAGGAGATGGATTTCTGCCGCCGGGCGCTGGCGCGCGGCTGGCGAGTGCGCTATCGCGGCGACATCGCCGTGCTGCACCATGTAAGCGCCGAGCGGCGTGTGCGCTGGGATGGCGCGCGCTGGTTCTATTCCGTGCGCAACCGGCTGCTGATCGAGCGCCGTTGGGGCAGTTCGTGGACCTCGCTGCTGCCGCGCAGCGCCGCCTATGTGGTGAAGGGCGTGCGCCATGGAACCGGCATGGCGACAGTGCGGGCGATCCTCGCGGCGCGGCGCATGGCAATCGGGTTGCAGCCTCTGTCAATGCCGGAAGCGGGGCTGGCTTACCTCGCCCGCAACGACCGCGTGCATCGAGGCGGTTTGCTCGCCCGGCTCAGGCGGGAGGTTCTGGCACCGCTGCCGAGCGCGGGCTGAACCGTTCGCGCAACAGCAGGGCGAACACCGCGGGATCGTCGCACAAATAACGCCGCGCCAGTCGTCGCGGATCGCCTGCCAGCCGGTGCAGCCATTCGAGCCCGGCAAGCTGCATCCAGTGCGGCGCTCGCCGCGCCGCGCCGGCCAGGAACTCGAGCCCGGCGCCGATGCAAAGCCCGGTGCCGACCGCGCGCCCTGTCCGCTGAATTGCGCCGGCCAGCATCTCCTGACGCGGCGAGCCCACGGCAATGAACACGAAGCGCGTCGGGTGGTCGATTACGAAGCGCACGGCCTCTCGCAGCGCCGCCTGATCGTGTTCGAAGCCCATCGGCGGATAGTGATGCGCCGGCGCGGCGATCCCGGTCCTGGCCATCAGCATCGGCACCCGGTCGGGGCGCAGACCGATGATCGTAACCCGCTCCTGCGGATCAAGCTGGCGCAGGATGGCGGCGGCCAGATCGCTGCCGGTCGCGACCCGGGGTGCGCGCAGCCCCGAGACCTTGGCGGCGCGCCCGACCACGCGCGAGTCGAGCAGCCGGAGCAAGGCCTCGCGATAGAGCGGTACGAGGTCCGGCCTGCGGCTCAGCCGGACGAAATGATCCGCGTTCGGCGTGACCACATAGCCGAACGGCGAGCCCGCCGGGCGAGCCGCCAGCCATCGCGCCACCGCAGAAGGCCCGGCGTCAGTCAGGTCGAGGCCGAGCAGCCGGACAACGGGAGGCGCCGTTTCGGACCACTGCGCGGTCGGCGCGGCGTAGCTCCGGGTCAGGCCGCGCGGGATCAGCCCGGCATCGGCGAGCGGGCGCGCTTTTGCGTCCATGCCCGCCAGCACAACGCAAACAGGTTAACAGATCATTGGAAACAGGTTAACAGATCATTGGTATGTCCGGGACTCTTTGTAGCCTGGGCGGGTGGGCGCGTCAGGCGCCGGCCAGCAAACGTTGCAACGTTTCTGCGCCCTCTGCCTCGCGCAGACGTTGCACGAACGCCTGATCGCGCAAAGGACGCGAAATGGCGGCAAGCGCCGCCAGATGCTGGTTGCTCGCGCTGGCTGGCATCAGCAGCAACACGACCAAATCTACCGGCCGGCCGTCTATAGCGTCGAACTCGATTGGCCTGGCGAGGCGCACGAACAGAGCGAAAAATGCTGCAAGTCCCTCAAGACGGGCGTGCGGAAGGGCGAAGCCTTTGCCCAGACCCGTGGAGCCCAGCTCCTCGCGCGACTGAATAGCGTTGAGGATCATCTGCGGGTCGAGGGAAACTGCTGCCGCGGCCTGCCCCGCCAGCTCCCGCAAAAGCTGGGATTTGTCAGCCACGCGCAGACCCGCGATGACGTGCTCCGGCCCGATCAGGTCCGCCAGTTTCATAACTCGAACGCCCTGAGGCGGTAGCCCACTCCGGACTCGGTCAAGATGTGCTCCGGCTTTTCGGGATCCTGCTCGATTTTCTGCCGCAGGGCGCGGATGTAGATGCGCAGATACTGGATGTCGCTATCCGGTCCCCAAATCTGTCGAAGCAGCATGTTGTGCGTCAGCACCTTGCCGGAATGCGCAACAAGCATGCGCAGCAGGTCATATTCTCGCGGCGAGAATTTCACCTCTTTTCCGCGCACGGTGACAATCCGGCGTACCAGGTCGACCGTCAAGTCGCCGGTTCGGAAGACCGGCTTCTCGCCCTGTTGCTGTAGCCGATGCCGCAGCGCGGCCCTGACCCGAGCAAGCAATTCCTCAACGCCGAAGGGCTTGGTGACATAGTCATCGGCACCGAGATCCAGGGCCTGCACCTTGGCCGATTCGTCGTCTCGGCTGGATAGCACAACGATTGGCGTTGTGGACTCGCCGTCGCGAATTCGCCGGATCACTTCCAGGCCGTCTATATCCGGCAATCCGAGATCGAGCACGATGAGATCTGGCCGGCTTTGCCGCACCATGTCCAGTGCGGCCTTGGCATTCGTTGCTTCGATCGGGACATAGCCCTGGCTGCTAAGGCAGACGCGTAGGAAGCGCAGAATTGCCGGCTCGTCATCCACGACAAGGATCCGAACCGGGCCGGCGTCGGACACCATTTCACACCTCGGGCCGTTCCTTTGCATCAGCCGGAACTGGCAATGTAATTGTAAACACTGCTCCTGTCCGGTCCCTGCAATTCGCGGCGGAGATCGTACCATGCATGGCCTCGATGAAGCCGCGGCAAATCGCCAGACCAAGGCCGGTGCCAGCGCGCCGCCGATCCCCTCCGCCAACACGGTAGAACTTGTCGAATACGTGCTCGAGGTCGGCGGCCGGAATGCCGGGTCCCTCATCGGTCAACCGCAGCCGCACGACGTTTTCATCCCGCCAGGCGGTGATGCTCAGAAGGGATCCGTCAGGCGCATACTTCCCCGCATTGTCGAACAGATTAAATAGAGCTTGCTCAAACAGCACCTCGTCCAGTTGCAACATCGGCATATTGTCTTGCAACCGCACCTCGGTTCTATGCCGGGCGAGAATCTTTCCGGCGCGCCGCAACGCGGCGCCGACGACATCCGACAAATCCACGGCGCCCGCCCGTACCTGCAATGGGCCGGCCTCCAAGCGGGTCATGTCCAGAAGGTTGCCGATAAACCGGTTCAGCCGTTCGGCTTCCTCTTGGATGGTGCGCATCAGCTCCCGGCGTGCATCCTCGTCGAGTGAGCCGCCCGATGCTGCAAGGCTGGTAACAGAGCCGAGAATGGACGCGAGCGGCGTGCGCAGATCATGAGAGATTGAGGTCAGCAAAGCGGAACGCAGGCGATCCGTCTCGGCGACGAGACGCGCCCGATCGATATCCTCCGCCAGATTGACGCGTTCAACCGCCACTGCAATCTGGTCGGCCAGCGCGTTCAGCAGCCGCTGCCGGTCCGAGGTCAGCAACGGGCCGGGTTCATCACGGCCGATGCCGATCACACCGACTGCACCGCGGCTGGTCTGCATGGGCACGAACAGGCGCTTGGCCCCCGGCAGCGTATCGGCCCCGCGTCCAGCAGCACGATTCTTATGCCAAGTCCACTGTGCGGCCGCCAGGTCGGCGGCGTCGAGTTCATCCTCGGGCGGAAAGCCGGCGCGCACCACGAGGTCGCCCTTCTCCGGCAACAAAATGACCGCGTGAACCTCCAGCATCAGCGCTATCTGGTGCACGGCTGCCCAGAGCAGGTCATCCGGCCTGGCCGCCACCACCAGCTTACGGCTGAACTGATACAACTGTTCCGTGACATAGGCGCGTTGGCGTGCGGCAATCGCCTGGGCGCGCACCCGGGCAGTGAGATTGCTCGCGATCACTGCCGTTACTGCAAAGAAGAACAGCGCTACCACGTTTTCCGGGTCGGCAATGGTGAAGGTGTATAGCGGGGGCAGGAAGAAGAAGTTGTAGGCCAGCACACTTGCCAGGCTGGCGAGAAGCGCCGGCCAGAGCCCGAAGGCTACGGAAGCCATCAACACCGCTGTAAGGAACGTAAGGGCAACGCTGGTAATGCCAAGTATCTCGCGCAGCGCCAATGCAATGCCGAGCGCGGTCGCGACCAGGGCGAGGCTGCCAATGTAACTACCTGCATTGCCCTGCACCGAAGTCAACTTGAACCGGCGCAGGCGCGCGCGTAGTCCTTCCGATGCGTCCTGGCGCCCGAGCACGTGCACGCTGGCGCCACCTGCTTTACGTATCAGCCGTTGCGATAGAGAGCCACGCAGCAGGTCCGTAAGGCGCGAGCGTGGCGGCTGAACGACAATGATATGATTGAAGTTGTTCTCACTCGCGTATTCGGAGATGGTATCCGCGACGTCCTGTCCGGGCAGCGTGACGACCTCGGCACCGAGCCGTTGCGCCAGTCGCAGCGCCTCGTCGATGCGGTCGCGCTCCGCCTCCGTCAAGTTCGGAGTGTGGCCTGAGTTCGACGTGTATTGCGGCCCATGGCGCCTTGAGGCTGTCGGCCATGCGTTTTGCGTGCCGCACCACCTCGTTGCTGCTGGCATCTTCCCCGACGCAGGCTAGAACGCGATCTCCGGCCGCCCACGGGCCTGCGATGGCGTGGGCCTGCATGTAACGAACCATCTGCTCGTCTACCCGCTGCGCCGTCCGGCGCAATGCGAGTTCGCGCAGCGCAGTCAGGTTGCCCGGTGAAAAATAGTGTCGGATCGCCCGCTCGGCCTGGTGCGGGATATAGACCTTGCCGTCTTTGAGCCGCTGGATCAGGTCTTCCGGCGTCAAATCGATCAGCTCGATGTCATCAGCCTTGTCGATGATCGAATCCGGAACGGTTTCGCGTACTCTGATGCGCGTAATACGCGCAACCACATCGTTCAGGCTTTCGACGTGCTGGACGTTTAGCGTGCTATAGACGTTGATGCCGGCTGCGATCAGCTCTTCCACATCCATATAGCGCTTGGGATGTCGGCTGCCCGGCGCATTGGTGTGCGCAAGCTCATCCACCAGCGCGAGCTGCGGCCGCCGCGCCAATAAAGCGTCGAGATCCATCTCTTCCAGTGCATGGCCTTTATACTCCACACGCTTGCGCGGGATGACCTCGAGTCCTTCAAGCAAAGCCTCGGTTTCGCGCCGGCCGTGAGTTTCCACGACTGCAACGACGACATCCGCGCCTTCCTGCAGCTTGGCTCGTGCCGCGCTCAGCATTTCGTAGGTCTTGCCTATACCCGGCGCCGCCCCCAGAAAGAGCTTTAGCCGGCCACGCGAACCCTGCTGGACCGATTCCAGGAGCGCATCGGGTGAGGGTCTGCGTTCGCGCTCACCCGCGTTCGAGGCTTGCACCATCAGCGCCGCCCATCCGCCTCACTTATGTCCGGTCCATCCCGACCGGAGCGTAAAGTGGTGGCCGATCCGGGTCTTTGTCAAAACCCGTCCAAGATGATGGTGAGCGGGGCAAGCCGGCCGGGCAAGCAACTTCTCACCTTCTCAACTCTGCAGGGAGTCGAGCGCCAGGTTGAGCTTCAGCACGTTAACATGCGGCTCGCCGATGACCCCGAGCAGGCGGCCGGTGATGTGCTGCTCGACCAAGCGACGTACGCGATCCTCGGGCAGGCCACGCGCCTTGGCAACGCGCGGCACCTGGAACAAGGCCGCTGCCGGCGTGATATCGGGATCCAGACCGCTGGCCGAAGTGGTCACGAGATCGACCGGGATTGCGGTGCCCGGATTCTGCATGGCCAGCGTTGCCGCGTCGGCCTTTACCCGGTCGACAAGCGCCTTGGAGGTGGGGCCAAGGTTGGAACCCGACGAGTTATCGGCAGCGTAGGGCACAGGGATCGTCTTGTTCGGATCCTTGGGATCGGGCTCCGTGATGGCCGACAACCGCCCGTGAAAGTAGCGGTCGGAGGCAAAGTTCTGGCCGATCAGGGCGGAGCCGATCACTTTGCCGTCCTTGACGATCAGGCTGCCGTTCGCCTGATACGGGAATACCACCTGCGCGATGCCGGTCATTACCAGCGGATAGATCAGGCCTGTCAGCACCGTCATTGCGATGATCATCACGATGGCCGGACGGATGTGTTTCATGGTTGCAGCCTCAGGCTAAACCAATAGTGGTGACGAGCATGTCGATCAGTTTGATGCCAATGAACGGCACAATGATCCCTCCCAGGCCGTAGATCAGCAGGTTGCGGCGCAAAATCGCCGCCGCGCCGACCGGACGGTAAGCGACACCTCGCAACGCGAGCGGGATCAGAGCAACGATGATAAGCGCATTGAAGATGATCGCGGACAGGATGGCGCTCTGAGGATTGCCGAGACGCATCACGTTCAGCGCTGCCAGTTGCGGATAGAAGGCGATGAACATGGCGGGAATCATCGCGAAGTATTTGGCCACGTCGTTGGCGATCGAGAACGTGGTCAATGCTCCGCGCGTCATCAGCAACTGCTTGCCGATCTCTACGATCTCGATGAGCTTGGTCGGATCGCTGTCAAGATCGACCATGTTGCCTGCTTCGCGCGCCGCCATGGTGCCGGTGTTCATAGCGACGCCCACATCCGCTTGCGCCAGCGCCGGTGCATCGTTCGTGCCGTCCCCGCACATGGCCACGAGCTTGCCCTGCGCCTGCTCGTCGCGGATCAACTTGAGCTTGGTCTCGGGCGTGGCTTGGGCCAGAAAATCGTCCACCCCGGCTTCGGCGGCGATTGCCGCCGCGGTCAGCGGATTGTCACCGGTGATCATCACGGTGCGGATGCCCATTCGCCGCAATTCGTTGAAGCGCTCGCGAATGCCGCCTTTGACGATATCCTTGAGATAAATCACCCCGAGCAGCCGACCGTTTTTCGCCACTGCCAAGGGCGTACCCCCCGCCCTGCCAATCTCGTCCGATTTGGCTGTGAGCTCACGTACGATTGCGTCCGAAACCGTCTGCGCGCACGGCAATGCCGCCTTCGGGTTCGCTCCCATTGCGGACCCAGCCAAGGACCGCATCGACCGCGCCCTTGCGGATCGAGGAGCCTTCGGAATCGATACCGGAGAGACGGGTCTGTGCCGAGAAGGGGACGAACCGGGCGCCCATCGGCGCCATATCGCGGCCGCGAATGCCATATTTCTCCTTGGCCAGCACGACGATGGAGCGGCCCTCCGGCGTTTCGTCCGGCAACGAGGCGAGCTGTGCCGCATCGGCGAGGTCGGAAGGCGTGACGCCGGTCAGCGGCAGGAACTCGGTCGCCTGGCGATTGCCGAGGGTTATGGTACCGGTCTTGTCCAACAGCAGCGTATCGACGTCGCCGGCCGCTTCGACGGCGCGTCCGGACATCGCCAGCACATTGAATCGCACCAGACGATCCATGCCGGCGATGCCGATGGCCGAAAGCAGCGCGCCGATAGTGGTCGGTATCAGTGCCACGAACAGTGCCACCAGGATCACCACCGAAACGGCGCCACCCGCGTAATGCGCGAAACTCGGAATGCTTGCAACGGCAAAGACGAAGATGATGGTAAGGCCGGCGAGCAGGATGTTGAGCGCGATCTCGTTTGGCGTCTTTTGCCGCTCGGCGCCCTCCACCAATGCAATCATGCGATCGAGGAACGTTGACCCCTGAGCGGCGGTGATCTTTACCTTGATCCAGTCCGACAGCACCCGCGTACCCCCCGTCACGGCCGAGCGATCGCCGCCCGATTCCCGGATCACCGGCGCGGACTCGCCAGTGATCGCAGACTCATCGACCGACGCGATACCCTCCACCACCTCGCCGTCGCTCGGGATCAGGTCGCCGGCCTCGACGAGCACCAGGTCGCCGGAAGCCAGTTCCGGCGCAGCGACCAATTGATAGAGGCCGCGCGAATCATAGGTGCCGTCGCTGCCGGGCAGCAGGCGCTTTGCTAAAGTCTCGGTCCGCGCCCGGCGCAAGGTTGCCGCCTGTGCCTTACCACGCCCTTCCGCGACCGCCTCGGCGAAATTGGCGAACAGCACGGTTAGCCAAAGCCAGACGGTGATCTGCACCGTGAAGCCGAGGTTCCCCCCGCCCAGCAGCAGATCGCGGACAAGAATGACCGTGGTGAGCGCGGCCACGACCTCCAGCACGAACATGACCGGGTTCTTGATCAGCAAACGCGGGTCCAGCTTGACGACAGACTGTGAAACCGCCGGCAGGAGAATCGCGGGGTCCAGCATTGTGGACTGCGCCCCGCGTGTCTTGTTCCTGGTTTCCATGAAGATCACCTGAGCCTCAGTAGAGTATGCCGGCGTGCATCGCGAAATGCTCGACGATCGGTCCCAGCGAAACCGCTGGAAAATAAATCAACCCGCCTGTGATCGCGATAACGCCGACGACGAGACCGACGAAAAGCGGACTGGTGGTTGGGAACGTGCCCAACGAGGCCGGGACGATCTTCTTGCGCGCCAGAGAACCAGCGATCGCCAACATCGGCACGATCATCAGGAACCGGCCCGTGAACATCGCCAGGCCAAGCGTGGTGTTCCAGAACGGGACGTTTGCCGACAGGCCGGCAAAGGCGCTGCCGTTGTTGCCGGTCGCCGAGGTATAGGCGTACAGCGCCTCGCTGAAGCCGTGCGGCCCGGCGTTGGTCATCGCACCCGTGCCCACCGGAAGCACGACCGCGAGGGCGGTGAACCCCAAGATCGACAGCGGCAGGATCAGAAT
Source organism: uncultured Pseudomonadota bacterium (assembly GCA_963822675.1). Taxonomy (GTDB): domain Bacteria; phylum Pseudomonadota; class Alphaproteobacteria; order Acetobacterales; family Acetobacteraceae; genus CAWGIP01. Next base: position 11,560 of record CAWGIP010000002.1, on the reverse strand, counting down.
GGCCAGCATGGCCATCTTGACCTCTTTCGCCTCCAGCTTCTTGCCGAGATATTCGGGGGTCCGGCCCACCATCAGCCCGGCAACGAACATGGCGACGATGACGAACAGCAGCATGCCATAGAGACCCGAGCCGACGCCGCCGAAGATGATCTCGCCCAGCATGATATTGGCCATGGGCACCATGCCGGCCAGCGGCAAAAGGCTGTCATGCATGTTGTTGACCGCGCCGCATGATGTGTCGGTGGTGACGGTGGTGAACAGTGTGGAGTTGGCGATGCCGAAGCGGACCTCCTTGCCTTCCATATTGCCGCCAGATTGTAGCGCGCTCGCCGTCTGGTCGACATGGAAAGCAGCGAACGCCGGGTTGCCCTGACTCTCGACCGAATACGCTACTGTCACGCCAACCAGAAACAGAACGAACATCACAGCAAAAATGGCCCAGCCCTGGCGCTGGTTGCCAACCATGCGACCGAAGACGTTGGTCAGTGCCGCGCCGATGGAGAAGATCAGGATAAGCTGAATGAGGTTGGTCAGCGCAGTCGGGTTCTCGAACGGATGCGCGGAATTGGCATTGAAGAAGCCGCCGCCATTGGTCCCGAATATCTTGATAACCTCCTGCGAGGCCACCGGACCCTGTGCGATGACCTGTTTACCGTGCTCCAACGTGGTGACTTCGGTGTAGGCATTGAGGTTTTCCGGCATGCCCTGCCAGATGAAAACGAGGGCTACGACGATGGAGATCGGCAGCAGAATGTATAAAACGCAGCGTGTCAGGTCGACCCAGAAGTTGCCGATGCTCTGCGCCGAACGGCGCGAGAAGCCTCGGATCAGCGCAATCGCCAGCGCAATCCCGGTAGCAGCCGAGACGAAGTTATGCACCGTCAGACCGGCCATTTGCGTGAGGTAGCTCATGGTGGTTTCGGGTGTATACGACTGCCAGTTTGTATTGGTAACGAAACTCACCGAGGTGTTGAAGGCAAGGTCGGGCGATACGGCGGTCTGCGCCTGTGGATTGAAGGGCAGCACGCTCTGCAGCCGCTGCAGGGCGTACAGGATAACAAATCCGGCAAAGCTGAACGCCAGCATGGCAGCGGCATAGCTCACCCAGTGCTGCTCTTCGGCCTCGCCCACGCCGCAGATGCGATAGATGCCAACCTCGATCGGGCGTAGCGCCGGAGAGAGGAACGTGCGTTGCCCGGCGAAGACCCGGGTCATGTAGCCGCCAAACGGTTTCGCCAGCAACACGATCAGTATCGCGAAAATCGCGATCTGCAACCAACCATCGAAGGTCATTGCCGTTATCTCCCGCGATGACGCTCAGAACTTTTCCGGTCGGATCAGGGCAAAGACCAGATAGACGACGATACCGATTGTGACTATCCCACCTGAGACATAATCGAACAACATGGCCTTGGCCTCACAGACGCTCGCAAGCGACGGCGTAAAGCGCGCAGCCGCCGAGGAAGGCGGCCCCGATCAGGATGTAGATGAAGTCCAGCATAGTGACCTTCCTCCATATGCAGCTTCATCAGATAAGCGCCGATGCCATATAAAATCGATCGTAGGGAGAGGTTCGGAAAATATAAATTGCATATAGATCGATCGGTAGGCGCGGCGATGCCGCCGTGGAATTCGCGAATTGACGTCAATAGAGGTGCGGTGACGGGATTGATGGCGTTGTCGTACTTGTTTCCGCACCTTGGCTATGCTTCGGTGCAGACGACCGAGATTTATCTTGTGTATCCGACCGACCGGAAGGCCGGTCCCGAGTAGCTTGGATGGGTGGCCGAGCGGCTTAAGGCAGCGGTCTTGAAAACCGCCAGGGGGCAACTCCTCGTGGGTTCGAATCCCACCCCATCCGCCAGTCTGCGACGTCGCGTCGGGCTATCAGATACGCTGCAGCCGGAAATCACCAACGGTCGCGTTCGGCGCGGACCGCCCGAGCCGGAGGGGCGGAAAGGGTTACCCCGGAGCGGCGCTCCGGACGCGAATGCAGTTCATTCAGCGTCGGCTGCTGGGCCAACTCGCGGATCTCGCGCAGCAAACAACCGGACGGCGGCATACCCGCGAGGCGCCGCGCGCGACTTGAGCTGACGGCGCAGCGCCTCGGGTACATTGCGAATTCGGATCGTGCTGGTCATGGATAAACATGAAAACCTGCGCGCCGCATGTAAAGTAGGATCGCTGCCGGCGCGTTTGCTCCGAAAACCGCGGGGCTGTCTGCCAGGCGAAATCGGACTATCATCGCCGCCAAACAGTAATCGGGGAGGTCGCTGTGACACAGCAGATAGCGTCCGAGCACGATAGGGCGGCGCGGGCCGAATGTAAGCGTCAGGTCAGCCGGAAGCTGCCGATGCTTGCAGCCGTAGCCGCAACAATGCTGGCAACCGCGACGGTTTCACCAGCGCAGCAGGCGCACGAGAACTGGATCGGCACCTGGTCGGCAAGCCCGCAGCCGGTCTGGGGCGCGGATTTCCCGGTGCCCACCAACATGCCGCGCAATTTGCGCGACCAGACGCTGCGCCAGATCGCGCATGTCAGCCTCGGCGGCAGGCGCGTGCGCGTGGTGCTGTCCAATGAGTATGGCGACCGTCCGCTAGTGATCGGCGCCGCGCACCTCGCGCTGGCCGCCGAGGGGCCGGCCATAGCTCAGGGCTCCGACCGTGTTCTGACGTTCGACGGCCAGCAAGCGGCCACGATCCCGCCCGGCGCGCCCATGATCAGCGACCCGGTGGCGCTCGACGTGCGCCCGCTCAGCAATCTGGCGGTCAGCCTCTACTTCCCGGAAACGACGCCGCTTTCGACCATGCATTGGGAGGGCGTGCAGACCGCTTATATCGCCGCCGGCGACCATGCCGGGGACGCCAAGCCCGAAGTGGCCGGTACGATGAAGGCGCGCGCCTTCCTGAGCGAAATCATGGTCGATGCGGCCCCGGACGCGACGGCGATAGTGACATTCGGCGATTTGATCACAGACGGCGCCGATTCCACGACCGATGCGAACCATCGCTGGCCTGACTTTCTGGCGGAACGGCTGCATCAATCGGGCAAGCTTGTATCCGGTACTGAACGAGGGCATTTCCGGTGCAAAAGTTCTCAGCGACCGTATGGGCGTTAACGCGCTCGCCCGTTTCGGCACGGACGTGCTGACCCAGCCGCGCGCTGCCACGGTGATTTTGATGATGGGGATCAATGATATCGGCTGGCCGGGCAGCCCACTCGCCCCGGGGGACAAGGAGCCCTCGGCAGAGGACATTATCGAGGGCTACAAGCAACTGATTGCGCGTGCGCACATGCACGGACTGCGCATTATCGGCGCCACGCTCACGCCGTTCGAGGACACGTTCAAGGGAATGCCGTTCGAGGGTTACTACAGCCCCGGCAAGGAGCAGTTACGCGAGGCGATCAACACCTTCATCCGCGGCGGCGCGTTCGACGGCGTCATCGATTTTGACGCGACCACGCGCGATCCCGGCAACCCGCGACACATCCGGCCCAACTTCGATTCCGGGGATCATCTGCACCCGAATGACGCGGGCTACGCCGCGATGGCCAATGCCGTCGATCTCGGGGTGCTGGTTGGATCCCCACGTTGAAAACGTGGTGGGCGCGACAGGGATCGAACCTGTGGCCCCTACCGTGTCAAGGTAGTGCTCTCCCGCTGAGCTACGCGCCCGCGCCAGCATGCGAAGCGCGGTTTCTAAGCGGCCAGCGTGCGCCGCGCAAGTCCGCCGCTGCTACTGCGCGGCAGCCATCTGAGCATCCGGCGTCGCCGCTTCCGCGGCCACCTTCAAAGCGGGGTAGAGCGAGGTCAATGCCAGCAACACGCCGTTGGTCCAGCCGAAGCCGATTTGCGTCGCATATTCGCCGCCATGGCCCTCGTCGCCGCCGGTCGTCGTGACGTCGTATTTTTCGACCAGCTTTGCCTGCTGCTGGTACCCGGCGATGGTCTTGTCCACCCAGCGGGTGGCGATTTCTTCCGACAAAGTGGAGAACCCGTAGTTGCGCAGCCCGATTACGGCGATCCATTGTAGCGGCGCCCAGCCGTTGGGCGCGTCCCATTGCTGGCCGCTATCGACCAAGGTCGTCGCCAAGCCGCCAACGTCTAGCAGCTTGGCGGTGACGACCCCGGCGACCGCTTGCGCCTGCCCGGCGCTTGCCACGTTGAGAAAGAGCGGAAACAGCGTCGCCGCGGTGACGTTTTGGGTCGTCTTGCCTTCCCGCCAGAGATAATCGGTGAAAACACCGTCTTCCGCATCCCACATCACGCGCCGTATCGCATTAATTCGCTGCGCAGCTTGGCTCGCGTAAGCGGCCGCGTGCGCTGCGTCGCCCTTGAGCAGGACCCCTTGGCCAGCGTTACCTCGAGATGCACGAGCAGGCTGTTGAGGTCGGGCGGCAGCAAGGCGAGCGTTCGGATCGTGGCCAGCGTCTTGCCATCGGCCAGCCAGCGGGAGCTGAAATCCCAACCGGACTCGGCTGCCGCGCGCAGGTTCCGCCAGACAAAGGCGGACGAGCGCTGCGTCTGCAATGCGGTCTCGACGTCTTCCTTGTAGGATTCATCACGCGGCGCCGGCCGCTCGTCCCAGTATCGGTTCAACACCGTGCCGTCGAGCAGCCGCACCACGTTGCGCAGGGCATGGCCTGATCGCACGTCGTTGTCACCTTGCATCCAGTAATCGTGTTCCGCCTGCAACTCGGGCAGATAGGTCAGATACGTCGTCACGCCGTCATGGCGCGCAATCAGTTCGACCATCAAGGAGAAGAACGGCGGCTGCGAGCGGCTGAGGTAATAGCTTCGGTTGCCATTGGGAATATGGCCGTAGTGATCGATTTCGAAAGCAAAGTCCTTCAGCATATTCACTGCAAGGTCGTGCTGGTTGTCCTGCTCCAGCCCGAGCATGGTGAAGTAAGAGTCCCAGTAATACGCTTCCCGGAAACGACCGCCGGGGACTACATAGGGATAGGGCAAGGGCAGCAGCGTTGAATAGGCCGGAACCGACATCGATACCTGCCGCAAAACCGGCCACAGGCTCTCGACGTAACCCAGCAGGTGCTGATTGCTGGAGGCCGGATTGACGGTCGGTCCGGGTGAATCGGGCCGGAGAAATACTGATTGACGAAGTTCGCGAGATCGAAGCCGGTCGATATTTTCGCGACTTCGTAGGCCATCAGGACATCGGGCGGAGCCGTCGACGGGATCATGTCGGGAAATGTCTTGCTGTCGGGGAAAATCGCCGCGAGTTCGACATCGCGGTAGAGCTCGCCGTATTCGATGGACGGAGGCACCGGGTAATCCGGCCCGACGGTCTGGGCGGGGGCGGGAACCGCCAGCATCACCGAGACGGTGGAGGCCAGGACCGTCTTGATCAGCCACGGATGATCCATCTGACCGTCTCCTCCACCCCGTGTTGATTTCTCATTTATCATTACGCGCCCTCTGGGGTGTGCCGTCAATTGATACGCGCCGACCCACCCCGGTCGTCCTTGCGAAAGGGGGATTGAAGGTCGGCGAAGCGGCACACGTGCTGCCGAGCGGGTAGGCAGACTCGCGCTTAATGGTCAGACCCAGCCAGAAGCACTGCCAGACGGAGCGACCTGGAGCGCGGTGAAGCCAGCATGCTCACGAGCCAAGTCTCAACGTAATCGCGTTAACGAACCAGCAACCGCGATACGGGAACATTGCGCTCGCACTGAGAACTGGACCTCAACAGAAATGTCGAAGCTTACCGCATGCGTATGTCCCAGGGCAGCGGTTTTGCGTGCTTCTTGAAGTGAGCCTCTGCGACCACTCAAAATCTAATCAGCAGGGGCATTTAGCAAAATAACCGTCGAAACGTTTGCGCTTTATGGCAACTTGTCGAGGAGTAGCCGATGAAACCCTCCATAGCTATCGCGATGGGTCTACTGACCCTCAGCGGCTGCGCTTCCATTGTTGACGGGTCAAGCCAAAGTTTATCGGTGAAGACTACATCGGACGGGACAGATGTTGCTGACGCCCAATGCACTTTAACGAACAACAAAGGTACCTGGTATCTCAGAACACCTGGAACGGTAACCGTTCACAGAAGCTACGATGATTTAAACGTGGCTTGCCGGAAGCCCGGCTACGTTGCGAACGTCGGAAGCGTCCCCTCCAGCACGAGAGGAATGGCGTTCGGTAACATCCTGTTTGGTGGGCTGATTGGTGCCGGCGTCGATATGAGCACAGGGGCCGCGTACGACTACCCAAGTCCGATCGTTGTTCCGCTCCACCCGGCCGCCACTTCTGGGCTGCCAAGTGTCCCGACAAGCTAAGACTTGCGGAACCCTCCGGAGGATTTGCCTTTCTCGGATCACATTGCGTAAGCAGCCGGAAGTTCCGAGGTCGAGTCGCCCGTCAGCCACCGGCGATCGCGGCTTGCCGGCTAGGGTTTTGCGCTGGCGTGGCCTTGCATCCGATGGACTGTGCAATGATCTGGTGAGGCAATTGCTTGGAGTCCTGAACTAATGCCGCCCAAAGTTGTCCCGCTCGCCCTCACAGTCGTCGTTGCATCGAGCGTCGTGCCATCACCGGATCGACACACTCCGGCGTTGCTGCCGGGAATGGCGGGGCAGACTGCCATTCATCTCGCGCATGCGCATGAACCAATCCCGGCCACCGTGCCGCCTCCAGACGCTGGGCAGGAGCTCGGACCAAGCGGCGATATCGCTGCCGGCAAACTGACTTTCACCGGCTATCCGCCGACCATGACAGGCTTCATCCTGGAGGCGTAAAGAGCAAGCCTACACCGAGAATGGCGAACGCATCCAATCTGCCGTTTCGTCGTGTGGCGCGCCAAGGATATCAGCGAATTGCTGGCTTAAGGCCCAGCCGATGCGGCTTGCCGAAACCGTGCCGTGCGACTCCGGACCCTGAATACCTGACGTGCTCCTCGATCCAGGCGTGTCGTCAATTCGGCCGGCGAAGAGCCTGCGAAGGCGCCCCATGCACGGGAGGCAGGCAATTGCGTTTGGCCGCGACGGTCGAACCCTCACCCGGCTTGCTTCGCAAGCCTGCCCCGGATCAAGTCCGGGGCAGGCTCTCTCCCGTGATGCGGGAGAGGCGATCGCAGACAGGTCCTTGATAGGGAAAATAACGTTGACAATCAGCAACACTAACGCCATCTGGCCACCATGCCAGACAGCGCCGCGCCCACCCATACCGACTTCGCCAGCCAGCTCCCCGCCGACGCCTACTCCCAGCTCATCCGCACGCTGCGTCTGGCATTGCCGCCGCCGCTCAGCGACAGTCCGGACGATCTGGCCCGGCGCGACCACGCCGCCATCGCGCGCATTGCCGCGCTCACTCCGGCGAATGCGGCCGAGGCCGATCTCGCCGCGCTCTATGTCGCCGCCTCCGAGCAGTGGAAGGAGTGTTTGTGCCTGGCCCACCAGCCGGACATCTCGGCAAGCTGGGCCATGAAATGTCGCGCGCAGGCCAACAGCATGATGCGCCAGGCGCAGAGCGCGCTCAGGCTGCTGCTGCGCATGCAGGCAGCGCGACAGAAGACCGAGGCGAACAGTGCCGCCAGCGAGCGCGCTGCCTGGACCGAGCATTGTGCCATCGGCCTGATGGCGCAGGCGCTGTCGCCGCGGCCGGAGGAGGCGGCGATGACCGAGAAGCCGACGCACACGCCGGCAGCGGAACCCGAAACGGTGGCGCAATCCGAGTCGATCGCTCTTTCGAATCGAAGCTTTCTCATTAGAAAGCTTCTTGTGAGGTAGAGACGCTTGGCAAAAACCACTGTAAGTAACGCCGATAGCGTCGTTATCTTCAGCGAGGATCTCCGCCGCAACTCGGACTAGAATTTGTTCGGCCGGAGCGACCTTTTTCAAGGCCTCTCGAGGCGAGTTCCACGCTGCTGCAGCTGGCGGGGCGGGTCGCCCAGGATGCCGCGCCGGCACTCCAGAACCGCTCGCTCATTGTGCCCGCACGCTGATCGTTCCGCTTACCCGGTCGCTGACGAGGAAAACGCGTCCACCGATCCGCAAGGGGCCGCGCTGCTGCGACGATGGCAATCGTTGCCCGACAGCATCGTCGCCTTCCCGCCCGAGGACGCGTTAGGCCAATACCCCTTTGGATCGACCCCTCCCCCATCCTCTCCCGCAAGGGGAGGGAAGATGGTTCGGAGCGGTTTGCTTCTCCCTCTCCCCTTGCGCCACGCGTCGCAAGTGGTGGAGGAGTTGAGCTCGCAAATTCCCCCCTTGCGGGAGGGGCTAGGGGAAGGGTCTCCGGCCCGTCTCGCGTACAGCGAAACGAGACAGCGATGAGACGCGGGCGTATCGTCATACCCCCGAAAGCGGGGATAGAGGGACGCGGGAAACCATGTTCCAGGGTCCGGCCCGCAAGCTGGATTCCCGCTTTTCCGCGGGAATGAGCGGGGAAATGTTCGGGAATTGACGAAAGACCCTAGAAGCGGGAATTCGCAGCAGTTGATACTGCCCGACAGCTAACAAAGGCTGCTGCCCCATGAACGTCCGCCGACGCACCTGTACGCCAATTGCGGCAATGGCCTCCGCGCTGGCGCTGGCCGTCGCGCCTGTCGCCGCCCAGCAGACGCTCAGCCTCGCCTTCTCCTGGGCCGGCACAGCCGCCTGCGCGCCCGGGCCGCCCGCGTTCCGTGTAGGCGACGTGCCGGCGGGTACCGCAGCCCTGCGCTTCACGATGCATGATGAGCAGGCGCCCGACTATCCACATGGCGGCGGCACGGTCCGCTGGACCGGCAACCATGTGATCCCGGCCGGCGCCTTCCGCTACCGCGGCCCCTGCCCGCCCCAAGGTGCGCGCCACCTGTATCGCTGGACCGTTGAAGCCTTGTCCGGCTCCGGCCAGGTTCTCGCCACGGGCAGCGCCGAGCGCCCGTTTCCGCCCGGCTGAGGCGCAACCCCGCCCCAAGCATAGCGAGACCGCGCGACTTGCCCTCGCCATTTCGGGTCCGTTCAGCTATTAATAACTGGCAACGCGGCGCCGTGACGGGCGCCCCTCTGAGCCGAGATCAGCTTGAGCGATACGCCTGAAACACCCCCGAGCCCGCCGCCGGGGCCGCCCGAAGACCTACAGCCGGTGACGCTCGAGGAGGAGATGCGACGCTCCTATCTCGATTACGCCATGTCCGTGATTGTGGCTCGTGCCCTGCCGGATGCGCGGGACGGGCTGAAGCCGGTACACCGACGCATCCTGTTTGCCATGCAAGAGGCCGGCTACACGCCGGACAAGCCCTATCGCAAATCGGCCCGCGTCGTCGGCGACGTGATGGGCAAATACCACCCGCACGGCGATGCAGCGATCTACGATGCGATGGTGCGCATGGCGCAGCCCTTCTCCATGCGCGTGCCGTTGATCGACGGGCAGGGTAATTTCGGCTCGGTGGACGGCGATCCGCCAGCGGCGATGCGCTACACCGAGGTGCGCCTTGCCCGAGCGTCCGCCCTGCTGCTGGAGGACATCGACAAGGACACGGTCGATTTTCAACCCAATTACGACGAAAGCTCGGAAGAGCCGAAAGTCCTGCCGGCCAGCTTTCCCAATCTGCTGATCAATGGCGCCAACGGCATCGCGGTCGGGATGGCCACCAACATTCCGACGCATAATCCCGGCGAGATCATCGACGCCACGCTGGCGCTGATGGCCAACCCGGATACGACGCTGGACGAGCTGATGCGCATCGTCCCCGGGCCGGATTTCCCGACCGCGGGCATCATCATCGGCCGGGCCGGCATCCGCGCCGGTTTCGAGACGGGGCGGGGGTCGTTGACCATCCGCGCGCGGGCGGAAATCGAGGAGCTCCGGCGCGACCGCTACGCCATCATCGTCAACGAATTGCCGTACCAAGTAAACAAGGCGAACCTGCTGGAACGGATCGGCGAGCTTGTGCGCGCCAAGCAGATCGAGGGTATCGGCGAAATGCGCGACGAGAGCGATCGCTCCGGCATGCGCGTCGTCATCGAACTGAAGCGCGAAGCCACGCCCGAAGTGGTGCTAAACCAGCTTTTCCGCTTCACCAACATGCAGATCAGCTTCGGCGTGAACATGCTGGCGCTCGACGCCGGCCGGCCACGCTTGATGGGGCTCAAGGACGCGCTCGGAACGTTCATCGCCTTCCGCGAGGACGTGATCCTGCGACGGGCACGCTACGAACTCGCCAAAGCGCGTGATCGGGCGCATCTCCTTGTCGGGCTTGCCATCGCGGTCGCCAATATCGACGCCGTGATTGCCCTGATCCGTGCCAGCGCGGACCCGCGCTCGGCGCGCGCTGCGCTAATGGCACGCGACTGGCCGGCCGCCGATATCGACGCGCTGCTCGCGCTGATCGACGAGCCGGGCAACGTGATCAGCGAGGCGCACACGGTGCGGCTGACCGAGGCGCAGGCCGAGGGCATCCTGGAGCTGCGGTTGCAACGCCTGACCGGGCTGGAACGCGAGAAGATCCAGAAGGAGATGGAAGAGGTCGCGACGCGGATTCGCGAGCTGCTGGATGTCCTGGGCTCGCACCCCCGTCGGATGGAGGTCATGCGCGAGGAGTTGTTGCGGGCGCGCGCCGCGCTGGCCGCGCCCCGGCTGACGACGATCGAGGAGGCGGAAGCCGATCAGGACGACGAAAGCCTGATCGAGCCGGGCCAGATGGTCGTAACCATAACGCGCGATGGCTTCATCAAGCGTACGCCGCTGGAGACATTCCGGGCGCAGAACCGTGGCGGCCGCGGGCGCACCGGCGCGGGCACGCGCGGCGACGACATCGTGACGCGCAGCTTTAACGCGCACACGCATCAATGGGTCCTGTTCTTCAGCTCCGGCGGCAAGGCGTTCCGCGAGAAGGTCTGGCGCCTGCCGGAAGCGGGCCCGGGTGCCAAGGGCCGGGCGCTGGTCAATCTGTTGCCGGAATTGGGCGCGGATGCGATCACCACTGTGCTGCCGTTGCCGCAAGATGAAGCGTTGTGGGACAGTCTGCATCTCGCCTTTGCGACCGCCTCGGGCAACGTCCGGCGCAACAGGCTGTCGGATTTCCGCAATGTCCGCGCCGCCGGCCTGATCGCGATGAAGCTCGATGCGGGCGACCGGCTGATCGGTGTCGCGACCTGCCGCGACGGCGACGATATTCTGCTGGCGACGCGCAAGGGCCGCTGCATCCGGTTCCAGATCACCGATGAGACCGTGCGCGTGTTCGCCGGGCGCGACAGTTCCGGCGTGCGCGGCATCCGGCTTGCCTCGGGCGACGAGGTGATGAGCCTCTCCGTGCTCCGCCATGTCGAGATCAGCACCGAGGAACGCGTCGCCTTCCTCAAACTGGCCGCTTCGCGCCGTCGCACCAACGGCTCGGAAGACGATGTGGAACCCGTCACCGTCGAGCCGGCCGAAATCGTGGCCGAGGTCGGTTGCCGCCGATCGCGTCGAGGCGCTGGAGGCGAGCGAGGAGTTCCTGCTGACGGTTAGCAGCGGCGGGTTCGGCAAGCGCAGCTCGGCCTATGAATACCGGGTGACTGTGCGGGTGGCAGGGGATCGTCAACATTGTCCTTTCCAAGCGAAACGGCGGCGCCGTCG
>CAWGIP010000001.1:0-67621 GCA_963822675.1 uncultured Pseudomonadota bacterium | reverse complement strand
TCTGGCCGCGCGGGCCGGGCCGGATACGGTGCTGATCGCCGCGAGCACGCGGCGGTTGGTGGGCGAATTGTTCGAATGCCTCGCCCATGAACCAATACTGCTAGAAGATGCCGCCGAGCCGGTCGAAGCCTGGCAGGTCGCGAGCGAAAGTGGAGGGGGAGGCCAATTCGAGGCGCTGCATGGCGCTGCACTCGTGCCGCTGGTCGGTCGCGAGGAGGAACTTTCACTGCTGCTGCGGCGCTGGCAGCAGGCATGCGCTGGAGCCGGAAACATTGTGCTGATTGCGGGGGATGCCGGTATCGGCAAGTCGCGGTTGGTCCGAACTCTGCGCGAGCGGGTCGCCGCCAAGCCGCATACGTTCCTTATGTATCAATGCTCGCCATTTCACCTCCATAGCGCTTTCCATCCTATAATTGCCCAATTCAGCTCACTGCCCAACTTGGCGCGCAGGACCTCCCGGACCAGAAGATGCAAAGTCTATGGAGTATGATGGCTCAGGCCGGAGAGGTCGCGGCTGACGACTTTTCAGTCTGGCAGCGCTGCTCCAATTGCCGGACGGCGAGCGCTTCCCTGAAATTGAACCCGATCCTGAGCAGCGGAAGGGGCGGATATTCTTGACGTTGATCCGACTGTTCACGGCACTTTCAGCCCGGCACCCCGTGATCGCCGTATTTGAGGACGTGCACTGGAGCGATCCATCAACGATAAGTCTACTCGAGCGACTGGTCAATTGAAGCTAGCCAAAGATTGCTACTGCTTGTCACTTGCCGGCCAGAGTTCGTGTCACCCTGGACCGGCCTGCCTCATGGCACGTTTCTGGCGCTGAACCGCATGACCGCGAGCGCTGCCGCGGAGCTAGTAGCGGGTGTTGCAGCCGGACGCCAATTAGCTACTGAGGTGGTGCAGCAGATTGTCCTCAAGGCAGACGGCATACCACTCTTTGTCGAAGAGTAACTCGCGCTGTCATTGAGTTCGGTATTCCACCACATTCCAACGCCGCTGCGGTTACCGAGGCTGGTTCAAAGCTTGCCATTCCGGCGACCCTACACAATTCGCTGATGGCTAGGTTGGATCGGCTTTCGGATGGTCGGGAGGTTGCGCAGATCGGCGCCGCAATTGGTCGCTCGTTCGATTACAAGATGCTATCGGCCGTGGTTCGTCGCAGCGGGGAGTCGCTGCAGGTTGCTCTGTCGCAGCTTGAGCAAATGGATATCCTTTCCCGACGCGGCAACCCGCCCAGCTCCAGTTACAGCTTCAAGCACGCGCTCATTCAAGACGCGGCTTATGCGTCGCTGATACGGAGTACCCGGCGAGACTACCACCGACGAATTGCCTTCGCTATGGAGGAGTTATTCAGTAATCTCGTGACGACCGACCCCCAGCTTTTGGCCCACCACTATGCCGAAGCCGGCTTGCTCGAACCGGCTGTTCGCTATCTTCGGCTTACCGGTGTACGGGCCATTGAAACTTCTGCCTATCCTGAGGCTGTTAATGCTCTGGCCAAAGCGCTCGAGCTTGTAGTTCGCTTGCCGGAGAGCTCGGAGCAGATGCGCGAGGAGATCGCCATTCGGCTTGCTCTGGGCGGAGCGCAGGTGCAAAGCCTCGGTCCCACCGCGGCCGAGGTTGGGGAAACCTACCGACAAGCCGAAGGGCTCTGTGAGCGGTTCGGCACTCCGAAGGACCGCTTCACAGCGTTATGGGGCCTGTGGTTCTTCCACTATATGCGGGGTGACGTGCACCGAATGCGCGAGTTTGGCGACGGGCTGCTACCCCTTGCGCAGAAGCTGAATGATCGGGCGCTGCTCCTTGAGGCGCACCACGTGCAGTGGGCAGGGCTATCGCTTGTCGGAGACCTGCAGAAGGCGCTCGCCCACACCAACGAAGGAATCGCGCTCTATGATCGGGCCGCACACCACGCTCTTACTTTCGTCTATGGTGGACACGATCCTGGCCTCTGCGCGCGCAATTTGAATGCCGTGTCACTCTGCCTCCTGGGCTATCCAGAACAAGCACGCCGGGGATGCGAGGTCGCCCTGAACCTAGCGCGCGAAATCGGCCATCCTTACACGCTGATGGAGGGTGTCTTCAACATCTTGCTAGTCGCGTTGCTTGTTCGCGATCCGGCCGGCATCGAGCAACACGTCTCCGACCTCGGTAAGCTTATTTGCGGCGGGAAGCTGCCGCGAGATGCGTCCGGCCTGGTCGATGGCTTCCGGGGCTGGGCAGTCGCGGAGCTAGGTTCGGTCCTGGATGGCCTCGACCTCCTGCACAGAGGATGCGCTGTTTGGCAGTCTTTCTTCGGAGCCTGGTGCCTTCCGCTGGATGCATCGATTGCTGCGACATTGGGAAAGGCGAAGAAAGCCGACGAAGGCCTCCGGTTGATTAAAGACGCGCTGGATACCGCAGAACAGGGCGGGGCTCACTGGTGGGACGCCGAACTTTATCGGGTTCGCGCGAGCCTGTATCTAGTTGCTGATCCGGAACATAGCCGAGCGGAAACGGACCTGAAGAGGGCCCTCGCTGCCGCAAGAGCGACGAAGGCGCGATGGTTTGAGCTTCGCGCGGCGAACGACCTAGCTCGTTTGTTCGTCGAGCGCGCCGAACTTCAAAAGGCCTACGATCTCCTCGGCCCGATTTATGGCTGGTTCACCGAGGAATTCGAAGCGCCGGACCTGATCGAGGCGAAGACGCTGCTCGACGAACTGAAATGAGTTGCCGAGTACAACCTCTAAAAGTTCGCAGAACGTTTGGCCTCAGCGTGGTTAAAACCGGCCGCCCCCGCCCAGCAGCCATAGCCCGCGCAACCGTGCGGCGAGCCGCTCCGGTTCGGCCGCTGTTGCCCGGGTCTGCGTCAGCAAAGCCGGAAGATCGGCGGTGCTGCCCGCCGCGTTGCGCGCAATCGCCGGCAATTGCGGCGCGGCGCGCGCAACCTCCCGCGTGGCCGACTGCAGATTGGCGAGCAGAGCATCGACCCGATGCAGCAGTTCCGGCACGCGTCGCGGGGTCGAGGCAGCTTTCGACCTGCCGCGCGATCTGCCCCTGCAAACCCGCAAACACGTCGTCGGCGAGCGCGAGCGCACCGGAGCGGTTCAGGTGGTCGGCATAGCTTCAGGTGGTCGGCATAGAGTGCGAAAGGGCTAACGACCAGGTCGATCACCTCGTCGATCATCACCCCCTCGCGCGGTAGAGCGAACGTGAAAAAGCCCTGAAGTCCTTGGCATCAGTAGTCGGCCGGATACTCCGGATAATATGGCTCCTCCGGAGTGGTGCTCGCGCCGGCCGCCGCTCCGAGAGCGCCCCCTGCCAGCGCCCCTATTGCGGCGCCCCGGCCGCCGTCGGCCATGCCTCCCAAAGCGGCACCGGCACCCGCGCCGACGAGACCGCCGGCGACCGCACGCTGCCCCGGATCGTACGGGTTGTAGGAATATTCGGGTGCGGGAGGTGCTGGGGCATAGACGCAGCCTGCGAGCACAAGCCCGGACGCAAGGGCGGCAACACAGCGTGAGGTCAGAAGCATCGGCTGCTCCATCAGATGGCCAAGCGAAGTCCGTCGCCGTGGTCCGGGAGGAAAACGAAAGCCAAGCGCTAAAGTTTGTCTGAGATGGGCGAAAGCAGAAGGCCGTGACCGAATTCTCGGTCTCCTGAACTGGTCGGTGCCCTTTGTTGGCGCTGCCGGCTCAATCCTCCGGCACGGCGAAGACGGCGCACGGGGACCCGATGCCGCGCAACGCATGCGTTCCGAGCGGAATCAGCGGCACTGTGCTTTCGGCGGCGAAAGTGCCCGATACGAGGACCGCCTTGTCGAGCGGCCGGCACAGTCCTTCCAATCGGCTGACCAGATTGACGGCGGGGCCGATCGCCGTGAAATCCAGCCGATCGGCAGCGCCGATGTTGCCCCACAGCATCTCGCCGAGGTGCAGGGCGGCACCGAAGGGCAGAGGCGGTAGGCCCCGGTGATGTCGCGTTTCGTCGAGATGCGCCATTCCGACCCGTGCCGCGGAGACCGCGCGCAGGGCGGCGTCGCAGGCCCCGCGGGGCGCCCCTCCGATGACCGGGAAGATCGCCAGCAGGCCGTCGCCGATGAACTTCAGCACTTCGCCGCCGAAGGCGTGAATCGGGCCGGCAATGCGGTCGAACCAGGCACCGAGAGCCGCGATGACTACTGCGGGGGGATTGCTCTCGGACAAGGCCGTGAAGCCGCGCAAATCGGCGTAGAGCAGCGCTGCCTGGATTGTCTCCCCGATATCGCGCCGCAGAGGACCTGCCAGCACTCGCGACGCACTGCGCCGGCCGACATAGGCTTCGAGAGCCGCCGTAAGCGTCGCGCGTGCCGCGAGCGCGGCGAGCGGCGCCGCAGCGAAGCGGGCGGCTTGCCGCAACGCATCGGCCTCGCCGGGCGTAAACGGGCGCGGCCCGATCCAACCGAGCGAGGGGCCGTCCAGCCTGCGACCGACGGCATCCTCATGCACCGAGCCGGCCGTAAGTTGCGCGAGCCAGCGCCGCCCGGCATCGCCGGGAGGGCTTGCCGTCTCTGTAGCCCCGAGCCCTCCCGCCACGAAGCCCAGGGCCTCGATCACCTCTCCACTCACGGCCCGCCACAGCCAGGTACGCCGGGCGATGAGCGGGTGCGGCACGGCCATTGCCAGAGCGCCGCCCGCGAGGGGCAGGCCATCCTCGATAAGCCGCGCACCGAGTTCCGCTAGAAGCCGGTCGGCGCCCAGCGTCTCGCTGGCCGCATCGACGAGCCAGGAGATCGCCGAAGAGAGCTGCACCCACCGATGATGGGATTGACGCCGTTCGCCTGCCACGAATTATTCCCGGTAAGGACTGGCTATAGCGGCTCTGCCCGCAGCCTCCATCAAGGAGATTCCGATGACCGAGCCCCACGTTGTCCGACGTGAGACCCACATCGCGGCCCCGGCTGCCACCGTGTTCGCCTTCCTGACCGATCCGGAAAAAATCCTGAGCTGGATGGGCACCGAGGCGAAGACCGAGATGCATCCGGGCGGGCTCTACCTTCTCAAAGGTGTCAACGGCCGCGTGGCGCGCGGAGCGTTCCGTGAGGTCGTGCCGGTCCATCGCCTCGCCTACAGCTTCGGTTGGGAAGGGGATGCTGAGGTGCCGCCGGGATCGGGCTTGGTGGAGATCGACCTGATCGACCGGGACGGCGGGACCTTGCTGCGCATGACGCACAGCGGTCTTCCGAATGCGGCGCAGCGTGCTGGCCACGACAAGGGTTGGGCGCATTACCTCGGCAGGCTTGCCATGGCGGCAGCCTGCCAAAACCCCGGCATCGATCGCGGCGCAAAACCGCCGAATGCCTAATCAACCGCCCGTAACGGCCAGCACCGCCTCTTTGATCTTGGCGCGCGCGACATGCCCGAGCAGCTCAAGGTCGAGGTGCGGCAGGTTGGGTAGCTCGTTGGCAACGACCGCGGCGTCGACGATTGCCGGTCCGTCAACCGCCAGGGCATCACTGATCGCTTTCTTCAGCTCGTCGGGCTTGCACGCCACGAAGCCGTGGCCACCGCAGGCGCGCGCGAATGCGGCGAAATCCGGATTGGGAAAGTCAATGCCCTGCCGGTAGGGCGCCACCCCGATCAACTCAGCCTTCAGCTCGATCAAGCCAAACGCGGCGTTATTGTAGATGACAGCCTTGACCGGCAGCTTGTGGTGAACCGCCGTGAGGAACTCGCACATCAACATGTTGAAGCCGCCGTCGCCGGGCAGCGCGATCACCTGCCGCGCCCGGTCGAGCGCCTGGATGCCGTTGGCCTGCCCCAGTGCCGTTCCGACGGCACCATTGTTGAACGACCCGATGATGCGCTGCGATCCGCTTTTTGCCGGATCCAGTTGGCGGACCACAGCGTATTAAGGCCGGTGTCGAGCACGAAGACCGCGTCCCGGTTGGCGAGATCGCTGACCGCACGGGCGACTGCCTGTGGATGGATGCGATCGGCGCTGCGCGCGAGATCAGCCTGCTGGTCGAGCTTGTGGTCCCAGGCGCGGCGCTCCTCCGTGAGCCGGTCCGAGTAGCGCGTGTCGGTTGCCTTGGCGAGAAACTCTCGGGACTTGGCAAAGAATGCGGCCGTTTCCGGTTTCATAGCGTGACGCCGTCATTCCGGATTTCCTGCATCAGCGGGGTCCGCTCGCGGTAGGCGCCCGCACGGTACGGCATTGCGTGGACGACCCGGCCCATGTGTAGAGTATATCGGTTCCGATATCCGCGAGCCGGTCCATCTCCTTGGCGCGGTCCGACAGATCGCGCAGGAAAACCGCGATGTCGTAATCCGAATCCGGCCGTGCATCGCCGCGCGCGAGCCGTAGAGCACGACGCGCTCAATGCGGTCGCCGTAAAGCGCATCCACGGCCCTCCGGAACCGAACCAGGACAGGATCGTCTTGCGGCCTCTCGGTCATCAACTCGACCTCATAGCACGATGGCCGTTCCCCGTGATCACGCTCGCGCCGAATCTCCCCATGGTTGCGCCCTTGCCGCGCCTGTGGGAGCGTGCGGGCAAAAGCGGAAAATCTTGCCATGACCGATCCGGCCCCGTTCCGCCCAGCCCTGCGTGGCACTCAGCCCCAATACGACGTGCCCGCATACCGGAGTACCGCCAAGCGTCATCCGACGCAGCCACTTCACCCCGTCGCGCAAACGGTTACGGAAGCCACCGGGCCGGATTTCTCGCCCGAGCGGTTCCCGGCCCTGGCCGATCTGACGCGGGCCGGCACCAGCGAAGCCAAGGGCGAACGCATCATCGTCGCCGGCCGGGTGACGGATCAGGACGGGCGGCCCGTTGCCAACACGATGATCGAGATTTGGCAGGCAAATGCGGCCGGGCGCTATGACCATGCGGGCGATCAGCATGACGCGCCGCTCGATCCCGCGTTTCACGGCGCCGGGCGCGTGTTCAGCGATGCCGATGGCCGCTACAAATTCATCACCGTCACACCCGGCGCCTATCCGTGGCCCAATGGCAAGAACGCCTGGCGGGCGCGGCACATCCACTACTCCTTGTTCGGCACCGGTTTTGCCGCGCGCCTGGTGACGCAGATGTATTTTCCGGGCGATCCGTTGCTGGCGGGGGATCCGATTTTCCACGGCGTGCCCGATGCCGACGCACGCCGGCGGCTGATCGCAGAGTTCGACCTTGATCTTGCGATTCCCGATTGGGCGCTGGGTTATCGGTTCGACATTGTGCTGCGCGGGCGGGGCGCCACACCCGTCGCGCTCTGAGCATCGCCGCGCAAGGAAAGGAGGCTGAGCCTATGCCGGCGGCAACCGCCAGCCAGACCATCGGTCCCTACTGGCATCTGCTGGAAGATGAAACCTGGTCCGATCTCACCCGCTTCGGTGGGACCGGAGAACGGATTGTGCTGACCGGCGTCATTTCGGATGGCGACGGGCTGCCGGTTGCCGATGCATGCGTGGAAATCTGGCAATCGAGCCCGGCTATATCCGACCGGTTCTCCGGTTTCGGCCGCTGCGCGACCGACGCCGAGGGCCGGTTCCGGTTCGTTACAGTGAAACCCGGTCCCGTGCCCGGACGCGGCAACACGCAGCAGGCGCCGCATGTCGCGATCTGGATACTGGCGCGCGGGCTGATGCGCGGACTCGCCACGCGCGCCTATTTCCGGGGCGAGGCGCTGAACGAAACCGACCCGCTGCTCGCCTCGATCGAGGACGAGGCGCGACGGTCGAGCCTGCTCGCCCGCGCCGAGGGGCCGGGCGCTTGGCGTTTGGACATCAGGTTGCAGGGGCGCGACGAAACCGTGTTCCTGGACGTCTGATGCCGGCTTTCCCCAGACGCGGCCCAAGGAACCCCTCCCCCCGACCCCCTCCCGCAAGGGGAGGGGGAGAAGACAAGTCGGCCCGAGTGATCCTCCCCTCCCCTTGCGGGAGGGGCCGGGGGAGGGGTCGACCAGTAAGAAGCCTAGCCTGATGCCGACCAATCCGGCTGACAGCCCGATTATGGGCACGCTGTATGGCAGCGATGCCATGCGCGCCGTGTTCGATGAGCGCGAATTTTTTCAGCGCATGCTCGATGTCGAGGCGGCGCTGGCGCGCGTGCAGGCGCGGCTCGGCATCATTCCGGCGGAAGCCGGGCCGGCAATCACGGCAGCGGCGCGCGTGGAGAACCTGGACACGGCCGAACTCGCCGCCGGTGCGCGCAATATCGGCTATCCGGTGGTGGGGCTCGTCAAGGGCCTCGCGCGCGCCGCCGGTGAGGCCGGAAGGTGGACGCATTGGGGGGCGACGACCCAGGACATCATGGATACGGCGACGGTGCTGCAAGTGCGCGCCGGGCTCGCCCTGGTGCGCGCCGAGGTCGCCGCCGGTACTGGCCGCGCTCGCCGATCAGGCACAGCGCCACCGGGACACGGTGATGGCGGGGCGAACGCATCTCCAGCAAGCGCTGCCGATCACCTTCGGCCTGAAATGCGCGGTTTGGGCGCAGCCTTTCCTTGCGCATCTCGAACGCCTCGATCAGCTCCGGCCGCGGGTGGAACGGGTGAGCTTCGCGGGAGCGGCGGGCACGCTCGCCTCGCTGGGTGATCGGGGCCTGGCGGTGATGGAGGGGCTTGCTGCCGAACTGGAACTCGCTGTCCCGCTGGCCCCGTGGCACGTGAACCGAGACGGGCTGGCGGAAACCGTGGGTTTGCTCGGACTGATCTGCGGCAGTCTGGCGAAGATGGCGACCGATGTCGTCCTGCTCGCGCAGACCGAAGTTGCGGAAGCAACCGAGCCCTATGAGGCCGGACGCGGCTCGTCATCGACCATGCCGCAGAAGCGCAACCCGATCGCCTCGGAATTCGTGCTGGCCGCCACGCGCGGCGTGCAGGCGCTGGTGCCGCTGATGCAAGGCGCGATGGCGCAGGACCATGAGCGCGGGACCGGACCGTGGCAGGCGGAGATACTCGCTTTGCCGCAATCCTTCGTGCTGACGCACGGCGCCTTGCTGCATGCGCGCGCTGTAGCCGAAGGGCTCAATGCCGACGCCGCGCGGATGCGCGCGAATCTCGACGCATCCGGCGGGCTGATCATGGCGGAAGCGGTGATGATGGGGCTCGCGCCGCATCTCGGCCGCGGCGAAGCGCATCATGTCGTGGCCGGAGCGAGCCACGTGGCACTCGCCGAGCGTATTCCGCTAGCTGAAGCCTTGGCCCGGCAGTCGGAAGTGTCCAGCCGTCTGGACCGGGCGGCGATCGAGCGGCTGACCGACCCGGCGGGCTATTTGGGCAGCGCGCGACAATTCGTGGATCGCGTGGTGAGCGCGGCGCACGCCCGGCTGTAGGTGCTGCTGTTAACCGCTACCCCGGCAGGAACCCCGCGCTTCGTGGACAGCCGGAATTCTGGCCGAGACCGAGGCTCGCCGCTTGCAGCGGTGCCAAGTCCTTCGACAAGACCACCCTGATTTCCTCGATCAGCGCTTGTTCCCGGCCCGTGCTTGCGCGCGGAAACAGGCAATCGACAATAATCGCGTCCTGCCAAGGCCGGATCCTTTGCCGCCACGGCGGTGAGAAGGTCGCCAACCCGAACCCGACTGCCCCAGCATCCCCTGTTCGCGCATTATCGCGCCAATCGTCTCATTCGCCTGCTGCGCCAGCCGCACCATCGCGCCGAAATAGGCTTCTGGCGAAAGGCCGGAACAGGTGCCGTGCCTGCTCCATTCGTGCTCTGCTAAACCCGGCCCGCCGGCCATGAAGTGTTGCAACTGTGTCTCCAGGCTTGCCGGCAGGCTTCCGAGCGGCGGCCCCGGGCAGTCCTGCGGCTGACGGTTTACGCTGACACCGGCGCGATTTGGCCAAAGCCCGTGCAGTGTCAGCGGCGTTTGTCGATACTCCGCTTCGGTTAAGCCCTGACATTCGGCTTTCGCTCGATTGGCCGGCGAGAGCGCGCAGAAACTCGGCGCAATGCTCAGGCTCAGCAGGTAATAGTCGAACCCGCCCGCCGCATTGGCGTGCGCGTGACGCCGCGCGTTCGCCGCAGGCGGCGCAAACAGCAGGGCAATGGCGAGCAGCGGCGTCCCGAATCGGCGCTTCACGCCGTCCGTACCCACAGCGCCTCGACACCGTTGAACACCGGCGCGCGTTTGTGCGCGACGCTGTGCTCGGGATCGAGCCGCAGATCGGGGAAGCGGGCGAATAACGCCGGAATGGCGATCTGCGCCTCGGCGCGTGCGAGCGGAGCGCCCAGGCAGAAATGAATACCGCCGCCGAAGGCGAAATGACTTGTATCCGCCCGCTCGATATCGAACCGCGCCGGATCGGCATGCACCTTCGGATCGTGGCCTGCCGCCAGCAACGAGGCGGTGATCAGATTCTCCCGCCGGCACATGCGTGCCATCCAGTTCGATCGGTTCCAGCGCTACCCTGCCGGTCTGCGCCACTGGCGGATCGTAGCGCAGCATCTCCTCGACCGCATTGCGCGCAAGCTCCGGCCGGGCGCGCAGCTTGGCAAGCTGGTCGGGATGGCGCAGCAAGGCGAGCACGCCGTTGCCGATCAGGTCCGTGGTGGTGACATTGCCCGCAACCAGCAGAAGGTTGCAGGTGACGATGATTTCCTGCTCGGACAAACGATCACCGTCTTCCTCGGCAGCGACAAGCGCGCTGATCAGATCGTCTTTACGCGCCCGCCGTCGCGTTTCTACCGCCTGGCGGAAATAGCCCCACAGACCCTGCATCCGCGCGCGATCAATTCCTCCCGCTGCTCCGGAGTGCGCATCGGGTTGAACACATGCGCCAGCGCATCCGACCAGCGCTTGAACTGCGCCTGTTCAGCAGCATCGACGCCCAGCATTTCGGCAATCACGATGGTCGGCAGCGGCGCCGCGTAATCGGCGATCACGTCGAAACTCTCGCGCCCTGAAACCGCATCGAGCAGCAATTCGGCGATGGCCTGGATGCGCGGGCGGAACGCATCCGTAGCGCGCTGGTTGAACGCCTGTGAAACCAGCCCGCGGATGCGCTTGTGATCGGGGTCGTCGAGATGCAGCATCGACAGCGCCACCGCCTCGGGCGGCGTATCCGCCGGCATGTCGCCCAGCACGACGCGCCGATGATAAGAACCGGGCGCGGCCTTGCGCGGATCGACCGAAAGCGCGCGATTGCTCACCAGCGCGCGCACATCCTCGGCGCGCGTCAGAAAAATGCGCCCGAGCTGCGTGTCGTGATGCACCGGCTCGGTCTCGCGCAGCCGGTCCAGGTATTCGTGCGGTCGCTCGCGAAACACCGGATCGAGCGGCGTCAGTGCCAATCCGCTCGGCAGGGCTTGCTTGTCGGCCATTCCATCCTCACTCGGCTGCGGTTCGCTCGGCCAGTCCCAGATCGGCACGCACGGCATCGCCCAAACTCGCGGGTCGCGCGCCTTGAGTGGGCGCGGCTTCGGCGATCTGCCGGCCGAGCGCCTCGACCACCGGAATTTCATCCTCTGCCAATTTCTGCATCGCCGGCTTGCGCGCCATCGCGGCGGCGATGAAAGGCGCAAGCTCCGCCTGCTTGCGCTGTTCGCGGGCGGCTTCGCCGTCCTTGAAACCGGGGAGTATCTCCGCCGCGAACAGCTCCATCGCCTCGCAGATATGCTCGTGTCGATTGCGTCCGCCTTGCTGGAGAAACACGACCTGATCGACCCCGGCATCGGCAAAGCCCTGCAAATGGCGGCGCAGATCGTCCGGCGTGCCGATGCCTCCTGCGCCGCCGCTGTTTCGCTTCATCCCCGGAAGAGCTTCCTTAAAGGCCGCCCAGATGTCGGTGCGCCCGGGCTTGTGCAGCCCGAAATGATAGTGATGCGCCAAAGCGTAGGTGAAGAACGCAAATCCCAGGGCGCGTCTGCGCGCCTCGGCCGCGTCATGATGCACCGAAAAGCCCGTCACCATCGCGATATTGGCGTTCACCGCCCAACCGACCGGTACGCACTCTGTCTTGAGTATGTGGTAGTAATCGTCCACCCATTGCTTCGCTTCCGCCGGATCGACGAAGGCGAAGGTCAGCGCGCCGACGCCAAGCCGCGCCGCCAGCTTGATCGTCTCGCGGTTCGAGCAGGCGACCCATAGCGGCGGGTGCGGGCGCTGCACCGGCTTGGGCACGATGTTCCGGCAGGGCATCGAGAAATACTTGCCCTGAAACCCGGGATAGGGGTCCATCGCCATCATGTTGGCGCATTGCTCGACCGCCTCGCGCCATTGGTCGCGCTTCTGCTCCACCGGGACGCCGTACCCGGCCAGTTCCAGCGCCGCCGAGCTTTCACCGGTGCCCCATTCCACGCGCCCGCGCGAAACCAGATCCAGCGTGGCGATCCGCTCGGCGACGCGCGCCGGGTGGTTGTAGTTGGGCGGCATTAGGGTGATGCCGTGGCCGAGGCGGATGGTCTTGGTACGCTGCGAGCAGGCGGCCAGGAAAACTTCGGGCGCCGAAGAGTGCGAATATTCCTCCAGGAAGTGATGCTCCACCTCCCAGGCGCAGTCGAAGCCCAGCCTGTCGGCCAGCTCCACCTGATCCAGCGCCTCCTGAAAGAGGCGCAGCTCATCGCCCTCGGCCCAAGGGCGGGGGAGCTGATGCTCGTAGAAAATGCCGAACTTCAAAACCGGTCCTCCCCCGCTGCTTTAGCGCGGCCCGCCGCCCTGCACGGCTTGCGCGATCACCTCGCGGATAGGCGAGGGGCTCTCGGGATCCCACGCGTTGCGCGGGCCGATCGTCAGGCCGCCATCCACGACCAGATGCGTGCCAGTGATGAAGGCCGCTTCGTCGGAGGCCAGGAACACGCACGCATCGGCGATGTGCTTCGGCGATCCGGTCTCAGCCACCGGCTGCACGCGCGGAGCAAGCGCGCGCAGGCCCTCATTGACGCGTTCGGCCGTCGCGCCGGCAACGCCGATGCTCGCGGTGAAGATGTTGGTCATGATATAGCCGGGGCAGATCGCATTAACGCGGATCTTATGCCGCGCCAGTTCGGCGGCTGCGACTTTGGTGAGCTGGATCACCCCCGCCTTGGCGACCGCATAGGCGATCGGCGAGAATCCCGCCTGCAAGCCCGCAATCGACGCGGTGTTGACGATCGCGCCACCGCCCTGCGCGCGCAAATGCGGCACGGCATAGCGGATACCGAGCGCGACCGAGCGCAGCAGCAGCGCTTGCGTGCGGTCCCAGGCGGCACCGGTCATGTCCTCGATCGGCTCGCGCGCCCCGCCGGCCCCGGCATTGTTGAACACCACGTCCAGCCGCCCGAACGTTTCCGGCGCCGCGCTCATCGCCGACTCGATATCGCCTTCGGCGGTGACGTCGCAGTGGCGGAACCGGACCTTGCCGGAGAACCGGCGCTCGATTTCGGCGCCGCTCGCATCCTGAATGTCGGCCAGCAGAACGCGCGCGCCTTCCTCGACGAAGCGCTCCACGGCGGCGAGCCCGATACCGGAGCAGCCACCCGTCACGACCGCGACCTTGCCCTCCAGACGCCCCATCGTTTTCTCCTCACCAGCGCCGCGAAGTGCATAGATTAATAGGCTTGTGCGCCCGGGCCAGCGGCGGCCCCTTTCGGCTCGCCTGTTAGCCTGTGTTCCGGAATGCGGGTCACTCACGGCCGTGACATTTCAGTTATGCGATCAGCACATAAATGGGGGACGAAGCGAGAACAAAAAAGACGGTCGTAGGTATCAAAAAATGCACTTGTCAAGGCACTCTAGACATGCCACTGTTGTGATCGCCAATCGAGGCTTACTCGGCGCGGCGCGCTTTCTGCAATTCAGGCGCCGCGCCGCTTCTTCTCTCGCCCGTTGCCGCGCCCCCCTGACGGCTTTACAGGAAGGCCAGATCGACCCCGAACGCGTGGGAGCCTGCGGCACATGGACCTCAGAGACCATATCCGGGGTATTCCGGATTTTCCGAAGCCGGGCATTTATTTCTACGACATCTCGACCCTGCTGCGGCATGCGGATGCCTGGCAGGTGGCGATGGGCCGCATGGCCAAGGCAGTACGCGCCTATCAGCCCGACCTGCTTGCCGGGGTTGAGAGCCGGGGCTTTCTGATCGCCGCGCCGCTGGCGCTGAAGCTCGGTTGCGGCTTCGTCATGCTGCGCAAGCGGGGCAAGCTGCCCGGCCCCGTCGTCGGGCTAACTTACGATCTGGAATACGGCACGGACCGCATCGAGGTGCAGGCCGATGCCGTCCATCCCGGGCAGCGGATCGTGGTTGTCGATGATCTTCTGGCCACTGGCGGGACGATGGCAGCGGGCATCGCGCTGCTGCGAAAATTGGGGGCCGTGGTGCCTGCGGCAGCCGCGCTGATCGAACTGCGCTTCCTGGAAGGCCGCAATCGGCTGGACGTACCCTTCGAGACGTTGGTCGCGTACGACAGCTAGAGATTGAGGCGCATCTCGTCCGATGAATGCTCGATTGCGCCCGCACTGCCCTCGTTAAGCGATGGGCCGACTTGGAGCAGGCGAGGCAAGATCGAGGCTGCCGTCAACGGAGGGGCAATTGTGGCTTGGAAATTCAGTCCGCGGAAATCCGTCTACACCCAATTCATTTGGGTAGCGAACTGATAGGGGAGAAGGTAGCGTCGTGGCCGACACCTGCGGGTGCCCAATATATCGGGCGATTATATCTCCGGAAAGCAAGTGGGCGCCCCGGACGACGCGCGACGGGCTGTGGAGCCGTAGATATGCCGGTTGTTTATGCACTGGTGGGGTCCGATAAGCAAACGGACCGAATGGTGCTCCGGTTGGCGCTCCCCTCAGCAGCAATCCCTGACGCAAAACAAATTGCCAAAATAGACTGTGATGATGACACCCAAGTCGGTGATTGGGAGCTTGAGCATTCACAGGCTCTGGATATCGCCGGCCTGTTCGGCCAACGACCAGCAATTTTGCCCGACCTTGACTTCTTTTTGGAGCCCTACGTTCTTGCGTAAGATTTTCGATCAATTTCCTGCCGACAGCCAGCCTAATCCGGCTAACCTGACGGGCTGACGCAGCTTAGCTTGGTAAATGACCTCGCATCGCGCGAGGCTCGTGCATATAGGACTTGGGTTTGCAAGCCGGCCGACGCCGCGCCACATCTTGCGCATGATCCAGCGCAACCTCCTCATCGCTTCGCTCGCCGCCACTTGCGCGCTGGCGCCAATCACGATTCCCGGCCGGACGGAGCACGCTTCCGCCCAGGCCGCTGCAGGGGGCGCAGCCGCGCAGACCACACAAGCGGACGCGGCGCTGATTGCGCGCGTTCAGAGCTATCTCAACGGCATCAAGACGTTGAAGGCCAGATTCCTGCAAGTCGCCCCGAACGGCGCGATCAGCCACGGCACCGTGTGGCTGGAGCGGCCCGGGCGGATGCGCTTCCAGTACGACCCGCCGACGCCGCTGCTTCTAATCGCCGGGCACGGGCTGGTGGTGTTCCACAACTCGAAGCTCAACCAGACGACAAACATCCCGCTGAACGCGACGCCGCTCGGCATCCTGCTTTCCGATCAGATCAGCCTCTCCGGCTCGGGCGTCGGTGTGACGGGCATCCGTCGCCTGCCGGGGCAAATCCACCTGACCCTGGTGCGCAGCGCCCGCCCCAGCGAAGGCAGCCTGACGCTCGATTTCGCCGACACGCCGCTGACGCTGCGGCAATGGACGGTGGTCGATGCGCAGGGCCAGCGCACCACGGTCGAGCTGTACGACGTGCAGCTCGGCGGCAGTTTTCCGGACAGCCTGTTCGAGTATGCCGCGCCGATGGCCAACCCCGGCCGACGCGGCGGCGGAGGCTAACCGAGCCCCTGCGGGTCAGGCATGTCCGCCATGGCGGAGCGAGTCTTCTTTATGTCACACTCGCAGCCGATCTTCCGGGCAGGACGGATTCGAGACGGATCGTGAAGCCTCTCATCGGCATTAGCTGCTGCACGAAACAGTTGGGCGCCTTCGGCCTGCCGAACCACGCGGCTTCCCACACATACGTGCGTGCGGTCGAACAGGTCATGAAGGGCGTGCCGGTGCTGATCCCCGCCAGTGGCAGCGCCTCCTGCCCCGACACTCTGCTCGATCGGCTGGACGGCATCGTGCTCACCGGCAGCCGGTCGAACGTCCAGCCAAGCCTTTATGGCGGTCCGCCTCACCCGGAGGGAACGCCGGAAGACCCCGAACGCGATGCCGCCACCTTGCCCCTGATCCGCGCGGCGGTGGCAGCGGGGCTGCCGGTCCTCGCGATCTGCCGGGGATTTCAGGAGTTGAACGTCGCACTCGGGGGCAGCCTGCACCAGCGCTTGCAAGACCTGCCGGGGCGCATTGATCATTCAACCCCGTCGCAACCGTCGCACAGGGTGCGGATCGGCAAGGCGCACATCGTCCGCGTCGTCCCCGGGAGCTGGCTGCATCGGCTGGCCGGTGCGACCGAGATTTCGGTCAACTCCCTGCACAACCAGGGTATTGATCGGCTTGCGCCCTGCCTTGTTGCCGAAGGCACAGCGCCGGACGGCACGATTGAGGCGGTTTGTGTCCCCGACGCTCCCGGGTTTGCGATCGGCGTGCAGTGGCACCCTGAGTTCGACTATGCCACCGACGCGCTGTCGCGGCGCATTCTTGAGTCGTTCGCCGAGGCGGTGCGCAACCATGCCGGTTCGCCCGTGTCCAGCGCGGCGGCGGCTTAGGCCGCCATCGCCGCCGGCTGACCGACGCGGATGCACGGGACGACGCTGCGCATCGCCACCTGGAACATTAACTCGCTCCGTTTGCGCCTGTCGCTACTGAACCGGCTTGCAGCGGCACTGGCACCGGATGTGATCTGTCTGCAGGAAACGAAGGTACCCGACGCGCTTTTCCCCGCCGAGGGGCCTGCCGCATTAGGCTATCCGCATGCCGTTTGGCGCGGGATGAAGGGCTACAATGGGGTTGCCATTCTCTCACGACGGCCGATCGCAGTAACCGAAGACGCCCCGGATTGGTGTGCGAAGGGCGATTGCCGGCATCTCGGGGTCACGCTGGAAGCCTCGGGCGGGGCGATTGAGCTGCATAATTTCTATGTCCCGGCGGGCGGTGACGTGCCCGACCCGGCACAGAACCCGAAATTCGCCCACAAGCTCGCCTTCGTGGCCGAAGCTCGCGCCTGGTTCGCGAGCCGGGCCGGGCTTGCCCGGACGGTACTTGTGGGCGATCTGAACATCGCGCCGCTGGAGCAGGATGTCTGGAGCCACCGCCAATTGCTCAAGGTGGTCAGCCATACGCCGGACGAAACAACCGGGCTGCTCGCCTGGCAGGATACGGGCTTCATCGACGCCGTGCGCCATTTCGTGCCCGCGGAGCAGAAGCTGTTTACCTGGTGGTCGTACCGGAACCGGGATTGGCGCGCTTCCGACCGGGGCCGCCGGCTTGACCATATCTGGGTGACGCCGGATCTGACCGGCGCATTGCGGCGCCAGATCGTGCTGAAGGACGCGCGCGACTGGCCGCAGGGGTCGGACCACGTGCCGGTCTGCGTCGAACTGGCGATGGGTTAGTCAGCGATCTGCTCACCCAAGCTGCTTTTCGTCGATTTCGACCGCTCCCCAAACCTTTCTCGCAGGGGGAGGGGAATCGCGCGAGTTCGACTCCCCCTCCCCTTGCGGGAGGGGGTCGGGGAGAGGGGGTTCGAAGCGGCAAGCGGTTGGGCATTACCGCCCCTGAAACCGGGGGCGGCGCTTTTCCATGAAAGCGGTGCGCCCTTCGCGATAGTCGTCGCTGTCGAAACAGGCAATCACAGCCGCGTCGATCGCGCGATGGTTGCGCGCGTCCGGATCCTTCATTAGCTCGTCGATCGTCAGCTTGGAAGCATGCACTGAGAGCGGCGCATTGTCCGCGATCGTGCGCGCGATCTGCAGAACCGTCTCATCCAGCGCCGTACTATCGACCGCGTGATTGATCAGCCCGATTCGCTCGGCCTCCCGTGCGTCGATCCGGCGCGCGGTGTAGAGGATCATGCGTGCATGCGCCGGGCCGACGAGCTGCACGAGCTTCCGCAAGCCTTCGAACCCGTAGGCGATCCCGAGCCGCGCGGCCGGAATGCCGAAAGAACTGTCAAAGGACGCGATCCGCAAATCGGCCTGCATGGCGATCGCGAGCCCTCCGCCCAGGCAGAAGCCGCGAATGCGCGCGATGATCGGTTTCGGAAAGGCCGCGAGCCGCTCGCGACCGAAACTGGTCAGGCGCTCGTAATCGAGTTGTCCGGCGGCATTCGACCGGTTCTGCTCGAACTGGCTGATATCCGCGCCGGAAACAAACGCCTTGTCACCGGCGCCGGTCAGCACGACGACGCGGATATCGGCATTCTCCTCAAACTCCTCCAGGATTTCGCCCAGCCCGGTCCACATCTCGATCGACATGGCGTTGCGCTTTTCGGGCTGATTGAAAGTGATAAACCCGATCCCGTCGCGATTCGCCGCGCGCATCTTGCCGTTGGCGTAGTCCCGCATCTGCTCCGGCATCGTGGTGCCGTCCATGATCAAATCACTCCCTGGTTGCGCATGGCGCGGATTTCCTCCGGGTCGTAGCCCACTCCGCGCAATACGTCCTCGGTATCGGCACCCGGCTCCGGCGTCGGCGAGCGTATGTCCTTGGAGAAGCCGGACATGGTGATTGCCGAAGCAACCACGTCCTTGGCGCCGATCGCCGCGCTGTGCATCGGCCGCGCCATGCCGAGATGACGCACCTGTGGATCGGCGAACACTCGATCGATTGTGTTGATCGGGCCGCAGGGGATGCCCGCCTCCTCGAACAACGCGATCCAGTGCGCGGCCGGCTTGGTGCGCGTGATCTCGGCGATGGAGGCGTTGATTGCCTGGCGGTCGGCGCTGCGGCCCGCCTGGGTGCGCCACGCCTCCTTGTTCGCCCAATCCGGCTGGCCGATCGCCTCACAAAATCGCGTCCAAAGCCGCGCGGAACTGGCGGCGATGTTGATATGACCGTCGGTGGTCGGGAACACGCCCGTGGGAATGCCGGTCGGGTGATCGTTGCCCGCCTGCTGCGCGACCTCGCCGGCCATCAGCCAGCGCGCCGCCTGGAAATCGAGCATGAAGACCTGTGCTTCCAGAAGGCTGGTGCTGACCCAGCGCCCGACACCGGTGCGCTCGCGGTCGAACAGCGCCATCATGATGCCGAGCGCCAGCAGATTGCCCGCTGTCAGATCCGCGATCGGGATGCCCACGCGCACCGGCCCCTGGCCCGGCAGGCCGGTAATCGACATCAGCCCGCCCATTCCCTGCGCGATCTGGTCCACCCCGGCGCGCGCGCCGTACGGCCCATCCTGGCCGAAGCCGCTGATACTGCCATAGACGATGCGCGGATTGACCGCGCGCACATCCTCATAGGCGACTTTCAGGCGATGCTTTACCTGCGCGCGCATATTCTCCGCCACCACGTCGGCGGTGGCGACCAGACGCATGAACGCCTTATGCCCGTCAGGATGTTTCAGATTAAGCGTCATCGCCCGCTTGTTGCGGTGCAGGTTTTGGAAATCAAAGCCGTGCCGGTTGCCGGCGAGATCCTCGTCACCGGTCGGCGGCGGCTCGATGCGTATGATGTCCGCGCCCCAATCGGCCAGATGACGTACGCAGGTCGGCCCGGCGCGCGCATGCGTAAGATCGAGGACGCGGATTCCCGAAAGCGGCAAGCGGGCGCCGTCGTCCTGCCCGGTCCGCGCATCACGCTCCGGCATGGCGTCGTCCTCCTTTATACCAACGCGCGCCCCGTACTCCGTTCCAGCACACGCAGCGGCGATAAGTCCGGCTTCTCCATCGCATCCACCGGGAGATGAAATGTCTGTTCCAGCGCGCAGTGGCCGGCGAGCGCCGCGTGCAAGACCTGATCGGTGAAGCAGAGCCAGGTCGAGTCGGATGGAAAACTCACATCCGCCCTCGGCGTTGCCGCTTGCCATGCTGCATCCAGCTTGGCCGCGTCATGCAGCCCGAGCATCAGCTCGTCATAGGCGCTGCGCCGGCCCTTGGTCAGGCCGAGCAGCGCGTTGAGCCAGGCAGTCCCGGGCAGAGGCGCCCGCGCGCGCGGCAGGAAGGTGCGGGCGAATTCCGGGAAGGGCTGGCCCACGCGCCATTCGCGCGGCGCTCCGTCGGGTGCGATATTGCTGAACAGCCGCAGAATGCGCCGCCCGCGCATCGGACGCGTGGGAAACGCGTCCACGTGCAGCAGCCGGTCGTCATGCCGCGGCGAGGTTGCGCGCCCGGCAATCTCCACCGGGCGGAAGCTGGTGCGCGCGCGTTCCAGATGCGGCGCGTAGCCGGGGAAGAGAGCGGCGACCAGGCTCGTGGCGGCACGCCCGAAGCGGTCGATCATGACAGTCAGACGCGCCGCCTGTTCGGGCTGCAGCGCAGTGTTGCCGGTTCGGCCCGTAGCGGGATCGAGACTGATATTCTTGCGCGCCCCACCCGCCGCGTCGGCCGACAGGAACGGCGCTTCCTCCGGCTCGATACGGAACGCCAGGCGCGGAAGATACAACACGAGGCCCGATTCCAACGCGCCGAGCGCCCGGGCGCGCAGGGCAGCGTCGAACGAACCCTGCCAGTCCGCCACTGGTAGCTCCTCGATGACCGACTCGCGATCCAGCACGGCGGGGTTATTCATGCGCCAAAACCCAGTCGTTGACGAAACTCGCCAGCCCGCTGGCTCGGAAGTCGTGGCGTAGCGCGTTCTCATCATAGTCTTCGCGGACCCAATCGAGGAACGGCTTGCGCCCCTCGCCCTCGCGCGCATAGCGCAAGAAGAACGCATCCAATATGCCGGTCCGCGACTGCCTGATATGGCCGAAACGAAGCGAGAGTTGGCGCATCGCTTCGGCCGCACGGCCGCCCTCGAACAGCACGAACAGCCCGGCCGCCAGCCCCGCCCGGTCGGCGCCGGATTTGCAATGGATCAGGCCCGGTCCGCGCATGGTGCGATAGATGTCGTGCAGCCGCAGGATGCGATCCCGGTGCGGCGCGCCACGGCTCTCCAGCGCCATATCGACGACATCCAGCCCCAATTTGGCGGCGGCTTCGCGCGAAAGCGCATCCGAGCCGTTGTTGGTAATTCCGCGCAGATTGATCAGCGTGCCGATGCCATAGCGACGCACGATGCGCGCAAGCCGCCCCGGTGTCGGGTGATTGCAGCGATAGAGCCGCCCGGATGCTACGACGGCAAAATTGTCGAAGACAAGCCGGACGAGGGCGTGGTCGATCATCAACGCGTCAATCCAAGCGAGCGTGCGCCCGCCGGGAGATGCAAGATCGCCTCGGTAAATCGTGTCCATGAAGCGCGGCTGGGTACCCCGTTTTTGGCGCACCCTTTGAGCATCGGCCGGCGCGTTGCGCAACCTTGCGCGTGATTGGGCTCGCCAGACGTGTGATGCACCGCCGGCTGCTATCATTGCTCACAAGCCCGCAAGCAGCGGCACCAGCGCCTCCAAACCGCGCAGCGAACCGGCCGGCGCGAACAGGCGCAGATGCGGCATCGCTGCCTGCATGCCGCGCGCCGCCGGCGTGTAGCCCGGACTGTCCGCAGACGGATTGAGCCACACGATGCGCTTGCAGCGACGACGCAGGGCCGCCATTTCGCGTCCGAGCCGGGCGGCGTCGCCGGTCTCGTAGCCGTCTGAGACGATCAGGCAGACCGAGCGGCCGGCCAGCGCTCGTTTCGCGTGTGCGCAATTGAACACGGCGAGGCTTTCGGCAATTTGCGTGCCCCCGCCGACGCCGCGCGCGAGCAAGGTCAGCCGGTCGAGCGCGCGCAGGCGGTCGCGTTCGCGCAGCGCCGCGGAAATCTCGACCAGGCGCGTGTGGAACATGAATGCCTCGGCTTTGGCGCCGCCACGCAGAAGGCCAAGTGCGAACCGCAGAAACAGCGGCGTGTACAGGCTCATCGAGCCGGACACGTCGAGCAGAAAGGCGATTCGCAACTGCTTGCGACGCGGGCATTTCCACGCGAGTTCGAGCGGCGTGCCGCCATGTTGAAGGCTGGCGCGTATGGTGCGGCGCAGGTCAAGGCGGCGACCATGACGCACATACCGGCTCCGTCGCGCACGCCGCGCGCGTAGCGCTTGCCAGACAAGCTCGGCTACGGCCTCGGCTGCTGCTAGTGCATCCGGATCGCCGATCTCGCGCAGATTGCGTGCGGCCTCGCTTTCCGCTGCCGAGGCAGCATCGCGCATCGCCTGACCGGCTCCGCCAAACTGGTCGCCGTCTGCCACCTGCACCGCTTCCGGATTGCCGCCCGCGCCCTGATTGTCGCGCGTTGCTGCGAGTTCGCGCAGACTGCTCGGACCTGGCCGCGGAGAATGACCCGTGGCACGCACAACGTTGCGACGGCGCCGCCCTAAAAACGCGGCATCGAAAATCTCGTCGAAGCGCTGCCATTCCGAGTGACGCCCGACAAACAGCGCGCGCAACGCCGGGCGCAAGGTGGTCGGACGCAGCGCGAGGTCCGAGGCGATGATGCGCGCCGCGTCCTCGCTCTCCCGCAGTCCAGCGGCAAAACCGGCATCGCGCAGCGTTGCCGTGAAGGCCGCTATGCGGCGCGTTATCAGCGAATTGCCGGTCTCCGACTTTCTTCGGGCATCACGCAACTTTTGCAACCAATCGAGCAAGCCCGGGACGATCGATCGCGGCGCGGTCCTCTTGCGTCTTCAGCACGCAAACCAGGGTGTCGTAAAGCGCCTCTGGTTCGTCCCGCACCTCCTGCACGCCGAGGCCGAGCAGAGCAGCCGCCCAGTCGAGACTTTCCGCGACACCCGGTATCTTCCGCAACTGCTCGCGGCGCAGCGCCGCTACCAGCCGGGCGACTTGGCCGGCGAGGTCGATGCCGAGCCCGGGGATTCGAGCCAGCAGGATCGCAACTTCCCGGTCAATGTCGGGAAAGTCGAGGTAGTGGTAAAGGCAGCGGCGGCGCAGCGCGTCCGACAGCTCGCGCGTCGCGTTCGAGGTGAGCACGACGCGCGGCACGCTGCGGGCGCGCACGGTGCCGAGTTCCGGGATCGTCACCTGGAAATCGGCGAGAAGTTCCAGCAGGAACGCCTCGAACTCCTCGTCGGCCCGGTCGATCTCGTCGATCAGCAGCACCGGCGATTGTTCCTGGCGGATGGCCGCGAGCAACGGTCGTTCCAGCAAGTAGGGCTCGGTAAACAGGCCCGCTTCCATCGTCTCGGCGCGTTGCCTGGCCCTTTCCCCGCCCGCAGCGGCTTCGCGCGCCTTGATGGCCAGCAACTGGCGTTGGTAGTTCCACTCGTAAACGGCACTCGCCTGATCCAGCCCTTCATAGCATTGCAGCCGAATCAAGCGGGCGCCGTGCACCTTGGCGAGCGCCAGAGCGACGGCGGTCTTGCCCACTCCCACCTCGCCCTCCAGCAGCAGCGGCCGATGCAGCATGTCCATCAGCAGCAGCGCGGTGGCAAGGTCGCGATCGGCGATATAACCCGCAGCCGCCAGCCGCTCGGCGATCTGCGCGCGGGTCAGCATGCGGAATTGCAATCTACGATCCGAAATCGCGATCTTTCGAGACCCCTCCCCCCAACCCCCTCCCGCAAGGGGAGGGCGAGTATAACGAGCCCCTCGCACACATCCCCGCCCCTTGCGGGAGGGGATGGGGGACGGGTCAAACAAGGACAACGGCCTCACGCCTGCAAACCGAGCGCCTCCGCCGCCTTCCAGATGCGCCACGCATCGTGCGGCATCTGGATATGCGTTGAGCCGAGAAAGGCGAACGCGTCGTTCACCGCATTGGAAAACGCCGGAACCCCGCCGACATTGGGGCTCTCGCCCACGCCCTTTGCGCCGATCGGATGATGCGGCGAGGGCGTGACGGTAAAATCGGTCTCCCAGCGCGGGGTCTCCACTGAAGTGGGCAAGAAGAAATCCAGGAAGGATGCGCCTTTGATATTGCCGATCTCGTCATAGGCGATCTCCTGGCCCATGGCGATCGCGAAGGCTTCGGTGAGCCCGCCATGCACCTGGCCCTCAATGATCATCGGATTGATGCGCGTGCCGCAATCGTCCAGCGCATAGAAGCGCCGTACCTCGGCCACACCGGTATCCACGTCGATATCCATGACGCACACATAGGCGCCGAACGGGTAAGTCATATTCGGCGGGTCGTAATAACTCACCGCTTCCAGCCCCAGCTCCAGCCCGGGCGGGACGCTGTTATAAGCGGCCCAGGCGATCTCCTTCATGCTCTTGGTGCGCTCGGGCATGCCCTTCACGCGGAACCCGTCGATATCGAATTCCACGTCGTCGTGGTGCACTTCCAGAAGATGCGCGGCGATCATCTGCGCCTTGGCCTTGATCTTGCGGCACGCCATCGCCGTTGCGGCCGCGGCGGTCGGCGTCGAACGCGAGCCATAGGTGCCGAGCCCGTACGGCGCCGTGTCGGTATTGCCTTCCTCGATCGTCACGTTATCGGCCGGGATGCCGATTTCCGAAGCAATGATCTGGGCATAGGTCGTCTCGTGCCCCTGACCCTGGCTTTTGGTGCCCATGCGCGTGATCGCCGCTCCGGTCGGGATGGATGCGGATTTCCGCCGAATCGAACATGGCGATGCCGAGGATGTCGCAGTTCTTCGACGGCCCCGCGCCGACGATTTCGGTGAAAAACGCAGACACCGATTCCCATCAACTCGCGCGTCTCACCACGCCGGAATGCTTCGCGCTTTGCCGCCTGCTCGGCGCGTAGTGCCTTATAATCGACAGCATCAAGCGCCTTTTTCATGGCCGGTTGATAGTCGCCGGAATCGTATTCCCAGCCGAGCGCGGATTGATACGGGAACTGCTCCGCCGGATGAAATTGCGCATGCGCATTTCAGCCGGGTCGATCCCGAGCTTCTGTGCCAGGATGTCCATGGTGCGCTCGATGCAGATACGCGGCCTCGGTAACGCGGAACGAGCATCGATAGGCGACGCCTCCCGGCGCCTTGTTGGTATAGACGCCATCGACCGTCACATGCGCCACCGGGAAATCGTATGAGCCGGTGACGATATTGAACAACCCGGCCGGCCATTTCGGGGATCGGCGCAGGCGTCAAATGCGCCGTGATCCGCCAGCACCTGCACGCGCAGCGCCTTCACCTTCCCCGCCCGCGTCGCCGCAATTTCGCCGGTCATATGATAGTCGCGGGCGAACGCGGTGGCTGGACAGATTCTCCATCCGCTCCTCGACCCATTTGACCGGCTTGCCGGTGACGATCGACGCAACGATCGCGCAGACATACCCCGGATAGACGCCGACCTTGTTGCCGAAACCGCCGCCGATATCGGGCGAGATAATATGGATCTTGTGCTCGGGAATGCCGGAGAGAATGCCGACCATCGTGCGCACGACATGCGGCGCCTGGAACGTGCCCCACACCGTCAGCTCGCCCCTGATCTTGTCGAACGACGCAACCGCCGGCAGGTTTCCAGTGGGCTCGGATGAACCCGTTGATAGCGGATCAGTTCCTTGATCGTGACCTCCGCATTGCGGAACGCACGGTCCGTTGCCTTGCGATCGCCGATCTCCCAAGTGAAGATGTGGTTGGGGTGGCGCCGCTTGCCGTGCGCACCTTCGGTCTTTTCGGCGATGTCGTCGCGCAGCACCGGCGCATCGGCCGCCATCGCCTGGAACGGATCGACGATCACCGGCAGTTCCTCGTATTCCACTTCCACCAGTTCGGCGGCATCGGCGGCAATGTAACGGTCGGTCGCGACGATGAAGGCGATTTCCTGGTTCTGGAAACGCACCTTGTCGCCCGCCAGCACCGCCTGCACGTCGCCCGCCAGGGTCGGCATCCAGTCGAGCTTGAGTGGTTTCAGATCCTCGGCCGTCAGCACCGCGACGACACCCGGCAGCGCCTTTGCCTTGCTGGTGTCGATTTGCTTGATGCGCGCATGCGCATAGGGCGCGCGATGGAAGTCGCCGAACAGCATGCCCGGCATCTTCAGATCGTCCACATAATTGCCCTTGCCCTGGGTGAAGCGCACATCCTCCACCCGCTTGCGTTTGCACCCGAGTCCTTCCAGCCGCGCCGGTCGCGGTTTCCCTGGTTTCGCTCATTCCGCGGCCTCCTGAACTTGTGTGCCGGCGCAGCTTCGCCGCGGCATATTGGATGGCGCGCACGATGTTCTGGTAGCCGGTGCAGCGGCAAAGATTGCCGGCGATACCGAAGCGGATTTCCGTCTTCCGTCGGATGCGGATTTTCCTGCAACAGCCGCCAGGCGCGGACGATCATGCCGGGCGTACAGAAGCCGCATTGCAGGCCGTGCATTTGCGGAAGCCCTCTTGCAGCGGATGCAGTGTGCCGTCCGGCGCGGCCATGCCCTCGATGGTGCGGATCGTCGCGCCCTCGGCCTGTACCGCGAACAGGGTGCAGGACTTCACCGAGCGGCCGTCGAGATCGACCGTGCAGGCACCGCAATGGCTGGTTTCGCAACCGATATGCGTGCCGGTGAGATTGAGCTGGTCGCGCAGGAAATGCACCAGCAGCATGCGCGGCTCGACCAGCGCATCGACCGGCTCGCCGTTTACTGTCAGCGCAATCTGGTCTTTCGCCATCCGTTCCCCCTTTGCTCAGGCGGCCCGAGCCGCCGCGCGGGCGAGCGCGCGACGGACCATGACGCCGGCCATTTTGGTCCGGTAATCGGCCGGCCCGCGGCCGTCCGCTGCCGGTTCGGCAATCGCTTCGGCGCGGCGCCCGGCTTCGGCGAAAGCCCCGGCGTCCGGCGCCTTCCCGATCAGCCCGGATGCCGCGGCCTCGGCCAGCAGCGGCGTTGCCGCGACATTGGTGAGCGCGATCGCGCAGGTGGCGACCTTGCCGCTTTGCAGGGTCACCACTGCCGCTGCCGCGGCGGTCGCGTAGTCGCCTACTTTGCGTTTCAGCTTCTCGTAAGCCCAGCCGTGGCCGGAGGGTGGCGGGACTATGCGCACCGCAATCAGGAGTTCGCCCGGTTCCAGCGCCGTGGCGTAGGCACCCTGATAGAACGCGCGCGCTTTCACCTGCCTATCACCCGCCGGCCCGGTTACATCGTACGTTGCATCCAGACACAGCATCAGCGCCGGCATGTCATTGCCGGGATCGCCATTGGCGACATTACCCCCCAACGTCCCGCAACCGCGCACCTGCGGGTCGGCAATTTGCAGCGCGGTCTCCCGCAGGATTGGAAGCTCGGCATTCAGCTCGGCATGCGCGATCAGCTCGGCCTGGGTCGTGGTTGCACCGATCACCCGGGCGCCTGCCTCGCGCCGTATGCCCCTGAGCGCACTGATGCCGCCCAAATCGACGAGATGTCCAGGGGTAGCCAGCCGCAGCTTCATCATCGGGATGAGACTGTGCCCGCCCGCCAGCGCACGCGCATCGTCAGGGTGGGCGGCGAGCAGGCTAACCGCCTCGTCGACGGTACGCGGCCGGTGATAGGCAAAACTGGCCGGGATCATGGCGCTTTCCCCGATTTTGTTGCGCGGAGTTCTAGGTGGATGCCGCTTCGCGCCAAAGTCACTTTTTCACCGCGTCCCGTGCGGAACCGCGAGCGTCCGGCGGATATCAATGCCCGGCGCGCGGTCCAAGACGGCCGCCTCGCTCTCGCGCAGGGCAGTCGGCTTGCGACGCGCCCGGGCGTGGGACAAAGTCTGCCGCCCGTCGGGGGACAAAGCCGAGGCATGACATGACCCAGCGCACCGTGATCGTTTACTCGGACTACAAGAGCCCATACGCGTATGTCGCCAAAGATCTGGCGTACGAGCTGGAACGCGACCTGCCCGTTCGGCTCGACTGGCGTCCGTATATTCTGGACATTCCGGCCTTCCTTGGCTCGGCCCGCGTCGATGATGCGGGAAAGGTAATCGAGCAGAACCGCAACGCGCATCAGTGGCGACGCGCTCGCTACAGCTACATGGACTGTCGGCGGCAGGCGCGAAAGCGCGGCCTGGTCGTGCGCGCCACGCAGAAGATCTGGGATTCGACGCTGGCGGCTGCGGGGATGCTGTACGCGCAAAACCACGGTGATCCGGTGTTTCGCCGTTACAACGACATTGTTTTCGAACGGTTCTGGATGCGCGAGCTTGATATCGAAGACGCAAGCGTTATTGGCGCCGTGTTGACCGAAGCAGGGGCGGACGGAGCAGCGTTCGCTGAATGGGCGCCGGCCGGTCGCAATGCGGTCGCGAAAATCTGCCGTACTGCCGAAGAAGCCGGGGTGTTCGGTGTGCCGACCTTCGTCGTCGATGGCGAGATGTTCTGGGGACGGGAGCATCTTCCGGACATCCGGGAGATGCTGGCGGCGTAGGCTCGTTGCGCCGAAGCCGCGCTATTCAGTAACGCGACTCCGCGTCTCGATCTGTTGGGCGAGCGTATTCGCCATCCGTTCGGCCGGCGTGAGGTGTGCTGCGGCGGCGGTCTGATTGATCTGCTCGTCAGGCTCGGCTGCAACGATGTCCACCTGTGTCGCCACCACATTCGGCACCGGGCAACGCACGAATAGAACCAAACATCCTGACATCCCCCGTGCCGCGGTGCCTGAACTTTGCGGTGCCAGCATCTCACATGCGCAAGGAGTTTCCACCGAAACGAACCGGGATGCCAGGCGTTCGCGCGCAGCGTTCTGCATCTGCGAAGCATTCGCACCATTGCAGGCCCGACTTGACGATGCGCACGCGAGCCGCACATAGGCGGGCCATGCGCGATTTTTCCGAACTCTCCGAGCGCGAGGTGCTGGCGCTCGCGATCACCAACGAGGAAGAGGACGGCCGTATCTATGCCGATATCGCCGAGGGGTTGCAGGAGAACTATCCCGCCTCGGCCAAGGTGTTCAGCAAGATGGTGGCCGAAGAAGGCGAACACAGGCGACGCCTGATCGAGCTCTATCGTGAGAACTTCGGCGAGCACATACCGCTGATCCGACGCCACGACGTGCGCGGCTTCCTTCGCCACAAGCCGGTCTGGC
Organism: uncultured Pseudomonadota bacterium; assembly: GCA_963822675.1. GTDB lineage: Bacteria > Pseudomonadota > Alphaproteobacteria > Acetobacterales > Acetobacteraceae > CAWGIP01. The sequence goes on along the minus strand of CAWGIP010000001.1, from coordinate 38,725 downwards.
AAATCCGTCCGCTCGGTCTCGATGCCGTCCGGGAACTCGCCGAAAGCATGGAGCTGGAAACCCAGCGCTTCTACCGGCTCGCTGCGAGCCGAACCACCGATGCCTCGATCCGCAGCCTGCTCGGCGACCTGGCCGACGCCGAGGTGGAGCACGAGCGGCTGGCAACCCGGCTGGTCGAGGAGAACCTGCCGGGCCCGGTGCGGGCGGAAGAAGATCGCGCCGCACGGCGCCAGTTCGTGTTGCGAGTCGTGCAGCCGGGGCTGGCCGGACTTATGGACGGCTCGGTTTCAACCCTGGCGCCGGTCTTTGCCTCTGCGTTCGCCACGGGCCGGTCATGGGATGCGTTCCTGGTCGGGCTCGCCGCCTCGGTTGGCGCTGGCATCTCCATGGGCTTCGCCGAGGCGCTATCCGACAACGGAAGCCTGACGGGACGCGGGCAGCCGCTGATCCGTGGGGCGATCACCGGTGTGATGACCGCGATCGGCGGCATCGGCCATACAATCCCCTTCCTGATCCCGGAATTCTGGACGGCAATGGCGGTCGCGATCGCCGTGGTCGGTCGTGGAACTCAGCGTGATCAGCTGGATCAGGTGGAAATTCATGGATACGCCACCCGTTTCGGCAGCGCTACAAGTGGCGCTGGGCGGAGCGCTGGTCTTCGCTTGCGGCATCGCAATTGGCAGTAGTTGACGCGAGGGGCCGCGTATGACCACCGAAGCCGATCCGCGGCCGAGGCTAGCGCCCGCAAATACTGCATTACGATCAGCCAACGATCCTGCTTCACTGGACGACCGCCATTCTCGTGGGGCTTCTCTGGTTGATCGGCCAGACGATCAACTATTGGCCGACGTCCGCTCAAAGTGGATTACCGCTCGGTGCATATCGTGCTCGGGGTGTCACTCGCCTGCGTGCTGACAACCCGCATTGTCTGGCGGCTCACGCGCGGGCCCGCGCTGCCGCCCGACCGGCACAAATTGCTGGCCTTCGGGGCTAAGACGATCCACGTGGCGCTGTACCTGCTGATTACCGCCACGATCGGGCTCGGGATGACGACCGCTTGGGTCCAGGGGGACAGCCTGTTCAACCTGTTCAGCATCCCGTCTTTCGCTCCCGGAAATCGCGCGCTTAGTTCCGCGATCCGGGGCTGGCATGAACTCGCGGCCAACACGGTCCTCGTCGTGGCCGGTTTGCATGCGGCGGCCGCCCTGTCTCATCACTCTCTACTACGAGACGACATTCTCGCTCGCATGGCGCCCGGGTTGCGTCGGTCGGCCTGATCGGACGAGTTTGCGGCGTGCGCCGTCGCCATCTCTGGCAACCTGCTTCCGCCCGGGCTATCGCTCCGCGCATGGGCCGAACCGCATCGCTCACGCGCGCCACGACCGAGACCGAGATCACGCTCACGCTGAACCTGGACGGGACCGGGACCACCGAGATCGACACCGGCATCGGGTTCTTCGACCACATGCTGACCGCTTTCGGGCGGCACGCCATGTTCGATCTGACGGTGCGGGCCTCGGGCGACCTGCACATTGATTGCCACCACACGACCGAGGACGTGGGAATCGTGCTCGGCCGCGCGTTCGCCGAAGCAATCGGCGAAAAGCGCGGCATCCGCCGCTTCGGCCACGCGCTTGTGCCGATGGACGAGGCGCTGGCCGAGGCCGCCGTGGATATTTCCGGCCGGGGCCTGCTGGGCTGGGACGTGCGCTTCGTCCAAGAGCGATTAGGCGAGATGGACACCGAATTGTTCGAGGAGTTCTTTCGTGCCTTCGCGACCAACGCGGCAATCACACTGCATGTGACGCAGCGCGCCGGTCGGAATACTCATCATGTGGCGGAGTCCTGCTTCAAGGCCGCCGCGCGCGCCCTGCGGGCGGCGGCTGAGCTGGACCCGCGCGCGGGCGAGGCGATTCCCTCCACCAAGGGGGCGCTGTGAGGATCTGGATCGCGCAGCTTCGCGCGCATGAGCCGCCGGTGCTGATGCCGGAAGGATTTGCGTTCGGCGCTTTTCTGCTTGGACCGATCTGGCTCGCGGCGCACCGCGCCTGGGTTCCGGCATGCGTCGCCCTGGCCGCTGCCATCGTCGTCGCGTTGCTCACTGACGGGGCCACGCTGGCCGTGCTGGAGCTGGGCCTTGCCTGCCTGACGGGCCTGCTGGGCCGCGACCTTGTGCGGTGGCACTTTCATCTCCGTGGATATCGCTTGGCGCTCGTGCTGGCCGCGAATGATCGCGACCAGGCGCTTGTGCGGCCTGTTGACCGAGCGGCCGCAGCTTGCCGGCACGTTCCTTCCGCCGGGACGGGCCTGATGCGTGTGGCGGTAGTTGATTACCGCAGCGGCAATCTGGCCTCGGCTTCCCGCGCGCTGGCCGTTGCCGCCGGGCGCGCCGGACTGGAAGCCGAGGTGGTGGTAACGGCCGATCCCGACCGCGTTGCGCGGGCTGACCGGATCGTGCTGCCCGGTCAGGGCGCCTTCGCCGATTGCGCGGACGGACTGGCCGGCGTCTCCGGCATGCGTGAGGCGATCGAGACCGCGACGGAAGCCGGCGTGCCGTTTCTCGGCATCTGCGTCGGCATGCAGCTCATGGCCGAGCGCGGGCTGGAGCATGCGACCACGCAAGGATTCGGCTGGATCAAGGGCGAGATCGTGGCGATGGATCCGCCGGGCCTGCGCTTGCCGCAAATGGGCTGGAACGAATTACACTTCGAACCCGACTTGCACGCGCTGCTGGCGGGTCTGGCCCCGGGCGATCATGCCTACTTCGTGCATGGCTATGCGCTGTCGGGTGGCGACCCGCGCGATGTGCTGGCTACGACAGATTACGGTGGTCCCGTGGTTGCCATGGTAGCGACTGGCAGTCGTGCCGGCACACAGTTCCATGTCGAAAAGAGCCAAGGGGTCGGCATTCGTATCCTCATGAACTTCCTTCGCTGGATACCCTGACGATGGACGAGATCACGGCCGCCCCACCGCCTCCGGTGCGCGGGGTGGAGCGCGTCGAATCCTTCACCGAGGAGGATTTGCATGCGCTCTGCGAAGCCACCCACGCCGCGATCATTGATGGCGGCGGATTCGGCTGGATCAACCCGCCGGGCCGGCAATCGCTGGAGACCTATTTCCGGGGTGTGGTGCTGGTTCCCGAGCGGTCGCTGTTCGTGGCCCGGCTGAACGGCTCGATCGTAGGCTCGGCTCAGCTCGTGCGCCCGCCGCGCAATAATGAGGCCCAAGCCTTTGCCGCGACGCTCATGCATTCGTTCATCGCGCCGTACGCGCGCGGGCACGGCATGGCACGGCTGCTCACCCGCGAGGTCGAGGAAGCCGCGCGAGCGATGGGCTACCAGGTTCTGAAATCTTGATGTACGGGAAACCCAGGCGGCGGCGATCCGTCTCTACGAATTGCTCGGCTTCGTTCGCTGGGGCATGCATCCCGCTTACGCCCGCGTGGGCGGCAAGACGGTGCGCGGCTTGTTCTATTACAAGCTGCTCCAGGCCAATTCGCGCGGGGCGCCGAAGAAGTCCGAGCCGGGTTGATGGCGCTCACGCTGTATCCGGCCATCGATCTGAAGGACGGAAACTGCGTCCGCCTCCGCCAGGGCGAAATGCACCGAGCGACCGTTTATGCCGCGGATCCGGCAGCTCAGGCGCGTGCCTGGCAGGAAGCCGGGTTCGGCTGGTTGCACATCGTGGACCTGAACGGCGCCTTTGCCGGGAAACCGGTCAATGCCGAGGCCATCCGGTCCATACTTGGCGCGCCACCATTCCCGTGCAGCTGGGCGGCGGCATCCGCGACATGGAGAGCATTGCAGGCTGGCTCGATGCGGGCGTGCGCCGGGTGATCCTGGGCAGCGCGGCGGTAAAGACGCCTGCACTGGTCCATGAGGCGTGCCGCGCTTTTCCCGGCCGCGTGGCTGTGGGCATCGACGCGCGCGAGGGCTTGGTGGCGACCGAGGGCTGGGCCGAGCGATCGCTGACTTCGGCGCGCGATGTGGCCGCTTCGGTTCGAGGACGCCGGCGCGCCGCGATCATCTACACGGATATCGCGCGCGACGGGATGCTGAGCGGGCTCAACCTTCAGGAGACCGTCGCGCTGGCCGAGCGTCTCTCAACGCCGGTGATCGCCTCCGGCGGGCGTCGCCGGCCCGCACGACCTTGCGGCGTTGCGGGCGGCGGCCGTGGGAACCCGGATTGAGGGAGTCATCGTCGGACGCGCCCTCTACGATGGACGGCTTGATCCGCTGGAGGCATTGCGGCTGCTGGGCGATTGATGCCGTTTTGAACGCGACGATACCCTAGACAGGGGGTACGTCGCTCGAACGCTCAGCTCATGCCGAGCGGCATGCTCACGAACCGCCGACGCCCGCCGCTTTCGACCAAGATCAGCACGGCGTGACGTCCCGCTTGCGCCGCGTCGCGCAGGGTGCTCTGGACCAGATCGGCCGAGGCGGCGGGTTGCCGGTCAACCCGCAGGACCACATCGCCGGGGCGCAATCCGGCATCGCTCGCACCGCTGCCGTGGCCGACGCTGGCAACGACCACGCGGTTGGGACCGGAGCCGGCGGGGCGATCAGCAAAGTGAATGCCAATGCTGTGCATGCTCATGGCCCGCATTGCCGCCAACTGCACCTTGCCACCTGGACCCGGGCCGCCAAGCCCCGGCCAGGGTGCGACGATTGCCGTCGCCTCGCCCGCATGTCCGTCGCGCCAATAGCCGACCCGAATCGGCGCTCCCACCTTGCTCATCGCGATAACGCCCAGGAGCGGCACCGGCGTTGGCGTAGCATTGCCGTTCACGGTCTCCAGCACATCGCCTTCCTGGATTCCCGCCTTCGCCGCCGGGCTGCCGGCCGCGACACCGGTCACGATTGATCCGGTGGGTTTGGCAAGGGCCAGGGTCTGCGCGATATCGGCCGTGACCGCCTGCACCGTCACGCCGATCCAGCCCGGCGGCCGGTCGCTGCAATCCCGCAGATACGAGACGCCATGCTTCGCCTCGAAGGAGGGGATGGCAAAACCAATTCCCAGGGATCCGCCGTTCGAGCGATCCGACAGGAACGCGGTGTTCACACCGATCACGGCCCCTGATTGGTCGACCAGCACGCCGCCGGAGTTGCCGTGATTGATGGCGGCATCGGTCTGGATGAAGTCATCGAACGGGTTGTCGGAGACGTGCCGGTGCAGGGCACTCACGATGCCGCCGCTCACCGACTCGCCAACCCCGAGCGGATTGCCGATTGCGAGAACCCGATCGCCGACATGCAGTTTTTCGCTGTCGCCCCATGTTATGGCCGGCAAGTCCTTTCTGCCGCTGACCTTGACAATCGCCAGATCAACCAGCCCGCAAATGGCACAGAGACTCGCCTCCGCCTGCGTTCCGTCGGCGAACGTCACGGAGATGTCCGAGGCACCCTCAACGACGTGCCGGTTGGTCAAGATCAAACCGGACGGATCGACCACAAAACCGGACCCATAGAACTGCTGGGTCGGTTCCACCCCGTCCGCATCCTCGGGTGCCCCAGCAGCCACGGCGACCTTGGCGCCATCCGTTTTTTGCGCTGGCACTCCAGGCGGCGGCTTCCAGATCGTAATGTTGACCACCGACGGCAGCACCCGGCGGATAACCTCAGCCTCATTCATCGAGGGCTGGTCCGCGGAAGCCGCAAAGGCCCCCTGGACCGGGAAGGCGGCCGACAGGGCCGCCAAGCCGAGTGACGCGGCCCATGCCAGACGGGCTCGGCGTGGTTTGGTCGGGTTTTCGGGCAGAGACCTCATGGACGCAGCTACCTCTGTATTCGGGGCGGCAATCTGTCCGGGAACATGAGTTCTTTGTCGTCTCTCTTTAACCTTGCCGCGATCGCGCAACTCTTATGCGTCTCGCGCACATCTCGGGGCAGCGGTAGAATAACCAAAGTATCAGTGCCTGCCGAATATGACAGAGGCGGGATGTTGCTCGAGGAAGTCGGCCAGCAGCCGCAACGAGCGTACAGCCGAATCGGTATCCGCGAGCACTTGTTGCAGGCTCTGGTTGAGTGCCGAGCCCGTACCATACCCGGACTGCATGGAAGCGAGCAGCCGGTCCGCGCGCGCCAACGCGTCTTGTAGTTGTCGCGACATTTCCGGCAGTCGCTCAAGCGCCGGCGTGGCGCCAGCATTGGCCTTGCCGATCAGGCCACGCAGCCCCGCCAACGAAACGGACAAGTCGTGCATCGCGTCCTTGAGTTCCGGTCCGCCGACCGCGCCATTCAGCGAGGCGAGCAGATGATCGGCGTTGGCGCCGATCTGCTCAAGCGGCAGCGCGTTCAGCTTCGCCATGATGTCGCCCAGAGACTGCGAGAGATTGCCGAAACCGCCGCTGTGGCTGGGCACCAGGATGGCGTTGCCTTCGCGCACGACTTCGGCCGTGCCGGCGTTCGGCACGAAGTTCATCGCCAGCACCTCCTGCCCGGTCAGTAGGTTCTGCGTGTCGATCTGCGCCCGCATTCCCGATTTAACCATCTTTTGCGTCGTGATGAGCGGATCCAGCTCCAGTAGTTTTTTCGTGGTGAACACGCGCTCAGGCTGGATATTGAAGGCGACTCGCACGCGCGGACGGGCGGTCTCGGGGTTAAACTCCAGCGCCACCGACGATACGGTGCCGACCTGAATGCCATAAAGCTGCACCGCCGAGCCGGGCGAGAGCCCGGCGACCGAATCGTGGAAGTAAGTAACGAACGGAATGTTGTCGCGGTAGCCCGCGCTGCGGGCATCTTCATAGTCGGAATACAGGGGGAATGTGGTGTTCTCCTTGGCGATTGACGCCTTCTCGGCATTGCCGAAATTGGCGAAGGCCACCCCGCCCGACAGCACGGCTTGCAGGCTCGCGACCTCGACATGAACCCCCTGCGGGCCGATCTGCACCGAAAGGCCCGAGACGTTCCAGAAATGCGTGTCCTCACGCACATAATCATCGTACGGCGCCTTGATGAAAACGTGCAGCGTGATCGGCCCGCCCAGGCGCGGCCGGTCGTAGCCCAGCACCTCGCCTACCTGAATGTCCCGGAAGAAAACCGGAGAGCCCTGGTTCAGTGAGCCAAGCCGGGCGGCGCTCAGATCGAAGGTGCGCCCCGGCTGATCGGAGCGCACGCCCGGTGGCTCATTCAAGCCAACGAATTCGCGCTGCGCCTCTCCTGCCCGGTGCGCCGGGGTCCATGGCGATGTAGCGCCCAGAAAACAACGTCTCCAGCCCGGAGACGTTGCCCACCGAGAACTGCGGCCGCACGATCCAGAATCGCGCGTGATCGGTCAGGAAAGGCGTCGCATCCCGTGACATCCGCGCCGAGATGATGACCTTGCCAAATCCTTGCTTAAGCGGACGCTCTCGACTGTGCCGAGGGCTACGGATTTATGCTCGATTTTGGTCTGTCCCTCGGTCAGTCCGCCCGCATCTGAGGAAGGTTATGGTAATCAGCGGCCCGCGCGAAGCGAGGGTTTGCCAGCCGAGATAGATCGCGATTGCGGCGGCAATGATCGGGATCAGCCAGATCAGCGAAAATCGCGAATGTGGGGCCACATGCGCGGCAGGTGCTTCCGGTGTCCGACCAGTTCCGTCGTTCATCGCGCGGCATCCTGACCGGGGCTTATCGTGGCCGGCGCGCTACGGTGCCTCCTGCCGCGTCCCACATCAAGCGCGGATCAAAGCTCATTGCCGCGAACATGGTCAGAACTACGACCGCGGCAAACGCAATTGCGCCCGGCCCGGGACGGACAGACGCGATGAAGCCGAAACGAACAAGCGCGACCAGGATGGAGATCATGAACACGTCGATCATCGACCAGCGCCCGATCACCTCGATAATCCGATAGAGCCGGGTGCGGTCGCGCAAATGCCCGGTCCAACGACGATGCACGCTGATCAGCATGAGACCCAGTGCGATGATCTTCATGATCGGAATGGTGATGCTGGCCACGAAAACCAGCAGGGCAAGCGGCCACATGCCGAGAGCCGCGAGTTCCAGCATTCCCGAGAAGATTGTGTTCGGGGTGCCTCGGCCAAGACTGATGACCGTCATCACCGGATAGACATTGGCCGGCACGTACAGCATGGTCGCCGTGATCAGCAGAGCCCAGGTCCGGGCGAGGCTTGCCGGTTTGCGCCGGCGAAGCGCGGCCCCGCATCGCCAGCAACGCGCTCTCCCATAGGCTTGGAGACGGTTTACGGCGCCGCAATTCCCACAACCGATGACGGGACCGCTGTCATCCGCATGTTCCAGAGGGCCTTCTGACCGAACACACGCGCCGCGCGCGGCGAGCCTGTCCCAGACACTTGCGCGGTCGAGAGTCGCATCCGTGGCCACCATGGCCAGCATCAAGCCGCATATGGCATAGACGGCCGGCCCCAACTCGATCTGGGCGAGGCTTAGCAGCCGCGTGTAGGCCACGAGCAGGCCGAGCAGGAACACCTCGACCATCGCCCAGGGTCCGATGAGCCGGTGCCAGCGGAACAGGGTGGCGAGAAAACGCGGCGGCCGGGGCAGGTGAAGCACCGCCAAGCACGAGCGTCAGAAACAACAGTTTCAGCCCGGGCAGGACGACGACCAAGGCAACGAACAGGACCGCCAGCTCCCACATGCCTTGTTGATCGAGCTGACTGGGCGCCGATAGAAGAACGGTATTCCGCGACAGACCATAAAGATCGAGCCCCATGAACGGCAGCGTTACGGCGACCGCATACAGCGCGAGGCCCGCCAGCGCCCAAGCCAGCGGGCGCCGGAGTGGGTTACGGCGGGCACGCCGAAGCACGGCCTCGCAGCGAAGGCAATGCGCCGTCGTGCCGGTCGGAGGCCAGGAACAAACTGGAACAACCCGCAATCGTCGCATTCGCGAAGCTGCCGGTTGGTTGAGTATTGGGCAGCGAGGCGCATCGGCCGGAGAACCTGTTGTGCTACGAACCTCCCGCCCAACCCTCCCGCAAAGATAGGAGGAGGCGTTCTGAGCGGCTAACGTGTAGGTGAGGCTTCTGCGGTTTTGCCACAACTATGTGGCGGATTGCGCCAATCCGGCCAGCCGGTCCGCCAAACGGTTCAGCTCCCACTCCCGGGCGAGCGCGGACGCCGCCGCCCATGTCGGCGTTTGGTCGGGAGAGCCGGCAGCGGCGCGGACGCATCCATCGTTGCAATCCGCCGGTAAAGGCGCAGCGCCTCGGCCTGCGACGGGAATTGGCCGTTCACGAGCGCCGCCTCGAGCGTTCCGTATCGGCGAAGCAGGCTCGCCGCACTCTTCGGCCCGACGCCTCTCGCGCCCGGGCAACTTGTCCGACGGGTCGCCGCGCAAGGCGATGAAATCGGGCACTTGGCTCGGCTCCACGCCATATCGCGCGCGCACTTCGGCGGGTCCGATCCGGGCTATTTCTCCGGCACGCATCGGCTGCAGGATTGTCGTCCTGTCCGAGGCGAGCTGAAATGAATCGCGATCGCCGCTGGCAACGATGGCAGTACCGCCGCGGCGTTCCTCGCTCGCAACCGCAGCGGCCAGGAAGTCATCGGCCTCGTAGCCGGCGGCTTTCGCGCACGCAAAGCCGCAAGCCGTCACGAATTGCGGCAGAACGCGAAGCTGGTCGAGCAGTTCGGCGTCGAACTGGCGACCGGATTGATACGCCGGGAACGCTTGGCTCCGATAGGTGGGCGCCTCCAGCGTGTCCCAGCCGACAAGCACGGCGCGCGGGCGTTCGGTCTCATAGAACCGCAGCAGGAAATTGGCGAACCCGACAATCGCGCCGCCGCCCAGGTCGCCGCGCCGCCGGATGGTTTTCGGCAGGCCGTGATAGGCTCGATGCGCGAAGGAGTTGCCGTCGATGACCAGAAGTGGGCGGGTCATGGATGCGCTCCCTCAAGGCCCTCTCCAAAAAGCTTCCGCGTTCGGGCGGCGGCGAGATGGGTGGGACTCGAGGCTGCTGGAAAAGGTGATCGCCTTAGTCCGGTGTAGCCGGCAAACAACTCTTCCCAACTCGCACGTTCGCAGCCGATAAGCTCCGCACCGCACACGGTCTGCGGCTTGACCGCCGCCGGCTCTAGCATCGCCAAACAGATCGGCGGGAATCGGGGCTTTCTCCTTCGCGGCAAGCGATGATAAACCCGCCCCCGCCCTCTTCCGCTGTCCCTGCGCTATCGGGTGAGGGCGTCGGCCGGGGTCATTTAGGCCGGCTTGAGGTCGGTCAAGGAATTTTCTGGGCGTCACCGTCGCAGCAGTGCCGTACACCAGCCCCGCGTCGGCTTCGCCACGGCAAGAAACCCTTTGAAAACTTCGGTCCGAAGGTCTGCGTGACATGGGCTACTACGGCGTTGGAGTCGCGGTAGCGCTCAAGAATATCGACCTGCTCAATCGGAACCCACAAGTTTCGATTCCGGGATCCCGGCTCTCCCTTGTAGCGCGACATTGGCGCGACCACCTTCTTGCGCGGCTAATGGTCGGCCGCACCGAAGGTATGTCCCATGCGTTCCGTGCTGCCCAAGGAAGGCATAGCCGCGCCTAGCTTCCGGTCGTCAACGTCGTCAACCATATGGTTGCCAGCTGGATCGCTTCGCTTGACGGGCGTCACCAATTTGAAGCTGGTCAAACTTCTTCACTCGGCCGGGTAAATCGAGCACACCGGGGCCGCTCCCGGTCAAGGTTTTTTCGGCTCAGCCGGCACAATTTCTTCCTTCCCCTGCATCCAAACGGCCCCGCTCTCGCGACTGGGGATAGCGGCTGCTCATGGCCGCGTCATCGCGGAGGAGGTCCCGTGAAGCGTTCCGCTCTGCTCGCTGCCGCAGTCGCCTTGGTGCTGGGCTTGCCGCTGCTGTCCTCGCCCGTTTGGGCGCAGACCATGTCGCAAGGCACTGTGCGCGTCGGCGGCCAGGCGATGTATCCCGCCAAGAACATCGTCGCCAACGCCGTCAATTCGGCCGACCACACCACGCTTGTCGCCGCCGTGAAAGCGGCCGGGCTGGTCGGCACGCTGGAGGGCCGCGGCCCGTTCACGGTCTTCGCGCCGACCAACGAGGCGTTCAAAGACCTGCCTCCCGGCACCGTGGAGACCCTGCTCAAACCGGAGAACAAGAGCGAGCTGGTCAACGTGCTCACCTACCATGTCGTTCCCGGCGATTATAATTCGACCGAGCTGCGCTCCATGATCCTGGCCGGCGGTGGCGTTGCCAGGTTGAAGACCGTTGAGGGCGAGCCCCTGGAAATCATGATGAACGGCTCTACCAACATGGTCGTGAAGGACGCCAAGGGCGGGATCGCCGACATCACCATCGCCGACGTGCATCAGTCGAATGGCGTGATCCACGTCATCGACCACGTCCTGTTGCCCTGATCGCCCACTGCCGTTCGCACGCGGCGTCCCCCGCGCTGGCGCGCGAATGCCGGCGATGCGCGCGGCGCCGGCCCGGGTCGCGCGGCGTGCCGGCCACTTCCCAGCGGCTTGGACCTGCAATGGTCCGGGCCGCTAGTTTCTGTTGCTGATGAACCGATTGGGAATCCATTATTGGTAGCGGAGCCCGCCGGATTCCCGCCTGCGCGGGAATGAGCCGGGAGTGTCGCAGGAACGCGCAACGCGCCCCAGCCACCCGGCGGTTTCGGTGGCGATCGCATCGACGATGCCGGCGGGAAGATCGGCCAAGGCCATTCTCAGGATCAGGCTGTCGCTCCCGTTCTTTGGAAAGGCATCAACGGCAACGAAATCGAAGCCGAAACTGCCCGCGTGCCGCACGGGGAGGTTCGCATCGTGCAGCACCCGGACCAGTGACGCCGCCATGCGTCGAGCCAGCTCCTCGGGCCAGTCCGCGTGCGGATCGAGCGTGAGGAACAGGCCGTGCTGATACCACCTGACCGTGCATCGGCCACGCAGCAGCCACCCCAATCGCTGCGATACAACGCGATTGTTGCGAATGATTCTGGCAATGCGCTGCCGGTAGGCGGCACGCCACCGCGCGCCACCAGTAAAAGGCGGCAGATGCGCCGGAACCGCCGCGGAGCCGAACAGGCGGATGGCGTCCTGCATTTCGCGGGCAAGCCGGTCGGCGAACTGGCGGCGTTCCGTGGACGCGATGTTGCGGCACGGCCAATACAATCGAGCCAAGCCGGCCATACTCGATGCCGAGGGAATCAAGCTTGGTATGGCTGCGCACAAGCACGGTCGGCAGTCCGGCGTGTTCTGCGTGACGCAGGATCCTGCCGATGCGGCCCGAGCTTGTGGCCAGACAAGTGGTGTCGAACATCAGCAGATCGGCCGAGGCGAGAGCAGCCGCATCGGGATCGGAGAAATACGCCGGCATACCGGAATCGATCAGCAGCACGCGCGGAAGCCCGCGCGCTTTGGTCGCTGCGATCGGTGCCGGAGGTGTCGCCGGCACCGGAACGATGCCGAACCTCTCGCCGTATGTCTCAACCAGTTGTTGCGTCTCGGAATAGCATTCAGGCGGCAGCGACAGCGCCGCGCCGCCGCAGCTTCGCCCGAGTGCGAGCAGAAGCGTCGCAATCGCGGACATGCCGGAGGAGGTATAACTCGACCAGACGACCGGCTGATCCTTGGCGCATCGTAGTGCCTCGTATGTGCAAGGCCCTCGGATCGTCAGATCGGCCCGTTGATAGTTGTAGCCGACTTCAAACTGGCCAATGCGAAAAAAGGCTGCATTTGCCCAATGCGTCTCCGTGAATGCCCAATCCGCATACGCCTGCTCCGCCTTCAAGGCCGCGCCGGCGCGGAACTTCATCTCCACAACGTCCTGCACGGAGCGAGGCCGATGGCTGCGGTCCTGCCGGGCGAGGCAAGCCTCGATCAGGCGCAGTTCGCCATGCTTCCTGACCAGGTAGGCTGAGGTGCTTTCCAAGGTTCGGGACCATCGTGGCAGGCGCGGTCGGAACGACCGCTTTGGCAGCACGAGTAACTGTCCCGGCAGCCGCCCGGTTGCGTTGCGGGGGGTCGACCTCCCTCGGTCCGAACGGGGACATGGCTAAAGGTTCGGACCTGCGACGCAGACCAAGGCCTGGGGAGGGGTCGCAGGCGTCAACGGATTGGCTTTGGTGCTATCGTCGGGGCGCGCCGATCGGCGGCACTTCGCCGGCAATGCCCGAGAGCACCTCGGCCACGTGGCGCGCCGCGACCGCCCGGCCTTCGCGTGAGAGTTTGCCGGCAATGTTGAGCAGACAGCCCATGTCCCCCGCCAGCACCATCGGCGCGTTCGTCGCGGCGATGTCGCGCGCTTTGTCGGCCGCCATGCGCACCGAGATATCGGGATACTTCACGCAGAACGTGCCGCCGAAACCGCAGCAGATTTCCGGCTCGGTCATCTCGGCGATGGTCGCTCCGCCGGCGAGCAGCAGGCGGCGGGGCTGGTCCTTCACCCCCAATTCCCGCAGTCCGGCGCAGCTGTCGTGGTAGGTCACGGTTCCGGCGAACCTGGCCGGCGGCTCGCGCACGTCCAGGACGTCCACGAGAAAGGCCACCAATTCATAGGTCTTCGCGGCTACGGCATCCGCCTTGGCGCGCAAATTGGGATCATCGTCGAACAGATGCGGCATATGGATCCGCAGCATTCCGGCGCAGGAGCCGGATGGGACAACGACGTACTCATAGCCCGCGAACGCGTCCAGAATCCCACGCGCGAGGGAGCGCGTGGTCGCACGGTCACCTGTGTTGTAGGCAGGCTGCCCGCAGCAGGTTTGCAGCCGCGGCACTTCCACCTGGCACCCCGCCGCTTCCAGCAGGCGTATCGCCGCGAACCCCACGGACGGACGCCAGAGATCGACCAGGCAGGTCACGAACAGAGCGACGCGGGGCTTGGCTGCGGGCATGGGTTCGTCCGTTGGTCCTGCCGTGATACAGGTGCGAGGGCCGCATCGCCATACCGCTGTGCTCCTGTTGCCTTCCGTGTGGCGACCCCAGCAAGATGCAGCAAGCACAGAGCGTCATGGGAGATGCGGGATGCAATCAGGCTTGTTTGGCCCCGAGGAACTGTCCCCGGCCGCCCGCCGGGCGGTGCTCGCCGGCTGCATCGGCTTTGCCGTCGACTTCTTCGACATTTATCTGCCGGTGCTCGCGCTGGCGCCCGTGGTTGGCTATTTCGAGCCGAAGGGGCTGGGCCCCTCGGCGACCACGACGATCTATTTCTTCACCTTCGCCGCCACCTTGTTGGGCCGCCCGTGCGGCGCGATCATCTTCGGCCATTGGGCCGACCGCATCGGGCGGCGACGGACGACCATGATCAGCATTTCCGGATTCGGGCTGTTCACGTTGCTGATCGCCTGCGTGCCCGGTTACGCCACGATCGGCATCTGGTCGCTCGCATTGCTGATCCTGCTGCGCTTCGTCGATGGCGTGTTCATGGGCGGCGAGTACACGTCAAACAACACCCTGGCGTTGGAAATGGTGCCGAAAAGCCGTCGCGGCTTCGTAGGCGGACTGTTGCAGGGCGCATATCCGATCGGATTCTTCTTTGTCTCGGTCGCAACCACCATCATGCTGAGCGCCACGACCAAGGAGCAGTACATCCTATGGGGTTGGCGCATCCCGTTCGTATTCGGCGCTTTGCTGGCGTTCCTGTTCCTGATCTACTACCGATTGGTGCCGGAATCGGCGCTGTGGATGGAAACCGAAAAGAGCAGCACCCCGCTTAAGGATGTGCTCTCGGGTCCGCATCGTCGCAGCATGGTGCAGATCCTGATCATGATGCTGGGCTTCTGGTTCGCCGCGCAATCGGCGATCGGCATTATGCCGGGCGTGCTGATCCAGCAGCTGCACATTCCAAGTAAGATCGTGACCAACGGATTGCTGGTGACAAGCTTTATCCAGTTCTTCGCATTCGTGGGCTTTGGCTTGTTCAGTCAAACGATCGGCCGGCGGCCGGCGATTGTCATCAGCGGTGTGCTAATCCTGATCGGCGGCTGCGGCCTCTACACCGCGGCCATTGCGCACGGCCTGGGTGGCGGCGGACCGGTGCTCACCACGGCGATCGCATGTTTGTTCTACCTGCTGGTCATTTCACCCTGGGGCATCGTCTCGACCTATCTTTGCGAGCGGTTCCCGACGCATGTACGGGCCTCCGGCTACGGCATCGGCTATAGCCTGGCGGTGATCGTGCCCGCCTTCGCCGCGTTCTACATGCTCGCGCTGAAGACGTTTATGCCGTACGTCTATACGCCGGTCGTGCTGCTGGGAATTGCGGGAATACTGGTGATCGCCGGGGCGCTGATGGGCCCGGAGACGCGCGATGTGGAGCTGCACGCGCCGGATCTGGGCCGTGACCCGCTGCTATTCCAGGCGGCCGCCGGTGCCTGAGAACGGCGCTCCGCCTCTGCCGGAGATCGGGCTGTTCGAGGCGATGGACACCGCCCGGGCGATCCGCCGCTTCCGCCCCGATCCCGTGCCCGAAGCGCTGTTGACCCGGATTCTGCACGCGGCGACCCGCGCACCGTCCGGGGGCAACGCGCAGAACTGGGTGTTCATCGTTGTACGTGATCCGGAGCAGCGGCAGCGCCTGGGCGCGATTTATCGCAAGGGCTCGGATATCGCCGCCGCTGTCTATGCCGCGCGCGGGCGACCCCCGCATCAGACGGAAGCGCAGTATCGGCGCATGATGGCGTCGGGGGCGGATCTTTGGGAGCATATGGCCGCCGCGCCCGTGATCCTGGTGCCCTGCCTGCGCGCGCCGGTGCTGCCGCCACAAGACGCGCTCTCTGCCGAAATCCGGGCGCGGTTTGCGGACGAGGTGGCCTATTCGCAGCGCATTCGCGGGGCGAGCATCTACCCGGCCGTGCAGAACATCATCCTTACCTGCCGCGCGCTCGGCTTGGGGACGGTGATCACCACCAACCACCTCCGATGCGAGGCCGAGGTGAAGACGGTGCTCGGCCTGCCCGAAGAGATCAGCACCTGGGCGCTGATGCCGATCGGGTATCCGCTCGGGAAGTTCGGCCCGGTCGCCCGCCGGCCCTTGGCCGAAGTGGTGCATGCCGACCGATGGGGCGCGGCTTGGCCGGGTTGATAACTACGCGGCGATCGAGAACCCGCCATCCACCGGAATCGCCGCCCCCGTAACGAAATCCGATGCCCTGCTGGCCAGGAATACCGCTATCCCGGCGAGATCGTCCGCCACGCCCCAGCGCCCCGTTGGCGTGCGTGCCTGCACGTGCGCGTGCAGCCCCGGCACGTCATTTCGCGCGCGCTGGGTCAATTCCGTGTCGATCCAGCCGGGCAACACTGCGTTTACCTGAATGTTGTCGCCGGCCCAGGCGGTGGCCAGCGCGCGGGTCATCTGCACCATGCCGCCCTTGCTCGCCGCGTACGGCGTCGCATAGGGCGCCCCGAACAGCGACATCATCGAGCCGATATTGATGATCTTCCCGCCGCCCGCCTGCCGGATTGCCGGAAATGCCGCCTGCGAGCACAGGAAGGCGCTGGTCAGGTTGGTGTCCAGCACGTGGTGCCATTCCTGCTCGGTGTAGTCCTCGGGACGCTTGCGGATCGAGGTGCCGGCGTTGTTGACCAGGATATCCAGCCGACCGTACGCCTCGACCGCCTCCGATATCAGGTCGCGGCAGGCCGAAGCTCGGGTCACGTCGGCGGCAACGAAGCGGCAGTTCCCGCCATGCTCGCGCAGCGCGGCCAATGCCGCCTCGGCCTTACTGGCGTTGCGGCCGGCCAGCACGACGGACGCACCCGCCTGGACCAGGCCGCGCGCCATGCCGAGCCCGATACCGCCATTGCCTCCGGTGACAATGGCCACGCGGCCGGTGAGGTCGAACAGATGCATGACTGGCGCTCCCGTGTTGCTGCGGTGTCATTCTCTTCAATTGACCCTGCCCCCATCCGCTCCCGCAAGGGGAGAGAGTGCTTCCGGAGCGTGTTCCCGGGGGGGGGGAGGTCCTCACCGCTCAGGCTCGACAATCACCGTGCCGACCTTGCCGCGCCGTTCGACAGCTTCGTGCGCTGCCGCCGTCTCGGCCAGCGGGAAGCGGGCCGCAACGGACAGGATGCGCGCCGGCCCCAGCAGCCAGACGGCAATATCGGCCTGCGCTCGCCGGCGCGTCTCGTGCGGCGAGGTCGGCAACGCGATGAAGTGGACGGAAATGTTCCGCTGCATCAACTCGCGCACCGGCAGACGCGGCGTGCGGTCGCCACTGGTCGCGTAAACAGCGATGCTGCCGTTCTGGCGCACGCTTGCCAGACTTGCCGGAAGGTTGCCGCCGAAATCGACCTCCACCACATGGTCCATGCCCCGCCCGTCGGTCAACGCGCGCACCCGCTCGGCGACATCCTCGCGCCGGTAGTCGATCACCGCCGAAGCGCCTCCAGCGCGCGCCCGCGCCGCCTTCTCTGGAACTGACGGTCGCAATGACACGCGCGCCAGCCCAAGCGGCAAGCTGCACGGCATAATGCCCGACCGCGCCCGCCCCGCCGGTGACGAGCACCGTCCGGCCTTGTATCGGTCCGGCCACGAACACCGCGCGATGCGCGGTCATGCAGGGAATGCCGAGCGTCGCTCCCTCGGGAACGACACATGCTCCGGCAGCTCGGTCACGAGATCCACCGATAGGGCAATGAATTCGGCAGCGGTGCCGCACCAGCGGCCGTTTCGCTGGCCGTTGTACAGCCACACGCGCTTGCCGATCCAGTCGTCCGACACGCCGGCGCCAACCTGATCGACGGTGCCGGCGCCATCGCTGTTCGGCACGACGCGCGCGTATTCCATCGGCGCCGCCCCGTTTCTTCGATACGTATCAGCGGGATTAACGCCCGATGCCGCGAGCCTCACACGCACTTCACCCGGCCCGGCCTCAGGCGTCGGCAATTCGCCGGGTGTCAGGACTTCCTGCGCCGGACCCTGCCTTTCATACCATATCGCGCGCATGATCCGCGATCCGAGGCTAATGACCGGTCTGCTGCGGGCTCAGCCCGGCCAGCTCGCCGTCCAGCCCGACCTCCAACAGACTCTGATCGGCCGGATTGCAACTCCAGCTACTCGCCGTGTCGACGTTGCCGCCGTTGTAGTGCGCCTTCTCCGGGAACTTGCACAATGGCATGGTGCGGTCCGGAGTGGGGTTCTTGGTCGGATTGTTGCCGGGGTAATGCGCGGCAATGATCCCGTCCGGAGCGGTCCCCTGCTCCACCCAGTCTTCAAGCGCGGTCAGCGTGCCGAACGTGTTCGGGCCGGGGCCGCCGCCGCAATGCTGCATTCCCGGAGCCAGGAAGAGGCGCGCATTGCCCTGCAACGCGTGATACGAACCGGCATGCTGTTCGAGTTGCTCGTAGAGGCGAATGGTCCGGAACGGATCAGCGCCGGATCGCTATAGCCCTGCCAGATCAGCAACTTGCGGCCCTGGTGGATGAAGGCCTGATAATCCTCAGGCGCCGGGGCACTGCCGGGGCCGGTGCGCTCATCAAACAATTGGAGCGCCTGGTCCTTCAGCACGCCCTCGGTGCTGACGGGGAAGCTAAGCAGATTGAAGTTCGGATCACGCGCAACGAGATATTTCAGAATATGATCCTGAAACTGGAAACCAATCGGGGCGGGGCTGAACCCGTCATTACCCCAGGGCTCGGCGACGCCGAACCCGTTCGGCGGAGGGTCCATGAAGCCGGTGCCCCAAAGATCGAAGCCGGTGCCCGTATCCAGATCGCTGACCGAAAAGCCGTTATAAACGAAACCGCCGTTTTGGTCGGTGGTCCGGGACCAGTAGGCCGCCAGCGTGTCGGTCATATCCTTCGTCAATCCGGCGACGGACAGCTTGTGCGGATCGATATTGCAGGCGCCCGGGTTCTGGATTAGCCCGTCCATGACGCCGTCCGCCGCGTCGCAAGCTGCGTAAATCGCCGCGTCCACCTGCGGCAGCAGCGTGGCGGGAATGAAGCCCTGCGCAGACTGCAACAATGCCTTCGAGGTCTTCGTGCCCTGAATAACCACGCGGATATCGAAGAACGGCGCTCCGGAGATGATGCCGTCATAATCCTCCGGGAAATCAGCCGCCTCGATCATCGCCTGCCGGCCGCCGTTGGAGCAGCCGTCGAAATAGGCATCCTTGATTTGCGCTTTGTAGTAGGCTTGCACCAATTGCTTGCCGGCCACCGTTACCTCATGCGTGGCGCGGTAGTAGTAGTCGATCAGCTTCGGCGTGTCCGGTACGCCGGGACGCAGCAGCGCCCACGCGGCATCGGTACCGCCGGCCTGGTGGCCGGTGTCGGTGATCGCAGTGGCGTAGCCCTTGCTGAGTGCCTGCGCCAGATCAACCGGGTTGGTGGCCACATCCGCGTAGGTTGAGCCGGCCAGCCCGCCGACCCCGAAGAACAGGAACTTGCCATTCCAGGTCACCGGCAATCGGATCTCGAACCCTGCGGAACCCGGATCGGCACCTTCTCCCGTCGTGTTCAGCGTGCCGATCACGTCGCAATATTCGGGTGTGCTGCCGGAGGCTACGACATCGGTCACCGAGGTGTAGTCCATCCCGGCGATGTCCAGGCTCTCTAACGCGCCGACACTGCACTCCGCCGGAGTGGCTGCTGCGGCCAACTGCGGCGAGGCTAGGCTCGCGGCCAGCGCCGCGATGCCAACAACCGCGGGGAGGTGACAAGCGCCACTTCGGTCCTGCTTGCGTTGATACATGGACCTCCCCCACACTGACTCGGACTCGCCGCTTTTGCGGTAGGCGACCCAAGAGTGTGGGCCACAAGCGATTGGTGCGCAATTCGGTGCCGCTTATGCCAATGATTGTAACCGGCCGTCAGTTTCGCCCGGGGTCAACGGGTATTCCACCTCCGGCGTATAAACCGCCTGGTCCTTGCCCAAAATCGAGCTGAACAACGTAAAGTGCCCGATCGGCACCGGGTCGGCGCGAAAGAGGTTGTTGACCTGGAGAAACAACGCCAGCTTCGCCTCGGGCACATTGTCCAGCCGGGCCAGCGTCACATGCGGGACGAAGCGGCGGCGCTCCGGCTCCAGACCCACGCGCTGCAACGCCGTCTCTATCTTGCTGCGCAAATGCTCCAAGGGCGGAGTGCGCTCCACGCCCACCCAGAGCGACGTGGCGCGCCCGCCCTTGGCGAACGTGCCAAGTCCAGCAAGCGTTAAGGTGAACCCCGCCGCGCGCAGAGCCGCCAGCGCATGGTCTATTTCCTCAGCAACATAACTCGGCGTCTCGCCGATGAAGCGGAGTGTGACGTGGTAGTTCTCCTCCGGCGCCCAGCGCGCGCCGGGAATGCCACGTCCCGACAGCAGCGCTATGCTGCGGCGCAGATCGGGCGGCAGGTCCAGGGCGACAAACAGCCTCATCCGCGCTTCGCCTCGGCAATCACCTTCTGCACATCGGGCAGCACGTGCGCCACGACGGCCCGAACTCCCGCAGCGTTCGGGTGCAACCCGTCCGGCTGCGTCAACGACGGCACTTCGGCCACGCCCTGCAGGAAGAACGGGTCGTAAATCACTCCGGGACGCCGGCCCAATGCGTCGAACACTTTACGATACTCTTTCTCGTATTCGGGGCCGAGATTGGGCGGCGCATACATGCCTGCCAGCAGCACCGGAATGTGGTGGGACACGAGCGTATCCAGGATCGCCGTCAGGTTCTTGCACATTTCCGCGGGGCTCAGGCCGCGCAGCCCGTCATTGGCACCCAGCTCCACGATGGCGGCGTCGGCACCTCCGCCCAGCACCCAATCCAGCCGGGCCAGTCCCCCCGCGCTCGTGTCGCCCGACACGGCCGCGTCGATAATCGTCACGTTCTCGCCCCGGCCGCGCAGCGCCCCGGCAAGCTGTGCCTCGAACCCGTCCTCGTGCGGCAAACCGTAGCCCGCGGCGAGCGAGTCGCCCAGGACCAGCAAGCGAACAGGCGGGGCGGGCGCGGCGGCGCCGACCAAACAGGCGAGCCCGGCGGCAATCGCGGCATTCCGCCGTCGGCGCGCGGGGCCATATGATCCGATCATGGATTTCCTACCGCCGTCCCGGGTCCCGTCGCTTCTGCCGGGCCAGCCACTCGTCGCAGCGCGCGACCTGCATTTGACCGTGCCGTCCTCCGCCGGGCCGGTCAACATCCTGCGCGGCATCGATCTCGACATCCTGACCGGCGAGACGATCGGGCTGGTCGGGCCGTCCGGCTCGGGCAAGACCAGCCTGCTGATGGTGCTGGCAGGGCTGGAGCGCGCCACCGCCGGGTCTGTTCAATTCGCGGGCGAGGAGATAACCGGCTGGGGCGAGGACGCGCTCGCTCGCCTGCGCCGGCGGGAGATCGGCATCGTCTTTCAGGCCTTCCATCTGATCGCCGCAATGACCGCGCTCGAGAATGTCTCGGTGCCGCTGGAACTCGCGGGTGCGCGCGATGCGCGGGGGTTGGCCGCGGCCGCGCTGCGCGCGGTCGGGCTCGGCCACCGCCTGACGCACCTCCCCGGCCAGCTTTCGGGAGGCGAACAGCAGCGTGTGGCACTCGCGCGGGCCTTCGCACCCAAGCCAAGCCTGCTGCTAGCCGACGAGCCGACCGGTAATCTGGATAACGCCACCGGCGCTGCGGTCATGGACCTGCTGTTCGCGCGCCAAGCTGAAACCGGGGCGACGCTGGTGCTAATCACGCATGATCCGGCGCTCGCCGGGCGCTGCCACAAATGCTTGCATCTGGAAGACGGACGGATCGTGCGCGCTGAGGTGTCCGCGACGATGCGAGCTGGCTCTGCGGCGTGATACTTGCGCTCAGACTGGCAAGGCGAGAGCTGCGGGGCGGGGTTCGCGGCCTTTGGGTGGTCCTGCTTTGCCTCGCCTTGGGCGTGGCAGTCATCGCCGCGGTGGGCACGCTGCGCGCGGGCACGGAGCGCGGCTTGTCCGAGGACGGGCGGCGCATCCTCGGCGGCGATCTGGAGGTACAGACGGGCGCGCAGTCGCCGCCACCCGCGCTCCTGGCCTGGCTGCACGCGCATGGTGCCCAGACATCGGAGGTCACACAGATGCGCTCGCTGCTGGTCGCCCCGTCCGGCCAGCGCACGCTGGTTATGCTGCGTGCGGCCGATGCCGCCTGGCCGCTGATCGGCTTGCCCGCGATCGAGCCGCCGCAGCCGCTGCAGGATGCTTTACGCGAGCACGACGGGCGCTTCGGGCTGCTGGCCGATCCGGTGGTGCTCGCGCGGCTCGGACTGCATGCCGGCCAGACGGCGCGGCTCGGCGAGGAGACCTTCAGCCTGCGCGGCGCCCTGGTCTCCGAACCCGACCGGGTGGCCAGCCCGGCGATTTTGGGCGCTCCGGTTCTGATCGCCAAGGCCGCCTTGCCGGCGACCGGCCTGGTCGTGCCCGGCTCGCTGGTTTCGTATGCGGTGCGTGCCATTCTGCCTGACCCCGCGCAGGCTCAGGCGGTTGGCCGGGCGCTTCAGGCCGCGTTTCCCAAAGAGGGCTGGCGGGTGCGGAGGCCGGTAGATGCCGTCTCCAGCGTGAGCCGGTTCATCGACGAGACGAGCCAGTTCATGACTCTGGTCGGGCTGACCTCGCTGCTGGTGGGCGGCATCGGCGTGGCGAATGGCGTGCGCGCCTGGCTAGATGCGCGGGCGCGCGATATCGCCACGCTGCGCTGCCTTGGCGCCTCGTCCGGGCTGGTCTTCGCAGTCTGCCTGATCCAGGTGATGGCCCTGGCCGGGCTCGGCATTCTGGCGGGGCTTGCCACGGGCGCCGCATTGCCTGCCGCACTGGAGGGGTGGCTCGGGGGGCTTCTGCCGGTGCCGCCCGAAGGGGGGATTTATCCCGCCCCGCTCGCGCTCGCCGCCGGTTACGGCGTCCTGACCGCGCTCGTATTTTCTCTCTGGCCGCTCGGGCGGGCCGCTCGCATCCCGGGTGCCGCGCTGTTCCGCGACGCGCTGATCCCCGAACACGTCCGGCCACCGGCGGCGATCATCGCGGCAAATCTGGTGCTGGTCGTGGCGTTGGCTGGGCTTGCGATCGCCGCGGCCAATGACCGGTTCCTGGCCGCCTGGTTCTGTGCGTCGGCCGTGGCTGCGCTGCTAATCTTCCGCCTGGGCGCCGCGGCGCTGATGCGGGCGGCTTCCCTGGCCGGCCGAGCGCTCCCTCTGCCGGTGCGGCTGGGACTGGCAAGCCTGCATCGGCCAGGAGCAGCAACGCCGCTGATGCTGGTCTCGATCGGGCTCGGCCTTTCCGCGCTCGCCGCCGTGGTGCTGATCGAGGGCAACATGCGCCGTGCGGTGATGCAGGAAATGCCAGCCGACGCGCCGAATTTCTATTTCGTCGATGTCCAATCCGACCAGCTCGCGCGGTTCGAGGGCCTGGTGCATGCCACGCCGGGATTCCAGGCGATGCAGCAGATGCCGAGCCTTCGGGCGCGGATCGTGTCCGTAAACGGCGTGCCGGCCGAACAGGTGGCGGCGCGCGCCGCGCCCGATTCGCGCTGGGGGCTGCGCGGCGATCGCGGTCTGACCTATGCCGCCCGGCCACCGCCCGGAACAAGACTGGTCGCGGGGCAATGGTGGACGCCCGACTATAGCGGGCCACCATTAGTCTCGCTCGACGCGGATCTGGCCAAGGGGTGGGGCATCGGGGTCGGCGCCACGATCACGGTAAACGTGCTGGGGCGGGACATTGACTTGCGGGTGAGCAACCTGCGGGAGATCGCCTGGCGCCGGCTCGGGCTGAATTTCATCATGGTGGCGAGCCCCGGCCTGCTAGCCGGCGCACCTCATACGCATATTGCCACGGTGCGGGTGGCAGCGCCCGATCGGGGCTTGCTGCTGCGGCGCGTGACCGACACTCTACCCAACGTCACGGGGATCGACGTGGACGCGGTCCTGGCCGATGTCGGGACCATTCTGGGCCAGATCGCCACCGCACTGGCGCTCACGGGCTCGGTCACGCTCGCCGCCGGCATCCTGGTGCTGATGGCCGCGGTGGCGGCGGGGCGGCGACGACGGACTCACGAGGCTGTGATCCTGAAGACGCTCGGCGCCACGCGGACCCAGCTTCGCCTCGCCTGGCTCGCCGAGTTCGGGGCACTCGGGCTGGCTTCGGGACTGCTCGCGGGACTGATTGGCGCCGTGGCAAGTTGGGCGGTTCTGCATTATATCATGCTTGCCGACTGGGTGTTCCTACCCGGTCGGCTGAGCGCCACCCTTGCGGGGGCGCTCGCCATGATGCTGCTGTTCGGTTATGTTGGCACGTCGGCCGCGCTGCGGGCCAAGGCGGCGCCGCAACTGCGGAACGAATGAAACGGACTTCATTCCGGGACTTTCTTGAATTACCGCCCGGATATCGCCACTGTCGATGCGCGCGGGTCTTCACCCGCCTGAGAGGACGAACAACCAATGGCCTACAGTCCCGACTACCGGACGTACCCGGGCGATCGACGTAGCGCCACTGCGGCCTCCGCCGTTGTTGATGCGGGGCTGCGGGCGTACATGCTCCGGGTCTATAACTGGATGTGCTCCGGTCTGCTGCTGACCGGCATCGTGGCGTACGTCATCGCCAACACCTCGGCGATCGACGCCTTCTATCCGGTGGTACAGACCCAGAACGGTCTGATGCGCACGTCCAGCCCGCTAGCCATGATCTCGATCTTCCTGCCGCTGGCCTTCGTGCTGGTGCTGAGTTTCGGGATCAACAAGCTTAGCCGCACGGCGGCGCAGACGATCTACTGGCTGTTCTGCGCGGCCATGGGGCTTAGCATCACCAATATCTTCCTGATCTATACCAATACCGAGATCGCGCGGGTGTTCTTCATCGCCGCCGCCACGTTCGCGGCGACGAGCATCTACGGTTACGTCACGCGTACCGATCTGTCGCGGTTCGCGGGCTTCCTGATGATGGGCCTGTTTGGCATAATCATCGCGAGCGTGGTCAACGTGTTCTTCCACAGCACGCAGTTGCAGTTCGTGGTGAGCGTGGTGGGCGTGCTGGTATTCGTCGGGCTCACCGCGTGGGATACGCAACGGATCAGGGCCACCTACGTGCAGTATGCGTATGCCGAGGGCACCGAGCTTGCGGCCAAGCGCAGCGTGTATGACGCGCTGTCGCTCTATCTGAACTTCATCAACCTGTTCCTGCTGATGCTGCAGCTGTTCGGCAACGGCAACCGCCGCTGAGCGAACGGGTTTCTTAACGGGAGCATCTTGTGCGACCCCCGGCCGGTGCCGGGGGTTTTTCTTTGCGCGAACCGGGTGTCGGCCGGCCGCTCCGGAATTGTGCTCGCATAGGCCGGTCTTGGAGCAGTCCAGCAAGCGCGACCAACCGTTAGTCGCTCGTGCTGGCTGCCACCCCGGTGCGATCAACAACCGCCTCATCATACCGATCGTGGTGCCGAACCCAATCGTGCATGTTGTGATACAGACCGGTCTCATTGCGGCCTTTCGGCGTGATGTCCAGCAACCGGTATGCGCCGTGCATGTCTTCTCCGCCACGCCCGAAGGATGAGTAGGTGTGGAAAATACTGCCGTCTGAGTCTTTGTAGAAGACACTGCGCCCGGACAAATCTTCCATTGGCACGGAGCCCTTGCGGTAGTTGTAGTGCGCCTCCCCCTTTGCCATTTGCTCCTTCATAAAGGACACATGGAAGTCATAATTGAAATCACTGCCGAACGACGAAACCCATTTGAACCGCCAGCCCATGCGTTGCTTCACCGCCTCGATTTCCGCATAGGGCGCACGCGCGACAACCACGTAGCTGACATCGTTGTGCTCGATATGCACCAGGATGCCGTCGATGTGGTCAACCTCGAACGAGCAACCCACACAGGGACTCTCCTGTCCGGGCGCTAGCATGAAGTGTTTGATGATCAACTGGCTCCGTCCGCCAAACAGGTCGGCGAGCGTCTCTTTGCCGTTCGAACCCTCAAACACGTATTGTTTGTCGATCCTGACCCAAGGCAGTGCTCGGCGTTCGGCACTCAACTGATCGCGCAGTCGGGTAAATTCCTTCTCTTTGGCCAGCAGCGCCTTTCGGGCCGCAAGCCACTCCCCTCGCGAGACGATCTGGTGCGGATCTCTCATCATTCGGCTCCTTCTGCTCGCGTCCGCGAAAACAACGCAAACGGGCCCGATCCTCGCTGAATGCCTCCGTTGGATTGCGATCCAGGACCAGTTGCAGTCTAGGAGCATGAGGCGTGCTGCCAAGCACGGATTGCCGCGGTCTCAGGTGCTACAGATCAGCCCTGCCCGTGCTTCGGCACATGATGTTCGGCGGTAAGCAGCCTGCCACAGTGGGCAGGGGTTGCATCCGCAAACCGACAGTCGATATCGACAGGGGCGATCGCGAGACATTTCGAACAAAGGCGGTGACCCAATCCATGCACGACAGAATGCAACACGAGGTCCTGAGCAAGGTCCCCGAAGTTACCCTGGTCTTCTGGGTCATCAAAATCGCCGCAACGACGTTGGGTGAAACCGGCGGCGATTCGGTCACCATGACATTGAACTGGGGTTATCTCGCCGGCACCGCCCTCTTTCTCGGTGTGCTGATCGTCCTGGTGATAGCGCAGATTCTCGCAAAGAAATTCCACCCGTTGCTCTACTGGGCGACGATCGTTGCGTCCACCACCTTCGGCACGACCATGGCCGATTTTGCCGACCGCTCACTTGGCATCGGTTATACGGGCGGTTCATCGCTGCTCTTCATCTGCCTTATGGCCGTGCTCGGCCTCTGGTACTGGTCGCAAGGCAGCATTTCGGTGAACACCGTCAGCACGCCGAAGGTGGAGGCGTTCTACTGGGCGGCTATCACCTTCTCGCAGACGCTCGGCACCGCGCTCGGCGACTGGTTGGCCGACACCGGCGGGCTGGGCTACGAGGGCGGTGCGCTCGTGTTCGGCGCGGGCCTCGCGGTGATAGCCGGACTTTACTTTTCGACGAACGTGTCGCGCGTGCTGCTGTTCTGGGCGGCCTTTATCCTCACCCGGCCGCTCGGCGCGACCGTCGGGGATTTCCTCGACAAGCCCGTGAGCCACGGCGGCCTTGCCCTAAGCCGTCCTCTCGCCTCGGCGGTGATCGCGGCATTCATTATCGTGTGTCTGTTCGTGCTGCCGCAACGGGCCGGACGGCATCCGGGACAACCGCAGCCGGCGCACGATCTTGAGATAGCGCCGCTGTCAGCCCTGTTCTAGAGCCGACGCTTCATCGCCGCGGAAGACCGCCTCGATATTGTTGCCATCCGGATCGAGGACGAACGCGGCGTAGTAATTCGGTCTGCGCAGGCCGGGCGCGCCGTTATCCATCCCGCCTGCCTTCAGCGCCGCGGCGTGAAAGGCAACGACCTGCGCCCTGCTTTTGGCTGCAAATGCGGTATGTTGCCGGACCGAGTGCGGATGGTATCGGTCGATCCAAAAGACCGGATAATCGAGCCCGTAGCCGATGCCGTCAGTCCCCACGTTAACGGGCATCTGTCTCACCCGGCGCAAGCCGAGCGCGCCCAAGGCTGCGTCGTAGAAACTGGCCGAACGGCCCATATCCGCAACTCCAATGCCGGTATGGTCGATCACGCGGCCCTCCTCAGTCCGTGCAGGGAACTTGGTCATTCATGTACTCGGCCGTAAACCGTCCGCCAACTGATGCGCGCACGGCTCATTTGCTTGACACGACGATGCCTTCGGACGACCCGAGCGCTATACCTGTGCGCTTCTCGCTACTTTAAGGACGGCGGGCGATGAGCAACAGCGAAGAGCGTCATACCGGCGGATGCCTTTGCGGCGCACTCCGCTATGAAATGCAGGGCGATCCGCTGTTCGCGGGCCACTGCTATTGTGTCGACTGCCGTAAGGCATCCGGCTCGGGCTTCATTCCTTTCATCGGCGTCGCCGCGAGCGATGTCCGCTTCAGCGGTCAAACACGAACCTTCACGTCGAAAGCCGCAAACGGCAACGATGCCGTCCGCAATTTCTGTCCCGCCTGCGGCAGCCTCGTGTTCGGCGGCGAAATCGGCAGATCCGAAATCCTTCACGATTTACGCAGGCTCTTTGGATGAGCCGTCGTGGTTTCGCCCAACGGTGGCAATCTTCACGCGCGGCTGTCCGCCTTGGGCCGTCATTCCGGCGGGCCTCACGATTTTCGACGGTATGCCCCCGCGACGCCCGGAGCCGTGAGAGCTTCATTCCAGTGGAGTGACAGCCATCACAGGCGTTCGATTTGCGGTCTGCGATCCTGCATCGCCGAAAGCGAGCGAGCGCAACTCGCCATCATCAGCACGAACGCGCCGCTGCAGGCCGGCTTTCTGATGAAAGGCCACTTGCTATGACAACACTCTGGGGACTGAATGTCTGGGCCAATGAGCCGGGCGGCGGGTCAAGCGCGGTTTGGGTGAGCATCAAGTCGAACGGTGTTTGGTATTGCAACGATTCCGTTCATCTCCAGCAAGTCAAGGGGCGGTGGGACGGATCGGACCTGGTGGGCAGAGGCGGGTCGGTGTATTTCATCGGCGACCAGGAGGCGTTCTGGCTCAGGGACTTCAAGCCCTTCGAGCAAAACTTCGGCGCGCCGGGACATCGTTCCGGCGACAAGGGCGATGGCCGCTGGACCAACCCTTGGTTTACCATGTCCGATTCCACTCTCACGTGGCTCGTCATGGCCGTAAAACAGGGATTTTCCTTATCTCAGGACATCACCGACGACGACGTGGAGGCGCTGACCGAGGACGACATGTATAGTCTTTAGCGTAGCAGTCGCCGTCAATCTTCTCGGTGAAGATCGTCCTGAAGCCGGACCACCTTTTCGCTGATGCCGTTGCGTGATAGCACCGCGCGTATCCCCTGTGCCGCGATCGCCTGAGCCATAGCAACGAATTTCTCGACCGGATCGTTGCTGTCGTAGCAATCCGTTGAAGCTTTCTCGTCAGCCCTGCCGAGGTCCATCGCTTCTTGGTGCTTGAGTTCATCTACAAGGGCCGGCGCGGACGATCTAACCGCCAGATCGGACAACACCGGCGCATATGCGTCCAGCACCGCGTTATGCGCTGCGATCCGCGCCAGGTCACATCCGTCGAGACTGCCGCCGAGTACGGAATGGCACGGTCCAAGACCGATGAGACTGACCGCCGAGGCAAATGTTACTCGGGCGAGCCTCTTGCCCAAGGCGTCCATCTGAGCCTCCGGAGCGATGCTAGCCCTACATGGATCACGGCAACAAGCAACGGAAACCGCCGCCGCAGCGCTTATATCAGAGCGCCACGCCCGCTCGATGCAGCCCGCTTGCGCCATTGCCGCTCGCGCCATCGGGCGCCGATCCGGTGCGCGCTTCGTCAAATACAGTGCACGCAAGCTCGACCAGCCGTGCCGCCGTGCCGGTCAGCCCGGCGCGGTCCGCGTCCTCGGCGAGCGCGATCAGCCGATCGGACAAAATCATCGGCGAAATCCGGGGGGCGGCCAAGGCGGCCGGAGGGCGCGAGGGCATCCTGCCTTCTTTCGTGTGGCTTTTCGCGCAGACAATGCGGCTGGATTTCTTGCCGAGTTGTTAACGCGCTTGCGGCGGACGGAAGAACTGCGACAAGGCCAACACGCGCAACGCTGAGGCCAAGGGTCTGGCCGGATTGCGGGCGGCATCGGTTTGCGCCACGAGCGCCGACAAGGTCTGACCACGTTCCGCCGCTACCTGGATCAAAGCGGTCCAGAACTCGTCTTCCAGTGCCACGCTGGTCCGGTGCCCGGCCAAGGCGAAGCTGCGCTTGACCAAGCCGCTCACACGCCGCCCACCGGAGCAATGACGCGTCGCCCGGCTATCGGACCGGCCCCAACCCATCGACTGCCGCCCTCGGGCGCCGCATGCCCAGCCTTTTCCCAGCCACCGTGTTCTGAACGTTCGCCCCCGGGCACGCGCACGCCCCCCTCACGGGATTGTCAGCCTCCGGCCGCCTCGCCTTCGCCTCCGCCCGGTCGCGCGGCGAGCCGCTCGCAAGGCCCAACAAGCTGCCTCGGCTACGACCGGATCCGGATCTCGGCGCAGCCGGGCGGCGACCGGCAGCAAGCACCGCTGGCCGCAATTGCCGATCGCAACCAGAACATTCCGGACGAACCGGTTACGCCCGATCCGCTTGATCGGCGAGCCGGCGAACATCGCGCGGAAAGCCGGCGTCGTCAGTGACCGCCAGGTCCGCCAGTTCCGGCGCAGTCAGGTCGGGCGCGGGCGCGCAGCTTCGGCTCGGTGGCCGCGCGGGCGAAGCGGTTCCAGGGACAGACGGCAAGGCAATCGTCGCAACCATAAATGCGGTTGCCGATCAACGGGCGCAATGCGTGCGGAATGGGCCCCCGGTGCTCGATCGTCAAATACGAAATGCAGCGGGTGGCATCCAGCCGATAGGGCGCCGGGAAGGCATTCGTCGGGCAGACGGACAGGCAGCGCGTGCAGCTGCCGCACCGATCCGCATGCGGCGGATCGGGCGTAATGTCCAGCGTGGTGTAGACCTCCCCCAGAAACAGCCAGGAACCGTGCCGGCGCGATACGAGATTGGTGTGCTTGCCCTGCCAGCCGAGCCCGGCTGCCTGCGCGAGCGGCTTTTCCATCACCGGCGCGGTATCCACGAACACCTTCACACCCGCGCCGAACGCGACAACGACGAATTGCGCGAGATGCTTCAGCATCCCTTTCACCACGTCGTGGTAGTCCCGGTTGCGCGCATAGACGGAAATGCTGCCGCGATCCGGATGCTCAAGCGACCCAAAGCGGGTCGTCTTCCGGCGCATAAGACAGGCCAAGCGCGATGACGCTGCGCGCCTCCGGCCAGAGCGCGCGCGGATGGCTGCGCTGCTCGGCGCGCCCCGCGAGCCAACCCATGTCACCGTGCTGGCCGGCTTGCAGGAACTCGCTCAGCCGCTCGCGCGCCTCGGGACCCAGTTCGGCGCGGCAGAACCCCACGGCATCGAACCCGAGCGCCAAGGCGCGATCGCGGATCAGCGCGGCTGCTCGTGTCGGGCGGCATTTTTCATCCCCGGCCGCGATAGGTGGCACGTCCTGCGCCGGGATCCACGCGCCCTCGGGCGGCGCCCCGTCTGCCAGAATACGTCGATCGGGATTGCCGCCGCGCGGGAACCAGTAGGCGCCGATCCGCAGCCATACCGGGTCCAGCAGCGCGACCAGCCGCTCCGCGATCTGCATGGTGCAGGCTTCGTGGAACGCGCCATGATTGCGGAACGAGGCCAGAAACAGCTTGAGCGACTTGCTCTCCACGATCCAGTCGCGCGGCAACGTAGTCGATCACGATATGCGCGAAATCGGGCTGGCCGGTCATAGGACAAAGCGAGGTGAATTCGGGGCAGGTGAAAGCGGATGAGGTAGGCTGCGCCGGATGCCGGATTCGCGACCCGCTCCAGACTGTGCCTCCTCCGGCGAGCGAGGCATCGGCGCGGGACGGCCAAGCTGTGTCAATCCGGCAGTGGCGTTTTCGGTCATGGCGGTTCCTCTGGCCCTCCAGCCGGCCGCGAAGCGCACGGCGTATTCGGCCAATCGGCCGGCGGGATCGCCTTCCGGAGCCCGTCGCATCAGATCCTGATAACAGGTCAAATTGTGCCAGGTCAGCAGCATCGGCCCCAGCATCTCTCCGGACCTAAACAGATGATGCAGATAGGCGCGGCTGTGCTGCCGGCAGGCCGGGCAGCGACAGACGGGTCCAGCGGCGCCGGATCATCGGCGAAGCGCGCATTGCGCAGGTTGAGCACGCCGCTTCTTGTATAGGCTCGCGCCATGCGTCCCGACGCGGTCGGGATCACGCAGTCGAACATGTCGATGCCGCGCTGCAACCGCGCCGATGATGTCGTCCGGCGTGCCCACGCCCATGAGATAGCGCGGCGCTCGGCGTCGGCAGCAGGGGTAAGGCCGCGTCCAGCACGCGGAACATGGCGGCCTGACCCTCGCCGACCGCCAGCCCGCCGATCGCGTAGCCGTCGAAGCCGATGCCGGTGAGTGCTTCGGCAGACGCGGCGCGCAGCTCCGGAAAGACGCTGCCCTGGACGATGCCGAACAGCGCGTAGCCGGGGCGCGCTTGGAATGCTGCCTTCGACGCGCCGCCCAGCGCATCGATAGCTCCATCGAGGCGCGGGCCGGTCCTTAAGGTGGCGGGAAAGGGCGTGCATTCGTCCAGCACCATACTGATCGTCGCGTCAAGCTGATGCTGGATCTCGATCGGAGCGCGCGGGCGTCAGCCGGTGGCTGGATCCGTCGAGATGCGACTGAAAGGTGACGCCGTCCGCATCGAGCCGGCGCAGCTTGGCCAGCGACATCACCTGGAACCCGCCGGAATCGGTCAGGATCGGTCCGGGCCAGTCCATCAGCCGATGCAGTCCGCCAAGCCGCGCCACCCGGTCCGCGCCAGGGCGCAGCATCAAGTGGTAGGTGTTGGCAAGCACGATCTGCGCGCCCGTCTCGCGGACCGCATCGGCGGTCACGGCCTTCACCGTGCCGGCGGTTCCCACGGGCATAAAGGCGGGGGTATCGATGCGCCCGTGCGCGGTCTCGATCACGCCGACGCGCGCCGGCCCATCTGTGTGCCGAAGTCTGAAGCCGAAGCTGCTCATAACGCGCGATGCCCTCTCCGCTCCCGGGACGGATCGGGTCTCGTCAGGCCGTCTCCGGCCTTTCCTATACCGCGCGAGAGCGACGCGCCGGCATTATGGGCGTGATCGGCAGATCGCCCGCCCGGCCGAACAACCATCCCTGCCCATAGCGCACACCGAGCGATTTCATCACCTCGGCGACCGCTTCGGTTTCGATCTGCTCGGCAATCGTTTCCGCGCCTACGTTGAGCGAGAGGTCGACCATGGCCGCGACGAAGCCACGATCACGCTCGCTCTCGGCGGCCTGGCGCACACAGGTTCCATCCACCTTTACGTGGTTCACCCGGAAACGGCGCAGGTATCGGAAGGCCGCGGCGCCGGCACCGAAATCATCGATGCATACCGGCACGTTCCGTTGCCGGACCGCTTCGATCGTCTGCGCGGCGGCTGCCTCATCCTCGATCTCCGCCGTCTCCGTGACTTCCGCCAGCAGGCGCGGCGTCGGTCCTCCCGGCGCTCGTTCAAGGCCCGCGAGCAGGCGCTCGCGGAACGCTGGGCTCTGCACCGAAAGGCCCGACAAGTTGATGGCGACGGCAGCACCCGCACGCGCGGCCGCCTCGCGCGCGCACTCGAATACCGCCCAATCAAGCTCCTCGGCGAGTCCGAACATTTCTGCCAGGCTCACGAAGTCGGCCGGACTGCCGGTAGGGAGGCCGCGAATTTCGTCCGGGCGGAGCAGCGCTTCGTAGTGATGCAGCGTGCGCCCCTCAAGCCGCACGATCGGCTGGAAAGCGAGGCGGAAGCGGCGCTCGGCAATGGCGCGACGCATGTCGTCGATGCGGGTCGTGGCGTTCCTGACAAAGCCGGTCAGCCCGTTTTCGAAGCCCGCCATTGCCGACGCGCCGCCACGAGAAAAAGCGGAAAGCGCGTAGCGGAGCGCACGAACCGCCTGCAAAGTGGACTGCTCCACCGGATCTCCCGCGAGGGCCAGCCGCGCGCGCCGAGGCGACACGCACGTCGAATCCCCGCCCTTTGAGCGCCTGCTGCAATCGCGCGACGATTTCCCCCGGGTCTGGTGCGCCTGCGGCGTCCGGAGCGCGCAATAACCCAAAGCGGCCCGGACCGAGCGCGCCGGCCGCGTTCCCGGCACCCGCTTGATCCAAGATCGCTGCAGCCAAGTCTGATTGCGGCAGAGCCCCGCCGGAACTCGCGATTTCCAGCAGATCCAGTATCGGCGCGGACGCAGCCGAGACACCCTCGGCGGCGCGAAGAAACCCTTCCGCCTCGCGGCGGAAGACCGCGCCGGAACAAAGCTCCGGATCGCGCTTGGGCAAAGGTCCGGCCGGGGTGCCGAAACTCAGGCACAGTCTCGTCGCGCCGGCCGGCCCGGATCGGGTCATGCCCGACATGACGTAGGGCGTCCGCTCCGCACCTGCGAGACGCAACGCCATCGGCGCTACCCGTCCCCGCGCCGTCAGCAGCGCAAGGCATGTCGTGAAGGCAGCCATGTCCTCGGAAGCCACCACAGCCGCAACCGGTTTGCCGACCAGGCTTTCCGGGTCGCATCCGAACCGACCGCGAAACGCACCGGCGGCGAATACAATGCGGCCGTCCGCGCCAGCTTCCAGCAGCAAATCCGCGCCGGCAAAGGCAAAGTGCGCATTCCGATGAAGTCGGCCGGTAATTCCGGCCTGATGTCGGCCACCCATTCCGATTGAAGTCGGCCGGCCGTTCCGATCGATGTCGGCCGGGGTGGCGTTGCTCGTGGCGTGATGATCTCTCCATGCTGATCGCGGCAAGGTCAAGCGGCGGCGACTTCCCGAGATTTCTTCCGGCGCAGGAAGTCGCCACGCAGTTGGATGCGATGGGCGTTGTGGACGATGCGGTCGAGGATGGCATCGGCCAGAGTGGGAGCACCGATCAGGTCGTGCCAGCGATCGACCGGAACCTGACTGGTAATCAGCGTGGAGCCGCGGCCGTAGCGGTCCTCGACGATCTCGAGCAAGTCGTGACGTTGCTCCGGACCGAGCGGCTGCAGTCCCCAATCGTCCAGGATGAGCAGTTTCACGCCGCCGAGCCCGCGCATCAGCCTGGCGTAACGACCGTCACCGCGAGCCAGCGCCAGATCGGCGAACAGCCGCGGAATGCGCTGATAGAGCACCGAATGATTGTCACGGCAGGCGCGGTGCCCGAGAGCGCAGGAAAGCCATGACTTGCCGACCCCGGTCGGCCCTTCGATGATCAGGTTCTGGCGCTCCTCGATCCAGCCGCCCAGTGCCAACTTCTGAAACTGCGCCCGATCCAGGCCGCGCGCGGTTCGGTAGTCGACGTCCTCGACCGCGGCTTGGTGGCGCAGCCGGGCGTAACGTAGGCGCGCTTTCAGTCTGCGATCCCGGCGATCGGCGAGCTCGCGATCGAGCAGCAATCCGAGCCATTCGGCATGATCGAGCTCGGCGCCACTTGGGTTGGCGGCCAGCTCCTCGAAGGCGCGCGCCATTCCGGCAAAGCCGAGCTGGCGCAACTGGTCGAGTGTTGGGTGGGTCAGCAAGGCGCTTCTCCTTAATGGTAATAGCCGGAACCGCGGATGTTCGGGTGCAGCAACGGCAACTCGTGCTCCGCCGCGGCTGCGGGCGGGTGGCGATCAAGGTCGTGCTGCAGGATCGACTGCACGCTGCCGTAGGAGCGCGCGCCAATTTCCAGACCGCGTGCACAGGCGGCTTCGACGCGGTCGCGACCGTAGGTGCGTACCAGGCGCAGGATACCGAGGCAGGCGCGGAAGCCCTGCTCGGGATGCGGCCGGCTCTGCAGGATCAGCGCTGTCAGCTGCCCGGTTGCGGCGCCGATTCCGGCTGCCTCGCGACCGATGCGCTCGATCGTCCACTCGGCATGGCGCCGGTGCGCGCGCGGCATGTGCTCGGGCAAGGTGGTGTGCCGACCGCGCAGGCCGCCGCGCAGATGCACCGCCACGCGCTCGCCCTTGTGGAACAGCTCGATCGTTCGGGCGGTGATCCGGGCCTCGACCTGTTCGCGCAGCAATCGATGCGGAACCGAATAATAGTGGCCATCGACATCGACGTGGTAATCGAGTGCGACGCGGCGGATGCGCCACTCGGCATAAACGAAGGGCTCCGCCGGCAGTGGCGACAGCGACGGCCGGTCCAGTTCCTCGAATAGCTGGCGGCGACTGACCCCCAGCTTGCGCATCGGCCGCGCGTTGAGGTCGGCGACCAACGCCGCGATTGCCGCGTTGAGTTCGGCCAGCGAGAAGAAGCGCTGGTTGCGCAGGCGCGCCAGGATCCAGCGCTCCACCACCAGCACGCCGGCCTCGACCTTCGCCTTGTCGCGCGGCCGGCGCACCCGTGTCGGCAGGATCGCCGCGCCGTAGTGCGCCGCCAGGTCGCGGTAGGTCGGGTTGATCCCGGGCTCGTACCAGTTCGCCCGCAGCACCGCCGCACGCAGATTGTCGGGCACGATCGTGCGCGGCACGCCGTCGAGAAATTCCAGGGCGCGCACATGCGAACCGGTCCAGTCCGGCAGGCTCTGCGTCCAGGTCGCCTCGGCGTAGGTGTAGTTCGAGGCGCCCAGCACCGCGACGAACACCTGCGCCGCCCGCAGCTCGCCGGTGCTGGCGTCCACCACCTCCACCGGATGCCCGGCATAATCGACGAACAGCCGCTCGCCGGCCGGGTGCGCCTGACGCATCGTCGGCGACAGCCGGGCTTCCCAACTGCGGTAAAGGTCACACCAGCGGCTGTAGCCGTAGCCCGTGGCATGGATCGCTCGGTATTCCTCCCAGAGCAGCAGCAGCGTCACCCCGGGCCGGCGCAGCTCATGGTGGATTGCCGCCCAATCCGGCTCCGCCTTGCGCCGACTGCCCGGCTTGGCGCCGTGCGTGGAGGCGAACAGCATCGCCTCGAGGCCTTGGTCCGTCAGTGTCGCCGGCAACGGCCAGCTCAACCCCGCTGCCGCAGCCCGAAGCAGGCACAGCTGCACCGTGCTGCGCGCCACCGACACCGCTATCGCGATCGCCCGATCGGACGCGCCACACTCGAACTTCAACCGCAGGATCTCGCGCACGCGTCGCATCGACACTCTCTCGGCCGGCATCGGTCCCCCTCTCGCCCTGACGAGACGGCAGACCGCTCACCTGCCCAGCAGTCGGGCAACGCCACCCCCTCAGGGGGTGGCCGACATCAAATCGGAATGGCCGAAATCACCTCGGAATCAGTGGCCGACATAAACTCGGAATGCCTGGCCGACTTGCCCCGGAATACGCAGCAAAGGCGAGAAAGCGCTCGCGATCGTCGAGCAGCCGGCGGTCGAATTGGCCGCGTTGATCGTCGCCGGCAACAGCCGCTCGACCAGAGTCGGACACCATTGCGTTCGTTAGTGCCATACCGCGTTCGGGACGCCTCACTCAGGTCTGGCACGTAACCGCGAAAGCATTGCCGGCAGCTTAACGACCCGCTTGCAACCAATGTTCGACACCTGCTCGGATTGGCCCGGGCTCTTCAGGCCGCCGGTTGACTTGACTAAAGACAATCCGCCTCTCAACGCCCCCAGATCGCGATAAGGATTTCGATCACGATCAACGCCACAACCGCGATTTCGAGAAGGGCCGCGCGGCCGCTGGAGGCCTCGTCATACAGGGCGGTATACGTGTCGCGAATAATGGCAAGCTTGCGATCTACCGCCTGAGCGACTGAGCGCACACGAAACAGATCGAGCGCGGCGGCGTAAATCCGCGCGAGATAAACGTCTTCGGTGACTTGCAGCGCGTTGTCCACTTTCTCTGTCAACTCGGTTACTTCCGCAACCAGTGTATAAAGGCGGTGTGCGAGCCGGACAAACCGTCGGGATGACAGGATGCCGCCCGCACGCGTAGTTTTCTGTACCAGCTCGTACATCCGCGGAAGCTCGTCATCCAGCAGCTCGTCATAGTAGCGCATTTCCAGCAATTGTGCGTTGGCAACCTCCAGCACGTCGACGACGTCGGAATCGGCACGCGGTTCAAATATGAAGGCGCGATCCCAGGTCAGCACCGCGAGATCGTCGGTATAGTAGGAGAACCGGTGGCGCAACAAGTCCTGTCGCGCAAACTCCGAGAGCGGCAGCCGTTCGCCCGACAGCAACGGCACAAGGTCCAGGCTCTCAAGGATTCCCGTCGCTGTCATCGGCTGGTCGAATGAGCGTACCAACCCGACGATGTAGTCCTCTTGCAGCATTGCGGTGGCGGGGCGAACCAGCGCCTGCGCCAGCTCCTCACGGACGCGCCCGGCGAGTTCGCTCCAAAGCCGCGAATCGGAGCCTGGCCCGATCGAGTTGGCCAGCCCGTTCAACAGATCCACGAACCCGGTCCACGGTAAATCCCGGATAGCGACGCCCACGGATAGGCTGACGACCCCGAAGTCGTACAACCTTCCGGTAACGGTCGCCTCAAACGCCGTTCCGCCGATCGAGAGTGATACCGGGTCTAATGTTAAAACAACCGGCGGCGCATCGTAGGCGACCGCTTTCGGTGGCGTGGCGCTGAGGCGTTTGCGCGTTCCCCCGGCCCGGGGTCGTTGAGCCAGGATAATTCCGGCGCGATCCAGGTCCACCTGGTACGCAATATCGAACAGGCGGTATGTAAGGATCTCGCCAGCGGTCACGACAAGCTTAAGCGGCTCCACGACCCACTCCGCCGGTCAAATACCGGGCGGCGCTACATCGAGTAGCCTTCCACCTCTTCCTTTGCCCAGGCGATCACTTCCTTGATGGATTGGCCGGCGTACAGCTTGGCCAGCATTTTCGGATGCGTGGCACGGCTGAACATCTGCGCGGCGATTTCCGGCGGCGCGGGGTAGCCCGGAACGCAGGGCTTTGCCTGATGCCACGGTCGCAGCGGGTAGTTGAACATGACGCCTTTGGGGGGCGACACCTCTGCCCAAATCGGCAAGTCGGACATGCTGATCAGCACCGGGATGTCGAAGCCTTCGACAGCCCGCGTGCGCTCTTCGAATTGCGGCCGTTGCGACAGATAAATGCTGAGATCCTTTGCCGCGCTCTTGTTGCGGCTGAACTGCCAAATTCCGGAAAACGCGTACACATACGGAATGAACCGTCCGGCGGGTCCGGCGGGATTGGGAAAGCTCCACAGATCCTCGGCTACGTGCGGGGCGTCACGCTTCGCGACCGCGTACGGTGAGGGTGGGTCAAAGATCAGCGCGGTCTTGCCGGCGATTATCAGCCGGTTGTCCGAGGCGTCGTCATAGCTAAGCGCGTCTTTCGGAA